>JBEKJR010000012.1:0-151005 GCA_050011175.1 Occallatibacter sp.
GGCCGATGCCGCAGACCAAGGAGCACGTGCTTTTGGCGCGCCAGGTGGGCGTGCCGTGCATCGTGGTCTACCTGAACAAGTGCGACGCGGTGGAAGATCCGGAGCTGATCGACCTGGTGGAGATGGAGGTGCGCGATCTGCTCACCAAGTACCAGTTCCCGGGCGATGAGGTGCCGGTGATTCGCGGCTCGGCGCTGGGCGCGCTGAACGGCGAGGCACAGTGGGAGGCCAAGGTCGACGAGTTGATGGAGGCGGTGGACAAGTACGTTCCGCGGCCTGATCGCGCGGTGGACAAGCCTTTCCTGATGCCGATTGAGGACATCTTCTCCATCTCCGGACGCGGCACGGTGGTCACCGGGCGCATTGAGCGCGGCAAGATCAAGGTGGGCGAGGACGTGGAGATCGTTGGTTTCCGCGAGACGCGCAAGACGGTTTGCACGGGCGTGGAGATGTTCAAGAAGCAGTTGGACGAGGGCATGGCGGGCGACAACGCGGGCATTCTGCTGCGCGGCACACCGAAAGAGGATGTGGAGCGCGGCATGGTGTTGGCCAAGCCGGGCTCGATTACGCCGCACACGGTGTTCAAGGGCGAGGTGTACGTGCTCTCCAAGGAAGAGGGCGGACGGCACACGCCGTTCTTCAAGGGCTACCGGCCGCAGTTCTACTTCCGCACCACGGACGTGACGGGGGTGGCGGAGTTGCCGGCGGGCGTGGAGATGGTGATGCCGGGCGACAACGTGCAGTTGACAGTGGAGCTGATTACGCCGGTGGCGCTGGAAAAGGGTCTGCGGTTTGCCATCCGCGAAGGCGGGCGCACAGTGGGCGCGGGCACGATTTCGGAGATTATCAAGTGAGTTGTCAGTTATCAGTGGTCAGTTGTCAGCACGAAATACGGTGCGGTTCTTGAGCTGATAACTGAAAACTGAGAACTGACAACTGAAGGGATTTTTGAATGCGGGAAATTGTTACATTGCAGTGCGAGGTGTGCAAGGAACGGAATTACTCGACGACCAAGAACAAGAAGACGACCACCGGCCGTCTGGAGTTCAAGAAGTTCTGTAACCGTTGCCGTAAGCACCAGGTGCACAAGGAAACGAAGTAGTACAGAGATCAGAGAACAGAGATCAGGGGTCAGTTAGTCCATTGTGAAGCGGGCACTGAAAACTGATCTCTGATCTCTGATCCCTGATCTCTTTTTAGGGGCGTAAGCTCAACGGCTAAACTGTCGGTCTCCAAAACCGAACTTGGGGGTTCGAATCCCTCCGCCCCTGCCAGATTGAATAGGAATGCGCAAGGCGCTACGCCGGGCGAGAAGGAACTGCAAGCATGGCATGGAAGGCAACAATGGCGAACGGCGATGATCGGTCAGACAAGAAGTTAATCGGCGGCGTATTTGGGCAGTGGGGCGAATTCACGGGCTTTTTGAGTGATGTGCGCGCGGAGATGCGCAAGGTGGTTACGCCGGCACGCAAGGAAGTGCAATCCACGACCACGGTAGTAATCATCGCGGTGTTCATCTTTGGATTGTTCTTCTTAGTGACGGACTCGATTTTCTCCTCGGGCATGAACTGGCTTCTGCACAAGATGGGCGGACAGTAGTGATGTTGAACCGCGAAACGAGAACATGATGGCAGAAGAATTGGAACAAGCAGAACAAGCCGGACAAGTAGAACAAGCCGAACAGGTCGAACAAGTTGGACAGGCTGAGCTGGTTGAACAGGCTGTGCAGCCGGAACAAACTGAACAAGCTGAACAGGCTGAACAAACAGAACAAGCCGTCGAGCAGGCAGAGCCGCAGCCGCAACCGCTGCCGGTGCGCAACGAGAATTTCAGGTGGTACATACTGCACGCCTATTCGGGCTTTGAGCGCAAGGTGCGCGAGTCCATTCAGAGCCGTGTAGAGGCTTTCGGGTTGGGAGACCGGGTAGGCCGGGTAATGATACCCACCGAGCAGGTGACGGAGATTGTCAACGGCAAGAAGCGCACTGTGGAGCGGGTCTTTCTGCCCGGTTACGTGCTGGTCGAAATGGAGCTGGACAACAATCTGTGGCACGTCCTGAAGGACACGCCCAAGGTGACCGGCTTTCTGGGCACGGGCGACAAGCCGGTAGCGCTAAGCGAGGAAGAAGTCAGCGGAATCCTCTTCCGCTCCGAGACCGCCAAGGAGAAGCCGCGGCTCAAAATCAAGTTTGAGAAGAACGAGCAGGTCCGCATCACCGACGGACCTTTTGCCAACTTCAACGGCGTGGTGGATGAGATCAACGAAGATCGCGAGACTCTGAAGGTCATGGTGACCATCTTCGGACGCTCCACCCCGGTGGAGATGGAATTTGGCAAAGTAGAAAAGATTGAATAGCAGCTTCTGGCTTCTAGCTCCCAGCTTCTAGCCGGCGAACCTTTCTAGCGGGTGCCGGTTGGGAACGAGCGGGTGGTTGCAACTTCAAAATTTCAAGCAGGAACAGACCAGCTAAAAGCTAGCGGCTAGGAGCTAGAAGCTGGTTCCAAAGGAACCGAAACATGGCACCTCCGAAGAAGATAACGGGATACGTCAAACTGCAGATCGAGGCCGGCAAGGCTACGCCGGCGCCGCCGGTCGGCCCCGCGCTGGGCCAGGCGCAGGTCAACATCATGGAGTTCTGCAAGCAATTCAACGCGCGCACCTCCAACAAGGAGATGGCCGGGCTGATCATTCCGGTGGTCATCTCCGTCTATGCCGACCGCAGCTTCAGCTTTATCACCAAGACGCCGCCGGCGCCGGTATTGCTGAAGAAGGCGGCCGGGATCGAAAAAGGCTCGGGCACGCCCAACAAGGAAAAGATCGGCAAGGTGACCGAGAAACAGGTGCGCGAGATCGCCATGCAGAAGATGCCTGACCTGAATGCCGCCTCTGTCGAGACGGCCATCAAGAGCATCAAGGGCACCGCCCGCTCCATGGGCATTGAAGTAGTGGCGTAAGCCGCGAGTCGTTTTTACGCACGAAGGCCCTCCCGAAAAGGAGGGCCTTTTTGCCGTCTGGGCGGCTTGAGAAGTCATAATATGAACCCTCAGAACCACCGTCCTAGGGTGACAAATACCTTGCGATGGCCGGCGTCGCCGACGGAGATGCCGAAGGTGACCAGGCCGATGGGAGTATTGGCCAACAGGCCAGTGATGCCATCTTGACGGAGGATCGCGTGTGCTTGCGGCGACCAGATCTCGCCGGCCTCATAGCCAATAACGCCATAGAGACCTTGTCCCAAGCCGGTGGGCAGGGCCGCAACCCGGCGCATATACCCTGCACTAGCCAGATATGTGTCGGTTCCCCGGAACTCGTCAAAGGACGAAGCCGAGAGATGCAGAGGGCCGCCCAGGGTGAACAGGTAAGGCTGGGCGACGTTGGCGCGCAAATAGGAGTTGATCTCCCCATTGAGGCCGAAGATGTTGACCTCTCTCCAGGAGCGGGTTGCGCTGAAGGTGAACTTGACCAGCGGTGCGTTGTCGCTTGCGACGGTATGGTAGAGCGCGCCGGCCGAGGCCGACAGGCGGAAGCCGTTGGGCGAGATGGCGCCGGCGGCGGCCTTGTCGATCTTAATGTTCAGCAGACCGGTCTGCGCGGTACCGGTGATATACGGCCCCCCGCTGGTGCCGGTGCGCAAGCCCCAGCGCGTGTTCTCGGCGCGCCACTGAGCTGAAATTTGCAGTTGATTCGAGAATATGCGGCCGGCATCGACGCCCACGTCAAGGTTTTGCAGAAAGCGTTCGGCGATGCGCTTCTGGTTGGCCCAGATATAAACCGGCTCGCGAAGGACGCCGGCGCGCGGCTCGATGAAATAGCCGCTGGGAGTGAGCAGTCGATAGTATTCGGCGGAGAGATCGGTCTTGTAGCCGACGCGGGCGTTGGCGCGCAGTTCGGAGCCGAAACCGCCGAGGTTCTGATCGATCAGGCGGAGGGTCATCTCAGCGCGGCTGATGTTCGATGTGGCAGAGGCTAATTCCGCGCCGAGTAGGAGATAGGGTGGGCCAATAGGATCGTTACTTAGGCGGACCAGGATGCCGGTATCTTGAACGGGTATGCCTGGGGTTGGCAGGCCGGCCGCTGGTGTACCCGCCGCAGGCGGCGCGACAGAGGCGGGCGCTGGGGTAAAGGTCTCCCAGGTGGCGTTGATTCCACCGTTGGATTGAATCCGCTTGAGGGCATCGATCGTTGAATCGGGCGCGATGGGCCGGCCTTCGATAGGCTTCATGTCGCTGAGAACCTCGCGAACAGCCCCTGGCACACTACCTTCCACGCGGACCTGGCGTAAAATGCCGGGCCGCGGGATGCGGCGGCTTTCGCGCGCTTCCAGGTAAGCTTTCCAGCCGTCGGCGTCGAGAGCATAACGCAGCAGGGCGGTGCGGTTCTGTTCAGCGGCCTTGTAGCCGGCGTCGATCAGCAGGGTGGCATGAGCGTAGTCAATTGATTTGAAGTTGCTGACCGGCACGTTGACCACCACATCAGCCAGCAGCTTGGCATCTGCAACATTATGCTGGACGCCGGCATCGAAGGCGCGGTTAAGAATACCTAGGATAGAACTGGTGTCGGGATAGGAAAGAGCTGCAGCGTCAAGGTAGATGGCGATGATGACATCGGCGTGCAGGTCGCGCTTGAGAGTGCGGGTGGGCAGGTTGTCGAGGATGCCGCCATCGACCAGGTAATGGCCGTTGCGGTCCTGGACCGGAGGAAAGACGCCAGGAATGGAGATAGAGGCGCGCACGGCCTGGGGCAAGGGCCCAGAGGAAAAAGTGACCGATGAGAGCGTGTTCAGATCGGTAGCCATGCATCGAAAGGGAATGGGGAGCTGGTTGTAATCCAGCTCTTGGTTGTTGTAATTGGACAGGGTGCTGGTGAGAAACTCATTGACGCCGCGATCGGTGAGCAGAGCGTTGCGCAGGAACAGGTGATGGCGTAGACCGACGGTCAACGAGGCGGTAAGCTCGCGGCGGTCCTGGCGGCGCCGGAAGCTCAGGTCAGAGTAGGGAGTTTGCAGGGTGAAGACACGGGGAAACGTATCGCTGACGGCCAGAGCGCGCATCTGGGCGGGTGTGCCACCCGTGGCATAGATGGCGCCAATCAGCGAACCCATGCTGGTGCCGGAGATGCGGTCCACGGGAATGTGGTGCTCCTCAAGCCATTCGAGAACGCCGATGTGAGCCAGACCCAGGGCGCCACCGCCCTCCAGCGCCAGACCGATGGCCGGACGGCCAGGCGGTTGCACGGCAGGCAGAGCAGAGCCGGCAAAAACAGGGGCGGGATGGGCCGGCTCCTGCGCTGCGGCGGAGGATGCAAACAGAATGGCGGCAAGAAGGGTAACGGCAGATTTCCAACGCACGGGTATACCCCCTGGAGAAAAAACCTGTCCTATAAGTTAACGCTTTTCAGCGGGAATTGCCGTGACGTGTGCTTGTCAGGGTTATTCCAAGGGTGCTTGCAACGGCCGGATCGTCCGAATCAGGCCAAAGGCGCAAAACAGCCTCCCGGGCACAGAAAACCCTTCCGCGTCTCAAGCGCGGAACTGCGGAGAGGTTGGCGCTTTGGCCCTACTTAGGCGGAGGCGGCGTGAAGATTTCGCGTTTCTGCGCGGGTTCCGGCTTGGGCTTTGGCTTGGGCGCCTTCTTGGTTTCTTTTCTGCCTTTGTCTTTACATCCCATGATTGCAAGTGTGCCACAAAGTTGGGCAACTCGGCAAGGGCGTGTCGATTTTGGTTCTGCTTCAAGCTGCGACAGAAGCTCTGCGAGTTCTTGTCTGCTTGGCGCGCACATTTTGCTCCGGCGTAACCGAAAGCCGAAGGCCAACAGTTTTCAATACGACGATCAGCGTCTTCAGCGTCGGATTGCCCTTGGGCGACAGCGCCCGATAGAGCGATTCCCGGCTGATGCCTGCCTGTGCCGCCACCGCGCCCACCCCGCCGTAAGCCTCCGCCACGGCTCGCAGCATGATCAGTCCGCCGGCGCGCTCTTCTGGGTTATCGAGAGCTTCCATGGCCGCTTTCAGATACTCAACAGCAAACTCCCGGTCCTTGCGCAACTCTTTTACTTCCCATTCGTGATAAGAACTGACGCCGACTAGTTTTTTCAACTTTTTTATCATCTACGAGGCTTTGGCGCGGCGTTTGATGGCTTTAGAAACGGCTCTTTCGCTGGGAATTACGGGAACGCCATCCTTCTGAATTATTACCGGATTCGGCCAACCAGACCAGATGGTTGCCTTTTTGAAGTAGGCTTCGGTGGCTGCCTCGTCGTTGGGGTCGTAGGGGCCGTCGTCGGGGTCATTCGGGTCATAAGGGATCGGCTCGTCCGTCTCTATGCTTTTGCGAACGCGCTCCCAATCAGTTCTGCTTGGTTTGCCGGAGATGGTCATAGATTCGCCGCTCCTTTCGCGAAGCCTTGCGGAACGAGATGATACGTATATTGTACCCCCGAATGGTGTAAACGACGGCGAGAACGCTTCTGACAGTTTCAACGAAGGCTAAATCCCGCCACCGCTTCTCCCCGCGGCCACTCTCCGCAAATGTGATTCTCTTCGGGTTCTCAAGCACGATGTCGGCATCATCAAAGTCGAACCCATGCTTCCGCAGGTTCGCTTCGCGCTTGGCTTCGTCCCATTCGTACATCAAGAAATTGTATCTCATATTCCGAGAGATAGTGTATAAACTTTGATACCGAATGTATTTATTTGGGTGGCATGCTGATTTGAAGCCAGATAATCTTACCAGAAACAGCTTTCTCGCCAAGTTCAGAGCGAAGATTCTTGCGGATTGTCATGAGAACATCATCCAAACCAGCTTCTTGTCTGGTCCCCATCTCGTGAGCGAACTTCTGTACCAGTACAATCAATTCTGGCGAACCAAGAAGTTGAATGTCTGCTATAGCTTGTTCCAAATCATCTGCCACTTCATACAATCGTGGGTGATGATTTGCTTTTGCAAATGCGCGATACGCATCAATCAAGTACTGAATCCGCTGCTGCTGGAGTCTGTTCTTCTTTTCTCTACGATATGTTAGCCAATGACCAATATAAGCTCCCGTAATCCCGGCAACAAATGAAGAGGAAAGGATTGAGAGCAGAAGCTGTGTGTTCATCTTTAGTCCCTCTTTGTGTGTCAGTTCAAGAACATCGTCCGATAGAGCGTATCCCGCTGCACCGGCTTGAATCCGGCGTCGCGAATGATGCGGCGCAGCTCTTCTTCCGTGGTGCAGTTCGACGTCCCCGCGGCTTTGACCACATTCTCTTCCAGCATCACCGAACCTACGTCGTTGCCGCCGAAGTGCAGGGCGATCTCCAGCACCTTCAATCCCTGCGTCACCCAGCTTGCCTGCACGTTATCGATGTTATCCAGATAAAGCCGTGAGATGGCCAGTACCTTCAGGTACTCGACCGCTGTCGCCTCTTCCCAACCGCGTCCGCCAAGTGCCGTGTTTTTCGGCTGGAAGCTCCAAGGGATGAAGGCCGTGAATCCGCCGGTCTCCTCCTGCAAGCGGCGCACCACCTCAAAATGGTTGATGCGCTGCTCCAGTGTCTCTCCCACGCCAAACATCATTGTGGCCGTGGTTCTCATGCCCAACTGGTGCGCGGTGCGGTGCACGCTGACCCAATCCTCGGTGTTGCACTTGATACGCGCGATGCGTCGCCGCACATCGTCGTCCAAAATCTCCGCGCCGCCGCCGGGTATGGAATCCAGGCCCGCGTCGCGCAGACGGATGATGGTGTCGCGCAGGCTCAGCTCCGAGTACCTGGCAATGGCCAGAATCTCCGAGGCCGTCAAACAGTGCAGCCAGATCTGCGGGAAACGCTGCTTGATTCCGCTGAAGAGCCGCTCGAACCAATTGATCTTGAGATCGGGATGAATGCCGCCCTGCATCAGCACGCCGGTGCCGCCCATCTCCACGGTCTCGGCAATCTTCTTGTAAATCGTCTCGAAATCGAGGATGTAGCCTTCCTCGGAGCGAGGCCCGGTCAGTGGCCGGTAGAAGGCGCAGAAGGTGCAGTACTCGGTACAGAAGTTGGTGTAGTTGATATTGCGATCGATGATGTAGGTGACCACGCCCTCGGGGTGCAAGCGGCGGCGCACAGCGTCGGCTTCGAAGCCAAGCCCGATCAGATCGGGGGAATGAAAGTAGTCGAGCGCCTGTTGCCGCGTCAATCTCGCCGTCAGGGGC
Source organism: Occallatibacter sp. (assembly GCA_050011175.1). GTDB lineage: Bacteria > Acidobacteriota > Terriglobia > Terriglobales > Acidobacteriaceae > Telmatobacter. The sequence continues at coordinate 8,176 of JBEKJR010000012.1, forward strand.
ATAGTCTCGATTTTAACAAGCAGTGCAGCGATAGCGGTTGGCTGCACTGCTTGTCTGGGGATTGCGAAACAAAATCGCCGCCAGATGAACGAATCCGTAGCCGTTATCTTTACCGCAGCAGCGCGTCCGCCGCCCACAAAATCGGAGCCTGCCCGTGGAAGTCGCCAGTGCGGCGCGGTCGGGCCAGATAGTAGCTCAAATCGTTCAGCTTGTTGGTGCCCGCGCAGACCTGCGTCACGTCGCTGTTCTGATCAATGTAGCCAATCACGGCGAGCCATCCCTTGCGGGCCGCGGGACCGTACTTCTTACCATCCAGCACGCCCAATTTGACGCCGGTAATCATGGCGAAGGTGAACATGCCGGTGCTGGAGCTCTCCGGCCAGGCCTCCGGGTGGTCGATCAACTGGCGCCACATTCCGTCCTTGCCCTGATACTTCAGGAGCGCGGCCATCATGCGCTTGTAACCGGCCAAAATGCGTGCCCGCTGCGGATGATCCTTGGGCAAATCGCGCAGAATCTCGGCCATTCCCGCGGCGAACCAGCCATTTCCGCGTCCCCAGAAGAAGGGCACGTCCTCGGCATGGTAGAAGAGGCCATTGGGCTGTTGCAGCTTGTCCAGATAAGCAACCATCTCGTTGGCCAGGCGGTCAAGATACTTGCGGTCTCCGGTAGCGCGGTAAGCCTGGAGCTGCAGCATGGTGAGCATGTACATATCGTCGACCCAGAAGCGCGTTTCAGCGGAAAGCCCATTGGGCTGCGGGTTTTCCCACTGGCGGTCCGCCCACCATACACCCTCAGTCAGATACTTCGGATCCTTGGTCTCGATGGCAATCTCCAGCGGAATGACGCCGAAGATCGAGTCGTCCACATGACGACGCACCGGCCTCTGCTTGGCATCGGCGCCGCCCGGCATCAAAGGATCAAAGCGGCTAATCAGCTCCTTCTGCAGCGTCTCGTCTTTCGTCAACTGCGCAAAGTTCAGCGCGCCATACCAGGTGGCGACCTCAGCGTAGTGAATGGTGAATGTGTACTGATGCTGGCTGGTAACAAAACGTTCGGCTACCTTCTTGCCCACTTCCTGGGGCGAGGCGCCTTTTGGCCAGTTGGTGAAGTAATCGCCGCCCTGCGCCAGGGCCGGCGTGATTGAAGCGAGAGCGAACGCTCCTAAAAGAAATGCGAAGTTGAGAATTCTGTTTTGTTTCATCCGGGGTCTCCTATCTGGTGTTAAGTGTTGATTTGCTGACTATCCTTGTTGCGAATAAATTTTGCATGTGTGCCGGCAAGCGGGACGACGACCGGCAAACCCAACTCACGCTACTTTTTCGTCCCTTGGCCAGCCGCCACAGGCGTCATTGGCTCGCCGCGCAGAATCTCCACCGCCGCCGGGGGCAGTTGCTTGTCAGCATGGGCCAGCAGCAGGCTCACCTGCCACATCTGGGTCTCGGTCAGCACGCTCTTGTAGGCCGGCATGCCGGTCAACCGGATGCCGTTGGCCATCTTCCAATAGGTCTCGCCCGGAGGGTCGTCGCTCACCCCAACGACCTCACTGCGGCGGTGCTTTTCCCATAGCGGCGGCGCAACGGGAAACATATGCGCGCCAAACCGCGATGGCTTGCCGTGCAACCCGTGGCAGGCGGCACATTGCTCGCGGTAGATCTCGGCGCCTGTCACCAGGTTGGCCTCATCCGCCTGGATGGGTGGGGTCATCACCATCTCCCGGTCGATGCGTAAATGGAGCGGCATTCCGGTCAACAATCGCTCCTGCGGCATGGGCGGGTCGGCCACTGCCACCGGCACAAGGCCAAACCTGAGCCACCCCAGCAGGGCAACCGGCACAAGCACAATCCCCATCAGAATTCCCAGTAAAACTCGACCCATAAGCGTAGCTCCTCGCTGGCCATTATCCTAGTGCATTTTGTGGCTTATCGTACTGACAATTCGTAGCCCAATCGGCTCCATATTCCTTCGCCGCGCGTCCAATCCAATGCCGGTTCGCGCCCCAAGACTCCCCCAAAGGTGATTTAATACCTAATGGGAGGAGCGCTGTGCAGGCTTGCTTCCGTACTCCCGTGGAGGAAATCCGAAATTGATGCATTTTTCTCGCCGTATTGCCCTTCTGCTGGCACTGAATATCGTCGCAGCCACCGCCGCTCTGACCCAAAGTTCAACTTCGAGCAGTAACCCCGCGGCCCCCAACCAGGCCCAGGCCGAGCAGCCCGCCGTCCAGTCTCACAGCAAGTTGAACGTCCCGGCCCGCATCAAGGCCCACCGTGCGCAACGCCGCGCCACCGCCGCTCAGGCCCAAAGCTCAACTTCGAGCAGCAGCCCCGCGGCCCCCGCCCAGACCCAGGCCGGGCAGCCCGCCGCCCAGTCCCAGGGCCAGTTAAGTGTGCAGGCCCGCATCAAGGCCCGCCGTGCGCAGCGCCGTGCGGCTGCCATTCACGAGGCCTACTCCCACCGCTATGAGGCGTATACCGGCATGGGCTACCTGCGCTTTGAGCCCGGCGCCAAGTTGGAGCGCGCGCACGAGTACGCCTGGAACGTCGGCGTCACCCGCTACTTCGACGAGCGGCTAGGAGTGACGATCGATGGCCGAGGCTATTACGCAACCGCCTACGTGGGCGGTCCCAATAACATAACCAACAACGCCATCACCAACGTGGCCATCAGCCAGTATGCCGTTCTGGCCGGCCCCACGTATCGTTTCTACGTGCAGCCCAAGTATTCGGTCTCCGGCCGCGTCCTGGGCGGGTTTGAAAAAGGGAACTTTTCCGGCGACACCAACCACAGCACCATTCTCTCCACCGGGCTGGGGCTCTGGATGGATGCTTACGTCTTCGCCGCCGGCGCCAGCATTCCCGTGGAGTACAACCTGACTCCGAACATCGGACTGCGTGTTGCTCCCGAGTACTACTTCACCGGCTTCGGCTCAACCATTCAGTCCAGCCGTGGTTTTACCCTCGGCATCGTCTACCGCTTCGGCAAGCAGTAAACGGCCAGGGGAGCAGCCACCCCAGCGAGCAAACACTGCTCGTTGGGGACCCTGGCAGGGAGCAGAAAGCCTCATTCCATGTTCGTCGACGGCGCCTGTCGCTTCCATCTTTGCACTTCCCTGAGGTCCAACCATTCCAGAAATATTCCGTGGTTTGCTGACGGCGTTCGGGGCGTTCGAGGCTTCGCGCATCCTGATATTTGCCCGCAAACACTGTTGGTCTGCTATGCTTTTCATCGAATGGAGTAAACCAACATGGCCAAGAGCGTAAACAAAGTCATCCTTTTAGGCAACGTAGGCAAAGACCCCGATATTCGGACCACCCCCAGCGGCACCCTGGTGGCCAGCTTCGGATTGGCAACCAGCGAACGGCAGAAAGACGTGTCTGGAAACTGGTCCGACAGGACCGAATGGCACAATATCGTCGCCTTCGCCAAGTTGGCCGAGATTGTGAGGGATTACGTAAAGAAAGGCAGCAAGCTGTACGTCGAGGGCCGGCTCAACACGCGCAACTGGGAAGACAAGGACACCAAGAAGAAGATATACCGCACCGAGGTCATCATCAGCGACCTGTCGCTGCTCTCTGCTCGCGAAGAAGGCTCGGGCGGCGGACGTGCGGCAAGTTCGGCGGCCAGCTTTGACCAGCGTCCCCCGGCAGCCGCTGACGCCCCGGATGAGTACAGCCAGCAAGCCGAAATCTCCGACGAAGACATTCCGTTCTGAAACAGGGGTCAGGGATCAGAGATCAGGGGTCAGAGAACAAACGGCGAATAAAGGGCGGGATTTTCAGGCTTCGCGCGCCAAAAAGGGTTCACATATACATGAACACTTTTTGCGCAAAATTGGGCAATTTGGGAAGCGCCAGTTTGCGGCTGTTTCCCTTTTCTTTCGCCTTCTTATACGGCATAGTCAGCAGTAGGGGTCAGGGAAAATGATGCGTTTCAGGTTACCGGTTTTTGAACAATGTGAAGCTATAGCTTACTGATTTTTGGCTGAACGTGAAGCTGTAGCTTGCCGGTTTTAGGGAAAGCGGAAAGCTGAAGCTTTTCGGTTATTCGGACACCGGAGAGGTCGAGCTCACCGGAAATCGGACCAATGGCTGCAAATCTCTCAGTAGTCATTTTGGTAAGTGATAGAAGGAAGAGCGAATATCTCTGACCACCCCTGGTCAAGTGGATTTTTTGGGGAAATTCCTGACTATGGGGGTGGGGTTTCAGGGAACAGCCGCCCCAGCGACGTGGACCTGTCACCGGCTACTGGGAGGCGTAAGGACCGAGAAATCTCTCCCCGTTAAAATGGATCAAGTGTGAAGGAGCATCGGCAACCCAGACTTCAGTTTCCCATGCTATTTCCCCGAGATAACGGCTCATGATGGATCGATTGGGAAATGCGGTAACGTAAACTAGACCCGCCTTGGACCCGGCAAAGAGCTTTGCCAATTCCGCGTGTCGCTTTCCGTTGACGGGGCCGTGGCTGGTAACAGACTCTACCAGCAGAAGCCAATTGCGGTCGGGATAGTGCAACACAACATCGGGCATCTTGCCATGTGTTTCAACTTCTACGCCTAGTTTGTCGAGTAGTGATTTCTCAAAGTATCCCCATACGGTTTGTCCCCAGGCCGCAACATATTACAACGCCGCTCTTTTTGGGTCCGACGTATAAGTCGAAGGGATATGATTGCAGATTCCAGCAATGATCTCTTCCTGCTTCTCAGGCTTTGGTATATCCCCGCCCATTGTCGCGCAGAACGGTACTAGCCGAAGCGACCCTACTTGAAAACCTTCCTGTCTCTCAAATCTACGAATGAGGGCCTTGCCAAATGCAGGACCATCCTGATCGATAAAAATCTTGTCGATGCGAACCACGACATGCTGCGCGTCAGATCCCGTGCGAGAAAGAGCATACAATTCCCCACTCCAACGCTGCTGGATCGCAGCCGCAAGCATCCAACAGCCACCATCGGACCATCCGAAGAACCGTAACTCTCCGGAGGTGGACCAGATGATGTCGAATGAGGCATTGGTGTGGCAGAAGTCCCTCACGGCTCGTCCAAGTACAATTGGGAAAGTACTTTTTCCCAAAACAAACCTCGATTTTGGGCGTTATCGCCTAACTCTCTTGTCCCTCCCATCATATAGCTACTTATCGTCTGCAGACGAGTCCTGCCTAATAGCTCTACAATCTCGCTCAAATGGATCGAATAGTCGCTTTTGGATTACGGATGAGGGCGATAAGGGAGAGTCGTGGATACTCTCAAGAACGGCTCGCGGAATTGGCCAGCCTCCACCGGACCTACATTGGCGGCATTGAACGCGGAGAGCGCAACGTCAGCCTGGTGAACATATGGCAGATTGCGGATGCTCTTAAAGTTAACCCTTCGGTACTTTTTGCAGTTTCCGAGGATGTGCCCATTTCAGCGCTTGCACCATCTGCGAAGTCCAAGGCGAAAAGAGGACGGTAAGTGGTCGAGGGGACAGAGGCGAAAGCGGGAGCGGCACTCGCCGAAGCGAGTCGCAACCAGACCGCGAAGAGGGCGGCACAGATATTGATGCAAAGCGGTACTGGATTTGTCATACCGACCGCCAAACAGAAGCGGCTGCTATTGGTTGAGTTCGCGAAAAAGAATCTCGTGGTTTACGGCAAGGCGTTCGATGTAGTGAAACTTTTGGCGACCGTGAACCTGGATGATCCTGCGGAGATCGCGCGCAATCTAGACAATATAGTTGTTTGCGAGGTGAAGTCGAGCAATCGCAAACTGCCGAAGGACTTCAGGGGCTATTTCTTCGCGCTGACCACCGCTGAATTGCTCGTGGCTCAAAGCCTTAAACTGCGTTTCAAGTTTATCCTCGTGAATACCGTCACAGGCACATACATTGAATTGACTCTACAAGAACTCTTCGGACGGGCTAGAGGCATTTATCCAACGTGGAGCATCATGTTCTGAAGAAAGTATCTTGGCTCGCTTTTCATCAGGACATATTCACTTTTTTACGGATGGCTTTCTTTCCAACGGAGGGAGCAGGGGCCTTCAGGCCCCTGAATACAGCAGGCTTAATGCGAGGCCTTTAGGCTCGGGTCTTATTTCCACCGCCCTGCAAGATGGATAGGCATGGGGTCCAACGCTCCACGGGCAGCGGAGCTAAAGGGATAGGCATCCGGCGTCGCCACCAGTCCTCGGCGTACCGGGTTTTCCTCGATATACCGCACACAGCTCATGAACTTCTCTTCAGTCGAGATCTGGCTCTCGTTGAAGCTGCGCATCCATACATCGAGCTTGCTCTTCAAGCGGAAGGAGAAGCCGCCCTTGATAAACTGCATCGCTTTTTCAAGCGACACATCAGGTGCAGGCGTGATTAGAGCGTGAAAATGGTCAGGCATGATGACGAAGGCGTGCAAGAGAAATTTCCCCTGACGGTGGTAGTCGAAAATGGTTTGCTCCAGCAATTCCGCCGTGGCTGTGACCTGAAATAGGCTGCGGCGTTCGGCCGTCACTGCGGTGACCAGATACGTACGGGTTTCTTGAGGCGCGAGCCGCATCTCAGCAGCATATACGAAAAGCCCGTGGCTAAAGCCAAATTTATTGCAAGTCTGCATTCAGGGGCCTGAAGGCCCCTGCTCCCTCCGACACACGACACGACTGAAGCCGCAGCATAAACGAAAGGCCCGTGGCTAAAGCCACTTATATTGCAAGTCTGCTTTCAGGGGCCTGAAGGCCCCTGCTCCCTCCGGTACACGGCGCGGTTGAAACCACGCCCTTTCAAAGCAACGAAATCCCTATTTCGCAGCTTTGCCCAGAGGGTCGTTGTCGCGGTCGGTAGCCTCGGCCAGGTCGGCCAGGCGCGAGGCCAGTTCGGGAGTCCAGCTTGTCTCCGGGGCGCGCCAGCTCCAGTTGCCCGCGGCAAGGGCGGGGGTGTTCATGCGGGCCTCGGCGCCCAGTTCCAGCAGGTCCTGCGCCGGGACCACGGCGATCTGCGCCACGCTTGCCTCGATGGCCCAGATGAGCGGCCAGACCGGCTGCTTGCTTACCGGACCGACATAGGCCTCGATGGCGGCGCGCTCGGCCTTGCCGGCGGCCTGCCACCAGCCCAGGGTGGTGTTGTTGTCGTGGGTGCCGGTGTAGGCCACGGTATCGGGGGTGTAGCGGTGGGGCAGGTGGATGTGCGCGCCCTTGTCGCCAAAGCCGAATTGCACGACCTTCATTCCCGGCAGGCCAAGCGAGTGGCGGAGCGCGTCGACCTCGGGGGTGATCATGCCCAGGTCCTCGGCCACCAGCGGCAGGGGCCCCAGAGCCGATTCCAGTGCGCGGAAGAGGGCCAGACCTGGCGCCTTGACCCATTCGCCATGGACCGCCGTCTCCTCGGAGGCGGGAATGGACCAGAAGGCCTCAAAGCCGCGGAAGTGGTCCAGGCGGATAATGTCGTAGAGTTTGCAAGTGTGGCGGATGCGCTGGATCCACCAGGCAAATTCCGTCTCTTTGGGGCCGCGCCCGGCGAGCACGTCCCAACGGTAGATGGGGTTGCCCCAACGCTGGCCGGTGGGTGAGAAGTAGTCGGGGGGCACGCCAGCGACGTGGCGGGGCTTGAGATTCTCGTCCAGATCGAAGATCTCGGGGTGAACCCAGAGGTCGGCTGAATCCATGTTGACGAAGATGGCCACGTCGCCCAGAATGCGGATGGCGCTGCGCGCAGCGGCCTCGCGGAGTTGATTCCACTGGCGGGAGAAGGCAAACTGGAGGGCCTGTTCCTGGGCGATGGCGCGGCTGTGTTGCTCGGTTGCCTGGGCCAGAGCGTCGGGCTGGCGGCGGCGCAGCGGCTCGGGCCACTCGGTCCACGCGCCGGTGTTGAATTGGCGGCGCAGCACGGCGTAGAGAGCGTAATCGGAGAGCCAGACTGCCTCGGCGCGGCAAAACTCCTCAAACTGCCTCCACTGGCCGGCAAGGCTGGGATCGCTCGGCCCGCGGTCGAGAAAATTGCCTGCCGCCTCGAAGAGCAGCGGGAACTTGCGCTCCTCCACGCGGAGAAAATCAACCGGCCCGCTACGGCCGTTGAGGTCCGCAATGCGTGAGCCCTCGATCCAGCCCCAGTCGGAGAGAAATTCCAGGCTGATGAGAAGCGGATTGCCGGCAAATGCGGAGGTGGCCGCATAGGGGGAGTTGCCAAAGCCGGTGGGGCCAAGGGGGAGAACCTGCCAGACGTGCTGCCGTGCGGCGGCGAGGAAGGCGACAAACTCATGGGCGGCAGGGCCCAGATCACCGATGCCCCCATAGGAGGGCAGGGAAGTAACGTGCAGCAGAACGCCGGAGGAGCGGTGAAAGACCATGGTTTGATTATCGGCGGTAGCGGGGCCGGACGCGATGCCCAACCCGGCAAAGTGCGGCCCATAGACCATTTCTCCTATCGTTGTAGAGTGAGCGTGGGCCGGGAGGCCCACGCTACAGCCGGCCAGGAGGCCGGCGCTACAGGATTGACTCGATACCAATTGGAGAGATGCTCTAGGCGTGAAAAAAGCCCGCTTCCTGAATGGATGCGGGCCTTTTTGCTTTTTCCTGCTTGTTTACAGCTTATTTAACAGGGGCCCCTTCGCCTTCTGCCTTGAGTATCCGGATACGGTTGTGCTTCTTGTAGTCTTCCATCATGGTGCTGAGGTAGACATTGAAGGCCTCTGCGCGGCGCTGGTCGAGGATCTGATCGCGGACCTGGCCGAAGTTCTGGGCTATCTCGGCGGCGGTGGGCTCCTGCTTGTCCACGATTTTGGCCACCACGCCGGTTCTTCCTGTGTTGATGGGACCGCTGAGGTCGCCTGTCTTCAGGTTAAAGAGCTGCGGGGCCACCTGGCCGACTTGGCCAAAATCGGGCACCTGGCTAGCCATGCTAATCAGATCGCTGGTCTTGAGAGTCGCACCGAGGCTCTTGGCGGCCTTGACCAGATCGTTCAGGTTCTTTGCCTTCTCCGCCAGCTCCTGAGTCTTCTGGCTGAGCAGGCCGGGGAGTTGCACATCGCGGTAGTCGTCGGCAACGTGGCTCTTCCAGCCGGCAAAGGCGGGCGCGTGGGCCGGAACCACCTGAGTGACCTGGAAGATCGCATAGCCCTCGCCGGTGGGCGCAAACTGCGGCTGGTCACCCTGTTTGGAATCGAAGGCCTTGCCGATCAACTGCGAAGAGTCAGGCAGCGCGGGGATCACATCCTGCACACCGATCAGCGGCGTGGTGGTCACATGCAGATGATGAGCGGCGGCGGTTTTCTCCAGGCCGTTCTTGCCGGCCTCAGTGGTGAGTGACTGCGCGTAATCCTGCATGGCCATGACAGCCTTCTGGCGAAGCAGCGTGGCCTGGATGGCAGGCCGGACTTCGTCGATTGACTGGGTATGCGCCGACTGCCGATCCTCTACCTGCACGATGTGGTAACCAAACTGGGTCTTCACGATCTGGGTATCGCCGATCTTTTGGGTGAAGATAGCGTTCTCGAACTCCGGCACCATCATGCCGCGCCGGGCAAAGCCCAGTTCGCCGCCCATGTTCTTGCTGCCGGGATCTTCTGAAAACTTTCTGGCCAGGTCGGCAAAGTTTGCGCCGCCCTGAATCTGCTTGAGCAGCTCTACGGCCTTGATTTTGGCCGCGGCATCGGTTTTGGCGTCGGCTCCGGGCGCTACCCGGATGAGGATGTGGCGCGAACGAGCCTGCGGAGGAACCGAGTACTCGGACTGGTGGGCAGCGTAGTACTGCTGAATCTCTTGCGGGGTGGGCTGTGGCGTCCCGCCGGGCAGATCGTTGGGAGTAAAGGCAAAGTAGGCGATCTTGCGCTGCTCCGGCACAACCGTGGCATAGCGTGCGGCGTTTTTCTTGAAGAAAGCCTCCAGGTCGCCGTCCGAGGGATGGATGCTCTTGCGCAGGTCTTCGGAGGAGATCACCGCATAGTCGAATTTGATCCGGGTGCCCTGCTTTCGATAAGCGTCGCGGACCTCCTGGTCGCTCACCGTGACCCCAGCGGTAATCAGATCCACCAGCCGCTTGATGGCGATGCCCCGCCTTACTTCGTCCTCAAATTCCCTGATCGTCATGTTGAGCCGGCTGGCGATCAAGGCGGCGTAGCGGTCGGCTCCGATGAACTGGCCGTTGGGGAAAAGAATCTGACCAGTCTCGCCCTGGCGCAGGAACTGGACCACATCGGCGTCGGTGGCGTGAATGCCCTGCTTGCGGGCCTCGATCAGCAGAACCTGCTGCACCACCAGTTGCTGGCCGGCCTGCTGCTCGACGTAGCGCTGGAACATCGGGTTGTCGGCGTATTGCGGGTTCTGGCTCTGCAACAGTTGGAGGGTACGCTGGCGTACCTGCTGCTGGGTTACCTTTACGCCCAAACCCAGGAAACGGCTGTACGAGTGGGGGTAAATCACCGCGTAGACGCCGGCGGATGAAGCTCCGGGCCCGGAAAGGCCGGGAATCAGGTAGATCACCGCTCCGGCTAGCGGAAGCAACAAGAGTAAAGCGGCGAGACCGATGATCCCGATGAGCAGGTAGGGGAAATCAGGTTTGAGATCACGACGGGGGAGCACGGCTTCCGTCAGCTCGCAAGGCGCGGCGATAGCCTTGGAGTACCCCGCGATTCTCACCCAGTAGGCGACCCAGCAAATCAGGCTCGCAATCGCCAAAGCCAGGGAAATCCACGGCAAGAAATCAGCAACGCCCGCAAACCTGGAGAAAATGGCGGCGACAACCATGAAGGCGGCGCTGACGAAGGGCAGAATGCACATCGTCATGCCTAACCGCTTTCCCGGCGGGGGAGAGGCGTTGGGCAGATTCCTCTTCCTGAACTCGTTGCCCAACGATGTTGCCAGTCTGGAGACCACGAGGAAGTGCCAAAAGCAGTTAAAAACGGGAATGAGCAGAAGCCACACGGCATCCGGGGAGATGGTCTGCGACGCTGGAGAGCATCTCTCCAGAGCGCGCCGCAGAGTGCGAATGTAAAGAACCCAGACGGCGACACCGGCTGCGAATACGACAAGAGTCAGGAGTAGTTGCAACAGTACCAAACCGAGTTCCGAGGGGCGGGAGAATTCCGAGGCGAGCGAGAGGTGCATCATGCAGATGAGGTAGGCCATAACTCGATATTATAAGAACCCAAATGGCCATGCTGCCGGTCCCCAGGGGCACATTGATCTTTGGCCCCTGGGACAACCGAATCACTGCATCCTGCTTGTTATCAGCTTATAAAACCGATTATTCGCCTCTTGCCTTGGGCATACGAATGCGGTTGTGCTTCTTGTAGTCTTCCAGGATGGTGCTCAGAAAGACATCGAAGGCCTGTGCGCGGCGCTGATTGAGAATCTGATCCCTGGTCTGGTCGAAGTTCTGGGCGATCTCGTCGGCGGTGGGCTCCTGCCTGTCCACAAGTTTGGCCACTACGCCGGTTCTCCCTGCGTTGATGGGCCCGCTCAGTTCACCGGGCTTCAGGTCGAAAAGCTGCGGGGCCTCCTGCGCAACCTGGCCAAGGTCGGGCACCTGGCCGGCGAGACCCACCAGATCGCTGGTCTTGACAGCCGCGCCCATCTCCCTGGCGGCTTTGGCCAGATCGTTCAGGCTCTTAGCCTTCTCCGCCAACTCCCGGGTCTTCTGATTGAGCAGGATGGGGAGTTGCTCGTCTTGATAGTCCTTCAGCACATACTTCTTCCAATCGGCAAAGGCGGGAGCGTGGGCCGGAGCGACCGCCGTGACCTGAAAGACCGCATAGCCTTCTCCGGTGGCGGCAAACTGCGGCGGATCACCCTGCTTGGACTGGAAAGCCTTACCGAGGATATCGGTAGAGTTGGGCAGCGCGGAGATCACGTCCTGCACGCCGACCAACGGCGTGGTGACCACTTCCAGATGGTGAGCAGCGGCGGTCTTCTCCAGGCCGTTCTTGCCGGCCTCCGAGGTCAGCTTGCGCGCGTAGTTCTCTTCGGCAACGTCCGCTTTCTGGCGAATCAGAGTGGCCTGGATGGTGGACCGGACTTCGTCGAGTTGCTGGGGGTGCGCCGGCTGCCGCTCCTCCACCTGCACGATGTCATAGTCATGCTGGGTCTTCACGATCTGGGTATCGTTAATCTTCAGGGTAAAGATTGCATTCAAAAACTCCGGGGGCATCGAAGCGCTGCGGTTAATAAAGCCGATTTCTCCGCCCTTGTCCTTGCTGTCCGCGTCGCCGGAGTACTTCCTGGCCAGGTCGGCAAAGTTTGCGCCGTTTTTGATCTGCTTGAGCAAATCCTCAGCCTTGGCTTTGGCCGCGGCATCGGTCTTGGCGTCAGCTCCGGGCGCCACCTTGATGAGAATGTGCCGTGAACGGGCCTGCTCCGGAACCGTGTACTCGGACAAGCGCGCTTTGAAGTACTGTTGAATCTCCTGCTGGCTGGGCTGCGGTACACCGCCGGGCAGCTCGTTGGGGGTAAAGGCAAAGTAGGTAATCTTGCGCTGCTCAGGCACCGCCGTGGCATAACGCGCGACGTTCTTCTTGAAGAAAGCCTCCAGGTCACCGTCCGACGGGTTGATGGTCTTGCGCAGGTTATCGGCGGAAATCACCGCGTAATCGAACTTGATCTTGACGTTTTCCCGGAGATAAGCCTCGCGGACATCCGCATCGCCCACCATGACCCCGGCGGTAATCAGCGACATTAGCCGGTGAATAACGGTATCGTCCTTCAGTTCTTGCTCAAACTCCTCCACACGCTGGTTGCGCTGTGCGGCGATAATGGCGGCATAGCGATCCCGGCCGATGAAATGGCCGTTGGGGAAAAGAAACTCGCCATTCGCGCCTTGGCGCAGAATTTTGGCCACATCATCGTCCGAGGCGGAGATGCCCAGCTTGTCGGCCTCAGCCAGCAGGATCTGCCGCTGCAGCAATCGCTGGCCAATCTGCTGCTCCATGAAGCGCAGGTAGATCGGGTTGTCAGCATATTGCGGGTTCTGCAACTGCGCCTGCCGGTGGGCCGCCAGGCTTACCTGCTCCTGACTTATCGCCACGCCCGAGGAGAAGAAGCGACTGTACCAGCGGGGATATATCACGGCGTAGGTATCGACTGAAGGGGCTCCCATGCCTGTGAGGCCGGGAATCAGGTAGACCACCATACCGATCGAAGCGGCGGCGATGACGATGACAAAGAATGCTTTGGTAAAGCGACTGTCTCTCTGCAGGAAACGGATCATGGATGGACTTGAACCTTCAACTCTCTACGCGCAGGCAGGCTAAACCCCTGAGCCAGCTCGGTTTCGACTGGCAGCATGTATTGGCATGGATGCGTAATTGTCGCTCACGCGATTCATTGTCATTATAACCGGGAGAAGGCGCGCGGAGCAGGCCGTGGCCCAGAGGGGAGCTGTGTGCAGGGGCCGAAGCGGCGGGTATAGCACTTTCAAAATCCGGATTGGACGGGGGTTGAATCCGAATTGGACGAGGTTTCAATCCGAACTGGACGAATATCACGGAAGAAAAACACAGCGGGCATCCCAGCTAACGGGATGCCCGCTGCGCGTGTGAAGATTGTCAAGATCTTAGCGCCAGTAGTAGTAGCCGCCCACGACGTAGTAGGGGTGATAGTAGACCTCTGGATAGCCGTACGCATAGGGATACGGCCGGGCATAGTAGGCGCCATAACCGCGCTGGTGAAGCGTGGGGCCGCCGGAATAAAGTCCCTGCGCCAGCCGGGCAGCTTCCTGCGCGGTGACCGGGGTGACTGTGAGCGGTGAATTCAGGTGGAATTCCACCAGCGCCTCTGCGGGAATCCAGACGTTGGGTCCGGGAGATGCCGCGGAAGCCGCCGTGCCCGCCGCAACGCCTGTTCCGGCGCCGATGGCGCAGCCTGCACCACGGCCTACCGCGCAGCCGATCATGGTGCCCAGAATGCCGCCGCCAATCGCACTGCCCACCGTCTGTCCGGCCTTATTCGGCCCCTTGACCTTGAAAAGGCCTGAATCGATTGGGTAGTTCTGCCCGCCCAGATCCAGCGAGGTGAGCTTGAGCGCCAACGCTGCGCTGCCGCCCAGGTCGCCGGGCTTCTTTACCTCGGTGACAACTCCATGAACGGTGGCGCCGCGGGGAATGGCCAGTACGCCGCCGACGTTCACGTCGTGAATCACCACGAATTGGACCGGCTCGCCCTCCTTGGCATGCTTGCTGCCAACCGACTCACTGGTGCGCAACTGCAGCAGGGCGCCCTGGGGGATGGTCACCGGACCCTTAGGCGACTCCTGAATTGAAGACGGAGGCGGCGGGGGTGGATACTGGGACTCCGAGTAGGGGTCCTGCCTCTGCTGCGCCTGTTGCTGAGCCCGTCTTTGCGCCTGAATCTCGGCGATCACCTCGGCGCGAATCTCAGCGCGCAATTGGGCCTGGGCATCAGACTGAGCGGGGGCCGGCTGACCAGGGGGCGGCAATGGGCCGTCCGTCATAGCCGGCGCGGAGGGGAGAGCCGCCGGACTGGGGATTCCCGCATCGCCCGGCTGGCTGTTAACCGAGTTCTGCGCGGTTGAGGCATCTTGTGGATTGCCGACCCTGAGGTTATTGTTCACCTTGACCACGCCCTGCACATGGCTGACAATCGACTCCGCCAAGTCACGGGATGACGCGCTGGCAACCGTTCCGGAGAGCGTGACCTCTCCCTGAATGGTGGCTGCCGTGATCAGGTCGTTCTTCAGTACCGTGGAGGCGTCCAGGGCATGCACCACGTCCATCTCGATCTGGCCGTCTGTGCGGACCGCGGCCGCCGGGGAAGGGGGTGCGGCTGTGCCCTGGGCGAGCGCCAACGCGCCGCACAAGGCCACTAACCCAGCCCACGCCAAGGCCTGGGGAATCAATCTCTTGAACATTGGCCGATTCATCATCGTGTATCTCCTACGTCTGAAGTCTTGCTCCCGGTTCACCCTGATTAGACGAAAAACCGCGGAAGCTGTCATCGGGTTGAACCCCGCCGCCGGGAAAAAGTTCCGTGCGTTTTCCTAACCCCTAACATCTAACTCCTGTATTTACGCCAGCGCGGCCTCCACAGCCGCAGCCAAAGCCTTCAGCCCGGCGGCCACATCGGCTCCCAGGTGTACGCGCACGGCTCGCCGTCCGCGCGATTCCAATACTGCCAGATCACCGGCAGCCTGGGCATCGATGACCACGCCAAAGCTCAGTTTCTGCCCCGGAATCGCCACGTTGATAGCGTGTTCCGCCGTGATCTGCAAAAAAACACCGGTGTTGGGTCCGCCCTTATAGTCCTGCCCGGTGGAGTGCAGGAAGCGCGGGCCGAAGCCCAGACAGGTGGCCACCCGTTTGGCGTCGCGTACCTTGTGCCGGAAAACCTGAATAGCAGCCTCGTGTTCAGGGAACATGGGCAGAAATGCCAGCACGGCAAAGTAGTCGCCGGGATGAATCTGGGCCAGATGCGCACGCAGATAGCCGGACAGGGTTTCGACTGGGGCGGCAGCTTTAAGCGTGGCTGCATATGTCTGCGTGGCGTAGAGCTTGATACCGTTATCCACCAGCACCGGCTCGCGCACGGGCAACTTGCCGGTCTGCTCGCAGGCCGCAGTCAGGGTGCGGGTTTCAATCTTGGCCGATTCCACGTCCGGCTGGTCGAAGGGGTTGATGCCCATCACCGAGCCGGCTACGGCGGTGGCGACCTCCCAGGTAAAGAACTGCCCGAAGATCTCGTAAAGGTCCGCAATTTCGATGGGTACGACGGGGTGGCCAGCCGCTGCAATCGCCGCTACCTTGGCGTCCAGACTCTTGTCGGCCGTCCCCGCATAGCGGATGTAGGCGAAGATGCGGTCGGAGCCGTAGATCTCCGGCGCGGCGATTCGCTCACGATCCACGGGCGTAATGCCTTTGCCCATTTTGCCGGTGGATTCGGCGATCAACTGCTCCATCCACGCGCCCAGGCCGTAGATTTCCGGCGAGGTGAAGATGGTGAGCTTATCGCGTCCGGCATTGGCCGCCACACCCAACGTCAGGCCCAGCTGCACGGCAGGATTCTCAGCCGGCGCCTGCTTGGCAGAGGCAACCGCCTTGGCCGCCTCGCCCAGCAGCTTCTCCGTGTTCAGGCCGGCCACGGTGGCGGCTATCACGCCGAAGTTTGACAGCGCCGAGAAGCGTCCGCCAATCGCACGATCGCCATAAAAAATCTTCCAGAATCCGTCAGCCCTGGCCACCTGATCCATGTTGGAGCGAGGATCGGTGATGGCGATAAAGTGGCTGCCGGCCTTCTCGACACCCACGGCCTTTTGCATCTCGGCAAAGAAATATTGCTTGAGGATATTCGGCTCCAGTGTCGAGCCGGATTTGCTGGCCACCACGACCAGAGTCTTGGCCAGATTGACCTTGTCGCGGGCGGCCTTTACCTGCGCCGGGTCGGTGGAATCGACGATGTGCAGTTGGGGATAATTCGGCTGCTGACCAAAGGTGACGGCCAGCACCTCCGGGCAGAGGCTGGAGCCGCCCATTCCCAAAATTAGAACAGACCTAAAGCCCCTGGCCTTTACGTCAGCGGCCAGCGCGGCAAAGTCTGCCAGATCCTTCTGCTGCCGCTCGACGATGTCGATCCAGCCCATCCACTTCTCCTCGCCGCAGCGAGTCCACAAGCCGGGGTTTTTCCGCCAGAAACGGGCAACTTTGTCGTTGCTGATCCAGTCGGCCGCGGCCCGGTCCACGGCGCCGCGAAGTTCGTTAGGAAGTTTGAATCGAAAACTCATCTCATTCATGATTGTGCATCATAATCCAGCTTCTGGAACGTGCAGCCGTCACGGCGGGGATATTCATAACCGAAACTGTGCGTTTTTCTGGACAAGGCCGCATCTCGTGTTGATGCGCGACCGGGCGCGGCAGCCGCCACACCCTCAGCGGAAACTGGGCTGGCCGAAGTGATACATTGCGCCGACGGTAAATCCCTCGGGAGTGAGCGATGCACCGTGAGCGGCCCCGTTGAGCTTCCAGAAATCGGGCCAGGACTGAAATTCATAGTCGGCCCGCGCCCAGATATTGCGGAAGACGCGGTAATCCACACCACCGCCCATACTGGTAACCGTGCGGGTCGCTTGCGTGGGGTATACCGGCGCCCCGTAGTCTATGTTGCCGAACCCCATCAGGTACTTGCCATAAGGGCGGAAGTTGCGGTAGCGGGGCCAGGAATAAATCACGCCTCCCGATGCAACGTCCATACGTAGATTTGTCCATGCTGACGGGGAACGGCCGTAGTTGAGGTCGCGGCCCTCGACTTCCAGGCCGAGACCATTCAGAAGATGCGGCATATGGGGCAGGGTATAGTCAATCCACAGTGTGCCGCCGAACAAGTCGCCGGCGCCTAAATCGGCGTTGTAGCCGGAGACGCCGGCCCCGACGGCCAGAGGCACTTTATTCCTTGTTGCTGCCGGTACGGTTTGTGCAAAAACGGAAACAGTCGCGCAAACAAGAAGTGCGGCAAGGGTCGGCCCCAAATACGTCTTTAAACCCATTCTGACCTCCTTTAGGTTGCGGGACATTTGGTCGCAGGGAAAATTCTACCAAGGCACTCCCTTTCGGTAAAAAGAGTGTACATCTTCAGTGCAAAAATACAAGGCACAAGCACTGCGTGTGTTCCCATTTATGGGCGTCCGTTCCGGGTTGGTGTTTCCATGCCTATACAGGGAACGTCCTCTTCTGCCGGTCCCGGTCATCTCTTCGTTCCCGGCCAACGGGGCGTAATGCGAATCAAGTTTAGCCCGCCCAGATCGACCACCACGAACTCCGGCGAAATCGCGGGGACGGCTGCCAAACCTCCCTGGGGCAACTCCAGGGACTCAAAGCTCGTTCCGGCAATCCTCGCCGCCCCTTCAGCCACAAACAGGTACTGGAGGCCGGGGGCAGGCTCGCCGTCACCAGCCAGACTGGGGCCGGGCAGACTGGCGCTGGTCCTGCTGCCGACTACTGGAATGCGCTCCATGCAAAAATAATTCCCTTCCATCAGAAGGGTTCTGTCAGACAGTACTTTGGGAGGAATCTTTCCTGCATGGGTCACAAGCCTGGTGGCCTCCAGAGATTTCTGAATGTGCAGCTCGCGCCCCCGCCCGTAGTCGTACATCCTGTAGGTCAGGTCGCAATTCTGCTGGGTCTCCAGCAGAATCGACCCCGGCCAGATGGAGTGAACCGTTCCCGCATCCACAAAGACGACTTCTCCGGGAGCCACACTGAGCATGTTCAGGCTATTTTCCAGCGTGCCCGTCTCAATTCCCGTCTTCACGTCGTCCAGCGTGACGCCCGGCTTGAGTCCGCATGCTACCTGAGCGCCCGGCTCGGCTTCCAGCACGTACCAACACTCCGTTTTACCGCGCGGATCGCCATATTTTTGCGCCATTTTGTCGTCCGGATGCACCTGGACGCTGAGTTTCTCTTTGGCAAAGATGACCTTAATCAGCAGCGGCGAGGCAGCCTCACTACCGCGTGGGGTAACCGGACCCAGAAGTGCCTGGGGAACCTCCGCAATGAGCGCGCCCAGCGTCTGGCCGGCATGCGCGCCTGTTGCCACAACGCACTGCTCCCCGGTGAGCCATGCCTCGCCGATGGGAAGACCGCTTCCGGTGACCTGGTCATACCAGGGACGAAGATCCCGACAGCCCCACACACGCTCGGCAAACCAGGGCGCAATGCGAAAGGGAGCCCAGGCGGAAGGAGCGGATTGAGAGATAAATTCCATGAGGTTATCCCCGGATTTTTCGTGGAAACAAGTCTTGCCGTGTCCTTTGGCTGCAATCTCACTCTACCAGAGAGTCAACCCTGCCCGGCAGCGGCGAGGTTTCTTCCCACGCCAGCCGCCGCTTTGCTACTCTTTCCCTATCATGAAGCGCACGTTCTTCCTGCTCCTGACCGCCATGGTTCTTTTTACGCCCGGTAAGCCCGCCGCCGCGCAGAAGTTTCAGCCCAGGACCATCCAATTCAAAGGCGCCCCGGAGTACTCTAACCAGGTATTGCTAGCCGCCGCGGGACTGAAAATGGGCACTGAGATTCCCTACTCCGAGGTGAAGAGCCACGGCCAAATGCTGTTGGATACCGGCATCTTTGAATCTTTCAGCTTTACCTACAACGGAGTGGACCTGGTTTTTACGCTGGTTCCCGCCACTCATCTCTATCCCATGCGCCTGCAGAACCTGCCGCTTACGCCGGGCAAGGAGTTGGACGCCGCGCTACGCAGCCGTGTTCCGCTCTATCGCGGCAAGGTGCCCTATGAGGCCGGGTTGACCGAACAGGTGCGCCAGGCCCTCGTGGAGATGCTGGCGGCCAAGGGCATTCAAGCCACCGTCGTGGCCACGCCTTACACCGACCAAGAGCTGATGCAGGTCACAGCGATGATCTACGCCATCACCGCGCCACCGGTGCGCGTGGGCGAGATTCATCTGCAAGGCGTCTCGCCGGAGATGCAGGCCAAAGTCGAACCCGTGGCCGCTGTCACCATGGATTCCAGATACGATACGGAAAACGCGGCCGGCGATGTCGAGCGCGCATTCGCTTCTTTATACACCGAGGAAGGCTATTCCGCCGCCAAGGTTCATGCCGAGCAAGCGGGCAGTCCGGTGGTCGACAGCCGCGCCATCCACATTCCCTTCAACGTCACCATCGACGAAGGGCGGCATTACAAGCTGGGCTCAATCCATCTGCCGTCCGGCGAGCTACTGAACCTGGCGGAGATCAACAAAGCCGCTGGAGTCGTGTCGAATGCGGTTGAGAAGCAGTCAGTCAAGGGAGGAGTCACCCTTCGAACCGCCTTGCTCTACGTCACGGGACAGTACAAATCCAAAGGCTACATGGATTGCGTTGTCACGCCGCATCCTCAGTACAATGATGCTGCCGGCATCGTCAATTACACCCTGGAGGTTCAGCCCGGCCCGGTCTATACCATGGGCAAGCTGACCATTCAAAACAGCGCCGAGGATCTTCGCGCCGCGATGCTGGCTGCCTGGAAGCTGCCCGGGGGCGCGGTCTTCAGCGAGAAGGCCATCCAGGACTACTACAACAAACAGAGCGACAAAACCCCTCTGGGACGAACCTTTGCCTCCGCCATCTGCAAATACGAGCTTACAAAAAATATCGAAACCCACACCGTCGATGTGACGCTGCGCCTGGAAAGGAAGCAGTGAGCCCGCAACCCGCCCGCACGTAAACGAAATGTTTGCCTGATTCAGACCGCTTGGATCACTGCGCCGTCAGCCGCGAATCAATTCGACCGGAACATCAAGTTGACACTGGCTCCAAAGTCGTTCGGTTGTCCAGGCACTTGCCTGTTGGCTTTTGGCCAGCGCCAGGCAAGCTCGATCCCCGAGCGAAAGCGATCGACTGACATAGCCATATGCAGCCGCAGCTTCCGACTCGGCCCTGCCAAAGGGGACCAATTCGACGCCTGCCAAGACTGCCGAAAGCCGCTCTCCCGACATATCCAGCTTCTCTCTCTGCATCCGCGTCAGAATCTCGCACCAGTTCACTGAGCTGATAAAAACCTCCGCATCAGAGCCCAGCTCCAAGGCATCCAGCAGTGCATCCACACGTTCGCCGCCCGGCTCATTCAAGATCATCGCCAGAACTGCAGAAGCATCCAGAACAATCCTATTCACGCGCCGCTTCCTCATGCCGTTCCGCTAGAAACTCGTCCAGAAGTCCCTTCAAACTGCCGCGCTGCTTGATGATGTCCGCCCGAATACTCTCCAGAGCCATCTTCCGGCTCAAAATCCGGATTTCCCCACCATCGCTGATGACGGTAAGTCGTTCTCCTGCTTCAAGCCCGAATTCTCTCCGGATCGCCGCCGGAAGGACAATCCTGCCACTTTCACCAAGAACTACCGTTTCAGTCATAATCTGCCACCATTGCTGAAGTATGGCACATTTTTGTCTTTGCGGCAAAAAATACGCTGCTTCATGTTTCGAACGACATCTCCCGCCGGGAAATAAACTTCTGCACAAGTCACGCTATAACAGGTTGTAAATAAAGGAGATAGAAATGAATCCGGGATAGGCTCAAAAGAGATGCATAGGATGAAGCTACCCGCCACCCGCAATAGGGTGGACGCGGTCTATGGCCGCCATGCTTGGCTGGTTCAGTGCATTGCTCTCCCAGGTCCCCAAAAACGAGGGACCTGGGCACCCAGGTTTAGTGGCTGGATCGGTGCCCCGGAGATGTAGGCCACTCGACCATCAAAGAGAGATTTTATTCTTGCCAAGTCAAGAATGCATACTGTATAAGGTTGCCACTTTCCATCCCTTACAAGGAGAACTCCAATGCTCGATCTCTATCGTACTTTGAGCATTTTTATTTCATTTCCAAGTGACGTAAATGAAGAGCGCTTAATTGCCGAAGAGGTCATCAAGGAAGTCAATTTTCGCTGCCAAGAGACACTCGGCATTCATATGCATACGTTTTCCTGGCCTCATCTGCCTGCCAATACCCCAGAAGACACCATTCAACAAACCATCAATGAGCAGATGGAGCAATGCAACGCATTTCTCCTTCTATTACATAAAAGATACGGTACCATTGAACCCGGTCAGTCAATATCCAACACTGAAAGAGAAATAGAATGTGCGCTCAAAATGAAATCCAAGGATCCAGACATGCCATTTCTTTCGTACTTTAAAGAACTCAGCATAAACGCTGATCCAGGCGATCAGGAGGAAAAAGTTCGCGTGCTACGTGACGAGCTCACAAGGAGAGGCATCTTTCACAAGACATTCAAGAAAAAGAATGAATTTCGCGACATGCTTGTCCACGACTTATATCAAACTGTTTTACGGCTACACGTATCCTTCAGAAAAAGAATTATCCTCAGCCATTTCTGGCAACTGGGGGTTCCGGAAGGAAGTTCTAATGCACCGTTTGTGGCAATATACCCTCCAGTAGACAGAAAATTCATGCCTCAACAGGATCCTGATGAATGGTGGTATGACCGCTTGGTGCCATACATGGTTTTTGAGGACTTCAAAGCTTTACAGAAGATCGAAAAGACACTGCGGATCGTTGGGTATCGGGACTGTCAATTCAGAAGTGTCACAAATCTTCCGGATGACATCCAGGATATTAACCGGTTGTGGCTATGCTTACCGAGAAGCATAAAAGCCCAAAAACAATTATTGCTTTACTCGGAGCGTGCAAGGTTTTCGTTTGCCACAACAGCCATCAATAACTTCAACTCCCGAAGCATCCAGTGGGGCACGAACAAAGAATCCGCGATATCAGTTCTGTCCCCCTTGTCACAGTATCTCAAGCTGCAGCGCGGAGAGATGCCAGGCGGCCCTTGGAAACTGGCGCATGGAAAGATTATTGCAAAAGACTATGCGATCCTAGCCCGCTTTACCGATAATCGTGAAGACAGGAAGTCCATGGTTCATGGAACGCTCAAGGACTACTTCTTGGCTGGTATTCGTGGACTGGGGACATGGGGAGGTGGATGGTTCTTGGATCGGTGCTACCATGCACTGGAGGTTCCCTGCAAGGAACCTGATGCAGATATTCAGCTCCTTTTAGAAGTTACCTATCTGAATGAGTCGATCCATTCTGTAAATGATGTTTCCAACAAGCCCCAGGAATATTTTCAAAATGAAAATGATCCAGTGACGATCCATAGGCACATTGAAGAAAATGTCTGATTTCCTTGTATAAGACAGGCTGACGCCAAGGTCCCTCGCTTTTGGCAATCTAGTAGAGCAACGCACTAAACCGGCCATGCACGGCGGCCGAAGGCGCGTCCGCCTGGACGGCCAGTCCTACTCCCACTCGATGGTGCCGGGGGGCTTCGAGGTGATGTCGTAAACCACGCGATTGATGCCGCGGACTTCGTTGACGATGCGGCTGCTGATGCGCTTGAGCACCTCGTAGGGCAAAGGGGTCCAGTCGGCGGTCATGCCGTCTTCGGAATGCACGGCGCGGATGGCGGCGGTGTAGGCATAGGTGCGCTGGTCGCCCATCACGCCCACGCTCATCACCGGCAGCAGCACCGCAAAGCTCTGCCAGATGGAGGAGTACAGCCCGGCCGCCTTGATCTCCGCGACAACGATCTCATCGGCCTCCTGCAGCAGCGCGACGCGCTCCGGCGTGACCTCACCCAGGATGCGCACGGCGAGACCGGGGCCGGGAAACGGCTGGCGGCCGAGAATTTCCTCCGGCATCGCGAGGTCGCGACCGATGCGCCGGACTTCATCCTTAAACAAATCGCGCAACGGCTCGATCAGCTTGAGCTTCATCTCCAGCGGCAGGCCGCCCACGTTGTGGTGGCTCTTGATGGTCTGGCTTGGCCCTTTCACGCTGGACGATTCGATCACGTCGGGGTAGAGCGTGCCCTGCACCAGCCAGTCCACTCCACCAGTCTGTTTGGCGATGCGCGCGGCCTGGTCGTCGAAGACGGCGATGAACTCCGCGCCGATGCGCTTTCGTTTGGTCTCGGGATCGATAACGCCGGCTAGTTGTGCCATGAAGCGCTCGCTGGCGTCCACGGCGACGATCTTCAAGCCCAGCTTCTCGCGCAGATTCTTCTGGACGTTTTGAAATTCATTTTTTCGCAGGACACCGTTGTTGACGAAGATGCAGGTCAACTGATCCCCGATGGCCCGGTGAACCAGCACCGCCGCCACCGATGAATCCACGCCGCCGGAGAGGCCGCAGATGACGTGGCCCTTGCCGACCTTCTCGCGAATTGCGGCTACCGTCGTCTCAATGAAGTGGGCCGGAGTCCAGTCGCCGCGCGCGCCGCAGATTTGGAAGAGGAAGTTCTTGATAATTTGCGGACCCAGCGGCGTGTGATGCACCTCGGGATGAAACTGCACGGCCCAGATGCGGCGCCGGGCATCTTCGATTCCCGCCAATGCGTTGGCGGAAATGGCGATGCGCTTGAAACCCGCAGGCAGCTCCAGCGCCTCGTCCCCGTGACTCATCCAAACGGCCAGCGTGGCGGGCAGCCCGGAAAACAACGCCGTCGCGCCATCCTCAATAGTCACTTCGGCGTGGCCATACTCGCGCTTGGAGCCGGAACGCACCTTGCCGCCAAGATGATGCACGATGAAGTGCAAGCCGTAGCAGATGCCCAGCATCGGCACGCCCAGTTCAAGCAACTCAGGGTCGGCGGCGGGCGCGTCAGCGTCGTACACCGACGACGGCCCGCCGGAGAGGACAAGGCCCAGCGGCTGGAGCGCCTTGATTTCAGTGAGGGGCGCGGTGCAGGGCAGCACCACGGAAAAAACATTCTGCTCGCGAATGCGCCGCGCGATGAGTTGCGTGTACTGCGAACCAAAATCGAGGATGACGATGGTTTGGGTAGCCACGCTTCAAGTGTGGCAGGGCGCATCTTCGGATTGCAAGCGGATGCTGACAATGAGCAGTTACGGCACGTTGAAGAAGTCGCCAGCCTACTCGTAGTGATACCGCGCCTGCAGAAAGTAGATCCGCTCTCCACCTACCCGATAGACGAGCCGATGCTCTTGCGTAATTCTCCGGCTCCAGGTGCCACTCATCTCAAATCGAAGTGGTTCAGGCTTCCCAATGCCGACGAAGGGATCGGCAAGCACTGCTTCTACGAGTTCCAAAGTGCGAATCGCCGCCTTGCGATCATTTTTGATAAACCAGATTAAGTCTTCACGAAATACGGGATCGAATACGGCGTCACGTTCTGAGGGCCTTTTGCGTACTTCTCGATTTGCCATCTCGTTCCTTGTTTGGCCTTTACGGATCGATCTCTATCTGTTTACAAACCTACTGATTTTCGTAATTCCTCCACTGTCTCAATCCTGCCTTCCCCATTTTCCGCGCGCCGCAGCGCTCCCAGCAGTCGCTCCGCATTTTTAGGCGAGCGCAGAAGATACGCTGTCTCCTCCAGCCCCGCCAGTTCATCGGCGGCGATAATCGCCACATCCGGCTGGCCGCGCCGCCTCTTCACAA
Organism: Occallatibacter sp.; assembly: GCA_050011175.1. Lineage (GTDB taxonomy): Bacteria > Acidobacteriota > Terriglobia > Terriglobales > Acidobacteriaceae > Telmatobacter. The sequence goes on from JBEKJR010000012.1 coordinate 33,057, forward strand.
CCACTACTTCCCGGTCATCCGTTACTCGGTCCAGGAAAGTCGCCAGATTCTCCCTGAGCGAGGTGTAAGTTGTCTCGATAGCCATAGCAGAATCACCTGGTATTAAACGTACAGCTTTCCTGTACAATTGTCAAATTCGCCTTTCAGCCAAGCGGAAACTTGTTCTCTATTTACTCTCGTTTTTGTAAACCACCCCCGCCTTCATCACGAACTTCACATTCTGCAAGGTGCGCACGTCGTCGAGCGGGTTTTTCTCCACGGCGATGATGTCGGCCCATTTGCCGGCTTCCAGAGTGCCGGTCTTGGCGCTCCACCCCATCAGGTCGGCGGCGTTGATGGTTGCGGTTTGCAGCGCGGTCAGCGGAGCCATGCCAAGCTGGTTGACGTACACGTCCAGTTCATGGGCGTTCAACCCGTGCGGATAGACGGCGGCGTCGGTGCCCATGGCGATCTTTACGCCGGCATCCATTGCGCGCTTAATGTTGCCCTTGGCCACGGCGCTGATCTCCACCATCTTTTTATGCGAGTAAGGCGGCAGATTACCGTTTTCCACCATCCAGTCTTCCAAATAGAGCGTGGGAACGAGATAGGCGCCATTCTTCTTCAGCTCGGCAATGCCTTCGTCGTTGATGTAGCTGCCGTGCTCCACCGAATCGACGCCGGCCATGCTGGCCCAGATGATTCCCTGGGCTCCGTGGGCGTGCGCGGCTACCCTGCGGCCCAGACGGTGGGCGTCGACCACGATGGCGCGCATCTCTTCGAGGGTGTACTGCGCGGCTTGGGGATCGTCGCCCTTGGACATGACGCCGCCGGTGGCGCAGATCTTGATCAGGTCGGCGCCGTATTTGATGTTCTGCCGAACCTGATGCTGCACGGCGGCAATGCCGTCGGCTACGCCGTCACCGGTGGCATGGAATTTGAAAGGCAGCAGGTTGTCGTCGCAATGGCCGCCGGTAATGCCCAGAGCCGGACCGCTCACCTGCATGTGCGGCCCGGCGATCTGGCCGGAGTTGACGGCGTCGCGCAGGTCCACATCGGTGTAGCCGCCGGCGGCCACGTTACGCACCGAAGTGATGCCGGCCAGCAGCGTGGTGCGGGCGTTCACCACCCCGTTGATGGCCTCTTTGGCGTCGGTTTCCAATAGCTCGTGATAAGGATCGAAGTTGGTGCCCATCGTCAGGTGGGTATGCACGTCGATCAAGCCGGGCAGCACCGTAAGTCCGCCCAGGTCAATCACAGTATCGCCAGGCTGCGCAGGGATTTGCGCGCTGGGTGCGATGGATTGGATGGTGTCGCCCACCACCACCACGGTCTGGCTGTCGAGTAGTTTGCCGGTCTTCACATCGAGCAGGTGACCGGCACGGACAAGGGCGCGCGCAGGGGTACTCGCTGGCTTAGGAGCCGATTGGGCAGAGAGCGTGACCGTGCCTACGGCGAACAACAACGTCAGGGCAAGATATTGCCGCTTGAACATAGGTAAACCTCCAAATAGAACCGCAAGCGGAGTTTAGCAAAAATACCGCCTCAGGGGCGGCATTCTGAAATGCGGAGAAGAAACGGCCTTCATCACTCTCAGCCAAAAGTGATAGGCTGCTAGGCGACGCAGTCTGCGCGAATTGGCTGCTCGGAATTCAATCCTGGCCTTCGCCCACAGGTGCATTCCTTGCTGTTGGGTCTGGCCGGCTGACCCTATCACCAAGAGGACATTCGATGAACTGCTTACGATTTGCACCGATCCTGATACTGCTGGGCGGAACCGCCCTGGCACAGACCACACCTCCAGCCGCCGACGCCCAGAAACCCACGCCGCCGCCGGTCATCAAAAGTTTTGATGTATCGGCCATCGATAAAACCGCCGATCCCTGCACGGATTTTTATCAGTACGCCTGCGGCAACTGGGTCAAGAGCAACCCTATCCCCAGTGACCAAGAACGCTGGGGGCGCTCCTTCTCGCTGCTTAGCGAGCGCAACCGCTACCTGCTGTGGCAGGAGCTGGACGCCGCGGCAGCGAACCCCACGACCCCGCTGGAAAAGCAGTATGGCAACTACTTTGCCGCCTGCATGAACACCAACCTGGTGGAGCAGAAGGGCCTTCAGCCGCTGGAACCCGCGCTGAAGCGCATCGCTGAGCTGAAGGACACCCACAAGCTGGCTACGCTGGTCGGCGATCTGGTGGCCGAGGGAAGCGCGGCGCCGCTGTTCCACTTTGGCGTGGAGCAGGACGACAAGGATTCCTCCAAGCAGATTGCCAGCATCTTTCAGGGAGGGCTCTCGCTGCCCGATCGCGATTACTACATTGTGGACAACAAGCGCTTCCAGCAGATTCGCAAGCAGTACGTCGAGCACGTGACGAAGATGTTCACACTGGCCGGCGACTCCCCGGAGCAGGCGGCCAAGGAAGCCGCGGCAGTTCTGGAGATTGAGACCGCTCTGGCCAAGGCCTCGATGGCCCGTGTGGATATGCGCGATCCGGAGAAGGTATATCACATTTATACGGTGGCCGATTTCAAGAAGCTGACCCCGGAATTCGATTATTCAGTCTACTTCAAGGCCGTGAAGATTCGCGCCTTTGAGACGCTGAACGTAGCCACGCCTGATTTTTTCAAAGGGCTGAGCGAACTAATCGCCAAGGAGCCGATTGACGCATGGAAGTCGTACTTCCGCTGGCACACGCTGCACGGCGCGGCGCAGAACCTGCCCAAGGCATTCTTCGACGAGAACTTCGCCTTTTTCGGCAAGATCCTCAACGGACAGAAGGAACCTACGCCGCGCTGGAGGCAGTGCACCATCATGACCGACCGCGCGCTGGGCGAGGCGGTGGGCCAGGACTGGGTGAAGAAGAATTTTCCGCCCGCGGCCAAGGCCAGCATGGACCAGTTGGTGGCTGCTCTGGAAAAGTCCCTGGGCGACGACATCAAGACCCTGCCCTGGATGAGCGACGCCACCAAGAAGGCGGCTGAAGAAAAGCTGGCGATGATCCGCAACAAGATCGGCTACCCGGAGAAGTGGCGCGATTACCGGGCGCTGGAGGTGAAGCGCGACGACCTGATCGGCAACCTGCACCGCAGCGCTGTTTTTGAACGCAATTGGAACCTCGATCACCTTGGCAAGCCGGTGGACGAGAAAGAGTGGGGCATGACGCCGCCCACGGTCAACGCCTACTACAACTCATCGATGAACGACATCAACTTCCCGGCCGGCATCCTGCAGCCGCCCTTCTTTGACTTCACCATCGACCCGGCGGTGAACTTCGGCGGCATTGGGGTGGTGATCGGTCACGAGATGACCCACGGCTTCGACGATGAGGGATCGAAGTACGACGGGCAGGGCAACCTGCGCGAGTGGCAGACGGCGGAGGACCGCAAGGCCTTCACCGAGCGGACCGATTGCGTGGCCAACGAGTACAGCGGCTTTGAAGCCGCCCCGGCGCATGACGACGTAGCCGCGCAGAAGCTGAACGGCAAGCTGACTCTGGGCGAGAACACGGCCGACAACGGCGGCCTGCGCATCGCTTACATGGCGCTGCTGGACACGCTGGCGGCGCAGAAAAAGAGCATCGACGACAAGGGCGATAAGTACGGGGGCTACACCGAGGCGCAGCTTTACTTCCTGGGCTTTGCCCAGGTGTGGTGCCAGAATCAGACCGAGCAGTCGGCCCGCCAGGCGGCGCTAGTGGACCCCCACTCGCCCGGCCGCTGGCGTGTTAACGGCGCAGTGCAGAACTTCGATCAATTCGGCAAGGCCTTTGGCTGCACCAAGGGCCAGCCCATGTTCCCGGCGACATCCTGCCGGGTCTGGTAGACCTGTTCAGGCCTTTATCCCTACTCTGGAGTTGTGGCGCGGCCAAGCCACGACTCCAGCCTAGGGGCAGAGGATGCCAGAACCGGCCAGGCTAGCCGGAGAGGTGTCTTTTCCGGTGCCGCGGGTTGACGTTTCCCACCGTCCGGGAGTCCAAATCGCAGCCCTCAGGCATGAAACTGGACCGTCCAGACCGGAAGGCGAGGTTTTTTGTCGCTTCCGAGGCTGAGTGGCCAGGGAAAATGCCTTGTATTTGACCAGTCTCTGGCTAAAACTAGGCACAACCCACCCTGGGCTTTTACAATGCAACAGGGACCCGTCCCAACCCAGCTATGCTGTGGAACTAGCAAACTTGGCGGCGCACGCCTGACCAGGATGAAGGAATCGCATGAAGTTCACGAAATTCGGCAAGGCCCTTCTGATAAGCGCCCTTTCTGCTGGCGTTATTTTCAGCGTTACGTCTTGCATCCAGGATTATTCGGTCGGCTATTTGTATGTGACGGGGACGGTGACAGCCTCGACTACCGGCAACGGCATCGTCTCCGGTTTCAAGATCGATCACAACACGGGTAGGCTGACGACCATCAACGGGCTGCCTGTCTCCTCCGGCGGCGCCAATCCGGTGCGGGCCGTCCTGCTCACCGGCAGCCGCTTTCTTTATGTTCTTAACCGGGGCGTGACCGCCTCGGGCAGCGCCAACTGCACCACCGCGAACCCCTGCCAGAACTCCAACATCACGCAGTTCGCCATAGGCGCCAACGGCATCCTCACGCCGCAGGAAACCTTCTACACGCAAGGTTTGAATCCGTTCCGCATGATCTCCGACAGTTCGGGATCCTACATCTACGTGCTGGAACATGATTCCCTTTACAATGGCGCTCCGTCCAGCTCGACGAACCCGAACCCCAACTGTGCGGCTGCCCTGACCGGCGCCACAACCTGCGGCGATATTACCGCGTTTCAGGTCAACGGGGTCACCGGGCGTCTGCAACTGGTCGTCAATGTCCAGGTGACCGCGGCCGGCGGCGGTGGCACCCCACTGTCCTACTTCCCGGTTCCAGTAAATCCCGTCGACTTTGTAATGGCCGGTGGATCCCTCATCACCATGAGTGGGACTAACGCCACCGCCTCTACCTCTTATCCATACACCGGCGGCGCAATCACGTTCCCGTATGTCGTCAATACCAGTAACGGGCAGTTGACGGTGACCCAGAACAGCCCCAATCAGCTGAACATTACAAAGGGAACCGCCATCGTGCCCGGTGGTGGTTACGTCTTCGTGCTGGACAATGAAGCTCCCAGCCCCAATCCTACCGGCACGGCCAGCCAGATTCTGCCTTACACGCTGGGCAGCAATGGCGCGTTGTTGGCAGCTACCAGCGGCCCCATTCCCGATGACCCAAACCAATCCAACCCCGTTTACCTGGTGCCGGAGAGCAAGGGGAAGTGGTTCTACGTGGCCAACCAGGGGAACAACGTCACGGGTTCGGGAACGGCACAAAGCGGAATTACCGGCTACGTGATCAACAGTCCGTTTCAGCCCACCGAAATGGCAGGCACGCCCATTGGCTTCGGAACCGGAGCCGGACCGCAGTGCCTGGTCGAGGATCCCTCGAATCAGTTCTTCTATACTGCCAACTTCAATGATTCGAGCGTAACCGGTCAGTCTATCGACCAAAACGCCGGCACCCTCAGGCCGCTTTCCCAGTCGACGAAGGCGCCCTCGGAGTATACGTTGACTGGTCCGCCCACCTGGTGTTTGGTGGATGGACGCACGAACTGAGCCGTTGCTTGATACAGATGCGCTTGGAGCGGAGGATGACCTCCGCTCCAGGCAATGCCAGACAATGATTGACCCGCAGTACTCATGAACGCAGCCGAATTACAGGACACGATGTTTTCAGAACGCCCTGGGGTTCGATTCCAAACATGAATTTTAGGGGCCGGAGCCATTGGCCCACTGACGAAAGATGCGCATGAAGTTCAACAAATCGAGCCAGCTTCTGCTGGTCTCCGCGGCCAGCCTCCTGGCGGCAGTACTGATCACCGCTTGCAGTTCGGCCACCGTGGATTTCGTATTCGTGACCAGTTCCAGGGCCGCGGGGTCCAACAATTACGGCGAAATCGACGTCTTCGAGATCAACGGGATCTCCGGCGCCATGCGCCAGATCCCCAGCTCGCCCTTCCCCTCGGGTGGGCGCAATCCAGTGGCCGAAGCCATCTCCTCGGATAACACGATGCTTTACGTGGTCAATCAGGACGACAACAGCATCGTTCAGTTTCTGATTGGCAATGACGGCAAGCTCTATCCGCAGAACACCGTGAATACGCCTGGGATTTATCCGCTGGCCGTTGCCGTGAGCGGGTCGAACCTGTTTGTCGTGGACACCTACGAGCCCCTGCCAGCTTGCTCCAACGCGGCCCCGTGTCCAGGGTCTGTAGGTGTCTTTCCCCTGTCGGTTGCCTCCGGGAGCGGCTCCAGCGCAACGCTTGCCGGCGCGCCGGGAACGCCATTAACCAATACGAGCATTGGCGCGGACTACTGGCCGCTGACCCTGCCCAGCAACCCCAGCCATATCATCGTGCCGACCGCGGTCAACGTCCTGAAATCGGGCGCCGACCTCTTTGTTACGGCCTATGACTCCTCCGTGACGCCCAACGCCGGTTATGTCTTTGGCTTCTCTATCGGCTCCGGTGGCGCGCTCACACCTCTCAATAGCGGCGTGCCTTTTACCGCGGGAGTCCATCCCTCGGCCATCGCCAGCGTCACGGAAACCACGGGCACCTATGTTTACGTAACGGATTTCACCAGCGGCAATGTTCGCGGCTTCTCATTTGCGTCGGGCCTGCTGACTTCGTTATCGGGCAGCCCGTTTCCGGCCGGCAATCAACCCACCGCTATCGCAGTCGATTCCGTCTACCCGTATGCCTACGTAGCCAATGGGCTGGATGGCACGGTGAGCGCGTATTCGATCAGCAGCAGCAGCGGAGCGCTCACCCGCATCGGCACCTACTCCACGGGAATTCAGCCGGTGGCCATAGGCATTGACCCATCACAGAACCACTTTGTATTCACCGCTAATTTTCTCGGCAATAACGTCTCCGACTTTGAGTTGAGCGCCACTGCCGGAACGCTCATCAACACGCAGCTCTCTCCTTACACGTCCAACGCCCAGCCGACGGCCGTGGCCGCGGTTCCGCACGGCAGCACGCATAAGTAATTCTGGGTAACCGCCCTCTGCCGGGCACTCTAGCAACACCCCGTATGGGGCTTTTACAATGCATATGGGGCAACATAACCAGTTTTCTTTGGGCTCGCACGTAACAAGCCCACGACGAAGGAAGCGCATGAAGTTCAGCAAATTGAGCCAGCTTTTTCTGGTCTCTGCCATCGGCCTTCTAGTGGCCGCCTTTTTCTCTGCCTGTGCACTTGTAACCATCGATTATGTTTTCGTGGCCTGTTCCGCGGGCTCGGGGACATCAAGTGCCGGACAGATCCAGACCTTCGCGGTAGACTCTCAGTCCGGCGCATTGCGCACGGCAGCACCGACTGTGGCCTCGGGCGGAGTGAACCCGGTTTCCATGGTCGTTACCCCCGGTTATGCGAATCTATACGTCGCCCACCAAGGAACCCCTCCATCCGGCGGCTCGATTGTCCACTTCGCCATAGCCACGAACGGCACTCTGACGGCCAAGGACACGCTCACGCTGACCACCACACCCATTGCCATGGCCGTGAACTCGGCCGGAACCTATTTGTATGTGGTGTCTTGCACCGCTGCCGCCAATACCGCGTATCCCACACTGAGCTGCACCGGTGGCGCGACGCTGGCGGAGTATTCGCTTTCTTCCGGCACTATCGGCTCCGCGGTATCCACAAAAGCCCTCAGTCTCTACGGTACCTACGCCTCCTATAGCAGTGATGTCCTGGTTCCCACCGGGATCACCGTGCTGGCCAATAACAGTGTGGTGAGCGGCAACGGCGTCTATATTACGGCCTATGACAAGTCGGCTTACAATCCCGGCTGCATCCCTACCCCGCCTGCCACGACCTGTATCACCAGCACTGCCAATCCCGGCTGGGTCTTTGGCTTCACCGTCGGTTCGGGCGGAGTTTTAACCGCGCTCGCCAACCCCTACGAAGCCGGCATCAAGCCCACGGCTATCGCCGCTACGCCCGTTGACGCCTATCTCTACGTCACCGATTACGCCTCCAACCAGCTGATCGGCTACGCGATTCTGGGCGGCGGCAGCTCGTTGAGCTTCCTGCCCAACGGTCCCTTCAGGACAGGGGACGAACCTACTGCGATCACTATCGATCCACGCGGCCAGTTCATCTATATCACCAACTCGCTGGATTCCACGGTCTCGCCCTACGAAATCGACCTGGCCACCGGGGCACCCACGACCACGGTGAGCGCCACCGCCGGCGGAGGCAGCAATGCTACTGACACCCAGCCGCTCGCCGTTATGGTCGACCCGGCGCTGGGACGGTTTGTCTATACCGCCAACTACCTGGGCAACTCCGTCTCCGGCTTCAAGCTGGACCCGACCTCAGGCGCGCTGAACCAAACCGAGGCCACGCCATACCCCACCGGGGCAAAACCCACAGCAGTGATCGGCGTTCCACACGGCAACTATTCGACGCAGTCGGTTACCCCGTAAAAGCCATAGTTTTTCGCATGCCAGAAAGCCCAGCCAACCCCACCGGCTGGGCTTTTGCGGCATTGGGTGTCACTTCGGACCGGCAGCCGCGATTCAATGAATGGCTCGATTGGCGCAAAGTGTGGCAAAAATGCCACAGGACAGGGATGGCCTCTCAAGTCTAATCTAACTCTTGCGCACGGTATTCTTCGCCGTGGAAGAAGGTTTTTTTGGCCAATCACGCGCACCTGAGCCCCGCGCATCTGGAACAGACGATAGCCGCGCCCCTGGAGTTTTCCGGTGTGGGACTGCACTCCGGCGCGCCAGTGACCATGCGTCTGCTCCCCGCGCCGGCCGGATCGGGCATTGTCTTCCGCCGCACGGAACTGGACAACTTTGAGATTCCCGCCGTTGGCCGCTACGTGGCCAAAGTGAGTTACGCCACCAGCTTGATGCGGCAAGGCGTACTGATCTCGACCACCGAGCATCTGCTCTCGGCGCTCATTGGCATGGGCGTGGACAACGTAATTGTGGAGCTGGACAACCTGGAGCTGCCCATCCTGGACGGCAGCGCCCTGCCTTACGTCGAGGCCTTCCTGAGAGTGGGCATCCGCCACCAGCGCCGCCGTCGGGAGACCATCCGGGTGCTGCGCGCGGTTGAGGTGCGCGAAGGGAACAAGTTTATCGGGATCTATCCCGGCTCCGGTTACAGCATCGAGTATGCCATCGACTTTCCTGCACCCGTCGGCCAGCAGAGCGCGTGCATCGATCTGGCCGCCGAAACCTATGGCACATTCATCGCCCCGGCGCGCACCTTCGGCTACAAGGCCGACGAGCAGAAGATGCGCGACATGGGCCTGATCCGCGGCGCCGGGCCGGAGAGCATCATCATTCTGGGGGCATCCGGGCCGGAGAACGGCCCGTTGCGCTTTCCCGACGAGTATGTGCGCCACAAGGTTCTGGACCTGATCGGCGACCTGGCGCTGGCCGGCCGCCGCATCGAGGGCCGCGTGGTGGCTGAGCGCGCCGGCCATGCCATGCATACGGCTTTGGTTTCCGGGCTGCTCAAAGATCGCTCGGCCTGGGAGCTGGCTCACGTGCCGGTGACCTCGGCGGCGGACGGAAAGAACATGGAAGTCGGCAGCCCGGTCCTGGTGGACGCTTGAAACGAGGGAATAGGGAGTAGGGAACAGAAAGACAAGACCAGCCGACAAAGCACCGTGCCCCATCCTTTCCGCTTTTTTCTGCGGAAAGGGTGGGAAACCACAAAACTTCGCGTTAGTATTGCTCGTAAGTACCTTTGTAGATCGGCAGGTTTTCTATGCCCGACGGACTCAAGCGTCTACATCACTCCGGGCAATCTCACTTTCTCACATTTAGTTGCTATCACCGGCTTCCGCTGCTAGCTCAAATGCAAATGCAGGAAACATTTCTGCTTGCGCTTGAGCAAACGCGACGCCGTTTCCAAATGCGCGTTTATGGCTACGTTGTCATGCCTGAACATGTTCACCTGTTATTGAGCGAGCCTGATGGAAAAATGCTTTCCAAGGCTGTGCAGTTGTTGAAGAGTAAGGTTTCGATTCAAGCTCGTAAACAAGGCAAGAGGGTCGCGGGAGAATTACCCTTCTGGCAGACGCGTTATTACGATCACAATGTAAGAAATTACGAGGGCTTTATCACGCAGCTTCGTTACATACACCGAAATCCGGTGAAACGCGGGCTCTGCACTAAGCCGGCGGAGTGGCCGTGGTCAAGCTTCCGCGCTTGGGCATTGGGCGAGGCAGGCATTGTCGAGGTCGAGTCGGAGATGATTGCGGCGCGGCGAGAAGCAGTTCGTTCTGGAGTTCCTCCCTTGTCTCCGTTTAATTGAGGATGTACAAACAGCAGATTAGCGGTAGTGACCTCCCACCCTTTCCGCAGAAACAAACGGAAAGGATGGGGCACGGGGCTGTGGGCCGGTCAGCTTTCTATTTCATGTTCCTTGTACGGCTCCCACCCTTTCCGCAGAAACAAACGGAAAGGATGGGGCACGGCTTTGTGGGCCGGTCAGCTTTCTATTCCTATTCCCTACTCCCTGCACTACACAAACACAATGCACATCGGCACGGTAGCCGCGTAGCTCTTGCCTTCTTCGGCCAGCGCGCCGGTTCGCGGGTTACGCCGGAAGACACTGATCAGATTCGAGTCCTGATTGGCCACCAGCATCCAGCGCTCCGTGGGGTCCAGCGCAAAGTTGCGCGGAATCTTACCGCCGCAATCGAAGCGTCCGCCCGGTGTCAGGCTGCCGGTCTTCGCGTCGGCGTGGAAGAGATAAAGAGAGTTATTGCCGCGATTGGCGAAATACACACATTTTCCATCCCTGGAGATCACCGTGTCGCAGGCATTCGTAAGGCCGTGGTAGTCTGCGGGCAAAAGCTCGATGCGCGTTTTGAGTGTCAGGCTCCCGTCGGCCTTCGACCATTCCAGCATGTCCACCGTCGAATCCAGCTCATTGATCGAGTAAGCGGTGTGGCCGTTGGGGTGAAAATGCAGCGTGCGAGGACCGGCGCCGGGCCGGGCATGATACGTTCCCGCCGGCGTCAGCATGGCCGTATCGGAGTTCAGAGTGTAAATGTGGATGCAATCCATGCCCAGATCGTTCATGTAGGCGAATCGGTTGTCGGGTGAGAACGACGCAAAATGGGCGTGGGCGCTCTGCTGACGGCTGGCGTTGGGACCGTGACCGGTGTAGTGCTCGCTCCACACGGCCGGGCTGAGCTTGCCATCGGTCACCAGAAAGCTGGCCGCTGAACCGCCGGAGTAGTCTGCCGCAAGCAGCACGCGGCCCGTCCGGTCCAGGGCCACGTGGCAGGTGCCTGTGCCGGCGGAATTCTGCGCGGAGAGCTGCTCGAGTTTGCCCCCCACCACGCGAAAGCTGGCCACCGCGCCGGTCGGCTTACCGTTAAAGCTCTCCAAACTAGCGGAGGCGTACAGGAATTTGTGGTCCTCTGAGAAGGTGATCCACTGCGCGATGGGAAACTTCGCGGCTACACCGGCGGGAATCAGTTCGGCGGTGGCCGGATCCCAATCGAAGGCCAGAATGCCGTCGGGGACCTTGCAGCCGACAAAAACCCGTTGGCGGCGTGGCGAAGCAAAGAGTGAGGGCGAGACCGTTGCGGCGAGCGTTACGGCCGAGGTGGAGAGCAGAAAATCGCGGCGAGTAAGTTTTTTCATGACAAGAAAGATTGTCGCCGATGGAGCCTGAGCCGCGCCAGTGGCGCAATAGTATCCACATGCCTATTCATGGCGAGCCGAAGGTAGTTGGCCCCACCGCAGGTGGTGCCCCCAATCACAGGACGTTCACACTCCGCGTGTGATAGCATCCATTTTCGTAGCATGTGACGCCCGCGGACTCATCCTGCCCGCCTCCGCACGGCGCCGGCTCAAACCTTTATGGATGAGGTAGACGGCAGACCGGGACACGTGGCCCTCCAATCCGGCCACTTGGACGCCCCTCGGGGCGTCCATAGAGTTTCCTTGTCCTGTTCCCATTCATTTCTCAAAATACGGACGAAACACGGCAAAGGCCGTTGTTGTCATCCCATCAACTTAACTCCCGCGCCTTTTTCCTGGCGCGGACCAGCCGAAGGCCGCCTGCCTCACCGCAGGTGGAGGAGAACACCATGAAAACCTACCAGGGAAGTGAGATCCGCAACGTGGCTGTAGTGGGGCATGCGCAAAGTGGCAAAACCACTCTGATCGCCGCTCTGCTGCATGCCGCCAAAATGACCCCCACACAGGGCCGCGTGGACGACGGCACGGCCGTAACCGCTTATGACGAAGAGGAAGTAGCCCGCGGCGCAACCATGCAGAACGCGGTCGCCTTTGCCGAGTGGCAGGGCGTGAAAATCAATCTTATCGATACCCCAGGATTTCATATGTTTACCCACGAAGCGCGCGCGGCCCTGTTGCCGGCGGAAGCGGCTCTCGTGGTGGTGAACGCGCAAAATGGCGTGGAGCCGGTCACCGAGCGCGTCTGGCGCTATGCCGACGAAGCTGGCGTTCCCCGCATCGTGCTGGTCAACCAGATGGACCACCCCAAGGCCGGCGGCGGCGAGGGGCTGAGCGCACTGATCGACGATCTGGTGGATCGCTGGGGCCGCAACTGCGTGCCTGTCCAGTTGCCCATCTCCGGCGCAGAGGGATTTCACGGCGTGGTGGACCTTGTGACCATGGAGGCCTGGCAGTACACCTCCGGCGGCGACGGCCGCGGCAAGTCCTCCGCCGAGATTCCCGCCAACCTGGCTGCCGACGCCAAGACCCGCCACGAGGCGCTGGTCGAGCTGGTGGCCGAAGGCAAAGACGAGCTGATGGAGGAGTACTTCGAGACCGGCACGCTTACCAGGGAGCATCTCATCGCCGCGTTGCATGATGCAGTCCGTGAAGATCGCATCTTCCCGGTGCTCTTTTCCAGCGGCCTGGCCAACATGGCCCTGGACCACCTCCTCGACTTCATCAAGGACTATGCGCCCTCGCCTGTTGAGCGCGCGCCCATGGCCGTCCGCAATCCCGCCATCGAACCCACGGCGGACGATCCCGACGCCGGCAAGTCCACGCGCAAGATTGACGACAGCGAGCCGCTGGGCCTGTTCGTCTTCAAGACCATGACCGACCCATTTGCGGGTAGGATCAGCTTCTTCAAGGTCATCAGCGGCGTCATCAAGAACGACGCCAACGTGGAGAACTACACGCGCCGCGGCTCGGAGCGCTTCTCTCATTTATCTGTTATGCAGGGCCGCAAGGCCATCGAGATTCCCGAGCTGCACGCCGGAGACCTGGGCGCCGTGGCCAAGCTGCGCGACACCCTCACCGGCGATACCCTCGGCGTCAAAGGCTCCGACATCCAGGTCGATCTCCACAAGCTGCCTGAGCCGGCCATGACCTACGCCATCGAGCCCAAGTCCCGCGCCGACGAGGACAAGCTCGCCCCCGCCATCCACAAGCTGATGGAGGAGGACCTGCTCATCCGCTTCTTCCGCGACCCGCAGACCAACGAGTTTCTGATTGCCGGCGCTGGCCAGCCGCACATCGAGGCCATCGTCAGCCGCCTCAAGAAACGCTACCACGCCGAGGTTACGCTGAAGGCGCCCAAGGTGCCTTATCGCGAGACCATCCGCGGCAAGGCCGAGGCCCAGGGACGCCACAAGAAGCAGACCGGCGGCCACGGCCAGTTCGGCGACTGCAAGATTCGCATGGAGCCTCTGCCGCGCGGCACGGGCTTCGAGTTCGTCAACGATATCTTCGGCGGAGCCATTCCCCGCAACTACATTCCCGCCGTCGAAAAGGGCATCGTCGAGTCCGCCGCCCGCGGCTATCTCGCCGGCTACCCGGTGGTCGACTTCAAGGCCACCGTCTACGACGGCAGCTATCACGAGGTGGACTCCAACGAATTGTCCTTCAAGATGGCCGGGCGCATCGCCTTCCGCAAGTGCATGGAAACCTGCAAGCCCTGCCTGCTCGAACCCATCATGAAGGTGGAGATCGAAGCTCCCGACGAATTCGCCGGAACGCTGATGGGCGACCTCAACTCCCGCCGTGGCCGCGTCGGCGGCATGGAGTCCAAGGGCCGGACAACCATCATCAACGCGCAAGTCCCCATGGCCGAGATGCTGACCTATGGCACGCTTCTCACTTCCATGACCCAGGGCAAGGGCAGCTACCGCATGGAGATGGACCACTACGACTATGTCCCACAGTTAGTCGCCGAAAAAATCCTGGCTAATGCCAAGCGGCCGGTGGAGGAAGAAGAGGAATAAGCTACCGTCCGCTGCGGTCAATAAGCACTGAGTGCCCCAGGTTCCGAAAGCGGGACCTGGGATGTAGCGGGCCACCCACCCAGGAAGCCCCGGCGGTTTTCCCCGTTCCCGGCCATGAAAGACGAGGGTTACAATAATTCTCAAAGAGGTTTATCTCTTGAGCGACACAAACATAGGCGCGAAGGCCTTACCTCGATTGAGAGCACCTCATCACCATCGCTTGGCTTGGTTAGCCGGATATGTAAGGCGCTTGATGGATGGGCGCGCAGCCAAGAAGAATAGCGAAGACCCCGCTGAGAAGGCATCGCGTCTCACCGCGAGGGCCACAGTATGGATGGCAGTTTTCACTTTTTTCTTGGCTCTTACCAGCGCGGGTACCATATTGATCCTGGCAAACCAGCTAAAAGAGATGCACAGCGGTGGAGTCGACACACACAACCTTGCGGATGCCGCTGTGAAGACCGAAGCGGCAGCTGAGAAGAGTGCCAAAGCATCCAGAGATTTTGCTGATAGCGCTGAGAAGATTAATTTGGGCATCGGAATCGCGGTTGATAAGTTGAATCTGCAAGCGGAGGAGCTGAGGGAAAGCGTTCGGCAGGCCAGTCGGCTTGCGAAAGCTACAGAGATGTCCAACGCCAATGTTTTTGCAGCAGACAGGCCGTGGATTGGTGCCACGATTAAAGTGTCGGGTTTTGAGATCGGTAAAACGCCTGGAGCCGACTGCACCTTTACTAACAGCGGGAGACGCCCAGCCTCGATACAGTTTGCCTCTTGCAGTGCTGGTTTCTATCAGGTGCTCCCCAAGGAGCCGAAGTTCAACAACAATGCAGGGATGCTCAGTCAAGGGTTTCTTGTCCCAGGCTCGGGTATTACTTCTTCGCTTACCGCAATTCTCGAGGACCGGATGGCCCCGGGACTTATCCAGGGTAATCAGCCGACGGTTGAGTTACTCAAGAGGTTGGACGCTAGGGAGATAACCTTTTTTGTCTATGGAAGGATAGAGTACACAGACGTCCGCAGCGGGCAGGCACATTATACTCACGTCTGTGTTCAGTACAATCCCCCAACTAAAGCGACTGCGCCGGGGTTCTATGGATGCGAGGCCTACAACGAGGGCAACTAACTGAGCAGGTGTACACGGATGGTCAGAGCAGGTCGAGGCGGGCTAGCCGGGTGGCCCAAGTCTGAATTCTCAGAACTGGGAGACCGCAAACCTCGACCCTCCGTCTCCCTTTTCCCTGTCCTCAGGGCCGGTATTGTGCGCCGTGATAGATGTGCAGGATTTCAACATCGTTCTCTTTTACGCGATAAACAACTATGTAGGGCAAGCGCGGCAAGACCAACTCGCGGGTTCCTTCCTCCCGTCCGGCGCGGCCACGATAGGGAGTGGTACGCAATGTAAGGATTGTCTGGTAGATTTCCAGGATTGTTGATTGCGCAAACGCAGGAAGATACTGAATAAGGTAATTCCCGATCGATTCCAGATCGTCCGCCGCCGCCGGGGTCCAGCGCAGACGCATCAGGTACTCAGCATCCGGGAGACGCGGGCATCCATTTCATCCTCTTCGATGAACATCCCCTGGTCTGCCTGTTCGATCCCCTTGCGCACGCCCTCGCGGAATCGCCGGTCGTCTTCAATCAGCAGCAGCGCGGCATCCTGCACCAGGCGCGCAGGCGCAACCCCCTCCACGCTGGCGATCTGACCCAGCTTGGCTTCCTGCTCGGGGGTGAATTGAACTTCCATACTTAAAGTGTTGCAGTAGACGAATGCACTGTCAAGCCCTCGGCAACTCATCCCCCGGCATTGGAGGGTTATCGGGAATGATGTCGAGGTAGGAACTCAGCCCTTTGCCCGCGCCTCCAGATTGCGCCCTGCGCTGAAAAAACGCCGCGGCAGTCTCCACCGCGCCGATCTTCTGCGCCAGCGCGGAGGTTACCCAAACATCCAGCGAGACGCCATTATCCCGCGCCAACTCCTCAACTCGTTCCACGAGCGAATCCGGTAGATCGAAAACTCGCGTCATACTGCCCTCCTGCTTACTGGCAGCGCTCCCTGGTTGGCGCTGGCTCACCGCTGGAGAAGAGCCCGTCTTTGATCAGCACTTTTCCACTGGAAGTGACGCTGGAAACAGTTTGCATTCTGCCGTCGTCTAGTTTGCGAATGACAAGCTCGAGTGTCTCGTCTCCTATCACTGTTGTAACGCGCAGGTGCCCCGCGTCAATGCGCTCTGCGGCGATCCACTTGTATTCATTCGGTTGGCGATCAGCGCCAAACTCTATATGCTGGATTACCACGTCGCCCTGGGCGGAAATTGTCGAGCGGGCGTTGCCGTTCACGCCTGCGGCTACACTGCAGTTGTACGCCCAATTTCCCATCAGACCAAAGTCAGCGGTGGCTTTTTGCACGACGGTTTGGGCGTACGCTGCTGTGCACAGCGCAAAGACCACAAGCAGTAAAGAAGAAAAACGTTTCATAATCTCTCCTCTCAAACTTAGGGACGGAACCGAGCGAAACCCGAATGACGTCCCTGTAATTTATGCGCGGGTTCGTCGTGCAGGTAAACTTCCCGTCCACGTAGAAGCTTACGACCCAGTGCGTCTTGTTGTCGAACGTCATCTCGACGTACGGCCGAGCCACCGGCGGGTAGCCCATATCTGACCAGTCATAAATCTAGGTGCCCCATGTCTGGATTTTCAGACCTGAGAGACCATGACCCTCGGCCGTCCGTTTCCCTTTTCCCGGTCAACCATCCAAATTTCTAACTTCCTTCCCCGAGATGTGCCAGGTACTCTGCCGGCGAAAGCACGATGACGCCAGCTCGGGCAGGCTCCGGGAAGTGCTTGAGATTCCCTGTCACTAGCCAGGCTCCCGCCGCATGGGACAGGGCGAGGAAGATCGCGTCCTTTACGTCCGGGGTTGGATGCGGCCATGGCGGAGGATCGGGCAGTTGCAAGCTGCTCTCGATCAGTAACTCCAGCCACGCGGGAGGAAACTCGTGGCGCGTAAACGTTGGCCGCCAGAGCACTTCGCGATATTCGCCGGTAATGGACGGGCAGGTCACGAGTTGCACCTGCCCCGCCAACACCCAGTCCATCACCAACTGAAAAGGCACGCTGCCCAGCTTCAGTCCCGCTGAGACAATCACGTTGGTGTCGAAGACGGCGAACCTCATCAGCTCTTCCGGCTCTTTTCCCTGGCCAGCCGCGCTGTTCTTACCGCGTCAATCTCCTGCTCGATCTCCTCATCGGTGATCGGATATTGTTCCGCAAGCCGTGCACACTGCCGTAAACTCGCCTTCGCCATGGCCCGCCGCAACTCCAATTCTTCAGCGGCAACATCTCCCATGACGGGAACAAGAAAAAATGCCGGCCCCTGCTGGCCGGCCAGCAGCACGGTCTCCCCCTTCGGAACGGCCTTCAGGGCCTTGGCGCCGCGCGTTCGGAACTCCCGCAGTGAAACTTGACGCATGGATTGCCTCCTGCATTCAGTGTAGCCGTTTTGGCTACGCCCGGCAAGAGGCTTGTAGACTGGGTCTGATAGGCGGGTGTCAAGACATCTTTCCGGCATAACCTCATCCCGCCGCTTGCGCCGGTTACTTGCACCGCGAGTATTCCACCCCATTGACGACGACAATCGGGCTTCCGTTGCTGTTGTGCTTAACCACGGATTGCACCGGCTGGGGAATCGTATCGCCGATGTAGAGCTGGCCATTGACCACTTTCCAGCGGCCTCCTCCGCCGGAGTTGTGCTGGCTGGCCATGGTGCCGCCGTAGCCGCTGGAGTAGCCTTCGCCGCGGCCTCCCTTGCTGTATGTGCCGTTGGGGCTAAAGACCCAGCGGGTGGTATTGGAGTAGCCGGAGATCTTGTTGTAGGAGAAGGTGCACCAGGCGCTCGACAGCATAAGACTCTCCGACATTCCGCCACTGCCGCCACCGCCGGCCCCCTGAGGCATCGATCCCTGCGTCCCGCAACGGAAAGTCTGGACCGCGCCGTTGATCAGAAGGGTCAACACGTCTCCCTTCAACTGGTAGGGATAGCGGAAGGTGCCGTCGCTGCCCACCAAGGTGATGGCTTTGGCGTCCGCGGTGTAGCGATAGCGGATTCCACCGATGACCGTGGTGCCGTCCCGGCTCAGGACAATGGTGGAATCGGGTCCTGTCCAGGCGCCTACCAGGCCATTACACTGTGCCTTGCCCGGTTGCTGGCTGGCGCCGGAGTTGTAAAGTTGCGCGGAGGCCGCGCCCGTCGCAAGAATCACAACGGACAGAAGAAGGGCGTGCGCTGCGCTGAGTCTTAACATGATTGCCTATCATATACCTGCAGTACAGAAGTTGGAAGAGTGATGCAAAAAGGCCGTCCCAGGCGGAGAGCCGGATGCATCAGATAACTTTCCGGCGTATTACTGATAAGGGCGTCCAGCCCATGGGCGTATGATTCCTGTGATGGTCGTTCAACTAGAACGAGGAGCGTTCCGATGAGTTTGTTTCGTTGTGCCTCTGCATTTGTTCTTCTGGCCGTCGGCATGGCGGTTGCGGCTTACGCGCAAACCGATAAGAGTTTTCCGTCGGAGTATGAAATCAATCTTATGCTCACTCAGGCCGAGCAGGCGATTCAACAATACAAGCCACTGATCGACCAGCAAGAGAGTCAGGTAGGCAAGAGCGCTCAAGACGCCGCCACGAACGATCGCCAGGTGGCGGCTTCATTGCAAGCGGCTGTGAATGCCCTCAAAAGCAACCCGCAGGAGTTTAATGGGCCGCTGGGTTTCGCTTTCTTTCAATGGCTGGATGATGCATCTCGCAACGCCGCGCTGTGCGCCAGTTCCGCATCATCGCAGGCCGAATCGCAGATGAAGAATGGGAATACGGCCAAGGCCAACACCTTGCATCATCTAGCTCAAAGTTGTACGGATGCATCGTCGTTGCTTCACGCCGTAAGCAAGGATGCGGGCTCTTTGTACGTGAGGTATCTCGAGGCTGAGAGGCAATCTGCGATTCGAAACGACGAAATGATGAAACAGTGCACGGAAATTCTGAAGAGGTACGACACTAGCCCGATTAAGCCGTTGCGCTGAACAAACCGATCGAATTGAGAGCATGTCTAAGAGGTTGATCTCGTGAGGCTCCAACCTTCCGGCCCGCGCGTGAGTTCAAACTTAAACCCGAAGCCGCAGGCGTTGTCGATGTAACGAAAAAAATCCGGCGTGAAGCAATAAATATAACTTTGGCGAACAGCCAGGCGCAGCACGCGCCCCAGCTTGAATCGCTCGCAATAGATTTTGACCAGCGCCGCGCGGCGCTGCGGCTCGGTTACTTTGCTCACCACGCCGCGCAACTGCACTCCGCAAATCTTCCTCCAGTTATCCGCGTTGCGGTAGACGGTTGCGGCGGCGCGGGGAGTTCGGGCGAGGTTCAGGCAGTGCAGGCTGTCTTCGGAAGAGAGCCAGTAGAGCGAGAGTTCTTTGTCGACAATGTAAAAAAGCGGCGCCACACAGGCCTGGCCTTGCTCGCCGGTGGTGGCCAGCGACAAGGTTGTCTCTTCGCCCAGCAGCGCGGCAATCAGCTCGAGTTGTTTCCGCGCGCTATTCATCGTCCTGCCCTGGATATTTATTATCCACGCCTTACGGCAGGTAGTAGCGGAAGGTGGTCCAGACCATGTTGTTGATGCCCTTGGCGCCCACGCCCGCGCCTCCGGTTGTCAGAGGCGCGCCGGACCAGGCTTCGCGGACCGTGTAGCCGTACTGGAAGCCCTGACGGAGTCGGCCGCGGTCGCCCTTGTAGAGGTCGTACCAGTAGCCTCCGGTAATCTCCTGCACGCTGCGGGTTTGCGCGCCGCAGGATGCGCCGGGGTAGTAGCCGGTGGAGCTGCCGTTGTAGCCGGGAGCAGTGGTGGTGTTGCAGGCGGAGTTGGAGAGTAGCCGCGAACCGTAGCCGACGGCTGCGGCGGCGGGAACGGCCCACGTGCCGCCCCACACGCCGCTGGTATTTTGCGCGGCCGTGGGCGCGCCCAGCGAGGTGGCGTTGGAGCCGGCAAAATCCTCGCGGCTGGCGTAATCGCCGCCGTAGTTCAGCCAGAGAATCAGGCGGGGAGTCGGCGTGGCTTCCAAGGTAAGCAGCCCGGAGAGGTTGTGTATGGGTTCAAGCGCGCCTTTGGCATTGGCGGTAACATCCGGCAGTACCGAGGCGCCATAGCGTCCCACACCGGGTCCATAGAGGCCCTTGGCGCCGGCGGTCAGCTTTTTGGCCACTACCGGAATGCGGAAGCTGGCGCCGAGTCCGCCGAGCCGGATGCTGTCTGAATAAGCACTGGCGGTGGTGAGGGCGGGCGCCACGATTACGCCGGTTTTAATGTCGGTAAAGCCGCCGTAGAGGTAGCTGTTGGTGGTTTCGCCGGGATAGACGGTTTCATGGGCAAAGCCGAGAATGCCGAAGATCTCGAAATGTCCGTAGCCGGGATCGAAAGCCGCCTTGGCCAGGATGTCAGGCGCCTGGTTGAAGGAGATGTTGGTGATGTTGGCGCAGGAGCTGACTGTCTTGTAAACAGGAACGGCGATGTTCACCGTGTTGCCTCCCGAGTCGGTCTGCGCCTGGTTGGCGTAGTTCACGATGGCGGTCAAGGGCGTGCAGGAACTGATGGATGCGTTGTAGAATCCGCCGTTATTGCCTGCGCTGCCCAGAACGGCGTAGGGCGTGTTGCCTGCCAGTGAGGCGGTGTAGAGGAGTTGAGGATTTTCCACCGCTATGCCGAAGGCCGCCTTGTCAAAGCTCCTGGTCACGCGAAAGCCGTACTGACGCGACCAAACAAAGCCGGGAACAAAGTTGGGATCGATGGTCAGCGGCGTGAGGGTGTTGCTGGGAGTGCTGGCGATGCCTTTGCTGCCTTCATTGGCCAGGGACCACATCTGCCCGCCGGAAAAGTCCCAGCGGCTGTTGGTTTCGGCTTCTGCATAAAGCGCGCGCTGGCGGAATACGTAGCTGTTGGTCTGGTTGTTGTTGGAGGTGACACCGGCGCCCAGGAAGTCGCCCTCGAAATAGCCGCGCAGGGTGCCCCAGCTGGTTTTTCCCTCGGCCAGCAGGCTGATGCGCGACTGACGTGCCGAGCCATAGAACTCGCTCAGCGAATAGGCATCCGCGTGCTCATAAGGAAGCGTGTTGAAAGCGGTGGCAATGTCGCCGCCGGTAGCGTGGGCGCGATAAACAGTTTCGCCCGCCAGGTAGCCGCCGGGGGTGAGTCCGATGCCCTTGTAACGCAGAACGCCGGGGCTGCTGATTACATTTTTAAGACTGGCCGTTTCATCGGAGACGGTGACGGCCAACGTCGCCTGATTGCCCCTGAGGCTGGTTACAGCGGATTGCAGGGTGGTCACGGCGGCCGCGTTGTCGCTCACTTCCCGCTGCTGGGCAATAGCGGCAGCTTCCGCGCGGATTGCCGCGGCCCGGGCGTCAGCCGCCGCCTGCTCTGCTTTCTTCAGCAGCGTATCCTTTGCGGCCAGGTCGCTCTTGAGGCTGTCAATCTGGCCCTGCAACTCGCGGCGCAGCGCCTGTATCTGTTCCTCAACGGTGGGCGATGCCGGCGTCTGGGCCTTATGGCTCGCGGTACGCTTCTTTACCGGCGGATTGATACTGCTTGTTTGCCCAAAGGAAGCAACAAGACTGGCGGCTAAAAACGCTGCTGTCACAAGATGAATCTTAACTTTCATGAGGCTTCTCTTTTCCATGAGGCTTCTCTTTTCCCTTCGAATCTGATTCGATGCGGCTGCGCGCAGACGTACCTTGTCTGCAGCGTTTGTTTCCAGATTTTGCGGTGCCGATGAATATAGGAATTGTACAGTGATGAACAACCATCGATCCTGTTCCTGATTCGTTTCTAGAGCGTGTTTCAAAAACCAGCTTTGTGTCAGGGCACGACTTCAGTCGTGCCGATAAAGACCCTTAAAACAAAGGGCTTCAGCCCCTGATGGATCGCAACCAGTAGCCGCTAACCCGTTTTTGAAACACGCTCCAGTCAAATTAAGTTTGGCGGCTTAAGTGACCATTGAGTTTGGGTGATTCATTCGTATTCTCCTAAACAGCGATGATTCTCCTGATTAGCTCAGTTTCTGGCTGATAGAACCAGCCCAATTAGGAAGAAATAACAACCCCATCCATGCCGCAGTACAGGATCGCGGCAAGGATGGGGTACGGGATTGTTGACGCTACTTCGGCGGAGGCGGAGGCGCCACAGGGGTAGTTGGCGGCGGAGCTGGAGTAGCTGCCGTAGCGGGAGGAGCGGCGGGATTTGGCGTGGCTGCCGAGGCTGGCGCCGCGCTCGGAGCCGGAGTAGCAGCTGGCGTTGCCGCAGAAGCTGGCGTTGCCGGAGCAGGCGGTTTAGGCGCTGCGCCTGGCACAGGTGACGCAGCTGGTGCGCCGGGCTGGGCAGGTGCGCCTGGCGCTCCTGGTGCGCCGGGACGTGGACCGCCAGGCATGGGGCGCGCCCCGCCCATTGGCGGGTGGGCCTGCATGGGAGCCGGCATGGGGGGCATCTCGCCCACTTCAACCAATTCGACGTCGAAGATCAGGTCGGATTTCGCGGGAATTCCCGGATGTTCCGGGTCATGGTCCGGGATGGTGCGGGTTCCATAAGCCAGTTGCCAGGGGATGAAGATGCGGCGCTTGCCGCCGACCTTCATGTTGGTAAAGCCTTGCTCAAAGCCCACGATGATGCCCATTCCCTGAACAACCGGCAAGGCTTGGGGGTCGCTGAGCTTGGGCTTGCCATCTTCGCCCATCACCGGCTTGCCCTCCCTGTCCCTCAGCGGCATCCGGTGGTCGGCGGAGGAGTCGAACTTGACTCCGTCGGCGGCCCGGTAGCCGGTGTAGTAGACCTTGAGCAGCTTGTTGGGCTCGGCCACAGCGCCGGTGCCGATCTCAATATCCTGGTAGCGCAGAGCAACCGTAAAGATCGGTTTTTGAATTCCGGGATGCTGAAGAATTCCGGCGGGCGCCTTAATGATCGCCGCGACCGTTGGAGAGGTTGCGACAACGGTTTTTGTGGCCGGGGCAGCGGATGCGGCGGGTGTAGGCTTGGTAGCTGTGGTGGCGGGTTTGGCTGCCGGAGCAGCAGGCTTGGCAACGGTTTGGGCGCTTGCGGCCGCGGTGCTGGCCGCTAAAAACAAAATCAAAGCTGTATGTTTCATGTGTTGTCAAAACTCCAGTTGGTGCTTGTTGGAAGTTTATCAGGCGCCGCGGTGGTTTAGCATCTCGCCAGCAGCCCCGCCAGCAGGGCGGTTCTGGGGGCCAGATGCTCCACCAGGATGGACTCGTGGCGGGCGTGCGCGCCTTCTCCCACCGCGCCCATGCCGTCCAGGGTGGGAATGCCCAGAGCGGAGGTGAAGTTGCCGTCGGAGGCGCCGCCGCTACGGGCTTCTTCTAGCGCAAAACCAAGCTGGGCGGCAAGCTCCCTGGCCGTGCGGAAAAGCTGTACGGTTCCGCGGGTGCGTTCCATCGGCGGGCGGTTGATGCCGCCATGGACGTCGAGCGCGTAGCGCTTGTCGGAAGGCTTGAGCGCGGCAAATTTTTGTTCCATGCGCGGGCCGTCCGCCTTGCGGACAATGCGTAAATCAACTTCAGCCCATGCCTGGGCGGGGATAACATTGGACTTTGTGCCACCGCCGATGACACCGGCGTTCACCGTGATTCCGCGCTTCAGGTCGGTCCAGCCGGAGACAGTCTTGACGACGCGGGCCAGCTCCAGGATGGCGCTGGCTCCTTTTTCAAAGTCAACGCCCGCGTGCGCGGCCACGCCGGTCACGTCGATGCGCCAGAGCCCGGTTCCTTTGCGCGCGGTCTTATAGGCCAGCCCCTGCGCAGGCTCCAGGACGAAAACGGCGGAACACTCCGCCGCCAGCCGCTCGATGACAGGCCGCGAGGCCGGGCTGCCGACTTCTTCATCGCTGGTAAGCAGCAAGATGATTTCGTTCTGCAACACGCCAGCTTCGGTGAGCATTTCGATGGCGGTGAAGGCCATGGCCGCGCCCGCCTTCATGTCCAGCGTGCCCGGACCCCAGAGCCGGCCTTCGGCAAGGCGGCAGGGCATAGTCTTGAGCGTCCCCAGAGGCCAAACAGTGTCCAGATGGCCAAGCAGTAGCGTGCGGCGCGCAGCTCTGGATTTTGGCTCGAAGCGCGCCTCCAGCAAATCTCCAAAGCCACGCTGGCGATGGAGCTTGACGCGCCCATCCAAGCCTCGGGCGTGGGCAGCAGCCAACGCAACGCAGGCGTCCACGGCGGTCTTGTCGTCCGAAGGCGATTCCGCTCTAACTAATTTTTGTAAGAGATCGAGCAATGAGGACTGCTTGCGCCGCGCTCCGGCCAGCAGCGCGCGCATGGGGACGGGAAAGTCGGTGTCTGCGGGCATTTCTTACGCTCCCATCCACTTGCGCAGTTGCCGCTGCGCGGGCTTCTCCACCAGGAACATTGCCGCAACGGCCACGGCAACCAGAAATACGAAGCTGAGCCACGGGTCGAAGCGCACTACTCCCAGCCGGTCCAACAGATGGGTGTCGTGAATCCAGTTCCACAGGTTGAAGTGCAATATGTAAAGGCAGTAGCTGGCATTGCCCAGAAAAACCAGCGGGCGCACGCTGAAGGCAGACGCCAGCCAGTTCTCTCCTGCCAGCCCCAAAACGATGCAGCCGAACAGAGGCATCAGCAGGGCGTCATGGAGGAGGACGTAGGGAACCAGCGGCCCCATCTCCAGCAGGACGAAGACCCCGGCAAAGCCGGCCAGCCCCAGCAGCAGGCGCAGGCGGCTGGCGCGCGGCGCCAGCGCGTCCAGGCCAGCCAGCAGAATGCCGAAGACAAAGCTGGCCAGATGCGGCAGCGGCGTGTACTTGAGCGCCCACAACCAGTATCCGTAGCTCCAGCGGTCAGGATGCGCGATACCGTCTGGCTGGAAGATCATGTATAGCAGGCCGGGAACCATGCCCACGGCCCACACCCCAGCCAGCAGAAGCAAATTGCGCGAAACCGTTGCAGGCCGTTTGACTTTGGCCAGCCAGGGAAACAGCGCGTACATAAAGGCTTCGGCGGGCATCGCCCAGGCGGGCGTGTTCAGGAAGGTGGCCAGCGATGGAACCCAGCCCTGCAAGAGCAGCGGCGTCAACACCATGCCAGTCCAGAACATTTGGTGCGTGTGAGCGCCGTACTCCACCGTCACCATTCGCCAGCTCATCAGCAGACTCAGCAGATAGATGGGATAAAGCCGCGTGAAGCGCGCCTTCCAGAAGCGCACCGCACCCAGCGTGCCAGCTCGCGCTGCATCTGAGTAGTTGTAGGCCAGCACAAAACCCGAGAGCAGAAAAAACAGGCCCAGCGCGACATAGCCCGCGTTGACTACCGGCCCCAGAAAGCCAAACGTCTGTGGATTGGAAAAATGAAAAAGGACGATGTTGATGGCCGCCAGGCAGCGCAGGCCCGTCAGTGCATCCAGCCGTGCTGGCTTGTGTGTTTCTATACAGTGGTCAGTGGTCAGTGAACAGTGGTCAGTTACGACCACCGGGCTTTTACTGTTCACTGTCTGCTGTTCACTGTTCACTGTATTTACGCCGTCACCAGCGATCCGACTTTTTCGCCCAGCACTACCCGCCGGATGTTTCCCGGTTGGTTCATGTTGAAGATGATCATGGGCATGTTGTTGTCTTTGCACAGGCTCACGGCGGTCAGGTCCATCACCTTCAGGCCCTGGCGCAGTATTTCCATGTAGGTAATGTGGTCGTACTTGACGGCGTCTTTTACCAGAACCGGGTCTGCGCTGTAGACGCCCTCCACCTTGGTGGCCTTCAGCAGCACGTCGGCCTTGATCTCCATGGCCCGCAGGCTGGCCGCTGTATCGGTGGAGAAGAAGGGATTGCCGATGCCCGCGGCGAAGATCACCACGCGGCCTTTTTCCAGGTGGCGCACGGCGCGGCGGCGGATGTACGGCTCGGCGACCTGGTCCATGAAGATGGCGCTCATCACGCGGCAGGCAACGCCGCGTTGTTCCAGGGCGTCTTGCAGCGCGATGGCGTTGATGACGGTAGCCAGCATGCCCATGTTGTCGGCGCTCACGCGGTCCATCTCTTTGGCATGTTCGGCCACGCCGCGAAAGAAGTTGCCTCCGCCCACCACCACGCCAATCTCCACGCCCAGCGCGTGCACGTCGACGACCTCGCCGGTAATCTCGGCGACCTTGCCGGCATCCAGCCCGAAACCGCGCGGGCCTGCCAGCGCCTCACCCGATAGCTTGAGAACGATGCGTTTATACATACCGATTTGAGTATCGCATACCGGCAGTGGTTCATCTTGCCCCACGTAATGCGAACGTAACCGCAAACAGCTCTGGATTGCGGAGCAAAACCGCATGGAGATTCCAGCCCACAGTATGCTATAGTACTTCCAAAATATTCCGGGAGGAATCAGGCATGCCGTCCAATCCCGATGGAAATGACAATGGCCGCGATAAAGAAAATGGAACGATAAGCCACATCTCTTCTCTTTACCGCACTGCAAGTCCGGAAACCGCCTTTTTTCTCTCCGCAATGGTGCGTTTAGCTACGGTCGGCTGCTTCCTTATCTTTCTCTATTCGTTGTGTTTTTGGGCATCCGAACAGTTACTCCGTATCTTTGGCGTGGGGATGCTGGCGGCAGGAGCGGCTCTGCTGAGCGGCTTCCTTCTGGGATTTATCTTCGCCATACCGCGCGTGGGCGGACAAAAGGGGAAAACCAACACAGCCCAGCCGACAGACGCCCAAACGCCTGACTCGGGCGTGAAAACCAACCCGGCTCCGCCCAATGAGAACCTGGTCGAGATCTCTGACTGGCTGACTAAAATCATTGTGGGCGTGGGACTGGTTGAATTGCGATCCATCCCGATTATGTTGGGCAAGCTGTCGTACTATCTGGCGTATGGATTATTGCCAGCCTCCTTCGCAGGCGGCGCTTCCTGTGCGGAATCCCTCTTCATTGGTCAAGCGGCAGGGCTGACGATCCTCATCTTTTACTTCACGCTAGGATTCTTGTTTTGCTACGTGTGGACAACGATCTATTTCTCACGCGATTTGAATGCGCAGCTTATGCAGCTGGAACAACAGAAGGACACCCTGCAGCGGCTCAAGCAGGCTGCCGACAAGATTATGCCCGCTAAAGCCTCCGTCATCCTGTCGGCTGAAGCCTCCATCAGCGCGAACCAGCTCGACAAGGCGATGGCCTCCATTGACGAAGCCCTCAAGAACGACCCCAATAACGGCTTGGCCGTGATGACCAAGGCCCGGATTCTCAAGCGACAAGCCTCCCAGACCGGGCAGCCAGACCGGGACAAGCTGCTGAAGGAGGCCCTTGCCTACGCCGACCAAGCCATCACCCTGCTGCCGGACAAGGGCGAGCCGATCTACAACAAAGCTTGTTATCAGGCGCTGCTCAACGCGAAAGGCCTGAAAAGCGATGTGCTTAAAAACCTCAAATCCGCCTTCCGCCTCAACCCCGGCCTGCGGCAAGCGGCGAAGGATGATCATGACTTGGCCCCGCTCAAGCAAGATGTTGATTTCGTTAAGCTTATGGGAAAAGCTAGCCGCCGGGGGGCTTGACAATTCTCCCTCACGGAATTATTCTTATTGAGAAGGGTAGTTTAAAGGAGTTGAATTCGATGAGAGACACCATACCCGTAGTGTAAGTCGCAACCTGTCTGACGCTCTCAACGCGTGAGACGTATGCTTTCAAGATCAGGATTGGAAAGGCAGATGCAGATTGAGTTCTGTGTCTGCCTTTCATGTTTAGTGGCAGGGACTCTGCACACACAAACGGCCCGGAGTTGAAGCCCCGGGCCGTTTCAATTCCTAGTTCCTACGTCCCTGGTCCCTATTTCTTACTCTGCCGCTTCCACGGGCTTGGTCATGGCGACCGTCCAGTCGGGCGCGCCCACCTTGAAGCGAGCGAAGCGCCGCACGGTGATGTTCTCGCCCAGCTTGCCCACCTTCTGCCCGATCAGCTCCTTGATGCTTATGGTCTGGTCCTTGATGAAGGGCTGCTCCAACAGGCAGACCTCCTCGTAAAACTTGGCCATCTTTCCCTCGATGATCTTCTCGATCACCGGAGCCGGCTTGCCGGTGGTAGCGGCCTGTGCGCGATAAATATCCTTCTCGCGCTCCAGATCGGCCGCGGTTACGTCCTCCGGCTTCACATAGCGCGGATCGCTGGCCGCGATGTGCATGGCGATGTCCTTCATCAACTCCTGGAAGTCCTCGGTGCGGGCCACAAAGTCGCTCTCGCAATTCAATTCCAGCAGCACGCCGATCTTGCCGCCGGCATGAATATAGGTTCCCACCGCGCCTTCGTTGGTGGTGCGTGCGGCCTTCTTCTGCGCCGAGGCCATGCCCCGCTTGCGCAACACCACGAAGGCCTCCTCGATGTTGCCCTTGGTCTCCTGCAACGCTTTCAGGCAGTCGCCCATGGGTGCCCCGGACTTTTCCCGCAATTCTTTTACCTGCTTGGCATCAATCTTTTCGCTCACTGTATTCTCTCTCTTCCAGTTATCAGTTATCAGTGGTCAGATTTCAGTAGCCGGCCTATGTCAGACCAGTCGCCTCCCTGCCAGTCTCGTTGTTACTGACAACTGAAAACTGACAACTGAAAACTTTTCCGCACAAGAATTAACGCACACTCTCGGCCACGTCGACTTCATCGTCCAGCGCCGCCACCGCGGCGGGCGCCTTGCGGATGCCGCCGCCCAAAGCCGCTTCCAGGTCCACATCCTCAACCGGCGCGGCATCTTCGGCCGCAGCTTCAGCCTCTGCTTCAGGCAGGGGCGATTCCTCGGCAAAGGCCTTGTCGCCCACCAGGTTCACGCCCTCGGCGGCCGAGTCGGCGATCTTCGAGGTGAACAGGCGAATGGCGCGCAACGCGTCATCGTTGCCGGGAATCACATAATCCACCACCGTCGGGTCGCAGTTGGTATCCACCACCGCCACCACCGGAATGCCCAGCTTGCGCGCTTCCTTGACGGCAATCATCTCATTGTTGGAATCGACGACGAACAGCGCGTCCGGCAGGCGCTTCATCGTCTTGATGCCGGCCAGGTTCGTCTGCAGGTGCTTGCGCTCCCGCTCCAGCTTGATCACTTCCTTCTTGGTCAGCAACTCGTAGCGGCCATCGGTGGCCATCTCATCGATCTCCTGAAGGCGCTTTACCGACTTCTGCACCGTCACCCAGTTGGTCAGCAGGCCCCCCAGCCAGCGCTGGTTGATGTAGGGCATTCCCGCGCGGGTGGCCTCCTCGGCCACGGCTTCCTGCGCCTGACGCTTGGTGCCGACAAACAGAACCGTCTTGCCGCTGGCGCACAGCTCGGTGATGAACTTTGACGCTTCCTTAAACAGCTTGAGCGTCTTCTGCAGGTCGATGATGTAGATCCCGTTGCGCTCGCCAAAGATGTACTCCTTCATCTTGGGATTCCAGCGCTTGGTCTGATGCCCGAAGTGTACTCCAGCTTCGAGCAGCTCCTTCATTGTGATCGTGGCCATTGGCCTCCTTCGTGGATTGCATCCGGGTGGTCGATGCCAGCGCCCGGATTGAACCCGCTATTGCGGGAATTTGGTAAAGCAAGTTATCAGTTATCAGTTTTCAGTTGTCAGAAACCTCGAACCGCCGGGCACTGAAAACTGATCACTGACAACTGACCACTGAAAACTATCTCTTGCTGAACTGGAACCGCTTGCGGGCGCCCTTCTGCCCGTACTTCTTGCGTTCCTTCATGCGCGAGTCGCGAGTCAGCAGGCCTTCGGCCTTGAGCGCCGCGCGCAACTCGGGATTGAACTGCACCAGCGCGCGAGCCACGCCCATCTTGACGGCATCGGCCTGCGCCGATACTCCGCCGCTCTTAACGGTGGTTACCACGTCAAAGTTCGAGGTCATTTCCACCAGAGCCAGGGTGCGCTTGGCGGCCACGCGCTGCTGCTCGGTCACAAAGTACGCGTCGAATGCCTTGCCGTTGACCTTCCACTCGCCCGTGCCAGGACGTAGAAAGACGCGCGCGATTGCCGACTTGCGCCGCCCCGTCCCGTAATACTGAACCAAATCTGCCATTCTCTTCTCAGCTCCTAGCTTCTAGCTCTTAGCTTCTAGCTAAAAGCCGAAAAACCCCGAATATCAAATGCAAAGCTAGCAGCTAGAAGCTAGCAGCTAGCGGCTGTTCTTACCCAATTTCCAGCGCCACCGGTTTCTGTGCTTCGTGAGGGTGTTTGTCGCCGCGATAGACCTTGAGTTTGGCGCCCATATGGCGGCCCATCTTGCTCTTAGGCAGCATGCCCTTGATGGCCTGCTCCAGAATCAGCTCCGGCTTGCGGTTCAACACGCGCGTGAACGACTCCTCGCGCAACCCGCCGGGAAAACCGGTGTAGCGGCGATAGAGCTTGTTCTGTGTTTTGAGGCCGGTCAGGCGGACCTTCTCCGCGTTGATCACGATCAGGTGATCGCCTACATCGATGTACGGCACATACTGGGGATTCAGCTTGCCGCTCAACACGTCGGCGGCCTTGGTCGCCAGGCGGCCCAGCGTCTTGCCGCTGGCATCCACTACAAACCATTTGCGGTCAATATTCTTGCCGCTCGGAACAAAGGTACCCATCTCTCTCCTGCCCTCTAAACGCATAAAAAAAGCCCAACAAAAAACCCGCGCAAAGCGCTCTTGCCCGCGCCAATCCAGCGCATGGGCCCATTTTCCACCCACTGCCAAACAGATCTGTTCGGGTGAGGAGTGCGGGTTGGCCCTGAATAAAACTCTGGCAGCGCCGGATTCGCGCCCTATAAAACTCGAATCCAGCAGCCGGCAGCCTGTTCCAGCCGATCCCCTTCAAGGCATCAGCCAGCCGGGTCCGTGTGGGCTGACATATCCCATCAATGTAGAGCTACCGATGGGAGTCCCGACACACTAAGACCCCAGGCGCAACACCGCGCAAGGACTTCAGAATACCGGAATCAGGCCCTGGAGTCAACGAAATGCCCGGCGTTCTACACTGAATTGTTCTACCTGTTCAAGGCTGTGCTCCGGCATAACCGCGGGAAATACAGCAAGATAGACAAAAGTGTCTTCAAAGGAGCCAAGATTGAGACCAACTTTGCAGGTATATTTGTTAGGCATGGCAGCAGGACTGATGCTGGTAGCAACGCCCGTTTCATCGCAGCAGGCAAAACCGCAGCCTCTGACCGTGCCGCTGGAATGTTCGCAAGGAGATTGCCCTTTGCTCAAAGGGGTTCCTCAAACGACAGGAATGCGCAGCGGTTTTGTACGCCTGAAGCCCGGCGCGACAGTTGGCTGGCACACCACCGGCAAAAACGAAGAAGCCCTGGTGATTCTGCACGGCCAGGGTGACGCGCTGATCGACGGGCAAGCCAGGCAGCCGTTCACGGCTCCGGCGCTGGTTTATATCCCGCCCATGACCCGTCACATCGTGGCCAACACGGGAAATGCGTTGCTCGAGTATGTGTATGTGGTTGCGCCGGCAAAGGCAGAGTAAGCCCCTTTTGGATTTCCGCTCTAGCTTCGCGCAGGGCCATCGCTCCATGAGGTCGCGTCAACCACAGTATCGGTTTTAATCAACAACATTTAGAAAACGCTTTAGAAATCCATCCTTTGGATTTCTCGGCGCTCTTACCTTTTAGCCGGCGAATAGGTGTCCTACCATAAATCCCAAACCTCGTCCTCCCATAGTATGGCCTTGCCCTCGTTTGACGGGTTGTAGTGAACTGAAACAGTTTTGTCCTTGAGTCCGGCGGCTGCGCCATCGGCCATGTTTTCAGTTATGCAATTGAACGAATAAGAGTTGGAATGTTCAGACTGGACTCGGTAAGTGTAATCGAAGGTAATCTTCCAATAATCGACGCCATTCGCACCGCCGCTGACCTTGCGAACTTGTATGTTTCTCACCGTTCCAGGCGTGGTCGGCCATCCCCGCGTGCGATACTTCCTCAATTTTTCGCGGCAAGTGAGCAAGAGCCCGAAAAGGCATAGTATTCCGGCAATGACTGCGATTTCCCACCAATGGCGGATTCGCAGGAGAAACCAAGGCCAAGACAACACGATGAGTAGCATTTCCAGTCGATACTACACCTGAGATAAGCACGAAACAAGCATCGTTTTTCGAGGGGAACAGGGATCAGGCGCGGGGTTGGCCGGCGCTCCGGCTTCAGGGCCTTGCGTTGGGCGGGATAAGCAGGGTCACGGTCTGGGGCGCGATCTCAATGCGGACCGGCAGATCGCCCAGCAATTCTCCGTCAGCTTCCGCAAAGACATGCGACGAAGAGCCGTTGCACAGGCGGCATTCGACCGAGATGGCATCGAGCAGTTCAATCTCGCGCGTGGACCGGGGACGGCCGAAGATGACGGACATGACGTAGAAAAAGTAGTCCAGGCGGCTGCGCGTCTTGAAGGCCACCAGGCGCAGCCCGTCTTTGTGCAGGGTGGCGCCAGGAGCCAGATTGTGCAGGACGCCGCCAAAGTCGCGAATGCGCACCGCCAGAAGCTGGGAGATCAGTTCCACTCGCGGCTTGGCGCCGGCGTTTTCTTCAAAGACCGCTTCAAAAAGCGGAAAGGAATGTGTGACCCAAACGCGGAATCCCTCCACCAGGTAGAGCAGATAGCCGAACCGCCGTTTGAGACCGGGATCGAGCTGGGAGAGAAACAGAGCATCGAAACCCACGCCGGCGGTAACGGTGAAGTAGCGGGAGCGCATTGCGCCCGATGCGTCGCGATAAGATATTTGTCCCACGGAAACACGCACCGGGATGGCGGTCAGCAGCTTGCGGACCACCTTTGCCGGAGAGGAGCGCAGGCCGAGATTCGATGCCAGCGCGTTGGCAGTGCCTAGCGGCACCACGCCCAATGCTACATTGGTGCCTACCAGGCTCTGTAGAACTTCATGAACGGTGCCATCGCCTCCACAGGCAAGAATCGTGTCGCAGCCCTGACGCACAGCCTGCTCGGCCAGCACAGCGGCGCTGTTGGGCGCAAAGGTATGCAGCGCTTCCGCTTCAATGCCCGCTTCGTACAGGATGGCGAGCGCCTTGTCGATGGCTTTACTCCGTCGATAGGAGTGCTGTCCGGAAACCGGATTGTAGATAAGCGCAACACGGCGCATCGCGAGTTTCTCCTGGAAAGTCCGCTCCCGGCGCGAGTATATCAGCGAAGTCTCTATTGTTATCTTCGCCCCTGGCTGTTGGTCAAGCGATTTGCCGCGCTACAGTTGGACTCCGCAGAGATGAACTTCAAAGCCCATCTTGTGAAACATGGTTGCCTTTGCGGCCAGGGCGCGGTCGGCCTCCTGGGCTGAGGGCGCGTAGGCCACGCTGATGTGGTTGGAGGGATGGCGAGCCATAAACTGATTCTGGTCGACGCCGTGCAGGATCACGTGCATGACAGGCCACTGCGGTGTGACTTCGGCCCAGCGGCGATTGGTTTCGGCCTCAGTCAAAGAGATTGCCGTGGCGCGGCCCAGGTCAACCTTAAGACGATCCTTCTCGACATAGACGCGGCTCGATACCACTTCGCCGGGCTTGCAAACGCCCTTCAACGTGCCGCCACCGAGGCGGAAATACATGGACGGCTGTCGCTCGCTGACGGCTCCCTTGTAGCCGCCGACGAGGTGCGAGGCAGGAACGGCGCCGGAGATTTGGAAGAGCCAGACGAACTCATCAAAATCCTTGGCAGTGTAGCGCTCGCCCCAGCGTACATCGTGCAGAGTGGTGGCCGGATCGAGCCCCATGGCCGTCCACACGCGGTTGGTGACCACCGCATCGACGCCGACGCACTCGTCCACCTCGTTGAAATGCGGCAGCGGACGGCCGGAGTAAAGCTCGCGGCCATCGCGGCTATAGGCAGGCGGACGATCGACGTTGTTGAGCAGCCCCTCGACGAGATCGGAGGCGGGCGCCAGGTCCTTGAGCCCCTGCTGGTACTGAATGCCGACAGCGTCGCAGCCGAACTCATCGGCGATGCGCAGCACGGCGATGTACATGCGGCACTGGTCGAGAATCTGCGCATCGGTCAGATCGGTGGCTTCATTGGGGCCGGTTTTGAAACGCATTCCACTGGCGTTGAGCCATTTGCGAATCTTCTGCGCTTCTTCAGTGGTGACCTCGCGCATGGCGGCATAGAGCGCGGACTGGCTGAGGCGTTCCTTGTAGATGCCGGCGGGGTTCATCAGCGAGTCTTCGACAATGGCGTTGGCCATGCCCATGCAGCCCTCATCGAATACGCCCAGCAGCGCCTTTTTACTGCGCAGTTCAGTGGCCAGCGCCGTGCCGAGAGCACGTTCGGCCTCGCCCACCTTGGCCGGATCGAAGGGATGCACGTGCGAGGTGTCGTGTACAAAAGTTTTGTTTCTAATCCATTCCCGCAACCCACGCTTGAAGAGTGGGTCGGTGAAATCCTTGCTCCAGAGAGTCGTAAAGGGAACGCCGCTTTTGCGCAGGCAGCCGTTCAAATTCAACATGCCCACCAGGCCGGGCCATTGGCCGCTCCAGTTGGCCACGGTGAGGATAGGGCCGCGATGGTAGAGCAATCCGGAGAGCACATGGGCGCTGTATTGCCACACAGACTCGGCCACCACGATGGGTGCATCGGGATGAATCTGCTCGAAGACCTGCATTCCCATGCGTTGCGAATGGATGAAGCCATGCTTCAAGACTGGGTCGACCGGGTGAGCGCGGCGCAGCTTGATCCCCTCTTCGAGAAAAGCTGCCGTCAACTTCTTTTCCATGCCGGCCTGTGCGGGCCAGCAAACTTCATTGGCTGACTGGCGCAAATCCCCGCTGGCAACCAACAAAACTTCATTCGGCGCGACCGGCTTGGGGCTCACGACTTTAGGAATCGCATACGCTGCCATTTCAGTTTCCTCGCTGTTTCCTTCTTGCTGCCGTCCATTTTATCGCGCGGCGCTACTTGAGGGCAGGGCCGTGTGCGCGGCTATGGAGGAGTTGGTCGTTTGCCTTTATACTTTGGTTAATTCAACCCAAATCGAATTGCCGATATCGTCTGTGCGGGAGGCGCGAAACCAGACCGGAATACGGAATGGAGCGGCTGCGATTGCGAATCCAGCCCCAAGCAGTTTTCCCACGCGTGTCGAGCGCTTTGAGCGTGACCAATTCAGAATTGTGCCGGATTGCTGAGCCTTGCGCAAATATGAAAAGACGATGTCCTGTCTTATGAAGGTGGCAAGCGAAAAAGGCTCGACTTCGATCGCGTTGATAGTGAAACCTGCTCTGGCTGTAATAATCTCAAAAGCCAAACGTGACCAACGACCAATATGATTTGGCGGCATGTCGAGCAGGCTTCCGCTTTCTTCTTGAAAGTCAACGCACTTGGGATTTGGCACAGAAATGAAAACCCGTCCGTTTTTTGCTGCCAGTTTCGACAATCGAGAAAATAGCTGGTCAAGATTGTCCATGTGTTCCACAACCTGAAAGAGGAAAATAACATCGTACCCGGGAAGGAGATCTGCGCTTCGAATGTCTTCTTGTATCGCGTTGTATCCTTTTTGGCGAAGAACAGCGATGCTTGTTTGATTGAATTCCAAGGCAATCACGCCACTGCGCGGGACATACTTGTCAACTATTTTGTCAAGAAACAATCCATAGCCAGCACCGACTTCAAGCGCGCGTTCAGCCTTACATCCAGACTCTTCCAACGCTTCAAGGGTGCGTCGATATTCCCATTTATCGGCTGGGTATCCCGTTCTCTCGGCACTTAGATTGTAAAATGAAGCATCGCCGGCGGCATATGGAAACGGGAAGCCAAATTGGCATTTCGAACAACGCCAAAGACCGCACTTCCTATCCTGCCAAAGTTGATCAATATGAAGGACCAACCTATTGTGGCGTTCCGCGTCCGCTTCGCGAAGGACGAAATGTTGTGCGGCTTGTTCCGACGTAACCGTGTAAGTATTGTTAGTTTCACTGGAATTGCAAACTGGACAAGCAGGAGAAGTAGGATTATTCTGCATGACTTCGGGGTTGTTGGATTCTCTCATGTAAACCTTCATATTATCACCGCAGAATTGATTGCGCCGGTTGAGATTCCTTCTTTACATTATTAGGTTGTACGTTAGTAATGGAAGAAGCGGTCATGAATTTCTATGTTTGACGGTGAACGATAAAGAGGATGCATTGGGCCGCCAAATGGCGCTCAGAGGGATGATGGTGGAACATTAGAGTTATCGGACATGAAATTGAATGTCAGTTGAATACATTGAGATTCTTATATTAAACGACCGATGAGGGGGTACGTCTCCGCTTGGGGGAGGCAGGAGTCGGAATCTATACTGATACGGGCATCAATTTCAGGGGTGGCGGCAAGGAGCGGAGATTGGAGCAAGCGATGGCTCAGGCGGAGATTGGCATTATCGGTGGCAGCGGGTTGTATTCGATGCCCGGATTCAACAACATCAAGGAAGAGCGCGTCGAGACGCCCTTTGGCGCGCCATCGGACGCCTTTGTGCTGGGCGAGCTGGAGGGGCGCAAGGTGGTCTTTCTGGCCCGCCATGGGCGCAGCCACAGCATCCTGCCCTCGGAAATAAACTTCCGGGCCAATATCTATGCGTTCAAAAAGCTGGGCGTGGAGCGCATCATTTCGGTCTCCGCCGTCGGCTCGCTGAAGGAAGAGCACAAGCCCACGGATTTTGTGATTCCCGACCAGTTTATCGACCGTACCTTTCACCGTGTCTCCACCTTCTTTGGCGAGGGAATTGTGGGCCACGTGGCCTTTGGCGATCCGGTCTGCGCCACGGTGGCCAAGGCGGCGGTCCAGGGTTGCGCGGCGGCAGGCGTGGTGGGCAAGTTGGGCGGAACCTACGTCTGCATGGAGGGCCCGCAGTTCTCCACCAAGGCGGAATCGCATCTTTATCGCAGTTGGGGCGCGGACGTGATCGGTATGACCAACCTGCAGGAGGCCAAGCTGGCCCGCGAGGCGGAGATCTGCTATGCCACCGTGGCCATGGTCACCGACTACGATTGCTGGCGCGAGGGCCACGACGCGGTCACCATCGAGGAGATTGTGCGCGTACTCCATCAGAACGCCGAAAACGCAGCCAAGGTCGTCAAGGCTGCCGTAGCCGCCATGCCGCGTGAACGCAATTGCGCCTGCGCCTCGGCGGCAAAGTACGCCGTGCTCACCAAGCCGGAAGCGATTCCGGCGGCGGCGAAGGAAAAACTGAAGCTGCTCTTCGGAAAGTATCAGGGCTGGTAGCCACCTGCGGTGGGCTAGAAGTGTCAGGGCACGACTTCAGTCGTGCCGTACATATTGCGAAATAAACGCGGGCTTTAGCCCCTGAGGTATATCTTCGGCAGTAAGAAGGAAATAAATGGCCATCACCGTAGTGGGCAGCGTGGCATACGACACCATTGAAACTCCAGCAGGAAAGC
Organism: Occallatibacter sp.; assembly: GCA_050011175.1. Taxonomy (GTDB): domain Bacteria; phylum Acidobacteriota; class Terriglobia; order Terriglobales; family Acidobacteriaceae; genus Telmatobacter. Next base: position 70,712 of record JBEKJR010000012.1, read on the forward strand.
GTGAGCGCTGTCTGGGTGGTGCGGCGACGTATTTTTCGCTCTCCGCCAGTTTTTTTACCGATGTGCGCGTGATCGCCGTCGTCGGCGAGGACTTCGGCAAGCGGCAGGAGGCGGTCTTTCAGGCGCGCAACATCGACACGCGCGGCATTGAGCACACGGCGGGCAGAAGCTTCTTCTGGGAAGGCTCCTATCTCGACAACCTGAACGAAGCCAAAACGCATTCGACCGAGCTGAACGTCTTTGCAGCATTCAATCCGAAGATTCCCGACGCATATCGCGACTCAGAGTTTCTCTTTCTGGCCAACATCGATCCGGTCTTGCAGCGGCGCGTGAGCTTGGGCCTGCCCGATGTGAAACTGATCGCCGGCGACACCATGAACTACTGGATCAAGGATCATCGCGCGGCGCTGCTCGAAGTCTTGAAGGGCCTCGACATTCTGCTCATCAACGATACTGAGACAAAGATGCTGGCCGGCAACAACAATCTTGTCCAGGCCGCCCGCGCGGTGATGGCTATGGGGCCCAAGGCGCTGGTGGTCAAGCACGGGGAATACGGGGCTACATTATTTTACGGCGCTACGCCAAAAGGTAAAAGCGCGGGAAGCGCTTTCCGCGCTCCGGCCATGCCGCTGGAAGAGGTCGTTGACCCAACCGGCGCAGGCGACAGCTTTGCCGGCGGCTTCTTCGGCTATCTTGCCTCGCAGCCCGAGCAGTCTCCGGCTGCCTTTCGCCGGGCGATGTTTTATGGCAGCGTGATGGGCTCCTTCGCCTGCGAGCGCTTCGGTACCGAACGGATACAGAAGCTCACGCGTCCGGAGATCGATGAACGCTTCAACCTTTTCCGCGAGTTGACGCACCTTGCCTGAGAAATCCAATCCGGCTCAGCACATCTCGCGCGCGGAGTGGCTTATCGTACTAGCCTCGTGTGCGGCTGCCTCAGTTACCGCGATTCTCTGGAGCTGGCAACACGGTGCCATGCTCAACTACGGCGACGCGGTGGCCCATCTGCATATTGCCCGGCGAGTCTTCGATGCGCACCAACCCCGGCTGACCGAACTGGGCTCGGTGTGGCTGCCGCTGCCGCATGTGCTGCTGATTCCCTTTGTGCAGATATATAGCTGGTGGGCCAGCGGCTTTGCGGGAGTCATTCCCTCGGCGCTGGCCTATCTCGCCGCCTGCGCGGGAATCTATCGCCTCGCACGCTACTGGCTCAGCCCGGCTCCGTCGGCGCTGACGCTGGCCTTCTTCGCGCTGAATCCCAACCTGCTCTACCTGCAAACCACGGCCATGACCGAACCGCTGTTTGTTTGCGAGATGGTGTGGGTTGCGGTCTGGTTGGTGGAGTGGCGGGCCTGTTTGAACTCAGCCCCCCAAAAACTTCGTCGCCTGCAAGGCTGCATTGTATTAGCACTGGTAGCCGCCATCTTTACGCGTTATGACGGCTGGATCATGGCCTTTGTCGCCTGGGCGTGCATGGGCCTGGTGCTCCTTCGTCGTGGCCGGCTGCGCTCGCCGGGCTTCTGGCTGGCAAGCGCCTTATTAGTAGCCGCGCCGGTGGCGTGGTTTGTTTACAATTCCGTAAACTTCGGCGACTGGCTCTACTTTGCGCGCGGGCCCTATTCTGCCAAGGCAATCGAGATTCGCACCTCCGTGCCGGAATTTCCGCCGCATCCCGGCTGGCACAATCCGTGGGTTGCGCTCATCTTCTTTGTCAAGGCCGCGGAACTGGACGCTGCCGCGGCAGCGTGGGGCAACGTGCTGCTGACCCTGAGCCTGCTGGGAACAGCATGGGCCTGGCTGACGGCGCGCAAGCGTGCATTCCAGTGGGCGCTGCTGCTGTGGTTTCCGGTCGCATTCTATGCATACGCGGTCTCCTACGGCTCGGTGCCCATCTTTCTGCCTGTCTGGTGGCCATACTCCTGGTACAACCTGCGCTATGGGATGGAACTGCAGCCAGCTTTTGCGCTGGGGCTGGGGTTTGCGGCGCAGTTCGCGCTCGCGGTTGTGAATGAATTCAAGCCGCGCGAAGTCAACCCGCGCTGGGTGCGATGCGCGGCGGGCGCGCTGTTCGCAGTGGTGGCGTTGAACACGGCTCAAGTGCTGCGCGAGCGTCCGCAGGTGTATATTGAGGGAACCAAAAACATTGAGACGCGCAGGCCTTACGATGTGGAGATTCCTCCAGTGTTGCGCGCGCTGCTGGCCGAGCGGCCGGGTGGCGTGGTGCTGATGGACACGTCGGTTTTCCCGGAGATCGTCGCCTTCACCGGCATTCCGCTCCGCCAGACCATCAACGAGAGCGACCTGGAGATCTATCACGAAGCGTTGACCGCGCCGGCCGCGCACGCCGCGCTCGTGCTGGCCTTCGACGGTGACGAAATTGACCGTGCGGTCAGGGCGCATCCCCAGGGCCTGACGGCGGTTCGCCGCTTTTCGACGCCCGGCAAGCCCGCGGGGACGATTTACGTCTCCGGTACGCCTGTTGTTCGTCAGGCGCAAACCGCCTCACCAAACCGGGCGGAGCGGTGATAGCATCGGTCATGGAAGCGAGATGAGCATGATACTGGCACAGTTTGCGCAACCTTTTGCCTTTGACCGCCTGCAACAGATCGTGGTGGTCAACGGCGCCATCGGCCGTCTGCTGGTGGCTTGTCTGCTGGGCGGAGCGGTGGGACTGGAGCGGGAATTCAGCCGCAAGGCTGCCGGCGTACGCACCAACCTGCTGATCTGCATGGGTGCCGCATTTTTCACGCTGCTTTCTGCGGTGCTGGCCGGCGACGCCAACCCCGACAAGGGCCGCGTGGCTGCGAACATCGTGCAGGGCGTCGGCTTCATCGGCGCGGGTTTGATTCTGCACAATCGCAGCCGGGTGAGCGGACTGACCAGCGCGGCCAGCGTCTTTGTGGTGGCATCTATCGGTATGGCTTGCGGCGCGGGACTCTATGCGGCGGCAATCTTGGCGGCGATCATCGTCATTGTGGCGTTGGAACTGGTGGGCTTGCTGGAGCGGCGCGCCAATTTGAAAATTTACCCATTAGTCTACGAAGCTCGAGGGCGCGACCAATCGCAAATGCTGAAATCGATTCTGGAGGCAATGGACAAGGCGGGCGAGCGATTAGCTGGCACGGAGTGTGACGCTATCGGCAAGTTGCAGCGTGTGAGCTTCTCTCTGGCCGCGACCAGCAAGCAACATGAGCGGCTGCGCGGCAAGCTGCTTGGCAAGCCGGGCATCGACGCTCTCTTTACCTTCCGCAGTTCGGAGGAAGATTGATTCCCTTTACCAAGGCGCATGCCTGCGGCAACGACTTCTTGATTGTGACCGAAGAAGCCGCGGCAGGTCACGACCGGATGAATCTGACGCGGCGTTTGTGCGCGCGGAATACAGGCGTGGGCGCCGACGGCGTCGAGTTTTTTGCGTGGACCGGGCCTAAGTCGGGCCGCATCTGCTTGCGCAATACCGACGGCTCCATCGCCGAGATCAGCGGCAACGGCACGCGTTGCGTAGCCGCATGGATGACCCTCGAACGTAACTTTCAACCCGGCGATGAACTGCACATCGAGACCGATGCGGGGCTGCGAGTATGCCGCGTGAATGCATTGAAAACGGACGGCGAGTTCACCGTGGAAGTGACCACCGGCATGGACGTTCCATCATTTGCGCCGCGAATTGTTATGCTGGCTAATCGGATTGCGGTCGCGGGTATCGAGGTCTCCATCGGCAATCCACACTTTGTCATCGTGGTGGATAACTCCGAGTTTGCTGTGGCGGGCCAGAACTGGCAGATGATCGGCGCGACGATTTGCCGCCACCCCGATTTCCCCCATCAGACAAATGTAGAATTCACGCGCATTGTGAGCCGGAGCGAGATTGAGATTCGCATCTTTGAACGCGGCGTGGGGCCGACGTCCTCATCGGGCACAGGCAGTTCAGCAGCAGCCACTGTGGCGCTGGCGTTGTACGGCTGTCAATCTCCGCTTACGGTGATTGCGCCCGGCGGAGCGCAGACAGTGGAGTGGGAGAGGCAAGGCGCGGAACTGAGACTCACCGGGCCGGCGTCGCTGATTGCCCGCGGAGAGGCCTGGCCGTCGTGATCGCACTGCTCAAAGAATTTAATCTTAACCTGGCGGATAAACCGGCATGATTTTTTATCTCATCTTCATGACCACCATGGTCGTCACTGGAATTCCCACGGCGATCCTGTTCATTCCCTGGTGCTGGCTGACGGGCAATGTGCTGCCGCTCTACAAGGGAACGCGCTTCATGCTCCACAGCAGTTGCTGGATGGCCGGGGTGCGCTTCCATGTCGTAGGCCGCGAGCAGATACCTCGCGACCGGGCGTGCATCTTCATGTCCAATCACGTCTCCAACCTTGACCCGCCCGCTCTGATCTCGCTGATTCCAGGGCGCACCTCGGCCTTCATGAAACGCGCGCTGATGAACCTGCCCATCCTGGGAACCGGATTCCGGCAGGGCGATTTCATCGCCGTGGACCGCACTGGCAGCCCTGCGGACGCGGAAAAGAGCGTAGAAGCTGCCAAGCGCGTGCTGGCCAAGGGTGTGCACATGACCACCTTTGTGGAAGGCACCCGCTCGCCGGACGGCCGCATGCTGCCCTTCAAAAAAGGCCCGTTCTTCCTGGCCATGGGTTCCGGCGCGCCGTGCATCCCCGTCTCCATCCATGGAACGGAGAGCATCCAGGGCAAAGGCAGTCTGCGCATCAAGCCGGGCACGGCGCACGTGGTCTTTCATTCGCCCATCGATCCGGCGCGCTTTGCCACGCGCGAGGAATTGATGCGGGCGGTTCGCGCGGCCATTGCCTCCGGGCTGCCGGAGTGGATGCGGACGTAGAGGCTGCACCCGGCAAAACAAATCTCAGCTCTTTGACGGAATCCTTATGATTGTTTCACTTGTCGTATTCGTCACCATTCTCGTCTTGAGCATTCCCTCGGCGGTGATCTTTATTCCGCTGGCCGTGGTTACCGGCAACGTGGGACCGCTGCACAAGGTGACCTGCCTGATCGTCAGCGCCGGTTATTGGGTGGCTGGCATTCGTTTTCGGGTTGAGGGTCGGGAGCAGGTTCCCGCTGGCCGCGCGTGCATCTTCATGGCCAACCATGTTTCCAATCTGGACGCGCCGGCTCTGATTTCGCACCTTCCGGGACGCACCTCCGCCTTCGCCAAGCGCTCGGTATTCAAGCTTCCCGTCTTTGGCTACTGCCTCAAGCTGGCCGAGTATATTCCCGTGGACCGCACCGGCAACAAGGCCACCGCGCAAGCCAGCGTTGCCGCGGCCGCGCGGCTGCTGGCCAAGGGCCTCCACATGACCACCTTCGTTGAGGGTACGCGCTCCAGGGATGGCCGCCTGCAGCCCTTCAAGAAAGGTCCGTTCTATCTCGCCATGCAATCCGGCGCGCCCTGCATCCCCGTCTCCATCTACGGCACGGAAAAGATGATGGCCAAGGGCAGCTTCGCCATCAAGCCGGGCGTGGCGCACATCATCTTCCATGAGCCCCTGTATCCGCGCGACTACGCTACGCGCGAGGAATTGTCACAGGCTGTGCGTGCAGCGATCGCCTCAAGCTTGCCGGAATGGATGCGTAACTGAGGCTCTACGCAAGTTCGCGTTTTATGCTCTTCCACCTTTTCCGAACAAAATGCTGAAAGAGTGGGTCACGGAGCTTTATGCCGTGTTTTCAACCAGCCAGTATTCCGCGCCTTTTTTCTGGCGCGGGCGAGCCGAAGGCAGTTGGCCGCACCGCAGGTGCCTACGGCTGCACGATTGCGTTGTAACCATCGTTGAGCAGCTTCTGGCACATGGCGTTGGCGTCGTTGCTGCTGCTGAAGGGGCCGATGCGCACATGCAGCTTGTTGTCGGCAGGATCGCGGCGCGCGGTGGCCGTGTAGCCGTGCTTGTTCAGCGCGTTGATCAAAATATCCGCATCTTCCTGGCGAGGGACAACGGCAATCTGAATCATCAGCGCTCCGGCCGGAGCAGGCTGGGCCGGCGTGGTCGCCGCAGCGGGCAAAGTGGGGTTGACAGTCGGCTGGGCCGGGTTGGCGCCGGTGGCGGAAGATGGTGAGCCGCCGGCTATGTCGTTATGTCGCGCGGGAGAGGTCTCTTGCGGTATAGCCGCGGGTTTGGAGTGCGAGGTCGTCGCCGGCGAAGATGCTGGAGCGCTGGGCTGTTGGCCTGTGGCCGGGGAATTGTGGGCGCTACGGCTGCCCATGGAGTAGCCCACTCCGAAGCACAGGCCGCAGAGCAGCATCAGGCCAAAGAAAAGGCCCAGCAGCATCATCGGGCCCAGCGTCAGCTCGGTGTCGGGCCGGTGCTCGACCGGCGGAAACTCTTCTCCATCTGGAACTTCGTGCATTCCCGCCCTCCGGGCTTCTGATGCGCGGCTGTGGATCCAGCCCGGAAGCAACTCAACGCCGTGCCCCATCTTTCCCGCGTTCTTTGCGGGAAAGGTGGGAGACTGCGTAAACAACCGCGCCAGAGCTTTTAACTATTTCGCCTATTGCTTGGCCGGGGCCGTCACATTCATCTTGTTCAGCAGCGTCATCAGCTCCATGGGCAGCGGGAAGACGATAGTGGTGTTCTTCTCCACGCCGATCTCGGTCAGCGTTTGCAGGTAGCGCAACTGCAGGGTCATGGGCTGCGTGGCCATCAACGCGGCGGCGTCCACCAGCTTCTGGGCGGCGTTGAACTCGCCTTCGGCGTGGATGATCTTCGACCGCCTCTCGCGCTCCGCCTCGGCCTGCTTGGCCATGGCGCGCTGCATCTGCTCGGGCAGGTCCACCTGCTTTACTTCCACCGAGATGACCTTGACGCCAAACGGTTCCGTGCGCTGGTCCATGATGGATTGGATGCGCACGTTCAGCTTGTCGCGATGGCTAAGCAGCTCGTCCAGCTCCACCTCGCCCAGCACCGTACGCAGCGTAGTCTGCGCCAGTTGCGAGGTCTGGTAGACGTAGTTGGCCACCTTGATGGCGGCGTCATAGGGGCTGACCACGTAGAACGTGACCACCGCGTTCACCTTAATGGTGACGTTGTCGCGAGTAATCACGTCCTGGGGCGGAACTTCGAGCACGTCCTGGCGCAGCGAGATGCGCACCATCTGGTCGAAGGGCCGGAAGACCAGGATGATGCCGGGGCCTTTGGGCGCGGGCAGGGCGCGGCCCAGCCGGAAGATCACCCCGCGCTCATACTCGCGAAGAATCTTGATGGAGTTGAGCAGGTAGAGGACGACGATAGCTGCGAAAATCAGAACTGATGTAGTTGCATCCATTGGAATTCCCTCACTTACGACGGATTGTACTCCTTATGCCGGGGCCTGCGGCGTCCTTTGTGGCTCGGCTGGCTCCACGTGAAGCAGGTACCGTTCCAGGCTCACCACGCGCAACGGTGCGCCAGCCGGAACGGGTTTGGTGGAAACGGCGCGCCAGATTTCTCCCTCCACCAGCACATGACCCTCGGTGGTAAGCGGCTCCATGGCCCGGGCGCTGCAACCCACCAGGGCCGATGGGCCAAGCCGGGATTTCATGCGCCGAGCGCGCACCGCCAGACGAACCAGAAAGACGGTGATGCTGCCGAAGGCGGCGCTGACCGCCAGGGCCACCCAGGGGCTGACGGCCATCTCCTGCACCGGCGCGGCAACCAATGTCAGGGTCCCGAAGGTGAGGCATACAATTCCGGCGATGGCCAGCGCGCCGTGACCGCCAAACTTGGCCTCCAGGAGCAGCAGAACCAGTGCCGCCACCAGCAACAAAACCGAAGTGAATCGGATCGGCAAAAATCCCAGCGCGAAGATGGCCAGCAGCACCATCAGCGTGCCCAGCGCGCCGGGCACAATGGTGCCGGGAGAGTTGAATTCGAGATAGATCAGCAACGCGCCGCCCACCAGAAGCAGCAGGGCGATGTTGGGATTGACCAGCCAGCTGAGCAAATCCTCGCGCAGTGTGGGCTGCAAGGTTTCAATTCGTGCCCCGGCCAGGTGGAGCGTGAGTTTGCTGCCGTCCATGCGGGTAATCTCGCGGCCATCGAGGGCCTTGAGCAACTCCCACTCGTTCGAAGCGGTCAGGTCGATTAGATTTTGTTTGAGTGCCTCCTCGGCGGTGTAGGAGTGGGAGGAGTGAACGGCGGCCTCGGCGGCTTCGGCGTTCCTGTTACGTTTTGTCACGTAGGAGCGCAGAAAGGCTTCGGTATCATTTTCGATCTTCTGGCTCATGGTGGCGTCGGGTTGGGGACCGAGTTCCATCACCGGATGGGCAGCTCCGGCGTTGGTGCCGGGAGCCATGGCGGCGATGTCCGCCGATTCCAACAAGAAAAATCCAGCAGACCCGGCGCGCGCGCCCGCCGGAGCCACGTAAACGATGACCGGAACCCGCGAGCCGAGAATTGCCCCAGCCATGGTGCGCGTCGATTCCAGCAGTCCGCCCGGAGTGTCCAGCTCGATCAATAAAACCCGGGCTCCGTCGGAGTTGGCGCGGGCAATGGCCCGGTCCAGCTCACCTTGCGTGACCGGCTGGATGGTGTCGGCGAGGATAAATTTTTCGACCAGTGGTTGCTGGCCACAGGCCGGCACACTCAGCCCAAAGGCCGCCATCAATCCCATCACTGTCGCAAACCCTCGTATGCGTTGAATCATGGCTTGCTCCTTCAGGGTATTATCCGTTTACTATTCAGCCTCGTGCCCCATCCTTGCGACTTGCCGGAGTTCCCACGCACAGGTCTTCGTCCGTGGGGTGGTAGGGCGCAAGGGTGGGAAACCTCAAATCAAATCTGCCCCGTTCATGAGTGCAACAAAAAGTGGGATAACCCCCTACTTCTTCAGCCCTCCCTTGACCGCAATCTGCCGCCTGAGTTCCAGAGCCGGCTTGCTGTTGGGATCGACCTTCAAGGCCGCATCGGCATTGTGTTTTGCCTCTTCCAGATGGTCGGCCGCCATGTCCAGCCGCACCAGCACCAGGTATGCATCCACCGATGGCATCAGTTCCAGCGATGTTACAGCCTCTTTGCGGGCGGCATGGGCGTCGCCAGTGCGCTCGCGTACCTCGGCCAGACCGGCATGGGCTGCGGCGAGCTTAGGATCAGCGGTCAATGCGGCCTGATAAAGCCGTTCAGCCTCCAGCAGCAGGCCGTGGCCCAGGTACTCCTTTGCCTGGCCGGAGAGTTCTTGCGCTCGTTGCCGCGGTGGAAGAGCGCTCAGCCGGGCGCTGTTGATTTTATCCAGCATGAGGGCAGCCTGGCGGAAGGCGACCTCGTCAAAGTTACGCTGAATGCGTTCCAGAGGATCGGCCTTGGTTTCAGCTTCATCCTCCGCCTCGTCCGATCCGCCCGCGCCGGCAGCCGGTTGTGCCGCCGGCGTCTTCCCTGGTCCGGGCGCGGCGGGTCCGGGCTTGTCTGGCTTTGTCCAGGCCTTCTGCACCGCCTGGGCCTCGCTGTCGTTGGGACGCAGACGCAGACACTGGGCCAACTCGGTCAGGGCTTCAGCATCATAGCCGCCATGGCGTTTCAGGCTGACGGCCAGGTTGAAATGGTAGTCGGCCGCGTTGGGGTCGGCGGCCAAAGCCTGGCGAAAGAGCGAAATTCCGTCCTTGCCGCCGCGGGCAAGCGCCACTCCCTGATTGTTCAATACCTCGGCCAGCGGCAGCACGCGGGCCACGCCGGCAAAGGCCTCCTCGGCGCGGGCATAGTCCCCGGAGAACAGCAGCGAGAGACCGCGGTAAAAGCCGGCCTCAAGGGTATCATCGGCGTTGGCGCCGTTGCCTCCCACCTTGGAAAATGCCTCAGCCGCTTGTTCGTAACGCTGGCCGGCGTACTCCTCGCGCCCCAGCGCCATCCAGGCCGGCGAGAACTTGGAACTGAGCAGAACAGATTGATTGAGATGACGCAATCGCTCCTGCTGGTCGGGCTCGGTGATGCCGCGAATGTACTGTTCGAAGGCGTCCAGGCGCAGGCCGGAACCGACGGCCACGAAAGTCTCCCGGGTGACTTTGAAGCCGGGATCGATCTGCCGCGCCAGCTCCCATGCCAGCGAGTCGAGGACCGTGACCAACTCGCGCATCTCGCCGCGAGCGGTGACCGGCGGGCTCATGCGCAGGCGGGGCACGTCCACCAGCCGCGCCTCGGCCACGATACTGGTGCCGTCTGTCAGGTAGCTGCCCACGATGATCGAATCGGCATCCAGCGTCTCGGCCAGCTTGATCGAACTGGCCCGCGAGGGATGAAAGCCCTGCGGCAGCCCCAGGTGATCCAGAGCGTAGATGCGGTCCGCGCGGCTCAAGGGGGCGAAACCCGCCGACGCCAGGCGGCTGCTGAGAATCTCCGCCGACGCCTCGCGAATCCATTCCAGGCTGGGCTGCCCGGTGCGGTTGTCAAAAGGCAGCACCAGCAGGATGCGGCCACTGGAGGCGGGGACGGCCTCAGCGTCCGTTTGCGCACGGGCGCAAACCGTCATGGAAAAGGCCAGCATAAGGCCCATCCACACTAGCCGCCTGGTCCGGCCGGCACTGAATGAAAGAAAGATATGCACAACAGGCTGATTATAGGCGTTGCGGACTGCCTGCGGGAGGGGTAAACGGCTGCGGCAGGGTAATCGCATCACTATATTGTTGACAGAACTTGCCCCATTTCTTCTCCTACGCACCGTTCAATCGCTGCAATCCTGGGAAAGCTGCGCCCTACGGTTTGGCGCCATTCTCTGCCGGAACGGGTGTCTTCGCGGTTGCCGGCAATGGTGTAGATCCATTCACCACTCCGTCAGCCGAAAGCGTCTGTACCTTTTCATTGTCGTTCTTGACCAGAATCGAGATGCGCCGGTTGGAGGGGTCGGTGGGATTGTTTTTTACGCGCAACATCTGGTCGGCGTAACCGCGCACCTGGGTTACCTGATCGGAGCGTACGCCGTCCTGCTGCAAGAGCCGCCGCGCGGAGTTGGCGCGGTCAGCCGACAGATCCCAGTTGCTGTAACCCAACTCGCTGGAGTACGGCGTGGCATCGGTGTGGCCTTCGATCAGCAGCGAATTGGGCAGCGTCTTGAGTTCCTTGCCGAGCAGCGCCAGCAGCTCCTGGCCGCTTTCGCTCAGTTTTGCGCTGCCGCTCTGGTAGAACGTGCCATCTCTGCCTTCGATCAACTCAATGCGCAACCCCTCGGGAGTAATCGTAATTTCAATCTGCTTGGTGAGCTTCTCCAGGTCCTTTCTTGCCTTGATCTCCTCTTCAAGCTTTTCTTTCAGCTTTTGCATCTCGTCGGTGGATGCCTGCGAGACGGTTGAACCTGTCCCCGTCATGGTGGTGCCTAGTTGGTTGCTGGTCCCCCTGGGGTCGTTGAAGTACCCAGCCACGGCCCGCTTGATCTTCTCGCTCGAGCCCATCAGCCAAAGCACGATGAACAAAGACATCAAGGCGGTGACAAAGTCCGCATAGGCCACCTTCCACGCGCCGCCATGATGGCCGCCGTGGTCACCCTTCTTCTTGATGACGATAATGGGTTGAATCTTGGCCGCCATACTGTCCTGTTTCTCCCTTAAGGGGTTCCCGGACCCTACAGCGGTTCCACAATTGCTGTACTCCGAAACCACTTTCCTCAAGTGGCATTTTCCTCAAGAAAATGCCACCCTGCACGATGCCAGAAACGGCACGTGAATTGTGGAACCGCTTAAGCCGCGGCCGCCGCGGCCGGTTCAGCGCTGACCGCGTGGCTCTTGCAGTTCTTTTCCATCTCGTCAAAGCTGGGACGCACGTGCGCGGGAATCGCCCGCCGCCCCATCTCGATGGCGATCATGGGCGCTGATCCCTTCAGAAACGAAAGGATCAGCACGCGAAGCACATGCAGATATTCGTTTTGCGCGTCAGCCGTCTTGGACATATTCGATGCCAGAGGACCAACCGCGCCGTAGCACAGCAGAATACCCAGAAAAGTTCCTACCAGCGCTGCCGCGACTTTTTCGCCGATCTCCTCCGGAGGGCCGCCCAGCGAGCCCATGGTGATCACCACGCCCAGCACCGCCGCCACAATGCCCAGCCCCGGCAGCGAGTCCGCTACCGTGGTAAGGGAATTGACTGGTATCGTCGCTCCGTGGTGATGCACCTCCATGTCCAGCTCCATCATCTGGTCCATGTCGAAAGGCTCCACGCCTCCGGTGATGGCCATGCGCAACGTGTCGCACACAAAGTCCCGGGCATGTTGGTCGGCAAGAAACTCGGGATAGTTTTTGAAGATCGAGCTTTCCGTGGGTTTCTCCACGTCCATCTCCACGCTTAGCAGCCCCTCTTTGCGCACCTTGTTCAGAAACTGGTACATCATCTTGAGCGTGTTCTGGTAACGTGCCTTGTCGAATGGAGAGCCTTTCAATACTCCCATCAATCCGCCAACGATGTCTTTGATCACGTGGGTAGGATTAGCCACCAATAATGTGCCCGTCGCAGCGCCGGCAATGAGGAGTAATTCGGCTGGCTGAAGCAGCACTAGAATATGGCCCTTTTCCAACAGAAAACCGCCGATGACCGATGCAAAAACCACGACAATGCCTATGATGGCATACATGCTTGCCTCCCAGGCGCGGACGTGATCTGATTTCCGCCCGCATGAAAGCTGGTTAACACTGCGGCTTTGGCCCGTTCCAGCAGATCAACCAGGCTGCCCTCCTGTTCGGCTTGAGCCGCGCCGATGCTTACGGTCAGCGTTGCGCGGTCGCCCCACCAGCGGAAGTCTGCCGTGCGAGCCAATCCGGCCAGCGCTTGCGCATGGGTCGCCAGCATCTCCGGCGTGCGCTCGTGCGACAGGATCAGAAACTCATCGTCGTCCCAGCGTCCCATCTCTTCAGCTGGCCGAAGCCCGTTGGCCATTGTTCGCTTCACCTTCTCGAGCATTGCCTCGCAGGCTCCGGCGCCGTGCGTCTTACGAAGCTCCGCGGCTTGATCGACGGAAATCCACAGTACGCCGAAGGGCAGGCCGCCGCGCAGAAAGTCCCCAAACATCGTTGCTATCCGGTCCTCAAGAACTGCCCGGCTCGCCTTCAAGTCTCCGCCCTGGTCACACTCTCCATGCGGCAGAGCATCCAGGCTGTCGGCGGGATGAAAGAGGACCGCCATGCCCATGCGTCCGCCCATCCCATCGCGCAACACAAAATATCGCGCCATCACCGGCACGTCGTGACCCAGTTTATGCAGGGCATGAACCAGCGTCCGGTGGCCCAGTTGCCCGTCGGCGTCCGGTTCCATGTTCTCCAGCCGTGCGCTGGCCAATAACAGCGGCTCCAGCGGCTCGGGGGCTTGCCGTGATAACAGGTCTGCGCTTGCATAGCCGGAGATTGCCTCTGCCGCCCGGTTCCAGAGCATGATCTGGCCCTCGCCGCCCAGCAGCGCAATGCCCTCCGGAATACTGTCCAGCGCGACTTCAAGAAGTTCCGCGCGATCGGCCATTCAAACCTCTCCATCTCCTACATCGGCACGGTGCACATCAACTTCACCGCCTTGCGATATGGAGAAGAAGGTTGAGCTTTTCTAAGGGAAGAGGACCAACGCATTAGCGCGGACCATGGTCGAAACAGAACCCTCCTCGCTCCCGCGCAGATCCACGAGCCTCATCAGTGAACTATTTCCACCATTGTTGAGCGCAAATGTTCGTGACCCTTGGCGTCAACAAGTTGTAATCTCATTCATAGGAATAATCCAAGGCGCGGCGAGGTCGAATCCTGGGCTGGTCACCAAGGGAATTTGCCCCGCTCCTTTTTGTTGCAGATTGATGCAGTTCGAGGGTTTTGCGGGAATCTGCCGATAGTGTTGCAAGGAGAAGAAGCGTTGCCGGGGTCAGAATCTGCGTTTTCGGCGTGGCGGAAACCACCGGCCAGGCAGGATTCAACTCGGGCTCCCGGGATATGCAGCGGATGAGGCGCGCACATGAATAAGATTATTCTGGCCGATTCGCAGGCTATTTTTCGGGCCGGCACTGCCAAAGTGCTGGCCATGGACGAAGACATACGCATCATTGCGCAGTGCGCCGACCTCGACCGCATGCAGCACGCCATCACCACCTTTCCCGGCTCCATTGCTCTGTTTGCCGCCTCGCTCCGGCCGGATATGGATAAGTTGCACGCGCTGCTGGAGACCACCGGCAGCCGCGGCATCGTGATTGCCGAAAATAACGACAACGCCAGCGCTTATCTGCATCAGGGCTTTCGCGGAGTGGTCTTCCGCAATGTTACCGGGCCGGCTCTGGTGGAGTGCGTGCGCATAGTGGCCGGCGGCGGCACTTGGCTGCCTCCGCAGGTCATGGTGGCCGAATCGCCCGAGGAAGACATGGTGGGCACGCGCGTGCGCGACCGCCTCACCCCCAAGGAGATGCGCATCGTCGCGCTCATCGTCCAGGGATGCAAGAACCGCGAGATCGCCACCCGCCTAAAGACCACCGAACAGGTCATTAAAAACTATCTGCGCTCCGTCTACGACAAGACCGGTGTCAGCGACCGCCTCGAGCTGGCGCTGTTCACCATCCACCACCGCGTGCTGGCCGCCGCTGCCGCCGACGTCGGCAGCAAGCTGGAAGCCGAGGAGGCCGCCCAGCCGCGCGTTATGGCCTAGCGCCGATCCTCGCAGTTTTTGTTATCGAAGAACCGCGCGAACGTCCGACAACGTGACCATCAGCGTCCTCGGCTCGTGCCCGTGCCCCATCCTTTCCGTTTTGTTCTGCGGAAAGGGTGGGAAACGAGAATGTTGACTAAATTACGCTATCTCTGAACATGCTCTAGCAGCTACTGCTTGACAAGCTCTACTCTGCGATTTCGCGCCCGGCCCTGTTCTGTGCCGTTGTCCGCAATCGGTTTGCTGTCTCCCAACCCTACCGCCGTCAGCCGTGTCCGTGCAATGCCGTTTTTCACCAACCATGCCACCACAGCCGCTGCCCGCTGCTGCGAAAGTATCTGATTGCCCGTTTTGGTGCCGGTCGAATCCGTGTGCCCCTCGATCTTCATCTTCCAGTCCGGCTGCGCCTGTAGCAGGCTCAACACATCTCCCAGCACCTTCTCGGATTGCGCTTTGATCGTTGCCTTTCCGGTGTCGAACTCGATCCCATAAACAGCAGCGTGTCCTGTCTTGTTGATCTCCGCGGCCCATGCCGAGGCGTCAGAAGTCATCTCCTGCTGCATGGCCTCGGTCAGCACCGTCGTCACGTCATAACTGCATGCGTCGGTCATCTCCGCCGCCATCACGGCCACCCATTGCGGGCCTTTGTGCGCGGTCACATAATGATCGGGAACATCGTAGCCGGTAAAGTCCAGCGTAAACCCTGACGCCCTCAGCGCCTGCTCGGCATTCCGTCGAACCTGCAATGCGGATTTCCCCGTGCAGGTGTAATGAATCTTCTCAATCTTGCCTTCCACATGCGTTGTACGCGGGTCCTTGGTCAGCGAAGTCTGCAACTCCGCCGAATCGAACTCCGACCTGCTGCAATCCGCTATCACGCACCCCGACATTCGCGTAAGCAGAGCGGAATCCTTGCATCCTTCCGCATCGTCTTGCGCCACAAGTCCTGCGGGGAAACTCAGTAAAAACACACCGGCGAGTAATAAAACTGTCAACTTCATGTTGTCCTCCAGGCAGTAATGTACAACGCTCGTACGCTAACTGTCACATGGGCTCTGTACGGTGACCGCCGATACACGTGCGATGTCGATTGCGCCGCGCTGCGCCATGGCATAGTGCCGTGCGGGTACCCCACCCTCGCCGCGTTCTTGTCTTTGCGCTTAGGGCGGGATATCTATATCCTGCGTGCTCGTGCCCCATCCTTTCCGTTTTCTTCTGCGCTTAGGGTGGGATATCTATAATCCTGTCAAGTCTACCCATCTACTGCAAATTCAAGTATTTATGGCAAAATGCTGTTGCCTTCTGGCATAGTGTTAACTGTCTGGTTTATACTTGGGGGTTTCCTGTACAGAACGGTCTTCGAAGATTGTGGATTTAAGTTTGAAGGAGAGCCACATGGCGAGTCGATGGATTTATCGTATTTTTTTGCCGGCGTTCTTGCTCACATCCTCTCTGTTTGCCAGCGGTCCAACGGGGACTATCACCGGCACCATCAAGGATCCTTCCGGCGCTGTCGTTCCAAAGGCGCGCGTGGTCGTCATCAACGAGGAGACCAACGCTGCCCGCAATGCGGAGACCAATGAAAGCGGCGACTACACCGTCACTCTTCTTCCCACGGGCCGTTATCGCGTTGCCGTCGAGTGCGCGGGCTTCCGCAGGAGCGTTTTACGCGGCGTCATCGTGGATGTGGATCAGACGGTGCGCGTCGATTTTGCGCTTCGCGTGGGCGCAATCACCGAGGAGGTGCGCGTCACCGAGACTCCGCCCATCGTGCAAACCGACACCTCGACGCTCGGCCAGGTGGTAAACGAACACCTCGTCCAGGACCTGCCTCTCAACCAGCGCAACTTCCTGTCCTTTGCCTTGCTGGTGCCGGGCGGACAGATGCCCACCCAGGGCTCCGAGAACTCCACGCAGGGTGGCTCCCTCAACGTCAACGGCGCCCGCGATCAGTCCAACAACTTCCTGCTCGACGGCGTCGATAACGACGATCCCTACCTGAACCAGTACGTCGCGCTACCCTCCATCGACGCCATTCAGGAGTTCAAGGTGCAGTCCGGCAACTATTCGGCCGAGTTCGGCCGCGCTGGCGGAGCCCAGGTCAATGTCGTTCTCAAGAGCGGAACCAACGCCTTCCATGGCGGCCTCTTCGAGTTCGTGCGCAATCGAACAATGGACGCCAAGAACTACTTCGATCTCCCCGACTGCACTGCTTCTTCGCCAATCGGCACCTGCGCTCCCATTCCGCGCTACGACCGCAACCAGTTCGGCGGCACGCTCGGAGGGCCCCTTCGTAAGAACAAGACCTTCTTCTTCTTCTCCGACGAGCAGCTCCGCCTGCGCCAAGCCAACACCAAGGAAGCGACTGTACCCTCGGTGGTGCAATGGCAGGCGGCTGAAGGCTTGGCTGGAATGCTCCTCGCGAACTTTCCATGCCCGGCGCCAACCGGCCCATGCGTGAACGGCTTGGCGAGCGGCCAGAAAGTGCAGAACCTTTATCCCGCCGCCAATGTCGGCTCTAACTTAACCACATCCAACACCCATCTTGCCGCTCCGGTCATCGACGAATCCCTGAACCTGATCTCCGCCAAGGTGGATGAGCAAGCGAACCCCAACGATCGCATCTCCTTCCACTACTCTCTGACGGATGAAAGCCGCTTCGATCCCTTCGATCCGGTCAATTCCTTCACCTCCCTGCCCGGATACGGCAGCAACACTTCAGTCTACGGACAGAACGCGGGCGTCGACTGGACCCGCGTCTTCCATTCCAGCCTGGTGAACGAGTTCCGCCTCGGCTTTACGCGCATGGGCGTTACCTTCCTCCAACAGAACCATGGCGTTAACATAGAATCCCAGCTTGGTTTTCCCGACGTTCTCACCAATCCCATCGACCTGGGCGCGCCCAATATCAACCTGAGCGGCAACCTGATCGGCAGTCAGATCAGCTTCGACGGCATTGGCACGCCGATCGAATACCCGCAGAACCGCCGCGACAACACCTACCAGATTTCCGACAACTTCGCTTGGACGGCAGGCCAACACCAGTTCAAGATCGGAGCCGACCTGCGCCGCGTCCAGCTCGGAAACTACATTGACTACGAGGCCCGCGGCGAATGGTACTTCCAGGGTGGGACGGTTAATGGGTTCCTGGCTAATTACCTCAATTACCTCTATGGCATGGGCTTTATTACCAACCCCAACCCCAACCCCTGCAACGGCTCTCCTCTCTATCTCGGCGGTCCCAGCTTTGACAGCGCTGCTTGCGTCCTTTCCCAGTTGCTGGTCGGCGTTCCTGACTACGCGATTGGCGCCAGTGGCACCACCAACAGCGACCTCGTCAACTATGGCATCAGTGGCTACGTTCAGGACGACATCCACGTCATCCCGCGCTTCCTGCTCAACGTCGGCCTGCGCTACGAATACAACAGCCCGCCGGTCGAAGCGCACAACCAATTCAGCGTTCCCGTGCTCACCGCCTGCCCAGAAACCACTTGTAATCCCGCCACCATTACAAATTTATTCACGCAAGCCGGGACCGGCGGGATTCCGCGCGCCACTTACTTCCCGACCCGCCGCAACATTGCCCCCCGCATCGGCGTCGCCTGGCGGCCCATGAAATCCGAGCGCTGGGTGGTCCGCTCCGCTTACGGCATCTTCTATGACCTGGCCATCGGCCAGATCAACGTGTTTCCCCGCACCAACCCACCCTACTACGATGTGACCTACCATCCTCAAACAGGCGAATGTTTGGATGGTCTCGCTTATTCCCTCTGCCCCATCCAGGACATTCTCAGCCAGCCGGGCTCTACGTCCCAGAGCAACATGATCGATCCCCACTTCCGCGACGGCTACATGCAGCAGTGGAACCTTGATCTGCAGTACGAATTTATGCCCAACTGGATGATCGACCTGGCCTATGTCGGCTCCAAGGGCACTCACCTGACCACCTTCATTGATCGCAATCAGCAGGATCCGGTAACGGGTTATCCCTTCGCCCAGTTCTCCTCTATCTTCTACATCGAATCCGCCTCCGCCAGCTCTTACCACTCCCTGCAGTTCCGCACCGAGCGCCGCGTCAGCCGCGGGCTGACCTTTCTGGGCGCCTACACCTGGTCCCGCTCCATCGACAATCTCTCCAACATCTTCGGCGGCAGCGTGGGCTCGGGCCAGCCGCAGGACTCTAAGAACCTTAGAGGCGACCGCGGCCCCTCGGACTTCAACGCCACCCACCGCGCCTCCGTCAGCGCGGTCTACGATCTGCCCTTCCGCCGTTTCACGGCGAATGGCTCGGCTTGGAGCAAGACTCTGCTCGACAACTGGCAGGCCGGTGGAATCCTGATGGCGCAGTCGGGATCGCCTTTTACCGTCATACTGGCGGGCGCGCCCTCCGCCGCCGCCGCCGCCTTTGGCAACCCGCAACGGCCCAACCTGGTTGGCGATCCCAACAAGCCCGGGCCGGTCGCCGCCAATCCCACATGCCAGGCGCCCACCAAGATCCGCACCACCCAGAACTGGTTCAACCAGTGCGCCTTCGCCCTGCCTGCCTATGAGACATACGCTTATGCCCACGGCAACGAGGGACGCAACGCTCTCGTCGGCCCTGCCATTGCCGATCTCGATTTCTCGCTTTCCAAGAGTTTCTCGTTCCGCCCCGAGAGCCAGCGCCTCGAGTTCCGCGGCGAGTTCTTCAATCTGCTCAATCACCCCAACTTCGACGATCCTTACCACGTCTTCGAACTGACGGCCTGTCCGTCGGGTGGCTTGCAGTGCCCCACAGGCAGTTATGGCGCTATTCTGTCGTCCAACACCCGCGGCGACAGACCGCCCCGCCAGATTCAGATGAGTGTCAAATACAACTTCTGATATCAAATATTTTGCTCGGATCGTGACCACCGGCGTCATTGCATGCCGGCCAAATATCTGCGTGCTCGTGCCCCATCCTTTCCGTTTTTTTCTGCGGAAAGGGGGGATGCTTGCTTTGTGTCAGAGCACGGCTTCACAGCTTGCGGGAAAACTTATTCGCATGGTAGGCCGGGGTTTTTAACCCCGACAGCTTTCGTGCCGATACTCCCGCGGCCAAATACCTGTGTGCCCGTGCCCCATCCTTTCCGTTTTTTTCTGCGGAAAGGGTGGGATGCCTACAAAATTATGTTTGTCATCCTGAGCAACCCCAGCGAAGCGAAGAGAGTCGAAAGCCTGCACTGAGCGTAGCCGAAGGGGACCTGCTGTGTCTCTGCTTTGTATCAAGGGCACGGCTTCAAAGCCTGCCCTGAGCGTAGTCGAAGGGTACCGCAATGCATCCATTATTTTTCGAAATTAGCCAGCGCGACGAAGTCGCGCTCAATTCCACTAACTCGCCAACTCGCGATTCCCGCGTAGCGGGAGCTAACTTGCTATTTTTACCCCCACCCCCCATTCACTCTGTTACATAGGAACAGGACGAATCGGAAGACGATTACGCATCAATCGGGATGCAATGGAATACACTAATGTTTAGGGCTGGCAAAAAAGCCGGTAGTTAATTGAGTCAAGGCAAAGAGATGAGCAAAGATCAATTCGATGATTACGGTGACCTTGTCTACCATTACACGGATCAGTTCGGACTGGTTGGAATTATCGAGCGCAGGGAGCTTTGGGCGACTAACATTAGCTATTTGAATGATGCATCCGAAGTTGCGTACGGACTTGAATTCTTTAGGAACCATAATGGAGAATGCATCCAGGTCCTCAAAAATAGCCTCCAGATAGATGATCGATTTTCGTCAAGTTTCGAGAAGGTTTTTGAATATCTTATTTCCCAGGCTGATGCGCGACATTTCCTGAAGGATCCAAAAGAGTACTTGTATGTATCCTCATTTTTCGAGTCCGCCAGTCTCCGTAAAGTTACAATTTCCGGTATTGATGCAGGAGACAATTTGGAGCAATGGCGCGCCTATAGCAAAGGAGGAGTTGGGTATAGCATCGGATTTGACAAGAAGTTGTTAACGTCCCAAGTGGCAAAGCAGACTGGTGCTGATCTGTATACCTATTGTGGTAGCTGCATTTATTCGAAAGAGGAGAAGACTGCGAGGGTACGGGAGACACTGGAGATACTAGAACCCGCATGCGATATTGCAATGCATACAGCATACGGAGATTGGGCTGAAAAACAGCATGCAGTAATATGCATGGATGGAAGTGTAACTCCCCCTGGTGCAAGTACCGAGCTGCGGAGAGGTGAAGATAAGCCCAAAGATAGAGAGGCAATTTCAAGTGCATTGCAGTGGTACTGGGGGAGGAAGATGATAAGCACCTCGTTCATGAAACATGAAGCCTTTGCTATGGAACACGAATGGCGCATTGTTCGCCTGGCGTTTACTAACTCAGAGCAGATCCAATTCAAAACTAGAAAGGACGGAATTGTCCCTTATTCGGCGGTTTCGATAGCAGATGACAAATCTCCGGAGCATCTTGTGCCTGGGATCATTAGGAGAATCGTTGCTGGACCCCTAGGTGATGCATCATTCAGTAAGAGGCAGAGGGACGTTCGATCAGTCAAGATGTTGCTTGAACATAATGGCGTTGAAGTTAAGTCGGAAGGACATGAGAATGGAGTCATAATAGAAAGCTCAGAGCTTCCTTGTTGATCAGAGGCGGGTTTCCCAAGTACAACCACCCCAAAATGATTGGGTATCCCAGGTCCGGAAATCGGATCTGGGGTAACTCACGCCCAACTCACACCAGCACCACCAACTTGTTATATTGCCTCAATTGCACATCCACCAGGATTATAATCCGGAGCGGGAGGTGTTCATATGTCTGTTAAGGTGCGTTATCCCATGCGAGCGGAGGAACGGCAGTGTGCAAATTGTACACTGCCTGCAACATCTGTTATCAATGATATCCCTCAATGCAATGAACATGCGGGCCGGCGCATCATAGATGAGTTTCCTGAAATCCTTGGCGACCTCTTAGCTCAAAAGCTCAAAACCGGGTAGCGTTGTTAGAAACGGACGGGAATACCACAGTATTGGATAAATCCGCGTTTACCGAATCACCCCGACGACGCCCAGCCGCCGCCAATAGTCCCCCTCACACCAGCACCACCAACTCGCTATATTCCTTCAACCGCTCATCCGTCGTAATCAAATGCAGCGGCTCGCTCATCGCCTGAGCAATCAGAATCCGATCAAACGGATCGCTGTGAAGCGGCGGCAGGCTCGCTACCAGCGCCGCATGTCTGGCTGTAACCGGCAACTCATGAAACCCGGTTGCCTCGATGCTTTGTGCCAGGCGCATGGCATCAACAGCGATCTTTCTCAATCGGCCTTTCACCGCAATCTCCAAAATCGATGCCGAGGAAACATAAACTATCTCCGCCGCGAGGATTTGTTCCCGGGCTAACGCAGGCAGGCGATTGATGACGTAAAACCACCAAAACACAATCCGCGTATCCAGAAGTATCTTCATCGCCGTCCCTCGAATTCCGCCTGAATCTCCTCCGGCAATGGCCCGTCAAAGTCATCCGCCATCCATCCCTCGCCTTCCAGCAGCCCAAAAACAATCGGTCGCTTATCCGTCTTCAGGCGGGTGAGCCGCGCCACCGCGTTTCCTCTGCGCGCAATCAACACATCGGTTCCGCTCGCCGCCTGATCGACCAGCTTGGAGAGCTTCGTCTTGGCCTCGTAAATGTTCACCGTCGGCATCTCAATCCCTCAACTTGACCAAGTCTAGTCTGGTCAGATGCATTAATCTGCAACAGATTTAGGGCAAAAACCTCCCCATTCGCCCCTGAAAAAGCTCTTGAAAAGTTGTTTTCGCTTCCCAAATTGCCCAATTTTTCGCAAAAAAGTGTTCATGTATAAGTGAACTCTTTTTGGCTCGCAATGCGCGCCCTTTTACAGCTTCTCCGCCACGCTCTTGGCCTGGGTAAACAGCAGCAGGTAATCCGGGCCGCCGGCCTTGGAGTCGGTGCCGCTCATGTTGAAGCCGCCGAAGGGATGCGCCCCCACCATCGCACCAGTGCATTTGCGGTTAAAGTACAGATTCCCAACGTGAAACTCGCGGCGGGCCACGTTCATCTTTTCGCGGTCGGTCGTATAGATTGAACCGGTCAGGCCGTACTCGGTGTTGTTGACCACCTTCAGCCCCTCCGCAAAGTCGGCAACCTTGATCAGCGCCAGCACCGGCCCGAAGATCTCCTCCTGGGCCAAAACGGCGTCTGGTGCAATGTCCACAAACACTGTGGGCTCAAGGAAATAGCCGCCATTGATCTCTGGTGCATTGCCTCCGGCAATCAGGCGGCCTTCCTTCTTGCCAATCTCGATGTAGCTCAGCATGGAATCGAGCGCGGCCTTGTTGATAACCGGGCCGAGGCTGTGGTTGGCCACCGGATCGCCCACGGTTAGCTTGGCCACGCGCTCCAGCAGGCGCTCTGTAAATTCCTCATAAATCGGGGCTTCGATGATGGCCCGCGAACAAGCCGAGCACTTTTGCCCGCTGAATCCGAAGGCCGAGGCCACCACGCCTTCGACGGCGGCGTCGAGATTGGCATCGGCGCAAACCAGGATGGAGTCTTTGCCGCCCATCTCCAGAATCGTCCGCTTCAGCCAGATTTGATTGGGTTTAGCCATGGCGGCGCGCTCGTGAATCTCCAATCCAACCTTCTTCGATCCGGTGAAGGAGATGAAGCGCGTTTTGGGATGTTCGACAATGGCGTTGCCGAAGCTCGAGCCGGAGCCGGGGCAGAAGTTGACCACGCCGGGTGGAAGTCCCGCCTCCTCCAGCACTTCCATGAACTTGGCGGCGATGGTGGGGGCGTCGCTGGAGGGCTTTAGAATCACCGTGTTGCCGGAAACGATGGCGGCAGAGGTCATGCCCGCCATGATGGCAAAGGGGAAGTTCCAGGGGGGAATGACCGCGCCAACACCGAGCGGAATGTAATGCAACTCGCAGCGCTCGCCGGGGAATTGGATGGGGGTTTGCGAGCCGGCCAGCCGCAGCGCCTCGCGGGCGTAAAACTCAAGGAAATCAATGGTTTCGCCCACATCGGCATCGGCCTCGACCCAGTTCTTGCCCACTTCATAGGTGAGCCAGGCGCAGAACACGAAGCTGCGGCCGCGGATGATGCGGGCGGCGTTGAGGAGCAGGGAAGCTCTTGATTCTACGGCGGTTCTACTCCAGGTCTCGAAGGCGTTGAGGGCCGCGGCCATGGCTTGCTGGGCGTGCTCGGCGCCGGCCTTCTGATGAATGCCGACGACCTGGGCGGGGCGAGCGGGATTCAGGGAGCGGATTTTATCCCCGGTCTTGATGCGCTGGCCACCGATGACCAAATCATATTCGCGGCCCAGTTGGCTGAAGACAAACTCCAATGCTGTGTGCATCTTGCGCGCGTTTTCCGCCGCCTTAAAATCGATACAGGGTTGATTGGCAAACTCACCCTGGGGCGAGCACAGCTGAATAGAAGGGGCAGATTTTTTGATAGACATAGCCAATCGATTGTAGCCGACGGCGCAAAGACAGGGAACAGAGATCAGAGAACAGAGAACAGAGATCAGAGAACAGAGATCAGAAGGACGGTTAATCAGCGAGCCGGGTGGAAGAGCTTGTTGTGCCGGAGGCATCAGGATGCGGGGCAGAGGCGGTCGATGAGTTGCTGGATGGATTGCTTGAGAGACGGGTCGTATGCGGCGGCGAGGGCGCGGCGGGCAAGAGTGCAGGCTTCGGCGGCGGGTTTCTGGCTTACTTCGCGGATGAGCGCACGGACAAATAGAATTCTGGCCATTTGGTTGCCGTGCAGTTCGGGGTTCGCCTGCCATAGGGGCTCGAGGATGCGTTCCGCCTCGGCGGCTTGCGTCTCTGCCTCCTGGATTTGCCCCGTTGAAATGCTGAGGTTGGCGAGGTTATTCAGCGTCATGGCGACGTCGGGCAGGTAGGCGTCGGGATTGGCCTGGGCGAGGTTGCGGTATGTATCAAGGGCCTCGTTGTAGGTCTGTTCGGCTTCCTTCATGCGCTGGGTATTTCTGTACAAAACCGCGAGGTTATTCAGCGTCATCGCGACGTCGGGCAGGAAAGCGTCGGGATTGTCGTCGGCGAGTTTGCGACGGATAGCGAGCGCCTCATCGTAGACCTGCTCCGCCTCCTTTATGCGCTGGGTGTTGCGGTACAGGATCGCGAGGTTGTTCAGCGTCATGGCGACGTCGGGCAGCCAGGCATCGGGATTGACCTCGGCGAGGTTGCGGTAGGTGGCAAGCGCCTCCCCGTAAGCCTGCTCGGCTGGGTTCATGCGCTGGGTGTCGCCGTACAGGACAGCTAGGTTGTTCAACGTGGCAGCAACGTCGGGCAGGTAGGCGTCGGGATTGGCCTCGGCGAGCTTGCGGCGGATGGCGAGCGCCTCGACGTAGGCATTCTCGGCTAGGTTCATGCGCTGGGTGTCGTTGTACAGGAGTCCGAGGTTGTTCAACGTGGTGGCGACGTCGGGCAGGTAGGCGCCGGGATTGGCCTCGGCGAGTTTGCGGTAGATGACGAGCGCCTCGTTGATGGCTTCCTCTGACTTCTGGATTCGCTGGGTATCGCGGTAGAGGCCCGCGAGGTTGTTCAGCGTGGTGGCGATGTAGGGCAGGTAAGCGCCGGGATTGGCCTGGGCGAGATTGTGGCGGATAGCGAGGGCTTCGCCGTGGGCCTTCTCGGCTTCCTTCATGCGCTGTGTAGCGCGGTACAGGTTCGCAAGGTTGTTGAGCGTCCGGGCGCGATCCGGTGGGTCAGTATAGATGCGGAGCAACGCCTCATAGACAGGAATGGCTTCGTTGAAATGGTTGAGCTTTTGCGCAATAACGGCACATTGGAAGCCATGTTTGGGGTCATGGCCTAGTTCCCAGGCTTCACGATAGGCGGCGAGTGCCTGGAGCCATTCGAAGCGGAGTTCGTGGATGGTTCCGAGTTCGTAGAGTGCGCGGGGTA
Source organism: Occallatibacter sp. (assembly GCA_050011175.1). Taxonomy (GTDB): domain Bacteria; phylum Acidobacteriota; class Terriglobia; order Terriglobales; family Acidobacteriaceae; genus Telmatobacter. The sequence goes on from JBEKJR010000012.1 coordinate 96,229, forward strand.
GTTTGCCGGAGGCTTCGCGGAAGGTCTCGACCTGTTTGGACGCGAGGTTCACAGCGGCATCGAGGTCGCCGGCGGCGAGGAGTTTGGAGAGTTCGGCGTCATAGGGCTCGGCTCCGTGGGGTTCAGAGGAGCGGGCGGCTAGTTGTTGCTGGAGTTTTTGAAGCTCTGCCGTGAGGCGGGTGATTTCGGCGTCTTTGTCTTTGAGTGCCTGTTCGGGGATGAGGCCTTCTTTGACGGCGGATTCGTAGAAGCCTTCCAATATTTTGCGAGTTGCGGCATCAAGGTCTTCGCGGGTGGCAGGTTGGTATTCCGTAGGTGTGGAGCGTTTCCAGATTTCCAATAGAATCGCAAGGACAATGACGGAGATTGCAACCGACGACAGGATCCATAAGGAATTCCTAGGATTGGTGATGACCCATCGTGAGAGTATCGGGTGTCCAGCGAGCATGTTTAACAGCAGGCCCAGTATTGCCAGGAGGAATATTCCCAGCACGATCTGCAGGACGGTGGCTATCGACTTGGTAGAAAAGCGTGCCATGGATCAGTCCATTGATGATGGAGACCAGTGTAGCATTCGCGCGGAGGGATTTGAACGCGACTTCGTCGCGTGGGTTGATTTCTAAAAACAACTGAATGGGGTGGTGCCGGGGTTAAAACCCCGGCCTACCCGTCGCGTGGGTTGATTTCTAACAACGGGTAGATGGATTATTGTCGGGGTTAAAACCCCGACCTCCCTCCAGATCGCCATCAAAGATTGCAAAGCTATAAAGACAATAAGTAACCATAGTTATAAATATCCCACCTTAGGCGCAAAGACAAGAACGCGCCGAAGGTGGGGCACCCTGAATTTGAAGTCGCGTCCTCTCAAAATAGTGTATTTTTCCGCAGCCTGTGAAGCCGTGCCCTGATACAAAACATTTCGACACAAAATCTGTTGCGGTTGAAACCTACCAGTCGAGCCCTAATATAAGGCAGAGATAACCGCAGGTCCTTCGACTATGCTCAGGATGACAGGCGAGGGTGGGGCACCCGCCCGCATTCATCGCAAGAGCGCAGCTTTTGCTTTTTCCAGCGAGACGCCGCGCAGCAAGAAGACTTTGCTGCGCGACAACTCGCCCGACCTCAGTTCCACGGAACTTTTCGGCACGCCCAATCTCTCCGCCAGAAACGCAATCAGCGCCTGGTTGGCGCGGCCTTCGAGCGGCGGAGCGTGCACGGCAATCTTCAGTTGCGCCGACGGCCCCTCGCCGTAAACACCGGTGATGGCCATCTTCCTGGCGCCGGGCTGCGCGCGAACGGCCAGAGTGACGCCCTGTGCGGTGGAGCGCAGCATCAGGCCGTCTCCCGGCTGGCCGCGCGCGCGCCAAAGAGCGCCGTGCCCACGCGGATGCGCGTTGCGCCCTCCTCGATGGCCAGCGCAAAATCCGCGCTCATGCCCATCGAGAGCACCGGCAGCGAGAGACGCGGATGGGCCGCCGCCCAGCGTTCACGCAACTCCCGCAGGCCGCGAAAGCAGGTCCGCGTCTCGGCCTCGGGCACATCGAGCGGAGCAATGGTCATCAGGCCGCGTGCGTGCAGATGATGCAGATCGGGCAGACGCTCCAGTAATTCCGCGGCGTCGGGCGACTCCGGCTCCACGCCCGTCTTGCTCGCCTCGGGGCTGAGCTTTATCTCGATAAGAACCGGTAGCTGCTTGGCGCACTTGCCTGCCGCCTCGTTCAGCCGCTCGGCCAGCCGCAGTGAATCCAGCGTGTCGATCCCGTCGAACAACTCCACCGCACGCGCCGCCTTGTTCGATTGCAGATGGCCGATCAGATGCACGCGGAGATCTTCTCTGCCGCAGGAGGAGCGAAGGGCTGCTGCGTTGAGTGCCTTGCCCGCGAACTCCTGAACGCGATTCTCGCCGAAGAGCGTCAGGCCCAGCGAGGCAGCCTCGGCCACCGTCGCCGCCGGAAAGGATTTGGTGACGGCCATCAGCTCGACCTCGGCGCGGGGGCGGGCGGCACGGCGGCAAGCGGCGGTGATGGAGGCTTCGAGCCGTTCGAGATTTTCGGCAAGCGTAGTCATGGTTTTGAAATTAGAGCATTTTCACAGTTTCTGTGAGGCTGATTTTGTGGTTTCCCACCCATTTCACACCGAACGTGAAATGGATGGGGCACGGAGTTTCCTTACACTATCGGCGAAAATGCTCTAAAAAGCGAACGTCCAGCGAGCGTCTGTTCCAACGCAGGTGGTTAATAGCCCTGCTCTTCCAGAAACTTTTCCGCCTCCAGCGCCGCCATGCAGCCCGATCCTGCCGCGGTAATCGCCTGCCGGTAGCGCCGGTCCTGCACATCCCCGCAGGCATAGACCCCCGGAACCAGCACGCCGTTCTTCGTTACCAGCACATTGCCCGTCGTGCGGATGTAGCCATCGTCGTCCAGATCAATCTGCCCGGCAAACATCTTCGTGTTCGGCTCGTGCCCGATGCCCAGAAACAATCCACTAACGGCCAGCGTGCTCTGCTCGCCGGTGGTCACATCGCGCAGCCTGAGCCCCTTCACTTCCTTCTCATCTACGCCCAGCACTTCCTCAATCACCGTGTTGGGGCGCAGCACAATCTGCTTGTGAGCCTGCATGCGGTCGAGCATGATCTTGGAGGCGCGGAAGCCTGAGCGGCGATGCAGCAGCGTCACCTTGGAGGCAAAGCGCGTTAGAAACAGCGCTTCCTCCATCGCCGAGTCGCCCCCGCCCACCACGGCAATTTCCTTGCCGCGGAAGAAGAAGCCGTCGCACGTGGCGCAACTCGATACGCCGTGCCCGATCAGAGCTTGTTCGCTCTTCAATCCGAGCCAGCGCGCGCTCGCGCCCGTGGCCACAATCAGCGTTCGCGTCAGAATCTCGCCCGCCGAAGTTTGCAGCCGAAAGGGGTTTTCCTTCAGATCCACCGATGACAGGCGCCCAAGCTGAAAGGTCGCGCCAAACCGCGCCGCCTGCTTCTTCATGTTGTCGATCAGCTCCGGCCCCTGCACGCCCTCCGGCCAGCCCGGAAAGTTCTCCACCAGGGTGGTCATCGAGAGCTGGCCCCCCGGCTCATGGCCCTCCAGAATCAACGGGTTAAGGCCGGCGCGTCCGGCGTAGATGGCGGCGGTCAATCCGGCGCATCCGGAGCCCAGAATTACGGTCGAACGAATCTCTGTCATGTGCTTTCCCTTATTAATTTTAGCTCTTGTTGAGAGCAGAATTCTTTTCTAAAGCCGGCCATATTATTTCTGATGATTTCAGATTACTTTTGACTCTATCCCTGCCCCGCATCACGACAAAATCTCATTAAAACTTTTTATTACTTAAAGAATTCTAGTCAAAACCTTCCCTGCCGATGAAGGGACTGTGGCCGCATTAGAGCCTTCAAAGAGTTTCCCTAAGGAGATTCCAAGGCGACCAGGACCTTTCGCTCTGGAGCGCAGGACATGTTCAACTTCCGCAACCCCCGCCGCCGCACGGTTACCTGGCTTCTGGCCGCGCTCCTTGTGCCGGCCTCCGCGGTGGCAGGCGGACCAAAGCACGTGGCCGGGGTCAGCTACTTCAATCCGGGAGTGGTCGGGCAGCCCGTTCACTGGGCCAACGGCCAACTGAATTACTACGTCGATCAGGGGCCCTTGAACGCCTCGGTCACCAACGCGCAGGCCAAAGCCATGGTCGATGCGGCAGCCGCTCTGTGGAGCGCGATTCCCACCGCCGGCGTTACGCTCACCGACAAGGGCTTTTTGAACGAGGATGTCAACAGCGCAAACATCCTCATCGGCGGCACAAACTTCATCGTGACCAACGAGCAGACCAGCCAACTTGGCGGCCTTATCGAGCCCGCCGACGTCACTCCTTCGGCCACCAGCTATCCGCTGGGCATCATCTTCGACGCTGACGGCTCGGTCATCAACGCCCTTTTCGGCTCCGGCGTCAGCCAGCAAAACAGTTGTCAGAACAACGGCGTCTATGTGTGGCTGGACAACGTCAACCCCGATGCCACCATTGCTCACGGCATCATCGTACTCAATGGCCTGTGCGCCACCAACGCCAACCTCCTCGAGATGATGAGCTTTGAGCTGGAGCGGGCCTTCGGGCGCATCCTCGGCCTGGACTACTCCCAGGTCAATCCCGGCGCCGCGACCAACGGCGAAGCCAACGGCACGCTCGGTTGGCCGGTCATGCAACCACTCAGCGGCCTCTGTGGCGCCTCCGGAGGAGCCTGCATTCCCAACCCCTCCGTCCTCCGCTGGGACGACATCGCCGCCCTCAACCGCCTCTATCCCATCACCGCCAGTAACCTCGCCAGCTTTCCCGGCAAGCAAATCACCGCCGCCAACACCGTTTCCATCCAGGGGACTATCACTTTTAAAACCGGCGCGGGAATGCAGGGCGTGAACGTCGTCGCCCGCCCGCTGGACTCCGGCGGCAACCCGCTCTATCAATACACGGTCAGCTCTGTCTCCGGTTCCTCATTCAACGGCAATCACGGCAGCCCGGTCACCGGCTTCGACGACGCCAACAACAATCCGCTCAACCTGTGGGGATCGAACGACGCCACTACGCAGGGCTTCTTCGACCTGAGCGGAATGCCTCTGCCGCCCGGCACAACCACCGCTAACTATCAAGTGACTTTCGAGTTCATCAATCCTCTCTACATACTCTCGAACTCCGTCGGCCCCTATCTCGACGGCTCGCCGGAGCCATCGGGAACACTAGCGCCCATCTCGGTTCCGTCCATGTCGGCGGGCAGCTCGCAGACCCTCATTGTCAACGTAGCCGACTCGGCCACAGGTGGCTACAACGACGCCATCGGAACCGAGGCCCAGCCGCGCATCCTACCGGCCAGCGGCCTCTGGGCCGGTCGTCTCAGCCAGGTGGGCCAGACCGATTGGTTCACCTTCCCCGTTCGCGGCGGACGCTCCTTCACCGTGGTGACCCTGGCCCTGGACGAAACCGGTACTCCCTCGGATGCCAAGGCGATGCCCTCGCTGGGCGTCTGGGACGCCTTTGATGCGGCAGGCACCTCAGCCGTCGGCGCTGAAGCAGGATTGAACGGCCTAGCCACCGGCGAGAGCTGGCTGCAGGTCGCTGCCTCAGGCGATGACATCGTCCGCCTGGGTATTGCCGATAAGCGCGGCGACGGCCGCTCCGACTACGCCTACCAGGGCTGGGTGCTCTACGCCGATACCGTCCAGCCGCAGCGGCTGCCCGCCTCCGGCGGCCCCATCGTCATTCACGGCATGGGCTTTCGCTCCACGGACACGGTGCAGGCCGGCGGCCAGCAAGCCCTGGTCACCAGCATCTCGCCCAATGAAATCACCGCCATCGTTCCCGCGGCGGCCAGCGGCGTCACCGGCTCGGTCAACGTCGAGGTGGACGACCTGCCCATCTACTACGCCTCCACCGTCATCTTCGGCGGCCTCAGCTACAACTCCGGCACGGGCGACTCGCTCACCCTGGTTACCGCGCCCGCCAGCTCCGTCCCCATCGGCGTCCCCGAGCCCTTCTCCGTCCTCGCTCTCAACTCCAATCTCAACCCCGCGGGCGGCGTCTCCGTCATCTTCGCCGTCACCAGCGGAACCGCCACCCTGGGCTGCGGCCTCTCCACCTGCACCGTCACCGCCAGCGGCGACGGCCGCGCTTCCATCAACGTCACCGCCACCAGTAGCGCATGGTCCACGGTCACCGCCTCGCTCACCAACGGCGCCAGCCTCAGAACCGAATTTTATGGCGGAACGCCGCCCACCCTGGCATCGCTCACGCCCATGCTCTCGCTGGCCGCCGGGGCCACCTTCACCTGGACCACGCAGGCCCTAGTGCTCAGCAACGGCCATCCCCTCAGCGCCCAGTCCGTCGCTTGGCAAACCACCTCCAGCGCCGTCACCTTTCAGTCCGGCACGGTCACCACCAACTCCAGCGGCATGGCCGCCAAGTCCCTTACCGTCGGACCGCTCACCGAGGGCCAAACCGTCACCGCCAAAGCCTGCCTCAACGGGACCACCCAATGCATTACCTTCACTGCCTTCGGTTCCCGCCCGGAGTATGCCTCCCTCGTGGCCGTCTCCGGAACCGCACAGAGTCTTGCCGTGGGCGGAAGCCCCACCCTGATCACCCTCCGCGTCTTCGACATGAACGGCAACCCCATGACGGGCGCCACGGTCACGCTCTATCAAGCTCTCTACGCCTGGACGCCGGCCTGCCCGCCCCATGGCCGCTGCGCTCAACCCGATCTGCTCGCCACCCAGGCCGCCACGGCCAACTCCGCCCTCGACGGAACCGTCAACTTCGCCCCCGTATCGCTCTCCGGCGTAGCCACCAACCTGCTGGCCCTGGCCGTCACCGGCAACACCGCCAGCGTGAACATCGCCGTGGAGCAGCATCCGTAAAAAAGCAGCTTCTAGCTGCTAGCTTCTAGCTTTTAGCTATTTACAGTGCTGTTGAATAATGAGTTATTCTTTTCTGAAATTTTGCCAGATAATCCGCTGATCCGCTGTTTGACGCATTTTTGTAAGAAGTTTTACTTGGAAAGCATGAGGCCAGAGGCTAACGGCTAGTAGCTAGCAGCTAGAAGCTGCCTCTGTTCGAGTAAACTGGTAGTGCGATGCTTGACCTCGGCTTTGTTCGCGGCAACCTGGAACTCGTTGAGAAGAAACTGCGTGCGCGCGGGTTGGACCCGGCTGCGCTGCTGGGGGATTTCCGCTCGCTCGACGCCAGCCGCCGCGCGGCAATCACCACCGCCGAGCGGCTCAAGGCCCGCCGCAACGAGCTGAGCCAGCAGGTCGGCGCACTGAAAAAAGCCGGTAAAGACGCGACAACTGTCATGGACGAGACCCGCGCCCTCAAGGATCAGCTTGACGCGCTGGACTCAACCGCCGCGACCCTCGACGACCGCTTGCGCCAGGTGCTCGCCGGCGTTCCCAACCTCACCCGCGACGAAGTCCCTACCGGCAACTCCGAGGCCGACAATCAAACCGTCAAGAGCTGGGGAGAGAAGCCCGTCTTCAGCTTTGAGCCCAAGCCCCACTGGGAACTGGGCGAAGCGCTCGGCATTCTTGATCTGGAGCGCGCGGCCAAGATCAGCGGCGCGCGTTTTGCCGTCTACATGGGCGCGGGAGCGCAGTTGGAGCGCGCTCTCATCAGCTTTATGCTCGACCTGCACACGCAGAAGCACGGCTACACGGAAGTTCTGCCGCCCTTCATGGTCAACAGCAAGAGTTTGTTCGGCACCGGCCAGTTGCCCAAGTTTGCCGAGGACCTCTTCCGCTGCTCCGACGCCGACGCCGAGGCTGTGGCCCGCGGCGAGTTCCGCGACAACGATCACTGGCTCATTCCCACCGCCGAGGTTCCCGTCACCAATCTCTATCGCGACGAAATCCTCGACGAAGCGCGCCTGCCCATCTCGCTCACGGCCTACACGCCCTGCTTCCGCGCCGAGGCCGGAGCCGCCGGAAAAGACACGCGCGGCATCATCCGCCAACACCAGTTTCAAAAGGTCGAGCTGGTCAAGTTCACCCGCCCCGAAGACTCCGACGCCGAGCACGAGCGGCTGACCCGCGACGCCGAAGAGGTTCTGGAGGCGCTGGGCCTGCCCTATCGCCGCGTTCTGCTCTGCACCGGCGACACGGGCTTCTCCTCAGCCAAAACCTACGACCTCGAGGTCTGGCTTCCCGGCCAGCAGCTTTACCGGGAAATCTCCTCCTGCTCCAACTTCGAGGCCTTCCAGGCGCGGCGGGCCAACATCCGTTACAGACCCAGCGGTCCCAAGGGCAAGCCCGAGTTTGTCCACACCTTGAACGGCAGCGGGCTGGCCGTGGGACGCACCTGGCTGGCTATCATTGAAAACTATCAGCAGGCCGACGGCTCGGTCCTGATCCCGGAATTGCTGCAGCCTTACATGGGCGGCCTGAAACGCATCGCAAGGTAAAAACCATGAACAACCTCTTCAAAAGCTATTTCTACTGGACCTATCCGCGCGGATGTTTTCACTACGATGTCATGGTGACGCTGATCCTGTTGTTCATCTTTGTCACGCCGCATCTATGGAACTTCGGCGACAGGCCATCCAGCGCCGCCGGTCCGCCGCATCCTATCCAAGTCATCGGCGATGGCGGCCGCGGGCTGATCATCACCATGCAAGCCGCTGACGTGAATCTTGACCTGAAGACCACGGCCTCCGACCAGGTAGTGAAGAAAGCTCTGCACAGGGCTATCGAGCCAGTCACCGGCGACGCCGTCTTTGTCACGCGCTGGGAAACCGCGCAGGACGCTCAGGGCAATTGGACTTGGAAGGTATGGGCACACCGCTGAGAACAGCTTCTAGCTACTAGCTTCTAGCTTTTCGTAAGCTGCAAGGGGAAAATCGTCGTCTGTATGGGTAGAGTGAGTTTCAAAAATAACGTAGCGGCTACTAATTGCGCTCCCTCAGGGGCTGAAGCCCGATTTTTTAAGGGCCTTTTCGGCACGACTAAAGTCGTGCCCTGACACAAAGCGGGTTTATGAAACGCGCTCTCGACATTTACCTAAGCGAGAACAAACGAGAGGCGAGAATCTGGAAGCTAACAGCTAGTAAGGATAAGGAAATTCATGCATAAGGTAAGTAAATTTGTTATTTTCGCGTTGATTGCGATACTGTTGTTCGCGGCGCGCGTCTCAGTTGCCGCTCCGTCCACAGCCAACGAAAAGGAGAAGGACAAGGTTCTGCGCCGCCTCGACGAAGCGGCCAAAAACTTCCGCTCCACCTCCGCTGACTTTGAGTTTGATTCTGTCGAGACCGACCCTATTCCCGACAAGGATGTGCAGAAGGGCACGGTCTACTACGAGCGCAAGGGCTCTGCCTTCCAGATGGCCGCCCACATCCGCGAGGAGAATGGCAAGCCCGTGCCCAAGATCTATGTCTATTCCGGCGGAGTGGTCCGGCTCTACGAACAGTTGATCGACCAGGTTACGACCCTCACCAAGGCCGGCCAGTACGAAAGCTGGTTTATGCTCGGCTTCGGCGCCAGCGGCAAGGATCTCGAACAGAAGTGGGAGATTCAGTACCTCGGCGCGGAGACGATCGACGGGACCACGACCGAAAAGCTGGAGATGGTCCCAAAAGACCCTGCGATCCGCAAGAATCTCTCCAAAGTCACCATGTGGATCGACCCGGAACGTGGCGTGAGCCTGAAGCAGGTTCTCGACTTCAGCCCCGGCGTATACAAGGTCTGCGTCTACTTCAATATCAGGGTCAATCAGACCTTGCCAGTCAACGCCTTCACATTGAATACCGGCAAAAAGACGACGTACGTCAACCGGTAAAGCGCCGGGCGACACATCCTCGCCGCGTTTCCGGCGTCCCCGCGGACTCGGGGTTCCCGATGAGCGATTGGTGCTCTCTGGGGTGATCCAGGGTGGGAATCCACAAACTCAAGAGTATTTTCAGAGATAGTGTAATGTTAGTCAACTTTCTCGTTACCCACCCTTTCCGCAGAAAAAAACGGAAAGGATGGGGCACGGGGCATTACAGAAACAATGAAGATGCTCTAAGAAGAAAATCTCCAGCGCGCGATTCTCTTTCCCAGCACGCCAGTCTTCTCGAACCCCCGCCACAGCGCAACTCCCCCCAGCGCGAACAGCATGGGGAAGCACTCCAGCGTGTAGCGCGCCTCGGGCGCTGTGATGGTCGTCAGCAGGGCGCTGCGCAGCAGCATATAAGCCAGCATCGGCCGCCAGAAGCGCGGCCTGAGACCCATTCCCGCGACTCCCAGCAGCAGGTAAAGCACATTCAACCCCACATAGGCCCAGCTGATGCAGGTCTCGTCGTCGTGGTTCTCGTAGTTCCACCAGTCCAGGTCGATGGGCAGGTTCTCCACGCGCGGCCGCAGCCACATATCCGCCATCCGCCCCAGCGGCAGCCAAAGGTAATAGCGCAGCGGGTGGGCTGCAATCCGTTCGCCGGCCAGCTTGCCAAAGCGGGCATCGAGCTCCGGCGTCAGCTCCTGGTCTTGGTTGTAATCAGCGGCCAGCCTGGCGGTTTCGGCGTACTGGGCTGGTGAATCGAAGGCCCGCGCAGGCAGCTTGTTGATCTCCAGAGTCTCGCCGGGGATCTTCCAGAAAACTTCAATAGTCGAATTGAAGTCCAGGCACCAGCTCTTCACCCATCGCTCCCAGCCGGGATGGGGGATCTCGCTGGGATCGATGGCCCTCCGCGGCGCCAGCGGCTGAATTATATGGAAGGTCTGCCAGTTGCGCCAGCCCCAGGCGGCAAAGGGCGCCAAAGCCAGCAGCACGCAAACCACGGCCATCTGAGCCGGCTTTTTAGTTGATATTGCGCCGTCGCCCTCCCCGCGCCCCAGCCCCATCAACAGCGCCGGCGTCAGGACAACCGCCAGCAGCGCTCCCTCCGGTCTGAGCATAGCCGCAAAGGTCACTGCAAAGGTAAACCCGAGCGCAGCCAGCCATCCCGGCCGGGCTCGGAAGCGGGCCATCGACCACAGCGCCAACGCAATGGTAAAAAGCGTAGGTCCCTCAGTGAGCGGCTCGGCGGCGTAAACCGCGGTGAAAGGACAAAGCGCGGCCAACCACAGCGTGCAGTGCGCGGCTCCGGTGCTCCACCCCAGCGACAAAGACCCGTCGCTGGGGACCCCGGTGCTCCACCCCAGCGACAAGGACCCGTCGCTGGGGACCCCGGTGCTCCACCCCAGCGACAAAGACCCGTCGCTGGGGACCCCGGTGCGGAGCGCGGCGGGCGCTATGAGGCGCGCAAAATCGGCCAGCAGCAGGCAGCCCGCCATCTCCAGCCCAATCTGCACCCAGGCCGCCGAGACGTAGTTTTCCATCCCGAAGAGGCGGAAGCACAGGGCCAGAAACAGCGGGTAGCCGGGCAGCCGCATCAGCGATGGAATCAGCTCGCCGCCGCTCCCGGTTCGGGCATAACTGCCATGCAGCAGCAGGTTTTTAGCCAGGTCGCCGTAAATTTTGGGGTCGCCGTAGAGATTAAAAAACTGCCCCAGCATCCACAGGCGCAACGCCAGCCCGGCGGCCAGGGCCAGCACAATAGACAGGGCGCCAGCCAGAGGAAAGCGAATCCGGCTACAAGCTGTCGATTGACTCTTGGGGGCAGCTTCCATACGATTCGTAATATAGCGTAGACTGTTTTTCCGGTTTTCGCGCTCTTGTTTTTTTGCAGTTCATTTTTCGCGGTTAAAATTAGATAAGGCCTCATGCCGGATAAGCAGATATTCTTCGATCCGCAACGCAAACGCTGGAAACGGCTGCGCCGAATCCTTGACGCGACGGCCGTGATTTTCACGCTGGTTCTGGCGGTTTTTATCTTCCATGTCCTGCGCTACCAGCAGTTGCCCGAGCTCCTGCTGCCTATCCCCCGGCACAACTACAAGGCGTTACCCGACCGCGTTACGCTGTTGCATGGCGTTAAAGAGCTGCGCCCCACGCGGCGCAAGACCACCCGCAAGCCCTCCGATATCCCCTTCAATACCGGCGAGGGCTTGCGCGCGGCATATTACGTGCAGGACGACCCCGCCAGCTACTCCTCCTTCAAGGAGCACGTCCACCAGATTGATATGCTCTTCCCGCAGTGGCTGCACATTAACGCTGCCAGGGGAACGTTGATGGCCACCAGCGGCGACCACCTCCATGAGTATCCCATCGTGGACGGAGCCACGGTGCACGACCCTGACGACGCGAACAGGGTCAAGAGGGTTATCGAGGCAACCAGGGATGACATCGAGGTCTTTCCTCACCTCAACAACTACAACTCCATCTCCCAGCGCTGGGATCCGGCCGTCGCCGGAGTCCTCGCCGATGTCTCAAAACGAGTCGCGCTACGCCAGCAAATCGTTCGTTTCTTTGCTGCTTTCCCCGCTTATCGGGGCCTTTCCCTGGACATTGAAAACCTGCCCAAAGACGCCAGCCCGGATTATCTGAGCTTCATCCAGGAACTCTATGCCGACCTGCATCCCCGCAATCTCCGGCTCTACGTCAGCACTTTGGTCTCCACCAGCGACGACTCCCTGAAGCACATTGCCGCTAACTCCGACGGCATTGTACTCATGAACTACGACCAGCACGAGATCGAAAGCGAGCCCGGACCCGTTGCCAGCCAGGATTGGTTCGTGGCCAACCTGCAACGCGTCCTAAAAATCGTTCCCAAAGAGAAGCTCATCTGCGCCATGGGCAACTACGGCTACGACTGGACGCTCTCCATCCCCAACGCCAAAGCCCGCAGGCGCCACGAGCAGCCCGAGGTCATCTATACCGACGTGCTTCAAGTCTCCGACGCATGGCAGCGCGCCTCCGACGCAGAGGCCGTTCTGAGCCTTGATCCCGACACCCTCAATCCACACTTCGAGTACATCGACGAAGACAACAACCAGCGCCACGTCGTCTGGTTTCTCGATGGCGTCACCATGCTGAACCAGATGCGCGCCGCCCGCGCCATGGGGCTGCAAACCTTTGCCCTTTGGCGGCTGGGAGAGGAGGACAGCTCCCTGTGGAGCGTATGGGACAAGCCCAGCAGGCCTGAATCCCTGCAGGCCCTGGGCGTGGTCCAGCCCAGCCATGATGTGGACGACGAGGGCGACGGCGACATCATCCGCATCACCGGCCTGCCCCAACCCGGCAAGCGTACTGTCGAAGTGGACGGCGACGAGTTGGACGAGCACCGCAAGCTCATCATCAATGAGCACATGGATGTCTATCCACACAGCTACGTCATCGAGCAATACGGATACCGGCCCAACCTGATCGCCCTCTCCTTCGATGACGGGCCCGATCCCAAGTGGACGCCAAAAATTCTCGATATCCTCCGCGACAAGGATGTCAAGGGAACGTTCATGCTTATCGGCGCGGAGGCGCAGGCGAATATCAGCCTCATGAAGCGCATCGTCCGCGAGGGACATGAGATCGGCAACCACACCTGGACTCATCCCGACATCAGCGAAATTTCCAATCGCCAGCTCGATCTCGAACTCAAGCTCACCGAGCGCCTTTTCGCCAGCAAGCTCGGCATACAGCCCCTCTACTTCCGTCCCCCCTACGACATCGACGAGGAACCGGACACCGACGACCAGGCCGCCCCCGTCCTGCGCATCCAGCAGGACGGCTACACCATTGTGGGCAGCAAGTTGGACACCAACGACTGGAACGAGAATCCCCGCAAGTCGCCCGCCGAGATCACCCAGACCATCCTCGACCAGTTGCAGCTCATGAAGACCAAGCCGCAATTCCGCGGCTCCATCATCCTGCTCCACGATGGCGGCGGCGACCGCTCAGCCACCGTCGCTGCCCTGCCGCTCCTTATCGATACACTGCGCGCCCACGGATACACCATCGTACAAGTTTCCGCGCTGATGGGAAAAACCACCGACGAAGTGATGCCCAGGATCGGATTCTGGGATCAATTTAAGGCTCTGCCTGACTCCATCGCCTTCTCCAGCCTGGCCGTCGTCGGCGAGTTCATTATGCTGGTCTTCTTCCTCGGCGACATCCTCATGAGCGCGCGCCTCCTGTTGGTCGGCATCTTCGCCGTCATCGATCGTTCTCGCGCGCCTCACGCCGCCGCCTCGCCCGGATTCAATCCCCGCGTCGCCGTCCTCATCCCCGCCTTCAACGAGGAAAAGGTTATTGTGCGCACCGTCCGCTCGGTGCTCAATTCCGATTATCCCAACCTGCGCATCTTCGTCATCGATGACGGCTCCAACGACAATACCTACGATGTAGTGCGACATGCCTACAAGGCTGAAATCACCGCCGGTCGCATCCAGGTCTTCTCCAAGCGCAATGAAGGCAAGGCCTCCGCACTGAACTTCGCCCTCGACCGCCTCACTGAGGAGTTTTATATCGGCATCGACGCCGACACCGTCATTGCTCCCGACGCCATCAGCAAACTTATCCCCCACTTCGAGGACCCGCTCGTCGGCGCTGTCGCCGGAAACGCCAAGGTCGGCAACCGCGTCAACCTGTGGACCCGCTGGCAGGCACTTGAGTACATCACCAGCCAGAACTTCGAGCGCCGCGCTCTCGACCTCTTCAACGTGGTCACTGTTGTCCCCGGAGCTATCGGCGCATGGCGCACAGCCCCCGTGAAAGCTGCCGGCGGCTACCCCGAAAACACCGTGGCCGAGGACGCAGACCTCACCATGAACCTGCTTGAGCAGCAATTCAAAGTCGTCTACGAGGATCGCGCCCTGGCCTTCACCGAGGCCCCCACCAACGCTCGCGGCCTCATGCGCCAGCGCTTCCGCTGGTCCTTCGGCATCCTCCAAGCCGTATGGAAACATCGCGCGGCATTCGTCCGCAACAAGGCCATGGGCTACTTCGCCCTGCCCAACATCCTCATCTTCCAGATGCTGCTCCCCCTGGTCTCTCCTTTCATCGACATCATGTTCCTGGCCGGCATCGTCCACTACTTCGTCGACCGCTACTTTCATCCCCTCTCCGCCTCGCCTACCGACTTCTACAAGCTGACCATCTACTTCGTCGCCTTTATGCTTATCGACTTTATTACCTCCTCGGTCGCCTTCTCTTTGGAACGCCGCCACCCCGCCAACAAGGGCGACTTCTGGCTTCTCTTCCACATTTGGCTGCAACGCTTCGCCTACCGCCAGCTCTTCTCCATCGTCCTCTTCAAGACCCTCAAGCGCGCCATCGACGGCAAGCCCTTCAACTGGGAAAAGCTGGAGCGCACCGCCCTCATGAGCAAGCACACTATCGCCCTCACCGAAACCACCTAGCCGGGATTTTTCGATTCCTTTTGGTTCACCGGAGTACTTCCGCTTGCCCCGGCCTGAATGCAGCTTGCCATCCTGGCGGATGTGTTTCTATACTGCCTTCGCGGAAATTTCCCACATCTTAGCAGCGAAATCCTAACCGCGAACCCGGTGAAAGGTTGAAATCAGGAGGATGTCCATGAAAGTTTTTATGCGAATGGCTTTGGCATCGTATCTTGTGTTTCCGTTAGCTGGCCTTGTGACCGCGCAGCAGGCGCCTGCGCCTCCGCCCAGGCCCGCCGACAACGACCCCTCGCTGGCCGTGACCATGCAGTTCATCCAGGAGAAGTTGAGCCGCCTGGGCGTGGTCAACTATGCGGCGTACAACCACGACAATAGCGACGGCACTGATTGGACAACCAGTTTTCGCACTGAGGACACCAATGTTACGGCCGATCCCGCCACCTGCCGCATCAGCTATCACGAGAAGCGGATTAAGGACGGCGACGTGACCTCGGACAAGGACTTCTTGTTCAACCTTAGCGAGATTCAGGACGTGGTCATCATACCGCGCGAGCAGATGCTCAAGAAAGTGAACACCAAGGCCGGCCACCCATCCTGGGATGCGCGCATCGATCCGCCGGTCTTTATGCTGGTTGTGCGCAAAGCGGAAGATACCGAGTGGTACTTTTACTTCTTCGATGAGGATCTAGCCAACCGCGTGGCCAAGGCCATGGCCCACGGGGTCGAGCTATGCGGCGGCGGAAAAAAGAGCCCGTTTTAGGGTGAAGCGACGAAGACCTGTCCCTTTACCCCAGCGCACAAAGATCACTCGCCGGGAACCCCGAGTCGATGAGGGCCCCGAAAAGCTGTGCCCTTTCAAAACTGTCGTGTTCAGGAATTCCCTGGAGGATTTACTCAACTGAGCTTGTATTTCCTGTTAAACTCTCATTCGTTATGATTCCTGCCTGCCTGCTCATCGTCGCAGTTGCTTACCTGCTGGGGTCGGTTCCCAGCGGCTATGTGCTGGTGCGCATCTTTCGCCACCAGGACATCCGCCAAACCGGCAGCGGGAACATTGGGGCGACCAATGTTCTGCGCTCGGGGAGCAAGGGGTTGGCCGCGGCCACCTTCCTGATGGATATGCTCAAGGGCTGCCTGGCGGTGTGGCTGGGGGGACTGATCGGCCATCTGCTCGCGCCGGGAGCAGCTCCGGACAATATGCGGGCGCTGGCCGCGCTGGTTGCGGTTCTGGGCCACATTTTTCCGGTGTGGCTGGGCTTCAAGGGCGGCAAGGGCGTGGCCACCGGCTTTGGCGTCTTCCTGGTGGCAGCGCCGTGGGCGGCGCTGGCGGCCATCTCGGTCTTCTTCGTGGTGCTGGCGCTAAGCCGCTATGTCTCTCTGGCGTCGATCCTGGGCGCAGGCAGCTTTCCGCTGTTTGCCTGGTGGCTGGGATACGGCGACAAGCTGGTGTTTTTTATCGGCGTGCAAATCGCTGTTGCCCTGCTGCTCATAGCCAAGCACCACCAGAACATCCGCCGGCTGCTGGCTGGCACGGAATCCAAACTGGGAGCGAAAAAGAGCGCATGAGCCGCATCGCAGTTCTGGGTTCCGGAGCATGGGGAACGGCCATTGCCCTGTCGCTCGATCGACGCGGCGGGCATCAACTCACGCTATGGGCGCACAGCGACGAACTCGCACGACAGATTGTGGACGCCGGCGAAAACAGGCTCTTTTTGCCGGGCTTTCCCCTTCCTGAAAGAATCAGCGTTACGGGCGACGAGGCTGCTGTTCACGAGGCGGAGTTTGTAGTCTCCGTGATTCCGTCGGAGTTTTTGCGAGCCACGTTTACGCGCCTGCGCCCCCATATGCACACCGGACAGATCATCGTCAGCGCGACAAAGGGCGTGGAGGACCGCAGCCTGCTGCGCATGAGCCAGGTGATCGCCGCGTGCCTGGAGGAAACAGGCCTCAGGTTGCCGATAGGAGCCTTCAGCGGACCAAGCTTCGCGCAGGAGGTGGCGCAGGGGCAGCCCACCGCCATCACCGTGGCCTTTGAGGATGCGGCGGTTGCGGCGCGCATCCAGGCGGAGCTGGCCTCGGAGACGCTGCGGCTCTACACTTCGACGGACGTGATAGGCGTGGAGTTGGGCGGGGCGCTGAAGAACGTGATTGCCATTGCCGCCGGAGTAGCCGACGGAGTGGGGCTGGGATACAACTCCGCCGCCGCCCTCATGACGCGGGGGATTGCGGAGATCACGCGGCTGGCCGTGGCCTGCGGCGGACGCCGCGAGACGCTGGCCGGACTTTCCGGAGTAGGCGACCTGGTGCTGACCTGCACCGGCTCGCTCTCGCGCAATCGCACCGTGGGACAGGAGCTGGGCCGGGGGCGGAAACTCGCGGAGATTCTTGCCGGACTGGGCGGCAAAGTGGCAGAAGGAGTGCTGACCACGCGCGCTGCCCTGGGGCTGGCACGCAGACATGGAATCGAGATGCCCATCACCGAGCAGATGGAGTTGATTCTGGACGAAGGCAAGGATCCCCGCGAGGCGATCCGGGATTTGATGCTGCGACCGGGCAGGGAGGAGCTGTAGAGCATTTTCACAGTTCCTGTAGGGTGGGTTTAGTGGTTTCCCACCCATTTCACAAAGAACGTGAAATGGATGGGGCACGGAGCATCCTTACACTATCAGTAAAAATGCTCTAGACGTGCATGCGGGATCCGGGCGGCCCACAGATGTTCAGCACTCGATTCAGCGCAGGAAATAGCGGGATAACACCACAGCACAGTACGAGGCGAAGCTGAGCAGGATGAGGCTGAGGATTGCATTGGCGATGCGGAAGAAGACGGCGCCGATGTGGCGGGGAATGAAACGGACCAGGAATATCAGCGTGGTGAACCAGGCTATCAGGCCGGCGCCTGCCATCAGCGCTCCCCACCCTGGGGCACTGTTGCCCAGGATTGAATAGGCAAAGGGGAGCCAACTGGATGTGACTCCAATCCAGTAAAGCATGGTTAAGGGATTGAAGATGGTCAAAGCGGCAGCTTTGGCGGCTTCACCGGCCAGGCGCGTGGGTACATAGCCTGCGCTCCAGCGTTTGCGAGCGCTCTTGTAGGCCCGCTTTGGATCCTTGAAGACAAGAAGCAGGAAGTATATTCCCACCGGAAACAGAAGAGCTACTCCAATGGCTGCCAGTACAGTTTGGAGTTTCGGATTCGACAGGCCATGCAGGAGGTACCTTCCCGCGAGAAGTGCCAGGGAAAAGAGAACCATATCGCTGAAGACGGAGCCGATTCCACAGGCAAGAGTGTGGCGCCAACCGCTGACTATTCCACGGCGAATGGCCATCATGTTGACAGGACCAATTGACGCGGCTGCCGCCAATCCCATCAAGAAAGCGGCCGAAAGCACGTGGATATAGGAGAGGAGCACCATGTGGCGTCAGTATTCAAGCATGATATTCCACAGCGTCGTCTCAGAAAACCTTGTAGGCGATGCCCACACTGCCGCCGTAGGGTGAGAGCGAGCTGGACAACCAATCGGGCCACTTCTGGAATTCGATGTCAATGGCCCGGATGGTGAGCCTTTTGGTCAGCTTGACGTCCACGCCGCCACCATAGGCGATGTCGGTGAAACGGCCGTGCGCGGCGTTGTACTCGAAGTTCATCTTGCCATAGCCGAACAGAACCTTAGCGTAGGGAGTGGCCTGCTTAAAGCGCAACCTGTCGATGGGAAGCCGGGGTCCGATCAGGTAGTTATCCTGGCGGATGTCGATGTAAGGATTGAAGCGCAGCCAACGTGCCTCTGCTTCGATCTGAACCCATTGGTTGAGCTTCACGTCCACATAGGCGCCCGGGCCATAGAGGCGCAGAGGGCCGGTTTGAGCAACTCCCCCTCCCTTGTAGTCAGGCTGAAAAACGGATCCCAAGGCGCCTACGTTGACTCTAAAACGCTGCGCGTAGGCCGCAGGAACCACTTGCGCACGCGCGGATAAGACTCCGGCGGCAAAGAGAATGGAAAACAAAACAACGAGCGATCGTCTTAAATGCATAGCGCAGGTCCAGTCAGTGTATATCCAAAATCAGGCAAAATAGCCGGGGCGTTGGCGATTCTGCTCAGGGCTTACTTCACGATGATAGTCACCGCGGTGGAGTGCGACAGAGTCCCGGAGGTCGCAGTTATGGTTAAAGGAAAAGATTGCGGAGTAAAAGTGAGTTGGCATCCGGACAATCCCACGGCCAGTATCGCGCCGGCCAGGGCCAGAGCCGCCGCCCGGTGGAAGCGATGAGCGGCTTTGCGCAGCCTGCCGGCCAGGGGCAGCAGGATCAGTCCCAACGCGACAGGGAAAGAGCGTCCTCCGAAGGGTCCGGGAGGCGGTTCTACTGCCGATTTGCCTGGTAAGAACACCTGAAGGGTCACATTGGTCACTGAAGAGCTTGCCGCTACTACAGGTGGAGTGAAGAGCGCCGTCATGCCAGGCGGAAGTCCAGTCAGGCTCATGTTCACCGCCGCGGGCAGGGTGGCGCCGCCTACGGGAGTAATCACCAGCTGATAAGTTGCCTGTCCTCCGAGGGGCACAGTTACAGTGCCGGTTCCACTCGACAGAGCGAGCGTAAAGTCTTGAATGATTTCCGAGAGAACGGGACTGGTGGCGGCCGTATAGTTGCTGTCGCCGGAGTAGACGGCGGTTATGGGGTGGGTTCCGGATGCCGGGGCCGCCGTGGCAAACGTAGCCACGCCGGCCGTGACGGTTCCCGATCCAAGCAGCGTTGTTCCGTCGTAGAAGGATACGGCGCCAGTGGGTACGTTGGGCGCAGTGGCAGGAACAGTCAGGGTGGCTGTGAATGTGACCAGATTGGAGGTAAAGATTGGGTTGACGGAGGAGGCCAACGACACGAGCGGAGTGGCCGGGATGACCGTCAGGGTGACGGTTGCCGTGGAGGTGGTGTAGTTGGTGGTATCGGTTGGCGAGAAGGTGGCGGTGAGCGTGTGCTGCCCGATGCCGAGCACGGTTCCCGCGGAGGGAGAGTAGCTGAAGCTGCCCGGCAGCGGCGAAGTGGCGTCGAGCTGCGTTGCGCTTAACGGTGTGCCATAGGTGATGGGTGCGGGCGCAGCCCAGACGATGGCCGGCGGCTGCTGGAAGATGACGGTATCTGTCGCGGTCACATTGTTAGAGAAATTGGGACTGGAGGCGACAGCGGTGATCGTTCCTCTGGGACTACTCCCCGAGGTATAGGCGGGGACGCTGACGGTGAGGGTGACAGAATCACTGGCGCCGGCGGCGATGCTGGTGATTCGCGTGCAGGTCAGGGTGCTCAGCGTGCAAATCCAGCCGCCGGTTGAATCTGTCAGAGAGGTGGCGGTAAGTCCGGACGGGAGCGTGAGGGTAAGAACGACGGTACTGTAGATTTCAACTGTCGAACTGGTGTTGGTCACATTCACCGTGACTTGATCGGCGCTGTCACCCTGCTTGACGATCAAGGGGCTGGGGTTGAAGGCGATGGAGAGCGTGGGCACAACGACGGGCGTGACAAAGGAGGAGAGATCGAAGAGAGCATATTCGAGCATCTCCTCCTGCGCGGTCATGGTGGCGGAAGTACATTCGTGGGGAAATTGAACGCCGCCACTGGAGTTATTGAAGATGTGATACTCGTTGTACAACACGCGGCCGCACTGGCTTGCAGCGGCGGCTCCGACGGGCGTGTTGAATGTCATCTGCATAATATCGCCATTGGAATTAAGCGTTGCCCAGGACTGCGTGGGCGCAATGACACTACTGATATCGTTGCGCAGCGTATTGAGCGCAACCTGTCCGTAAGTAGTCGAAGCGCCAGCATTCTGCAGCCATTGAGCCAGCGCCGCTCCGTCGGTAAAGTTGGTGTTAATCGTAGCCACGCCATCCGCAAAGGACGTGTCGGTAACCCAATTGGCAACCGGCGGGAATTGCGAGAAGTAGGGCGATGCGGGGTTCAGCCACGCATAACTGTAATGAGTTGCAAAGACACGACCGCCGGCGTTGGCGTAGTTCAGCAGGTTAGTGGCAGCAGTAGCGGTTGCCTGACCGGCTGGAGTTCCCTGGCAGGGAAACATCACCATGTCATAGCTGTTAAGGAGCGAGGCGTCCGTGGGAGTTCCCATGAGCGTGGTTTCAGTTGGAGTGGAGCCATTGATATTCGCTCCAGGCGAGTCGCTGCCCTTGTAAAGATGGATGCGCCCACCAGTGGTGCCGTTGTCATCGGTAAACTCGGTATCGGCAATGCCCATATTGCGCAAAACGCACTCCAACGAGTCAACCGAACCTGTGGCGATGGCGATAAGGGGGATATCGCCCTGTGAATGGTTCGCTGGCATGTGAAGAGCAAGCCCAGTCAGGGGGGTAGTGGTGACGGCCTCGCTGAACTGCCGCCGCCACTTGCCTGCCTGGATGACCAGTGTGTAGGCGGCGTTTTGCGGCACGTTGCCCAGGGTGAAGGTGCCGTCCACCGCGGTATAGGTATAGCTGACCACGCCGGTGGGCGTTGATGTGGTCAGGCACTGCACTCCAGCGGGCAACGGGGCGACCGTCCCTGTGGTCACATAGACAAGCACATTGGGCAGGGGAAGAGAGCTGGCAGTGGTTCTGGGGTCATAGACGGCGCCGCTGATGGTGGTGGTTGGAGTTTGGGCGGATGCCGGCGCGCCGAGCAGCGGCAAGACGATGAGCAACGCCGCGATGGCAGCTTTGAAGAGTCCGGAATTGAAGCAGATAGCGGTAAAAAAAACAGAGCGAAGAGAGCGAACCAATGCGGCCATGGCGCAGGCTATCCCTTTCCCACATAAGCCGGTCTCCTTTATCGAGGTCCATGCTCCGCGCGGTCGCAATTCTTCGATGAAGAGGCCTAAATGTGTACTTCCAGTGCCGGTAGAAACCCCGGAACCATCATACACATTTCAGAAGAATCTAGTCATGGAATGTTCTGACCGCGCTGGCGATTGAGCGCGGCTTCCAGACGGCTTTTTGCACGGGAGAGGGAGATTCGAATCGCCGAGGGGTATTGATTCTAAAGAAATTATTGACAATACAGTTGCCCATATAATTCGAAAAGCAGAGAACGCGAATCTGCCCTGACGGCGCCCGCGAGGAGCGAAGGACCTGACAACAAGCCGGAGAGCCATAAATACAAGCATTTACAGTGATCAAGTGCCTTAAGCCGCGACTCCCTGAAAGCTATACGGACCGAGCATCAATATGGTTGACCAATTCTTTATCAAATAGTATCAATGCAGTGTGATGCCCAAGACAATCTTATCCATTCTTTGTGCGATCTGCGCCGGAGCGCAGCTTGCGAGCTTAGTTACGGCGCAGAGTTCCGCGCCGCCTGCGCGCCCGGCTTCCGTGTCCACTGCCCGGCTCGATGCGAATAGTCCCGCGCAGATTGGCCGCACCCACCTCACCCATTCCCTGGACAGCATCGCAGCCAGATTTACCGCTTCTCGCGCCGCCAGCGTGGCCTCGATTCGAAGCCGCTATGAGGCCGAAGGGCGTCAAATCATGGTTCGCAAACAAATTATGTCGCTGATCGGCAGTCTTCCGGAGCGCACTCCGCTCAACGCCAGAGTCCTCGGCTCCACGCAGGCAGATGGATTTCAAATCAGGAAGGTACTCTTCGACAGTCAGCTCAATTTTCCCGTTACCGCGCTGCTCTATGTTCCCGATGGTCCAGCCGCGGGAGGCAAGCGTCCAGCAATTCTGATGAGCCCCGGCCACAGTGCAGCCGGCAAGGCCAGCGACTCTAACACTGCCGCCCTCTTTGCCCGCAACGGTTTCATCGTTCTCTCCTACGATCCCATCGGACAGGGCGAGCGCCTGCAGTATCCCGATCCGGCCAAACCCGGCGCTTCCCTTGCGACCGGCGCTACCGGAGAACATGGCGAATCCAGCCTACAGCCGATGCTTATCGGCGATGCCTTTGCCCGCTACGAACTTTGGGACGCAATGCGCGGCATCGACTATCTTGCCCAGCTTCCCGAAGTCGATGCGGAACACATAGGCGCCTACGGCTGCTCCGGCGGAGGAACTATCACTGCGCTGGTGGGCGCGCTCGACACGCGCGTCGCCGCCATCGGCGTGGCTTGCTATATCACATCGTTCGATGCACTGCTGCCTGCGATTGGCCCGCAAGACGGCGAGCAATCCATCCCGCGCTTTATCGCCTTCGGCCTCGACTTTCCCGACTGGATCGAGCTGGCCGCGCCCCGTCCTTACGCGATCATTTCCACCTACTCGGATATGTTTCCCTTTGCCGGCACGCGCGCCAGCGTCACCGAGGCTCGCCGCTTCTACGCTTTCTTTGATCCCGACAGCGCCGGAACCCGAACAGGCCGCGCCAGGCCTTCCGCGCCGCCCATGCCTTCCGGACCAGCGCTGAATTGCGACACGACAAACCACGTTCCACCCACCGCCGCTCTCCAGTTCATTACCGGACCCGGCGGCCATGGCGCACTGGCTCCGATTATGAGCGACATTCTCAGTTTCTTCATGCGCAACCTGGCGCCCGGAACGACAGATCCTCACCCGCTTCTTCCACCGTCTCCTGTTGCCGGCGGCGCAGGTGGACCATACAACGCGCTTGCGAGCATCCCCAAGGACGCCCTCCAGGTCACTCCCACTGGCCAGGTGCTCATCAGCTATCCCAACTCTGAGACGGTTTACACTCTCAACAAAAAGCGTGCGGCCAGGTTCGTCCCCGCCAGCCGTTCCATCCAGTCCGTGGAAAGCCTTATCGAGTCCATTCGCAAGGTTACCGGGGCGGAGGCAGTACCCCGCATGTCCAAACCAGGCGCAGAATTGCTGGCCGCAAAGACCGGGGCGCTCGCGCTTCCCTCCGGCGCAGGAATCGAGCTGCAGGGAGAACTGAGCATTCCATCTGGCGAGGGGCGCCACCCGGCAGTGCTGCTGCTGGCGCCCGACTCGATTCGTGGTGACAATCCCATCGCGCGCGCTAATCTAGAGCAGTTCAACACGCTGGCCGCCGCCGGCAATGTTGTTTTGGCGATCACTCCGCGCCCGTCGCCTCCCGGAAGCGATGACATGAAGTCTCCGATTCTCGGGCCTTTCTACCTGCTCAGCCTGCGCGCCGATCTGGTTGGCCGTTCACTGATCGGGATGCGCACGGACGATGTGATTCGCGCGACGGATTATCTGGCACTTCGCGCCGACGTTGACGCAAAGAGGATTACCGCAGCGGCCAGCGGCCACATGGGCCTGGTTCTTCTTCATGCCGCGGTGCTCGATTCCCGCCTGAAACACATTACCGTTGACCATGTTCTCACCAGCTATCGCAGCCTGCTCAACGCGACCTTGCCGATTGGCGCGCCGGAAGACGTTGTGCCCAGAGTTCTGTTGCGCTACGACATTCCCGATCTCGTGAAAACTCTCGGGCCCCGCTTGACCAAGACTGCTCCGCTACAGGGTACGGATGACCTGAGCCAAACCTCCACTCCAATCAAAGTACTTTCCAGCCCCAAGCAGTAAGAACTATTTCATCCATGACTTTTCATGATGGGAGACAAATGATATGAAGGGTCACACTCTTGCACGCCGCAGTTTTTTGTTGAAGGCTGGACAGAGTCTGCTGGCTGTTCCCGCGTTATCCCTGCTACCGGGAGTTGGTGTTGCAGAAGCAGCCCAACCCGCGAAGACCGGCCCACAGGGAGAAGCCAAACCGGCGAAGCCTGCCGAGGCAAAGCTAAAGATTGTTCTGAACGTCCGCGATTATGGCGCCACCGGAGACGGCGCGACCAAGGACACCGCTGCCATTCAGCAGACCATCGATCGTTGCTCGGTCTTTGGCGGCGGCGAAGTGCTCGTGCCAGCCGGCAATTATCTCACCGGATCGATCCAGTTGAAATCGAATGTCGTTTTGCGTTTCGAGCAGGATGCGACGATTACCGGCAGCTCGGATTACGCCGATTATCCGGTTACCCAGGTTCGTTGGGAAGGGAAGTGGATTCAGGGGCACGTTGCGCTGATTTATGCCATCGACGCGGAGCACATCGGCATTGCCGGGCCGGGTAAGATCGTGGGCTATGCGCCGGCCAACATTCCGTTCAATCCACAAATCACGCAGCGCCGTCCCACGTTGATCGAGCCGATCCACTGCAAAGACATTCACCTGGAAGGCTTCTCCACCAGCTATCGCGGGATGTGGTCTCTGCACCCCACCTGCTGCGAAAATCTGATTATCAGGAATCTAGCCATTCGCTCGACGGGAGGCCTGGGCGACGGCGTCGACGTGGATTCATGCAAACATGTTCACATCGACGGCTGTGATATCTCCACCGGAGATGACTGCATCTCGCTCAAGTCCGGCCGCGGCAGCGAAGGCTATCTGCTGCATCAGCCCACGGAAGACGTGCACATCTCCAACTGCACCTTTGCGGATTCCATCTTCGCCTGCATCGGAATCGGCAGCGAGACCTCCGGCGGCATTCGCGGCGTCCACATTGAACACTGCAAGTTTACCGGCGCCAAAACCTTTGCCCTCTACATCAAAAGCCGGCCGGGACGGGGCGCTTTTATAGAAGACATTGTTGCCAATGATCTGGAAGTCTCCGGAACCCAGGGTGGACTGATTCGCTTCAATCTTCTGGGCAGCGGCAAGCAGGACGAGTCGCCGGTGCCGGGGAAGGAAGGCATTCCGACGGTAAGGAACTTCAGCTTCTCAAACATTCACGTCACCGACGCGCCGATTCTTGTGGATGGAATCAGCGTTCATCCGGATAAGCCATTGGAAGGCTTTTCGTTGACCAACGTGACGGGAACCTGCGCCAAGGGAATTTATCTGGCAAATGTTCGTAACGCTGTGATCCGGAATATCAACGTGACCGGCTATGTGGGGCCGCTGATCAACATTCACAACGTAACCGGCGTTGGGCTGCACGGCGCGGCTACAATCGATGGGCCAAAGATCGGAGAGCCCATTCCCGTTCCGGCTCAGACCTATCATCTGCACTGAGGATTTTTTATCGGCGAGCAAGGCGCAACTTAACGAAAGCCGCGGCATGACCGGGCGCCTGCTATGGATGTACCAAACCGGCATGGCGCAAGAAAGGTTCGCCGGAAAGCAAAATTTACGATATATTAAAGACTCCGGCACCATCCCAGACGCGCTCGGGCCTACTCCATTTTATTAGGCCTTTTCATGAAGGATAGGGCGATTTCCTTGAACGGAATCGCGTGGCATTTGTGTATTTTGGGCAAGAAAGTTGCATTCTGCACGGGAATTTTTCATCGAGAAGGTTGCCATGCATACTTCGAAAACTCGTCTTCATACGCCACATCCGCAGGGTCTCTATCATCCTCGGAACGAGCACGATGCCTGCGGAATGGGGCTGGTGGCCAGCATTCGCGGAGAAAAGAGCCACGGCATCATCCGCAAAGGCCTCGAAGTGCTCATCAACCTCACCCATCGCGGCGCGGCGGGCTGCGATCCGGAGACAGGCGACGGCGCGGGCATTCTGATACAGATTCCGCATACGTTTTTTGCGCGCGAATGCGGCGAATTGGGGATGCAGTTGCCGGAGCCGGGTGGCTATGGAGTGGCCATGTGTTTTCTGCCGGTTGAGAAGCACAGCCGCCTGCAGGCCGAGGGCGTCTTCGAGCGCATTGCGCAGGAAGAGGGGTTGACGGTAATCGGCTGGCGCGATACGCCGGTGAACGGCATGGCCATAGGGCGCGAGGCGCGCGCGTCGCAACCATATATAGAACAATTGTTTCTGGGCCGGCCAGTGGGCATAGATGCAGGCATGGATGAAGAGGCCTTCGAGCGCCTGCTCTACCGGGTTCGCCGCAGGACAGAAAATGAGATAGCCGATTCGGAGATCGAGGGCAAGGAATTTTTTTACGTTCCCTCACTCTCCTGCCGCACGATTGTCTACAAGGGCCTGATGCTGGCGCCGCAGATTGAAAAGTTCTACTTCGAGCTGGCCAATCCGCTGGTTACAAGCGCGCTCTGCGTGGTGCATCAACGCTTCTCCACCAATACCTTTCCCAGTTGGAAGCTGGCGCACCCTTACCGCTATGTGGCGCACAACGGCGAAATCAATACCATACGCGGCAACATCAGCTGGATGAACGCACGACAGTCGGTGCTGGCGAGCCCCCACTACGACGGCAAGATCAACGATCTCTATCCAGTCATCGTCCCCGGCGGCAGCGACTCGGCTTCGCTGGACAACGCAGTGGAGTTCCTTTATCAGTCCGGGCGCTCGCTTCCCCACGTGATGGCCATGCTGATTCCCGAGGCATGGGCGGGCAACCCCGACATGGATGAGGACAAGCGCGCCTTCTACGAGTACCACGCCTCGTTGATGGAGCCGTGGGACGGCCCGGCAGCCATCGCTTTTACCGACGGCCGCGTGGTTGGGGCGACGCTCGACCGGAATGGGTTGCGCCCCGGCCGCTACATTGTCACCAAGGACGACCTGGTGGTGCTGGCCTCCGAGGCCGGCGTGCTCGACGTGCCAGCCAGGGATATTCGCAAAAAGGGCCAACTGCAGCCCGGCCGCATGTTCCTGGTCGATACGGCAGAGAAGCGCATCGTCTCCGACGCCGAGATCAAGAAGCAGTTGGCCAACCGGCAACCCTACGCAAACTGGCTTCAGGAGCAGCAAGTCAAGCTGGATCAGTTGCCGGAGCCTTCGCGGATGATTGCCTCCAACCCTGAGACCTTGTTGCGCCGTCAGAGGGCCTACGGTTACAGCGAAGAGGATTTGAGAATTTTATTGGCGCCGATGGCGGCGAAGGGCGAAGAGCCGGTCGGCTCCATGGGGTCCGATGTGCCGCTTGCCTGCCTTTCCGACCGTCCGCAGACGCTGTTCAATTATTTCAAGCAACTCTTTGCGCAGGTCACCAATCCGCCCATCGATCCCATTCGCGAAGAGATGGTGATGTCGTTAATCAGCTACATCGGCACGGAGCGGAACATTCTGGACGAAGCGCCGGAAAACTGCCACACGCTCAAGCTGCCGCATCCAATATTGACCAATCGCGACCTAGAAAAACTGCGCCGCGTCTCAACGGGCGATCTGCTGGCAACGACGATTCCGGCGCTGTTCCGCGCCGCCGATGGCGAACAAGGCCTGAAGCGCTCGCTGGAAGAGCTGAGCGCCCGCGCCTCGCACGCCGTGGATTCCGGCTACACGCTGCTGATACTCTCCGACCGCGGCGTCGATCCTACGTACGCGGCCATTCCCAGCCTGTTGGCCATGGCCGCTGTCCATAATCGCCTGGTGCAGGAGAAGACCCGCACCCAGGTGGCGCTGATTATCGAGAGTGGCGAGCCGAGAGAGGTAATGCACTTCGCTCTATTGATTGGGTATGGCGCCAGCGCCATCAATCCTTACCTGGCTATCGAAACGCTGCACGACCTGAAGCGGCTTGGCCTCTTGCCTCACAACGTAACCGCCAACCATGCGGAAAAGAATTTCATCAAGGCCATCAACAAGGGCCTGCTGAAGACGTTTTCGAAGATGGGCATCAGCACCCTGCAAAGCTATCGCGGCGCCCAGGTCTTCGAGGCCGTGGGACTCAATCGTTCGCTGGTGGAGGCATACTTTCCCGGAACCGCCTCGCGCATTGAGGGCGTGGGGCTGGACGTACTGGCGCGCGAAGCGCTGCTCAAGCACACCTTCGCCTTCCAGCCACTGAGGGAGTCTGAGACCGAGCTGGTCATCGGCGGCCACTATCAATTCCGCGAGGGCGGCGAATATCACCTGCTGAATCCGGAAACTATCAGCAAGCTGCAACACGCCGTGAGGCAGAACAATCCGGCCACCTTCCAGGAATATACCGATCTGCTGGACGATCAAAATCGCCACTTGTGCACGCTGCGCGGACTGTTTCAGCTCAAATACTCGGACAAGCCACTGCCGCTGGATGAAGTTGAGCCGGCCAAAGAGATCGTGAAGCGCTTCACAACCGGGGCTATGAGCTTTGGGTCCATCAGCAAGGAAGCGCACGAGACGCTGGCCATCGCCATGAACCGCATCGGCGGCATGTCCAACACCGGCGAGGGCGGCGAGGACGAAGCGCGCTTCAAGCCCGACGCGAAAGGCGACTCGCGGCGCTCGGCCGTCAAGCAGGTAGCCAGCGGCCGCTTTGGCGTGACCACAAATTACCTGGTTAACGCCGACGAAATCCAGATCAAAATGGCGCAGGGGGCAAAGCCCGGCGAGGGAGGACAATTGCCCGGCCACAAGGTGGATGCGATCATCGCCAGGACGCGCCACTCCATTCCCGGCGTGGGGCTGATCTCGCCGCCGCCGCACCATGATATTTATTCCATCGAAGACCTGGCGCAACTGATCTACGACCTGAAGAACGTCAATCCCCAGGCGCGCATCGCCGTCAAGCTGGTCTCCGAGGTGGGCGTGGGCACGGTAGCCGCCGGCGTCAGCAAGGCGCACGCCGACGTGGTGCTCATCTCCGGCGACAACGGCGGCACCGGCGCTTCGCCGCTCAGCTCCATCAAGCACGCTGGACTGCCGTGGGAACTGGGATTGGCCGAAGCCCAGCAGGTGTTGCTGCTGAACGATCTGCGCAGCCGCATCAAGGTGCAGACCGACGGCAAGTTGCAAACCGGCCGCGACGTGGTGATTGCGGCGCTGCTGGGCGCCGAAGAATTCGGCTTCGCCACCATGCCGCTGATCTCCATGGGCTGCATCATGATGAGGAAATGCCATCTGAATACATGCTCAGTGGGCATCGCGACACAAGATCCTATTTTGCGCGCGCGCTTCAAGGGCCAGCCCGAGCACGTAATCAACTTCTTCTTCTTCCTCGCCGAGCAGGTGCGCCAATACATGGCCAAACTCGGTTATCGCACTTTCGACGAGATGGTGGGCCGCGTGGAAAAAATCGACGCCGCCATCGCCAGCGATCACTGGAAGGCCAAGGGCATCGATCTCTCCTCGATCCTCTACACGCCCACGGTGCCTTCACGCGTGGCTCGCCATAAAGTCCAGGCACAGGATCACGGCCTCGATGCCGCGCTCGATCACGTCCTTATTGAGAAGGCCGCGCCGGCGCTGGAATCGAAGACGCCGGTGAAGGGAAGCTTCGCCATCCGCAACGTGCACCGCACCGTAGGCGGAATGCTGGGCGGCGAAATCGCCCGCCGCTATGGATCGGCCGGATTGCCGGACGAGACCATCCATTACAAATTCAACGGTTCAGCCGGTCAGAGCTTCGGCGCGTTCGTCCCCTCGGGCGTCACGCTCGAATTGGAAGGCGAGTCGAATGATTATTTGGGCAAGGGACTCTCTGGCGGGCGCATCATCGCCTATCCGCCGAAGGGCTCCAGCTTCCTGCCCGAAGAGAGCATTCTGGTGGGCAACGTGGTGCTCTACGGCGCAACCAGCGGCGAAGTCTTTTTGAACGGAGTTGCCGGCGAGCGCTTCGCTGTCCGCAACTCAGGGGCAGTCGCGGTGGTCGAGGGCGTAGGCGACCATGGCTGCGAGTACATGACCAACGGCACGGTCATCGTCATCGGACTCACAGGCCGCAATTTCGCCGCCGGCATGAGCGGCGGGCGCGCCTTTGTTTACGACGGCCAGGGGGACTTTTCCACGCGCCGCTGCAACACCACAAGCGTCGATCTGGAGCCGTTGGCTTCGGATCAAGATGTGGCCGAGGTGCGCGGTCTGCTCGAACGCCATCGCGACCTGACGGGGAGCCCGCGCGCCGCGTGGATTCTGAGGCACTGGACCGAGGCGCAGCCGCGCTTTATCAAGGTCTTTCCACACGAATACAAGCGCGTGCTCGGCATGCAGCGCGTTGAGGCAGTTTATTCTTCACCCATAATTTCGTCGCCCAAGGCGGCGGCAGCCGAGGTGCTCCATGGGTAAGGCGACAGGATTTCTGGAGATAGAGCGCGAACAACCGGCCCGCCGCAAGGTGGAGGAGCGGCTCCAGGATTGGCTGGAAATCTACGAGCCATTTCCCGAAGAGAAGCAACGCAAGCAGGGCGCCCGCTGCATGGATTGCGGCGTCCCCTTCTGCCACACCGGTTGCCCGGTCAACAACCTGATCCCCGACTGGAACGACCTGGTATACAACGGCCGCTGGGAGGCCGCCATCCGACGCCTCCACGCCACCAACAACTTTCCCGAGTTTACCGGGCGCATCTGCCCCGCGCCCTGCGAGGCCGCCTGCGTTCTGGGCATCAGCGAACCGGCCGTCTCCATCAAACTCATCGAGCGCAGCGTGGTGGAGCGCGCCTGGGATGAGGGTTGGATTCATCCCGAGCCTCCCGAGCAGAACACCGGCAAGCGCGTGGCCGTGGTGGGCAGCGGGCCTGCCGGTTTGGCCGCGGCACAGCAGTTGCGCCGCGCCGGCCACTCAGTCACCGTTTATGAAAAGAACGACCGCATCGGCGGCCTGCTGCGTTACGGCATCCCCAATTTCAAGATGGAAAAGCACGTCATCGACCGCCGCATCCAGCAGATGCGCGCCGAGGGAGTCACCTTTGTCACCAGCGCGCATATAGGCGTCAACGTGCCCGTCGAAGCGCTTACCGGCCACTATGACGCTATCCTGCTCTGCGGCGGCTCCGAGCAGCCCCGCGACCTGAAGATTCCCGGCCGCGAGCTGAAGGGCATTCACTTTGCCATGGAGTTGCTGACGCAGCAAAACCGCCGCGACGAGGGCGACACGGTTGATCCCTCCATGACCATCAGCGCCGAGGGCAAGCGAGTGGTTATCATCGGCGGCGGCGACACCGGCGCCGACTGCCTGGGCACCTGCCTGCGCCAGCGCGCGAAGAGCGTTCACCAGTTTGAGATCATGCCCAAGCCGCCGGAGCAGCGCGCCGCTTCAACCCCGTGGCCGATGTGGCCCTTGCAACTGCGCACGGAAACCTCGCACGAAGAGGGTGGAATCTGGGACTGGAGCATCAACAGCGTCAAATTCACCGGAGATAAAAAAGGCAACATCAAGCAGTTGCACGCGGTTCGCGTCGGCCCTCCACCGAAGTTCGAAGCTATCCCCGGCTCCGAGTTCAGCCTGGATGCCGATCTGGTGCTGCTGGCGATGGGCTTCCTTGGCCCAGTGCGCTCAGGGATGATTGAGCAGCTCGGCGTGGCCGTGGACAATCGCGGTAACGTATCCACCGACGCCGACTACAGGACCTCCATCGAAAACATCTTTTCCGCGGGCGATATGCGCCGCGGCCAATCACTGGTGGTCTGGGCTATCAGCGAAGGCCGCAAGGCCGCCGCGTCCGTCGATCGCTACCTGGCTAACGTCGCCGAGCCCGTCTCCCAGCACCATCGCGCCCCGGCCTGAGTGGGTTTGGCGACGCCATCATGCAGGAGTTGTGTTCGATAGGGCAGGTTCAGAAACCAGCCTGGATTGACGCAAAATCGTCGATTCCTATTTTGGTGAGCTAAGACTAACGAAACTTAGGTCATAATCTAAAAAAGTCTTGCTATGTTAACAATTTCTCGAATACAATTCTCATTAGGTTAAAGGCTTTTTGTTTATCGGATAGGAAAACTGTATTGCGCAGCCAGATGGTTTTCTCCGTAAGGTCAGTTGTAAAGAACTGAACACAAGCCTCTGGGAGACGAAAATGCGTGAAGACATAATCGCAAGTTTACGGAAGATGATCGTCAACGACCTGTTTGTTGAGATCGCCGAAAATGATATTGGTTTGGATGATGGACTGCGGACAGTCGTAGGTCTTGACTCGGTTGGTTTTGTGGATTTGCGCGCACTTTGCGAACAAAGGTTTAACGTTGAAATTAGCGATAACGATTACACGCCCGAGAATTTCACGTCGATTCGATTGCTGTCGAACCTAATTGAGCGCTTGCAGACTGAAAAAGCCGCAACAGCGGGCACTACTCGATGACTCCATCTCGTCCGGCTTTGAATGCTTAAAGCCTGTGCATCGGAACGATTTCTCCATGGAGCAAAACGCCGCCGCGGCCCAATACTCTTCCGTACGCTTTATCCATAACACAAGAAGCCATCTTATAAATGCCATTCAGTCCGTGCAAAGCATCCCACAGGGGCTAAAGCCCGGATTTTTATTGGGCATTTTGCGGCACGGCTAAAGCCGTGCCCTTTCAAAACCGATTTATGAGATAGCTTCTGCACGCTTAGCGTGGATCTAAAATCAACAATGGAATGGCCGGCCCAGTGAACAACAGCAAGACGGCCAACATTTGCCTCTGTTCTAGTTTACGCCTTCGAGATACCATCTTTGTATGTCATCAGGTTCACGAGTAACAGTTACGGGAATGGCATGGTTGACTGCGCTGGGTGACGGCCTGGAATCCGTGTGGCAGGCTCTGCTGGATGGAAGAACGGGCATGAGGCCTGTCGCGTATGCCGGGCGGCTGCGCAATACACTGGCAGCGCCAGCCATGGACCAGGAGATTCCACCTTCCGAGCGGCTTGTGAAGATGGCGTGCATAACCGTCCGGAAAGCGCTGGCGTCCGCCAACCGCGATCCCGATGACCCGGAGGTGCGGTTCATTCTAAGCACCAGCCTGGGCGCCTATCTGGACGATGAGGCTTCGCGCACGCCACTATCGAGCTGGGCAACGGATGTGATGCGGGAGTTGGACGCAGTTACGGCGCCGGTCGTGCTTTCAACCGCATGCTCTTCGGGCTCCGACGCAATCCTGGTGGGCGCGGAACTGATTCGTTCGGGAGTTGCAAAATGTTGCGTGTGCGGCGGCGCTGATGTTCTGACGCCCAATAAGCGGCTAGCCCATTCCGCGCTGGGGACCATGTCCCCGACCCATTTGCGCGCCTTCGATATCCGGCATGATGGGACGCTACTGGGCGAAGGAGCGGGGTTTATCGTTCTCGAGCCGGAGGCGAAGGGGCAACCCTGCCATGCGATTCTGAGCGGCGCGGGCTCGGCGAATGACGCTACGGGGATGACCGTAGCTGACATTACCGGATTGTCCGCCGGGTACGCGATGCAACGATCGCTGGCGGATGCAAACCTACCTTTCTCAGCCATAGGGCTAATCAATGCGCACGGTTCCGGGACCGAGATGAACGACACCACGGAAAGCAATGCATTCACGGCATTGTTCACGGGCTCCGCGCGCCCGTTGGTTTTCGCGACCAAGGGCAACTTCGGCCATACATTGGGCGCAACCGGCGCTATTGAAGCGATAGCATTGATTCTGGCTATGCGCGATGGCCGCGTTCCACCGATCTATGGCCTAGAGCAACCTTTGCCAGACTTTTCCTTACCGCTGGCGATTTCTCAGCCGTTATCCTGCGCACCCCGAGCGGCGTTAAGCCTGACTCTCGGATTTGGCGGTTTCGACACAAGCCTGGTCTTTGAGGCGACGCCATGAATGATCTGGATCAATTGATGGTCATAGCAGAAGGCGAAGCCAGTTCATCCCGGCGCGATCTGTTTGATGCCCGGGTTCGCGCTACCGTGAGGTATGCCGACCCAGCTGCGTGGACTACAGCTACGGCAGTAGCGAACGCGCTTGCCGAGGCCAAGGAATTATTGGCAAAGTGGCAACACGAAATCGGAATGATCGTCATCAGCGATCTGGGACCCGGCGAAGCGATGGCAGAGGTTCAGGCGGAGGGGAGCAAAGGGTTTTCGATGCCCATGCACTACGCGGCAGCGAGCCCCGGAACACTGGTGGGAGTACCGTGCATTGCCTTCGGATTGCGTGGACCGACGATGAATCTGACCATGGCCCCGCGGGATGGTATTCCCGTGGCCCTGACTCTTTGCGCGAGCTGGCTGGCGCGAAATGCTGCTAAATTAGTGGTTGTGGCGACATGCGGCACTGGCAGTTCCGGGACGATGAGTCACGCGGTGCTTTTGGCTCCGCCTGGATTCACGAGGCCTGGTACGCCTCTGACGGAATCTGTCATTGCCTGGCTGGCAGCCGTTGACCCGGCAAGTGAGGCCAACGCATGAAGAACTATCTTTCCCCACATCTGCTGGATTCCTTTGTTGAAAGAACCATTGAGGCATTTCCAGGGGGTATTCCTCCGCGTTCGCCAGACTGCGAGACGCTGGCAAAAGCCTGGAAGCAGCATGGTCTTCGCCCCGGCGATCTGGTATTGCTGTGCCTGCCCAATTGCCGGGAGTTGTTGCACCAGTATTTCGGCGTGCTGATAGCCGGCGGCGTACCGGCACTCCTTCCGCCAATCCAGCCCGCGGCGCGTCTCCGCGAGATTGCCACGGCGATGGGGGCATACGCAATCGGCGGGCTGCGCTTGTCAACGGGCGATCTAGGAGCGGAGTCCTACAACTCCATCGGAGCGCTGCAGGCCGCTATTCTCAGGCCTCCGCCGGAGCCGGCCGGAACCCCTGGCGAAGTCGTCCTGATGACATCGGGGACGTCGGGAGTTGCCAGCGGTTGCGTATTCGATTTCGAGGCAATCTTGCTGAACGGACAGCGTCACGTCAAAGCCATCGGCCAAGGCGCGGAGGATTCCGTATTAATTACACTGCCGCTATTTTTTTCGTTCGCACTGTCCGCGCAGGCTCTGGCCTCATTGGTGTGCGGCAATCGGCTGATCATCAGCGGCCCACCGTTCAGCGTGGGGGGATATCGAAAAACGCTAGAGGAGTACGGAGTTACGATTTCTTCGTTGACGCCGGTAGGAATTCGGTCTCTCCTGCAGTCTGATGCCGAGGCGTTTGCAGGCTTGAGAGTACTTTCGGTTGGAGGTGACGCGCTGGAGCCGGACCTGGTCGCCCGGCTGGTGGAATTGAGGAAAGGGAAAGAAGTCTATATCACCTATGGACTCACACAAGCCGGGCCACGCGTCTCCACCCTGGCGGCGCACGCCGAACCCGCCTCCCGGTACAGCTCAGTGGGTCTGGCTCACGAAGGGACCACAGTTTCCCTTCACCCCATCGGAGATGGAAGCGGACGGAAACAACTCTATGTGAAGTCGGCAACGGTGATGAAGCGCTCCATCGGCCGCGTCGAGGGCCGGCCAAATGATCTGGTGGCGCCGCAGACGATTGTCACGGGCGATGCGTTCGATCAGGACACGGACGGTTACCTTTATTACCTAGGCCGTCTCAGCGACTTTATCAGCAGGAAAGGAGAGAAGATCAGCCTGGCCGCGGTGCGCCGCCTGACGGCCAAACTACCCCATGTAATCAGCGCCAAAACGCATATTATTAAACACAGGGACGGAACCGAGGATTACGATCTGGAGTTGCAGATGGATGCAAATGCCCATGCGCCGCACGAGAAATCAGATATGCGCGGATTGCTGAGCAGCTTCTTGCAGCGAACCGAAATGCCGCGAGCAATCCACATTGAGCTGGCAAATGAAATGGATGGGCAGAGGTACAAATGAACGCCGGGCATATGCACGCTGAAACCGAGGACAGCGCAACAGTCAGACCGACGCTTCGCAGGCGCCTGGCGACTTCTCAGGGGAGTCTGGCTCGACTGCTGCGTTGGACATACCGGTCTGTAAATAATTTTGCCGTTCCCGCTCCTAAGATTATCGTCAAGCCGCTGCTTTGGCTTTTCCTGTTCGTGCGCAACATCTATTATTTTGCCGTGCGCGTATTTATTTGCGAACCGCTATTCAAGGCTTATTGCACAAAATATGGAAAGCACCTGCATACCGGCTGTTATCTTCACTGGATCACAGGCAAGGGCGATATCGTCCTCGGAGACAATGTAACGATAGACGGCAAGGTCAACATTGCTTTCGCAGCCCGCTTCTCCGATCATCCTACGCTGCAAGTCGGGGACAATACCGGAATCGGCCATGGCTGCAGTTTCACGATTGGGAAACTGATCTCCATTGGAAGCAACTGCAACCTCTCCGGCGACATTTCCATCATGGACTCCAGCGGCCATGACACGGATCCAGCGGCGCGGTTGGCATACAAGCCGCCCAAACCGGAAGACGTCCGCCCGGTCATCATTCGCGATGGAGTATGGATTGGCCGGCAGTGCATCCTCTTTCCCGGCGTTAAGGTCGGAGAAGGCAGCGTCATTTCCGCCGGCTCTGTGGTCCGGACCCACGTGCCCCCCTACAGCGTGGTTGCCGGCAATCCGGCAAGGGTCATGTTCCGGCTGAAACAACCCGATCAATCCAGGCAGGCAATGTGAGGAATGGGAGCCGTTGATGGAAAAGCTTACAGGCGGGCAGTTGCTGATCCGGAGGTTGAAAGCGCATGGGATCCGTCGCCTTTTTACGCTTCCCGGCGCGCCGTTGTTTCCGGTGTATGAAGCGTGTTTGGACGAGGGCATCGAAGTATTCGTTGCCCGCCATGAATCGGGATTGATCCATATTGCCGAGGGCTGGTCGCGCGCAACTGGCAATCCGTCGGTGGTGCTAGTCTCGCCCGGCCCCGGGCTTTCCAACGCCGTGCCAGGGATTTCGATAGCGTTTGCCGAATGCTCTCCGATCATCGTTCTAAGTGGTATCGATGTGCCGGCGAATCTAGGCAGAGGCGGCCGCCAGGAATTGCCGCAGGTGGCGATGTGCGCCCCGATCACTAAATGGGCGGCGCTTCTCTCCAACGGCACACGCATTCCTGAGTACATCGACAAGGCGTTTCGAATTTCCATGAACGGTATGCCGGGTCCGGTTCATATCAGCATTACAGCGGATACGATCTCCGGACTGGTTGAGGTGAATGAAGGCGTCATTTCCCCTCCGGCCAACACGCAGCCAACCGCCGCGTCGCAGGCAGAGCCGGCATTTATCGATCAGGCTTTAAAGCTTCTTGCAAAAGCGGAGCGGCCGCTGGTTATTGCCGGCGCTGCCGCATTTTGGCACCATGCCGGCGATCTGCTTAGGCAATTCATTGAGATAGTGAAGATTCCGCTGATGACCGTGGAGCAGGCGCGCGGATTGATTGTGGACAATCATCCGTATTGTTTCGGCGACGGCTACGGTACAGTGAACATGGCCGCACAGTTGGAAAATCGCGTCGATGTTCTCCTGCTTCTGGGCGACCGGCTGGACCACGCCTTTGCCTACGGCAATTGTTTCAGTTCAGCCAAAATCATTCACATATGCCCGGATGCAAATGAGATCGGAAAGAATCATCCTGTCGAGTGCGGTGTAGCTTGTGATGTGCGGGCTGTAACCGCGCAGCTTCTTGAGGCGGCGAAAACCAGAAGCTGGAAAGAGCCGGCCGAATGGGTCGCGCTGCTTCGCCAAACGCGCCTCGATCAAGCTGCCCGCGTTCAGAAAATGGCCGCATCCACTCATCCTGGCGTCCATCCGGCCCGGATTGCGCTGGAAGTGGAAAAGCTGCTCGATGAGCAGAGTATTTTAGCTTTTGATGGCGGCGATTTCTCCTCCTGGGCGCGCTACTGCATGACAGCCCGCCGCTCCGGCGGTTGGATTGCCAGTACGGTGCTGGGGCATCTCGGCGTCGGCCTGCCTTACGCAATGGGCGCCAAACTTGCATTTCCTGATGCCAAGGCGGTGGTTATGACCGGCGACGGCGCGCTGGGATTTTCGGTCATGGAAATTGAAACGGCCGTGCGCTATCGCATCCCGGTGGTGATCGTGGTGGCGAATGATGCGGCCTACGGCGTCGAGGTTTACTACCAGCAGAAATGGTTCGGTCCGGATCGCTTGGTAGGCACCGAACTGACCAATACGCGCTGGGACCTGTTGGCTGAATCCATCGGCGGGCATGGAGAATACGTCAACGCCCCCGAGCAACTTCGCCCCGCGCTGGAGCGCGCCTTCACATCGGGGAAGCCGGCTTGCGTCAATGTGATGGTCCAACGTACGCCCAGTCCGCAGACCGAGATATTTTCGCGTATCTACTTGCGAAAACGAGCCAACGCGCGGAAAAACGCATGATATCAAATGCATGAGCGACAAAATAATTTCCAAAGCGCCGTCGCCTCCGCCTCCTGCCGATCCGCACGATCTGCTGGCTGAAGGAGCACGTGCACGAAAGTTGGCGGGCGAGGCTGAGGGTGTGAAATGCTTGGTGGAAGGCATGCGCATGATCAACAACACGATCCTGACCCATGTGCTGTTTGCTCTCTGGGATAGTGGATTTTACGAGTATTCGCTCACGCATCCGCGCTTTAACATCGCCGAGGCAGCCGAGGAGTTGCATCTGGACCCGGAAGTCCTCAAGATGCTGCTGCATCATCTCGTTGGCTGCGGGGTTCTGCGCGTGGCAGAGGAGCAAATGGAGCTGACCGAATATGGCTCCCGGCTTTCCAACGCCGTCGTACGCGGCTCGATGAATCTCAATATTGGCGGCTACGGCTCGCTGTTAACCCATCTTGGCTCGCTGCTCCGGAAGGAAGTTACACGCGCGGAACTCGAGGAATTGCGTACAGGACTGCATAACAGCCTGGGGACGGAGCAGATGGCCAGTGTTCGGCTGGTTCCGGCCGTGCGCAAGATCCTTGAAGAGCGCAACCTCCATTGTTTGTTGTATATGTCCTGTTGCTCCTCCGGCGAATTTCTGGTGCAGATGGCTCGCTGCGATCCGTTATTTCATGGAGTTGGCATTGATACGTCGACAAAACAAATTACCCATGCCCGGAAGATTGTCCGCCACTATGGCCTGGAGACACGCATTCGCCTGATTCAGGCGGAGATCGGCGTCGAGCCGTTGCCGCTGGATGAGGAGACGCGCCGCCAGATCGATGTGGTCGCTTCGATCTACCTGCTGCATGAAGTCGGCCGCTACGGCAGACAACGAATCGTCGATGTACTGCGGCAGATCAAAGCATCCTTCCCTGGCAAACTGTTCCTCTTTTCTGAAACGATGCCGCCGGATACACCGAACTCTGTGAGAAAGCCACCGGCCCAGTATTCCCAACTCGATTACCTGCTGATCCATCGACTGCGCGGCAAAGGTATGCCTCTTCCAACAGCGGAATGGAAATCCATCCTCGCCGAAGCAGGACTCAAATTGATTGATTTCAAGGAAATTTACTCGATCGGCCTTTTCCTGGCGGAACTCTGACTGCTGTCGTAATACTCACAGGAATGATAAAAGCATAAAATAACTCGAAGCAGGAGATTCTCGGGATGACGCAGAAGACGGCTTTAGTGATTGGAGCGAGCGGCGGATTAGGCCGCGCCATTGCATCGATGCTTGCAGAGGAAGGATATGCTCTGGCTCTTGTGGGCCGGGATATCGCGAAGCTGCAAAGTGTTCACAGTGAATTGGGAACAGCAGCGCAGGGCGCGCTCCTTCTTTCCTGCGATCTCACTGACCGCGCGCAGGCGCGGGCGATGGTCGAACAGGTTCTGGCGCAGATGAGGTTCATCGATGTCCTGGTATGCGCCGCCGGATTGAACGTGCGCCAGCGCAGCCTGCGTTCTCTCGATCCCGCCGACTGGGACCGCGTCATCGCCGCGAATCTCACCACGGCGTTCAACGCGATTCATTTCGTTCTGCCCTCGATGCGCACGCGTGGCAGCGGCCTGATCGTGCAGCTTTCTTCTCTCGCTGGATTGCGGGCAAACACGGTAACCGGAGCTGCATATTCCGCGGCTAAATTCGCCCAGGGCGCGTTGGGAATCAGCATAGGCCGCGAGGAGCGCGGACGAGGAATTCGTTCCACCGTCATTTACTCCGGTGAAGTGAATACGCCGCTTCTGGACGCGCGCGCCGAACGTTTGGGCGCGTCCGCAGACGAAGGACGCCGTGCAATGATCCTTCAACCTCAGGATATTGCTGAAGTCGTGCGCCTGGTGGTGAAGCTTCCCCCTCGCGCTCATATACCTAAGCTGGTGATCAAGCCAACCATTGATGATTTTTCCTGATCAGAGCAGGTAATCCATCAATTACTTTACAATTAGGATCAACACCCCAAACCAGACGTTTGGGGAAGTTGAGGGCCCTGCACTCTCAGTTGGGAGGGTCAAATGTCCAGCATTTCCATGAAACATTTCATTCTTTTCGCGATGGGGTTGGCGGCGACCATTCCGGCACTTGCGAAGCCGTTGGCCATCTTCTATATGAGCAACACCCCGGACTCGGTGCGGGATTTTCTGGCGCATTCGTCGCAGATTGGCCTGCTTGTGCCCGCCTGGTACGAAGTCGACCAAAACGGTCTCGTGACTGGCGCGGCGAATAACCTGGTGCTCCAGCGCGCGCAGGACGAAAGGCTGCCGGTGATGCCCATTGTGGCGCTCTTCGACCAGAAGAACTTTCATCTGCTGGCGAGCAACGCAGCCGCACAAGCTCAGATGAACGAAGCGATGATCCGCGAGTGCAAGTTACATGGCTACACGGGATTCCAGCTCGATTTCGAAAACGTCGCCTGGACGGACCGCGATGCGCTGAGCGCCCTGGTGAAGACCTCGGCGGATGCTCTGCACCACGCGGGGTTTCAACTGACTATCGCCACTGTGCCCAACGCGCCGGGCTACCCCGGGAGCGGAGGATTCTCCAAATGGATATATACCGACTGGCGCGGCGCCTACGATCTTGCCGCTATTGGCAAATCCGCCGATTTCATCTGCCTGATGACATACGATCAACACACGCGCTGGACTGCGCCCGGGCCGGTTGCCGGTTGGCAGTGGACAATCGATAATCTCGAGTATGCACTCAAGTATGTTCCCCCGGAGAAGCTGGCGCTCGGCATTCCTCTCTATGGTAATCATTGGTACTCTGCCGCGCCTGTTTTGAACAAAGTCACCGGGGAGTACGAGCCCGCACCGGGGACACAAGAACTCAGCGCGCCTGATGCGCTCCTGCTCGCCGAGACGTATGACGGCAAGATTCAGTGGGACTCCGAGGACCGGAGCGCTTACTTCTACATCTATCGCGACCAACTTCGCGAATGGGTCTTCTTCACTGATCTCCGCACCTTCAAGGAGCGCTACGATCTAGCCGCAAAGGACGGCTTGGCGGGTATCTGCTCCTGGGTGCTTGGCGACGAAGATCCGGCGATCTGGACGTTCCTGCCACAGCACCGCTAAGAGTTCATTTTCAGGGAGCCTAGTCAAGACCCACCGGTTATTGGTTTGGATGCCCGCGGTTGCGTTTTGCATCAGCACCGTTGTTGGGCCGGCGCGGAAAAGCGTCTTCTCGATTCCGAATTGAGCAACTGCGTCTTGCCAGCGAGGCTTCACTGCCTGATAATAGGAGCAACTATCGCGTCAACTGGGTGAGTTTCCAGCCATTTATATCGGGGGCAAGATGGCGCAAATCTTCATTAGCCACTCGAGCTTGGATCAAAAGCAGGCGGCGGAGTTGCTGGCGTGGCTTCGCGAGCAGGGATTCTCCTCGACATTCCTCGATTTCGACAAACACAAGGGCATCGCGCCGGGAGCGAACTGGGAACAGACGCTCTATAGGGAACTTTCGGGTTCCGTCGCGGTGATCTTGATCTTGACGAAGAACTGGTTCCACAGCAAGTGGTGCTTCGTTGAGTTCGCACAGGCTCGGGCCCTGGGCAAGGCAATCTTTCCGCTGGTGGAAGCGGCAACGGGCGAGAGGTTCGTATCGCCCGACATCCAGCACCTTGACCTGGTGAAAGATCGTGAGGGAGGCCTGGACCGGCTGCGCTCCGCACTTACGCAAATCTTGATGGACAGCCCGGAGGGTTTCGCGTGGGATTCTACACGGCCGCCGTATCCGGGCCTGCTCGCCTTCAATGAAGGCGATGCGGCCATATACTTTGGCCGCGACGATTCCATTCGACAGTTGATCGAGCGGTTGAACGCGCGGCGGGCGATGGGCGGCGAGAAACTGCTGGTTGTTCTGGGCGCTTCAGGAGCGGGGAAATCGTCGCTCCTGCGGGCGGGAGTTCTACCGCGTCTGAAACGCGACCCGCACAACTGGATCGTGTTGCCGCCATTCCGGCCACAGCTTCAACCATTGAGCGAGCTGGCGCATGCCGTCGCGAAGGGACTGGGCGACGACATGAACTGGCGCCGTTGGCTGGCGGCGCTGGAGAACCCGGATTTGCCGTGCACGCTGGCCGATCTGGCGCGCGATCTTCGCGCCGCACACCGCGAAAATGAGGCGCACATCCTGGTCACGATCGATCAGGGGGAGGAGCTGTTTGGTGGGGCGGATGCTTCACAGGTTGAGCGGTTCCTCGCGGTCCTGAATGCGATGCTCGATGAGCGGTTGCCGTTTCTCGCCGTGATGTCTCTGCGCTCAGACTACCTGGGTGAGTTGCAAAAGGAGGCACGGCTCACGGCGACTTTTGAGCAGTTTTCGCTGAAGCCGATGCCGCTGGAACGGGTTCGGGAGATTATCAGGGGACCAGCCAGGGTGGCTGGCATCACGGTGGACGAAGCGCTGATCACGGCGGTGATTGCGGACGCACGCACCGAAGACGCCTTGCCGCTGTTGGCATTTGTTCTGCGCGAACTGTACGACAAATACGGAGGAGCCCGGCACTTCACCGAGCAATCGTACCGGGCGCTGGGAAGCGAGGGGCTTTCGCCGCTGGAAAATGCGGTTCGCCGGAAGGCGGACGAGGTCATTAGCGCCCACAACCCATCAGCGGAGGAGATGCAGTCGCTGAAAGAGGCCTTCATTCCCGCCATGGTGCGGGTGAACGCAGAGGGCGAATATGTGCGGCGATCGGCGGCGATGGCCGATCTGCCGGCGCGGGCACTGCCGCTCATTCAGAAGCTGGCAAACGCGCGGTTGCTGACGATTTCGAAGGACGCGACCGGCACGCGGGTCGAAGTGGCTCATGAAGCGCTCCTGCGCAACTGGCCGCGGCTGCGGAACTGGCTGGATGAGGAGCAGGAATTTCTCATCGGGAAAGATCAGTTGGAGCAGGACCTGCGCGATTGGGAGCGCGTGGCGCCGGACCAGAGAATGGATGCGCTGCTTACCGGGTTAAAGCTGACTCGGGCGCGCGAGTGGCTGGCCGCCAAACCGCTGCAGCTCAGCCAAGCGGAACACCGGTTCATTCAGGAAAGCCAGGCGCACCACGACGCAGAAGCGGCGCGGCGCCAACGTACGCGCAGGCGTGTGTTGCAGGCGGCCGTGGCAGCGGCAATAGTTTTAGCCGTGGTGGCCGGCATCGCCATCCAACAAAGACTAAACGCCAAAGACCTCCGGTTGACCGCGAGCTGGAATTTTCTCAGCCTGGAAGCTCTGCGGCAAATGAGTCAGGAGGGCGATGATGATCTCGCGCTCCTGCTCACGCGGCAGGCCGACCGTATACAGAAGCGGCTGCCCAACCAACCTGCCCGCCTGATCGACTACAACATATACTCCATGTTGCCCTCCGGTGCGTTTCGTCACGTCCTGCATGGTCATGATGCGGCCGTCATGGCGGTTGCCTTCAGTCCTGATAAAAAAACGCTGGCGTCGGGAAGCTGGGACAGGACGGTGCGCATCTGGGATTTGCGACAGCCGCAAGTGCCGCCACGAATT
Source organism: Occallatibacter sp. (assembly GCA_050011175.1). Lineage (GTDB taxonomy): Bacteria > Acidobacteriota > Terriglobia > Terriglobales > Acidobacteriaceae > Telmatobacter. The sequence goes on from JBEKJR010000012.1 coordinate 140,311, forward strand.
CTGGGCATGGTTGACGCTGGAATATGGACGTTGGCCTTCAGCAGCGATGGGCAGCGCCTGGCTGCTGGCAGCGATAACGGCACCGTTTATCTGTGGGATATGAACCGGCAGCAGGTCGCACCCATCGTTCTGAAAGGGCAGACGTTCGCAGTGCATTCGCTTGCGTTCAGCCCCAACGGACGATTGCTCGCGGCAGGCAGCGCGAACAGCGAGGTACGCGCTGAACGCGATGTGCGCGTTTGGAACCTGGATAACCCGCAGGCGCGGGCACAGGTATTGAGCGGAGGCCACGGGTCCGGGTGGTCTGTGGCCTTCGATCCCGGAGGTTCAAAGCTGGTAGCGGGCGGCGACGAAGGAGCGGTTGAGGTGTGGGATCTGGGCTATCCAGAAAAGCCGGCAATGTTACCGAATGCGCAAAGCAATGGGGCGTCGCCGGTAACGCCGAGCGGCAGCGATGACCGCAGCGACCATTCTGACCAACGGCCCTGCGACTCGACCGGTTACTACTGCCCATCCAAGGCTGTAATGGCAGTAGCATGGAGCGGGGATGGATTGGCCATTGCGGCGGGAAGCGGCGACGCGACCATCGCAGTATGGAACCTGCAGCAGTCCGGCAAAGCGCTGAAAGTGGCTACCGCGAAAAAGGGAGCCGTATTGAGCGTGGCTTTCAGCCGGGATGGAAAACAGCTTGCATCGGGGGGCGTGGATGCGACCTTGCGCATCTGGAATCTGAAAGATTTGCTGGAAGGGAAAGGGCCAAAGGTGGTGGGCCTTGGCCACAAGGGGATCATTCGTTCGGTAGCCTTCAGTCCCGACGGAAATCAAGTGGCGACCGGGAGCGAGGACACCACGGTGCGCATTTGGGATCAATCGGTTTCTTTGCCAAGCACTGCGACATTGGACGGACAAGCGGGGGCCATCAACGCGGTGGCCTTCAGCACCGACAGCAAGCGCCTGGCCTCCGCGAGCGACAAAGGTGCGATTCGCATTTGGGATATGAGCAAGTTGGGATCCTCCCAAGAGCTCAAACGGTATTCCGGGGCTGTTTGGTCGGTGGGTTTCAGCCCTGATGGAAAGCGCCTGGTGTCGGGCGGATCAGACAGGACGGTACGCGTCTGGGACCTGAACAACCCGAGCGCAGATCCAAGGGTCCTCGGCAGCCATTTGGCCACGGTGTGGTCGGTAGCGTTCAGTCCCGACGGACATACGGTCGCCTCAGGAAGCGCCGACGGAACAGCGCGCATCTGGGATCTGCGGCAAGTGAATCCGAGACCTCTGGTGTTGGGACAAGTGCAACCTCTCCCCACGCAAGAGCAGCCATGTTCTTACGCGCAGATCGGGAAAACTACTCCCCATGACATCTATTCGGTGGCTTTCGCCCCAGATGGGCAAGAGCTGGCAACCGGCGGCGCAGACGCAGAAGTGAGCTTGTGGAAGCTGAATAACCTGAGCGCTCATCCTTCCCTCAAAGGGCATACGGATTGGGTGTGCGCGGTGAAGTTCAGCCCCGACGGAACGACGTTAGCGTCGGGGAGCGGCGACAACAGCATTCGTATCTGGAATCTGCGGCAGGCTGCCGCGCTGCCTGCGGTTCTGGAGGGCCATTCTTATAACGTGGTGGCACTGGATTTCAGCCGGGACGGCACCAGGCGGCTGGCGTCCAGCTCCATCGATCAGACAATTCGCGTCTGGGATATGTACGCGCCGGGCAGCGACTCCCAGGTATTCCCAGTGGCTGGCGGGAACATAGCCCGCTCGGTAGCTTTCAGTCCCGATGGCCAGTGGCTGGCGTACGGAGATACAGACGGCACGATCCGGCTACTGCGCCAGCCCGAAAGCCTCACAAAAGCCGTATGCAACGTTGTCTGGCGAGATCTCACCATGGATGAATGGCTTCGATTCGTAGGCAAGGGAATTCCGTATGAGCCCTGTCCCAATAAATTGCCTCCCCGCGAAGGCGCTCCTGAAGGAGCCCCATAGCGTTGCCTGAAACGGTGCTGCCCGTTGCCGGGCCGGACCCCCGCCCATGCAACTGTCCCTTGTGCCCTAGCCTTCAGCCCCGATGGCCGCACCCTGGCCTCCGGGAGCGGTGACCACACCATCAAGTTGTGGGATGTGAGCAGCTTTCTCAAGTAGCGCCGGCGCCTCGCCTATGCTTCGCGCAGTACCACCTGGTCGCGTGGAACCCAACCTTCTGCCCGCTCAGCCGTAAACGACATACTGAAGAGGACACTTAACGCTTGCATTTCTGTACACATAGCAGTAGAATTCGTGCGCGGCAGAAAATTGCATCTCGAAGGAGTTGAAATGGGATCAAGATTGCCAGACTGCTTAGTACGCCCAACAGCAAAGCTCTTTCCGCCAGCCATGCGCGGGAGAATCTGTCTGATGCTGTTTCTCATCGGCCTTCTGTCGCTTGGTTTGTCCGGCTGCTCGGCGAAACATCTTCTGAACAGGGACTTCAGGGGCTTTGAAAGCGTCTATGCTGAGACTTCAAATCGAGAGGTGCTCTTAAATCTGGCGCGGCTCGAGAACCGCGAGCCAACTTATTTCTTCAAGATTGGCCAGATTACCAGCAACTATAGGTTGGTAGCGTCCGTCACAGGGAATGCTTCCTACGCGGTTTCATCCTCAAATCCGACTGTTGGCGGGCCCGCCGGCGGGGGCAATCATATTATGAGCTATGAGAACGACCCCATATTCACATTTATCCCGGTGAGTGACGAAGCCAACGCGAAACTCCTATTAAATCCGGTTCCGCCGGAAACATTTTACATGCTATACGAACAGGGTTGGCGCGTGGATCAACTCTTCCGGCTGATGGTGGACCGGATTGAGATTACGTGGGCTACCAAGTCAGGCTGCCGTGTCCAGACGATCCGGAATATGCCCCCACCGGCCTATTCCGCCATAAATCAATATGAAGACGATAAGGCAGCGCTCAGTAACTATGTATCCTTTCTGCGGACCAGCGCGGTGGTGTATACGCTGCAGAAACACGGATACTTGATGCTGCGGGGGAAGAGGACGTTCAAGGCCTACAACGATCATGCTGGATTGACAACTCCGCCAGCAGCGAAGGATTTGATCGACGCCTCAGCCAAGAACGCGGTATGGGAACTGGACGAGAAGACCAACAAGTGGATGTTAGGAGAAAAAATATTGAATCCAGTCTTCTGTTTGGTTCCACCAATAATGTCAACAGAACAAACAACCGGACAGGGTGGCGCGGAGGCCAAAGAACATGTAATAGACAGCACCAAGGGATGCAACGTTGTCAATTCGAATGATATTGCTACCATCAAAAAACGGCTTCTCGAAGATAAAAGCATGGCAGAACTGAAGGAGGGTAAAACGCTGGATAATGTTCTTCATGTTCTTCAAGGGGGTTTCTCCATTGCGGAAATGACGAATAACCAGGAAGTGACCGAAAATCAGTGTGCGGAAGCCCCTGCATTCTCTGCCATGTCTTCCCATCTGGTAATGCGTTCCCTGATCGGGCTGATGGCGGCTGCCGCACAGGAACAGGAGCCCTATGACGCTATCGATCAGGAACGTGCTCTTATTGCTCCGAGCCCCGACCTTCCAAGGGAAATGCAGGAATCAAATGAGTCTCGGCCTAGCTTCCTGAAAGCCGTCCCCAGTATTGAGCGGATTCCGTTATTGCGCCTTACATCTAACACGGGCGATCATGAAAGAAAACAGTTTGCCACCGTGAGTTACAGAAATAAAACCTATAGCATTCCCGATACCAGCGACAAGACTGTGCCGGAGAATGAGTACTGGGACCGGGATATGTTTCGGCTCATCAGCGAGCTCACTTCCCAGGTAACTGTGGATATCTCTAAGTTTCCGCTTACGGAGATATTGCAGTAGCGAACTAAGCAGATTGGAAGTGTGATGTTTTCGCAAAAATTGCACTCACGACGGAATAAGATGAACTCGGCCATTCAGCTCCCGTCGGCGCTGGTGATCGGTTTTACGGGACACAGAGACCTCGCGGATGAGCCGAAATGCCGGACCTTGATCTGTGATTATCTCCGAGAACGAAAGGCAGCAACTTCGGGAATCATCTGTGGAGTTTCGTCCGCGGCGGCAGGCGGCGATTTGCTGTTTGCCGAAAGTTGTATTGAATTGGGAATACCGCTCCGGGTATTGTTGCCGCTTCCCCAGGAAGACTTTCAGAAGGACTTTGACACAGCCACCTGGTTGCGCGCCGAACAGGTGTTGAGTAAGGCCGTTTCGGTCGAGGTTACGGGCAATCATGAGCTTCGCGAGGAGGGGTATTACGAATGCGGCATCGAGACAGTGCAGCAAAGCCAACTCATGATTGCATTGTGGGATGGGGAGCCGTCGCGAGGAATGGGCGGAACCCAGGAAATTGTAGCTTTCGCAAAAAAAATGGGCAGGCCTGTCGTATGGTTCCATAGTGTAACGGGAACCATGCAAGTCTTCAATAAGCCGGCTTTACAGAAACTTCTTCAGTTGCACGATCCGGAGCTTGATTTCCTGAACAGTTTACCAGATTCAGGTGTGATGTTATCGACAGATTCACCAGCAGAACTGGCAAGAGCATGGTTCCAGAAAATTGATAAAAACGCAAGCCGGTTGGCGCCGCAGGTTCGCCGTCTGGCTTCTATCCCGATTGTGTACACAGCAGCCGCAGCATTTTTTAGTGGCGCCGCATTGCAGATGCCTCACGCCGAAACATGGCTGGCAATTGGAACCGCACTTGGAGTTACTGCCGCAGCCCTTCCCGTTGCGCTAAGGCTAAGTCAGCGGCAAGCGCGTTGGGCGAGAAGCCGAACGGCGGCTGAAGTATGCCGTTCGATACTGGCTTTGTGGAGTATGCCGGTCGTAGATGAGGTGATTGGGCCGGAGATCATTCCGGAACTCGCCAGCATGCTAATGTCTCTAAAACTGCTTAAAGCATTGGATGGCGCCAGGAACGGCATATCAATCGATGAATTTAAAGAACGCTACCGCCGGGAACGCGTTTCTGATCAGTTGGAGCATTTCTCACAGCACGCTATGCAATCTGCGCATGAGGCTCGGCGATATCGTGTTGTGACTTGGATTTGCACCGGTTTGGCAATCCTTATAGCCGCAGGGCTCTTCTTGATTACAGCGGAATTCAAGAATGCGTACCTGCTTTCTGGGAAGAGATGGCTTACTGTCGCCGTAACGGCGCTCTTTCAACTCGCTACTATTTCGGGAGCGATGCTGATCGTGAAAGATTGCAAGAGGCGCCAGCAGCGCTATCGGGAGTTACATGGCTGGCTGAAGGAATGGGATACGGAACTCGATGCCCTGCGCACATGGCCTACCGTGCTCAAGGTCGTCTGTAGAGTTGAACGGGCTTTGCTGGTTGAATTGCTGGAGTGGAAATCTCTCGTTCAAAACGTGAAGCTGCCGAGGAAGTGACAATATGAAACGGATTCTTACATTGGACGGGGGAGGAATTCGGGGAGTTTTCAGCCTGGAGATTCTCCTCCACATGCAGAAGTTGCTTAGGGCACAGTATGGCTCGCCAAACATGGTGCTGGCTGATCATTTTGATTTCTTCGCGGGTACAAGCACGGGCGCAATTATTGCCACCTCCCTCTGTTGGGGAATGACGGTCGAAGAGATTCTTGAGATGTACGTGAAGTACGGCAAGACGATGTTCAGTCCGGTCCCCTGGTACATGCCACTGAAGAAATATCTGGTTTCGCGCTATCAGGCTAAACCTCTTACAAATATTCTTCAGCGCATCTTCTCTGAAGATGGCAACGGCCAGGTGCCAGCTCTACTCGGCAGCGCACGTTTGAAAAAGCTTCTGCTTGTAGTCGTTCGAAACAATACTACCGGCTCTCAGTGGCCTCTTACCAATAATCCGAAGGCTATGTACAACAATCCAGCCTTGCCGGATTGCAACCTGAAGATACCTCTTTGGCAAGTGGTTAGAGCCAGCACGGCCGCGCCGGTTTACTTTGACCCTGAAGTGATAGAGATGGCAGGCCGATCCTCCATTTTTGTGGATGGCTCCGTTACGCCCTATAACAATCCAGCTCTCATCGCCGCGCTGACAGCCGTGCTGCCATGCTACAACGTGAACTGGGCGCCGGGGCCGAAAAACATACGGCTGATATCCGTGGGAACTATACGGTTTTCCTCTGGTTTGCCAAAGAAACTCAGAAAACTATGGCTCGTGAAAAATGTGTCTCTCATTCCGTCGGCCTTGATTCAGGGAATTGCGTGGCAGCAGGATTACCTTTGCCGATGTCTGGGTGAGTGTCTTTACGGCGACGAACTTGATAGAGAGATCGGAAAACTGATCAACGTGCAGCTTCCGGGGACACGTTGGTTCAGCTATGTTCGGTACAATCAGTTTTACGAAACCGAGACAGTGGAAAAGTTGCTTCAGACAAATCCACGGCTATCGCAGCTCGATGCAATCCATGCAATTCCCGTCCTGAGGGAAATCGGTCAGGCGTATGCAAAGGAACATGTGAAAATGGAACATTTGATGTAGGGCGTGTTAACAGTTCTAAGGGCTTCGCCGATAGGAGCGAAGTAGAAGAATGCGAGAGACACCTGGCCAGGTTTAACCAGGCCCGTCAGAATCTGAAGGGGAATGTTACTGACATAGCAAAGACAGTCCAGGCAAAGGCCGCCCATTCACACGCAGGGCCGATTTATTTATTCTTCACCATATCAGCGTTAAATGACTGGCTGGTCAACACCCCCGGCTTGCTCACTCCCGTATAACCCTTCTTTCGAAAGAGAATGGAAACGCTCTTTGGCCGTGGTTGCGGCAGGAGAAACTCGTATCTTCCCTGAGCGTCAGTATGTTTTGAATAATCGTGAGTAGAATGGTCGCTCGGGTTGGTTACCTGGACGACGACTTCGACATCGGGAATAGGCATAATCGTATCTCGATCGTAGACTTCGCCATCGAATTCCCAGGGTTGCGGCGGTGGCGGATGAGTGCCGCGCCAAAGGCCAGCAGCTAAAGCGACCGCCATCACAGCCGTTGCCAGCAGCAGTGCTATGCGCCTGAGCGTCAGCGTCCAGCCGAGGTAGGGGCGCAGCAGAGCGGCGACCTTCGCGGCGTCGGGCTCGTTGATGCCCTGAATTTCCAGCATCGCCGGCAACGGCGTCTTGTCCAGAAGCCAGGGAAAGACTCGTTTGTGGAGAGCCTCGGCGCGGGAGTACTCGAAGGTGATGTAATCATGGCCGCGGGCATGTTCCGACCAGCACAACACCAGCGTGCGCGAGGCGCGAATGGAGCGATCCAGGCGCTTCTTCCACTGCTCGCCGGGGTCGATGGACTGCACATCGAAGAAGACGCGGTAGCCAAGCCTGCGCAGCTCGTTGAATAAAGGCTGCACGCGCTCCGTGTCGGCGCGCGAATAGCTGAGAAAAACGTCGTAACGTGGCCAAAGCATGTCAGTGCTTCATGACCTCATCGAGTTGCTGTAAGGAGCCGGCCATGGCGGCGCCGTCGCCGTCCTGGAGGCTTTGGAACAGGGCAATCCACGATGCGCGGCCCACCACGAAGGCTGGAGATGCGGCGAGAAAGTGGATCGTGCCGGCGAAGTTCCAGCCCGACTTTTCAAGCTGCGCGGTTTTGGGCGAGAGAGTCTTTTCAGTCTCCTGCGCGGCGGCCTTTTCTCCCGCACCCCACTGGCAGGTCAGCTTCAGGGTGTCGCGGATCAAGATCATATACTCTGCGGGGGCAGGGAAGGCCGAGTTGTCCAGCGTCGCCGCCTGCTTTTCGCATTCCGCAAAGCGGCTGGTGGTCAGGTCTTCTTCCACCATGTTAAGTCTGGCTTCGTGCGAAGCGTCCAGCTTGAGCCAACGCTCGCTTAATTCATACGCCCGGTCATAACGGTACAGCTTTTCGTGATCAATGGATACCGCACGTAGCAGCACCTTTGGATCTGTGGGAAACGCTTCCAGCAATGTTTCAAGGATATTGGACGCGGCAGAAACATCACCCTGATCTGCCAGCGCTCTCGCCAGATTGTTCTGTGTCATAGCCCAGTTCTGGGGCAGGTCCTCCTTGGTTCGCACCTCCAACGCCGCCCGGTAGGCCTGCACTGCCTGGGCCAACAAATCCGTCGCCTGCGCCCCGCTGCTCCGCTCCCCCTGATCCAATAAAGCATTCCCCAGATTGTTCTGTGTCCGGGCCCAGTCCTGGGGCAGGTCCGCCTTGGTATAAACTTCCAGCGCCGCCCGATAGGCCTGCACTGCCTGAGTCAACAATTCCGCTGCTTGCGCACCGCTGCTCCGCTCCCCCTGATCCATAAGAGCGATACCGAGATTGTTCTGTGTCGTAGCCCAGTCCTGGGGCAGCTCTGCCTTGGTTTGTACCTCCAGCGCCGCCCGATAGGCCCGCACTGCCTGAGCCAACAAATCCGTCGCCTGCGCCCCGCTGCTCCGCTCCCCCTGATCCTCTAGAGCATTCCCCAGATTGTTCTGTGTCATGGCCCAATCCTGGGGCAGGTCCGCCTGGGTCCGCACCTCCAGCGCCGCCCGATAGGCCTGCACTGCCTGAGCCAACAAATCCGTCGCCTGCGCCCCGCTGCTCCGCATCCCCTGATGCACTAGAGCATTCCCCAGATTATTCTGTGTCCCGGCCCAATCCTGGGGCAGGTCCGCCCTGGTTTGCACCTCCAGCGCCGCCCGATATGCCTGCACTGCCTGGGTAAACAAATCCGTTGATTGCGTCCCGCTGCTCCGCTCCCCCTGATCTATCAGAGTATTCCCCAGATTGTTCTGTGCCGTAGCCCAGTACTGGGGAAGGTCAGCCTTGGTAAAAACCTCCAGCGCCGCCCGGAAGGCTTGCACTGCCTGGGCCAACAATTCCGTCGCCTGCACCCCGCTGCTCCGCTCACCCTGATCCTCTAGAGCATTCCCCAGTTTGTTCTGTATCTGGGCCCAGTCCTCTGGGTCGCCCGGCATGGAGTATTCCTGCAGCAATCCCTGATAGTCTTTGATTGATTGCGCCAATAACGATGCGCTGTCGCCGGCTTTACCAAATGCGCCTTCCTGCATTCGTGCATCGACAACTCTCCATCTGGCTTCCATCCAAATTGCGCGATAGGTCGGGTCTTCCGGGAGCAAGTTATGTTCCGCGGCGGCCTGATCACGAACCTGTTCGAGGGTCTGCGTCGCCTGGTGATACTGGAAGGCCATCTGGGATGAATAAGCGCTTTGGTATTCGCTGTTGACGTAATCCTGGAACTCCTTCCGCTCTGCCTCAAGATTCTGCTGTTGTTTTTGCTTGAAAGCGCTCAACCGATCCGTAGCGACTACATGAAACATGGAAGCGGCAACGCCATAATGCTTGAGCGCCAACTCCGCAAGGGCTTTCTGCTCGTCTGTAGCCTGCTTCTTGCCCTGCTGAATCTCTTCGGCCCATTCCTGGACCTGCTTGTCGACATCCGCGATGGCAAAGCCGTTTGCCCTGGCCCACTCCGTCATGGCCGCCGTCAACTCGTCCGGCTTCAGGCTTTGCGCGGCAGCTAATTCTCCCTTGACCTCGCGATTCTCCTGGGTCAGTTGCTTGTTTTGCAGCGACAGGCGATGCAGCAAAGCATTGATCTGCGCTGGTCCCAACAGGGCGGGGGACCCCTTGGTGAGCAGCTTGATGGTCACGGTGGACGGAAGTCCGGTCAACTGCCCGTCGGCCGGTTCGTAGATGACCAGGTCGCTGGCGCCTTCGATATTGATGCGCAAGCCGCCGCGTTGCACCGCCTCCAGGGCCACCAGCAACATCGCTTTGCCATCGCTGTTGGTGGCGTCATAGCGGGTGGCGCCGGTAACAGTAATCAGAGTTGCGCCGTCGATATAAGCCAGGGAGACGCGTACCTTCTGAACCGGCTTAGCGGGGTCAACACCGGCGTTGAGGACGACCACCGTCACCTCTTGCTGCGGGGCGCTTACCGGGGGCGCAGCCCAGGCCCCCACAGCACCAAAACACATCAGGATTCCCAGGCACCATTCGGATGGCTTCATCGTTCCCTTTCAGCACTGGCGGTCTGCCAGATGTTCATGAGATGGTCCGAAATTAAGGCATCGGATTAATGGCATCATTGTACTCCCACCCAATCGGAGGCAGGGCGGCAATATTATTGCTTGTTCTCCACTATTCAAGCCAATCCAGAAGAAAGATTCCCGCCAGAAGCGGAATCAACCAAATCACGCGGCACTGATAGCGATGATTCAACCCCGACAGGACACCGGAGACGAATGCGTTGGCAACGACCATGGCGACAACAACAAAGCAGAGACAGGTTACCAGGGCGTGTTTACACCAGCGTAACGCCTCGGCGATGAGGGCAAAGCAGAGGAAGGCGAAATCCAGTCTCTCGCAAAAACTGAATAGAGAAAATCGGGACTTATTGTTCTTGTGGGTTCTTGATGTATCGTCGCTGATTCGGACCTTACCCGCATAAGTCTGTGTCGGTGAGTGCATAATCGCCAGTTCACTCGTTGAGGATTGATACCGAAGAGTCGGGCTTATGACAGGGTATGCCCAGGAATTTGGGCTTGCGTGCAGGATAGTTGAAGCTGCCCGCCGCACCGGGCTTCCGGTTATCGCTTCCTTCGCATTCGATTCCGGCAAGAACAAGGACCGCACCATGATGGGCGCGACGCCCGAGGCCGTGGCCGAGGCGATGGTGGAGGCGGGAGCAGATGCAGTCG
>JBEKJR010000013.1:0-126128 GCA_050011175.1 Occallatibacter sp.
ATTTCGGCTTTGGCGCGGCTGCCGGGCTCGCCACGTCACTCAACATCACCGAATCACGGGCGGCATTTCTGGGGTCGGTCTTCTTTTTCGGCTATTTTCTCTTCCAGGTTCCCGCCGCGGCCTACGCCACGCGCAAGAGTGCCACCAGGCTTGTCTTCTTTGCGCTCATCAGCTGGGGAGCCTTTTCTGCGCTTACCGGCGTCATCAGGGATTATTGGCTACTCGTTATCGACCGCCTGCTGCTGGGAGTGGCGGAGAGCCTGATCTTTCCTTCCATGTTGATTCTGCTGACCAACTGGTTTACGCGCGCCGAACGGTCGCGAGCCAATGCGGTTCTCATGCTTGGCAATCCGATTACAGTCACCTGGATGGCCGCCGTTACCGGGTTTCTGATCAAGGCGGTCGGCTGGCAGATGACGTTCATTCTCGAGGGAATTCCTTCGATTTTGTGGGCATTTGTCTGGGTGCTGGTGGCGCGCGACCGGCCGCGCGACGTGACCTGGCTGAGCAAGGAAAGCAGTGAGCAGCTCGCCACGGCGCTGGAACTCGAGCAAACCGTGCTGCCGCAACACGGCAACCTGTCTTCCGCGCTTCGCGTACCGGGCGTAATTCTCTTGTGCTTCCAGTATTTTTTCTGGAGCTTCGGGGTTTACGGACTTGTGTTGTGGATTCCCGAGATGATCCGCTCCGGATCATCTAAAGGAATCGAGATGGTGGGCCTGCTGAGTGCCGCGCCGTTCTTGCTGGGAGTGGTTCTGTTGCTGGTGATTGCTTATTTTTCCGACCGCTCGCTCCATCGCAAAGTATTTGTATGGCCGCTCCTTTTAATCTCTGGAGTTGCGTTGTTCTGCTCCTATGCGACCGCCGGAAGTCACTTCTGGCTGGCGTATGTAGCCTTGATTGTCGCCGGTGGAACGATGTACGCGCCCTATGGCCCATTCTTCGCTATTGTGCCGGAGATGTTGCCCAGAAACGTGGCCGGTGAAGTGATGGCACTTATCAATAGCTTCGGGGCTCTGGGCGGGTTCGCCGGCACATGGCTGGTTGGTCTTCTTCAGGCACTTACCGGCAATGCGCGCGCCGGATATCTTGTCATGTCCATGTCGCTCATGCTGGCTGGCGGAATCACCCTCTGTCTGCGAACCGCGAAGCCGGCGAGCAATCCATGAGAGACACTACGGCTTGGTGCGAACTAGGGTTGCCGTTCCTCGCCGTATATTGGATCGCGCGTGAATGCACCGTTGATCAGGCGCCATATACCAAGAAGATTTTCATATTTCAATTCATCCGGCGATGTAGCCTGGCGAAAATCATCGTGGCTTTATTCAAGCTGTAATAAGTTTTTCTCATGGGGGCTCGTCAATCTCGACGAGAGTGACCTTCCCCAGGCGCTCCCCAGGGAAGGTCAACCAACAAAGAGTAAACACTTGCACCGAATTGTAATCAGAGAAAGTTTCCAGTTACTATGTTTACGAGAGTCGGCTGGATCTTCTCAGCTCTGCAGTATTTTGCGAATTTCGCCCTCCGGGTCGTCTTCCATGCGGCAGTGATTGTCCCATACCATTGTCTGGCAGCGCTCCGGGCTGGTTGGCTCCCAGGTCAGGCCGGGCTGGCTGGGGTTGCCGGTGCGGGCGAAGTTGGCCCAGGCCGTCGCCATCTTCTTGGCCAGCGCCTGCGCCTCGGGAGTATTGCCGGTGCCCTGCTCGCAACGCTTTGTGTTATCGAAGCAGAAGGCCAGCTCTGCAGTGTGCCATGCTCCCGCGTCTTCGAGCATCGGCGACTGCCAGGTGAAGTAGTAGGTGTAGATCGGCGCCGCCTTCTGGGCGCACTTCAAATTGGCCATGCGCACCACATTGTTGCGGATCGAGATGCTGTTCAGCATCGAGCCGCCGCACATATAGGAGAGTGTGCGGATGCTCTTCTCCGGATGCGCCTTCTTCAAAGCTGCGATGATGCTGGTTGCCTTGGGTTCGCCGTAGAGAGTGGCGAGGCGGGTGTGCCATTCGGCCTCGGTGGGTTTGGAGCGCATACTATTGCCCTCTTCGCTGACCGAGCCCATCAGCATGGGAATGTGCTTCGAGATCTCCGGCGCGGCCTCATTGAAGGAGCGCACGGTAATGATGCGGCCATCCACGGTGGGGCCGAAGCCGGCGCGGGGCGGCATGCCTGGAGCAGAGAATGGACCCATCCCTGGCTTCATCGGCGGGTTGATCTTGGCGACGGCTGCGTTGCCGGCCTCATTCAGTTTGGCCCAGTCCATCTTCTTCAGGCTGGCGATGTCGTTGGGCTTGAGGCCGAGCTCGACCATCACCTGCCGGGCCAGCGCCTTGGACTGCTCGGCGCTGGGTGGATTGCCTCCGCCGCCCGACTGCACCGAGGCGCGATGAAAGAGTCCTGCGGCCGAGGGCATCCCCATCAGCGTTGTCACCTTGGAGCCACCGCCGGACTGGCCGTAGATCATCACGCGGTCCGGGTCGCCTCCGAAGTTAGCAATATTGTCGTGGACCCAGCGCAGGGATGCCACCAGATCAGTCATGCCGACGTTGACCGAATCGGCGTAATCCGGGCCGCCGATCTCGGAGAGATCGAAGAATCCGAGGATGTTGAGGCGGTGATTGACCGAGACCTGCACCACGTCGTGATGCCGTGCCATCTGTGCGCCTTCATGCGAGGGCAGTTCATATGAGGAGCCGAAGCTGAAGCCGCCGCCGTGGAAGTAGACCATCACCGCGCGCTTGCCGGTGAGGCTGGGCGTCCAGACGTTCAGCTTGAGCATATCTTCGCCTTGGTAGCCGTCGTCCCAATCCTGAATGAAGGACTGCTCGATCCCTGTGAAGTCATGCAAATGCTGGGGGCAGTTGGGGCCGTAGATCAGCGCGGGGTACTCGCCCTCCCAGGGCTTGGGTTCTTTGGCTGGTAGCCAGCGGTTTTCGCCGCCCGTGTCCTGGCCGTATGGGATGCCCTTGAAGCTGAGCACGCCTCCATCGACAAATCCGCGCACCTTGCCGTACTTTGTATTGGCCACTGCTGTTTTTGGCGTGCTACAGTTGCCGGGCTCCTGCTGATGCGCCGCGGTCTTGGTGTTGTCCATGGCAAGAGCCGCTGGTCCAAGAGCGGCGCTCATACCTGCCGTTGCCCCAAAGAGCAAAGCCTCACGACGATTCATAAGATGACGATTTCCAATTTTTGACATAGTGATTTCATCTCCTCTTTCTGGTTGTTAGATCATTACACCGCCAATCGCGGTCACGAGAACGGCTCGGCCTGTTCTGATGGAGATGCGCCCAACGCATCTCGTTAAGAAAGCGTGTTCCCGTGGTGCACATTAGAAGCGCTGCCCGATTAACTGTCAAGTTGAGGATTGTTGATAAGCGTTCGAAAGATCGTGGCAGGCTCCATATCTAAAATCTCGATGGTAATGTTCGAAAAATCCTGCTTTTCAGTCGCGGTCGTTGTGGATATTATGCCCTTGTTCTAAAGAAACGATTTACATTTGTCTCAGTAAACGATTTCCGCGACAAACACCAAGTCACGATCAGGCAATAAGACTTTCCGCGTCCGAGTTGTATTTTCGCGAACGTCGAGGCTCGGACACGGAGCGACACGGAAGAAGCAATAACTGAAAAAATGACAAGGATGAGGGGACGATGAAAACAAGAATTCTGATCTTCGCTGCTGCGGCATTGTGGCTTGGGAACACTATCTCAACCGCTGCTCAACAAGCGGTGTCTGCCGTTCCGGACCGGCTCACTGTAACCATCGATGCACAGCAGACCGCTCCACCGGTTTCGAAGTATGAATATGGCATGTTCATCGAGCACATTGGCAGCACCATGTATAGCAGCCTTTGGGCTGAAATGCTCGACGACCGCAAGTTTTATTTTCAGATCAATTCGAAGCCTGACGACGAAGCTCGCCGGGGAGGCGGATTTCCCGGCATGCGGCTGCGCAAGTGGCGCCCGGTCGGCCCCGATGACGCCGTGGTGATGGACAAAGATCATCCTTTCATCGGCGACCAAAGTCCGCGCATCGTGCTCGATGCGGCCACTCCGCACGGAATCCGGCAGTCGGGTCTTGCTCTGGTCAAGGACAAGCAGTACACCGGACGCATCTATCTTCGCGGCATTCCCGGCAGCACGGTGAAGGTCTCGCTCATCTGGGGTGAGGGCGCGAACGAACGTCAGACCATTTCCTTTGCCGCGCTCTCCAATGAGTACCACAAGTTTCCGCTCAGATTTACGGCCAAGGCCGATGCCTCGGATGGCGCTCTCGAGATCACGGGCACGGGCACGGGAAACTTCCACATTGGCACGCTCTCCCTGATGCCTGCGGACAACATTCAGGGCTTCCGCCCCGACACAACTTCTCTTCTGCGCCAGATCAAGATGGGCTTCTGGCGGTATGGCGGCAACTACACTTCCGGCTTGATCTGGTATCACATTATTGGCGACATCGATAAGCGCCCGCCGGACTTCGACTATGCGTGGAATGCCATGCAAACGAATGACCTGGGCCTGGACGAATTCATGATGTTATGCAAGTTGATCGGCGTAGAGCTGTATATCAGCGTCAATGCTGGCTTCGGCGATTCACACTCGGCGGCCGAAGAGGTCGAGTACATGAACGGAGCGGTGGGCACGCACATGGGCGCGCAGCGCGCGAAGAACGGCCATCCGGAACCGTACCACGTCAAGTTCTGGAACATCGGCAACGAGCCCTGGGGCGCCTGGCAGCTTGGCCGCACCGACCTGAAGTATTTCGTTCTCAAGCACAATGAATTTGCGAAAGCGATGCGCGCGGTTGATCCCTCGATTGTGCTGATTGCCTCCGGCGAGATGTTGGAAGATGGAACGCTCCATGGCGACACACGCGTAAAGTACGCGGGGAACCTGGAGCCCCTGTATGGAACAGAATCCGACTGGACAGGCGGTTTCCTTAAGAATTGCTGGGGGAACTTCGACGGCATCGCCGAGCACTGGTATGGGCAGGGCAACAGGCGCTACGATCTTGAGAAGGCAAAAAGCCTTCCGCCAAACGCGTCTAACGAAGATGCATATGTGAAAGTCGATCAGACAACGCTTGAGTGGGTACGCATTCCGGCCAATATCGTGAGTCTGAAGGCCGAGGAATGGCGCGGCTACCAGCATCGGTTCCCGGCCATGGTGGACAAGAATATCTTCCTTTCCATCGACGAATACGCCTACTTCGGCGGGGGCTTTGGCCGAAGCGTGAATCTCAAGCAGGCTCTGGCCTACGGCATGACCTTCAACGAGATGCTTCGGCACACTGACTTTCTCACGATGGGTGCGCACACCATGGGCACCTCGACAATTGACTTCAACCGCACCGCCGCGACTTTCAGCACGCTCGGACTCCTGTTTAAGATGTACGGCGATCACTTTGTCGGTTCTATCCCGGTCGCCTTATCGGGGAATTCGCCTCAGCCGTCGCCCAAGTATCCCGCCGGCGGCGACCAGCCAAAGACAACCTCCGGCAGTCCCACCTATCCGCTCGACATGGTCGCCGCGCTCACTCCGGACCGCAAGTTCCTCACCCTTGCAGTGGTGAACGCAACGGAATCGGAACAGAAGTTTGATCTGAACGTCGCGGGCGTTCACTTGGCCGGCCCGTCGACGCTTTGGCTGTTGACCGCAAAGAGCCTTGATGCTGCTAACCACGTCGGCCAGGAGCCGCAGGTCAGCATCAAAGAGATCGCTCTCGGCGACGCTCCGCGCTCACTCGCCGTAGCGCCCATCAGCGTGAACATCTATCGGTTTCCGGTAGCTCAGCCGGCGCAGTGAAGTCTTGCGGCCACCCAAATTTACTCGGAGAAAATGTATGAAAAACCGCATGACACGAATTGCAGCAGGCATCGTCGCCTGTACGGGGATGCTCTTCTTTGGCCCAATTCTGCAAACCGCAGTTGCTCAGGATACGGCGAATCTTCCTTACATGAATCCAAGTCTGCCACCCGAGCAGCGGGCTGCTGACCTGGTGCATCGCATGACTCTTGCAGAGAAGGCAACGCAAATGCAGAACAACTCCGCGGCAGTTCCACGGCTCAATGTTCCTGCATACCAATGGTGGAGTGAGGCGCTCCACGGAGTGATCAACCAGGGCGTAACCGAGTACCCTGAGCCGATCGGCCTGGCTGCGACATTCGATCCGCAGGGAATTCATGCCATGGCGATCCAGATTGGCATTGAGGGGCGCATTAAACATGTGCAGAACACACGCGAGGGACACACGGGCATCATGGGAGGCCTGGATTTCTGGTCCCCGAATCTGAATATCTTCCGCGACCCGCGCTGGGGCCGCGGACAGGAGACCTACGGCGAAGATCCGTTTCTTACCGGCCGCATGGGCGTTGCCTACGTGACCGGAATGCAGGGCGACGACCCCAGGTACTACCTGGCGATTGCAACACCCAAGCACTACGCCGTACACAGCGGGCCGGAGCCGACACGGCACTTTGCGGATGTGGACGTGAGCAAGCACGACGAGGTGGATACCTACGAACCTGGATTCCGCGCCGCCGTCGTGGAAGGCAAGGCCGGTTCAGTCATGTGCGCTTACAACGCCATCAATGGCGAGCCTGCATGCGCCAGCCAGTTCCTGCTGCAAGACCAATTGCGCGGGAAATGGGGCTTCCAGGGGTATGTGGTTTCCGATTGCGACGCAGTCCGGGACGTTGCGGCCAATCATCGCTACCGCCTAACGCAAGCACTAGGCGCGGCCATTTCCGTGATCCGAGGCATGGATAACGAGTGCGTCACCTTCACTTCAAGGTTTGGCGAACCGGTAGAAAAGGCTTATATCGATGCTGTGCAGCAAGGCTACCTGCCTGAAAGCACGCTCGACACCGCTCTGATTCGCCTGTTCACCGCGCGAATGAAGCTTGGCACGTTTGACCCGCCGGAGATGGTCCCTTACACCAGGATCGATGAGAAGGAACTTGACAGCGCGGAACACCGCGCGCTGGCGCGCAAGCTCGCGAATGAGGCCATGGTCCTCCTCAAGAATGATGGCATTCTTCCATTGAAACCGGGGATCAAGAAGATCGCAGTCGTAGGCCCGCTCGCTGACCAGACAAGGCCGCTGCTCGGCAACTATGCCGGCCAGCCGACGCATATCGTCTCCGTGCTCGATGGATTGAAGGCAGAGTTTCCGAACGCCACCATCACTTTTGTTCCGGGAACTCAGTTCCTCCGCAACGATGGAAGCCCGGTTCCCGATGCTGTGCTGACTACTCCCGGCGGCAAGCCTGGCCTGAAGGCGGAGTACAGCGAGTCGATGAGCCGGCCGGGCATGGGAGCGCCCCCACCCGTGCTTGCCACCCGGACTGAGACGAACGTCAATCTTACTGGCGACAATCTGCCGCCAGAGGTTGCAGGGAAGAAATCCGTCGGCGTCCATTGGACGGGATTTGTAACGGCCCCTGATTCCGGCGACTACCTCGTCGGCGTCCGTGGCCGGGGCTTCGGAATGTTGTCGATTGACGACAAACCGGTGGCCATGCTGTTCAGCGCCGCGAGAGTTGACGCAAGCGTTGGCCGTGTCCATTTGGAAAAAGGGCAAAAAGCTGCGTTGAGCCTGAACCTTGGCACCATGGGCAGCACGGGAGGCACACCTCAAGCTCAACTGATCTGGGCGAAAGTCAACAACGCGCCTTCGCCAGAGGCGATTGCAGCGGCAAAGAACGCCGATGTCGTGATTGCCGTTGTAGGCATCACTAGCGCGCTTGAAGGTGAAGATATGCCGGTGAGTGAACCCGGATTCCTTGGTGGAGATCGCACCAGCATCGATCTTCCCGAGCCGGAAGAAGCACTGGTTAAAGTTGTGGCGGCGACCGGCAAGCCACTGGCCGTTGTCCTGATTAATGGCAGCGCGTTGGCTGTCAACTGGATCAACGAGCACGCCAACGCGGTTCTTGAAGCATGGTATCCCGGAGAGGAAGGCGGAGCGGCTGTCGCTGAGACGCTGAGCGGCAAAAACAACCCTGCGGGCCGGCTGCCGGTTACGTTCTATACGGGCGTGAGCCAACTGCCCAACTTTGAGGATTATGGGATGGCGGGAAGGACATATCGGTACTTCAAAGGAAAGCCGCTCTACCCGTTTGGCTATGGGCTCAGCTACACGACATTCAAATACAGCGACCTCAGTATCCCCACGCAGGCTGTGGTTGCGGGACAACCGGTTGGCGCCGACGTCACGGTGACCAATACCGGCAAGGTCGCGGGAGATGAGGTCATCGAGGTCTATCTCAAGTTCCCTGATGTCAAGGGTGCTCCCCTCATCGCTCTCCGCGGATTCCAGCGCATTCATCTCGAAGCGGGCGCAAGCCAAAAGGTTCACTTCGAATTGAAAGACCGTGATCTGGGCATGGTCACCGAGGCAGGTAATCCGATGATCGCCGCGGGTGAATACACCATCAGCATCGGCGGCGGCCAACCTGATACTGGAGCAGCCTGCGTGAGCGGGAACTTTCATATCGAAACCCCCATCGCCTTGCCCGAATAGTGTTATGCAGCGCGCAGAAAATACCGGACTGACCGGATTTCCTGCGCGCATTGAAAGCAACACAAGCGCTTGAAGTTGTGGGTCACCTCGCTCAAGGACCAGGACATCATGCTGATTGTCCGTCACGGAATCGAAAAGATCTCGGCGCCGTCCGGAGTCTTGGCGAAGACGCCCCCGCCCGGTTCGATCTCGTGCGACTTGCACCTGAAGAAAGGCACGCCGGTTCGCTTGCACTTGACGCTTGGCTGGCACAAGCCGCTGGATTGGGTTGCGCAGGTAACCGAATCCTGATCCGGTCGCCGTGTTTCCAGACGCGCTTCCTGCCATCAAGTGGTGACGCCACTAGTTTCCGCCCGCCCGTGGAGCATAGTACAGAAGCGCGAAATTCCAGGTGATAAAGCTTGGCTGTCGCGCGCCCAGATAGGCTTCTATGTCGCGCAAATTCTCGCGAAGGGTCAACTACGCGAAGGCCATGGCGCGAAATTGGTCGGCGCAACTGAGGCTGTGCAACCGGAGATCGCCAGCATACCGGGCCACGTTGCGGGACAATGAGGTCCAGGGAAGGAACTCGATCATCTGCGCGAACAGCACCTTGCCAGTGTTCACCGCTGCCTCCAGAGCCAATTAATCTCTGAAAACAGCATCACGCAAATTCAAATCGACACCACCATGAAATGAAGGCAACTCGCAGATTATAAATAGGTTACTGCGGACAACCAACGCGTTAACCGGGCACCAGTGAATACATCTAATAAATCGATAAATTAGTCGCATAAATGCAACTTGTCCTACGAGTTTTCTTGTGGATATTATGCGTTCCAGTCACGCCTTTATCAGAAACTGCTAGCCCAGATTCCCGGAACACCGTAGTTCGAATCTGATAAGTGAGCATTTCAAGATGATCACCAATCCTTGGGAGTAGAAAAGATGCGAAAAATCATCAATGAAAGTTGTTCGAACCCAAGCGAGTTTGCTTCACCGGTTTAAGAGTGTGAATGTAGTTGCAGTCAATTCGAAAGAGGCTGCTCTGAGCAGCAGAAAAGGAGAAAGTCGACCATGTTGAACAATTATGTCAGTGACACAAGTCTCAGACGGTGCAGTACGTTCATAGCCTGCTGCATCTTTGCGTTTATCCTCGTGATGTCGTCGGCTGCCAGGTTATCTGCGCAGACCGCCGGCGTGGTCTCAGGACACGTCAGCGATATATCCAGCGCTGCTATTCCGCAGGCGACCATCACTCTCAAGAATGTGGGTACTAGCGGGGTACGCACTACGGTCACCACCGGCGCAGGCGACTACACATTTCCCGACGTTCCGCCGGGAATCTATAACATTTCGGCCAAGCACGCGGGCTTCAAGACCGGCACGACTAATAACGTGGAAGTGCAGGTACAACAGTCGGTTCGCCTGGACTTCACCCTGCAGGTTGGAGAGGTAACACAAACGATAGAGGTTTCAGCGTCTGCTGCGCTTCTACAGGCTGAAAACGCCACCCTCGGCACTGTGATTGAGAATGTAGCCGTGAACGAGCTGCCGCTGAACGGCAGAAACTATTTGAGCCTGGTAGCTCTTACGTCCAACGCCAACACGCTTGCACCAGCATCAGGCCAGGCAGGCAGCCGCCTCGGCGGCGATCGTGGCAGCCAATCGATCTCGGTTGGCGGCCAGCGCATCATGTACGACTACTATACGCTGGACGGCGTGAACAATACCGATCCTGACTTCGTCACCTATGTCGGCCTGCCCTCCCTTGACGGCATCCAGGAGTTCAAGGTTCAAACGGGTGTTTATCCGGCTGAGTTCGGTCACGAGGCAACGCAGGTCAACGTGGTCAGCAAGAGCGGCACCAACACCTATCACGGCTCCATGTACGATTTCATCCGCAACAATATGGCGGATGCCAATCCCTATTGGTTCCCGTACAACTCCGCCCCTCTTAAGGTATACCCCTTTAAGTGGAACGACTACGGATTCGAACTCGATGGAGCGATCAGAATCCCAAAACTGTACAACGGCAGAGACAAATTCTTCTTCATGGTCGACGACGAATGGAGGAAGATCCGCACCATTGGTCAGGGCAATGCTATTCTGCCCACGTCAGCCATGGTGGGCGGCGATTATCGGGGCTTCAACGACGCCTCCGGAAATCCGGTCATCATCTACGATCCGGCAACCGGAGACATCAACGGCCTGAATAGGACGCAGGTTTCCTGCGGTGGTGTGCTGAATGTCATATGCCCCAGCCGCATCGCCTCGCAGTCCACGGCGTTGCTGCATTACATCGGGACAGGCACGACGTTGCCGACATATACCGCCGGCTCACCGAACTCAAACTACTCCTACACCACCAGTGGACCACAGAATCGCCAGAGCTTGGCAGTCCGTGGAGATTACATCCAGTCCCAGAAGTTGCAGTATGCCTTCCGCTACAGCTCAGGGAACGAAAACCTCTTGAATACGGGATTTTTGGGAGCGGGCAGCAAGACCTTTACCCAGTACTACCAGTACATGGGTTCCAACACATGGACCATAACGCCCCACATAGTCAACGAAGCACGGTTTGGCTATAGCCACTTCTTCAACTCCCTCGGTTTGTTGGCGGCATTCACAACCGATGTGGTTACCCCTCTAGGTATCCCGAACCTCAGTGGCGGCGCAGCCTCAACGTGGGGCATCCCAGAAGTTACCTTCAGTACGGGACCGACGGGCACAACAAGGAGCATTTGGGCCACTGCCGTTGGCGGTTTTGGGGATATCGGCGGGGATGGCCCCTATGTTGTGACCGATCCCACGTGGCAGTATGTCGATAACATCTCATGGATGAAGGGCAAGCATTCGTTGCGCTTCGGTTTTGAGTACAACCGGCAGACCTTTAACCAGCTGGGCAATCAGTTCTCGCGCGGGCAATTTCTCTTTAAGCCCCTTGATACCACCCTCGAAACGAGCACATCCGGAGTCGTTACGCTTTCCCAAGGCGACGCGCTCGCTGACTTCCTGCTCGGCAGTCTTTATCAGTCAACGGTTGCAGTGGCCGTAGCCAATGCCAATTTCGTGCGCAACTTTTGGGCCTTTTACGGAGACGACACCTACAAGCTCACCCCCAAGCTCACGATTTCAGCGGGTCTCAGGTACGAGCTGACTCCTCCGTGGAACGATACCTTCGGCAATGACTTCACCGTGGATGTTCAGGTATTGCCGAAACAGACCGACACCAGCACTACATACCCGCAGAGCCAATGGCCCTTCTATGTCCGCCAGGGCAATTGCGCTCAAGCAAATGTGTATCAAGGCATTGCGATCAGGTGGTCATTAGGCAACTCTACCCTCGGTCCGCAGCCGCAATGCAGCAACGGGCTCCTGCCCAATGGTCCACTCCTGGATACTCAGTACCTCAATTTTGCGCCGCGCGTGAGTATCGCTTACTCACCGAAACCCAGTCTGGTTATTCGCACCGGCTACGGCATTTTCTATAGCCAGGACATCGGCAACGCGTACTTCGACATGGCGCGAAACATCGCCGGGCGCGTGACGGCGACTAACGTGAACTCGACCTCGCCTTACGGTAATACCAACCTGACCTGGGCCAACGCGGCGCCGGCAGGCGGTGGCAGTACAGTCGTCAATCTTGGCCCGTCCACCGCGTTCGTGGACGCTCTCCGCCACAAAACCACCTACACCGAGCAGTATCTGTTCAACATCCAGCAGCAGGTTGGACAGAACTGGTCGTTCGAGGTGGGATACCAAGGCGCGCAGAACCGTCATCTTTATGGGTTCGAAAATATCAATGTGGCGAATCCATCCGGATTAGCTGGCGCTGGTACAGTCGCGCAACGGACCCCCTTCGCGAACATGGGGGCGATCCAATACGTGCACGACTACGGCACGGGCAATTACAACGCCTTCAGCATGAAGGCTACCCGGCGCTTCAGCAAGGGCCTCAACGTAATCGCCTCATACACCGTGGGCAAATCCCTCGACGACACGAGTGGAGTTCGTGTTCAGGGGAACGACGAGTTGTTTCCGCAGAACAACCGGTGCCAAATATGCGACTACGGCCGTTCCGCATTCGATGTTCACAATCGGATCGTTGGCTCGGCATTTTACGAACTACCGATCGGACCCGGCAAGTTGGTGCCGGTTAATAACAAAGCCATCAATGCGGCGATTGGCGGCTGGCAAGTGGGAGGCATCTTTACCCACCAGACCGGTGCTGTCGGCACTGTCCTGCTCGGTTATGACAATGCCGGTATCGCGGCTGCGGGCGGCAACTTCGATCGGCCCAATGTAGTAACCGGGCAGAGTCCCTACCTCAGCGGCAGCGCCAGATCGCTTAACCATTGGATGAATTCAGCCGCCTACGTCGCCGCTGCTTCAGGTAACTTCGGAAACGAGCAGCGCGGCAGCATCACGGGCCCGGGATTTACCAACCTGGATGCGTCGCTGCACAAGCAGTTTCAAATGCCCTACAACGAAAGGCATCAGTTGGCGATACGCTTTGAGGCATTCAACGCCCTCAATCACCCGAACTGGAGCAATCCGAATTTGACCTTCAATTCCTCCACCTTCGGCCGCATCGCCAGCACCACCCCCGCTAACAGCAATAATTCCATGCGCCAATTGCAGCTGGCGGCGAAGTACCAGTTCTAGTTCGCAGCAGTAGTAAGGTTGTTGATTGATGAATTGAATTTGATTCCTCCTGGCCGGAGATCCCTGCTAGCCCGAGTGGTTTTATTCACTCGGCTAGCTTCGATCTCCGGCGCATTATTTTGGGGCAAAGAGCATCAACCACGGATTGATGTTGCTTTCCTCAATTCTCGGGAAGCATACAGTTGGAGAAAAACGAAGCCGTATAGGAGATTCAGGCTCCGACAGGTTGTATAATTCAAGCGAAAAGAGGTTTGGAATGAACAAGTTAGTTCCTGTGTTAGCTTTTCTTCTGTTAGTCTGCTCTTCGGCAGTGGCGCAGATGGAACCTTGCGCGACGGCTGGCGAGAACAATGCCTTTCTCGGCATCCAGACCATTCGCCTGTGGCCCGGCGACGCTCCCCAGGCCAAGGGCAATGCCTGCGAGGACACACCCACTCTCACCATCTTCGAGCCCCATTTCGGCACGGCCAACGGTTCTGCCGTATTGATCTTTCCCGGCGGCCGCTATGCCCGCCTGGCAGGCAATTTGGAGGGCCGCCAGGTAGCCGACTGGTTCACTGCGCGCGGCTTTCGCGCCTTTGTCCTCAGCTACCGGCTCTCATCGAACGGTTATCTGCTCCCGGTGCCGCTCATTGACGCCCGGCGCGCCATTCAGACAGTGAGGGAGCGGGCCAAGGACTACCAGGTTGACCCCAATCGCATCGTAGTTACCGGCTTCTCCGCCGGCGGCCATCTGGCTGCGCTCTCCGGAACGCAGTTTATCTCTGGTAATCCCAACGCGGATGACCCCATCGAGCGCGTCTCCAGCCGACCCGACTACATGGTCCTCGTATACCCGTGGATCGGCGCCATCTCTTCGGACACCTCGCACCTGAGCTACTGCAAGCTCTACAACGTGATGGACCGCTGCGAAGCGCTGCGTACCGCGTACTCTCCCGATCTCTTCGTCACCAAGGACACGCCGCCTACCTTCTGGTATCACACCTTTAACGACCGGACGGTTCCAGTCGAGCAGGGGCTACGCTTCTACGAGGCTCTGGTCAAGGCCGGCGTTCCGGCTGAGGCGCATATCTTCGCCAATGGGCCCCACGGCACCGGCCTGGGCAAGGGCGACGCAGCTCTCGACCAGTGGCCAAACCTGCTGGAAATCTGGCTGCGCGCTCAGGGTCTTCTGAGCATCCAAACCCCTCCTGCCCCCAAATAGCTGACGAAGTGGCGGGCGACATTCAGATCCTGTTTAGGAATTGGAGTGTTCTACTGATGCGTAGATTGTCTTTGCTATTTATGTTTGTTGCGACAGCCGCTCTGCCGACGACAGCCCAATCGGTGTTTCCGATGCGGCCGGATGATCCTCATGCGGTGTATCTGGAACGCGGGAGCTTTGGCGCTGCCGCTGATGGCAAGGGGGACGACACGGTGGCGATCCAGGCAGCGATCGATCGCGTGCAGGAGACAACGGAGCAAGGCATAGTCTTTGTCGCCGAGGGGAGATATCGGATCAGCCGGACAATTCATCTTTGGTCGGGGATACGGCTCATCGGGTATGGCGCACATCGCCCCGTGTTTGTCCTGGGAGCAAACACACCTGGGTTCCAGCAGGGTCATGAATTTCTTGGGACAGGCCGGTACATGTTGCAGTTTGCCTCGCGGCGTCCGGCGGTGGGGGAGCCCATAGTCGATGCGAACGAGTTTACGTTCTATAGCGGAATCAGCAATCTGGACTTCGAGATCGGCGAGGGTAACCCAGCGGCGATTGCGGTACGGTTTCACGTGGCGCAGCATTCATTTCTTCAGCACATGCGGTTCCTGGTGGGCGATGGGCGCGCAGCGCTCGAGGACGTGGGAAACAGTGCGATCGACCTTAAGATCGAAGGTGGCGAGTACGGCATTATTTCGGTACGGACGTCCGCGGCATGGCAGTTTCTGCTGATGGATTCGAGCTTGACGGGCCAGAGACGCGCGGCAATTCATACACAGGAGGTTGGCATGACTCTGGTGCGCGTTCGGATTGCGCGAACGCCGGTAGCGATCGAAATTACCCGCGGAATGACGGAGCAACTGTTTGGACGCGACCTGGTGCTGGAGGATATTGGCCGCTCGGCGGTGGTGCTTGGCGATGCGCGGAAAGCACATCACGAGGTCACGCTGGACCATGTGGTGTGCAGGAACGTGCCTCGGCTAGTCGAGAGCCCTCAACTCGGTCAAGGTCAAGCTGGATCGAGTGCAATGTTCGCAGTGATGGGAAGTTTGCATCCTTATATAGAGGAACACCTGACCATCGGAGTAGAGATTGGCCCCGACGGGCATGAGCGAGGTGTAAAAGTCCGGCATCGGGAGCGTGCCGGGGTAAGCCGGGCCGTGGCATCCGATATTCCGTCCTTGCCGTCGATGCGGGAGTGGGTGAACGTGCGGACACTCGGCGCGAAAGGAGACGGGTTGGACGATACGGCGGCGCTACAGGCGGCGATCGATGGGCATCGGGTGCTCTATTTTCCTAGCGGTACATATCGGGTGACGAACACACTGCGGCTGCGGGCAGATAGCGTGTTGATTGGCTTCAACCCGATCACCGCTCTGATTACGGTGACAAATGAGGCGGCGAACTTCACGGGGGAAGGCGAGGCTGTGCCGGTAGTCGAGAGCGCAAAGGGTGGAGCAGCGATTCTTACCGGGATCGGGATCGATACCGAGGCCATGGATCGGCGGGCGGCGGGGCTGGTGTGGCGCGCTGGCCCTCGCTCAATGGTGGAGGATGTGAACTTCATGCGCGGGCCGGGACGCAGAAACCCTGCGCTGAACCCGAATCTTTCCAGGCCCGCGCAGCCGCCACAGAATTTCGCGGCGAATGTGGGGACACAATATCCGAGCTTATGGGTGAAGGATGGGGGAGGCGGGATCTTCCGAGGCATATGGACGGCGAATACGCTGGCGAAGGCGGGGTTGCTGGTGGAAAACACAACAACGCCAAGCGTGGTTTACCAGATGTCTTGCGAGCACCATATGCTCCACGAGACGCAGTTCCATCATGCATCGAACTGGACAGTGTATGCGCTACAGACGGAGGAAGAAAACCCGGCTGGCGCAGACGCCTTTTCAGTGGACCTGAAGGATGCGCATCACATAGTGTTCGCGAACTTGTTTATGTATCGCGTCTCGCGCAATGTGAGGCCGAAGCTCAATGCGGTGGAAGCGACGGATTCAACCGATATTCACTTTGAGAATGTGCATGACTTCAGCATGACGCGCCTGGCATTCGATAACAGTGTCTTCGATCAGACCAGCGGTGTCCGGGTTCGCACGCGTGACTTCACAGTGTTTACGCTGAACTCTGAACTCAAGCCTGGGGCTCCGCTGCTGCTACCTGCGCGTGTCTTTGCGCCCGGGGCAAGGCTGGAGCAGCTTGCATGCGGTTTCAGCAATCTCGGCGGGCTCGCAACTGACGATGGTGGGAATCTGTATTTTACCGATGCGGCGATGCATCGGATTTACAAATGGAACGCGGATGCGAAGAAGGCTGAAGTCCTGACGGACCAGGTAAAGACGCCGATGGCGGCGGGGTTTGCAGCTGACGGATTGTTGTTGGTGCTGGACTACAGCCGGTCCGTTTTCGGAGTGGACATTAAAACCGGAGAGGCGAAGAAGATCGAAGCCGCAAGCGCACCGGTGAGTGGGACGAGTCTGATGCTGCCAGTCGGATTCCACAACAGCATGGAGACGCTGGCGCGGCAGATGGAGCATCGGGGGGTGATCTACGCGCCGCGCAGCAACATGGCGATCGTGACGGAGGTCAACGACGAGGCGCGGAGTTACTTTTATGCTCAGGGCAGCACAAGTGCCATCATGGCTGGGGGAAACTGGCAGCCGATGTTGCAGGCATCCCAGTGGCAGCTCTTCCATTTCGGCGACGAGCACCTGGCGGCAAGTGAGGAGGATGACACCGTCTATCGTTTGAGACTCGACAGTTTGGAGCATGTGACCGCAACCGAGTTCGCGCCGCGCGGAGGGTCCAGTGTTGTGACCGATGCAGCCGGAAATGTGTATGTGGCTGAAGGCCAGCTTTATATTTACAACGCTAGCGGACGGGAGATTGGTGTGGTGGAGATTCCGGAGCGGCCGGGAAGTCTGGCGTTCGGAGGGGCGGATAATAAAACCCTGTTTATCGGAGCCCGCGGCTCGCTCTTTTCGCTGCGGACAGCGGCTGCTGGAAGGTAGCACCCGGATTTTTTATGGTGGAATGTGCGGTTGAAGAACGGTCGCCTACCTGTCAGTAACTCGTCGGTAAACAACCGCAGTGAACCGTAGGACATAATGGAAGGCCGGGATTCGAATCCCCCTTGTGCTTCCCATTCAAACCAAGCTGAGCATAATTTGCACCGAATCTAGGAATGTGTCAATAAGAAAAACGGTTCACAATACACCACGAGAGTTATAACCGGACCTTAGATGATCAGGTCAGAGAAACGGGCATCTCAGGAGCTGATTTTCTCTGTGCGTGGAATTTCTCTGTTCTATTTTATTCGTTAGAAAGGCCCGTAATTGCGGGCTATTATGGATGTCAAGGTGTTGATAATATAGAAGTTATAACTACGTGGCGGAGAGAGTGGGATTCGAACCCACGTTAGAGTTTCCCCTAAACACGCTTTCCAAGCGTGCGCCTTCAGCCACTCGGCCATCTCTCCGCGGGGGATGTCACTTCTTGAATCTACCATACCTCAGTGAGTGCTGCCCGGTTTTAGGTTTGAATAAATCTCGAGCAACGTGCGCGCGGCGTGAAACGAGGTTGTGCGTCCTTCCTCGACGTCCTGCTCCAGCGCTTCGATTCGCCTGCGAATGGCTGGATGAGACTCGAATCGCTGCCGCAATCCTTGTTCGATGATCTCGTGCATCCATCTACGCGTCTGTTGTTGCCTATTCACACTGAACCAGCCGTTAGCCTTGGTCAAGCCGGCATACTCCAGCACACAGTTCCAAAGCTCGGCGATTCCTTTGCTGGTTTGTGCCGAGCAGATGAGCGCACGCGGCGTCCACCCATTCGCCGATCTGGGAAAGTAGTGCAATGCGTTCTCAGCCTCGCTGCGGGCTCTTTCCGCGGCGGCCAGATTCGCGCCGTCGGCCTTGTTAATCGCCACCAGATCCGCCAACTCCATTACGCCGCGCTTCATGCCTTGCAGTTCATCGCCTGCTCCCGTCAACGTGATGAGCAGGAAGAAGTCAACCATCTCGTGAACAGTAGTCTCCGACTGCCCGACTCCAACCGTCTCAACGAGGATGTTTTGGTATCCCGCGGCCTCGCAGAGCAGCATTGCCTCGCGGGTGCGCTGTGCCACGCCGCCCAGAGCGCCGCGCGATGGAGAGGGCCGGATGAATGCCAAATCGCTGGAGGCAAGAGAGGTCATGCGGGTCTTGTCTCCCAGAATGCTTCCGCCGGAAAGTTGGCTGCTCGGATCGATGGCCAGCACGGCAACCTTCTGTCCGCGTTCGCCCGTCAGATACGCGCCCAGCCTCTCGATTACGCTGCTTTTGCCCGCGCCAGGAACGCCCGTAATTCCCACGCGAATGGAGTTGCCGCTATGAGAGAGGCAGTCTTCGACGATCAGCTCGGCAAGTTCCCGATCCGCCGCGCGTGAGCTTTCAATCAAGGTAATGGCTTGCGCCAGAACGGTGCGGTCACCGCGCAGGATGCCATCGATGATTTGCTGGCGCGAAAGAGAGCGACGGCGGTTAGGGAGGCGTGTAATCAACTCTCGCGGCGGCTCCGGTGTCGCGCATCCGGGACGAATACGTAACGCGCTCTCATCAGGTTTCGCCAATCAGGAACTTCCTCCTGCCAGGCTGCCGTTCAGAATCTCGAGAATTCTCTGCGCCGCCACCGGAATCACCGTGCCCGGCCCATAGACCCCAACAACACCGGCTTGGTAAAGGAACTCGTAGTCCTGCGGCGGAATGATGCCACCCACAACCACCAGAATGTCATCCCGGTGGAGTTTGCGCAACTCTTCGATCAACTGCGGGACCAGAGTCTTGTGGCCGGCGGCCAGCGAAGAAACGCCGACGACATGCACATCGTTCTCCACCGCGTGGCGCGCGACCTCGCGCGGTGTCTGGAACAGGGGGCCGATATCGACATCGAAGCCGATATCCGCGAAGGCCGTGGCAATCACCTTGGAGCCGCGATCATGGCCATCCTGCCCCATCTTCGCCACCAGAATACGCGGACGGCGGCCTTCGGCTTGCTCAAACTCCACGACCATACGTTGCGCCTTATTGAATTCCCCGGCATTCGAGCTTTCCGAAGCGTAAACGCCAGCGATAATGCGTGTGGTGGCCTCATAACGCCCCCAGATCTTTTCCAGAGCCGAGGAAATTTCTCCCAGGGTGGCGCGGTGGCGCGCCGCATCCACCGCGCACTCCAGTAGATTCCCCTCGCCGCTGCTGGCGCATTGCTCCAGCCGTTCGAGCGATTGGCGCACAGCATCCGGGTCGCGTTCGCGCTTCAACTGGGCAAGCCGCTTCAACTGCGATTCACGCACCGCCGCATTGTCAATATCGAGAACCGGGATCAGCGGTTCCTCGGGCGAAAGGTAGGCGTTGACGCCCACGATCACATCGCTGCCCGAGTCGATGCAGGCCTGCTTGCGCGCTGCTGCCTCTTCAATGCGCATCTTGGGAACGCCGGTTTCAATCGCCTTGGCCATGCCTCCCAGGCTCTCGATCTCTTCAATCAATGTCCATGCCCCATGCATCAACTCGTGTGTCAAACGCTCAACATAGTAGGAACCTGCCCATGGATCCACGATGCGGGTGACGTCGATCTCTTCCTGCAAGTAAAGTTGCGTGTTACGCGCAATACGCGCGGAAAAATCCGTAGGCAACGCCAGGGCTTCATCCAGCGCGTTGGTATGCAGAGACTGCGTGTGCCCGAATGCCGCGGCCATCGCCTCGACGCAGGTGCGCGCCACGTTGTTGTACGGGTCCTGCGCCGTAAGGCTCCAGCCTGAAGTCTGGCAATGCGCCCGCAAAGCCAGCGATTTCGGATTCTTCGGGTTAAAGGTCTTGACTAACTTGGCCCATAACATCCGCGCGGCGCGCATCTTGGCAATTTCCATGAAGTGGTTCATGCCGATGCCCCAGAAAAAAGAGATGCGAGGCGCAAATTCGTCAATATCAAGACCTGCATTCACTCCCGTGCGCAGATACTCCAGACCGTCGGCCAGCGTATAGGCCAGCTCGATATCCGCCGTGGCTCCGGCTTCCTGCATATGGTATCCGCTCACGCTGATGCAGTTGAACTTCGGCATATTCGCCGCGCAGTAGCGGAAGATATCGCCGATAATTCGCATGGAACCTTCCGGCGGATAAATATAAGTATTGCGAACCATGAACTCTTTAAGAATGTCGTTTTGAATCGTCCCGCTCAATTGCTCCGGTGTAACCCCTTGTTCTTCCGCGGCAACAATATAAAATGCCATGATGGGAAGCACGGCGCCGTTCATGGTCATGGACACCGACATTCGTCCCAGAGGAATCTGGTCGAACAGAATCTTCATGTCGAGGATCGAGTCAATCGCCACGCCGGCCTTACCCACATCTCCGGTGACGCGCTCGTGATCGGAGTCGTATCCCCGATGTGTGGCAAGATCAAAGGCGACCGAAAGGCCTTTCTGCCCGGCGGCCAGGTTCCGGCGGTAAAACGCGTTGGACTCTTCGGCGGTGGAGAAACCTGCGTATTGCCGAATCGTCCAGGGCCGCATGACATACATCGTGCTGTACGGCCCGCGCAGATAGGGAGGAATCCCCGCCGCATACTCAAGGTGCTCAAGTCCCTTCAGATCCTCGCGCATATAGAAACTCTTGACAGGGATGTGCTCAGGAGAAAGCCATTCACTGTTCTCTCGTTCTACTGCTCGTTCCACTGCGGGTTTCAAGTCTATTTTTGTAAAGTCTGGACGCATGATTAGTCCTTGATCCCCAGCCGTTGCTGCCATTTAGTAAGAAATTCGATTGGATTGCTTCGCAGATGAACGAAATCCGCGACACCGGCGGCTTGCAGTTGCTCGGCGGAATCGGGATAGCCCGCGACGATCACCGGGGTCTTGCGTCCCAGCGCCTTCAACTTGGCCATAACTTCGATGGCCAGCGCAAGATACTCTGCGTCGGAGCTGCACAGCACGATTAGATCGGCATCGCTCGCGGCAATCCTTTCGGAGCTGGAAAAACGCTTGGCAACGAGATCGAAGCCCGCGCAGGCAAAGAAGTTGGCGGCAAAGTGGGCGCGCGCCGAGCGCATCCGTGCGTCTCCGATTTCGGCCAGCAATACATGTGGGTTCTTGCCGCCTTGGGCCGCGTAGCGTTCCGTGCGCAGTCGAAGCTGTTCATACATCTGTGCGCCGCGCTGTTGATCAGAAATGCGCGAAAAGTCAATGCGCTCCAAAGCCTTTTCGGAGATGTTGGCGTGTTGGCTGGTCCCGGTAAAGATGCGGCGGCGAGAAGAAACTGCCTCTTCCCTGGCGGCCAGCGATTTCTCCAGTGCCTGTGCAATAAGCCCATTTGCCAAAGCCTTCTGGTAGCCGCCAGAGGCCTCGATTCTCTGCATGATTTTCCAGCCATCGCGGGCAATGTAATCGGTGATAAATTCCAGGTAGTACGACCCGGCGCAGGGATCTGCGACTCGGGATAACAGCGCCTCTTGCTTGAGAATGATTTGCGTGTTCCGCGCAAGCCGCCGGCTGGCCTCATCAGGCGCCTTATAGCACTCATCGAAGGGTGCGACGGTGATGGAGTCCGCGCCGCCGAAAACGGCAGACATTGCCTCGGTGGTTCCGCGCAGAATGTTGACGCGGGGAGCGTAGATAGTCTCATTCCAGCGCGATGTGCGGGCGTG
This sequence comes from Occallatibacter sp., assembly GCA_050011175.1. Lineage (GTDB taxonomy): Bacteria > Acidobacteriota > Terriglobia > Terriglobales > Acidobacteriaceae > Telmatobacter. The sequence continues at coordinate 22,049 of JBEKJR010000013.1, forward strand.
AATATGCGCCTTCGCGCTTTCGCGCGTTCCGCCAAAACTCTCGACGGCATGCGCCCACATCATGCGGAAGGCGCGCAGCTTGGCAATTTGAAAGAAAAAATTGGCGCCAATTGAAAATGAAAACGCCATCGATGCCGCGGCGCGATTTGCGTCCACCTTGCGCTCTTGCATTCCGGCCATGGTATCGATCGCGGCCGCCAGGGTAAATCCAACTTCCTCAACGGCGGTCGCCCCCGACTCTTCAAACTCCTCGCCATGAATCGTGAAGGGCACAAGCGCGGAAGGCGCTGCCGCAATCACTTCCGCTGCAAAGTCCAGGTTGGCGAACGGATTCCACCCGGTTGATACCTGCGACCGTCTTTGTTCCCGTTTCAGCCACTCCATCAAAAGACGAAACTGCGGCTCACGCGCATTTTCAAAATGCACGGGAATTTCTTCGAGGTTGGCAAAGAGCATTTCCAGATCTACGGCATTCTCGAATCGGGCATTGCGATATGCGATCTCTCCGGCTCCAGCCAGCACCGCGCTGTGCGCTTCCCGATTGGCCTCTTCCGGATCGGCCGCATCGATCTCTTCCCGGATGCGCCAGTCGCCAATAGAACGTGCACCACGCGCATAAGGAAAAGCGCCGGGGATTGCATCGGGATATTCCAAACCCGCAATGTCTTCCGCCCTGTAGTAAGGCTTGACCGCGAGCCCTTCCGCTGTTTGCCAAATCAATTTATTGGCGTAATCGGCGCCCTTCAGATCCCGGCGGATTACTTCCTCCCAAGACGCGGTGCTGACGGGGGGAAACTCCTGGAGAAGATGATCTATGGCCATATATTTTCACTTGCTTTCAGGGTCTTCGACAATTTCGATAAGGAACCCAAAGGGATTGTCCATTCTCGACTTGGGATGAACAAAAAAGACCGTAGTTCCTCGCGAGCCTTTGCGAGGCGCGTTGTCTATAAGTTGAAATCCGTTAGCCTTCATCGCGTCAAAAGCCTGCTGCGCGCTATCTACGCGAAATGCAATATGGGCCAGCCCGCCGCGACCGCCGTTTCTCTCCATCAGTTGTTGTACCGGAGAATCCGCGGCCAGGGGCTCAATCAATTGAATCAGGTTGGGACCACTGCCGACGCGCAGCAAGACTTCGCGCACCTGATCGACTCCCCGCACTTCTTCCCGATGCACTTCATGGAAGCCCAGCATCTCGAAGGCATCAACTTGGCGGTCCAACTCGCCCTGCTTTACAGCGATGGCTATGTGATCGATGAACTTGATTCCGGGAACAAGTTGCAAATCTTCATCGACGCTGCTCATGAATTGCCCTTTCGACGGAGGTCGCGAACGCTCTGAGGTGGCATAGAAGCTATCATTCGAACTCAACGACAACTTGATTCAACTTTACGGAATCGCCCTGTGTTACCCGCACGCTCTTCACTGTTCCAGCACAGTGCGCCGTAACATTTGTTTCCATCTTCATGGCTTCAAGAACCATGATCAAATCGTTGGCCTGAATTATTTGTCCCGGTTCAACATTCACTTTGATGACGATGCCCGTCACGGGACTGCGGCACAGCTTGTCTTCGCTGACACCTTCTGAAGCTTCCTTGGCCGTGGGGGACGGAGATTGTGCGCTCGCGGCTGGATGTGCCTGAACCGTCGCGTGTTGCAGTTGGTATGGCACATAATGCTGCTGGCGCGGCATCGCGTCATCTTCCAGGACCTCGACTTCAGTCTCGTAGGTTTTTCCATCAATTGAAATTTGTAGTTTCAAGTTACAAGTTCCTTCCCTCGAGAGACCTTGCTGCTGTCTCAGCCCCTCGATCGCAAATAATGAAGGGCTTGGACGTATACTCGCCCCTGCTGAGACCATGGATTGACAACTTCGTAAGGAGACTGCAACATCTTTGCCGAGCGAATGCGGACTTTCTTTCCCAGAAATGCGGTCACAGCCGCGGCAATCACCACCAGCACTTCAGGTGTAACTTCTCCTGCCTCCCGATTTACCGTTTCCTTCGCGGAGGTGGACGCCGCTTTCACCCCGGCCGCGGGATCGGATGCCGTCTGCAAAGCTGGGGTCTGGCTGAGTTCGGCCACACGAGCCTGTAAAGCCTTGATGGCATCGGCAAGCTCGCCCACTTGGCGTTCCATTGCCAATTGCCGTTCAGACACAGTCTGAACCAAATCTGATAATTTCACTGCCACGCGCAGTTCCTCGTCATAACGGAATCAATCCATGTTTCTTTCCGGGACGCTGCTCCCGCTTGGCTTGCAGCGATTCCAGAGCATCCGCCAAAACCTTTCGTGTCTCGGCGGGATCGATAATGTCATCCACCAGACGGCGGCCTGCCGCAACATAGGGGTTGGAAAACGTCTCTCGATACTCGTCCACCAGCTCCTGGCGGCGGGCTGCCTTGTCCTCGGCCGCATCGATCTCGCGCCGGAAGACGATCTCCGCCGCGCCCTCGGCGCCCATCACGGCAATCTCGGCCGTGGGCCACGCAACAACCCGGTCCGCGCCCAAATCCTTGCAGCACATCGCTATATACGCTCCACCGTACGCCTTGCGCAGCACCACCGTGATCTTCGGCACCGTGGCGGCCGAGTAAGCATACAGCAGCTTGGCTCCATGACGGATGATGCCGCCGCGCTCCTGCTCCACTCCGGGAAGAAATCCCGGCACATCGACAAACGTAATCAGAGGAATATTGAAAGCGTTGCAAAAACGAACAAAACGCGCCGATTTATCGGAGGCATTGATATCCAGCACACCGGCCAGGTGATTCGGCTGGCTGGCGATAATACCCACCGGACGGCCTTGCAGTCGCCCGAAACCGATCACAATGTTGGCGGCATACCCCGGTTGTATCTCGAAGAAATCCCGATAATCCAGCACCCGCGTAACAACATCTCGGACATCATAAACAGCCTTGTTATCTACCGGAACAATTCCGCTCATCTCTGCATCGGAATCAATTGGCAGATTGAAGGTCATGCGGGGCGGATCCTCAACGTTGTTGGAGGGCAGAAAACTGAGCAGCCGCCGGCAGATTTGAGCCGCCTCCTCGTCGTTCTGCGCGATAAGATGAATCACTCCCGAGTAATTCATATGCGCCAGCGGACCGCCCAGTTCCTCATCGCTGACTGTCTCGCCAGTAACCTGTTTGATCACCTTCGGCCCGGTGATGAACATGCGAGCCTGGTGAGTTTGAATCACAAAGTCGGTCAGCGCCGGGCTGTATACAGCGCCCCCCGCGCAGGGTCCGCAGATAATCGAAATCTGCGGCACCACTCCGGAGAGCAGGACATTGTGGTAAAAAACGCGCCCATATCCAGCCAGGCTGTCGATCCCCTCCTGAACGCGCGCGCCGCCGGAGTCGTTGATGACGATGAATGGGCTGCCTGTCTTCAAGGAGAGGCGCATCATATCGACAACCTTGTCGTTGTGCGTCTCGCCGGCGGAGCCGCCCCCCACGGTAAAATCCTGGCTGGCAAGATGCACTAGGCGGCCGTCGATCTTTGCGCATCCGGTCACCACGCCATCGGCGGGCATCTCTTTGTCGGCCATCCCAAAATAGGTAGAGCGATGGAGGGCAAACAGCCCGATCTCCTGGAAGCTGCCCGTGTCCACCAGCTTTGCAATGCGTTCTCGCGCCGTCAGCTTGCCGGAAGCGTGCTGTTTTTCAATGCGCTCCTGGCCGCCGCCAAGTTTCAGCTCCGCGCGCTTCACGTCAAGGCTGGAGATCTTTTCGGCCATTGTCTTCTTACTTTTTCCATGCTTTGCCATTCCTGCTCCTGAATCCGTCGGCTTTGTATCTTCTATTTCTCTGCGGCTACGGTTACCCGATGCTCTTTGCCATTCAGCGTAATGACATAATTCACTTTGGCGCTCAGCGCAGCGCCGCCGCCGGCCGCCGCGGGTGCTTTCTGCTCCGGAGCTTTCGCCTCTGGCGCCTTGCTGGACGGGTCTTTGCCCACACTCTTGTGGCCCTGGGCGCGACTCTCGAAGAACGTAGGCGCCACCTTCGGAAACATGGCATAGGTCAGCACGTCTTCATCGCTGCCATTTGCTCCCTTCAAGGCATTCGCCGCGGCGCTCAGGCTCTCCCACTCCGGCTTGAGTAAGTCTGCCGGGCGAGCGGTGATAGCTGGTTTCTTCGCATGGGCCTCGGCCTGTTTCAACAATTCGGGGTTCTTTTTGCCGATTGTTCTCCCGTAGTAACCCAGGATCAGGTCCGCAAACTCTCCGGTCAGTACTTTGTACTTACCCATCAGGACATTGAAGACGGCCTGTGAGCCGACGATCTGGCTGGTAGGCGTCACCAGCGGCGGATAGCCGGAATCCTTGCGGACCCTGGGAACCTCCTCAAGGACTTCCTTCAGCCGGTCGCCTGCGCCCTGTCCTTTCAGTTGGCTTTCCATGTTGGAGATCATTCCGCCCGGAATCTGGCTCTTGAAGATCTCCGTGTCCACGCCGGTATTCTCGCTGAAAAATTCTTTGTAGCGTGGGCGAATTTGCGCAAAGTGGTTGGAAATGCGCCGAACACGCTCCAGATCAACGCGAGTCTCGTAGCCGGTCCCTTCCAGCAATTCGATCAGGCTTTCCGTGGGGTTGTGCCCCGGCCCCAGCGACAGGGAACTGACCGCGGTATCCACAATGTCGCACCCTGCCTCGATGGCCTTCATCAGAGTGACCATCGTGACTCCAGTAGTCGCGTGAGTGTGGACATGCACCAGCGTCTCTTTGCCGCACCTCTTTTTGATGGCCTTCACCAGGTCATAAGCGGGCTGCGGCCTCAGCAAAGCGGCCATGTCCTTGATGCAAATCGAGTCGCATCCCATCTCCTTCAACTGTTCGGCCCTCTCGCCATAAGCCTCAATGGTGTGCAGGGGACTAACGGTATAGCAAATTGCGCCTTGCGCATGCTTGCCGGTCTTCTTCACCGCATTGATGCTGGTCTTGAGGTTGCGCGGGTCGTTGAGGGCGTCGAAGATGCGGAAGACGTCGATTCCGTTGGCGACAGCCTTCTCCACAAAGCGCTCCACCACCCCGTCTTCATAATGCCGGTAGCCCAGCAGGTTCTGACCGCGCAGCAGCATCTGCAAGCGCGTCTTGGGCATCAGCTTGCGGAAGGTGCGCAGCCGTTCCCACGGATCCTCATTCAAAAAACGGATGCAGGAATCGAAGGTTGCGCCTCCCCAGCATTCCACCGACCAATAGCCGGCATTGTCGATGTCTTCACAGGCTGGAATCATGTCGTCCAAAGACATGCGGGTGGCAAGCAAACTCTGATGCGCATCTCGCAGCGCAAGTTCTGTAATCTCAACGATTCGGGACATTTACAACTCCCCATAAAAAATAGCCCTCAACAGGAGTCCGTTTCCCAAGACCGTGTCGATGGGCCTGCGCAAGCATACAGCCAACACTCATCATACTATTCGAGCCGGGTCAACAGGCAAGGCGCCCCAGGGCCATTTCGGCGCATACGCGTCCGGAGGAAGTCGGCAGACACGCCCTTGGTAAATCCTGATGATCGGCCACTTCATCCCTTCGCGTTCTTATCGCGAAAAGGTGGGAGGCTTTGCAGATAATTTCCCTATTCCGGCGCACAATCAAAGCATGAACAAGAACCAGAGCTGCGGGCCGTTACTGTCAGGCATATCCCCGGTTCAATATGTCGGACTTCCGCCCGGTCCGTACCCCCACCTGGTACCCCCCTCCCCCCTATTTCCTGTGTAACTGTGAAACTGTGAAGAGCAGATTTTGTAACCCGTTTGAAATCAACACCGCTTGAATGGCGCACAGCCCTAAATATCCCACATGGTGAGATTTGGCCTCCGGAAAACGCCGGAAAACGCCGGAAAAATCCGGAATTTTCCCGGATTTTCCGGGTGCTTTGCCCTGAAAACGCATCCGCTGAGTGGCCTTTTCGCTAACTCCGCTAACAGAAATGGCTCCGTAGCATCGCTTTGGAGCCTTTTCGCTAACTCGCTAACTCGTGGCCTTCATTGTCTCGCAGCCGCCTTGCCCTGCGAGCCGGCATAGGCGTCGATCGCTTTGTATGTATCCAGGTTGTGCAGGATGAGCTCCACGTACTCGCGGGTTTCGGTGATGGGGATCGATTCGACAAACTCGTCGATGCCCTGGTACGGACCAGCAGCCTGCCACTCCAGCACCCGGTCGTCTCCGGCGTCGTAGGCGGCCAGTGCATACTCCGTCACTCCGCCGAATTTATCCAGCGTCCTGCGCAGGTAGCGGGTTCCGAGTCGGATGTTGGTGACTGGATCGAACAGTTGGAAGGTCTGGAAGTGCTCGATTCCCTCTTGGCGCGCCATCGACTTGCCCACCGCGGGCAGCAACTGCATCAGCCCGCAGGCGTTGGCCTTGGAGACGGCCGAAGGGTTGAACTCCGACTCCTGGCGAATCAGCGCGGCCACCAGATACGGATCAAGATTGTTTTTGGCCGACTCGGCCTTGATTGTCTCCCACCACGGCTCCGGGAAAAGGATGCGCCAGTAGGCCAGCGGGATGGACTGGATAGAGGCCGTTGCGGCCGATGGCAAAGCTCTCTTCATCACGCGCATGGCGCGGAAGTGTTCGCCATAGGAGGCATAGATTTTCGCCTCGGCCAGCGCGCTCCAGGAGGAAGAGTCCGGGTCGGCGGCAATCTCCTGAGCGATGTATTCGTTCAAGCCCGCGTTGGCCAGCAGGCGCGCCTTGGCCAGGTGCGGGCTGTCGGAGGGAAAACTATCCTCGAGCGGCGGGACCGGCTGAGCCTGAAAACCATCCAGCTGCGGCTGCGGCGCGGACGGGGCATTGCCCAGCGCGGCCAGCCGTTGCTTTGCCATCTGCGCATAAAAGAAATGCGGATAAGCCCGAAGCAGAGTGCGATAGTTGGCTGCGGCCAGGTCTGGATTGTGCTCCTGAGTCTCATACAAACGCCCGCGCCAGTAAAGTGCCGGCACCGTCTCCGTAGCGCCGGGATAAAGCCGGATCTGCTCGTCGAAGAGGCGTGCCGCATCGTCAAATAGTCCCAGCCGGTAACTCAGCCAGCCGGCTCGCCAATGCGCCGTCGCGGCGTATTTGCTCGAGGGAAAGCGCGTTGCCAGGGCGCTATAGTACCCGATTGCCGTCGCATACTCGTGTCGCAGCAGGTACAGATTGCCGCTGGAGTAAAGCACCTCGGCCAGCCATGGACTTTGCGGGAAGCTGGACTCCATCTCTGTCACGATACGCTTCACTTCGTCCAAATCATTGCGGTTCCGGGCCAATTGCATCAGCAGGTAAAGCCGCCGCGCGCCATTCTCGTTCGGCGTGTCGGACAGTGCTTCGGCCTGTGCCTTGGTCAAACGCTTCAGTTTCAGGTCGCAAGCCGCCGCCGCCACGGCAAAGCCCGCGCGGCTCTCGGCGTCGAGGCTCGACTGTCGGGCCAGCGCATGGTACTGCGCGCTTGCATCGGCGTAATGACCGGCGTTGTAGTAGGCATCGCCCAGGCTGCGCAGTTCAGCCGTGGTCAGGCTGGTCTCCGCGCCCATATCGGTTAGTTTTGCCCGCGCAATCTCCGCCTCCGGGCTCAAAGGATGGGCCAGCAGCAACCGTTTGAAGAGGTTCTCGGCTTGCTGCGTCTGTTCCAACGCGAAGGCAACCTCGCCTTGCGCAAGCTGGTAACCGGTACGGTTTGCGGCGGCCGTGCCCGCGGCTGCTGCCAGCACCCTCTGCGCGCCGGTCGCGTCATTCAATGCCAGCAGCGTTTCGGCTTCCAGCTCCGGCGCCTGTGCAACAAAGATGCTCTCCGGATAGCGCAGTGCAAAGCCGTGCAGCGATGCCTCGGCCGCAGATTCATTGCTTGCATTGTGGTTGGCGCTCGCACCCAGGAAATCGGCGTAGTCAGCCAGCTCTTTGCCCGTCTGCCGAGCCAGCCGAAAGTCGGCAGCCGCCTCCGCATAGCGCTTGTCCAGCAGGTAAGCGTGGCCCAGCGCAAGGTAAGCCGCCGCCGCGGCCTCGCCCGTATGCTGATGCGCATATTTGGTTACGCCCGCGTAAGCTGCAGGCGTACGCATCGTGGCCAGTTGCTGCGCCATGGGCCGCAACTCAGTCGAGGCCACAAAGGCCAACTTGATGCGCGCTGCCCGCGCGCGTCTGGCCGCCCTGACAGCAGGGCTCACGGGCTTTTTGGCTGCCTTGTGTGTCTGGCCAGCAGGCTTCGCGGCTTTTTTGCTCTTTTGGGCCGGCTTCTTCTTTGCCGTTGAGGAGGATTGTCCGGCCGGCTTGGTTGCCGAGCCACCCGAAGATTGCCCCGCAACCGGCAGCACGATCATCAAAAAGGAAAGCAGAACAGCCAGGCAGCGGGAAGCCAGCTGCGAAACAGTAGTTGGGGAAGATGCGACCCTCATCTATTCACTTTAAATTGCTTTTGCGCTGGATGCGGCCACCGGGAACCACGAGCGTTACCGAAATTGCCGCAAAATGGGACGCCCGCCAAATTGGACCTTGTCCAAGCCCTGTCTTCCCGTTTGGTCCCCAACCGCGCCATCCGGTACACTCACTACGGGCCCAGAAGTGTAACCCGCAGCCAGTCCTGCGGATTTTGCAACCAATGCCCATGCCGACCATCCAATCGATTGCAGGACAACTCGAGCCACATCCAGACGTAGCCCTGGTCGCAAGGGTGCGCGGAGGCGATGTGTCGGCCTACGATTCGCTGGTCCGCAAGTATGAGCGCCAGCTCTTTCGCATCGCCCAGCACATCACGCAGAATCGCGAGGATGCCGAAGACGTCATGCAGGATGCTTTCCTGAAGGCGTACGAAAAGCTTGAGCAGTTTCAGGGCAACTCAAAGTTTTATACCTGGCTGGTACGGATTGCGGTTAACGAAAGCCTGATGCGGCTGCGCAAGCGCCGCACCGGCAAGATGGTTTCGATTGACGAAGACATCGAGACCGAAGAGGGCAGCGTTCCCCGCGATCTGGCCGATTGGGCGCCCAATCCGGAGCAGAACTACAACCAGGCCGAGTTGGCCGAGATTCTGCGCAAGACGATCCAGGGACTACCGCAGGGGTTTCGCATTGTGTTCGTTCTGCGGGATGTGGAAGGGCTTTCAACCGAAGAGACGGCGGAGACGCTGGGGCTGAGCGTTCCCGCTGTCAAGTCGCGCCTGTTACGCGCGCGGCTGCAACTGCGCGAGCGCCTGAGCCGCTACTTCCGCAGGAATAAGGTGTTCAGCGAATCGAGGAGTGTAAAGTGACCTGCAAAGAGTTTCTCGCCCTTCTCGACGACCTCATCGACGATACGGTGACCCCCGAGATGCGCGCCGAATTGCAAACCCACCTCGGCCACTGCAGTCACTGCGAGGTCATCCTCAACACCACGAAGAAGACCATCGAAATCTACCGTTCTCATGAAATTTACGATCTGCCCGCCGGCTTGCAGGAGCGCCTGCACGCAGCCATCATGGCCCGCTGCAAGAAGGGCTGCTGACCGCTGGCAAGCCCCCAGCCGCATGATTTACCCTCAGAATCGATATGAAACTCCAGCAGACGCTTCTCCTTCCCGCTCTGGCCGCGGCCTTTGCCGCTTCGGCGCTTGCCCAAACCTCTTCAAACGATCTGCCTGACGCGCCCCAAGCCACCGCCGCTGCCATGACCCATCCCAACGGTCCCACCGTGGTTATGGACACTACTATGGGCCGCATCACATGCCAGTTCTTTCAGCGGCAGGCGCCAAAAACTGTAGCCAACTTCATTTCTCTGGCCGAGGGCACAAAAGACTGGACCGATCCCGCGACCGGCAAGAAACAGCACAACATGCCGCTCTACAATGGCACCATCTTTCATCGCGTCATCCCCGAGTTCATGATTCAGGGAGGCGACCCCACCGGCACCGGCAGGGGCGATCCTGGCTATCAATTTGAAGATGAATTCTATCCGGATCTGAACTTCGATGTGCCCGGCCGTCTGGCCATGGCCAACTCCGGACCCAACACCAACGGCAGCCAGTTTTTCATCACCGAAGTGCCCACCGAACACCTCAACCACATTCACACCATCTTCGGCCAGTGCGACGCCTCCAGCCTTGATGTAGTCAAGGCTATTGCGCGCGTCCAGGCCAACGATGATAACAAGCCGCTCACGCCCGTGGTGCTCAAGAAGGTGAATATCGTGCGTGAGGGCCAGCCGCTGCCGTCCGCGCTTGGAATTGCTCCTGCTCAATCAGAGTTGCCCAAGAGGATTACTGTCTCACCTGGTGTAGCGGCTGGAATGTTGGACGAACGGCATTTTCCTGTTTACCCCATTGAAGCTAAGAAAGCAGGAGTCTCCGGAACAGTTGTATTGTCTGCAACCATCGGCACCGACGGTATTGTGAAAGATCTACAAGTTGTCAGTGGTCCGCAAATGTTGCAGCAGGCGGCACTCGATGCAGTAAGAAGTTGGCGCTACAGGCCTTATCTGCTGAATGGCCAACCTGTCGAGATTCATACGACCGTCAATGTCATCTTTACTTTGGGCAATTAATCAGTCATCCTAACCCAACTAAATGAGGAAAATCATGCCCCTTGCACCAGGAACCTACGCCGTCTTCACCACTACCGAAGGCAAGATCACCGTCCGGCTCTTTGAGTCGAACGCGCCCATCACCGTCAAGAACTTCATCGAGCTGGCAGAGGGCGCCAAGGAGTGGACCCATCCCACTACCCGCAAAAAATCCACCGACAAGCTCTTCGACGGCACTATCTTCCATCGCGTCATTCCCGACTTCATGATTCAGGGCGGCGACCCCGCCGGCACCGGCATGGGCGGCCCTGGCTACCGCTTCCAGGATGAGACCAAGGGCTCGCCGCACAAATTCGACAAGCCCGGCAAACTGGCCATGGCTAACAGCGGCCCCGGAACCAATGGCTGCCAGTTCTTTATCACCGTTGCTCCCACGCCCTGGCTTACAGGCAACCACACCATCTTCGGCGAAGTCGTCGAGGGCCAGGAGATCGCGGACAAAATCTCCCGCGTTCCTCGCGGCGCCCAAGACAGACCCCTTAAGCCGGTCGTTCTCGAATCGGTCTCCATCGTAGCCGCGTCGCAGGACTACACATATCCGGTTATTCCGCGGGAAGATACTGTAACTCCAGCATCCCGATCAGTTCCGCCATATCCTCCGGCCAGTGTCGGCAAATCGTTAGATGACTTTAAACGGCAGTTGAACCACGACCTGCTCGATGCAGCGCAACAGGGGGATGAAGAAACGGTCCGTAAGCTGCTTGCAAAGGGTGCTGACATAAACGCAAGTGACAAGGATCGCATAACTTCGCTACATTGGGCTGCGGCTATAGGACACACGCCTTTGGTAGAGATGCTTATCAAGGCTGGTGCGAACAAAGAGGCAGAGGCTACGGATGGTCGAACACCTCTGAGATTTGCCATTTTAATGGGTAATAAGTCCGCAGCTGAGACACTACGCAAGGCGGGTGCGCGCGATTCAGTATATCCCGAGTGATGTGAACCGTGAGCATGGATAAGACAGCCCGCAAAGTGACTGACCTAAAAGTGCAGAGGGAGGAAACCTGCCGCTGCTGGCGGAGCCTGCCCTGCGCCGGGTGTCCCACCCTCGCCGCGCTTTTGTTTTTGCCGCAAGGGTGGGACGGCTCAGCATACATAGCTCTTCATCTTCCTCAAATGCAGCTCATGTTAAAGTGGGCGTGAGCCATGGAGCTTCGATGAAACGGAATCTCGCAGCCCGCATCCTCGGCGGCGTTTCCAAGACGCACATCGCGCTCTCTTGCCTATTCCTGTTCGCTGGTGTGGCCTTTGCACAGAGCGGACACCCCGCCTTAGCAATTCAAGGCCAACCGAAGGCGCAACAGCAAGTCCAGGCGACAGTCCCCGCGCTTCTGCTTAGCGACATTCACTTCGAGCCGTTCTGGGATAAAGCCAAAGCTCCGCAACTGGCAGTTGCGCCGGTGAGCGAGTGGAAAGCTATCCTTGCCGCCCCATCATCGCCCGACAGAGAGCAGCGTTTTCAATCATTGCAGCAGAGCTGCCATGCTCGCGGCGTTGACACTTCCTTCGCGCTCTTCGATTCCAGCTTGAAGGCCATGCACAGCCACGCCGCCGGCATAAAGTTTGTTACCGTAAGCGGCGATCTCCTCTCCCATGCCTTTCAATGCAAGTACAAAACGCTCTTTCCTCAATCCACGCCTGCCGACCTGACGGCTTTCGTAGAAAAGACGATGGACTATGTGATGGGCGAGTTATACGGCGCATTCCCCAACGTGCCTGTTTATGTAGCTCTGGGGAACAACGACTCCGACTGCGGCGACTACCGGCTCGATGCACAGAGCGAGTTTCTGGCAGTGACAGGCAGCGAGGTTACGAAGAATTTTCCCGCATCCGAGCGTCAGGGCGCTCAGGATAGCTTTGCGAACGGCGGTTATTACAGCGTCTCCCTGCCAATCGAGAATGCGCGCCTGCTGGTTCTGAACGATCTCTTTATGTCAAAGAACTACGCAACCTGCGCGGGCAAAGCCGATCCGGCAGTTGCCGACGCGCAGCTTGCATGGCTTCGCCAGCAACTCACCGAGGCCCGCGCCAACAAGCAGAAGATCTGGGTGATGGGCCACATTCCTCCGGGAATTGATCTGTATGCTACAGTGTCCAGGTTTATCGACGTATGCGGCGGTCACGCACCCATCATGTATTTATCTTCGGAAAAGATGGCGGACGTGATCGCTGAATTCGGTGATGTCGTCCAGTTAGCAATCTTCGGTCACAATCACATGGATGAGATGCGCCTGCTGAAAGACGACGGTCCGACTCCCGCATCCGGCAAGAGTGTTGCAGTCAAGGTAATTTCATCGATCTCACCGATTAATGGGAATCATCCCTCCTTTACCCTCGCCCAGATCGATGCCTCTTCCGCAACGCTAGTGGACTACAAGGTTTTCATTGCATCGAATCTGACCGGCATTCATGCTGCCTGGACAGAAGAATACGATTTTGCGCGCAGCTACCACGAGAGGGAATTTAATCCGTCTTCTGTAAGCCAGCTCATCGCCGGATTCGCCGCGGACCCCAGCGCGAAGATTCAAGCCAGTCAAAATTACATCGTAGATTTTTCCGTAGGCTACGCGACGCCTCTATTGAGCCTGGCTTGGCCGCAGTATGTCTGCACGCTGTCGAATCACACTCAGCAGGGATTCAAAGCGTGCGTCTGTCCCGCTGCGCAATGATGGAGTTTCGGCGCGAGGACGACCGGCAAGATGTTGATTATAAAAAGGTTAAAATTATCTGCAAGGCTTCATGGCAAGAAAAAATTGAATTATTCGTGTAAGGCATTGATTATAAGCAACTTAAAATTATCTGCAAGTTTCCACAGTCCAAAATAAATTTTGGAGGGGGGCTGGCGGTTAAAGGGATTAAGCTGGATTTGGCGACAGATGATCGAGGCTTACAGTCACATGCTCTACAAGATACGGCAGTGCCGAATGAGGATGGAGGACGATGATGAACGTTCTAGGCACGAGTGATTCACGTTCACGGTGGAATGTTTATGCGGTCGCGATGGTGCTTGTGGCTTGCAGTCCCGGGGTCGCGAGAGCGGAAACGCCGCTCAAAGAAACGCCCATCATAGTCGACATGGGCACGCTCGTCCCGGTCAGCCATTCCATCAGCAAGACCAAGTTCTGCGTTGGCGAACCAGTCACCGCCAGGATGAGGTCACTGTCCTCGGACCGCACCGACGATCACATCAACTATGTGATTGGGGGTGTCCCAGGGAATGTAGTCGCCTTGACCTATGACAAACCCGGCGACCATCAGGTCCTCTTTGCGGCAAGCGACGGCAAAGCAATTGACCAGCAGTCTATCGAAGTCAACGTGCGGGACTGCGGGAGCTCCTTTGAATACGTGACCGTTCAGGCCGCACCACTTGCGTTCAAAAACGACACATTCCTTTACACCGCCGGCGTGAGATCGTCTGGTCCGATCGGCCGCGACAACCGAAGCAAAAGGTTCCTCAAAGCCAGGGAAGTGACATACGAGTGGAAGTTTGGGGACGGCACTACGGAGACCACCAAAGTACCGTATGTAGAACACAGCTATGCGCAACGGGACGAGCGCTCGACCTTGAATTCGACCTTCATCATCACGGTGAAGGCCCACGCAAATGGCCTCCCGACGCCGATTGGCAAGACCACGGTCACCCTTCCGAACATGTACAAGGCGAACCTGAATAACGGCAAGATCGTGCCGAATGTGGTTCCAGCTCGCGCCGTGGCTCAGGCCGGTGGGGGCTACACCGCGAAGCTAGAAGTGAACAATCTCGAAGACGTGTCGCTTGATCTCTCCTCCGCCAATGTGATGCTCATCGCGTGCGACGGCACGGACAGTGACGAAAATACCGCCGACGTGACAAGTATTTTTTCGATGGCCCGCCTGCCCCCGGGGAAGAGCTCAATCGACGTCACAATTCCCGCAGGCGCGACCACCGCGGACACGTGCCGGATGCGGTACGAGGTAACGGGGAAGTCGGCGGACGGGCGGCCGGTCGTGCTCGTGGCGGCGGTCTTTGTGCGCGACCCGCCTGTCGGGCGCGTGGACACCGCGACACCGGAGTACCGCGCGAGAGTCAAGGTCGTCGAGGCGGCTATGCGAGCGCTCGGGCGTGTGGACGCTCATGGGAGTCTCTCCGGAACAATCAGCGATGCGGAGATTTTCGAGCTCCAGCTGAAAGGGATCCTGAGTGATCCGGGGCAGCCAGCGGCGGAACCTAATAACCCTTGTGGTAGTTGCGCTCCCAATCAAATCTGTGCGATAGTCGCCCAAGCTGGAATCGTAGATGCGTGGGGTCATGGAACTTACGCCGTCAAGGGCGACGTAGCGCTTCTTCGCAATCCGACGGGCGAAATTACTCCTATCATCAACGCCCTTGGCGAGTACTGGACTCACACGGGGATCATGGTGGATGGCAGCAGCTGTCGGAGCGACCTCATGGGCGGTCAGGCCGGAACCCCGCTGGCGGACCTTGTCAAGCACGACACTCCCTCTGCAGTCACACAATGGGTTGGACAAGTTTTTTGCAGCGTTGGTAACCCTGCTGTAGGGGACCTAAAAATCTCCCCTGCGGATCTTTATCAGGGCAGTCCGGGCGTTATTACTCAGACCATGTACGATAGCTCATATTTCTACCCTTACGTTGTCTACTTGGCGCAGCCGGCGGGGAGTGCCCTTACCAAATACTCACCGAGGTGGACCATGCGAGCGGCCGCGGACACTGCGAATGGCATCAGCCAGCTCTATGGCATCTACAATTACAGCGATTATAATTACACTGTGAAGCAGGGCCACGAGGGATGCTCGGGCTTCGTCATGTTGGCACTTCAGAAGACAACCGCGAAGACGCTCCCGGACTTCGATCTCAATACCTATTCTGCCGACATCCGCCAGAAAGCGGCACAGGCGATGTACGATGGCCTTTACGGTAGTTGTGGTCTGCCCACCGGGGGTGGCGTAAGTGACCTCATCTATCAAACCCTCGTGGCAAAAAAATGTAATCATAATAATCCCGCGGCATGCGAAAAAGGCACTTTGACTCAATGCCAAATCTGCAAGTTGCAAAAATCCTGCAATGGCGTTGGCACTGGAATCGCCCAGTGGACGGAAGGCCTATTGAATCAGGTCATCAATTGCTTCGCTTTCGGAGACGTTGGCAACGGTGGGATCCAGCAGTGTTCCGCCACCAACTCGACCGCGTGGCATAACCCGGGTACAGGGAGTGGCACCATCTCACCCCAGTCGGTCTACAAACAGATGAACGAGAAGTACTCAGCGATATACAAGCAAGAAGTCTTGTACCCGACTGTTTGGGGCACAATACCCGTTTGGGGCTGCGTAGCACAGAAGGTAATCGTAAACAATAGCGTCAACTGAGACTGAGTATCGATAATCCCTTCTGATTCCTGCACCAATAGACTCTTGCGTCAAATCACCTGACGTATTAGACCGGGGCTTGCCCACTTTTGTTCATTCTGCCAGTGTGCGCCAACGGAGAGTAATTATCTGCAAACCCCTGCGGTGGGGCTGAAGGCACCTGCAGTGCGCTTGTGCAAAACACCGCCAAAACGTCTAAGAGAATCCCAATTACGCACTCTTTTTTAGGATTTTCCAAGAACAGGAATTGCGCACCCCCTTATCCACAAAATCCCCGTCTTCCACCGTTGACCCTGCTCTCCAGGCTCCGTAGAGTTTGTAATCGGAGGGCAATTTTTCCGCTGTGCCAGGAGCGTTGGCGGCGAATTGCCCGTTGAACCAGAGAAACCCAGGCGCAGCCCCAACACCCCGGAGTACACATGCTGAAACTAAAGAAAATTCACATGCTCGGCTTCAAAAGCTTTTGCGACCGCACGGAGTTGACCGTGGCGGGAACGGGCATTGCCGTGGTGGTGGGGCCGAACGGGTGTGGCAAGTCGAACATTCTGGACGCGGTGAGCTGGGTTCTGGGCGAGCAGAGCGCGAAAAGCCTGCGCGGCGCCAATATGCAGGATGTGATCTTTGCCGGAACCAGCGAGCGCAAGGCGCTGGGCATGGCCGAGGTGACGCTGACCCTGGTCGATCCGGAGGTTTACGAGGGACCGATTCCCGTGGAGCCGCTGGTGACGATCGATCACGAAGGCCCGGCCGACTGGGACGAGGACGAAGCGCGCCGCCAGCGCGCCGCCGAGGCCGAGGAGATTATCGCCAACGAGCAGCCGGGGGTGGTGCTGGAGGATGAACCCGCGGAAGGGGCCGGCTCACAGCAAGGGTCCGGCCAGCCACAGACATTTACCACCGGCGAAGGTCCGCAGGCGGTGGTGCTGAAGATTCGCCGCCGCAAGTTTCAACGCACGCCTCAGAAGGGGGAAATCGAGGTCACCCGGCGGTTGTTCCGCACCGGAGAGAGCGAGTACCTGCTGAACGGCAAACTCTGCCGGCTGCGCGACATACAGGACATTTTTATGGGCACCGGGCTGGGGCCGGACAGCTACGCGATCATCGGGCAGGAACAGATCGGCCAGTTGCTCAGCTCCAAGCCGCACGACCGGCGGGCCATCATCGAGGAAGCGGCAGGGATTACGCGCTTCAAGACCAGGAAGCGGCTGGCCGAGTTGCGCCTGGAGAGCGCCAGGCAAAATCTGGCTCGCGTGAGCGACATCTTCGAAGAGGTCACGCGGCAAATGAACAGCCTGAAGCGGCAGGCGTCGAAGGCCGAGCGCTACGGCGCGGTGCGCGATGAGCTGCGCGGACGGATGCGCGTGGTGCTGGCCAGCCGCATGTCGCTGATGGACAGCGAGCGGGCAAGGCTGGAGACGGAGATTGCCGGCTTGACAGCCCGGATCAATGACTCGGCGGTGGGGATTGAGGAGCAGGAAGGCAGCCAACACGCGCTCACCGAGCGGGGCTACCAGTTGGAAAGCGAAGGCCAGGAGGCGCAGAATCGCGCCCATGCGGCGGCCGTGGAAACGGAGCGGGCGGCGGCGCGGAAGCAAGCCAACGTGGAGCGGGTGAGCGAGTTGGAGATGCGCATCGCGGTAGCCGGCGCAGAACTGGAGCAAACGCGGACACAGTTAAGCGGCATTGCCACGGAGCGGGCGCAACAACAGAGCTTTTTGGCAACGGCGGCTGAGGAGGCACGCGCCTTTCGCCAGCAGGTGGAGGCGCGCCAGCAGGAGGCGCGTACGGCGGCCGAAGAGGTCTTTACAGCGGAACGGGAGCTGGAGTCCAGCCGCCGCCACGCCATGCACCTGCTGACCCTGGCAAGCAACGCCCGCAACCACACCACCCAGGATGAGGAGAGCCTGGCGGCCCTGGAACGCGAGGCGGAGCGGCTGGAAACCGAGATGGGTCAGGCGCGCAGCGAGCTGGAAAATCTGGGCGCGCAGAGCGGAGAGGCAAAGCAGCGCTTCGAGTCCGCAATGGAAGCGCTCAAGCGGCTGGAGGGCGAGATCGCGGCGCTGCGCGAAGCTTTGCAAACCCGCCGCGGCGAAGAAAATGCGCTGCGCGCGCAAGCCAACCAACTGCAAGGCGAACTTGCCAAGGCATCAGGGCGCCGCGATGCCTTGCAATCCATGATTCGCAACCACGGCTATTCCTCCGAAACGGTGCGCAGGCTGTTGCAGCCGGGTGTGCTGGCTGAGGGCATGGCGCCGGTAGGAACACTGGCTGATTTTCTGGAGGTGAGCGGCGCGCATGAGGCCGTGGTTGATGAGTTTCTGCGCGAGGAGTTGAATTATGTAGTGGTGAAGAGCTGGGTGGCGGCCGAAGAAGGCGTCAAGCTGCTCAAGTCCGGCGTGGATGGACGCGCTACTTTCCTGATCCACCCGGTTGAACAGGGCGGACTATTTGAGGAGAGCGATGAGACCATCAGCGGCCCCGGCCTGACCCCGCTCAAGGATTCGATCCGCGTTCTGAACGGTTTTGGGCGGTCGCTGGAGTCGATTCTGCCCAAGCTCAAACACAGCTACGTAGTTGAAGACCTCATCGAGGCGCGGAGGCTGGCGGCGCAATATCCTTACGCTTATTTTCTGACGCCGGGGGGCGAGTGCTTCCACAACGCGACAGTAACCGGCGGCAAGCCTGCCAGTGAAGGTCCGTTGGCGCTGAAGCGCGAGTTACGCGAGGTCGAGAGCCGCCTGGCGAAACTGGAAACCCAATTAACCCAGGCGGAGACGGAAGCCGCGGCGCTGACCAAGTCCATCGAAGAGCTGACCGCGCAACTGGAGGCGCGCAGCGAAGAGCGGCGGCTGGCCGAGCGCGACACCGCAGACCTGGGCGCGGCGCTGAAGCAGATGGAGTCTGAAACGCAGCGCGTGGAGCGGCGGCTCGAAGAGTGGACAGCACAGGCCGCGCGTAATAAGGATGCGCGCGAAGCCAAGCGGAGGGCCATCGACGAAAAGCGCGAGGAGATGCTTCGCCTGGAGGCCGAGCACCGGACAGTCGAGACGGCTCTTGATGAGTTGCAGGCGCAGTTGGTTTTATTGCGCGAGAAGCGCGAGAGCTTGCAGCAGGAGGCGGCGCAGGTGACTGCTGAGTTGGCCGGGCTGGAGGAGCGCCGGCGCGGGGCGGAGGCTTCCTTCCAGCGCATCGACCAGCTTCATGCCGATTTGGAGCGCCGTGTCCAATCCATAGACCAGCAGCGGATCGCGGCCGAGACGGAGCGCGAACAGCGCATTCAGGAGAACGCCGAACTGGCCCAGCGCGAGCAGCAGATGACATCCGAGCGCGCCGAGGCGCTGGCCCAGGCGCAAACTCTGACTGCCCAGGCACAGGCGCTGCGCGTGCAACTGGCAACCATGGAGACGGAACTCAAGGGCGGGCGGTCCGCGCTCGACCTGTTGCGAGATGATCGCGCCAACCGCTCGAGCGAAGCGGCCAAGCTGGGCGCCGACCTCGAACACCTGGAGGCCAGCTGCCTGGCCGAGGTGAATCTGGAGGCCGCCGCGCTGCGCGCCGATGCACTGATCGAGCGCCTGACCGGCGAAGCGCTGGCAACTGAAGAGGAGAGCTGCCGCGGGTTGCGGCAGCGCATGGAGCAGATGGGCCCGGTGAACATGATGGCCCTGGACGAGTACAAGGAGACCGCCGAGCGGCATGGCTTCCTAGAGACGCAGCGCACGGACCTGATGGAGTCGATTGAGAACACCCAGCAGACCATCCGGGAGATCGATCTGATCTCGCGCACCAAATTCGACGAGGCCTTTACCCGCATCAACGAGAACTTCGCCCACGTCTTCGCGCGGCTTTTTCAGGGCGGCCAGGCCTTCCTGCGCCTCACCGACGCGGAGAACCAGGCGGAGAGCGGCCTGGACATCGTGGCCTCGCCGCCGGGCAAGAAGCTGCAAAATGTGCTGCTGCTCTCCGGCGGCGAAAAGTCGCTTACCGCGCTGGCCCTGCTGGTAGCCATCTTCCAGTTCAAGCCCAGCCCCTTCTGCGCGCTGGACGAGGTGGACGCAGCGCTGGATGAGACCAACGTCGGCCGTTTCGCCGACCTGTTGCATTCGCTGAGCAGGGAGACGCAGTTCCTGCTGGTCACCCACTCCAAGCGCATGATGCAGGCGGCCGACATGATCTACGGCGTGACCATGCAGGAGCTGGGCGTCTCCAAGGTGGTCAGCGTGCGTCTGGGCGGCCGTGAACAACAGCGGGCCACCGCGTAATTCTTTTTCAATCGTCCTCGGGAAGACTTGCGAGGATGCCTGCCGACAAGGCAAGCAATCGCCCAAATACGCCGCCATCCGGTCTCATGGCGGGATGATCTGCCCATTTCATTAATTTTTCGATGAGGAAGGAAAGGCCATGCTTTGGAAGATTCGAGACGGTATTTTTGTAATGAGCTTCGTCCTCTGTATGTTGATCGCAATCTTGTGGCTGGATGGGTTCGAACTCGACAACGACGGGGTCACGCAATGCAGCCTGGGAGATCACCCGACAAATTGGCTGGACACCAGCCTGCATCCCTACGCGCAAAACTCCGATTCCCTGACAATATTCGACTGGTAATATGTTGAAGTTGCGCTAATTACCATGCGCATCATAACGTTGTAGGAAAGAATTCAGGAAGTAGCGGGGAATGAGGCGCCATGGGACTAAACGGATTGGATGTTGCCGTCATCGTAGTCTATCTGGCCTGCCTCACCACCTTCGGCATACGCTTCCGCAAGAAGCAGAACACCATCAAGGGCTACTTTCTGGCGGATAAGACGATTCCATGGTGGGTTATCTCGCTGTCCATCGTTGCGGCTGAGACCAGTACGCTGACCATTATCAGCGTGCCGGGATTGGCCTATGAGCAGGATTTCCGCTTTTTACAGCTGGTCATCGGCTACATCATCGGGCGCATCATCATCAGCCTGCTGCTGATTCCGCATTACTTTCGCGGCGACCTGGTTACGGCCTATCAACTGATTGAGCGCCGTTTCGGCCAGAGGCTGCGTTCGCTCACCGCCGGCCTGTTCCTGATAACGCGCGCTGCCGCCGACGGGGTTCGCGTCTTTGCCATTGCTATCGTGGTGGGAATTGCGCTCTCCGGGCTTCTGCGCGGATACAGCGACCTGGGCCGCGATGTCACGGCCATCGCCATCGTCATCATCCTCACCCTGATCTACACCTTCAAGGGTGGGATGTCGACCGTGATCTGGACGGACGTTATTCAGTTATCGGTTTACATTACAGGGACGGTGATCGGCCTGTTCACCATTGCGCACCTGGTGCCGGGCGGCTGGAGCGCCGCTTGCGGCATGGCAGCGACGGCCGGCAAGTTTCACGTCTTCGAGTTTGGCTGGAATTTCTACGCAAAATACACCTTCTGGTCAGGGGTCATCGGCGGCGCATTCCTGACTACAGCCAGCCATGGCGCCGATCAGCTGATTGTGATGCGCTTGCTGGCGTCGCGCAACGAGCGGTCCGCCAAGATGGCGCTGGTGGCCAGCGGCGTGATGGTGATGTTGCAGTTTGCGCTCTTTCTGCTGATTGGCGCGCTGCTCTTTGTTTTCTACAAGCTGATGCCGCCGGCCGTGGCCTTCGGGCGCATGGACGCCATTTATCCCACCTTCGTGGTCAACTCCATGCCGCATGGCATCAGCGGCCTGCTGGTCTCGGCCATCCTGGCTGCGGCCATGTCTAACCTGAGCGCCTCGCTCTATTCGCTTTCTTCCACCACCATCATCGATTTCTACTCCCGATTCAATCCCGGCGTCAGCGAGAAACGCCGCATGTTTCTCTCCCGGATGGCAACCATTGGCTGGGGAGTGGTGCTGTTTGCGCTGGCGATTGTGGTTCGACAGAGCGGCCAGAAGGTTCTGGAGATCGGCCTGTCCATTGCCTCGGTGGCCTACGGATCGCTGCTTGGAGTCTTCATGCTGGGCGTTCTCACGCGCCGGGCCTCGGAGAGCGGCGCCATGGTAGGAATGGTCTGCGGCTTTGTGTTGAACGTATTTCTGTGGCAGTTCCCGGTGTGGCACGGACAGAGGGTTCCGTTCACCTGGTATGTGCCCCTGGGAAGCATTGTCACGTTTGGCATCGGCTATGGCGCCAGTTTTTATATGCGCCGGAGCCTGCCGGTTGAACCGGCAATCGGAGGTGCATGATGAATATTCGCGGCGTATTTTCTGAGATTCGAATTATGTTAGTTTTGTGCGCCACGCTCTGGGGCGCCATCGCGGTTGGCCAGCAGTCGGTTGCCGGGCCGGACTATGTTGTTTCCAAACCGGTGATCAATATGTACTCCACCGCTTCCTATGATGCCGAGGTAGCGTCACAGGCTCTCTATGGATCAGGCGTGCTTTCGCTGGAAAAGAAAAGGGGATGGATTCGTATTCGCACTGGGGATGACTACACGGGCTGGGTGGCGGCGGCCGACATCACGCCGCTGCCAGGCGATTATGCTCCGGATGGAAGGGCGGTTCGTGTTGCGGAGCTGAGCGCCAACCTTTATCGCGAACCCAGCACGATTAAGCACGCTCCAATTCTGAACCTGCCATGGGAAGCGCGGCTGGAATTGATTCCCGGAACTGTGGACAAGGAAGGACGCTGGTTCCAGGTCAAGCTCGTGAATGGCCAGACGGCTTACATTGAGCAGGGCAATATGAGCGCGGATTTCGTGCCGCTTACCATCGACCAGACCATTCAACTGGCGCGCAGGTTTCTTGGCATCACTTATACATGGGGTGGAGTCTCCAGCTATGGTTTTGATTGCTCAGGATTTACGCAGATGCTGGTCCGCCAACGCGGGATCATCATGCCGCGAGATGCCGGCGCGCAGGCAAGCTGGAGCGGAGCAACGCCGGTGGAGCGCAAAGATCTGCAGCCGGGCGACCTGCTGTTCTTTGGCGAGAGCGCCGCGAAGATTACCCATACAGGCATGTACATCGGCAACGGCGAGTTTATCCATGACACAACCAAAACACATCCCGTGGTCCAGATCAGCAAGCTGGACGATATGCCCTGGACACAACTGTTGGTAGCGGCGCGGAGGGTGAAATGATGAATCGGCGGGATTGGTTCAAAGCGGTGGGCGCGGCCGGGGTGAGCGCAGCTGGACTGGGCGCGGCAATGCCGGCGGCATTGTATGCCGTGGACGCGCCGGCAACGGGCGGCAATGCCATCGTCAAGACGGAGATCAAGCGCCTGATGCTGCGCCATACCTGGACGACCACGATGTCTTCCAGCGCCTATCGCGACACGGTTCACCTTCAGTATCAGCGTGACGGCATCACCGGATACGGCGAGGGCGCGCCGATTGTGCGCTACAAGGAGTCCGCGGAGCAAGCCAAGCAGGCCATCGATGCGATCATCGACAAGATTGCGGTTGGCGATCCACGGAAGTTCGACAAGTTCCTGGCCGAGGCGCGCCGCTTGCTGGGCGACCATCAGCACGCGGCCATGGCCGCGGTGGACATTGCGGTTTGCGATTGGCTAGGGAAAAAACTTGGCATTCCACTGTACCAGTATTTCGGGCTCGACCCGGCAGACGCTCCCGTGACCACTTTCTCGATTGGAATTGACACGCCGGAGATTACCCGGCAAAAGACGCGCGAGGCGGAGGATTTTCCTGTTCTGAAGGTGAAGGTCGGACTGAAGAACGACGAGGAGACCATCGAGGCGGTGCGCAGCGTTACCAAAAAGCCGTTGCGCGTGGATGCCAATGAAGGCTGGACCGACAAGGAAGAAGCTATCCGCAAGATTAATTGGCTGGAGACGCAGGGCGTGGAGTTGATTGAGCAACCAATGCCCGCGCACATGTTTGAAGAGATAAAATATGTGCGCAGCAAGGTGCACATACCTATCATCGCCGACGAAGCCTGCACCCACGCGTCGCTGATTCCCCGGCTCAAGGAAGCTTACGACGGAATCAACGTGAAGCTGGATAAATCCGGCGGCATGATGGAAGCCTATCGATGGATCAAGTTTGCCCGGGCGATGAACATGAAGGTGATGCTGGGCTGCATGATTTCCAGCTCGTGCACGGTGACGGCCTCGGCTCATCTGGCGGCTCTGGTGGATTATCCCGATCTGGATGGAAATCTTTTGATTTCCAACGATCCATACGAAGGCGTGAAGGTGCTGAAAGGGAAGTTGATCTTGCCGTCCGAGCCGGGCCTGGGGCTGAAGCTCGTGGCATCGTAGGCTCATCCGGCTATGTGCAATTATCTCCAGGAATTTGACATCATCTAGTTAGTTGCCTGAAATTGCTCAAGTCAGGGGGATTCAAGTGAAAAGTTGGACGACTATTTGCCGGTTTTC
Source organism: Occallatibacter sp. (assembly GCA_050011175.1). Lineage (GTDB taxonomy): Bacteria > Acidobacteriota > Terriglobia > Terriglobales > Acidobacteriaceae > Telmatobacter. The sequence continues at coordinate 46,301 of JBEKJR010000013.1, forward strand.
CATGATTCTGTTGATCGCGATTGCATCGTTCAGCGGCATGGTTGCCCAGGATGCATCGCCAACCGGCACCGCTGCGGTTATCACTCGCGGAGCGGACTTTTCCAATATCGATGTGATCATAAACGCGGCGATTGCGCGCGGAACGATTCCCGGCGGCGTGGTGCTGATTGGGCACAACGGAGCGGTGGTTTACCGCAAAGCTTACGGCATGCGTTCGGTGGAACCGGTGAAGGAAGCCATGACCGAGGACACCATCTTCGATCTTGCTTCGCTGACGAAGTGCATTGCCACGGCGACTTCCGTCATGAAGCTGGTGCAGGAAGGGAAGGTTCGACTCAACGAGCCGGTGGCAGCCTACTTGCCGGAATTCGCGAAAAATGGAAAGCACGATATTACTGTCCGCGAGCTGCTCACGCATTTTTCCGGACTGACTGAGGACCTCGATCTCAAAACGGCGTGGAAGGGGCGCGAGGCCGCCTACCAGATGGTCATGGACCAGAAGCCCATATTCCCTCCCGGCTCGCGCTTTCTCTACAGCGATATTAACTTTGAGACGCTTGGCTTTCTGGTTGAGAAAGTCTCCGGCATGAGCCTGGATGAATACGCCGCGAAGAATATCTTTGCCCCGCTGGAGATGAACGATACGCGCTTCCTGCCGCCCGCAGCATGGATTTCGCGCATTGCGCCAACGGAATACGACGAAAGCCACCATATGCTGCGCGGCACAGTGCATGATCCGACTGCGCGCCGAATGGGGGGCGTCGCGGGACACGCCGGAGTGTTCTCTACCGCCGATGATCTTGCAAAATATGCGCAGGATATACTTTCCGGCTTTCATGTGCTCACGCCGTTAACGGTGGAGAAGATGACCACCCCGCAGCAGCCGCCAACATCGACAATATTGCGCGGCCTGGGCTGGGACATCGATTCGCCATATTCTTCCGCTCGCGGAGAGTTTTTTCCGGTCGGCTCCTTTGGGCACACGGGATACACCGGAACGTCTATCTGGATCGATCCGGTTACGAATAGTTATGTGATTCTGCTGACCAACGCGGTTCATCCTCACGGCCATAACTTAGCGATTGTTCCGCTGCGCGCGCGGGTTGCCACGGCGGCGGCTGTGGGCCTGGGACTTTCAATCTCTGACGATCAAAAATTGCGTTTAGCGCGCATTACAGGCTACAACGAAGCCATGCCGTCGGAGCGTCTTGTGACCGCTCGCAATGGCTCGGTCCGCACCGGCATCGACATGCTGGAGGCCCACGGTTTTGCCGAACTCCGCGAAGCGGGCAGAGCAGTAACCAAAGTCGCGCTGGTCACAAACCAAACCGGCGTGGACTCGCGCGGCAATCGCACCATCGATGTGCTGGCCAAAACGTCGGGCATCCAGGTTGTCGTCATCTTCAGCCCGGAGCATGGCATAACGGGAAGCGTGGACACGACCGAAATTGGCGATTCCACAGATACGCCAACCGGGATTCCCATTTACAGCGTCTATGGAGATTCCAGCGCCAAGCGCCATCCGTCGCTGGATGTGTTGAAGTCGGCGGATGTGATTGTTTACGACATTCAGGACATCGGCACGCGCTTTTACACCTACGAAACCACGCTCGGTTACTTTCTGGAGGCAGCAGCCCAGACAGGGCAGAGAATCTTTGTCCTGGACCGCCCCAATCCCATCAATGGCGCTTATGTTCAGGGACCTATCAGCGACAAAGGACGCGAAAACTTTATTAATTACGGGCAGGTTCCCATTCGCCATGGCATGACGATTGGCGAGCTGGCGCGTTTTTACAACTCCGAGCGCGGCATCAATTCCAAGCTGAAGGTCATTCCCATGGAGGGTTGGCAGCGTGGCGATTGGCTGGATTCTACCGGAGTTCTATGGGTAAATCCTTCTCCAAATATGCACAGCCTGACTGAAGCGGTTCTCTATCCCGGACTCGGAATTCTGGAGGCAACCAATGTTTCGCTGGGGCGCGGTACGGATACACCGTTTGAACTTCTGGGCGCTCCGTGGATTCAGCCCCGCGAGCTGGCCGCATATTTGAATGCGCGGGCAATCAGCGGGGTCCGCTTTGTGCCGACGGAATTCACGCCCAGCGCCAGCGTGTACGCGCAGACGAAGTGCGGAGGCGTGAACATCATCGTCACCGACAGGAACACCCTCGACGCGCCTGAACTTGGCATCGAGATAGCATCCGCGCTCCACGCTTTATATCCGCAGCAGTTCGAGATGCAAAACCTTGACAACTTGATGCTGAACAAAGCCACGATGGATGCGATCAGCGCCGGGCAGGACCCGCGCCGCGTGTGGATGGATTGGGTTGAGGCAATCGAGCGGTTCATGCCGGTCCGGGCCAGGTATTTGTTGTACTGATCGCGGGGACTGTTTTTTTATCACGGCACACAGGATGACTGAGTGATGGCAAAGACATGGGTTACGGTGATGGGCAGCTTTGTGGCGGATCTGGCCTTCCGCACCGGCCGCATTCCCGCCTGGGGCGAGACGCTGATGGGGCAGTCGTTCAAGCTCGGCCCGGGCGGCAAAGGCTCCAACCAGGCGGTAGCCGCGGCGCGCGTCGGCGGAAGGGTGAGCTTCATTTCCAAGCTGGGGCCGGACCCGTTCGGGGAGATGGCGCGCAACCTCTATAAGACAGAAGGCATCGACACACGGTTTCTCTTCACGACGGCGAGCGCCACCGGCGCGGCCACGATCATCATCGATGCCGAAAAAGGCGAGAATGCCATCATCGTCGTGCCCGGCGCTTGCTTTGAAGTGACCGCTGAGGAGGTCGATCAGGCTCGCGCGCTCATTGCTGATTCCGCCATCTTTGTCGCCCAGCTCGAGCTCTCGCTCGTTGTCGTCGAGCATGGGCTGGCGCTGGCGCACGCGCTCGGCGTGCCCACTATCCTCAATCCCGCGCCCGCCGCGCCGCTGCCTGAGAGCATCTACCAATTTATCGACTACATCACGCCCAACGAGACGGAGGCTGCCGCACTGACCGGCGTCCCGGTGGCGAGCATCGCCGACGCTGAGAAGGCCGCCGATGCATTCCTTGCCCGAGGCGTGCCGAACGCCATCATCACGCTGGGAGCGCAAGGCGCCTTCGTCAAGAATGCCCGCGTCAGGGCGCACATTCCCGCCGTCAACGCCGGCCAGGTGGTTGAAACCACTGGCGCGGGTGACGCCTTCAATGGAGGCTTCGCTGTCGCTCTGGCGGAGGGTATGGACCTGGTGGAGGCCGCGCACTTTGGCTGCGTGACCGCCGGAATCTCCATCACGCGCCCCGGCACCGCGCCCTCTATGCCCACACGCGCCGAGATCGACGCGCTTCGCAACTAAGGGACAAGTTCAGAAGGGGAAATGCCCTGCGCAGCCAGACAGGGAGATGTGTTGTTCTAGGAAAAATTAGGTCTGCAAGTTATTGATTTAATTGGTGGACCTGGTCGGGATCGAACCGACGACCTCTTCCATGCCATGGAAGCGCGCTCCCAAACTGCGCCACAGGCCCACAGGTTGCAGGGATGCAACGTTTCTATTGTCTCCGGTAGGGCGGAATTCGTCAAACCTACGGACTGGAAGGAGTTGGGTCTACATGCGATTGCAAGCCGGACTCAGTTCTTGAATTAATGCTCGTTCCCGGTTCTTGCGGGCAACTTCACCGGGCACCTGTTCAAAGACAAAATGGGTTGGGCTACTTCTGAGAATGCGCGCACTCTGATCTGATTCGCCACGAATATGCGACAAGAGACGCTCTTCTATATCTTGCGCCTCTCCTACGTATATCCATCCTGTACCGTGGCCTTTGATGCCGTAGACGTCTGAAGAGCGAGAGGCTACGGCAAGGATCATGTGTTCCGTAAACGTAAAATCGCTACTTATGAAGGGCATGGAATGCTCTCCTTTCTCATGCGGCTTGCGTGACCGTCTTTGCATCAAGCATTGTCAACACAAAAATACGCCTATCCTCAAATCGAAGATAGGCGTGGCCTAGTTAAGCGTACTGATAAATGCCAGTTGCCGGGTCAACTTGAATTTCTTCGTTGTCGTCCTGGCATCTGTCTTTGATGTCTGGAATCAAATCCATCATCTGATTGAGTTTACTCCTCAGTTTGGGCTGCATTCCAAAAACAGTGAGGCGCACCAATTTATCGAGCGTTGAGCGGAGCTTGCGTTGACCATTCTCGATCTTCGACAACGATGTGTGGTCAACATGAAGGTAGCGGGCAAACTCGCGTGAACTCTTGTTAACATACTTACGCAGGAACCTAACCTCTGATCCCTTGAGTGTACATGGATTGCACAATACTGCTAACGCGAGTAAGTCCATCAGTTCATTCATGTGCGGGATGATTGGCGTTACCCCGCAGTTTGGACACTCAATTACCTCGATTCTCTGCAATTCGACCGGAATTCCCATTTGGTCGAATCGGTAGTTTTTTCTTAAAACCGACGCGTTTCCTCCACATTCGGCGCACTGTGTATTTCTCATAGCTGCAACACCTCTTAAGCAAGTGCAAAAACTGTGATGAGGTATGTTCTATCGATCTCTTTGAAGCTGAAAACGATTGCCAGCTTCATTCCGTCGGGTACATACCCTTCAATGGTGTATTTCCATTCGCCTGTACGAATATCTAGTTCGGGCGGTTTGAAAATACATCCATGTTGAAGCACCTGCCACGCATCCGGGATTGTTAAGCCTTCTTTGGATAATTCCTCCAGGAAGTGTTTTCCCGGAATCACGTTGCCGTCAGAGAGGCAATCGCGAAGCATATCCAAAGCGAGACTTGTTGTCACCGCGCTTAAGGCCATGTTGGCATTATGCCAACATTTATTAGACTGTGTCAAGCCCTAAAAGTTGCCGCTTTTTGCAACTCCAATGTTTACTTGGATTTCCACCTTGTAGCAGCAGCTTTTTTCGCGATGGCTTTACGCTTCGCAGCAGAGAGTTTATCGGCCCTCGCCCGACCACCTTTAGCGCCCCCCAGCCTGCCAAGGGCTACGGCAGCCGGGTTCTTCCCTGCGTTTGGCTCTTCCAGCGGCGTTCCGTCCATATGTTCGCCGATGGCCTGTTCTACGACCCGAAAGGCATTGACGGCAAAATATCTATCTTTGCTTGAGCGTCTAGGCATACTCGAAGTGTGAACGGTCTGATTGCCGAGCGCCAGCCCTGTGGATTTCAAATTGACCCACTACCGACCCGGAAACCGACCCCCGGAGGCTCTGAAAAGCTCCCGCTACCAACCCCACAAACTGTCCTGAGCGGAAATACTTGCGTGACCGGGAACACTTCAGGGGGCATCCGGTGTCTAAGATAATAGGGGACGCGGGACTCTGGGTTTTGCAGCCAGTGTCCGTCTCCCGCGCACTCCGTGGCAGCATGGGATTTCCGGCGGCGCTTTTTCAGCCGTCGGAGCGAGTGGCCGCAGCCGGAAACCGGGCTTTTGCCGGCGCAGATTTGGCAGGAACCGAATTTGCTTCTACTGCGGTAAGGTGGGAGGACTCTGATATGCAGGCGGACCTCACCATGGGCAATCTTGCCAGCGCGCTGACCTTTGAATCCGAAGAGGCAGCTCTGATCGCGGAGCTGCAGGCTGGCTCTGAGGAAGCTTTTGAGTGGCTGATAGCGCGCTACCACCAACCGATCTTCTCGCTGCTGGCGCGTGCCGTTCAGGACCGCGCCGATGCCGCCGACCTCACCCAGGATGTCTTCGTGAAGGTTTTCCGGGGAGTAGGCAACTTTCACGGCGAGTCGTCGCTGCGGACGTGGATTTATCGCATTGCCCTGCGCGAAGCCTCCAACCATCGGCGCTGGTGGACGCGGCACAGGCAGCACGAGATTCCCATTGAGCAGGAGATGGGCGAGAGCGAAAGTGGCCAGCCGGTGCTGCTGAAGGAGTCGCTGGTAGACACGGCCGAGTCACCGTATGAACTGGCGTTGCACGAGGAAAACCGGGCGCGTGTTGAGGCGGCTTTGAGCAAGGTGCCGGAACCATTCCGGACCACATTGATTCTGCGCGACATCGAGGGTTTTGTTTACGAGGACGTGGCGGAGATACAGGGCGTGAATCTGGGGACGGTCAAGTCGCGTCTGGTGCGTGGGCGAGCGGCCTTGAAAGCGATTTTGACGGCTCCGGAGCAAAGCGCCTGTTTAACGGCGCGCGCGGCACGCAAGGAATATGAAATGCCCCTGGGAGAGGAGGCGCGATGAACAACTGCAATGCGATTCAGAAGAAGTTTACAGAGTACCTGGACGGCCAACTGAGCGGGCGTGAGATGCATTGCGTCGACGCCCATCTGGAGAGTTGCAGAAAGTGTGCCGGCGACTGGAAGTCTCTTGACGAAATTCAGTCCTTGATGGCCACACTAGGCCCGGTGCCTGAGCCCCAGAACCTGCTGTTGCGCATTCGCGTGGCCATCAGCCACGAGCGGGCCCGCCGGCGCCAGCCCGCATTCCACGCCTTCAACCTGGCCTGGAGAAATACCATTGGCCCCTTCTTGTTGCAGGCTGCCGCGGGATTTGCCTCTACAGTGCTGCTGTTGGGTACGGTTCTCGTGCTGGGAGGCATGTTTACACAGCCGCAAAGCGCGCTGGCTACCCCGGATGAACCGCTGGGAGCGACCACCGCTCCACGATTCCTCTATCTGTCCCCCTACGTGGGCAGCAACCCCATCGGCGACGTCTCCACTCCGGTTGTGATCGAGGCTTATGTCAACGGGGAGGGCAAGGTTTACGACTACCGCATCGTCTCCGGCCCCACCGACAAGGCCACCCGCGAGCAGGTGGAAAACATCCTCCTGTGGAGCATCTTTGAGCCCGCACGACGCTTCGGCCAGCCAGTTTCAAGTTTAGCTGTGCTCTCCTTCTCCGGCGTCTCCGTGCGCGGGTAACACAGAGGCACCGCAACTCTGTGCGCGAGCCAAGGCTAAGGACTTTGATTGCAGAGAGATACACGATTACCGGTCAAGCTGTGTTGAGAGCGCGCGACCTCTTGTAATTATTGTTTTACACACTCCCCGAGATTTCCGCCTTCTATTCCCCTTTTACGAGACTAAGAAATGAGTCTACGCTAATCTTGCGCAGTCTTGCGCCAAGAAGAGGAGATCCCCCATGAAATATTTTCTGCGTATTGCCCTTACCGCAACAGTCCTCGCATTGGTTGCGCCAGTCCTCTTGGCTGCTCCCACCAGCCCGTGGCCGATGCCGATTCCGCAGGGCGGCGTTTCCGCTCCCACCAGTCCGTGGCCGATGCCGATACCGCAGGGCGGCCTTACTGCTCCCACCAGCCCGTGGCCGATGCCGATTCCGCAGGGCGGCCTTACTGCTCCCACCAGTCCGTGGCCGATGCCGATTCCGCAGGGAGGCCTTACTGCTCCCACCAGCCCTTGGCCGATGCCGATTCCGCAGGGCGGCCTTTCCGCACTCTAGAATTTGCAATTCTCTCTGTCCCCGGCCTCTCGGAACGGAGAGAATAGAAATCGAGAGGTGAAATGAACCTGTCGGCGCTCGATTGGATGTTGGTGGCGGCTACCTCACTGGGCAACACTGCCCTGTTTGCCGTTCTGATCATCCGGCGCAGATGGAGGGATTTCCCTGTCTTTACGGTGTTTATGGGCTTTGAGACGGTGTTGAGCCCTGTCTTATATGCACTCTTTCAACTTGGTTCCCGAAGTTGGTATGCGCGAGTCTACTGGTCTCAAGCCCTGATCGATTTCGCCCTGCAACTGGGGATTGCGCTCGAGATTGCGCGCATCGTTCTGCGGCCCACAGGAAGCTGGGTTCAGGATGCCAGAAAGCAGTTTATCCTCTGGGGCGCGGCGGGCATCCTGTTCGCTGCCGCGCTTCCCTGGCTGGTTACGCCGCCGGCAGCAACTTTGCTCGGCCGCCTGATCGTGAGGGGAAACCTGTTCACCAGCCTGGTGTTCTGCGAGTTGATTGCCGTGGTGACGCGGACCTCCAAGAGCCTGGGCCTGGGCTGGCGCAACCACGTGATGGCGCTGGGCAACGGGTGGACGGCGTGGGCCGTGGTGGCCATTTTGGTAGACGGGCTGCACAGCTTCTTCGGCTCTCAGCGCTACTTTGGGGAGCTGGAGCACGCGCGCATGTTCGCCTACTTGGCGGCTCTCGGCTACTGGATGGTTCAGTTCTGGCTGGAGGAGCCGGTCCGGCAGCCGATTTCGCCCCAATTGCGCGCCTATATTCAGGCTCTGCACCAGCAAATTAAAAATGACCTTGACACAGTGGGCGCACAAAGGTAACATTTCCCCGATGACCTTTGCGCTCCCCTATTTCTTATTTGGGGTCCTGCTGTGCAGCCTTGTCTCAGCGGTGATCGCCGATCGGCGCTCGTCCCGCAGAATTGCGCTACTGGATTGGAACGACCTTGTCGCCGGACTGCATCGGCTGGACATGGTTGAGTTGTCCGCTGTGGCGACGGATTACCTGACGCCGCGCCGCGGACAGATTGATATGGAGCCGAACGAAATCTGGGAGTCCCTCGGCGGTTACGAAGGCTTGAAGAGGATGCGCGAGAACGCGGAGATCATGCTCGCGCTGGCCGCCTATGCGCAGCGCTGGAACTTCGAAGAGGCGGTAATCGTCACGGAGCGAATGAGGCTGGACGCGGCATCTTTGCGCCGTGCTGTCCGCCGAGTTGAAATCGGCATGATTCCAGCCAGTTTATTGCGGCGTTTCCGGCTTACCCTCCCCATCCATGCGCAGGAGGCGTCTTCGGCTTACTACCTGATGCGCCAGCGCCTCCTCGCCCTCTATGAAACCAGCCACGTGAGCCGCTATCCCACGCTAGCGGCAGCACTTTAAGACGAAAGTAAGGCAATTCCGGGTGGCCAACTGCCCAGCCTCCGCGCCGCTCCCTTTGACCCTGCCAATGCGTCTAGAATTAGACAGGGTTCTTCATGACATTCAGAGCATTTCCACTTATCGCCGTTCTATCGGCCGCTGTTTTTTGCCTTTTGGCAGGCCTCGCGCCTGCCGCGGCACATGCCCAATCCTCCAGCTCCGCCAGCTCGTCCGCGGGGGGGCAAATTTCGTCTTCCTCGATGGATTTTGTGAGGGAAAAGGCTCCTTCGCTGGTCGATCCCGCCGGTCCCACCATCTCGCTGATCAGCGTAGAACCGCTCTTCCTCATGGCAGCGGCGCTGAATGCCTGCGGCTACGATGACGGCCTGGAGGAGAGCGCCCCGGTCCGCAAGCGCGTCCGCGAAGAGATGAACCAGGCGCTGGCCAAGAGCGAGGATGCCCGCAACAAACGCGACCATCTCTGCCTCTACATCGCCCAGCACCGCATGACCGGCGGCGTGCGCGACATTGCACAATACATCTCGCTGGCTCTCTATCTGACCCCGCCGCCGGAACTGGAAACCGCGGTCGAGTTGACCGAGATGCCCCCTGACTCGACCCAGGTGGTTGAGATCGTTCCCCTGCTGCGCGATTTTGTCGCCGCCGTGGACCTGCACGGCATCTGGCTGGTGGTGCATCCCATCTACGATAAGGAGGCCGAACAGCTGCACGATCCGCTCTCCAAAATGATCGTCGCCACCAACCTCTACCTCAAGATGCCTGCCGAGACGTACAACGGACGGCGGTTTGTGGTGGTCATCGAGCCCATGCTCTCGCCCCACACCATCAACGCCCGCATCTATGGCACGGACTACGTGGTGGTGGTTTCGCCGGTAAATGGAACCATCCGCATGAGCGACGTGCGCCACACTTACCTGCATTACATGATTGAGCCGCTGCTCTACCTCAGGACCAACGCCCTGAGCCGCATGCAGCCTATCCTCAAGGAGGTGCGCGATGCGCCGCTTGAGTATCGCTACCGCTCCGACACCGAGTCCATGACCGTTGAGTGCCTCATCAAGGCCATCGAAGCGCGCATCATGGATACCGGTATTCCCGTGTACAAGATTCCGGCCAATGTCGACCGCTCGGAGCTGCCGCGTTATGAGCACGAACGGCAGGCCTACCAGCAGAAGGTTGACGCCGTCCGCGTAGCCGCCATGCGCCACGCCATGAGCCAGGGATTTGTGCTCACGGAGTACTTCTATGGTCAGATGATCCAATTTGAGAAGGACCCAGCCGGCCTGAAGGACACCATCGGCGAGATGGTCTACAGCATGGATGTGGACCAACAGGTGCACCGCGCCAGAGCTATTGATTTCGACAAAGAAGGCGACAGCGACGTGCTCACGCGCAGTGCGCCGCGCAAGTTGACCGGCCTTGATCTGGCCGAGGCACGCCTCGCTGCCGGGGATGTGGCCACGGCCAGCGCCATGGCCCGCCAGGCTCTCGCTACGCACTCCGATTCTTCCAATGATCTGGACGAGGTCGCCAGTCAAGCCCGCGCGGAGTTCATCCTGGCCAGGGTGGCCATTCTCACCGGCCATCCCGGCCAGGCTATCGATGGATTCCATCGGACACTGGCCACCAGCAAGGACCCGCGCCTGCTTGCCTGGTCGCACATCTACCTTGGCCGGATGCTCGACCTGGACTGCAAGCGCGAAGAGGCGGTGACCGAGTACAAAGAGGCATTGAAGACGCGCGATGGGCAGTTGGATACCCGGCTATCCGCTGAGCGGGGAGTTAAAACAGCCTACGCCGTCAATGGACACAGTTGCGAGGAAGATGCCGACGACACCGGCTCGCCCGGTCCTGCGCCGGTCAAGCCCCCAACGGCCAGTCCTCAGCCGGACAAGCCCGAATCTTCATGGCCAAACGGGACTGAAAAGCCCCTATGATCCGCTTCGGACGACATCTCGATCCGCAGCCAGAGAGAAGCCTGGCAGCCTGACCAGTATCGCCATTATCACCTTGACGGAATATCACCTGAGAGGTATATTTGTGATTGGAGAGTTAACGCCATGGCGACAAGGTGGAGAGATATTCGTAGAACATTCTCGCCGGAACAAGAGGCGGAGATTGCGCGGAGAGTAAGGGAGGCTGCCGGTGTCATGACTCTCTATCAGCTTCGGGAGGCCCGGAGCTTAACCCAGGTCAACCTCGCAAAGGTTCTCAATATCAACCAGGGCGCCGTGTCGAAAATGGAAAAGCGTACTGATATGTATGTCTCGACTCTACGCAACTTCATTCAGGCCATGGGGGGGCAACTCCAGGTCAAAGCCATATTTCCCGAGGGGGAGATCCAGATCGAACAATTTGGAAATGTGGCCGACTCCCAGAATCTTCCTCTCGCATCAGGTTAATACGAGAGACAGATTGTTTTTTCGCTGTTTTTCGCAATCTGCATAGCTTGTTCCCTGCAACGCACATGGTTTTTCGACGGTATTTCTCTAGAATGAATTGAGATTTTCAAGTTGGATCGAGGCGCATGTGGAAGCCGTTCTCGCGGAGTTGGAAGCAGCATTGGGACATTGCTTTGCACACAGCGAACTGCTGGTGCGCGCGCTGACCCATCGCTCGTTAGCCAAAGAGCGAGCGGTCAGCGAGCAGGCACTCGCCGGCGGGAAGATCAAATCTGCCGGTACGGACGACAATGAGCGCTTGGAGTTCCTGGGTGATGCCGTGCTGGGCCTGGTGGTCGCCGAAGCCCTGTTTCTGCTTCACCCCGAGTGGCGGGAGGGCGAGTTGACCCGCGTCCGCGCCCAGTTGGTCAGCCGCCAGCATCTGGCGGAGGTAGCCGCGGCCATCAACCTGGGCAGTCATCTGCGCCTCAGCCGCGGCGAGGACAAGGGCGGCAGCCTCAGGCGCAGGAGCACGGTGCTCTCCAATACGATGGAGGCCGTGCTGGGCGCGCTTTTTCTGGACGGCGGACTGGAGCCGGTCTCCACCTTTGCCCGTCGCTGGGTGATGGGCGAGGCCGCCGAGCAGTTGGCCGAGCAATTGCGCTCCGGAGCCGCTTTGGGCAACTATAAATCGGCGTTACAGGAGTACATGCAAGCCACACACGCCGGCACTCCGGTTTACCGGGTCAAGAGCGAAAGCGGTCCCGACCATCACAAGCGCTTTCTGGTCGAGGTGCGGCTCAAAACAGCCGAAGCAGAACCGGGCAAGCAACTGGCGCGCGGCATGGGCAGCACCAAGAAACACGCCGAGCAGGATGCGGCGCGACGGGCGTTGGAGCGGCTGAAGGCGGCAGTGAAAAAGGCCGGCGCCGCGGCTCAGGTCAAGCCGGTAGGTAAAAAGGAGGAACCGGCAACGCTATGAACACCTCCGCCCAGGGGTTGACCCCATCCTCGCATCGGTTCGCGCGGTTGCGGCTTCATCTGCCTTCCGTGCCCGAAGCTCTTGCCTCGCTGCTCAGAACGGTGGTGGTGGCGCTGTTTTTGCTCACCTTTGTGCTTCAGCCCTACCTCATTCCCTCCGAAAGCATGGAACGCACCTTGCTGGTGGGTGATTTTCTGCTGGTCAATAAGCAGGTGTATGCCCCACCGGGCAGCCTCACCCGGTATCTGTTGCCCTATCGCGAGGTGGCGCGGGGAGACATTGTGGTCTTCCACCACCCTCAGCACCCTTATCTGGTCAAGCGGGTGGTGGGCCTGCCCGGCGAGCGGCTGCACATTAAGGATGGCCGGGTCAGCGTGAACGGCGTCGTTCTCGACGAGCCTTACGCCGCATTTGAACCCGCTGCCGGCAACTACTCCCGCGACGACTTTCCTGCCAGCGTTTATACCGATCCGGAGGTGGATCCGGTCTGGTGGAGGCAGATGCAGAGCCTCACGCGCGACGGCGAACTAATGGTGCCCCAGGGCGAATACTTCGTGCTCGGAGACAACCGCAATAACAGCGCCGATTCCCGCTACTGGGGCTTGGTCTCACGGCAACAGATCGTGGCTCGCCCCCTGGTCATCTACTTCTCCCTCTACCGGCCATCCACCACCGATGTTGAACAGGTCGCGCTGCAAGCCGCGCTACAAGCCAGAGATGATAGACTCGGACTCGACAGGCAGCTCTCCGCAAGACTGACGGGATTTGCGCGCTGGAAGCGAATTTTCCGTGTGGTGCATTGAAACAGTTGTCAGCCGTCAGCTTTCAGTTGTCAGTTAAAAACCCGGATTGCTGACTACTGAAAGCTGATAGCTGATAGCTGACAACTGTAAAAGAGCGACAGGATGACAAAGAAAAAAAAGCCGACCCCCAAGACGCCGTCCAAGCCCCAGCCCGCTGAAGAGCGCGTGGAAGAGACATTCCCCGAAGCGGTAGCCAGCATCTGCTCCATCCTGGTCATTGGCCTGTTTATTCTTACCTTCCTCGGCCAGAACTTCGTCATTCCCTCCGGTTCGATGGAGAAGACGCTGCTGGTGGGCGATCACCTGCTGGTGGACCGCATCACCTTCGCTCCGCCGGAGAAATTGAATCCGGTCTTTCAGGATATATTCGGTTGCGATATTCCAGCGTGGATGCCGCCGCTAATTCACTATCGCGAGCCAAAGCGCGGCGACATCGTGGTCTTCATTAAGCCGGTAGCGGAACCAGAGAAGGATGCGGACGGGAACCCTCAGTACCTGATCCTGGTGAAGCGGCTGATCGGTATCCCCGGCGACCGCATTCATCTGCGCAACGGCATTGTCATCCTCAACGGCGCAGCCCAGGAGCAGCCCCATGCCCAACCAACCACGCCAGAAAACCATCGCGACTTCCTCGACGAATTTCCCTCCGTGAAGCCGTCCACGGACATAGGCGCCACCGAAGCATGGAGCGTCGATTTTCCCAACCATATCTATAACGGCGAGTTGGTGGTGCCTCCCGGTCATTACTTCATGATGGGCGACAACCGGCACAACAGCCTCGACTCCCGCTACTGGGGATTTGTGCCCAGGGAGAATATCGTGGGAAGGCCGCTATTCAACTATTGGTCGTTTGTGACTCCGGAAGATCAGTACAATCAGACCGGAATTGGCAATGCCGTCGCCTGGATGGGCCACGTCGCGCTGCACTTCTTTACTGAAACTCGCTGGAGCCGGACCCTGCACCGGGTGAAATAACAGCTAACAGCAATCAGCCATCAGCAATCAGTACATGACCTTGGGCCACTGTAAATGGCAACTGTAAACTGATAGCTGACGGCTGACCGCTGATAACTGATATGAACGAAGACGCACAACCCCGGCAGCGAAAACGCAAGTGGCTATGGCTGGCCACGGCATCCCTGGCAGCCATCCTGGCCATCCTGATCGTGCCTCCTTTCCTGAGCGTGAGCCGCTACAAAAGCCGCATTACTCAGCTGATCTCCGCATCGCTGGGCCGCCCTGTGCATCTCTCCTCGGTCGAGGTGCGCCTGCTGCCCCGGCCGGGCTTTGTCCTCAACAACCTTTCCGTCGAGGAAGACCCCGCGTATGGCGCCGAGCCGATGCTCCACGCCAATACGGTCATAGCCTCTATTCGCCTGCTCTCGCTGTGGCGCGGGCGTCTGGAGATCGACACCATAAGCGTTGATGAGGCCAGCCTGAACCTGGTGCGCTCCGCCCCCGGCCATTGGAACCTCGACTCGCTCCTGCGCACGGCCACGGCCCAGGCTCAATCCGAAGTGGGCAAGCTGGATAAGCTCGACAAACCTGTCCGGCTGCCTTACCTAAAAGCTACACATTCACGCATCAACATCAAAAACGGCGCGGAAAAACTCCCCTTTTCCCTGCTGAACGCCGAGATGTCGCTGGAACAGCAGAGTCCAGGCGACTGGCGCGTGCGGCTGCGCGGTCAACCCGTCCGCACCGACGTCAGCCTTGAACAGGGCGACACCGGCATCGTCCGCCTGGAGGCAAAATTGCGCCAGGCTTCGGATCTGCGTCAGATGCCGTTGCACATTGATCTGGATTGGCGCCAGGCACAACTCGGCCAGCTTACCCGCCTGCTTCTCGGTTCCGACGCCGGCTGGCGTGGCGACCTCACCGGCGAACTGCATCTCGACGGCACCCCCAGTGAGGCCCAGGTCATAACCCGGCTGCGCGCCACCGGCGTCCATCGCGCCGAGTTTGCTCCGGCCGCGCCCATGGACTTTGACGCCAAATGCAATCTGCTCGCTCACTTCTCCACCCGCGCCATCGACAATCTGCTCTGCGATTCTCCGCTCGGCAATGGCCGCATCCGCCTTACCGGCAACGTGCCCGGTGATGGAGGACCGCCTCACTTCACCGTTGAACTGGACCGAATTTCCATTGCCGCCGGCATGGACGCACTGCGCACCGTGCGCAGCGGTTTGGCGCCAGGCCTTGAGGTTACCGGATCTGCAAGCGGCAAAATTACCTATGCTCCCGACGGCGCATCGTCTGAAATACAAGCTCCCGTTGGCAAAGTCCGCTCCACCAAGACCCATGCGGCAGCGCAAGGGCCGCTTACCGGCAGCCTTACGGTTCAAGGGCTCCAACTCAGCGGCAACGGCCTCAGTCAACCCCTCCATGTTCCGAAACTCCTTTTGACGCCCGCAAACCAACCTTCCGGCACTGGCCAGGCGCTGGCGGCCATCGTAGCCATCCCCGCAGGCGCAGCCGCCCCGCTCACGGTTTCCACGCGCCTCATGCTCTCCGGCTATCAGCTCACAATGCGCGGCCAGGCATCTATCGCCCGAGCAAGAAATTTAGCACATGTGGCCGGCATCACGAATGTCGCGGCCCTGAACGCGCTTGCCGGCGACCCTGTCTCCGTGGACCTGACCGCCAATGGTCCCTGGATGCTGCCAGTCCAGACGCTGCCAGTCCAGACACTTTCGTTGGGCGACCTCTCGCCCTCCGCCGTCCCGCTCCCGTCCGCGGCCCCATCCGACAGCCTCACCGGAACCGTAACCTTGCGCAACGCCACATGGAAGGCTGATTACCTGGTCAACCCCATCGAAATTTCCCAGGCTACGCTACACCTGGCTTCAGGCGAATTCCGCTGGGATCCAGTCCTCTTTTCCTATGGCCCGGTGAAGGGAACAGCCAGCCTCACTCTACGCTCCGCCTGCGACACGCCTCAGCCTTGTCCGCCGCGCTTCCAGCTTCAGTTCAGCGAGCTCGACGCCGCCGTTCTCCAGGCCGCATTCCTCGGCGCGCGGGAGCGGGACACCATGCTCTCCACGCTCATCCAACGCCTCCGCTCCAAGGCCACTCCGGCCTGGCCCATTCTGGAAGGCACGGTCAAAGCCGAATCCCTTATCCTCGGCCCGGTCACATTCCACCAGCCTTCAGCCACCATCAACACTTTTATCGATGGAGCCGAGATTACCGCCTTCGATGCTATCCTGCTCGACGGCCACATCCACGGAACCGGCACATACCACGCAGCCGCCACAACCAATGACAAACCCTCCTACGTCCTGGAAGCTCAGTTTGACAAGCTCAGCCCTCCAGCCCTCGGCCAGTTGCTCGGCCTGCGCTTCTCCGGCGGCACATTCGACGCCAACGGCAAGATCGAGCTCACGGGCTTCACAGCAGTTGACCTGGCCTCCTCCGCCAAAGGGGCACTTCACTTCGATTGGCGGCATGGGACCGTCGCCGCGGCTTCAGGCTTCGTACCCCCGGCCTTGGCTCGCTTCGACCGCTGGACCGCCGACGTCGAGATTGCCAACGGCGCCCTCACGCTGAAAGACAATCAGGTCAAGCGCGGCGCCCGTACCACGCCGGTCCAGGCCGCCGTTACCCTTGCCGACCCGCCCAAAGTCGCCTTCCCCGCGCCCAAACCAGTCCAGCCTAAGCGATAATTCATCTCCTGTCCAAGCCGCTCTACAATGGAAGCGTTCCTTCTTGTAGAACTTCAAGCTCCGTGCCCCATCCTTTCGCCTTATTTCTGGCGAAAGGGTGGGATAACAAGAATCCGCGAAAAAGAGGCGACTGGCCCATGAAGACCTGTCCGATCTGCGAAAAGGCTTGGCCGGGCAACCACGCCAGTTGCCCCACTGACGGCGCCCTACTTATCGATCATCGCGAATTGGAGCCGGGAACGGTGATTCGCGGCAAGTACCGCATCGTACGCCAGCTAGGCCGCGGCGGCATGGGCACGGTCTACCTCGCCGAGCACATAATGCTGGGCCGTCCGCGCGCCCTCAAATTCATCTCCAGCGAACTCAGCCAGGATGCCGCCTTTCTGCGCCGTTTCCGTCACGAAGCGCAGGCCGCCATCGAGCTGCAACACCCAAATGTGGTTCAAGTCGTCGATCTGGATCAGGCCGAGGACGGTTCCCCCTACATTGCCATGGAATTCGTGGAAGGCGCCGACCTCCGCCATGCGCTGGAGAGCGGAGCATTCCCCGTGGAGCGCGCGCTCTCCATTGCACGCGGTATCGCACTGGGTTTAGGCGCGGCCCACGCCAAGGGAATCATCCATCGCGACGTCAAGCCGGAAAACATTCTCCTCGCCGGAGGCCACAACCTCCCGGAGACCTCCAAGCTCCTCGACTTCGGCATCGCAGCCATGAAAGAGAGCGTTACGGTCGCCAGCCGCACCCACGGCCTGCTGCTCACCCCGCCCTACGCCGCGCCGGAGCAATGGAAGGGCATGGCATCTGAAGAACTGGACGGCCGCGCGGACCTCTACGCCCTGGGAGGCGTCTTCTACGAGATGCTTACCGGCCAGACCCCCTTCCACGCTCCCAACACCGAAGGCTGGATGTACCAGCATCTCCATCAGCAGCCCCCGCCGCCCAGCCAGCTTCGCCCCGAACTGGCCGATTGGAGGGGTCTTGATGCCTTGGTCCTGCGCCTCCTGGCCAAGGACCGCGAGCGGCGTCCAGGAAACATCGTTGAACTACTCGGGCTGCTGGACGGGGTAAGGTATGTGGCTCCCATCATTCGGCGGAAAGATGTTTCCGAATCGCCGTCCTCGCGTCTCCCGGCCCCCGCTACCGTTCTGCGGCGTTTTGCATCCTTGAAATGGGCAATAGCGGCGGCCGCAATCGTTGTTGGCGCGGGAATCTTGCTCGCTGTACGTGCATTTATTTCCACGCCCACTACAGCTGTTCCGGTGCTCACTCCGGGTGAAGGCGCCTACGCCGAGACGCAGACCATCACCATATCCGACACAACCCCGAATGCCGTCATCCACTACACCGTGGACAGCAGCCCGCCTACAGAGACATCGCCCATCTACACCCAGCCCTTTACGTTACAAGCGACACAGGCGGCGTTGCCGCACGTCTCCAGCGGCAGGGCGCGCCCTGAAGGCGCCGTAATTCGCGCCATGGCCACGGCCATGGGCCACGCCCCCAGTGCCATCATCACTGGCGTGTATATCTGGTCCAAAAATACCCGGCCGGCGACCTTGCAGGGAGGCAGTAGCTACGACCAGAGCAAGAAAGCACTGCTGAAAAGCGTGCAGCAAGCGCAGAACAAGACGACGCCAGAGGAAGCTCTCGGGGTCTGGACTGACCCGGCAACGGGGCTGATGTGGGCGAAAAAGGATAATGGCCGCAATGTGACCTGGCAGCAGGCAACAGATTATTGCCGGAATCTGCAATTGGCCAGACACACCGACTGGCGCTTGCCGGCGATTGGCGAGCTGCAGGGCATCTATAACTCAAAAGTAAATGTCGGCGACATGCACGTGAAGGGCAACCTGCAATTGTCTGGATGGCATTGGAGCAGTACTCCGGAAAATACTACTGAGAAGGCATGGTACTTCTTATTCACGGATGGAGAGCGGGGCGCCGACCCACTCACCTATAGCTATGACAAGCGCGCGCTGTGTGTGCGCCGTGCCGGAGAATGATGTGCGTTGTTTGTTCCTTTCGGAGACCAGGTGCCCTAGGTCTCTCGTCTGAGACCGGGGATTAGGCAAGAGAGAAAAGGAAGACCGGCTTATGAAGACCTGTCCGATCTGCGAAAAGTCCTGGCCGAGCAACCACGCCAACTGCCCCACTGATGGCGCCCTGCTCATCGATCTGCGCGAACTGGAACCGGGAACGGTGATTCGCGGCAAATATCGCATCGTGCGCCAGCTAGGACGCGGCGGCATGGGCACGGTCTACCTCGCCGAGCACATTCTGCTCAACCGTCCACGCGCGCTCAAGTTTATCTCCAGCGAACTCAGCCAGGATGCCGCCTTTCTGCGCCGCTTCCGCCGCGAGGCCCAGGCCGCCATCGAGCTGCGCCATCCCAACATCGTCGAAGTCGTCGATCTGGACCAGGCCGAGGACGGCTCTCCCTACATCGCCATGGAATACGTCGAAGGCCCTGACCTACGCCACGCGCTTGATACCATTAAAAGCTGTCATCCTGAGCGGACCCTGAGTGCAGCGAAGGGGGAGTCGAAGGACCTGCATTTCGGGCTTTTTCCCGTCGAACGCGCACTCTCCATCGCCCGCGGCATCGCATTGGGCTTGGGCGCGGCGCACGCCAAGGGCATCATTCATCGCGACGTGAAGCCGGAAAACATTCTCCTCGCCGAAGGCGAGGGCAAGCCCGAGACGCCCAAGCTCCTTGACTTTGGCATCGCGGCCATGAAGGAGAGCGCCACAGTCGTCAGCCACACCCACGGCCTGCTGCTCACCCCGCCCTACGCCGCGCCGGAGCAGTGGAAGGGGATGGCCGCCGAAGACCTGGACGGCCGCGCGGACCTCTACGCCCTGGGCGGCGTCTTCTATGAGATGCTCACGGGAAGGTCCCCCTTCCACGCTGCCAACACCGAAGGTTGGATGTACCAGCATTTGCAGGAGCAGCCACAACCGCCCAGCAATCTGCGCCCCGAGCTGGCCAATTGGCCGGGCCTCGATGCGCTAGTATTGCGCTTGCTGGCTAAGGACCGGGACCAGAGGCCAAGGGATGCGGGAGAGTTGGTTGGCCTGCTGGATGCGGCGCGGTTTGTTGCTCCTTCGGCTCGGCGGGAAACCGTGCGGGAGGACGTAAAGCCGCCGGAGCGGCAGGTAACCATTCAGGAAGAGCGTGGTGCGGCGAGCGTAAGTGACAAGCGTCCGCCGGAGCGAGAACCGGAACTACCGCAACCCGTACATGAACCCATCCTCACCCCATCGCGCTCCAAGATCACGATATGGGTCATGGCAGCGGCTTTGATCGTTCTCGGCCTGGGAGCATGGGCTGTGGTGCGATTCACCCAGTCTCCGGCGTCCACCTCGAGCGATAGCGCCCAAACTACGGCGCAGCCGGGTTCTATTTCAACCCCAATGGCAAACAAGCCCTCCAAGCCCGCGTCGGTCGTTCCGGCCACCGCTTCAGGTGGAGTCACTAACCCAGCGGCGCAGCGGGGGACGAACCCCATCCCTTCATCGAACAACGCCACGCTGCTTGTGACATGCGACCTGGCCTGCAACTGGAAGCTCGACGGTCGGACGCAAGGGCGCATCGCGGCGGGAGACACGGCTAAGGCGTTAGTTGAACCTGGTGCCGTGTTCCAAGTAGAGGCCACCACTGAGGACGGAGCCGATAAGACCGGCTGGACTGCAAGGGTCGAGGCGGCGCGAACAGATGTCAACCTGCAGCTCAGGCCGGTGCGCGATGCGCGGCTCAAGGCAGAGCAGGCGGCACGTGCAAGCGTGAAGATTGCGACTCCCAAGAAAATGTTCATCTCCAGCGGAGTTATGGCCGGTATGATTGTGCTGAAGACTCAGCCGGTCTATCCGCCCATCGCCAAAGCCGCGCGCGTTTCCGGCACGGTGGTGCTGCAGGCGACCATCTCCAAGACAGGCGCCATTGAAAATCTGCACGTCATCAGCGGTCCGCAAATGTTGGTGCAAGCCGCTCAAGACGCTGTCAGACAGTGGCGCTACAAGCCCTACCTATTCAACGGCGAGCCGGTGGATGTGGAGACCACGGTGAACGTGATCTTCAGCCTGGGCGGATGACTTCGTTGTATGTTTTAGGAAATACGCATATTCCAGACCTGAGCGTCATATAGTCGATTCCATCGCCTTGAGCGACTCGCCGAACGGCGCGTGCAGCGGGGGCTAGAGCATTTTCACCGATAGTGTAAGGAAGCTCCGTGCCCATCCTCCTGAGCGAGCGCAGCGAGTCGAAGGATCTGTGGTTTATTCGAATGAGGAAATGGGTGGGAAACCACTAAATCCACCCTACAGGAACTGTGAAAATGCTTTAAACGGCGCGCGCAGCACCCCGCGCTCGGTGATGATGGCGGCGATGTACTTTGCATATAATTACCTCCATTTCCGGCACACTATTCCTATGACTAATCCAGGCATCACTCAACTCCGCATGGCCGTCGTGAAGGCTCTCACCCAGCCCTCCGCCGAACGCCGCGCCGATCCCGTCATCGACGCCTCTCCCGGTCCCTCGCCCCTCGACCACCCCGCCATCGCCCTCTGCATGGCCGCCTACGAGCGAGCTCGTCTCTCCGCTTGCAGCCGCCACAAAAGCGAATACGAGTCCAGTCAGGAGGCCCTGGCCGCCTACAAGGCGGCTATGCCCGCCCTCATCAGCCGCCAGAACATCTCCGATTACATCGCCTGTGTCGCCTATGCCGACCTGCGCGGCCTGATCTACGCCCCGGATACCGATCACCTGCTCAGCATCGCCCGCACCGCCCGTCTCCTGCACACCGCCCGCTCCGCTCCGGCCTCGGCCGCAACCGCACAAAACGCCGTCGAATCGCCGCCTCTAGATCCGCAAATTACTCAAATATAATGAGTTAGTGCATTTACATGGTTAATGTAAGATTTGGCTGCCCCACCCTCGCGCTGTCATCCTGAGCGAACGGGGCCCCAGGCGTACTCTTCAGCCTGGGGGTGGTGAGTCGAAGGATCTGCGGTTCGTTCCAGTGCGCCAAGGGTGGGATTGTATGCAACAAAAGTTTACCCCATTTTCGCTTTTAGGACCAAAAACCAAAAACATGTAAACATCATGGAATCAACAACATAACCAATCAGCAAGGGCGAACAAATGACACATATAAGGCGAAACCCAGGCGCGGGAATTCTCGCCGGATGGGCCGGGTAACGCTCGATTAAGAACTAAGGAATCAGTCCTGAAATCAACAACATAGCTAATTTTAATAGGCGATCAAAGGGCGAAACCCGGGCGCGGGATTCTCACCTCGGCTTCGCCATCGCCCTCAGCGACTCGCCAAACGGCGCGCGTAGCACTCCGCGCTCAGTGATGATGGCGGCGATGTACTTTGCCGGGGTCACGTCGAAGGCCGGGTTGCGGATGCCCACGCCGTTGGGAGTGAGCTGCTTGCCGCCGTGGTGGGTCACCTCGATGGCCGGCCGTTCCTCGATGGGGATGGAGTCGCCGGTGGCCGTGGCCATGTCAACGGAGGACCAGGGCGCTGCGATATAGAACGGGATGCCGTGCTCTTTGGCGAGGATGGCCACGTTGTAGGTGCCGATCTTATTGGCCGCGTCGCCATTGGCCGCGATGCGATCCGCGCCCACCACCACAGCCTGAATGTCTCCGGCCCGCATGAGGCTGGCGGCCATGTTGTCGCAGATCACAGTCGTCGGAATGTGGTCGGCCATCAGTTCCCAGGCCGTGAGCCGCGCGCCTTGCAGAAATGGCCGCGTCTCGTCGGCGTACACGTGAATCTTCTTGCCCTGCTCAACCGCCGAGCGAATCACGCCCAGAGCGGTTCCGTAGCCGCAGGTCGCCAGAGCGCCGGCGTTGCAGTGCGTCAGCACTCCACCTTTTTCCGGCAGTAGCGCCGCGCCGAATCTGCCCATCGCCTTGCAAGCGGCAATGTCTTCCTCGTACATCGCGTGCGCTTCGGCCAACAGTTTCTGCTGAATCTCGGCCATAGCCGCGCCTGATCCGGCCAGGGTTGCGAAGATCCGCTTCATGCGGTCGATGGCCCAGAAGAGATTCACCGCCGTGGGCCGGGTTGCGGCCAGCCGCGCGCAGATGCGGTCGAACTCCAGCGCAAACTCGGCGGCGGTAGCGGCCTTGGTTCGCAACGCGCCCAGCGCCACGCCATAAGCAGCCGAGACGCCGATAGCCGGCGCGCCGCGCACCACCATAGTGACGATGGCGTCAGCCACCTGCTCGTAAGTCGCGGCGAGCACATAGCTCTCCTCCAGGGGGAGCCGCGTCTGATCGATAAAACGGACGCCTTCCGGGGTCCAGGCAAGCGTGGGAATCATGGAATTCCAGTTTAAACTGCGGCGCTCTGCTCCAATCGTGATCTCAGCCTTGCATGGTCACGGAATCCGCTCATAGGGATGGTAGACCGGCTCCCAGACGTAGTCGCGGATGCGATCGCGTAGGGTATTGTCGTCCACCTCTTCGGCGGCGCCGTCGGCCATGGCTTGTTTGGCCACTGCTACGGCCACCACCAGGCTCACCTTGCGGCAATCGGCGATGGGCGGCAGCAATGGGGCGCTCGGGTCGGCGAGCGCAGGCGACATGCCGGCCAGCGCCTTGGCCGAGGCCATGATCATGGCATCGGAGACTCGCGTGGAGCGCGAAACCAGAATGCCCAGCGCCAGGCCAGGAAAGATGAACGAGTTGTTGACCTGCGAGATGCGCACCTGTTTGCCGTTTACCTCGACAGAACCAAACGGGCTGCCTGTTCCCACCAGAACTCGCCCCGCGGTCCAGCGCAGCAGGTCAGCCGGTATGGCTTCGGCTTTGGATGTGGGGTTGGAGAGCGGAAAGATGATGGGGCGCTTGGTGTGGCGGGCCATCTCGCGCACAATTTCTTCGGTAAACACGCCGGTCTGGGCGGAGACGCCCACCAAAATGGTCACCTTGGCGTTGCGCACCACGTCGAGCAGCGATATAGCGCCTTTTCCCGCGAGCTTCCAGCCCGCGACATCGGCTTTCTTGCGCACCAGCAACTCCTGGCCGGGACGGATGCCCTCGCATCCCTCCACCAGAAGGCCATGGCGATTGAAGGCGTAGATGCGCCGGCGAGCCTGCTCCTCGCTCAGTCCTTCTTCTTTCATCTCGGCAATCAGCAGGTCGCAGATGCCCTGTCCCGCAGAGCCGGAGCCGTACATTGCAATGGTTTGCTCCTTGAGCGGAAGGCCGGTGGCGCGGACGGCAGACAGCAGCGCACCGGTGACGACGGCAGCGGTTCCTTGAATGTCGTCGTTGAAGGTGCAGAGACGGTCGCGATAGCGCTTCAGCAGGATGGCCGCGTTGACCCCGGCGAAATCTTCCCACTGCAGGAGAATGTGCGGCCAGCGGCGCTCCACGGCACAGACAAATTTCTCGATGAACTCGTCGTACTGGCAGCCGCGGATGCGCTTGTGCTGCCAGCCGATGTAGATGGGGTCGTGCAGGAGCGCTTCGTTGTCGGTGCCCACATCGAGCAGAATCGGCAGGCAGTGCTCCGGCGGAATGCCGCCCAGAGCGGTGTAGAGGGCCATCTTGCCGATGGGAATGCCCATGCCGCCGGCACCCTGATCGCCCAGGCCGAGAATGCGCTCGCCGTCCGAGACCACGATGCAGCGCACCTCGTTAAAGCGCGGGTCAGCGAGGATCTGGTCGAAGCGGTGCTTCTGCGCATAGCTGAGAAACAGCCCGCGGGGCCGGCGCCAGATCTCACTGAAGCGCTGGCAGCCCTCGCCCACGGCGGGGGTATACACAATGGGCAGCAACTCTTCCGTATGGTGCGCAATCAGCGAGTAGAAAAGCGTTTCGCAATTGTCCTGCAAGTCGCGCATGTTGCTGTACTTGCCAAAGGCGGTATTGCGGCTGGCCAGGACTCTCATGCGGCGTTCCCGCTGGTCTTCCAGGTTTCCGATGTGAGGCGGCAGCAATCCGTGCAGTCCAAAAACGTCGCGTTCCTCTTCGGTAAAGGCAGTGCCCTTGTTGAGACGGGAATTATGAAGCAGTTCGATCCCGTGAAGACGGGTCCGGACTACGCTCGGTTGTGCCTCTATTGCCTCGTTTGCATCGTACTCCTCGCTCATTGCAACCATCTCCTCAATGCCGATAGGATGCCGGCGCTCTGGCCCTAATCAAGCGCAGAACTCCATGCTACCGCGCGACAGAGGAAATCTCCTGTTGCGTACATCACACCTGTATCCGTTTTCGAGTCGAGGAATTTGGATTCCAAAGGTGTCGGCGTGCGGGAGTTCTACCTCGGCTGCCAGGGGTCGAGAACTGCCACGCCGGTAGAAGCGAAGTCTTTCACGTTGCGCGTGACGACCGTCATGCCGTGAACCAGCGCGGTTGCGGCGATCAAGGCGTCACGGTATGAGCGGGGGTTGGGCACCTGCAAGGCTGCGCCTCTCAGTGCGACGGGAGTATCAACGACCAAGATGCGCTCGGCAAAGGTAGGAAGCACAAAATCCTCCAACCAGGCGCGAAGAATGGCTCCCTGCACAACATCGCGCCTTTCCATAAGCAAGGTTCCCAATTCCATTTCCAGAATGCAGACTGAGGAGAGAAACATGGATTCCATAGAAACACTGTTGGCCCAGGCCGCGACTTGGCGATCAGCCTTGCCTATTCTGGCTTTGCGAAATTCGGAGATGACATTGGTATCGAGAAGGTACATCATGACCAGTCGACCGGCTTGGGAAACTCATCCCCCATTCGAGGATACTCAAAATCAGGATCGATTTCGGCCATTTCTGGCATTGCCAACAGGTCAAGAATGCTCTTTCCTTTGTTTGTTATCTGCTGGTATTCCTTGATGGACAGCAGCACATGGGCGGGCCGTCCGCGATCAGTGATGAACACCGGGCCTTTGCGGGCGGCACGCTTCGCTTTGCCGGTGTCCTGATTGAACTCCCGGCTGGATAAGGTTGTAATGGCCACGGCGCCCTCCTTTATGTAGGTACGTTGCTACATTATAGCATGAATCCCGCTTACTCGAAGGTGAGCAGCACAACCTCCGGGCGGGTGCCAACGCGCATCGGCGGACCCCAGCTTCCGGCGCCGCTCGAGGTGTACACTTGCAGTCCGCCGAAGCGATGCAAACCGTAAGTGAAGTTCCCGAAGGCGCGCCGCGTGAAAAATGTGAATGGAAAGAGTTGTCCGCTGTGGGTGTGACCGGAGAGCTGCAAGCTGACGCCGGCCTGCTCCACGATGGGCAGGCGGCTGGGCGCGTGATTGAGCAGAATGCTCGCCCTGCCGCGGTCCAGATGCAGGCTCTCCAAAATGGCTCGCAGGCGGATGGGAGAGCTGGAGTCGCGGTAGGAGACGCCGGCAATTTGCAGGCCATCGATAATGACCAATTCATTGGAGAGGACGCGGATGCCGATGCGGTTGAGGATCTCGGCGTAGTGGGCGGCGTTGCCGAATTCATCGTGGTTGCCGGACGAGAAGTAGCTGCCCATAGGCGGCGCAAGCTGGCTGAAGGGATCGACCAGCGCTACGGCGTCGGCCCTGACGCCGTCGAAAAAATCGCCGGGGAGAAAGATAATATCCGGGTTGAAGCGCATCGCCATCGCCACAATGCGGCGGCTGAAACTACGCCCGTTCATGTGGCCCAGGTGCAGGTCGCTGAGCACCAGGGCGGTGCGTCCGCGCCAGGCATCGGGCAGGCCGGGCAGTTGGATGGGAATGCGCCGGATGCGAAGGATGCGTGCATTCACCAGACCGTAGAGGCCGGCCGCAATGGCCATACTAAAAAGCGCGGCGGCGATCAACGGCTTGTCCACGCGCAATCCCAGTGCAGCCAGCACAGAGCTGGCCAGCCATGATAAGCAGGCCGCCAGGAAGAAGTAATTGAGAAACCCCAACCACACCGTGGCAAACCTATAGAGCAGTGTTACCAGGCGGTTGCCGTGGAAGAACGCAAGCAAGGCGGCGGGAACAAAAGTAAAGGACAGCAGCAAAAGCGCCGCTCCCAGCAAAAGCGCTATCCGCGGGCTGAGTGGCTGCCAGAAGGCGATCCAGGTGCAATAGATGAACAAGTGAGCAGCAAGCAAAAGAGCTTCTATGAGTGCGATGCCAAACAACGGCCAGGCTTTCAATCCGGGATCTCCTTGTCTTCAATTCTTGCATAAGCAGCGATAAGGAACAGAAAAAGTAAAATGGCCCGCACCCATGAAACAATCTCCTTATGGTTGCTTCCGCGTGCGGCGCGCTTGGCCTCTACATCTCGATCCCCTTCTGCCGGTCAAAGTGCACCTACTGCAACTTTGCCTCGGGAGTTTATCCGGCCGGCGAACACGCACGCTATGTGGACCGGCTGATCGAGGATATTGCCGGGGCAGGGAGTTGGGCTGCGAGGATGGGGGTGGAACTTCCCCGCCGCGTGGACACGGTCTATGTGGGCGGAGGAACGCCCAGCCTGCTGGCGCCTGAGTTGCTGAGCCGGCTCTTTACCGCCATGCGCTCGGAGTTTGACCTGGAGCCGGATGCCGAAATCACCGTTGAATGTGCGCCGGGCGTGCTTGCTGATAAAACGCTGGAGGCGCTCGTGACGGCTGGCGTGAACCGCGTGAGCCTGGGTGTGCAGTCCTTCATCGACCGCGAGGCGCTGGCCAGCGGGCGACTGCACAATCGCGCGGTGGCGCTCGCGGACATCATGCGGTTGCGCGCCGCGCGCATCTGCAACTTGAATGTTGACCTGATCGCCGGCCTTCCCGGCCAGACCTTCGTCTCTTGGGAGGAGTCGCTGATGGTGATGACGGCGCTGGCGGATGCGGGCGTCCCTCACGCCAGCGTCTACATACTGGAAGTGGACCAGGATTCCCGCCTGGGACGCGAGGTGCTCAGCGCAGGCACGCGCTACCACGCGGATCTTGTTCCCAATGACGATGCCATTGCGCAAATGTATGGGCGCGCTATCGAGGTTCTGGGGCAGGCCGGCCTGGCGCAATACGAGATCTCCAACTTCTGCCGTTTTGGAATGGAATCGCGGCACAACCTGCGCTATTGGCAGCGGCGGCCTTACCTTGGCCTGGGCCTCGACGCCTCCTCCATGCTGGCAGCGGGTGAAGGCCACCGTGTTTTGCGCTCCACCACCACTGACAACCTGAAGGCATATCTCGCGGGCTCTGAGCCGGTCGAGAGCACGTGGCTCACTCACGAGCAGCAGCACGAGGAGGCGTGGTTCCTGGGGCTGCGGCTGAACGCGGGCGTTGATATTGCCGCCGTGCAGCGGGAGTTTGGCGCGGCGATGGTCGAGCCGGCGCTCAAAGTCGTCGCGCGGCTGGTGGAGGCAGGATTGCTTGTCTCCAATGGCAAGACGGTTCGGCTGACCGCGCAAGGGCAGCTGTTGTCGAACGATGTCTTTCAGGAGTTTTTGGGGCTGGGGGCGGAAGAGGGGTAAGTGGGTCAGAGTACGCTGGTGTAAATATCGTGGTATCCACCCTTGCACTATCCGTTTCGCAATCTCACCGCAAAAAGGGTGGAAGATCACAGACATTCATAGGCGCACTATTCGCAAGGATAGCCGGCCCCTTACGCGGCGATGTCGAAACGTTCAATTCTGGGCCGCTTTTTGTGGGATGCTTGCCATATATCGTAGCCTGCTTGCAGATCGTACCAAAAGCTGGCGTGGGTTCCGAGCGCGTCTGACAGGCGCAGCGACATATCCGCCGATATGCCTGACGCACCGTTGAGAATGCGCGAAAGCGTGGTGCGCGAGATATGCAGTTTCTTAGCGGCGGTAGTTACGTCCCTGTCTCCAAGGTACTCGCGCAAGACCTTGCCCGGATGAGGCGGATTGAACATTTGCGTCATGATGTTAACTCCCGTGATAGTCCTGATAGTCAACCAGAATTGCGTTTTCTCCTTCGAATCTGAATGTGAGCCGCCAATTGCCGCTGATCCGGATGGACCAATGGCCTTCCAGATTGCCTTTCAGTTGATGCAAGCGCCATCCTGGCGTGTTCAAGTCGGAAGGCGATTTTGCCACATCCAGCGCGTAAAGCTGAACGGAGAGCTTGGCGGCATGAGCAGGTTGAATTCCAGCTTTGCTCCCGGTCTTGAAGAATTTCTCAATTCCAGCGTGCCGAAAGCTCTTAATCATGTGTTAAGTGTAGCGCCTCACGCACATCCAGTCAAGTCTCATGCGGGGGCAGACATATTCCATATCTGCATGTTTACCCAAGCGCAAATTGCCGGATCACGTTTTGCGGAACAATTAATGTACTGCGTTCGCTACGTTTTTACGGTACCGTTTCCCGAGATCAGGAAAAAGGTTACGCTCTTCGCGGTGCTCCGCTTATGCAGCGTTCCACGCGGAATCACCAGCATGTCGCCTTTCTTGAGTGAAAGGGTGGTGGCACCCTCCGCCGCGGGCGCAAGCCACTCTCCGGGCTTGGTGTTGCGTCCGTTCTTAGGGCTCCCGCCCACCTCGTAGACCGTTGACCCTTTGAGGATCAGCAACACATGGTCGCGGTTCTCGTGCCACTCGAACTCCTTGGCGCTCTTGGCCGTCTCGGTGGTCAGAACAACCGTGCATTCCTTTGAACCGAAGAGATTGTCGTTGCCGGGCTTGGCTTGCAAAGCCTTGATGCCATCCTGAATGCGCTGCGCGGTGAAGAGTTGAAAGCCAGCCGGCGTGGCAGGCGATGCGTTCTGACCGGCCGCATACGACGCAAACAGCGTTGCATCGGCGAGGGTGAGGCCTGCGGCGGCGGCGACGGGCGCTGTGCACAGAAAATTGCGGCGGCTTGGATTCTTGACTGCGTGGTTGTCCATCTGATTTCTCCTCCAACAGTAAATCATTCGGCACCGCATTCTGTCAGCTATCGGCGACAGCATTGCCGGCAACTCGGAAGATGACCCCCTGAATGTTGAGTCAGGGTACGCCGGCTCCTGATGCCACTCTACCAGGCCAGCAGTTCGTCCTCAGAGGTTGAGGAGAGGAAGGCGACCGGAGCGGCGTTGGGTTCGGGGAAGTCACCGGCGCACTGGATGGATTCGGGACCACTGGCCTTGGCCACCAGCAGCGCCTGTTCAGCATCGCGCAGAACCACCACCGGAGAACGGCCCAGGCTGGCGGCGATGCCAAAGCAGGCGGAGATGCGAACGGCGTCGCCGTTGACGCGGAAGGGCGAGGAGAAGACATCCATGCGCAGTCGCTCGGCCATCATGACCGCGTTGACGCTGGAGCAGCCGGGCAGAGCGATCATGAACTCGTCCTTACCGGTGCGGCCCAGCAGGTCATAGCTGCGCAGCAGGCGCGCGGTGCGAGCAACCACCTGGCAGAGCAACTCGTCGCAGGTCTCCGAGCCAAGGCGCGTGTTCCAGTGGCCGAAGTCATCGATGTCGAAGAGAATCATGCACAGCGAACTCTTCATGCGCTGCACGCGGTCGGTCTCGCGAAACATCATGGAGAGCATGGTTTCGCGGTTGTAAACGCCGGTCAGGTGGTCGGTCTGGGCGTTGAGCGCGGCGGCCTCACGCAGCATTTCCAGCTCGCGCCAGCGGCGATGTTCGCGCAGCACCGCTTGCAACCGGAGCCTCAGGAAGGCCGGCTCGGCGGAGCGCGGCACCAGGTCGTCAATGACGCCCTCGGCCAGACGGTCGATCCACTCCTGCGTGACAGTGTCCGAAATCAGGACAATCGGGTAGCGGCGGCCTGCCGCCTCGGCGCGCGCCGACGCCAATAATTGACCCATACTCATTGAGGGCTCCATGCCGGGCAGATTGACATCGATCAGGGCCAGCGTGGGCGCATGGGCAGCGGTCAGAGCAAGCAGAGCTGTCTCGGCGGTGAGGAAGATTTCCACGCGTGCTCCGTCGGTGGCAAGCAGCGGTTCAAGCTCAGCGAGCAATGCAGGATCGGGCGATGCAAGAAGGTAGACGGGGGTGGAATTGGCGAGCATTCAAACAACCTCGATAGTGAATGCATCGGCGATAGTTAGAAATTATTTAGAGAACATCAGGGATTCTTGGGTGCCTTCAATAACTGTTGGGCGGGAATACAGGTGCCAAAGGTCATCAGCGAGGGAATCTAGTGCATGTCGCAGAGCCAAATATGGGCTGACTGCCGCATTTGACCACCTTCTCCGCAAGCCTTTATATTCGCTTCGTTCAGTTTTGCGGGCGATATGATTCTCTTCCAGGTTATCCATCTGATTTCACTGCAAACGGAACCTACCCTATCAGTGAGTGGCTCAAGCCAGGAGGGTCCATGCAAAGACGCTTTTCTGCAGTCGTATGCTGCATATTTCTGCTGTTCGCAGCCATTGCTCTTGCCGAGGTAAGGCCCGCTGCCCTGTTCAGCGACCACATGGTTTTGCAGAGAGGAATGCCGGCGCCCATCTGGGGTACGGCTGCCCCCGGCGAAATGGTGAAGATTACGCTCAACGGCAAGAGCCGCTCGACCACCGCGGGTCTAGATGGCAAATGGATGTTGCGCCTGCGCAAGCTGAAGGCCGGCGGGCCCTATGAGATACAGATTCAGGGCACGAACTCGCTCACCATCCACGATGTTCTTGTTGGAGAGGTTTGGCTCGGCTCCGGGCAGTCGAACATGGCGTTTACGGTTTCGAAAAAAGTGGCGCCGTATGCCGGGATGCTGGATGAAGACAAGGAGATTGCCGCCGCCAACTACCCCACTATCCGCATGTTCACGGTGAAGGATGAGAAGTCCTATACGCCCAGGGACGATGTGAAAGGCGAGTGGAAGATTTGCAGCCCGGAGACGGTTCCCGGCTTCTCCGCGGTGGGCTACCTGTTTGCGCGCGACATGCAGCAGCGCCTGCACGTCCCAGTTGGCATTCTGACGGTGGCGTATGGCGCCAGTACGGCGGAGGCGTGGGTGCCGCGCGAAACAATTGCCGCCGATCCGCGAATGAAGCCGATGCTTGATCGCTTCGATGCATTGGAAGACTTTTATAAGACGCATCCGGGCGTTGCGGCGGCCAATGCGCCGCCGGCTCCTCAGACCATCAACGGCCGATCAGTGGTGAGGCCCGGGCCGATGCGCGACCCCGTTCAGGATCAGCATGAGCCGACCGTACTCTTTAACGGCATGTTGCATCCGGTCATTCCCTATGGCATTCGCGGCGCAATCTGGTATCAGGGCGAATCCATCGTGGGCAGCATAGAAGGCGTACTGCTCTATCCGCACGTGATGGAGACGATGGTAACCTCGTGGCGCAAGCTGTGGGGCGAAGGGGAATTTCCCTTCTATGCGGTGCAGTTGCCGGCGCTAAAAAACGTCAGCAACAATCCCATGGTGCGCGAGGGCCAGGCGCAGATTTTATCGCTGCCCAACAGCGGGCTCGCGGTCACTATCGATGCCGGCGATCCCGACAACGTGCATCCCAAGAACAAAGCGCCTGTGGGCGAACGCCTGGCGCTCATCGCGCTGGCCAATGCATATCACCGCAAACTGGAATTCTCGGGGCCGCGTTACAGCTCGATGAAGGTTGAAGGCCATGCCATCCGCATCCGCTTCACGCATGTGGACGGAGGATTGGCCGCCAAGGATGGTCCGCTGAAGTGGTTCCAGATTGCGGGTGAGGATCAGCACTTTGTCGACGCGGAGGCAACCATCGACGGGGACACGGTCATTGTACAGAGCGACAAGGTGGCAACGCCGGTCGCGGTGCGCTATGCCTGGGCTAACTATCCCATCGGTTGCAACCTGACGAACGCCGCGGGCCTGCCCGCCGCGCCATTCCGCACCGACACATGGGACGCCTTGACGGAGATCGCAAAGGAGTTTACCGGCAAGTAGAAACTGGCGGCACGCCAGCACTGCGAATCTAATCGACGAAGTCAACTTTGGGCGCGATAGAGATGATGCCGCGCTTGTGGCCCAGCTTGAGCAGCTTGCGAATGGCCTCGCGGCCGTCAGCGCCATAGTCCAGCGTGCGCTGGTTCACGTACATGTTGACGAAGCGGCTGGCCAGACCGGCATCCAGGTCACGGGCAAACTGCATGGCGTATTCCAGCGCCTCCTCGCGGTGATCCAGGGCATGCTGAATGCTCTCGCGCAGGGCTTTTGAAATGATTTTGTGGGATTCGGGGCCCAGCGAGCGGCGGATGGCGTTGCCGCCCAGCGGGAGGATCAGGCCGGTGGTTTCGCGCCACCACACGCCCAGGTCGAGAACTTTGTTGAGCCCGCTGGCGGAATAAGTAAGCTGGCCTTCGTGGATGATGAGCCCGGCGTCGTAAGTTCCGGCCTGAATCGCCGGAATGATCTGGTCGAAGGGCACGGTCTCGGTCTGAATGGCCGGATTGAAGATCTTGAGCGCCAGATAGGCTGTCGTCAGGGTGCCCGGAATGGCGATCTTGATGCTGCCCAGCTCACCGGGCTCCAGCGGCTTGCTGGAGACGACCATGGGGCCGTAGTCCTCACCCACGCTGCCTCCACAACCCATCAGGGCGTAGTTCTTCTGCACGTAGGGGTAGGCGTGGAAGCTGATGGCGGTCACGTCGAAAAAGGCTTCGTCGAGTGCGCGACGGTTGAGGGTCTCGATGTCGCAAAGGGTGTGGGAGAAGCGGTAGCCGGGAACACGGACCTTGTTGGTGGCAAGCCCGTAGAACATGAAGGCGTCGTCAGAGTCGGGACTGTGAGCGATGGAGATATCGATCATCTCGGCCGGGTTAGCGTCCTGCTTGTTGTTGGGATTACTCATAGGGAATGAACGTCCTTTCAACGAGTAACTGCGAAAGTTCGCCAGGGGACTGACCAGTGACCCTAGAGTTCTGTTTCTATGTCGGTTTCCTCAACCGAACCGGAAGCCGCGCCCGCGCTGGCTGAATGCCTGGAGCGGCTTCGTCTGTGCTGGGCCCAGATGTGATGCGCCCCCCCGGCGGCTGCAATCAGCAGCGCCGCAAGCGATACAAGAAGTAACAACAGTAACCAGCGCATGGGAATAAACCACGCTAAGAATACCAGACGGGGCGGGCATTGAAACTGAGTTACCGGGCATTGGAGTCAGGCGTCACGGCTGCCGCAGGCTGGTTTGCAGCCAGTCGAGGTAGGGCTGGCTGGCTGCATCGACCTCCAGAACCAGAAACTCCGGCGTCTGGTAACTGTGCAGTTCGTGTAGACGAGCTTCCAGCGCGGCCAGTTGCTCCTGGCTGGTCTTGATGAGCAGCAGAGTCTCGGTCGCGGATTCGATCTCGCCCTTCCAGCGGTAGATGGACTGAGCGCCGGGAATCAGAGTGGCGCAGGCGGCCAGCCGTTCTTCGACCAGCGCGCGGCCTAGTAGCGCAGCATCCTCCGGGTTGGCGACGGTGGTTAGGACGATGCGAATTGGCGGCGGGGCTTCGGACATGGGGGCTTCCATCGTAAGTGAATGAGGGGTGGCGAGCCGGTTGTACGACTCGAGGTCTAAGGAGCTGCCAGGAGATGGTCTAGCAGGATCAAATTCAGGCCGGGAATCGTTTCGAATCCATCATCATTCGAGAAAAAGGCTGTCGCCTGGCCAACTCGTGCGGTGGCAAGTTGAATGGAATCAGGGGTCTTTAATCCATATATCGCACGAATCCGGGCGGCTTCCACGGCGATCTCTGAGGAGATGGGGAGAGTTTTCAGATTGCGAGAATTCAGCAGAATGTGGGAATACTGCTGGGCCAAACTTTGATTGCCGTGCCTGTAAGGGTAAACAAGAGCTTCTGTCAACGTTAGCGTCGAAGTGACGACCTGAATGTCTCCACGCTCCACGGCTTCAAAGAAAGGATCAACAAAAGGAAGATAGACCGGATGCAATTCAACGAAATAGATCAGCGGCGCTGTGTCCAGGCCGACAATCGTTCCGTGCAGTTTTCTTATCCATTCCATGAGGCGCGTTCGCTATTGACGTATTCCTGGGCGTCAATCCCTTCCCAGATCTCCTTGCCGAGACCGCGCAACTCCATGATGCTGTGCTGCGGCTCGGAGGCGGCGCTCTCGCCTGTACGGGACTTAAGTTCTTCGATCAGGCGAAGCCGTTCTTCGAGGCTCAGCGACTCAGCCATCTGCAGCGCGCTTTCATAGGTTTGGGTGGCCATGAGAAGTCTCCTGCTTCATGATAGACGCTTTCCCGGTCGATATAAAGCAAAAATATCCGGATTCGTTGCCGCATCGGCTTGCCGCCGTGCAGCTAGGTAGAGCAGTATGAAATCAGCACCGGTTGAAACCGGCGTGGGGAATGTGATGGCGACAGGGATCAGGTTTGGCACCTCCGGTTGGCGGGCGATTGTGGCCGATGAGTTTACTGTGGCCAATATCCGGCTGGCGGTGGCGGGAATTGCCGCATTCGTGAAGACGCAGCCGCCGCCGCACCGCGTGCTGGTGGGCCGCGACCCCAGATTCCTCGGCGAGAGCTTTGTGGATCAAGCGGCGCGCGTGCTGGCCGGAGCCGGCGTCACGCCAATCATCATTCCCGAGGCCGCGCCCACGCCGGCAATTGCCTATGCAGTGCGCGAGCGGAAGACCTCCGGAGCCATCAACTTTACCGCCTCGCACAATCCGCCGGAGTATAACGGCATCAAGTATTCCACGCACGACGGCGCGCCGGCCTTGCCCGAAGTGACCAAACAGATTGAGGCGTCCATCGCCAGCCTCAGCGCTGTGGGAGGTACGATTTCTGTAGCAAATCCTCCTCAAGGCGGCTTCGAAACGGCCGACGTGAAGCCCGCGTTTCTGAAGCGGCTGGCCGAGCTGGTGGATTTGAAGGTCATTGCGAAGTCGGGAATCAAGGTGGTCTACGACCCGCTCTGGGGCGCGGGGCGAGGGTACAGCTCGGAGATTCTGCGCGAGGCTGGCGTAGGGATCGAGACGGTCCACGATTATCGTGATGTTTTGTTCGGCGGTCATGCGCCAGCGCCGGACGAGCCACTGCTGTGCGATGCCAGGGCGAAGATGCGGGAGACCGGCGCGGCTCTCGGCCTGGCCACCGACGGCGACGCGGACCGCTTTGGCATTCTGGATGCGGACGGCGCCTTCATCCAGCCGAACTACATTCTTGCGCTGCTCTTCGATTACCTGGTGGAGACACGCGGCTGGCGCAACGGAGTGGCCAAAAGCGTGGCGACGACCAATCTCATCAACGCCCTGGCTGATTTCCACAATGTCCCGCTCTACGAGACGCCGGTGGGCTTCAAGTACATTGGCGAACTGATCAACGGCGACAAGATCGCCATTGGCGGCGAGGAGTCAGCGGGACTGACCATCCGCGGCCACGTGCCGGAAAAAGACGGCGTGCTGGCCGGCCTGCTGGCAGCCGAGATGGTGGCCACTCGCGGCAAGAGCCTGGGCGCGCAACTGAAAGAAATATTTGCCAAGGTTGGTTCCTTCTATCCGATTCGGGAGAACTTTCGCTTGACCCCGGCAGGCATGACCGCGTTCACTGAGAAGTTGAAGGCCGATCCGGCGGAGCTAAGCGGGCGCAAAGTAGCGCAAGTGGTGAGGACCGACGGGCTGAAGCTGATTCTGGCAGACGGCTCCTGGGTTTGTTATCGCCTCTCAGGAACCGAGCCGGTGGTGCGAGCCTACACCGAGGCGCGCAGCGAGCAGGACGTGGAGACGCTCAGCGCGGCGGCCAAAAAATTTGTACTCCAATAGGAACGAGATGGATTCTATGCCGAGCGAAAGGTCGCAAGCCGGAAAGAACAAAGCGGGAGACGGAACTGTTATCCGCTCTCTGACAAAGCGCGTGCGGGACTTTGCGCGGCGTATGTGGCCCCTGCCAGCCTCTGTTTTGGCCGTGGCGCTGACACTCTGGTTGGGGTGGCAGGTGGTTTACGAAAAAAACGGGCTGTCGGCTTGGCAACAGAAGCGTGCCGAGGACCGGCAGTTGCGCAAGGAGATTGTGGACCTCCAGCAGGAGAATGCCCTCCTGCGCGAGCGCATCGAGCAGCTCAAGTCAAACCCGGACGCCATCGGCATTGTGGCGCGTGGCACGCTGCACTACATCAAGCCCAACGAAGTCATTGTTACCCTCCCCCTGGAACAGAAAACGCAAGCCCAGTCTGCCGGAACGGTGAAGTAAGCGACTATTCGGCTGATCATTCCCGACCCTGCCATCAAAAATCCACGTGCGCGCGCACTGACCCCACCCATACCGGGCCGCGGTCGCGATTGTAGCCGGGGTTGTTGATGTGCTGCACATCGACAGCGTAAAACAATCCCCGCCAAGCGTGCCAGTTGTAGTAGCTCTCGACGATGGTTTCGCGGCCATAGCGGAGGTTGCCGTCGCCCAAAAGAAACCCTAACCCGCCCAGCTTCAAATAATTTTGGTGGTCGCGCTTGATAGCGTTCGTGACTGCGGCCAGGCCGATCTTGTCTGCTGGCCGATGCCAGCGCGCGCCGGCGTAGTCGCTGCCCGCCTCGACCGTCTGGTCCACCTCAGTGTAAGCGTAAGACTCGTGCTGGCCCTCACTCCAGCCGAAGCGGCCAAAGACGCGCAAATTCTCTGTCAGCTCCTGCTCGGTGTTGTATCCAAATCCGTACTTGAGCGCGCTGAAGTGCTCATGCAGCAGAATGTTTGGCTTCGTGTCGGTTCCGGCGAGGAACGCTGCGACCGCCTCGCGATAGGTGCCCATGTGGGCACGGTTGGCGTAGAAAAGAACGCGCTGCGCGCCTTTGCGATTCGCCACCCAGCTATGCCTAAGCTCGAACTCGCCATTCTGGCCGTGGGCTCGGCTGAAAGCCCAGTCCAGGTCCATGCCGTTGGCCACGGTGGGCATGGCGAAGAGGCCGTAACGCAGGCTCCAGCTCCGATCGTCGTACTCGGCCATGCCGCCCACCGTATAGCCGCGCGTGTTGGCGGCATAATCCCATGCACCGTTGTTGTCCACCGTCCAGTTCATGAACTGCAAGTGACTGTCAGAGCCGGGGTTATTGACATCGAAGAAGTCGGGCAGGGTCATCTTGCCGATGCGGAACTCGACGCGGCGCGCAGGCACGCTCGGAGCCAGCGCGAAGAAGCCGGGCTCCTGACTGATGGTCTTCGCGGTCAGGCCGAAGACCTGGTGAATCTGGTAACGGGCCATATAGGGTAGGGTGCTGAGGGTGGGATTGCGCACTACGTCGAGATTGGTGAAGCCGGCCAGACCCAGCGCCTGGCTCAGGCCGCGTCCCCCGGCACTCTCCATGTCGAAGATCAGGTCGGTGCTATATCGGATTGAGCGCGTGGGCCTTAGCGCGGTGTAGAGGGTGCCTAACAGGGAGGTCTTGTACTCTGCGCCGTTTAGGAAGCTGTTTGTGCCTTGGTAGGGGGAATGGAAGGGCAGGTTGCCCTGGAAGATGATGTTGGCCTGTCCGGAGAGCCAGTAGCGGCCATTGCTGTGGTACGGGGCCATGGTGGCGATAGGCTCCTCCTGCGTGGCGGGAGGAGGAGGGGTCGAGGTGCCCGGAGGGCGTTCAACGCTGCCATGCTGGCCGTCCAGAGCGAGCAATTCGGGCGTGAGGGGATTGGAATCTTCTGTCGCAAGCTGTTGCACGGTCACGAGTTGCGGTTGGGGCGCGGAGGGCAACGCAGCGGGTGACTGGGCGTGGGCGGTTGAGACAGTGAACGCCAGCGCGGAGACAGCCAGCCAGCAGACGAACCCACGCTGGGTGCGGAGGAGCGTCGGGCTGGTGCGGCAGGCGGGGAACATGGAGAGGCACTCCAATCGTAGCGCAGGATTGAGGACGCGGGGATAGAATGGAGATGAAACCATACCCCCACTCCGTAGATACCATACCGGGGGTAGGTATTGTCAAGCGAGGAGGCCTGCCATGACCACTCATGATCGGGAAAAGGTCAAGTTGTTGCAACGATTGAAGAAACTGCGTGGCCAACTGGATGCCGTGGAGCGCTCGCTGGCTGCCGATGAGGACTGCGGCGGGCAACTGATGCTACTGGCCGCCGTCCGCGGAGGCGTCAACGGACTGATGGGCGAGGTTCTGGAGACGCACATCCGCTTCCACCTAGTGGACGGCGCCAAGGAACAGATCGCCCCCGAGCTGGCCGAGGACCTCATCGACCTGGTGCGCGCGTACCTGAAGTGAAGGGGTCAGAGATCAGAGATCAGGGAATAGGGACTAGGGAATATGGACTAGGGAACAGGGGCGAAAACGCGCAAAAAAGAGTTCACTTATAGACGTACCATTTTTGGCGAAAAATTGGGTTATTTGGGAAGCGAAATCAAGTGATAGTGATCACAAAATGGGGGTCAGGGAGTAGGGAATAGGGAGTAGGGAGTAGGGAGTAGGGAGTAGGGAATAGGGAATAGGGAATAGAAAGAGCCTGGCCGGGGGTGGGGGTGTTTCTTAGGTCTCAAAACGGGGCTTGGAGCAGACTGCCTCCGGCGATCTGGGTGAGTGCCATGGTCTGTTGGCGTCAGTTGAATGTTTGTTTCCGAGTAGCGGGTAATCCGCCCGGGGCCGACGGCAGGAGTGGAAAGCCCTTCCTGCAAGCCGACAAACCAAAGGTTATACACTCTGGGGTCCGGCGTTCGCGCGTCGTCGTGCCTGGAAGCCAACGACCGGTATTGGCGCGTTTCCTTAGTTCTTCACTTCCCATATCGCTTCTTCAAGTCGATTTTGCCCGCCAGCAGAGCTCAGTAGTGTCGCCTCATGCTTTTCGATGTATACTTGGGTCGCCAACATTGGCACTCCTGGAGGAGCAGAATGGGAGATGAACTGATTGTCTACGGGCTGAGCCGTTTAGAAGCCTTGGAACTCCAGCGGCGGCTTCGCGCCGGCAGCGAGACCGCGCGCGTCGCTGCGTCGGAGGCACTCGGACCCGGACAGCTAGGCGATGCTGCCGTAATGAATTTGATCACTCAAGCTACGCCCTGGGCTATGGGCGTTCTTGCCCTTTGGCTTATGAAGCCGAGAACATTGGAATCGTCTACGAGAAAGGTCAGTTACACCGATGAACATGGGCAGACACATGAAGAGACGATTCGCACCGCGAAGTACACGGAGAGCGCTCTTGAGGCCAGAGTAGTTCAGATTCTTGCAAAACTCTTCGGCCAGCAAGTTGACAATGTAAATGCCGCTGTCGATCTGGTCAGGAAACAAGCGACCGCTGACTAGCTCATGCATATGTGCCCAGGAGGTCGGCCATGCCTGGTGATTCCGCTGCTCGGAATTATATAAATCTATTATCGAACAATGTATTTCTCGGCAGGCTACAAACCGAGAAGGAACTGCAAGCGTTGCTGGATTGCAGGTTGGATGGGCATCTGCTTTTGGATGTGATGCATGAGCTAACTCACCACCAATCCCTACTTTCCCCCGTTGGCCATGCATTGGTGCTCCTCCGATTTGGGGCGCAACGAAGTGGTTGGGTGATGAACGAAACACCGCAGCAGTTTTTCGTTAACCAGTTCGCCGATAGAATCCTTCGCTCCGAAGCTGCTGAGATGGCGCTCCAGCCACTGGCGGAGGGACTTGCCGTTTTTGCGCAGTACGACTGCTATCCCGGGCGGGATGAGCCTCATTCTCTCGCCATGCTGGTCACGGAATTGCTCGGCACAGCCTTCTATGGGGATGCGTTAACCGGCGACTTTCTCCGAACGAAGCTTCGGCTTGCCAGGGAGTCGCTCGCTGAGCAGAAGGCCAGTTTGTTGTCTTCTCGGTTCGATACAAGCGACGGTGGATATCTCCTGGGATATGCGCTCATTCGGCATTACTGGCGGCTGGCCGCGCGGCAAGACAGTTTTTTTGCTGACGCGGACAAGTTCCTTAGTTATTGCATCGGCGTTGTGTATGGTGACTTGAGACAGGTAATTCATATCCTTGAAGTGTCAGGAGAGAGAGACTTCTCTCCCGCGAAGTACGCGGCGGCAATAGCCCAGACAGCCGTGGCGTCATTGGACCGCTTCTTCGATGACCCGCAACTGCCTGCGCTTCGACGTGACGCAATGCAAAGCGCAACGCGCGTGGGAAAAACCGTGGGCGGCGTGAAACTTCACGGCATCAGCAGCGTTCCTGTGGACGGCGACCTGCCAAATACCATGGGAATATTTTCAGATACTGAGGTTCACCGGGCCAGCGCCGTATTGGGGCGGTGGCTTCACTATCAAAAGGAGCCGGAAGCTGATTTGGATGGACGCCTGCCAGCCGGCATGATGACGTATCAGAATGGGCTCTTTAATGGCCGTCGAGCAGTTCGCCTCTTTTCCCTCGATGTGGAATGGAAACTGATTGGCGATCGCGTGAGCCTAGCGTCGCCTTCGTTTCAGCTTGAGTCGGCCGTGGAGGCAAGCGCCTTTGAGGTGCACTCTGGGACGGGCCATCTGGAGATTGTATTGTCCTGCTCCGATCTGTTTTACGCGCCGGTTCTCATCACTGGCGCGGGTGTTCACCTATTGCTTTCGTATGCGCGAGGTTTCAAGCCGGACAAATTGCGCTCTATGTTTCCTTTTTGGGACGGACTACAGGACGCCCTGAGCCGTGACCGGGAGATGGGGTTTTGGTTCGAGGACGCTGTAGGGACGATTCTTCCCGAAAAGGAGCGCGAGAAATTCCTATATTGGGCAGGTGAAGGCGCCGGCGAAGTGTATCGTTCCGCGATTGTGGCCGGGCTCGCTCCATCCCACGAAGCGGCATTTTTTGAGCGGATGCGAAGTGAGGGTGTGCTGGGCATTCTGGATGATGTGGACCTGACGCGCGCTTTGGCGCGGGTATCGATTCTGGCATCGGCAGGGGCATCCGCCGAAGAAGTGCAGAACTCTTTGGCATCGACGACCGGCAAGACGGACATTGTGAATGAGATCAACAGGCGCTATCGGGCTGTTTGCGGCGTCGATGTTTGCAGTATCCAAGAGAATGGCGTAACGAGCCTGTTTTGAGGTGAATGATGACCTACGGTGAAGGATCTTTGCATGACTTGCTGAAGAAGATTGATTCCGGAGAGGCAGAGGTAATTGGCGTTGGAAATGCTCCGGTTACACCGGGAGCGAATGCAGACGAAATGCTCGCGGCCGTGGAGAATGCAAGCGTGGCCCAGGAATTCTCTGCAAAGGGTCTTGCCTTAGCCCGGAGTGGACATCTCGAAGAAGCCCTCGTTGCGTTGTATAAGAGCGTGGCGATGGAGGAGTCCGTTGGTAATACCTGGGGTATCGC
This sequence comes from Occallatibacter sp., assembly GCA_050011175.1. Taxonomy (GTDB): domain Bacteria; phylum Acidobacteriota; class Terriglobia; order Terriglobales; family Acidobacteriaceae; genus Telmatobacter. The sequence goes on from JBEKJR010000013.1 coordinate 88,072, forward strand.
TTCGGACCTCGGGAATATTGGTGAATGTCACCGCCAACTAAAACAGTGGAAGCAGGCCGAGGTTGTGTTCATGAGAGCACGCGCCCTGGTTCAGGACCTCTTGAAGCAATGGGGGGCGAGTCACTCAAAGGTACCAGCGGCTTTGGAGTTTGCAGACTATTGCGAAATGTACGGAAAGCACAGTGAGGGCCTGGCTCGCGTTCTCATTGCGATGGGCCGCAAGAAAGAAGCTGTCTCCGAGGTGCAGGAGGCTATAGAGGGGTACGTTGGGGCGAATAACGTAGAGGGGGCTTTGGGCGCGCGCAAATTGCAGGCATGGTTAAGTAAGCAGCTATAGTCAGATTAGTCCGCATCCGTCCCAATGAATTACTTGGCAGATGTGTTTCAAATCAGACTTTGTACCGAGAATCATGTTCGCATTCACAATGTTTGCATCCGTGATGGTAGGAACTACTGATCTTTTGCCAGATCCTTTCTCAGTTGACGCGCAATCGCCTTATCGTGCACCGACGTGTGGGGCTCTGCGTTCAGGATGACAGCATTTGCAGGGTGCGCGGGGAAGAGAGGATTTGAACGCGGCTTCGCCGCGTGGGTTGATTTTCAAAAAACAAGTGGATGGCATGGTGGCACGGTTAAAACCGTGCCCTTTCAAAGCATAGAAAAAACCGCAGGTCCCCTTCGGCGATGCTCAGGGCAGGCTTTCGACTCTGCTCAGGATGACAGCATTTGTGGGGCGCGAAGGATGACAGTGGCGAGGGTGGGCAGCCGAAGTTCGAGGTATCCCACCCTAGCCGCAAAAGTTACAAGAAGCAGGTCCTTCGACTCCGCTATGCTACGCTCAGGATGACAGCGGCGAGGGTGGGGCGCCCAACTTTATCGATTATTCTGAAATGGGATGACAGGGAGAAACACAGGCGGCAAGACTCCGCTTCCGACACACACCAAGACCGCGATGCGGAAGGGATTTCTGCGATCGTTGGTGCGATGGGTTGTGATCGGCGTGGCGCTGCTTTGGTTGCTGGCGGCGCTGATGCTGGTGGCCGCGCGGTGGATCGATCCGCCGACAACCGCGGTGCATATCGAACGCCGCTGGCAGGCATGGATTCACCACAAGCCGTATCGCGAGCGGTACAAATTCGTTCCGCTGAGCCAGATTTCGCCCGACTTTCAGCACGCGGTGATTGCCGCGGAGGACGCGCGCTTCTACCAGCACCATGGGTTCGATTGGCAGGCGATGGAAATCGCCGCCGAGGAGGACATGGAAGGCGGGCGCACGCGCGGAGGCTCGACGCTGACGCAGCAACTGGTAAAAAATTTGTTTTTTGGAACGGGGCGGTCGTTTCTGCGCAAGGGCGCGGAGGCCACGCTGGCGCCGGTGGCGGAGTTGGTGCTGGGCAAGCAGCGCATTCTGGAACTGTACCTGAACGTGGTGGAATGGGGGCCGGGAATTTATGGCGCGGAGGCGGCGAGCCGGACGTACGAGGGGGTGGCGGCGCGGAATATGGGGCGGGAAGAGTCGGCGCGGCTGGCGGCGATTTTGCCGGCTCCACTGAAGCGGCGGCCGGAGCGCATGAATCACTACAGCGAGATTATTCAGGAGCGGATGAGGCAGATGGGATGGTAAGGGTTAGGGAACTGGTAACAAAGAACAATAAAGAACAATAAAGAACAATAGATATATGTGCCCCACCCATTCGCAAAGAACGCGAATGGATGGGGCACCTGCATCACTCTGGATTACAAGCGAGAGTGGGGCAGCCGGGCGCTATAGACTTGTTGTGGACAGATCGCATTGTCGGAGGAGCGTCTTTCATGAAAAGAATTTCTCGCAGATTTTTTGTGCGGTTGCTGACGGTTTTGGCGCTGGGGGCCGCGTTGATGCAACTGGGTTATGCGGCGCCGGTGCTGATGATTTCCATTGATGGGCTGAAGCCGGAATACATTACGCAGGCCGATGCGCATGGGATGAAGATACCGTATCTGCGCACGCTGCTGCGCGACGGAACGTATGCCGAGGGGGTGGTGGGGATTTGGCCGACGGTGACCTATCCGAGCCACACGACGTTGGTGACGGGCGTTTGGCCGGCGGAGCACGGCATTTACGCCAACCTCGAATTCGATCCGCTGCAGCATTATTCGAGCGCATGGAACTGGTACGCGCCGATGATCCGCGTTCCAACGCTGTGGAAGGCAGCGCGGCAGGGAGGCTTGCGCACGGCGAGCGTGGGTTGGCCGGTGAGCGCGGGGGCGGCGGATGTGGACTGGCTGATTCCGGAGTACTGGCGGAGCGCCGATCCATCGGGCGGGTCGGGGACGCTGAATCCGGAGGACCGGTTGCTGATGGCGGCGATCTCGCGTCCGGTGACGCTGCTGAAGGAGCTGGAGCCGAAGGCGGGCGAGTACATGATGGGCAACGACACCAGCATCGGCGGCGACGAGATCAAGACGCGCTACACGGTGGAGATTTTGCGGCGGCTGAAGCCGGGGTTCATGACGCTGCACCTGAGTTCGCTGGACGACACGCAGCACGCGCATGGTCCCTTCAGCGCGGAGGCATGCGCGGACCTCGAAGCGCTGGACGGGATGGTGGCGCGGCTGACGAAGGCGGCGGTGGCGGCGGACCCGGCGGCGGTGGTGGTGGTGGTCTCCGACCACGGATTCATGAACATCACGCATTGGGTGAATTTGTATATTCCGTTTTTGCAGGCGGGATTGGTGCAGGCGACGATCAATCCGGCAACCAAGGCTCCGGTGATTACGGCATGGAAGGCGGAGCCGTGGGGCGCGGGCGGGATGGCGGCGATCATGCTGAAGGACGCGAACGATCACGAGACCGAGCAGCAGGTGAAGGCGATGCTGGACAAGCTGGCCGCGGACCCGGCGAGCGGCATTGCGCAGATTCTGGATCGCGAGGCGATGAAGAAGCGCGGAACTTTTCCGGATGCGGCGTATCTGGTGGTGCTGAAGCCGGGCTACTACCTGGGCGCGGCGACCAGCGGCGATCTGGTTACGGTGATTCCGACGGTAAGGGGTTCGCACGGATTTTCGCCGGAGTATCCGGAGATGCGCGCGTCGTTTTTTGCGGTGGGGAAGGGAATCGCGCGCCATCGCGATCTGGGCGTGGTGGATATGCGGCAGATTGCGCCGACGGTGGCGAAGATTCTGAAGGTTAAAATGCCGACGGCCAAGGAGAAGCCGTTGCATGTGGAGCCGTAAGAGCGGAGAGCGGGATGCCGTCAGAAATGGTTTCCCATGTCTCAAAGTCGAGACCTCCACCCCACGGACCTGGGGCACAAATCTTGGTGGAAGATTGAGGTGTGGGTCACCCACCAACCAAGCAATCGGCAGACGAGTACTATGGGCAGAAGAGTACTATGATGGTAGATCCCTCCCGCTTAAGGCGAGAGGCGAAGCATGCAAAGGAACAGAACCGATGCTTCCTCCACAAAAGACGCGTGATTTGGCTCGCAGCCTGGTTGCTTGCGAGGCTGAAGCAAGTACGACCTCCCTGCAAACCGAACCTGCAATTGTGCGCGCTTATGAGAGGCTGCGCCGGCAACTCGGCGCATCCGTGGGGGTTGATGGTTTTCAGGCGCTCGCTTCCCGTGCTTTGGCACTGGCCAAGTCGGAATATCCCCGGCTCGGCGCGGTGCAAATATCGGCGAATGGAGTCTTGCGCGGCCTTGGCGAAGCTGAATCCCAATCGGGCACGGATGAAGATGACGAGACCGGGATCATGTTGATTGCGCAGTTACTCGGGCTGTTTCTTACCTTCCTTGGCGAGGCAACAACGCTGCGTTTGCTAGAAGATTTACGCCTTCAGGTTGACGAGACGACAGTGCCGGCCACGATCACAGCGGACACGACAGACTCAGAGGCCGATAGATTGGTCATCGCCGCGGTTTTCGGAGACCTTCTGTTAGAAATTGACCGGCTGAGGAGCGTGAGCGAACGTATTGAAACCCTGGCGGACAAACATCCCGGCATGGTAGATGGACTGGTGAGTGTTGCGGGGAACATTCGCAATATTGCCGCTGTATTGGACATTTTTACACTCATCCGGAGCAAGGCTGGCGGCCCGCAAGAAGACGCGACCAACCCGCAAACGAATGGCTATGTGAATTGAGTTCCGCCAGCGCCGCATGCAGAGCTGCTGGGGATGTCGAACACCCAACCGCAGGGGCGCTTCAAGAAAGGACAGCATCGCCACCCTGATCTTCTTACGAAGCGTGTAACGGCAATCGGAATCTGCTACCTTAAACGATGCAGGGTTGAACATGACGGCTACCCCAAGAATGCGAGATTTTGCCCACAGTCTTCTTACTTATGAAGCCGGCGCGGGCAAGACCTTCGAGCCCATGGATTCCCCGACCCTTCGCGTCTATGAGAAGCTGCGCCAGTGTATTGATGAATTTGTTGGAGTTGCCGGTTTTCTATCGCTCGCCACTCGCGCCCTGGCGTTGGCCAAAAGAGAAGCACCCAGCCTTAGCGCGGCGCGAGTCACCGCGGATGGAGCTTTGCAGGGCCTGGGCGAGCTTGAACCACAATTCAACATTGACAGGGAACGGGCTGGCAAATATCCGTCTTGCGAGGGCGGAGTTATTCTCATCGCACTCATACTCGGACTGCTTTGTATCTTCCTTGGCGAAGCTTTAACATTAAGCCTGCTGAGGAATACATGGCCAGATGAAGTCTTTGACGATCCTAGTTTGGCAAACAGGAGAACAGCGTGAGCACGCAAGACAAAGTAGCGATCCACCAACTACCGACCGGAGTTCCGGGCCTTGACGAGATCGTGGGCGGAGGTCTTCCCGAATATTCTTTCAACATCATCGCGGGCGAACCCGGCAGCGGCAAGACCACGCTGGCGCACCAGTTTGTGTTTGCCAACGCCACCCCGGAGCGTCCCGCACTCTACTTCACGGTGCTGGGCGAATCCGCCATAAAAATGCTGCGCTACCAGCAACAATACACGTTCTTCGATCCGGCCAAGCTGCACAGCTCCATCCGCTTTATCAACCTGAGCCAGGTAGTGATGGAGAATGACCTAGGCGCGGTCCTGGAGCAGATTACCAAGGAAGTTGAAAAGGCCAACCCCGCCGTCGTGGTTGTCGACTCCTTCCGCACCATGGTACGGAAGCCGCAAAGCGACATGGACCTGCAATCCTTCATACAACGGCTGGCCCTGTTTCTGGCCAGTTGGCAAGCTACGACATTCCTGATCGGCGAATACGCTGAGGACGAGCTACGCGACAATCCCATCTTTACCGTCGCCGATGGGCTGATCTGGCTGCGCCAAACGGCGGAGCGAAATTCCATCGTTCGGAAGTTGCAGGTTATAAAACTGCGTGGACAGAATTCCGTGCCGGGGCTGCACACATTCCGCATCACCAATGCCGGAGTGCAAGCCTTCTCGCGCACGTTTGGGTTGATCGGACACCTGAAAGATCCACCCAGCCATCGGCGCCTTTCCTTCGGAATACCGGACCTGGATCAGATGCTGGGCGGGGGCGTTCGCGAAGGCGATAGTGTCCTGGTGGCAGGGTCTTCGGGAACCGGGAAATCGGTCCTGGCAACCCAATTCATTGCCGAAGGCATACGAAAGGGGGAGCCGGGAATCATCGCGGTCTTTGAAGAACGCCCGCAAGCATACGCGGAGCGGGCCACAAGTTTAGGCCTGGATCTGGAAACGCCGCAGAAAGACGGAAAGCTCGAAATCCTCTATCTCCGCCCCCTGGATCTCTCGGTGGATGAAACCATGCATTCGATTCTCGACGCAGTGACCAAGATTGGCGCCAAGCGCCTGGTGATCGATTCCCTGGCGGGCTTTGAAATGGCTCTGTCGCCCGGCTTCCGCGCCGACTTTCGCGAATCCCTCTATCGGATGATCTTCGCCTTGACGGGAATCGGGGTGACGATCCTGAGCACCGTTGAGGTGGATGAGTCCTTTACTGAATTCCCGTTCAGCACCTACTCAATCTCTTTCCTCACCGATGACATCATCCGGCTGCGGTACGTATCCATCGAGGGCCAGCTTCGCAAGATCATGGTGGTGATCAAGATGCGGGGCGGGAATCATGCCAAGGATATTCGAGAGTATGAGATCACGTCCAAGGGCGTGGTGATTCTGGGCCAACGCCTCACAAACTATCGCGGACTTATCAGCGGACTTCCCGTTCGCACGGACCGGCCCGACTCGACGGAAAAGTCCTCGCCGAAGCCGAGGGCCAAGAGCAAGAGCTGAAAAAACCATGCCGCTCCGCTTGACCGTATCTCAGAGAATAACCGGCACGTCTCGTTTGCAGTCCCTCAGGGGCTAAAGCCCGACATTTGTTTTGTTGCACTTGTCGGCAGTCAGGGTTAAAACCCTGACCTACCAGTCATGCCCTGACGCTTCTTGCGACTCCATTGGCATTTTTCCGCAAGCTGCAAAATTCTTTGTTTTTAAGGCACTTGTCGGCACGACTGAAGCCGTGCCCTGATACAAAGCACGAAAAACAACCGCAGGTCCTTCGACTCCGCTACGCTTCGCTCAGGATGACAAGCATTTTTGAACGCTCAGGATGACGAGCATTTTATGTGGCCGAAGGGGCGCGCATGGAGGCGATGGCGGCGGTGAGGTCTTTGGCGAGGGTTTGCTGAGATTCGGGAGTTAGTTTGGCGGATTGGCTGGTAAGGTAGAAGACGTCGATGGCGGTTTCACCCTCGGTGTCGATGAGGGCTACCTTGATGTCGCACTGGTGGGTGCTGAGAGTGAGGGCGATCTGGCGAAGAAGGCCGGGCAGGTCCTGAGCCACAACTTGCAGGATAGTGGAGTGGGTGGAGGATTCGGAGTCGAACTCCAGGCGAGTGGGGACTACGACTTTGAGGTTAGCGGGGTGGTTGAGGTGGCGGCGGGCTTCAAGCATGGGTTCGACGGCGAGCTTGCGCGCAACGACGTCGTGGAGATAGGCGAGGAAGCGATCGCGCTCGCCGGGGTTCAGCTCGATGGTTCGGAAGACGTCAGTGAATTGGAAGTTGTCGACGATGACGCCGGCGTCATTGGAGAATGCGCCGGCCTTGACGATGTTCATGCCCCAGGCGGCGAGAGCGCCGGCCACGTCGGCAAAGAGACGGCTGCGGTCGAGGGTGATGACGGTGAGGTCGAAGAGCTGGCGATGAGGGCGGAGGTCGAGCTGGACGGGATCGGCGCGGAGTTGGACGGCTAACTGGAAGTGGTCGCGAATCTGCTCCGGCAGGCGAGTTTGCAGATAGCGCCGCGGCAGGCCTTCGAGGAACTGGCGGAGCGCGTCATGCTGCGCGGCGGGAAGCATGGCGCGGAGGCGGTTGAGCAGAGAAGGGTCAAGGTCGGCGTGATAGCGGACCTCGTCGACGGAGCGGTCCATGCAGTTGGCGGTGGAGATATAAAGCTGCCAGAGGTTCTCTGCCTTCCAGGGGGAGAGAGCCTCGGGGCTTACGGCCTTGATGTCGGCGAAGGTCAGCAGGGTGAGCATCTTGAGCATCTGGGGACTGCCGATTTTATCGGCGAAGGCGCGGACGTTTTCCAGATCGAAGATGTCGCGGCGCAGGGAGTTGGACATTTCGATGTGAAGGCGAATGAGCTGGAGGATGGTCTCACGTTCTTCGGCGTCGAAATCGAGCCGGGCAATCAAGGCGTCAGCCAGCTCGATGCTGGAGGTGATGTGGTCGCGGGTGAGACGGGCCTTGCCGGTGTCGTGGAGCAGGAGAACAAGCAGGAAGAGATCGAGGCGATCGATCTCAGGCAAGAGTTGGGCGAGGCGCTGTTCGTATTCGTGGGCGGGCTGGCGGAGCGAGTGGACGTTGTCGATGGTGAGGAAGGTATGCTCGTCGACGGTGTAGCGGTGATAGCTGTCGCGGATCACCAGGGCGTCAATGCCGTGAAACTCGGGGATGAGCATTTCCAGAACGCCGAGGGCGTGCATAGTGCGAAGAGCATGAGCGGCGTGCGGCCCGAGAAGGACTTCACGCAAAGCGTTCCACAGGTAAGGGCCTTCGGGAATATGGATAGCGAGCGCAGCCAGGGCGTCGGTGATGCGGTCTTCTGCAGTTTGCGAAAGCGCGTAGCCGTGCGTGGCCATGAGGGCGAAGATGCGCAGGATGGCTCCGGTGTCGTTGAAGCGCGCGCCGGGAGCGATATCGATGCGTCCCTGGTCGAGGAAGAAGCCGGTGCCGGAAATGGGAGTGCGGCGGCGGCGGAACTGGCGATAGAAGCTGACCGGGGCGGGCACGTGTTCCATGAGCAGGGCGGCGCGGCGGTAGATGACGCGGGCATGGCGATAGTAGGTGCGCATCCAGTAGGCGGGGTCGGCGGTGCCGCGGGTTTCCAGGCCGATGGAGTTGGAAGCGGCTTCGTCCTGTGATTGCCAGTCGAGGGTGTTGTCGTCGCGGCCGTGGCGGAAGTGGAGAAAACATCGGACGGCGGCGAGGAAGTCGAAGGCGGCCTCGGCGTCGCCGCGTGCGCTTTGGAAGACGCTGCCGAGTTGGCGGGGCCACTCCTTGGTCTCCTTGAGGTGGAAGAGCATGGCGAACCAGACGGCAAGGTTGTAGTCGCGCAGGCCGCCGGGGCAGTCCTTGAGGTTGGGCTCGAGATGGAAGATGGTATTGCCGAATTTGGCGTGGCGGGCGCGCGCGATTTCGCCGAGCTTCTGGATGATGGCGTTCCACTCGCCCAGGAACAGGTCAGGCAGGACAGTCTGGTGGAGTTGCTGGTAGAGGGGGAAGTGGCCGGCGAGGAAGCGGCGGTCGAGGGTGGCCAGGGTGAATTCGAGGTTTACAGGGTCGAAGCGTCCGGCTTCCTTGAGGGCGCGGTAACTGGGGCTGGCGCGCAGGCCAATCTCCCAAATGCCCTGAACGATGGCGCGGACGACGTCTTTGCAGCGCGCCTCGTTTTTTTCGTCGGCAAAGACGAAGAGCACGTCGATGTCGGAGCAGGGGAAGAGATCCTTGCGGCCGTATCCGCCCAGGGCGAGCAGGGAGGCGTTCGCGGGCGGCTGATCGACGAAGGCGCGGCGCCATATCTCGATGAGAATGCGGTCCACCACGGAGGTTCGCCGCCGGATGGCGGCTGCGCCGTCGCCGGTGCGCTCGAAGGTCTGGCGGACGAGCTCCATCTCCCGCGTATACTGCGCCCGAAGATCGTCAACCGCCAAAGCGACTGGATTCATAAGGTTGCCGGTGGCTTGCCTTCGCGTGAAAGGATTGTTAACAGAATAAGCGAAGTTGGCGGAGAAGGGGGAATATTGGTTGCGCGGTCTCAGGAAGCGGGATGGGCGGGCGGAGCGGGCGAAGAGAGTTCTTGAGACTCGAAGGCTCCTGCTCCCTCCGCACTGCGTCCAAGCCCGAAGGTTCCTCAGGGGCTGAAGCCCGTCCCATATTTTTACGGTTCTTTTCGGCACGACTGAAGCCACCCCATCGACGAAGACCTGTCGATGGGGACCCCGGCGAAGTCGTGCCCTGATACAAAGCGTGCATCCCACCCTAGCCGCAAAGTTATAAGAAGCAGGTCCTTCGACTCCGCCGCGCTCAGGATGACAGCGGCGAGGGTAGGGTACCCTGGCTTGCGCAGCGTGAGGATTGAGGATTCCCACCCATTCGCAACGAACGCGAATGGATGGGGCACGGTGCATTTTCGTTAAGTCAAAAGTGAGGGCCCGGTTATTGCGCGGGGAAGTCTACGAACTTCTCTGCGCAGGAAGCTGGGACTCCGCTGGGTGGAGTTTTCTGAGATGAGATTCCCTGAGAAGTAAATACCTGAGATAAAGTTCCCTGAGACGAAACTCCTCGAGGAGGAGTTGTCTGGATGGTGGAGTCGGAGCCTGCGGGAAATTGGAGGTTGACAAGGCCGGGGCCGAGTTTGAGGTCGGCGTGGTTGAGGGAGTAGGAGTAGGCGGCCTGATCGGTGAGCAGGACGCCGTCGAGAGTGGCGGCGATGCGGTGTTGCTGGTCGTAGCCGTTGAAGGTGATCTTGCCTCCGCCGGAGACGCGGACGTTGCGCAGGGTGATGCCGGCCATGGTGGGCGGGGAGTTGCCCTTGAGGGTTCCGGCGGCGGAGTAAGCGGTGTCGAGGGTGATGGGGTTGGGCGAATTGCGAATGCAGACGTCGTCGTAGAGCACGTCCTGGGTGAGGCCGCCGCGCGAGCCGTTGGACTTGATGCGGAGGGCGTTGTCGGGGCCGTCGAGTGAGAGGTCGGTAACGAGGATGTGGCTGACGCCGCCATCAGTCTCGCTGCCGATGGACATGCCGTGTCCCCAGTAAAAGTGATTGTGGCTGATGGTCATGTTGGTTGCGCCGTCGGGTCCGCCCTTGATGGCCACATTGTCGTCGCCGGCGCGGATGAAGCTGTGGGTGATGGTGACATTGCGCGTGCCGTTGCCGGGATCGACGCCGTCGGTGTTGCGGGCGAGGCGCTGGGGCGTGTCGATTTTGAGAGCCCAGACGGTGAAGCCGTTGCCGTGGTTGTAGGAGACGTGAAAGTTGGGAGAGTTGCGGAGGGTGATGCGATGGAGGGTGAAGTTGTCGGCGTAGTCGGCGACGAGGATGCGCGAGACCTGCTGACGGCCGCCGGCGCGGGCCTGCTCGGCGAGATCCCACGGAGAGACGGATTTGCCGAGGAGCTTTTCGCCGCCGCGGGCGTCGATGACGCCATCGCCCATGATGGCTGCGCCAGAGACGTGGTCGGCGGAGATGAGGGGTTTGCATCCGCGGCCGCCGAATTGATTGACGAGTCCGCAACTGCCGGGGGATGTGGCGTAGAGCGAGGGATCGCGGGAGGCGAAGAGGATTGCGCCTTTGCCGACGATGAGGGCGACGCCGAAGCGCAGCTCGAGCGGGCCGGTGAGGAAGGCGTCGGCGGAGGCGGATGCGCGCAGGAGGAGGCCAAGGCCTTTTCCGCAGTGATCGAGGGCTTTCTGGATGCGGGCGGTGTCGAGTTTGGACTCGTCGGCTTCGGCGAGGGTGCGGCCGGCGGCGGGAGCAAGCCTGGGGATGCTGTGAAGCTGGGCGTCAAGCGTGGCGCAGAGAGGCGGCAGCACAGGCTCAGTGACGGTGCGCGTGTCCTGAGCGGCGAGAGCGGGCGCGAGGCAGAGGGGGAGGAGGGCGAGGATGAGGCGGCGGGTCATGGAGATTAGGCGATTCATGGGTTACTCCTGGGCGGTGAAGAGGTCTGACGGTTCCAGAGTACACGGCGGAGGAGGCAGGGGCGAGTGGGTTAACGGTTACTCATGGGAGTGGAAGGCAGTGATTGAAAGGGAGGGAAGGGACGATAAAAACAGCAGGCGGGGGACTAACAGCCTGGCAGGAGTGGGAGGGCATCATCGGCGCGCGCATGCGATTGGGAGATTTGCTGATAGGGGCGAACCTGGTGCGGGAGGAGGATGTGGCCGAGGCGCTGAGGCGCCAGGCCGGCAATGGGGGACGTCTGGGCGACAACCTGGTGGCGATGGGCGCCCTTGGGCAACAGGCGATGGACGCATTCTTGAAGCGGATTCCCGCCGAACCGGCCGATCTGGCGGCCACCGGAATCGACGAGATCGATCTGCTGAGCCTGCTGATGCGGCTGATCTATACAGGGCGGCTGGAAACCTGCCGCCAGTACGTGGATGCCATCCGGCTGCCTTATCACATTGTGGCCGAACTGGTGACGATGGCGGTAGACCGGAAGCTGCTGCGCACGCTGGGAATGCGCGCCTCCGAGAGCCCCATCGACATGAGCTATACGTTCACCGATGAAGGCAAGCGGTGGACGATTGATGCGCTGGAGCGATTGCGCTATGCCGGACCCGCGCCGGTGACGCTGGAGGAGTTTGCCTACCAGGTGAGCGTGCAGAAGCTGACCAACGAACGGGTCACGCTGGAGCGCATCCGCGCGGCGCTGGGGGAGCTGACGTTCGATGAGAGCCTGGTGGAACAAAGCGGGCCGGCGCTGAACTCCGGGCGAGCGATGCTGCTGTATGGACCTCCGGGTAATGGCAAGAGCTCGTTCGCTCATGCGCTGGGCGGCGTCTTCAGCGACGTGATCTACGTGCCGTACGCAATTATTGTGGAGGGGCAGATCATACGCTTCCACGACCCCAGCATTCACGCCGTGGTAAGCCCCACGGAGTTAGGCGACGAAAGCGAAATCTCGTTTATCCGGGCGGAGGAGTATGACGCGCGCTGGGTTCCCTGCCGCAGGCCGTTCGTGGCCACCGGCGGCGAACTGACGATGGAGATGCTGGAGTTGCGCTATGACGCGACCGGGCACTTCTACGAGGCGCCGCTGCACCTGAAGGCGCTGGGCGGCTGTTTTGTCATCGACGACTTCGGCCGCCAACTGGCCAGCCCCACCAGCCTGCTGAACCGCTGGATTGTGCCGCTGGAGAGCCGCATCGATTACCTGAAACTGCATACCGGCAAGAGCTTCAGCGTTCCTTTTGAGGAGCTGGTGATTTTTTCCACCAATCTGGAGCCGGAAGCGCTGATGGACCCCGCCTTTCTGCGGCGGCTGCCCTACAAGATCGAAGTGGGAGCGCCCAGCGTGGAAAATTACCGGCGGATTTTTGAAAAAGAGTGCGCGCGGCAGGGATTGACGCTGCCGGGCGACGTGTTCAACGCCATCGTGCAGAGGCTGAGGAAGGAACAGGGGCAGGAGCTGGCGGCATTCCAGCCGAAGTTTATCGTGGACCAGGTGGTGGCGACGTGCCGTTTCATGGGGCAAGCGCCGCATTTTGAGCCGCGGTTCATCGAGTATGCGCTGAAGAATTTAAGGGTGAGGCGGGGTGCGGCGTGAACTAAGTGAGGGCGATGGGTAAGACGGTAAAGGCTATAAAAGACCATAAATATGGATATCCCACCCTAGCCGCAACAGAACGAGAAGCAGGTCCTTCGACTCGCGACGCTCGCTCAGGATGACAGCGGCGAGGGTGGGGCACCCACATATTTGGAGTTGAGCAATCCCAGGTCCCCAAATGCGAGGGATCTGGGGCACCCGGAATGAGAAGGACTAGAGGGCGGTTTCGCCGCGTTCGTCGTTGCGGATGCGGATGGCTTCGTCGATGCGGCTGATGAAGATCTTGCCGTCGCCGATGCGGCCGGTGCGCGCCGCGCCAAGAATGGCCTCGACGGCCTTGTCTTTGCGGTCGTCTTTGACCACCAGCTCGATCTTGATCTTGGGCAGCAGGTCGACGGTGTATTCATTGCCGCGATAGAACTCGGTGTGACCCTTCTGGCGGCCATGTCCGCGAGCCTCCAAGATGGTCATGCCTTCAATGCCAGCCTCGAGCAGCGCTTCTTTGACCGCATCCAGCCGAGATGGCTGAAGAATAGCTTCTATTTTGATCATGTGCAGATCCTCGTTTGACAGCGTAACAGGCGGGAGGGCCTTTGTGGCCGCTCCCGGCAAATCATTTTTTACGAATTGAGATCGTAGCCTTCCTCACCGTGCTGGGAAAGATCGAGGCCTTCAGATTCATCTTGCGGCGAAACGCGCAGGCCGACGAGTTTATCAACGACGAAGAGCAGCACCAGCGTGCCGACGATGGAGATGCCCCAGGCGATGGCGACGCCAGCGAATTGATTGAGCAACTGTCCCCAATGGCCGTCGATAACTCCGGAGGGGAGGGGGTTGCCGGCCGCGTCTTTGAAGACCGGGTTGATGACGCTGGCGGCGAAAACGCCGGTGAGCAGAGCGCCGACGGTTCCCCCGGCACCGTGCACGCCAAAGGCATCCAGGGAGTCGTCGTAGCCGAAGAATTTCTTGACCATGAAGACCATGAAGAAACAGACGAGTCCGGCGGCGAGGCCGATGGCCAGGGCAGCGAAGGGCTGGACAAAGCCGGAGGCCGGGGTGATGGCGACCAGTCCGGCTACCGCGCCGGAGATGGCACCAAGGGCGGTGGGCTTGCCGTTGTGAATCCACTCGGCGATGGACCAGCCGATGGCGGCCGCGGCGGCGGCAAAGTGGGTGTTGACGAAGGCGCTGGTGGCCAGAGAGCTGGCAGCCAGCGCGCTGCCGGCGTTGAAGCCGAACCAGCCCACCCAGAGCAGACAGGCGCCGGTGAAGCTGAGCGCCATGGAGTGGGGCGCCATCTTGGTGTGGGGATAGCCGATGCGCTTGCCCAGATAGAGGCAACAGATGAGGGCGGAGACGCCGCTGGTGATGTGGACGACGGTTCCGCCGGCGAAATCAAGCGAGGGAAGAGGGGCGTGGGGGTTGTTGAGACTGAGGTATCCGTCAGAGCCCCAGACCATGTGGGCCATGGGGCAATAGACGATCAGCGACCAGAGGGAGAGAAAGATGGCCATGGTGCTGAACTTCATGCGCTCGGCAAAGGCGCCGCAGATGAGCGCCGGGGTGATGATGGCGAACATGAGCTGGTAAATCATGAAGGTCTGCTCGGGAATGGTGGCGGCGTAGTCGGCGTTGGGAGTGAGCGTAACGCCGCGCAGGAAGAGGTGCTCGAAACCACCGATGAAGGCGTTGCCGCGGCCGAAGGCCAGCGAGTAGCCGACGACGGCCCAGAGAACGGTGACCAGGCACATCATGGCAAAGCTCTGCATCATGGTGGCGAGGATGTTCTTTTTGCGGACCAGGCCGCCATAGAAGAGGGCCAGGCCGGGTCCGGTCATCAGCAGGACAAGGGCGGCGGAGCACAGCATCCAGGCGTTGTCGCCGGCGGACTGGGCGCTGGCGGCAGCAGCCTGGTTAGCTTTGACGGCCTGTTGCAGGGCGGTAATCTGAGCCTGCGTGTCGGGGGCGGCTGACTGAGCCAGAACTATTACCGGGATTCCCAGCAGGGCGGAGAGCAACAGCAACGTGATTCCAAAACGGCGCATACGGATTCCACTTCCAGAAAAAATGCGGTAAACAACAAACTTGAAAACAGTCATAGGCGGCACGAGCCATCCTGCAAACGAAAGATTGTCGCAACTCCAGCGAGAGCCTTCAAGAGAAATATAGGGCTGTTCGAATAAGGAACCCATGAAGATCTGCAGCAGCACTGAAAAAAACGAAGATGGAGAAGGAAAGGCACACGGTTATCGGTTCCTGCATAGATAATGTTCTTGCGCCGTCCCTACGGGACTCCGTAACGAACATATGGAATCCCTTTTCCCCACGCTAAAGCGCGGGGCTAACCAACTCCGCGCCTCCGGCGCGTTTATGCGGACATTACTGATGCAGTCTTCAATAGGAGCCAGAGCGGCAACACTACATATAGGGAAGCAGAGGTATATTAGTCCTATGGCAGCGACGGCAGAGCGGGATCAATATCTATTTGGGGCGCTGGAGAGCAGCGCGAACAATCGCGCCAAGGTGAGGGAAGCGAGCTACGGCTATGAAGCGCCGGAGGGCATCCTGCTGACTTCGCTGGATTTTGCGGTGAACTGGATACGGAAGAACTCGCTGTGGCCGATGACCTTTGGGCTGGCCTGCTGCGCCATCGAGATGATGTCCACGGGGGCCTCGCGCTATGACATTGCGCGCTTCGGCGCGGAGGTCTTCCGGCCTTCCCCACGGCAGTCGGACGTGATGATCGTGGCCGGGCGGGTTTCACAGAAGATGGCCCCGGTGCTGCGCCGGCTCTACGACCAGATGCCGGAGCCGAAGTGGGTGATCTCGATGGGGGCTTGCGCCACTTCCGGCGGGGTTTTCAACAACTATGCGGTGGTACAGGGGGTCAACCAGGTGGTTCCCGTGGACGTGTATGTTCCGGGGTGTCCACCGCGACCGGAGCAACTCATCTACGCACTTACGCTTCTGCAAGAGAAGATTCAGCGTGAACCGCGCAGCCTGGTGAAGACGTTGAATCTGGGATAAACAAGGCAGAAGAGCCGATTGCGAGAGAATAGGTTACCAAGGTAATAACCGGTCAATCGCAGTGTGTCCGGATGGGCAACCATGCAAGCTCTTGATAGAAATACCTCTTCCGGAAACACCGCGAATGGTGGTACGGTTATTGATATGAACTGGCGGCTACGACATTCCCCTCATTGAGGCGCCGAGTTTAGCCGGTGTAATTGCAGGCCTTGCAGGCAACATGATTCATTTGTCCCCTGGTCCATTTGTAGCCCAGATTGTTGCCCAGAGATTGATTACGGAGGAAAAGAGCATGTTTTTGAATGTTTCGAAGTCTATGAGCCGGGTTGTTGCCATAGCCATTCTGGCATTGGCGCCGGTTGCCCTGTTATCCCAAGTTACTCCAGCCGTAAAAGGCGCGTCTCATGGCGATAGCGCGTCGAAGTGGGACATCTTTATCGGCTACAGTTACCTGTCGCCACATGCGACAGTAACAAGCACCAGCCTAGCCCCGAACGGAACTGCCAGCTACGATGCCGTTTCAATCGGTGAAATCTTCAGTATTTCGTATTTCTTCAATCGCTATGTTGGTCTGCAGGCGGAAACCAGCATACATGAGTGGGGCATTCAAAATACGAATCCTCCCGGGCAAAACGGGACGCAAGGCAACAACGACGGCTTTACGACCGTAGGAGGCGGGTTGGTTCTTCGTTATCCCACGGCCACCATTACACCATTTGCGCATGTGACCGGCGGTGAGACGATGGTCGACGGCCCTGTTCATAACCCCTTCACATGGGGACCGAGCGTGGCCGTCGGTGGCGGTCTGGACTACAAGGTGAGCCATCATGTGTCGATCCGGTTAGTCCAGGCGGACTATGAGTACATGAATATTGGCTTTCCCGCGAACCAAGGGGGAACAGTAGGAATCAATTCAGCGCGCATAAGCGCCGGCATTGTTTTCAACGCAGGATCATTCGCGGCTCCAACGCCGATATCCCTGTCTTGCACGGCGAGTCCGGTATCGATCTTTGCCGGCGATCCAGTGACGGTGACGGCGACAGCGGGCGGGCTGGACCCCAAGTTAAACGCGGTCTATACCTGGGGTGGCAGCGGCGTGACAGGTACCGGGACAACAGCCACGGTGGCTACGGCAGCGCTTGCGCCGGGCACCTACACGGTGAACTGCGGCGTGAAGGAAGGCAGGGCCGGCAAGGAAGGCCTCAAGCCCTGGGAAACTGCCAGTGCCTCGACCAGCTTTACGGTAAAGCCCTTTGAGCCGCCGACCATCAATTGCTCGGCCAACCCCGGCACCATCCAGCCGGGCGCGAGCAGCACCATTTCGGCGTCCGGCATGAGCCCGCAGAACCGCCCGTTGACCTATAGCTATGCGGCAACGGCGGGCACGGTGGAGGGCAACGGCGCGACGGCGGTGTTTAATTCAGCCGGAGCGCCTAACGGCACGACGAGCATCACCTGCAACGTAGCCGACGACAAGGGCCATATGGCAACCGCCAACACCAGCGTGATCATTATGGTCCCGTATATGGCTCCCGCCGAACCCCCAGAGGTGAAGCAACTGGAGACTCGCCTGGTAATGCGCAGTGTATTTTTCCAGACGGATCAGCCCAGGATCGAAAAACCCAATGGCGGCCTGGTGGCAAGCCAAGAGGAGACCCTGATCGCCTTGGCGACGGATTTCAAGAAGTATCTCGAATACAAACCGGAAGCTCACCTGACCCTGACCGGACATGCGGATATGCGCGGATCAGTGGAGTATAACCAGGCGCTCTCCGAACGCCGTGTCACTCGCACAAAACACTTCCTGGTTGAACAGGGTGTTCCCGAAGCCAAGATTGAAACGCTCGGCCTTGGCAAGGAGGATAACCTGACCCCCGCCCAGGTGGAAGAGATGATCAAGCAGAATCCTGAGTTGAGCGCCGCAGAGAAGGAGAAATTTCTCCACAACCTGGCCGTCATTGTCCTGGCAAAAAACCGCCGTATCGACATTACCCTGAGCACCACAGGACAGAAATCGACGAGTTGGTACCCGTTCAACGCCGCCGATTTTCGGAGTCTGCTCGACGAGAGGAATCTGACGCAAAAGAAGGCTGCGGGGGGCGCGGTTAAGAAGCCCGTTCCGCCCGCAAAGAAGAAGTAGGCCAATCAGCCTTTTCTGGCGGTAAAATCGATCGTCCGGCCCCCACCCCCGCAATAACGGGGGCCGGATACGCGTTAAACGGCGGGTATCTCTGGAGCTATCCTTTGAGGTTGGCCGGCTTGCCGGTCAACCTCTTCGGTTCTATGCCACTTTCTCGTATTATTCGCCCCAGCGAAGCTGGTGTTCGGTAAGAATCGGCACGAATTTGCCGAAAAAAAACAAGTTCTCAAGTGTGCATACCCCGTGGGATAGCTATGGTACTATGATTCCGTATCGAATTCTGACTCATGATTGTTTAGTTTCATGATTGTTTTCAGGATGTTCGGTCGGTTTTAATCCGGAAATGGCGCGCATTAGCAAACCACTTCATCAATGTTTTTAAACTGAATCTGGAGGAGAATCACATGTATTCGAAGCTTTTGAAGTCTGGTTGTATGGTTCTGGCTTTGGCGTGTTTGGCCTTCGCGTCCATAGGGTGCGAGAAGGCTCCGCCGATCACCCTGTCGGCCGTGGCCAGCCCACCCGCCGTTTTTGCCGGAGATCCGGTCTCTGTGACCGCGACGGCCGGATCGGTGGATCCCAACAAGAAAACCAATGTTGTCTACAGCTGGTCGGGAACCGGCGTGACGGGCACCGGAGCGACGGCCACGGTGGCCACCGCGGCGCTTGCACCGGGAAGTTATACGGTGAATGCGGAAGTGAAAGAAGGCAAGAAGGGCCAGGAAGGCCTGAAGCCGGGCCAGAAGGCAGATGCCACAGCGAACTTCACTGTGAAGCAGTTTGAGCCGCCGACCATCAGCTGCTCGGCCAGCCCCAGCACCATCAAGCCGGGCGAAACCAGCACCATTACGGCTGCCGGCGTGAGCCCGCAGAACCGCCCGCTGACTTACGGCTATGCGGCTACGGCCGGCAGCGTGAGCGGCAGCGGCGCCACGGCAACCTACAATTCGACCGGCGCGCCAACCGGCGTGGCGGGGATTACCTGCACGGTGACCGACGACAAGAGCCAGACGGCAACGGCGAGCACCAGCGTGACCATCCTGGCCCCGTATGTGGCTCCGATTCCGCACAGCCAGTCGCTGGGCACGGTTGACTTCAGCAAGGACAAGGCACATCCGACGCGCGCCAACAATGAAGCGAAGGCGGCGCTGGACGGCGTTGCTCTGGCCCTGCAGAGGCAGCCGGACGCCAAGCTGGCGTTAGTAGGCGAGGCCAATGCCAAGGAACGGGCCGCGACCGCGAAGCAGGAAAAGGCCGCCAAGAAGAACAAGCACCTCAAGGTGGTTGATCCGGCCGCCGAGCGAGCCGTCAACGTAAAGGACTACCTGGTGCAGGAGAAGGGGATTGACGCTTCCCGCATCAGCGTGTATACGGGCCAGAATGACGCGCAGGCAGTGGAAACCTACCTGGTGCCGGCCGGCGCGAACTTTGCCACCGACGTGCCCACAGCCACCCCGGTGAACGAAACTGCGGTGAAGCCTCATCCGTTCAAGGCCATTAAGAAGGCCGTAAAGAAGGTTGTCGGCAAGAAGTAACGAGTGAACGGAATGACCTGACGGCAGGCCTCAGGGCCTGCCGCGAAGGCGGTGTATTTTCTCGAAGGCTGACCGGCAACCCGGTCAGCCTTCTTTGCGTTGAGCGTTTCCCTGGGACGTGTCTCTATAACGCTGCCCTGATACAAAGCCTATTCATGCAACCAGAGCATTTTCACAGTTTCTGTGAGGCTGATTTTGTGGCTTCCCACCCATTTCACACAGAACGTGAAATGGATGGGGCACGGAGCTTCCTTACACTATCGGTGAAAATGCTCTAGTTCCAGAGTTGAGCGGTTGTGTGCCTGGAAACCGGCATTTCTAC
This sequence comes from Occallatibacter sp., assembly GCA_050011175.1. GTDB lineage: Bacteria > Acidobacteriota > Terriglobia > Terriglobales > Acidobacteriaceae > Telmatobacter. Next base: position 107,884 of record JBEKJR010000013.1, read on the forward strand.
ATTCTTTGTATACTCTTCATAAGACCTGATGGAGTTTTCTGCCTGCATGAATGGTTTGCAAATCCGCTTTGAGTATTTCTTCCGGGCTGGAGTTTTTGCGCGAGTTTTCATATTAGTATTGCTTGCTGTTACCGGATTGGCGGCGCAGACGCCGTGGAGCGCAATTGGCCCCATGGGCGGCGACGCGCGCGCTTTTGCGGTGGTTCCGGGCGAGCCCCATCATCTGTACCTGGGCACCACCAACAGCTGGCTCTACGAGTCCATGGATGGCGGCGCATCCTGGCGCCGGCTCTCGAAGCTGGACGCTGCCGACGACCTTGTCCTGGACCATATCGTCGTGGATGCGGCGAATCCCGCCACGATTTTTGCAGCCGCATGGAAGCTGGATCAGCCCGGCGGCGGGCTGTGGATGAGCCGCGACAGCGGACGAAGCTGGAGCGCCGTCGAGGGACTGCGCGGGCAGTCAATTCGCGCCTTTGCGCAGGCGCCCTCGGAGTCAAAAATTCTTATTGCGGGAACCCTGGAAGGCGTCTTTCGCAGCCGGGATTGGGGAGCAACGTGGACGCAGATCAGCCCCGCGGGCAGCCGGGAGATTCACGAGGTGGAGTCGCTGGCCATCGATCCGGCGGACCCCAACGTGGTGTACGCCGGAACATGGCACCTGCCCTGGAAGACCACGGACGGCGGCAAGAACTGGCACAACATCAAGAAGGGCGTCATCGACGACTCCGACGTGTTTTCCATCATCATCGATCCGGCGCAACCGAAGATTGTCTTCGCCAGCGCGTGCAGCGGAATCTATAAGAGCGAGAACGCCGCCGAGCTGTTCAGGAAAATTCAAGGCATTCCCTCGGAGGCGCGCAGGACGCGGGTGCTGAAGCAGGACCCAGGCAACCGGGAGGTGGTGTATGCCGGAACCACCGAGGGGCTGTACAAGACGGTGGACGGCGGCAAGCACTTCAAGCGCATGACGGGGCCGGAAGTGATCGTGAACGATGTGTTTATCGATCCGGGAGACTCGAAACATGTGCTGATGGCCACCGATCGCGGCGGCGTTCTGCAGAGCCGGGACGCGGCGGCCAGCTTTGTGGCGACGAATGAAGGCTTCAGCGGACGCAAGGTGGAGGCGCTGCTGGTAGACCGCGAGAATCAGGCGCAAATATTTGCTGGGGTGGTGAACGACAAAGAGTATGGCGGGGCTTTTGTTTCCAGCGATGGCGGCGCGCATTGGGAACAGATTGCCGATGGGCTGGAGGGGCGCGATGTCTTTGCCCTGGCCGAGTCGCCGGAGGGAACGATTGTAGCGGGCACCAATCACGGGATTTTCGCGCTGGAGGAGAATGCAGAAAAAGGGGACGCGCCGGGTTTTCACTGGAGCTCGCGCAGCACGATTCAGAACACGCTGGTGAAGACAGCCACGGAGACGCACTATGGGAAGCGCGTCAACATCGAGAAGCAGGTGAAGGATACGCGGCGAGAGATGGAAGGGCTGGTGAGGGCGCTGGATCTATCCGGGGAGGCGTGGCTGGCCGCGACGCCCGGAGGCGTATTTACCAGCAGGGACAAGGGCGAAAGCTGGCAGGGCGGGCCGGTGATGGGAGCGGGGGATTATCTGGCGGTGGCCGCGCACGGAGCGCAACTGACGGCTGCCCGGAAGGATGGAGTGGTTTTCTCCACCGATGGCGGAGAGAGTTGGAGGCCGATGGGGATTCCGGCTATGCTGACACGGATTCATTCCATTGTTTTTTCGTTGGATGGGACGTTGTGGCTGGGGGCGCGCGAGGGCGTGTATTTTACGCATGACCTGGGCAAGACGTGGATGTGGGTGCATCGTTTTCCATTGACCGACGTGGACGCGCTTTTTTATGACGCACACCTGAACAGGATTCTGGTCAGCTCGCGGACAAGCGACCAGGTTTACGCGATCGATCCGAAGTCGCTGGAGTGGAAGTGGGCTCAGACCGGCTACAAGATTGCGCTGGTGCGCGCGGCGGGGGAGCGGCTGCTGGCGGCTTCGCTGTATGATGGGGTGCTGGAAGAGCAGGGAGTAGCCACCCCAGCGAGCATAGATCGCTCGCCGGGGACCCCGGCAGGGAATAGGGAGTAGGGAATAGTGCAGTGGTGCAGTTTCCGAATAAGCGACAGAGACGCATCGTTAGGAATAGAATGGTACGCACATAACAAAACATTGGGGACGATCAATCAATGAGTTTGGCAATGAAGTCGAGGAGCGTCAAATGGTGTTCAATCCTCAATGCCACGTTCTGTTTTGGGCTCGGAATTCACACCATATCTGGGCAATCAAATGTTTCGGACGTTGAGACCAACAAACAACCGTGGCCGACTGTTAGTAACCTCGCCGCCTCAGATCGGGATTGGCAGACACTCACCGAGCTAAAGCTGTCAGACCCTGAACTTAACGAAGTTCAACGCGTCATGGTCCCCTGGATGCGGAGACACTGTCCTCGAGTATCCGCAGACGAGGGCAAGAAGCGCATCGCATCAGTATCGTCAGAACGTATACGGTTGCATTCGACGAAACCAGAGCAAATTGCCGTTAGTGAGATCGGCGACTGGGAAGGTGACTCGAGTTCTTGCCCGTGCCATCCAAATCTCAACTGTCATACATGGGTGCTAAACTTCTCCGAAAATCGGGCAACCACTCTCCTCGAATACAGTGGTTTCGGCCTCATTGCTCTGAAAACCACTAGCCACGAGTTCTTTGACATTGTGACTGCCTCTAATAAACATTCGGGTCAGATTGAGCTACGGACATGGAGGTTTGATGGAGAGCATTACGTACCATTCCGATGCGCTACTAGACGCTATTCTCCAGCAGCAATCAATGGCAAGTCTCCGATTGACGAGATCGACAGAACAGATACGCTTTGGGAGCACCCCTGCAAGTTGAACATTCTGAAGTAAGCCGATTCGATGGTTCCGGACCAATTAGTAGCTAACCGGAGACTGCACTACTACCAGGTTTCTGTATCATTAGGATATGCAGACCGGGACGGCGGATTCACGCCCGCCAGCAGCCTTTCGCACCTACGACCCTCGGCTTGAGCCAATTGCGGCCAAAGTTCTGGACGTTGAGCGGCTGGGGTTCGACGACGGCCTGGCGCTTTACGGTTCGCCGGACGTGCTGGCTGTGGGCTGGCTGGCCAACCATGTGCGCGAGCGGCTGCATGGGGACGTAACCTACTTCAACGTCAACCGGCACATCAATCCGACAAATGTGTGCGTGGCCAATTGCCGGCTGTGCGCCTTCGGGCGGAAGAAGAACGATGCGGCGGGCTACACCATGGCGCTGGAGGAGGCGTGGGAGAAGGCAGCCACGGGCTACTCGGAGGCGGTGACGGAGTTTCACATCGTCGGCGGGCTGCACCCGGACTTGCCGCTGGAATACTTTCTCGACCTGGTGCGGGGGCTGAAAGGACGATTTCCCAAGGTTCATGTGAAGGCCTTCACCATGGTGGAGGTGGCGTTTTTTGCCCGGCGGGCGAAGTTGAGCATTGAAGAGACGCTGCTCAAGATGCGCGAGGCGGGGGTGGATTCGATGCCGGGCGGCGGGGCGGAGATCTTTGCCGCAAGGGTGCGCTCGATCATTTGCGACCACAAGATCGACGGCGAGGAGTGGCTGGAGACGGCGCGGCTGGCCCACAAGCTGGGCTTCAAGTCCAATGCGACGATGCTGTATGGGCACATTGAGAACGACGAAGACCGTGTAGACCACCTGCTAAAGCTGCGCGCCGTGCAGGATGAGACGGGCGGCTTTCAGACGTTTATTCCACTGGCCTTTCATCCGGAGAACACGGCGCTGGACCACCTGCCGGTGACCACGGGGCTGACGGACATTCGCCAGATCGCGGTCAGCCGTTTATTGCTGGACAACTTCGCCCATATCAAGGCATACTGGCAGATGCTTACCGCGAAAATTGCGCAGATTGCGCTGCGCTTTGGGGCAGACGACCTGGACGGCACGGTGGTGGAGGAGAAGATTTACCACGACGCCGGGGCGACCACGCCGCAGGGGATGACGCGCAAGGAGCTTTGCCGTCTAATCACCGAGGCGGGCCGCGTTCCCATGGAGCGCGACACCCTTTACCATCCAGTGACGCGCACGGAAGACAGTTTTATCGTGGCGGTTTAAGCGGTTTAAGATGAATTTGGAAGGGGACGAGTTCAATGGATGAATTTGGCCGGAATGCACTGCTTGGACTTTGCTTCGGATTCCTGTGGGGAATCGTGTGCTCGATCGCGATCCTGTATTCCATTTACCTGGCTGCCTATCGCAAGGCGATCAAGGATTCTCTCAAGCAGGTCAAGCCGCTGCGATATACGCGGGTGCTGGATATGGTAATGGCGCAGAAGGCGGAAAAGAAAGAGGCCAAGAAGGCAAAGACGGCAGTGAAGGCCGCGGAGCCGCCGCGGTAAGGCGACTATTAAAGCGGAATATCGATCTATATAAGTCCGGTGTGCAATGAAAAGATCGTAGTTTCCCACCCTTTCCGCACAACACGCGGAAAGGATGGGGCACGGGCAAATAATATGCCTCAGGGGCTAAAGCCCGCGGTTTTATTGGGTATTATACGGCACGACTAAAGTCGTGCCCTGACACTTCTTGCTACTCCGTTTACATTATTCCGTATGCTGTAAAGTTCACCCCATCGACGAAGACCTGTGGATGGGGACCCCGAAAAGTCGCACCCTGATACAAAACATCATTCAACGGAATGCGACTTCATGGCCGCACAACTACGCCACCCTTCATTACAAAGCTCACACGCTCGACGGCGGTGATGTCATCGAGCGGGTTGCCGGGGACGGCGATGATGTCGGCAAAGTAGCCGGGCTTGAGCTGGCCGATCTGGCCCTCCCAGCCGAGGAGCTTCGCGCCCTCAATCATGTCCGCTTGCAGAACCGCTAAAGGCTTCATGCCGTAACGGACCATCAGTTCCATCTCGACAGCCTGGGCGCCGTGGGGGAAGGGGCCAACGTCGGAACCGACGGCAAAGGGGATGCCGGCGGCGATTTGCCGATGGAACTCGCGAATCTTAACGTCGAGTAGAGCTTTTTCGCGGGCGGCGACGGCCGGCGAGGGAGCATGCTCGGCGAAGTAGTCGAAGATGGCGAAGGTGGGGACGGCGGGGATGTGTTTATCGCGCATGAGGCGCATGGTTTCGTCGCTGAACTGGGTGGCGTGGTCGATGGAGGCTACGCTGGCCTGGACGGCGTAGAGCGTACCCGGCTCGCCCTGGGCGTGGACGCCGACCGTCGTTCCCAGTCTGCGCGCCTCTTCGACAGCGGCGGCCAACTGCGCCTCAGTGTACTGGTAGGGCGTGCGCAGGTTGCCGTCGATCACCTGGTCGTGCCCCGTTTCGTAGATTTTGACGAAGTCGGAGCCCTCTTTGTGCTGCTGGCGAATGACCTCGATTAACTGGTCGGTGGAGTTGGCGTAGTCGGCGTTGGAGAGCACGTGCTGGGCGGGGTTGTAGTGGATGGCGTCCTCGTGGCCGCCGAGGATGCTGATGGCGTTGCCGCTGATGCGCATACGGGGGCCGGGGATGAGGCCCGCGTTGATGGCGTCGCGGACGGCGGTGTCGGCCGAGCCGGAGCCCTCGGTGCCCATGTCGCGCTCAGCGGTGAATCCGGCCAGCAGGTCGGCCTTGGCGGCCTGGGCGGCGAGCAGGGTGCGCCAGGGAACCGACTCCTCGACGGTTTGCAGGTCCTCGGCGCCGGGATGCAGAAAGAGATGCACATGAGCGTCGATGAGGCCGGGGAGCAACGTGGCGTCGCCGAGGTCGATAACGCGGGCTCCTTGCGGATGCTCGACCGATGTGCTGACGGCGAGGATGCGCTCGCCCTGGACGAGAATCTCGCCGGGCTGGAGAAGGGCTCCGGTATCGACCTGAAGCAGGCGCGCGGCGTGGAGTACGATGGGCGCGGAGGGCGGCTGCTGGGCGGCGGCGGCAAGAGAGAGGGTCGCAGCGCAGATGGGCAGAGCTAAATTACGCGGCAAATGAAAGGTCGGCATGGATAAAACTATGCCGCATTCGGGCGGGGTTGTCCATGGGAGCCTTGGGGGACATCGAAAAAACGACTCGCAAAACTCAAGAATCGCCTTAAAATGGGATGTCTGGCAAGGGAGAACTTATGCGGCATTTCAAGTGTGCGGGCGGAGTCATTTCCGGGCTATTGCTTTTTGGCGGCATCGTTTTGGCCGGGGCACAGACGGCGGCGGTGAATGCTCCAACAGTGCTGACGGTGGTAGACGAAGTTGGCGCGGCTGTATCCGGCGCGCAGGTGGTTGTTGAGGAGCCGGGACAGGGCGAAGTGCGTCTCACGACCGACTATGCCGGCCATGGGACGTATCTGCTTAAAGGAACACAGCCCTACCTGCTGCGCATTGCCAAGCCCGGATTTTATGAGACGGTTGCGCGCCAGGCCGATCCGCTGACGCGCGAGATTCGGGCGGTGCTGAACCACGAACAGATGGTGCAGGAGCAGGTGAGCGTAACGGCGTCTGTTCCCGGCATCGATACGGAACGGACCTCCGACGAACTCACCATGGAGCTGCCGGAGATCATCAATGTACCGTACCCGACCTCGCGCGACATCCGCAACCTGCTGCCGTTCTATCCCGGAGTGGTTCAGGATGCGACGGGGCAAGTGCATGTGGACGGGTCGGAGACGTGGGCGACGCTGGATCTACTGGATGGATTCGACATCCGCTCTCCCATGAGCGGGATTCTGGCCCTGCGGGTGAGCGCCGACGCGGTTCGCTCCATTGATAAGGAGGCGACGCGCTACCCGGTGGAGTACGGCAGAAACACCGGCGGCGTGGTGGCGTTCTATACCGGGATGGGCGACAATACTTTCCGCTTCAATGCCACCAACTTCATACCCTCGTACAGAAGCAACAATGGAATTCGCTTTGACAAGTTTGTACCGAGGGTCACGTTTTCCGGGCCGCTGGTACGCAACCGGGCGTGGTTTTTCGACGGGGTGGAGACGGAATACGACAATGTTTACATCAAGGAACTCCCCAATGGGGCGGACAGCGACCATTTGATCCGGGGAAGCAACCTGATCAAGTTCCAGGCGAATGCCACGACGGCTAATATTCTGTCGGGCGGCCTGCTGTACAACGTGTATCACTCTCCGTATGACGGCATTTCGCCGCTGGTTCCGCAGGCAAGCACCACCGATCGCAACACGATTGCATGGATGCCGTACGTACGCGATCAGCAAAGCTTTCGCAAGGGCGCGTTGCTGGATGTAGGGCTGGGCGTGGTGCGCATCAGCGACGGCTACGAGCCGCAACATGAAAACATCCCTATACCTTTTCAAATCACTCCGGAACAGAGTCTGGGAACCTACTTTGAGAATGAGACCGGGCACTCGCAGCGCGTGGAGGGGAACGCGGCGCTCTATTTGCCGCAGATACACTGGGGCGGAGAACACGATTTGAAGGCCGGCATCGACGTAGACCACATCAGTTTCGGCGAGAGCGTTACACGCGCGGCGGTGGAGTATCTGCGCGAGGATGGAACGCTGCTGCGGCGCAGCACGTTTCCCGCTAACGCGCCGTTTACGCGGCATAATGTTGAAGCTGGCGCATACGTGCAGGATCGGTGGACGCCGCGCGCAGGCTTGCTGTTGGAACCGGGCTTGCGCTTCGATTGGGACGAGATTATCCGCAGCCCGCTACTTTCACCGCGCCTGGCCGTGATCTACTCACCTGCCGCGGCTCATGGATGGACAAAATTCTCCGCGGGCATCGGGCTTTATTACGAGCACACGCAACTGGAGTATCTGGCGCGGGCGCTGGCCGGGATGCGCAACGACACATACTATCAAGCCGATGGCGTGACTCCGACGGGCCCGGCGGTACAGACAATCTTTTCCGCCAGCTATGGAGCGCTGCATGAGGCGCGGGCGGTGAACTGGAGCGCGGGAGTGGAACAACGGTTGCCGGCTTCCGTTTATGTCAAAGCGAATTATCTGCACAAGCGCGTGACCGATGAGTTCACTTACGTGAACCAAAACACGTTGTCGACGCTTTACGGAAATTATGTGCTGACGAATCACCGGCGGGATAGCGATTATTCAGCCGAGATTGAAGCGCGGCGCAGCTTTGCCGGTGGGTACACGCTCTTTGCCGCTTACACGCATTCCTCCGCGCGGACAAATGCGGCCATCGATTATGTACCCACGCTCACGATGCTCGGTCCCCAACAGAGCGGACCTCTGGGATGGGAGACGCCGAATCGCGTGCTCAGTTGGGGATGGCTGCCTGTTCCAGTGCCGCAACTGAAAAAGCGCTGGGACTTTGTTTATACCGTCGATTGGCATACGGGATTCCCGTATACGGAGGTTGATGCTAACTCGCAAGTGGTGGGCGCGGCGGGAGCGCTGCGATTTCCGAATTACGTGGCGATCAGCCCGGGGCTGGAATGGCGCTTTCACTTTCACCACTATTACTTTGGGCTGCGCGGGGTGATGGAAAACATGACCAACAGCAACGACCCCCTAGTGGTGAACAACGTGCAGGGCTCGTCGCAGTATGGAAGTTTCAGCGAGTACCTGGGGAGAGTGCTGACGGCGCGGCTGCGGCTGATCAGCACAAAGAAATAGCCGCATTTCAGAGATGAGGTAATGTCAGTTGGCATTCTCGTTTCCCACCCTTTCCGCAGAAAAAAACGGAAAGGATGGGGCACGGCGCTATTAATCAGCACGAAGAAATAGAGCTCGCTTCCCACCCTGGCAGACTGTGGTAAAAGTCCAAATTGATGAAAAACATCCCTCAGGGGCTAAAGATCTATGCAAAAGAAATGTCTTTGCGGCGCCCCTACGGGACTCCGGAGTGAGTCTGTGGAATCCGCTTTCCCCACGTTACCACCCCAAGAAACAAAGACCGTTTCTTGGGGACCCCGGAGACGCGCGGGGCTAACAAACACTGCGCCTCCGGCGCGCTAATCAGTAGGCGGGAATCCCAGTGAGGTGTTGGCCCACGATCAGGGTGTGAATGTCGTGGGTGCCCTCGTAAGTGATGACCGATTCCAGATTCATCATGTGGCGCATGATGGGGTAGTCTTCAGTGATGCCGTTGGCGCCCAGGATGTCGCGGGCGATGCGGGCACATTCCAAGGCCATCCAGACGTTGTTGCGCTTGGCGAGGGAGATGAGGTGGTGCTCCGCCTTGCCCGCGTCCTTGAGGCGGCCGACCTGGAGCGCGAGTAACTGCGACTTGCAGATTTCATTGGCCATCCAGACGAGCTTTTGCTGGACGATTTGATGGCCGGCGATGGGCTGGTTGCGGAATTGCTTGCGGAACTTGGCGTACTGCAGGGCGGTGGAGTAGCAGTCCATGGCCGCTCCGATGGCTCCCCAGCTGATGCCGTAACGGGCCTGGTTGAGGCACATGAAGGCGCTCTTGATGCCGATCGCGCCGGGCATCAGGGCGGTGAGGGGCACATGCACGTCCTGGAGCGATAGGCCGCTGGTGTGGGAGGCGCGCAGGCTCCACTTGCCGTGGACATCGTAGGCGGTGAAGCCGGGGCGGTTGGTCTCCACCAGGAAGCCGCGGATTTTGCCGCCTTCGTCCTCATTTTTGGCAAAGATAACGGCCACATCGGAGATGGTTCCGGAGGTGATCCACAGCTTTTCGCCGTTGAGGATGTACTCGTTGCCCACCTTGCGGGCGGTGGTGGTCATGGCTCCGGGATTGGAGCCTGCGCCGGGCTCGGTGAGGCCGAAGCAGCCGAGTTTTTCGCCGGTGGCGAGCTTTGGCAGCCAGGTGTTTTTCTGGTCTTGAGAGCCGAATTCGTAGATGGGGTACATGACCAGGCCGGACTGCACGCTGACAAAGCTGCGAATGCCGGAGTCGCCGCGTTCCAGTTCCTGCATGACCAGGCCGTACTCGACGTTGGACATTCCGGCGCAACCGTAGCCCTCGAGGTTGGCGCCGTAAAAGCCCAGCTCGCCCATGATGGGGACCAGCTCGCGCGGAAAACGCTCGGTGCGATAGCACTCCTCGATGATGGGGATGAGGTTGTCTTCGACAAAGTCGCGCGCGGTTTTGCGGACCAGCAATTCGTCGTCGCTGAAGCTGGAGTCAAGGTGGAGAAGATCGAAGCCCTGGAATTTGAAGCCCATGATGAACCTGCCAATCCTTGGAAATTACTCAAAACAGACGATTTTAGCAGATGGGGGGAAAGGCAGGGAACAGGGACTAGGGAACAGGGACTAGGAAACAGGGAATGCGGCGCTACTCCAGGAATTCGCGGACGAAGGGGTTTTCGCTCCGGATCAGTTCCTGGAAGGAGCCGTCGAAGATGAGGCGGCCTTCTTCGAGCATGAGGAAGGTGGTGTAGGGGTCAATTTCTCCTTTAGGGAGGGGGACCATGCGGCCAAGTTCGGGATCGAAGTGATTGTTGCAGAGAAGAAAGGCGTCCTGTATGCGGTGGGTGACCATGATCGATGGAGTGCGGCAAACGTCACGTTCCTTGACGATCAGCTCGATGATGGTGGTGGAGGTGAGGGGGTCGAGGCCGCCAGTGGGCGAGTCGTAGAGCAGCAATTCCGGCTGGCGGATGAAGGCCCGGGCGATGGCTACGCGGCGGCGCATTCCTCCGGAGAGGCTGGCCGGATAGAGGTCGAAGGTCTCCTCCAGCTCGACAAAGCGCAGTGCATCACGGACGCGGCTATCGATTTCGTCGTCGGGGACCCGCTCCTGAATCAACTGGTAAGCGACGTTATCGCGGACGGTGAGCGAATCGAAGAGCGCGCCCTCCTGGAAGACCATGCCGGTGCGCGAGCGCAGGGGAAAAAGCTGCTCCTCCTGCATATGGGAGATCTCTTCGCCGAAGAGCAGGATGCTTCCCTCATCGGGGCGCAGCAGGCCATTGACGAGCTTGAGCAGGACACTCTTGCCTACTCCTGCCGGACCGAGCAGGATGCGGGTCTCTCCGGGCGTAATGGAGAAGCTGACGTCTTCCAGCACCGGCGGGCCGTTGAAGGCGATGGTGACGTTGCGAAATGCCACTACCGGGCCGGCATCGATCGCCGTTTGTTGACCGAAGGGATTATGGCCGGGCTGGGCGGATAGAAGAGAGTCGCTCATATGGGAGGAATGAGAGTGAGCAGCACCTGGGTGAGGAGGAAGTCAACGAAGATGATGAACACCGAGGCCCAGACTACCGCCTGAATTGTGGAGCGGCCCACGCCCTGAGTGCCGCCCGTGGTTCTCATGCCGTAGAAGCACCCGATGGAGCTGAGGATGTAGCCGAAGAAGAGCGGCTTGATCAGCCCCTGGACGATGTCGGGATAGTGGAGATACTCCCAGGCCTTGTCCAGGTACTGGGTGCCGTTCTGGTGGTTCATGAAAACGGTGACCAGGCCGCCGCCGGCGATACCGCAGGCGTCGGAAACGATGGTGAGAAATAAGAGCATGCAGATGGTGGCAGCGATGCGGGGGGTGACCAGTTTGCGCATGGGGTCTACGCCCAGGGCGCGCATGGCGTCGATCTGCTCGGTGACCACCATGGAGCCAAGTTCGCTGGCCATGGAGCTGGCGTTGCGGCCACTGACCATCACTCCGGTGAGTATCGGGCCCAGCTCGCGGATCATGGTCACGCTGACAAATTCGCCGGTGACGGCGGTGGCGCCGAATTGGGCGAGAGTGGCTGAGGATTGCAGCGCCAGCACGCCGCCGGTGGAGAGCCCGGTAAGTATCACGATGGATAAGGAGCCGAAACCGATGATGTCGGACTGAATGAGGAATTCCGACCAGTAGATAGGCGGGCGATAAAGGTTGGTGAATGCGCGCAAAGCAAACAGGGAGTAGTCCTGCACGGTGAGGACCATATTCTTGGCGGTTTTTTCGATCGCTGTGATTGCCATGGCACTTGCCCGCCTGCGGAAAAAAGGGTTGTAAGCTCTCCCCGACAGGATAGCGCATTCCAGTGGTCAGGGGTTAGGGGTTAGGGACTAGGGACTAGGGAATAGGGACTAGGGAATAGGGAATCTGCCCCGTGAGAAAAAATGGGCGGCAAGGGTGATGCCCCTGCCGCCGCCCGTCCCTGGGTTGTCTTGAAGTTACTGCAATGGTACGGTTAGTGCAAAACCCGCTGTTACTGCAAGAGCTTGGTCACTTCCTGCTCGACGCTGTTGGCCTGGGCCAGGGCGGCAATGCCGGTCTGGCTGAGGATCTCATACTTGGACATATTGGAGGTCGCGGAGGCATAATCAGTGGCCTGGATGGCGTTCTGCGCCGAAATCACGTTCTCCTGCTGGGTGCTCATCACCTGGCTGATGGAGTTGAGTATATTGATCTGAGCGCCGATGTATCCGTCCATTGCGGCCACGTCGTTAATCGCCACATTGAGATCGTTCAGCGCGGACTGTGCATCGGCCTGATTCAACAGGTCAGTGCTGCTCAACGACTGGCCCGCGCCATCCGTGTAACTGACCGTCGCGATTCCGTTCGATCCGGTTGTGTTGGCGACAAAAGTCGCCTGGGCCTGGCCGGTGGTTGAATCGTAGAGGGCCGCCAGTGACGTGGAGTTGGAGAGCCCGGTGTTATACGGGTTGGCGGTAGTAAAACTCAGCGTCGCGGTGGCGGTGGTATCGGTGATAGACGTGACCGGGGTGGCAATCTGTCCGGCGCTGCCCTCGACGTTGGATGTCAGGATCACGTTCCCATAGCCGTTGCTTCCGGCTACCCAACTGGCTGTGACGCCAAGCAAGGACTGGTTGATCTGACTGATCATGCTGGCAACCGTTGCTCCCGCTGCCAGGGTGAAGATTTGTGGCGAACCGCCCACAGAGAAGTTGATAGTTCCGGAAACAGAATCGTTTTGGCTGGCAAATGAACCCAGGGTCACGCTCGAATAGGTCCCCTGGGTGGTGTCGGCGAGGGTGCTGGAATTCACGGTAATGGCGGTTCCTTCCGGAGCGGACGAGGTCAACGTGAGGCCGGTGGTGTTTGCCTGAGCTGTGAGCCCGAGGGCCGTGACGCCCGAGATGGCGGTGGCCAGCTGAGCCAGCGTGGCGCCGGCCGCCAGAACAGTGTTGGTAGAACTGGCCACACCAGTACCAATCGAGAAGCTGTGAGTGATGCCGCCGTTGGTGATGGAAATGCTGCCGGTGAGCGTATCGCCGGTATTCAAGCCGCCGCCGAGCACGCCAACTGTTACCGCTGAATTGTTGCCTGTGGCGCCCGTAACGCCAGTTACGGCAGTCGGAGCGGCAAAAGCAACGGCGTTGGCCAGTGTGGTTGTGCCCGGTGTGGTGATGCTGGTGCCCACGGCGTTGGACTGCAGGTAAATGCCGCCTGTTCCGCCGCCCGGCGCGTTCGCCGTGATGCCCAGAGCAGCGACGCCGTTGATCTTCGTCACCAAACTGGCCACTGTGTTGGCGCCCGTGTAGTAGGTGGTGCCCGCATCCGTGCCCGCACCCATGATGAAGGTTTGTGTTGCGCCTGCGCCGTTCTTGATCTGGATCTGGCCCGTCAGCACCGAGGCTCCGCCGCCGGTATCGATAAGATTTCCGGTTGCCAGTTGCAGAATGGCGGTGCCATGAGTACCGGCCGTTCCCGCGGTTCCAGGTTGAACGCCAGTGAAGGCCGCGTCCTTTACCACGGCGGTTGGCCCGCCGGCAACGGTCGCGTCCGTCAAGTTGTTGGCGCTCACGGTAATCGGGTTCACGCCCGTGGTATTGGAGGTTAGCACCAGGGCACCGTTCCCGGCGTTGGGAACAAATGCAGCGGTGACTCCCAGGCTGCTGTTACTGATTTGCAGCGCCAGATCGGCGTACGTTTGCCCGGCAGCCGCAGTGAAGGTGGTGGTGCCCAGGGCGTTGGTGAGGGTGATGTGGGTGCCCGTGCTGAGCACGTCGTCCTGAGCGGTACCGACGCCCGCATCCAATGCGGTGATGGTAGGTGTGCCAGAAGTGGCGGCGCCGCCGTCTGTCGGGTTGTAGAGGCCAATGGTGGCATTGGCGTTGGTCAGTGTGTTGGCGCTGGCGGTGACGTTTTCGCCGCTCAGTGCATTCGACGCGGTTACCGTAATGCCACCTGTGCCCACCACGGCGGCGGCCCCGAGGGTGGCGGATTCCGCATTGATGGTAGCCGCCAAATTAGCCATCGTGTTGCTGTGGTCGCCGTGATTGGCGGTAAAGAAGGTGGTAGCCGTATCCGTCCCCGCGCCCACGACAAAGGTCAGAGCCTGAGTGCCGCCGGGGATGGTGTTGGTGAGCGTAACGCTTCCGCCGGCGGAGAGCACATCCGTGCCGGCGTTGGTTCCGGCTATGCCAAAGGTGGTGGAGCCAAAGTCGGCAGTAGTCGCGGCGACTCCCGTTACAGAGGTGCCGGCAAGGGCAGCCAGGGTTAGGGCGTTTGCCGCAGTGGAAGGAGTGCTAAAGACCGGAGCCTGAGTACCCGCGCCCGCGGATGTGGTCACGCTCAATGCCCCCGCCCCGGAGGCGGCATCGGCCAGCGACAGGCTCTGCGTTCCGTCGCCATTGGTGATGACGGTGGCCGTGACCGGCGCGCCGGCAAAGGAGTTGATGGCGCCAGCCAATTCGGCAAGCGTGTTGACAGATGGCGAGATGGTAACCGCCCCCACCGTGACGCCGCCCACTTTGACGGTAACGGTCTGGCCCTGAGTAAGCAGTTCGCTGGCGGGAATTCCGTTTGGATTGATCTCCCCGCTGGTGCTTACCGCGTTGGGGTCGATGCCGACTGAAACCAGACCGCCGGTAATCTGAATGCCGGTCTGGGTTCCGCCGCCGGTTACTCCAGCGCCGGCTTGCGTGGTGAAGCTGGCCGTCATGCCCAGGCCGGCGTTGTTGATGGCGCTGATCAAGCCATTAGCGGTGTTGGCGTAGCTGGTGCCCGTGCCAACGGTAATCGAGGTGCTTGCCGTGCTCCCCGTTCCGTTTGTGCCCTTGACCAGGTAGTTGACGTTGATGGTGGTAACGCCGCTAGAGTTCAGGGTGTCGGCAGCCTTTGCATTCTGAGCACTGGTGGACAGATTGACGAAGACACTGTTTGAGCCGCTGCTGTAAGACATCTTGCCGCCGGTGTCGCCCACGCTGGACTGGGAGAGCGAGCGAATATACAGCTTGTCGATCGACGAGCCCGCCATCGAAGAATCGCCGGTGTAGATGGCCACATCCGAGCCGTTAAAAACCTGTTCCTGGTTGTACGTGGTCGTCTGCCCGATGTTGTTGATTTCGGCCAGGATCGACTGGTACTCCTGGTTGGCGGCGCTTTCCTGGGTGGAGTTGAGGGTGCCGTTGGAGGCTTCGGTAGCCAACGTTACGGCCCGGTTGAGCAGGCTTGTCACTTGCGAGAGGGCGCCATCGGCAACCTGGAGCAGCCCCACTCCCTCGGTGGCGTTGGTCTCCGACTGGGTCAGGGCAGCCGAGTTGGCCCCCAGGCCATTCACCAGCGAAAGACCCGCCGCGTCGTCGGCACCGGAGTTGATCCTGGAACCTGACGACAACTGCTGCAACACCTTCTGCAAGCTGCTGTTGGTGTTGTTCAGGTTGTTTTCTGCGTAGATCGCTGAAAGATTGTTTAAAACTCCGAGGGCCATGGAAGGTAGCTCCTTTTAGATGCCTTGAATCGCGCCACGCCCGGCAGCGCATCTTTCGCTCCGCCAGGTCCTCCGAACTTACCGGATGGGCGTTCCCGCATCTGCCCCCTTCATCGGTCCAACTGGAAATAACTTTAGTCATAAATTTAAGAATTGCTTTTACCCCATGTTGTCGCGGGCCGATTCAGGCTGTCCAGCTTCTGTTCAAAGCCTGTCCCAAAGCGATTCAGACGCTGTAGCGTTGCGCTTCATGAACTTGTCCCGGAACGCGACAGGAATTGGGCGTTCCAAAGCGGTTCCACAATTTACGCGCCATTTTTTGTCTTGTGCGAGGTGGCATTTTCTTAAGGAAAATGCCACGTGAGAGCAGTGGTTTCAGGGTACAGCAATTGTGGAACCGCTGTAGCGCGCTGGCGAGCCCTTTCTCAAGAGCGTCGCGTCGATATTGCCGCAGCGGACAAAAAACGGCGGCAAGAGGATCACCTCCTGCCGCCATCGGTGTTAACTACAACCGCATTTGCTCTCTGCCTGAAACTTGTGTTGCAAAATCCTTTCTGCTATTCAAATTCGGATTGGGGATCCGGGGGCGCAGCAATTCCCGAGCCAGGCGGAGGCGGCAGCGGAGGAGGCATCTGGCGGTTGAACTGACCACCGTCCGGCCGCCAGCCACCCTGTCCCCCACCGCGGCCATCGCGCCCACGGTTAGCGCGCTCGGCCTGCACCAGCGCCCACTGCTCGGCTGTCAGCTTGCCGCGGATGGCCAGCAGATAAGCGGCATTCGCTTTTTCGAGCTCGGCCCGCGCCTGCGCAACCTTGTCAATCTGGGCCAGAATTTTAGTCTCGTTGGGCTGCGCGTCGCGCACCAACGGCTCCAGCGCCAGTTCAGCCTTCGCCAGGTTGGCATGCAGGTCGATCAGCTTCTCCCGGTGCTGCATAAAAATCTCTTCAAATTCTTTGCACTGCACATCGGTCAGCTTGAGCCGCTCCACAACCCTTGGATTGTTCCAAAAGCGTCCCTGTGCGCCCTGAAGCCCAAAGGCATTTTCCATGGGCGGGCGATGCCCTACGAATCCCTGTCCCATACCGCCGCCGGGCCCCTGTGCCAGCGCCGTTCCGGCCAGTAAAACTGCTGTAATCGCCAATCCAAGTCTCGCCATTCCCAAAGCCTTCATCGTATTCTCCCTCTCTATTTTCCCAAGTTTGCTTCTGATTCCCTATTTGCACCTACGGGGTTTCGTCCTCAACCATCAGTTGAGCCAGAGGCTCCATGGCGGCCGGAACTTCCCGAGATACGTCGCTGTCCACTTTGGCCAGTAAATCTTCATCCTCTTGCCGAGCCTGCTGCAGGGCAGCCAGCCGCTGCTGTTCGGCCACGCGAGCCTGGGTGATCCTCATTTCGCGCTGGTGATACTGCCAGAGCCCCGCGGAAGCACCTCCGGCAACCAGAACGCAGCCCAGCGCCCATCCAGCCGCCAGCCGCCAAACCTGCCTGGGTGCAACTGCCGCAACCGCAGTTCGCGAACGGCTGAAGGCAGCCTCGCTCCAGGCATGAACGCTCAAACGGAAGTTGGTAAGCGCCTCGTTCAACTCCGAATCCTGCTCGGGATTCATCTCCGCCAGCGTCCGCAGCCCATCCGGTTGCTCCATTCCGCGCGCGAATTTGTCCTTGAAAATCACCGTTTTCCTCCCAATTCCGCTCGCACCCTTGCCACCGCCCGCGAAAGGTGCGCCTTCACCGTGCCCTCACTGAGGCCAGTAGCCCGCGCAATCTCGCTCAACTCAGCTTCTTCCACGTAGCGCAGCAGAAAGACCGTCCGCTGGCGCTCGCTGAGCCCCTGAACCGCCTTGCTCACCTGCCCGACCCGCTCCTTGGCCAGCAATTGCTGTTCCACGGAGCGTTCGCCGCTGGGCAGCCACTCGCTGGCTTCGTCCAGTCCCACCGCGTTGCTCTGTGTATGCCTCCAGAACTGCATCCGGCGGTTGCGCCAGTGGTCCTTCTGCAGGTTGATGGCGATGCGCATCAACCATGTCATGGCGCTGGACTCGCCACGAAAGCGGGACCAGTTCCGGTGCGCCTTCAGGAAACATTCCTGGGTCAGCGTCTCGGCCAGATCCACGTCTCGCGTAGACGAGAGCAGAAACCGGAAGATCTGTGGACGGTGCTTAACGACGACAGCCGAAAACTCCTCAGCGGCGATCTCTTCTGTCGTGGCCATGGTCATCCGTTCCAATACCGTCGCGGCTGCCACATTCAGGTAGACGCCCGCACCGGCAGCAAGTTTACAGCGTCAACAGCATTTCTCATCAATAACGAGCAAGGGGGCGGACAGAGCCGCTCCCCTTGCCGCATCCAAATTTTAAACCGGAATCTGGAGTGAAAGACGTGTTTCGCTCCACCATCTTTGGAGAGCAGGGAAGCAGGCAAATCGTTTGTATCTCCCTGCCCTATTGCCCTGAAAAGAGAGCAAGGAGGGAATGCGATTCCGGGATAGGCAAGCCAGAGATAATAAACAAGGGGCTGTCCTAGATAACTGTTGAAATTGGTTATGCACTAGGATGGTAGGCATGCGTAAGAGTCGCCTGAGTACGGGCACGCAAACGCGCCTGATGGAACACTTCGTGGCGGGCACGACAGCGCGG
>JBEKJR010000014.1:0-117090 GCA_050011175.1 Occallatibacter sp.
TTTTGCGAGGGAGAAGGAAATGAAGATCGGATTCATCGGACTGGGCATCATGGGCAAGCCCATGGCGAAAAACCTCCTCAAGGCGGGCCACAAGCTCGTCGTATACGACATTCAAGAAGCGCCGGTGGGTGAGCTGGTTCAAGCCGGCGCGGCGGCGGGTGAGTCTCCCAAAGACGTGGCCGCGCGGAACGAGCTTATCATCACGATGCTGCCCAATTCGCCTCACGTGAAGCAAGCGGTATTGGGGAAGAACGGCGTGATCGAAGGGGCAAAGCCGGGAAGCGTTCTCGTCGACATGAGCTCCATAGCGCCCCTGGTGAGCCGCGAGGTAGCCGCCGCGCTAGCCGCGAAGGGAATCGAGATGCTCGACGCCCCGGTTTCCGGCGGAGAGCCCAAGGCCATCGACGGAACGCTGGCCATCATGGTGGGAGGCAAGGAAACCGTTTTCGAGCGTGTGAAGGACGTTTTGCTGAAGATGGGAGCGAGCGCGGTTCTCTGCGGAGAGATCGGCGCGGGCAACGTGACCAAGCTCGCCAACCAGATCATCGTCGCGCTGAACATCGCCGCGATGTCGGAGGCCTTCGTCCTCGCAACCAAGTCTGGAGTGGATCCCGAGCGGGTCTTCGATGCCGTTAAGGGAGGTCTGGCGGGAAGCACCGTCCTCAACGCCAAGGCCCCCATGGTACTGCAGGGAAACTACAAGCCCGGATTCAGGATTGAGCTGCACATCAAGGACCTGCAAAATGCGCTCGATACCGCGCACGAGACCGGCGTCCCGATCCCGCTCACCAGCCAGGTGATGGAGATAATGCAGGCCCTCAAGGTTGACGGGAAGCAGGGCGAAGACCACGGAGGCCTTATTCAGTTTTACGAGAAGCTTGCCGGGGTCAAGGTTCGCAAAGGGGGCGCGAAGTGAGCGCGATGCGTCTTTCGGGCAAGACCGCCCTGATCACGGGCGCCGCGGGTGGAATCGGCGCGGAGATCGCCCGAAGGTTTCGGGAGGAAGGCGCCTCGGTGTTCGTGTGCGACGTGAACCGCGCGGAAGGGGAAAAGACGGCCGCGTCCATGGGAGCGGTCTTCCTGCCACTCGACGTCACTTCCGAGGAAAGCTGGAAGGCCGCGCTCGCCGCCGTGCTCAAGCGGATCGGGCGCCTCGACATCCTCGTTAATAACGCGGGCATCAACATCAGAAAGAATATAGAGGAAATGCCGGCGGAGTCCTTCGACGCCATGATGGCTGTGAACGTCAGGGGACCGTTTCTCGGGATCAAGCACGCTCTGCCGGTCATGAGGGCCGCGGGCGGAGGGGTCATCCTCAACATGTCCTCGATATGCGGCCTGGTCGGCCACAAGTACACGAACGAGACCTATACGACGACCAAGGGCGCCCTGACCATGCTCACGAAATCGGTGGCCGTACGATACGCGAAGGACAATATCCGCTGCAACTCCATCCACCCCAGCACGGTGGAAACCGCCTTCGTGCAGGCCATGCTCAAAGACCCCGATCGCCGGGCAGAGAGACTCGGTGAAGTGCCTCTGGGAAGGCTCGCCAGCGCAATAGACGTCGCCAACGCGCTGGTCTACCTGGCGAGCGACGAGGCCTCGTTCATCAACGGGGTCGCATTTCCTGTAGACGGAGGCCTCACGGCCGGGTAGGCGGCCGAGCTCCGGGATGTTGCGCAAATTTCACGTCGTTCACGTTCGTGTACAGCCGCGGGTAACTCTCCGTGTATTCGTGTTCGAGTACATGTTAAAGGACCGGGACGCAGTGCTGGATTCTGTGTAAAGTAGCTTACCTCTAGCGCCACGTCCCTTCGCATGCGGAAGCGCGAGCCTTAGATTCTTGCTGCCAACCGCTCTCGAGCGCATTTGATCAGCCCCTGTATTTTTTGAGCCATTATGATTGTTACTCTACGACTAGTTATTGCTCTTCGCGAATATCATCGAGATTATCGATATGAGAGTTGGAAAGATGCCACTTTTCAGTAGCCCATTTTCCTGGATAGAATCCCGAAGAAATGAATTGAGGTGGTCTGTGCGCACCCATTTAATAAGCGTTTACTGCTAAGGTGCCCTGAGCCGCACATGCCAGATGCCCTTTGATTCGGAGCAACAAAGTGTGTTGATTCAGAGTGACTTAACTCGCAACCGACATGACGATGCCGCCGAGCCTAACAACATGCTTAACAGCGTGTCTGCGTTTCGACAGTCTCTCGAGAATTCCAGCATCCACATGTGTTTTACGAGTCTTCGAGTGCAGCATACAAATGACTGACGTGGCGCAACTCGTCTGCGAGTCCGCATCGAAGCGCATCCAGGTTAAGAATAGGAAAGGGATTCGACAATGAAAAAGATTTTTCTCGCAATCGCCATCGCGTCAGTGCCGTGGATGAGTGTAGTCGCAAGCACTACTGTGAAGGTTGAGCAGGGTATGTTGCGGGGCACGAAGGAAGTGGGACTCACCGTATTCCGTGGTATCCCGTTCGCCGCCCCTCCGGTGGGCGATCTGCGCTGGCGCGCTCCGCAACCCGCGGCCAAGTGGGAGGGAGTGCGCCCTGCGGACAAGTTCGCGCCGCAGTGCGTGCAGGGCAGCTTCGGCACCGGCCCGGCTTCCGCGATGAGCGAGGATTGCCTCTATTTGAATGTTTGGACGCCGGCGAAGTCTGCTTCCGCGAAAGTCCCGGTACTGGTCTGGATCTATGGCGGCGGCTTTGCCGGCGGCGCCACCTCGATTCCGACATACAGCGGCGAGGTTCTTGCGAAGAAGGGCGTGGTGGTGATCAGTATTGCGTACCGCGTGGGCACGCTCGGCTTTCTGGCGCATCCGGAGCTGAGTGCAGAGTCGCCCCACCATGTATCGGGCAACTACGGCCTGCTCGACATGATCGCCGGCCTGCAGTGGATCAAGAAGAACATCGCGGCCTTCGGCGGCGATCCGAACAAGGTGACCATTTTCGGTGAGTCGGCCGGAGGCATTGCCGTGAGTCAGCTGTGTGCTTCACCGCTTGCAAAAGGCCTGTTCCAGGGGGCAATTTCGGAAAGCGGTGGCTCATTCGGTCCTCCGCGCGCCAGCGGATTGCCGGGCGAGAACATGCGGCCTCTTGCCATCGCGGAGAAGGACGGCCTAGTCTTCGCAGTTAACGCCGGAGCCGCGTCGCTCGCGGAGCTTCGCAAGCTGCCGGCGGAGAAGATTGTGGCTGCCACGCGCGGCATGGCGTGGCCGAATATCGACGGCTGGGTGATCCCCTCCGATCAGTACGCGCTCTACGGCGCAGGCAAGTTCAACGATGTTCCCGTTTTGATCGGATACAACTCGGATGAAGGGGCGAGTTTTTCCCATGACCGCACGCCGAAGGACTACATCGACGGCACACGCAAGCGCTACGGCGCCTTTGCCGACAGCCTGCTCAAGGCCTATCCTACCGACGACAAGTCCGTGCCCAAGACCGCCCGCGATCTTAGCCGTGATGCGGCCTTCGGCTGGCACACCTGGATCTGGGCGTGGTTGCAGTCAAAGCTGGGCAAGTCAAAGGTCTTCTACTACTACTTCGATCAGCATCCGGAGTTTCCGGCTGGCTCGGAGCATGAAGGCTATGGCTCGCCGCACGGCATGGAAGTTGAGTATGTCTTCGGACACGTGACGGGCGGCCCCTCGGGGAAGCCGAGCGCAACCGATCTGGCGATCTCCGACGCCATGGTGACCTACTGGACCAACTTTGCCAAGAACGGCGATCCGAACGGCAAAAATATGCCCAAGTGGCCGGCCTTCAGCGACCAGCATCCCGAACTGATGTACTTTGGCGGAACGCCACACACCGGGCCCGTTCCCAATGAGGAGGGACTAAAGGCGCTGGATGCCTACTTTGCCTGGCGCCGCTCGCCGGAAGGCGTACGCGCCTCGTCGGTTGAGGACGCCAAGCCCGCTTCTACCAATGTGATGGGCGCGCCGTATCCACGCGTTCTGCCGGACCATAGCGTAGCCTTCCAGTTCAAGGCACCGACAGCTCAGTCGGTAGATGTGGACATCACCGGAAAGAAGTTTCCTATGACGCGCGGCGGCGACGGCGTGTGGAGCGTGACCACTCCCCCGCTGGTTGAGGGCTTCCACTACTACGCGCTCGACGTCGATGGGGTCCGCATGAACGATCCGGGCAGCCATGCGTACTTCGGCACCGGAAAGGACGCGAGTGGGATTGAAGTGCCCGAGGACGGCGTGAGCTACTACCTGGCGAAGGATGTGCCCCACGGCGATGTCCGCATCCGCATCTACCACTCGAAGATCACCGGCCAGTGGCGGCGCTGCTTGATTTACACGCCGCCGGATTACGACAGCAACCTGAGCGCTCGCTATCCAGTGCTCTACCTGCAACATGGCATGGGTGAAGACGAAACCGGATGGATCTTTCAGGGACACGCCAACCTGATTCTGGATAACCTGATCGCAGAGCACAAGGCCGTGCCCATGATGATTGTGATGGACAACGGCTACGCATCCGTGCCCGCCGGACCCTTCGGGCCGCCCGCTTCGGGGCGCTCCGGAGATATCGGCGCCTTCGAGGACGTGATGATCAAAGAGGTAATCCCGATGATCGACTCGACCTTCAGGACGATTCCCGACCGCGAGCACCGGGCTATGGCCGGTCTCTCCATGGGAGCCAATCAGGCATTGCACCTGGCGACGGGCCATCTGGACACCTTCGCCTACATGGCTGGATTCAGCGGCACGATGAATGGTTTAAGCGGCGATGCGCTAGATCCGGCGACGGTTTTCAATGGGAGATTTAAGGACGGAGCGGCCTTCAACGCGAAAGTGAAGCTGCTCTGGCTCGGCATGGGCACCGAGGAGCCCGATTTCTTCCACAAATCAATCGGCGCTTTCCGCGCGATGCTGGAGAAGGCGGGAGTCAAATACGTCTATTTCTCTTCTCCCGGCACCGCTCACGAATGGCTTACATGGCGAAGAGATTTGAACGACTTCGCTCCCAGGCTCTTCCGGGATGACCGCAACTGAATGGGCAGTGATCCAGCTTGCACGAGAAAGGGCGTTGCTTACCGCTCCCCAGGCACTCTTGAGAAGATTCGAACGCGGCAACTGCTATGGATGATTTCAGAATTGATGAATCGGTGGAATGGAGAAAATCAAGGCCACAAGATCGTTTCGCAATATTACGATCGAATCCATCGATATAGACGATTCAATCAGCAACACGCGGGCAATGGAAGTAACGCAGCCGTAACGCGCCTAGATGACTTCCAATTCCCGGTTCCTGCCGAGTAATTCAGCAAGGGCAGACAATTCTTTGCTGCCAAAATTCGAATCCTCGCAAACGAGATTGAGGCGAACCTCCCTCATGCCGCCAACCGGCATACGAAGCGGGCAGAATTCAGCACTATCCAGGTAGGGCTGAATACGGTACACCGGCAGCCAACCGAAACAGAACCCGCTCCGAACGGCATCTATCGCAGCCTCGATCGTAGTGACAGGCAGAAAACGTTGCGCGGGGCTGCGCGGTTGGCGCTTCGTATTGCCAATTCCTGCTCCTTCGATAATCACGAGCATGTGCTGCATCATGTCGATCCGGGAGACCTCCCTTTTCAGCGAATGGAGTGGATGATCCCGGCGGGCAACCGCGAGCATCCGGATATCCAGGATCGGTTTGACAAAATACTCGCGCGACATCAGGCCTGCGACACAGAGATGAGCATTGTGCGCTGAGAACTCGGAATCTGCTGAAAGGAAGGTGGTCTGGCGAAGCTTCAAATGGACATAGGGAAAGCTCCGGGCAAACTCCGCCAGTGCAGCGAAGAGCCGCTCGTTGGGAAATATGGTATCTACCGACACTCGAATCTCGGATTGTCCACCAGAGGCAAGTGAGCGAGCTCGATGCTCAAGTTGGTGAAATCCAGTCAGATGGTGTTCGGCGTCGGCCAGCAGCACGCGTCCTGCTTCGGTCAGGTGCGCTTTTCTGCCCTTTTGCTCAAAGAGCGTTATCCCAAGCTGTTCCTGTAGTCGAGCAATTGCATAGCTGATCGTCGATTGAGAGCGATTGAGCTGTTCCGCCGCTTGCGCAAAGCCCCCTAGCTGGACGACGGCGTGCAGGATTTCCCATTCATCAAGGGTGGTGTTCATGACTCGATAATACATCTAATAAATCGATAAATTATCAGCAATGATACAACTATCCCTTCAAAATTTCTTCTTGATACCAAGGGACTAGAAGTGGCACTGGGCCGATGCAGCTTTGCCTGAATCCAAATCGATGCGGACGCCGATCCTGTGGGAGGAAAAGCGACATGCGTCCCCGTTTCGCCGTTGACATGAAGACCGAAGACCTTCGTGCTGCGCGCCTTGTTGGTGTAAACGATCTTTATCTGAGAAGAGGGAGACGAAACCTGGCCCAGATGGGCAAATACAGTCTCGGAACCGTTGCTGGCCTTCCTTTCGTCGTTCTCAGTAGTAGCGGACGTGTAATGTGCAAAGATCCCTTCGTGCCCTCGAACGATTAACAGCAGACCGCCCTGCTCGAGAACGGTTACTTTGAATTGCCCATTGATCAGCCCCAGATCTTTGCCGGCCCACATGTCGCGAACCGAAGCGAAGACACCATTAAAGCCCAGATCGGTCCAGTCCAACGTCATGGGTGCGGGGAAGTTCAGCCTTGATTTCTTTACTTTCGCAAACATCTTAGCTTAATGTGTCTAGTATGAAATCAGGGCAAAAGCTATCCCTCTCAAATCCTGAAGCGTCAAAGAATGGAATTCCCAGCCAATCCATGGATCGCCGGCGCTTTCTCCTGTATGCGGCAGGCGTGGGGGCAATGGTTGGTTTCGGTGGAAGCGCCTTCGGCAAAGCGCAGCAAGATGTCGCTACTGATGCAGCCCAATCCAATCACAAGGCTGCGTCGACGGACTCGCGCCTGCCCGACGGTACCGAGTATATCTCTTGGGAACAGCCTCTGACATTTTCGAAGACCTACTACGTGGACAATAACTCCGCCATGGCCAACGACAACGGACCGGGCACCCTCAAGCGGCCCTTCCGCACCATCAACAAGGCTGCCCAGATACTCCAGCCCGGCGAACGCGTGGTCATCGCCTCCGGCATCTATCGCGAGTGCGTCCGCCCGGTGCGCGGCGGCACGGGTCCGGCTCAGATGATCAGCTATGAGGCCGCCCCAGGAGCAAAAGTTTTCGTCAGAGGTTCTGAAATTCTCAAAGACGGCTGGCAGCAGGAGTCCATTCCGATCCGTCGTTTCGGCGGCGGAGGCCCAGCCGGCCAGGGTGAAAGCCAGATCGCCTGGCAACACGAACTCACCGGCTCGATGTTCCCCGACGCCTACAACCCCTTTGGCCTGGCCAGCGCGCCAGGCGATCGCTCCTGGCTCGACACCAAATCGGTCGACATGGGTCCGTATTTCCGCCGGCGTGGATTGGTCTTTGTGGATGGCAAACCGCTGGAGCCGATGGAGCAGCTTCGCGAACTGGCAAGCGCGCGCCTGCCCAGCCCCCCGCCTCCAGGTACACCGGTGCCTCTCACCGGCCTGCCTGCTCGCACACGCGGCGGTCCCATCATGCAGGAAATCGGCGGCTCACCGGATGCCAGGTTCTGGGTCGAGAACGCAGGAAACGGCATTCACATCCGTATGCCCGCTGGCACTCCCGCTGGGCACACGGTTGAAGTCACCACCCGCGAGCAGGCCTTTGTCCCCGCGCAAAAGGGTCTTGCCTACATCCGCGTCAAGGGAATCACCTTCCAGCACGCCGGCAACGGTTACCCGGTACCGCAGCGCGGCATCGTTTCCACCGGCGGCGGCAATCACTGGATCATCGAGGGCAACATCATCGAATGGGCCAACGGTGTAGGCCTCGATATCGGCAACGGCGACTGGAATGGCGGTCCCACGCCGCAAGCCGGGGCATCTCAGATCATCCGCGGTAACACGATTCGCTACTGCGGCGTCGAAGGTCTTGCCGGCATGGGAACCCAGGACACCCTCATCGAGAACAATCTCATCGAGTGGTGCGGCTGGGCGGACGCGGAACGCGCGTGGGAAGCCGCCGCTGCCAAGTTCCACCGTGCCCAAAACATGCTCTTCCGCCGCAACGTGGTCCGCCATATCCGCCATGCCAACGCGATCTGGTTCGACAGCGGCGACGTGAACTGCCGCATCACCAGCAACGTGTTTGCCGACATCCTCACC
Organism: Occallatibacter sp.; assembly: GCA_050011175.1. GTDB lineage: Bacteria > Acidobacteriota > Terriglobia > Terriglobales > Acidobacteriaceae > Telmatobacter. The sequence continues at coordinate 8,205 of JBEKJR010000014.1, forward strand.
GTCAGCGCCGCCGTACACATGGAAATGAATCTCAAACTTGACCAGATCGACAACAATGTCATTTGGAACGTCCGCAACGCAGAGCCGGGCACTCCCGGCCAGAGAGGCTGCGCGGGATCGGGTGTCTTCATCAATGCCAGCGATCGTCTGACCATCTCCCAGAATCTCATCGGCCGCTGTGATAACTCGGGCGTTTTTGCGATTGTGCGCGAGGATCGTATGGGCAGCGGAACCGCCCAGGAGAACAATATCTATAACAACATCTTCACCGGTTGCCGCAAGTCAGCCATCGTGTTCCTCAACCAACACAACGAGGCCGACGGTAACCTCTATGTTTCCATGCCGAGAGAGTTTCTGGGGTTTTTCACTTCCGACTCGAAGCAGTACCTCGACTTGCCGGCCTGGCGCGAAGCGCACGGCTGGGACAAACACGGAGCTTTGGGCGACATGCAGTTGGACTTTGATCCTGACCGCCTGGAGCTGACGATAAGCAGCAGCCAGCCGTTCTCAAAGGTGAGTGTATTCAATCATATTGACAACGATATGCTCGGCACGGTCAGCGGAGAAACCAGAGCTCCTGGCCCCTTAGCCGACCCCGGCGCCAAGCGCATCTGGCAGCTTGACCCTCGCTCGGTGGCTCGGCTGGAAATCAGGTCTGATAAGTAATTGGCAAAGTGAACACGTCTGTCACGGCAGAGGTTGAGATCGCAGCCAACTGCCATCTTGCTTTGAGAGCTTATTGAACACTATGCTGAAATGCAGAAATGGAACCTATCATGATTTCTAAGTTCGTTCGTTCTTTGTTGGCTCGACCTCATGCAATCCTACTCGCAAGCCTGCTTGTTTCCGTTCCCGCAAGCAGGGCCGATCTCCAGATGAAGGTAAACGATAGCGGCTACCTGGACGCGCAGGGCTTCAGCGTGATTCTCTATCAAAGCACCTATCACCCGGTGTTTGTGGATGAAAAGCATGCCGCGATGGAGATGATTCTCCACGGCCAGCGCATCGCCACCAACGGCGACATACGCCTGATGCCCACGCCCGAGCAGTGGGACCTGGTGGCCAATCTCAAGGGCCGCAAGGCGGACAAGGAGCACAATCGCCTGACGGCCGACCTCTCCTTCCCCGCCTATCAGATGGACTACACCCTGGAGGTGACTGCTGAACCGGGTGGCGTGCGAGTAAGTGTCAACCTCGACAAGCTGCTGCCGGAGAAGCTGACCGGCCGCGCGGGCTTCAATCTGGAGTTCCTGCCGTCCATTTATGTGGAAAAAAGCTATGCTGTGGACGGCAACCAGTACGGCATGATCCCGCGCAGTCCCCAGGACCCGATGAAGCAGGTGCTGCCACCTGCCGACGATCCTAAAAAACTGCCGTACCAGGATGAATGGGACAAAGCGAAGGGCTACACGCAGCCGCTTCCGGTGGTCACCGGAAACAGCATCACGCTAGCGGCGGAAGATCCGCTCTACCGCATCAATATCAGCTCCGAGACCGCGCCCGTCTCGCTCTATGACGGACGCAACCGCGCCCAGAATGGCTGGTTTGTGCTGCGTTCCTTGATTCCATCGGGCAAGACTGAAGGAGCAATTGTCTGGCACATCCACCCGGTGATGATTCCGAACTGGACGCGGCCACCCATGATCGCGCACAGCCAGGCAGGCTATCCTCCCAATTTTCCGAAGGTCGCCGTCATCGAGCTCGATCCGAATTACGATGCGCCGAAGACGGCGAAGGTGCTTCGCCTGGATGCGGTCGGCTCCTATAAGCAGGTTTTCGAGGGACCGATCACCGCGCCCACGCCGTGGCTGCGCTACCACTATGCAAACTTCGATTTCTCCATGGTGAATGAACCCGGCCTGTATGTGATCGAGTACGCGGGTCAGAGAACCGATCTTTTCCCCATAGCCAAGGATGTGTACAGCCGGACCTGGCAATCGAGCCTGGATGGCTTTCTGGCCGTTGAGATGGACCACGTCTCGGTGCGCGAAGGCTACCGGTTATGGCATGGTGTCTCGCACATGGACGATGCCCGTCAGGCGCCGCCTAACACGGAACACTTCGACGGCTACCGGATGGGGGCAAACCTGGACTCGCCCTACAAGCCGGGCGAGCACATCCCGGGATTGAATATAGGCGGCTGGTTCGACGCCGGCGATTACGACAACATTGCCCCCAGCCAATACGCGGTCATTGAGAACCTGTCCCTAGCTTACAAAGAATTCGGGCTGACGTGGGATGAACTCACGGTCGACGAGAGCGCCCGCACGGTGGAGATGCACCGTCCGGATGGCATCCCGGATGCTGTGCAGCAGGTCAAGCACGGCGTTCTGCAGGTGCTGGCTCAGTACAAGGCTGTCGGCCACCCGTTCATGGGAATGATCGAACCCAATCTGCGCGAGTATACGCACCTCGGCGATGCCGCCTCCATCACCGACGAGCGCATCTACTCCGACAAGCTCGCTCTCAACGAGATCGACGGCAATTACTCCGGCAAGCCGGATGACCGTTGGGCCTTCACCGCCAAGATGCCCTATCTTCAATACGGCGCGGCAGCGGCGCTGGCCTCCGCATCCACGGCGCTGAATGGCTGGGACGACCCGCTCGCCAAGGAGTGCCTGGAGACCGCCATCAAGTTGTGGGATGAGGAGCACGCGCATCCGACGCCCAGCCAAAAATCTTTCTACGGACCGCCGGAAATGGCGGCGATCGGCGAGTGGAGGGCCGCTGTGCAGTTGTTGATCGCCACCGAGGGCGGCGAACCCTACAAAACGCGGGTCCGGGAGCTCTTCCCCACCGTACGCAAGCACTTCGAGTTCGGCGGCTGGATGGCCGTTATGGCTCTTCCCTACATGGATGCCGATTTCAAGCAACAGTTGGAAGAGGCGGTCAAATCCTACAAGGCAGAATTGGATGCCGATATGGCCAAGACTCCCTTCGGAGTTCCGCCTAGCCTGGGCAGTTGGGGCGGATCCAGCCGGGTGGCCACATTTGGCTCGCGGATGTACTTCCTCCACAAGGCATTCCCGCAGATCGTAGGGCCGGAGTATACGCTGCGGGCAGCCAACTACCTGCTTGGCACGCATCCGGTGTCGAGCACATCGTATATCTCTTCAGTCGGGACGGTTTCCAAAATGAAAGCCTACGGAAACAACCGCGCCGATGGAACCTTCATTCCCGGCGGCATGATTCCTGGCTATATTGTGATCAAGCCGGACTTCCCGGAGTGCATCGACGACTTCGGCTTCCTGTGGTTTGAGGACGAATATACTATCAGCGTCACCAGCGATTGGATTCTGCTGGCAAATGCCGCCGATGCGCTCGTCAAGTGAGGTGCTCCGGTCTCGCTGTACTTCTTTTGTTGAGAGGGACGTTGGGATCGCCCACAGAGTTGCTGCAGAATGTCTAACGACAGTCACTCCTTCTTATGCAGTGTCAAATTCGAAGAGGCTAACGCTAACAGGCGGAACCTGCACGGTCTCCAGAAATCCATTCTGCGCAGTCTCAACGATTTTTACGACAGGCTCTTTGCCCGCTTCATTGGTTGATTTCATACTGGGCGGTGCAATCTGATACAACTTGCCCTGGGCGTTCAGCTTGACGCCGCTGATCTTCGGCGTAAAGCTGTGGCCCTCTTCCGTGGGGTTGACCACCGAAATGAGGAACTTCTTGCGATCGCTGGAGAACGCCGCGAGAACATCCAGAGGATAGGTCGGGCTTCCGGTGGGCTTTGTACCCCTGTCGACAAATGGCGTGCCGGGCACCAACTGCTGGGGCGAATCCCCGTCGACCGCAACGGGAAGAGCGTTGATAAAGTGAGTCTGCATCAGCTTCATTACCACTCCCTCAGCCGAAAAGCCGACGGCTTCACCGGTGTGGTCAGTCAACAAGCGCAGTCCTCCCGTCGCACAGCTGGCCGCAATCATATCTGAGTGGCGGAACATTTCGTGCAGGCAAAGTGCGTAAGAAAGTGGCATCAACATTCCGGATTGTTGCATGAAGCCTCCGCCGCCATTTCCCGTCGCCGACCGGAGACGATTGCCCCACTCATCGAAGATGAATTTGATGTTCTTCTCTTTCAGCGACGGCATCTTCTCGACATACTTGTCCCAGGCTTCGAAGGCTTCGCCGATGCGGTTGGCCAGCCGCCGCGTTCTGAACTGCAACGGATCGTGGACATCCACAAAGAGCTGCTTCTCTGCGTCGAATGCCAGATCTGGATACGCGTAGGTATGCTCGGAGAGAAAATCGATGTTGTCGGCGCACTTGGCGAGCAGCCAGCCGTCCCAGTCATTCACACTGCCGAACTCATAGGGCAGCGTTTCAGTAATGGGCGGCTCCCATATGCTCGGGAAGAAATTCCCTTTCTTCTCCGCGCCGCCCACGGACTTCTCACAGATGCTTGCCCCGGACGCCGTCACCTTGATGTTCGGGTCCACTTTCTTCATGGCCTCAACGATGTAATTGTGCTTCACGCAGTACTGGTCCAGCGACATGTGGCCGTACTGCCACGGTCCGTACATCTCGTTCCCGATGGTCCATAAGCGGACATGAAAGGGCTTGGGCTCCCCGTTCTCCGCCCGCATCTTGCCCATGCGCGTCTCCGCGGAACCATTGCAGTATTCCACTTGCTCGGCTGCCTCGCGCGCCGAGCCGAAGCCACTGTCGATCGTCAAATCGGGCTCGGCTCCGACCAACCGGCAGAGGGCGATGAATTCATGAAGACCCACATCGTTCGACTCAATCCCCTCGTACCACATCGGCTGCAAACGCGGCGGGCGCTTATCCCGATCTCCAAGACCGTCACGCCAGTCGTAGGCGGAAACGAAGTTGCCACCGGGCCACTTGAACATTTTGAAGCCTTCTTCTTTGAAGAGCCGGATCATCCCGGAGTGAAATCCCTGCACATGATCGGCAGGCATGAGTGAGGCGACCCCGATATGAAACGTGCCGTTGCCGGTGCCCAGGATTTCCAGGCGCGCATCCTCAGTATCGGCCGTCGGAGTGAACTTTAGCGGAAATTTCTTGTACTCGCGTGACAGCGATGGGATCGGGATGGTTTGAGAGTCGCTGGCGCCAGGCCCCCAGGCCAAACGAACTACTATTCTTGCGCCGGGATCGCCAGCAAGATAAATGCGGCCTTCGTAAGACTTGCCACGACTCAGACGCAGTTTGGACTGTTGAATGCCGCGGGGTTCAGAGCCGTCAAGCTTGACGCGCGGGCTGTGCTTGCCGACAAACGGCTTCACGACATCCATTTCGACAGTTCCTGCCGGACCCACCGGCCTGAATGGTTCGCCCCGAAAGCGGAAGAAACCAGAATTAGCTGACGCCGGCGCCGGCGTTGCAACAACTACCGGTTTGGCAAACTTCCTGTCAGTCAGCATCTCGGCCCACACTCCTGTGGTCGCCGGTTCCATGTACCCTCCGAAAACCATCGGATTCACCGGCCCGCCGCTCTTGGAAGCATCGATTATGGCCTGGACGCTTCCTGTCCCAGCGGCGAAAGCCTTCACCCTGTGCTGCATCATGGCGGCGCCTGCAATTGAAGCCGCCAAAAACTCGCGTCGATTCATCAGCATGTCATATCTCCTCGTTTCTTGCTTGATTCGCACCTTCACAGAGCGTTCAATTTGGACAGAAACATTTTCTACAAGGAATCTACCACAGAGGCCAGAGGAACTGATTTTCCTTTCCCCTTATCGCCAAGCCTGGCCCAACACTGCACTCCGTTCACGGAAAGCGAACTGCAGTTGGTGCAAACTGGTTGCGAGATAAACGCAGACTTACCGCTCCAGTCTGTACGACCGATCTGCGGTCCTGCACAATTGGTTTGTCCGTGGATGCGTTCTAATTTGACGTGCTTGAGTTACGAAATCAGCTCCGATACCGCTCGATTGCGTAAAAACGAGCGAAATACATCATCTATCGCGACGTAGCGTCTCCTTGTAACAGAGTCATCTAATAAATCGATGTAATTGATGGATAAATTCGACTTCTGCTATGCGGTCCTTCAGCGGTAGTATTCGTATGATTGAAATTCGACAATCCAAAAGCTCTCGGGAGCAGTCCTGCCTCGGTCGGAGGATGCTTCTGCGTGCAAGGAGTGAAAAGAAATGAAGCTTGTTGGACTCATGATGCTGCTGTTTGCAGGCCTGTGTTACGCACAGGATCCGGGCGACTTCAAGCCAGCTACCACCAACGTTCTGGATGCGCCTTACCCGCGCGTTGACAGTGCCTCCCGGGTCCAGATCCGGATAAAGGCGCCTGACGCTACTAAGGTAAAGGTTAATTTCTGGAGCAACCCCAAGCTCGACATGGAGAAGCAGGCGGACGGATTTTGGACCGTCACGACGCCCCCTCTGGCTCCCGGACTTCACTACTACACGGTGAACATCGACGGCGTTGAAGTGAGCGACCCGAGCAGCCATACCTTTTACGGCGGCAGCAAGGATGCAAGTGCCGTTGAAGTTCCTGAAGCCGGAGTTACGTATTACCTGCCGCAGGATGTTCCGCATGGGCAGGTTCGTGAAGTCTGGTATCACTCCAGTGTGACTGGGAGCTGGCGGCATGCCCTGGTGTATTTGCCGCCGAACTACGACACCCAGACCAAGGTACGTTACCCGGTGCTGTATCTGCAGCACGGCGGTGGCGAGGACGAGACCGGGTGGATAAAGCAGGGGCATGCCAACTTCATCCTCGATAATCTGATCGCAAGCAAGAGCTGCAAGCCGATGATTATCGTGATGGCGAATGGTAACGCCAGGCCTGCCGGCGCGCCACCACCCAATTTTGCGGGCAGGCCGTTCGGGTCGCCTGAAGCCATGCGCGCCATGCAGGAGATGATGAAGGCTTTTGAAGATGATATGACACAAGTCCTGATCCCGTTCATAGATTCCACATTCCGCACTATTCCCGACAGGGATCACCGCGCCATGGCCGGCTTATCTATGGGAGGAATGCAGACATTCCAGGTCACCTTCAATCATCTCGATCTGTTCTCTTACATTGGAGGATTCAGCGGAGCCGGTGGGATGATGATGCGCGGCGAACAAAAGCTGGATTTGAAGACGGCCTTCAATGGCGCGCTCGCTGATCCGGCCGCATTTGCCAAGCGGGTGCATCTGCTATGGATCGGTGTCGGAACTGAAGAGCCCGCCCAGATGAAGGCAGGTATCGAGAGACTGCACACCGCGCTCGTCGATGCGAATGTCCAGCACCAATTCTATGAGTCGCCCGGTACAGCGCACGAGTGGCAGACGTGGCGCCGCGATCTGAAGGACTTTGCGCCTAGACTCTTCATGGGAATGAAATGAACCGGATAGTGTGGATTGTTCTTTTCGCATGCGCTACTGTTGTGGCGAATGCCGGCGATGACCCGTAACCCGCAAGCTCAATGTCTACGGCTCCGAGTACCCACGCATTCAATCGGACCTCAGTCACGTTTCACCTGAAGGCGCCCGAAGCGCACAAGGTACAGGTTCGGCTCGGGAATGACTACGAAATGGTTCGTGGCGAGGACAGCACCTGGAGTGTCACTATTCCGCCACAGGTACCGGGCTTCCACTACTACTATCTGGCCGTTGACGGAGTTCCGGTGGACGACCCAGGTAGCGAAACCGTCTACGGGGTGAGCCAGTAATCCAGCGGTATTGAGATACCGGAGTCCGACGTTGAGGCGGCTTTTACACCGTGCAAAACGTCCCGCACGGCGAAATCCGCCTGTTCCGCTACTACTCCAAAGTGACCCAGTCGTGGCGACGGGCTTTTATGTACATGCCGCCGGGCAAGACGTGAAGCAGGAAGCGGCGCAGGAACTCATGGGCGGAAACGACCATGCCCTTCTGCTTGCCGCCGTGGGCATAGTCTCGCCATCGGAAGGAGACGGATTGTTCTCGAAGGCCACGAGCCGATGTTTGGAGATGGCGGCGCGGTGGGTATAGTGAGCCAGGTAGTTGAGAACATGTTCCGCGCCGCCGAAGGGTGGTTTGGCGTAGACGACCCAATCCTGCCGGAAGAGTTGACGTAGGAAATTGCGAAAGTAGCCGGACGCGGCGAGATGCTTGATCGAGCCATGGAACTGAAACTTGTCCTGCTCAAACATCTGCTTAAGTTCGGCAACGAACTTTCCGCGGAAGATGCGGCTCAGTGCGCCGACGGGCAGAAAGCAGCATCCGCTGCCGAAGATGGGTCACAAATGCCTCCATGTGGCCCACACCCTACACGGACGATAAGGCCGTGGAACTCCCCACGCCGCAGCGCCCGCCGCGCCAGCAGCTTAGTTCAAACGCCCTTTTAATCTCCAAACAGCTACCCCTTTGTGATTAACTCAAAAACTAGTCCAATGCTCAAGAAATTGGGTTTCTGAAATCTGCCAACATAACAAAATAGAAAATCAGGATTTGCGTTGACGAACCCAGTTGCGTAGCACCACGCTCTCCCTTCACCCCTTGCGCATCGCCCAGGAGAAAGTATGGCAGCATAAGAGATACAAAGAAACAGGCCAGATCGAGATAACTGGCCAACCAGCAGTATTAATCCAGATCTACCCACTAAACGCCCATAATGCCAATCTTCAGGGGGTACTTTGGGGGGTATATTTTGTTCTCATATTTTCAATCTATTGAAAGATATAGACTTATATGACGATATGAATCCCACCCTCGTTACCTGCTCGCACTGGCTTTTCCGCTCAATCCAGAAATAGATTTGAGCGACTCAACACACCACCAAGCATATCTGCGATATATCACCCTATAGCCTCGCATTAAACACGCGAAAAAATGGTCGTGTCCCCGAGCAATATCTTGGACACGACCATTTCACAACTTCGTTAGAGACACTTACCCGCGCGTCATGGTTCCATCCCATGTGCTGACCTTGGCGGGAATCGCCGTGCCGGTAAACCACGTGGAGGTCACATTCTTGGTTTCCGTATAGAAGAGGAAGCCGTCACGTCCCATGGTGTGAAGGTCGCCGAAGAAAGACAGCTTGTGCCCGGTGAACCCGAAGACAGCCAGCGGAACCGGAATGCCGACGTTAATGCCCACCATGCCGCCATCCGTGCGCCGGACAAACTCGCGCGCGTAGTAGCCGCTCTCGGTGTAGATCACCGAGCCGTTGGCAAAACGGCTGTTGTTCATCAACTGGAGACCCTCCTCGAAGCCGCTGACACGCTTGATGCACAGCACCGGACCAAAGATCTCCTCGCGGCCGCAGGTCATTTTTTCGGTTACATGGTCAAAGATCGTGGGGCCGACAAAGGAGCCCTTCTCGCATCCCGCCGGAACCTTCGGATTGCGCCCGTCCAGAACCAGCTTGGCGCCCTCTTTGATCGCCGTCTCTATCCAGCCAAGAACAAACTCCTTGTGCCCCTGATTGACGACCGGGCCTAGTCCGGTGCTCTTGTCGTATGCGGGGCCGAGGTTAATTGCCTTCGCCAGGCGGGTGACGGCTTCCACCAGTTGGTCGGCAATGGAATTCTCGACAACCACCACGGGAAGAGCCATGCAGCGCTCGCCGGCGCATCCACAGAAGGAGTTGATGATTCCCTGGGCGGCGCGCTCGATGACCGCGTCCTTCAGCACCAAGGCGTGGTTCTTGGCCTCGGTGAGCGCCTGAACGCGCTTGCCGTTGGCGGCGGCAGTAGCGTAGATGTGCTTGCCAACGCTGGTGGAACCGACAAAGGTTATTCCCTTGATGTCAGGATGCCGAAGCAGAATCTCGGCTTCATTGCGGCTGGTGGTCACCAGGTTCAGGACTCCGTCCGGCAAGCCGGCCTGCTTCCAGAGCTCGGCAATGCGCATGCCCGATTGGGGCACAAAACTGGCAACCTTCAGCACCATGCAGTTTCCCGTAACGATGCAGATGGGAGCCATCCAGCCATGGGGAAGCATGGCCGGGAAGTTCCACGGCGCGATGCCGGCAAAGACGCCCACGGGCTCACGAAACTGAACGGTATCGTAGCCTGTGGACACGTTCATCAGCGACTCGCCCTTCATCATCTGAGGAGCGCAACAGGCAAACTCCACGACCTCGATTGTCTTGAGGACGTCGCCTGCCGCCTCTTCCCACTTCTTGCCATGCTCCTGCGCGCAGAGAAGGATGAGTTCATCCAGGTTTTCTTCCAGCAACTGCTTCATCTTGAAGAGCACCTGGACGCGCTTGGCCACCGGCGTGTCGCGCCATGCGGGAAAGGCCTTCACGGCTGCCTGAATGGCCTCTTCGACTTCTTCGGCCGTACACTGCGGCGCGTGAGCAATGACGGCGCCCGTCGAGGGGTTGTAACAAGGCATATACTTGCCAGTCATGGATTCCCGCCAAACGCCGCCTGCAAAGTATTTCAGCCTCTTGGCGCGCTCGCCACTGATGGCATCGGGCTTGGCGTCGCTCGGAACTGAATAGTAACGATCACCCGTTACAACACCGGAAACTGTAGTTGGAGTAGTCATGAGGGTCCCCTCCGGAATATTTTTGCTTCTTATGCCTGTGTCTTGTAGTGAGCCTGCACGCCGGCTCCAGCGCAAATGCTGCCATTTCGATCATGTATTTTTCGTCTCTTGATACGTGCACATGTATCGTCTTTCCGCCCCGAATGGCCTGTCCGGCCGGTCGAAGACAGCGGCAATCATCATGCTAGCACAGCCAGCATCACTCAATCGATCACGGCGCGCATGCCATGAGCACGCAGCAATGTCATAAATCCGCGCACAGATTGCACATCGAAACGGCCGTCCGGAGCGATGCCAAAGGGGAAGTTCGCGTCGAGATATTTCTCCGGCATCACACAACCGTGACTGAATTTTGCGTGATCTTCTCTTGTGACATTTTTGGGGTCCTGGGCAATCTGCAGTTAGAATTCAGTGAGGGAATCAGGAAAGATCGTAGACACAATGAAGCCATTGACCCTGGTAAATGTAAGAATATAGTTATCCTGTTGCCCGGATGGCGAAATTGGCAGACGCAGCGGACTTAAAATCCGCAGCCTTGAAAGGGGCGTGGGGGTTCAAATCCCCCTCCGGGCACCACAATCTAAGATACTGATAAGCATAGGTTTAATTGATTACGTTAGATGTTGAGGTTGAGGCATCGAAACTGGCACGTGACCAATTTCGTGACTTATCTGGTTAGCTTGCGCACTCTGACCTGCCTCGTTTTTCTCATCCAGCGATAGCTGGAGTTTCACGGGATTCATACTCAGCCCACGGCCGGAGTCGGGAGCGTGGAAAAGTGGGTAACAAGCAGCGCTTCGCACTTTTCCATACTCCCGACTGCAGCTATCAGCGATTCGAAAAATGAGAGGAGGCCGGCCGGTGAAAGAATGGCCTTCGTGCGTCAGTCGGGCTCGGAGATGGCCTCTTACCCCCTTTGGTGCCCTTGACGTAAGCTACGCCACGCCTGTGCTTCCGTGTGCTCTTTTTCGCAAATATTCGCTTCCACCCCCCTTGACAAGGCCGACGCCGTTATAGATGCTAATTGCACTCAGCGTGTTAGTGTCGATTTCGCCGGATGCCGTGCACCGTGCACAAGGAGATGGTCTGGGACCTGGCGTAAGTGAACGTGAATGGCGGGGCCATTGCGCTGAGCTATTCGATCGGAGCTTCGGGATGCCGGATTCTGGTGACCTTGCGCCACGAGATGCAGCGGCGCAATGCCAAGAAAGGCTTGGCTTCCCTCTGTATCTGTGACGGCATGGGCGAGGCCATGCCCCTGCAGCGCGATTGAATCCATAGCGGTGGGTGTGTCAAAGGCACACACCCAGAATTCAGACAGAGCCAAGCAGCGAACGGTAGTGTCGCAAGGAGCACATTATGAAGGGAAAAGTTGCGGTCGTAACGGGTGGTGCAAGCGGGATTGGATGGGCATGCGTGGAGACGCTCTCCCAGGCAGGCGTAAGCTGCGTGATTGCCGACATGGACGTTCCCGGCGGGGAACGGGCCGAGGCGAAACTGAAAGAGGCCGGGACGCCCGGCTTATTCGTTAAGACAAACGTTTCCTCGCCCGACGACGTGCGCCATCTCGTCGATGCCGCCGTCAAAAAATTTGGGCATCTCGACATCCTGGTCAACAATGCGGGTCTGCAACACGTGGTGCCGGTCGTGGATTTCCCTGAAGAGCGCTGGAATCTCCTGATAGGCGTCATGCTTACCGGAACATTTCTTTGTTGTAAGTATGCCTTGCCCCACATGATCCAGCAGAAGTGGGGCAGGATTATTAACATCAACTCGATCCATGGCAAAGTGGGGTCGCCCTTCAAGGTAGCTTATGTTTCGGCCAAGCACGGGGTACTGGGGTTGACAAAAGTAGTGGCGTTGGAGGTGGCCGAGAACAACATTACCTGTAATGCCATCTGTCCCGCCTACGTGCGTACTCCGCTGGTCGAGAAGCAAATTGCGGATCAGGCCCTTCATAACGGCATTTCGGAGGAGGACGTGATTCAAAAGATCATGCTTGTACCCGCCGCCATCCGTCGGCTGCTGGACGTCAGCGAGGTCTCCTCGCTGGTGAAGTACCTGTGCAGCGACAAAGCCGCAGGTATCACGGGCGCGGCGCTGGACATTGATTTGGGCTGGATGGCGCGCTAGAACAAGATGCTACAAGGCGTGCCGCAAGGCACGCCTTCATAACTCGCAGGGAGAATTGATATGTCTACCAAGCCTCTGACCACTTCTCTTCAGACGCATCCTGTCGCCACGCTGGCTGCCGCGCGTTCTCCGGAGCGGCACAAACTCGTCTCCGCCGCCGATGCCGTGCGCTTGATTCGCGATGGCGATACAGTAGCGACCGGCGGCTTCGTGGGCGTCGCCTTTGCCGAAGGAATTGCCGTCGCCATCGAGCAACAGTTCCTGGCGTCCGAAGAGGAACTCGGTCCGGGGAACGGACGGCCTCGCAATCTTACGCTTTTCTATGCGGCCGGCCAGGGCGACGGAAAGGAACGCGGGCTGAATCACTTCGGTCATGTGGGTCTGGTGAAACGTGTCATTGGTGGCCATTACGGCCTGGTGCCTAAGATCGGAGCGCTGGCGGTCACCGGCCAAATCGAGGCTTACAACTTTCCCCAGGGAGTGATATCGCATATGTTTCGCGATATCGCCGCCCATCGCCCCAGGCACATTAGCAAGGTCGGATTGCAAACCTACGTCGATCCGCGTTATGGCGGCGGCAAAATCAACGATCGCACCACCGAGGACTTTATCGAGCTGGTAACCATCGACGGCCAGGAGTACCTGTCTTACAGGACCTTCCCGATCAACGTCGGTATCATCCGCGGCACCACCGCGGATCCCGAAGGGAATGTCACCATGGAGCGCGAGGCGCTGACGATCGAAATGCTCTCCATCGCCATGGCCGCCCACAACTCCGGCGGGATCGTCATCGTCCAGGTGGAACGCATAGCCGAGAGCGGCACGCTCAATCCACGCCAGGTGAAGATACCGGGAATTCTCGTCGATTGCGTGGTGGTTACGGAAAAGCCGGATTACCATTGGCAGACCTTCGCTACCGTGTACAACCCCGGTTTTAGCGGGGAGGTCCATACGCGGATGGCAGCTATCCCCCCGATGGAACTGTCGGCGCGCAAGGTGATCGCGCGCCGGTCGGCATTCGAGCTGAAAACCAACAGCGTGGTCAACCTGGGTATCGGCATGCCCGAAGGCGTGGCCAATGTGGCCAATGAGGAGAAGATCACCGATCTGATCACCCTCACCGCCGAGCCGGGAGTGGTCGGCGGAGTGCCGGCTGGTGGATTGGATTTCGGCGCTGCGGTCAATGCTCACGCCATCATTGATCAGCCCTACCAATTCGATTTTTACGACGGCGGCGGACTCGACCTGGCCTTTCTCGGCCTGGCAGAGGCGGACCGCGAGGGCAACCTCAACGTGAGCAAGTTCGGTCCCAGACTGGCGGGCATGGGGGGATTCATCAATATCAGCCAGAACGCCAAGAGCCTGGTCTTCTGCGGCACCTTCACGGCCGGCAGTCTCCAGCTCGGATTCGCCGACGGCAAATTGCAAATCATCAAGGAAGGCCACACGCAAAAGTTCGTGCACGAGGTTGAACATCGCACCTTTAGCGGTAAATACGCCAGCCAGCGCGGACAGCCGGTGCTTTATGTAACCGAACGCTGCGTTTTCCGCCTCACGCCGGATGGCTTGGAACTGATTGAGGTGGCCCCGGGAATCGATATCGAAAAGGACATCCTGGCGCACATGAATTTTAAGCCCATCGTGAATCAGCCTAAGCTCATGGACGCGCGCTTGTTCCTGCCCAAACCTATGGGTTTGCGCAGCGATCTATTGGATCTGCCCCTGGAGAGCCGGCTCAGCTACGATCGGAAACAGAATCTGTTCTTCGTCAACTTCGAAGGCTACGCGGTGCGCAGTATGGAACAGGTCGGCCAGATCGACAAAGCGGTGCGCGAGTATTTGGCGCAGGCGCCCGGAAAGGTATACACCATCGTCAATTACGACAACTTCTCGATCTCTCCCGAGCTGTTGGGACCGTATACCGACATGGTGAAGAAGCTGATGCAGGATTGCTACTCGGGCGTCACCAGGTACACGACCAGCGGTTTCGCGCGCATGAAACTCGGGGACGCTCTGGCCGAGCGCGATGTCGCTCCGCACATTTACGAGAGTGCCGAGGAGGCCCGCGATCATCTGCTCGAGACCGATGGGCGGCAGTAAAAGAAATAACTCGGGCTTGTCCGGGCAGAGGGCTGCTCGGATTCTTAGCGGGAAGTGGAGCCAGCCAGCGCGCATGGCCGTAGCTCGATGGCTGGCTCCAAAATCCGCGCGAAATCCAAGCAGGAGTCAGGACATCAGCAACCCACCGTTTACATTCAACTCCGCTCCGGTGATGTAATCCGCATCCCGAGCCAGGAAGAGAACCGCCTTGGCGACCTCTTCGGGTTTTGCCAGCCGGCGCAGCGGTACCCTGGCGCAGATCTTTTCGAGAACTTCTGCCGGCATCGCTTCTACCATTTCCGTAGCGGTATACCCGGGGGCAATCACATTGGCGGTGATGTTTTCTTTCGCCAACTCCAGCGCCAGGCACTTGGTGAACGCGATGATGCCGCCTTTGCTGGCGGCGTAATTGGATTGGCCGAACGCTCCCGTTTGGCCGACGATAGAGGCAATGTTGATGATGCGCCCGTATTTCTGCTCGATCATGGACGGCATTACGGCACTGGTGCAGTAATAAGTCCCGTTCAGATTGACCGAGATGACTGCTTCCCAGTCCTCATCGGTCATCTTCTTCAGGGTGCGATCGCGCGTAATCCCGGCGTTGTTGACCAGGATGTCGATCTTCTTCCATGCCTCCAGGATTTTGCCGACGACGCGGCGCGCGTCCTCCTTGCGGGACACGTCGCCCTGCACCAACAAACACTCGCTGCCCATCGCGCGAATGTTGACCGCGGTTTCCTCCGCCTTGGCCACATTGCTGGCAAAGTTGATGGCCACAGCTGCCCCATTACGGGCAAGTTCCAGGGAGATAGCCCTTCCAATGCCGCGCGATCCGCCTGTTACCAGGGCGACTCTGCCTTTGAGCGAGTCCGTCGCCGGCCCGCTGATGTTGCTCGCACTGCCAATACCGCTACTTTCTGACATAAAATGACTCCTTGTGTACGAATGCATCTCATGGAGCAAGGTCACCAGAATCCGGCATCCCGAAGCTCCGATCGAATAGCCCAGCGCAATGGCCCCGCCATTCACGTTCACTTTCGCCAGATCCCAGACCATCTCCTTGTGCACGGAGCACGGCATCCGGCGAAATCGATACTAACACGCTGAGTGCAATTAGCATCTATAACGGCGTCGGCCTTGTCAAGGGGGGTGGAAGCGAATATTTGCGTAAAAGAGCACGCGGAGGCACAAGCGTGGCGTGGCTGGCGTCAAGAACCCAAAGGGGGGTAAGAGATCATCTCCAAGCCCGACCGGCGACCGAAGGCCATTCTTTCACCGGCCAGCTTCCTCTCATTTTTCGAATCACTGATAGCTGCGGTCGGAAGTATGGAAAAGTGCGAAGCGCTGCTTGCTTCCAACTTTTCCACGCCCCATATTGCTTTCCACTTGCCGGGCCACTGGCGCCGGTGGCCGATAGCCCAGTGACGGGTGCGGCCGTGACTGAGCGTGATCGCATTCAGCCTGGACAACCTATGGCGGCAACTGGCGTTGCCGAAGGGAATCGGTACGTGGTCATTAACCAGTTTGCAGCAGCGGTTGGTGAAGACGGGCGGGCGGTTGGTAAAGCATGCGCGGTACTATTGGCTATTGTTTGGCGATTGTTGGCGGGTTGGCGGAGAGCTATCTGGCGTAGCGCCTGCTCGGAAGCATGCTGCGGATGGAGGCTTTGCCACTGCTAGCCGGGTGTAGGCGCGGCAGCGACGCAAAACCAATCTGGACGACGGAGGGGCGTAGGCGGGAGAGATGTCCGAAAGAGTGCTTCAAAATGGATTAAATGATGGTTTTTGGGTCCCGGCAAAGGCCGTGTGGCGTACGGCCGGGTCTTTGGCCTTGGAACCAATGCAATAAAGATCGCGAGCGGAGGCAAATGGGGGTATATTGGTTCACAGCCGAAAGGCAAAACGGAAATTCCGGCTAATGGGATCAAGCTTCCCATTCAGTACTCCTCCATCTGTGGGGATAAGAACCAGCTTTCTTGAGTGGGGCTCTTCCTTAGTGTGCGCCGACTTTTTGCATAGGTGATTGCAGTCACTTTGAACGGCGCTCGCATGTTATACGATGGCATGCAGACTGGACAATGGCCGGCAATTGAACGGGGAAGGAATTTGTATGAATCTCGGGTTTATTGAGAACAAGACATACGACGAGATTTCGGTTGGCGACATAGCCAGGACAGAGCATGTTTTAACCACGGAAGACGCAATGGCTTGGGCCTCGATTTCCGGATTCAACTCCGTTCTGGACTCCGATAAACTCCTCGATCGCGCCGTCAGCAGCATGCTTCCGACAGGACCAAACATGTGGTGCGCCTCGCTCATCTCCGGTCTTTTCGCCACGAATCTACCCGGACCTGGATGCTCATTGACGAACGTGTCGCTCGCGTTCCATAAACTCATCCGTATCGAAGATCGCATTTTCGTCAAGGTCGAGGTTACGGCCAAGGACGATGCTACAAAGAGGGTTACATTCGATTGCGAGGCGAGCAATAGCGCCGGCGCGTCCATCTTTTCGGGTACGGCCCAGCTCATCGCACCTTTGGAAAAGCTCCGCTTGTCCACGCTCCCGGTTCCCAAACTCATTGTTAACAATCCCTATCGTCACTACCGCGGCTTGATCACGCGTGCAAATTCCAGGCCGGCTGTGAAAACCGCGATCGTTTGGCCGTGCGACGAACTATCTCTCGGAGGCGCCATCCAGGCATCCAAGGAGGAGTTGATTGTTCCGGTTCTTGTGGGTTCTGAAACGGAGATTCGCGGCCTTGCGGAAGCGATGCAACTCGACTTGGGAGCCATTCAGATCGTTAACGTCGATGATAGCCGCGCGGCTGCCGTGCGATCCGTTGAGATGGCTCGCAAGAGTGAGGTCCAAATGCTCATGAAGGGTTCTCTTCAGACTGACGAACTCATGAGCGCTGTCGTGTCGCGCGAAGGAGGGATGCGCACAGGGAGGCGCACCAGCCACGTATTTGCTTTGGATGTTCCGTCCTATCACAAAACTCTCTTCGTAACCGATGCGGCCATCAACTTCCAGCCCGACCTGGATACCAAGATCGACATTCTGCAGAATGCTATCGACATGATGCTTACACTTGAGGTCGAGAACCCGAAGGTGGCCATACTGTCGGCGGTAGAGTCCGTCAACCCAGCCATTCCATCGACGCTTGATGCCGCCGCTCTCTGCAAAATGGTTGATCGCGGGCAGATAACTGGCGCCATCGTCGATGGCCCACTCGCATTCGATAATGCCATTTCAAGCGACGCCGCGCGGATCAAGAAGATCAAATCGCCGGTCGCGGGAGACCCGGATCTTCTGATGGTCCCCAATATGGAAGCCGGAAATATTCTCTTTAAGGAGCTTCAGTACTTGGCTGGAGCGATAGCGGCGGGAGTTGTGGTAGGAGCTAAAGTCCCGGTAGTTCTCACGGGTCGTGCCGACGGAGAACTGGCTCGAACGGCGAGTTGCGCCCTGGGCGTCCTGCTCGCGAAGCCGGCGCTCGACCTGAGATGAGCCCATGGTTTCATATCAGACGGCCATGAGGGCTCTCGATTATGCGGGCGAGTCCAGAACGATAGGGAACCGCCCGGTTTTTCACAGCAAATGACGGGATGGTCTCTTCGGGCCACCTCCGCGCTGGTGCTCAGAGATATTATTTTATGAATTGCACTAAAAATGCAGCATAGGGGCTTTACAGTCGCTCTTCGGTTGTGGTAATAAATTACAATAGGTTTCTTGCATCGAACGCAATGCCAAAGGTTAGACGGAGAACCTCTCTGGCCTCGCGGTTCTTTGTAAACTATTCTGTCTTGGCATCGCCGATTCTGTTCGACGAATCCAGGACAGCGAATGAGTGTGATCCTATGGCGACTGTTCCTTCTCCCAAGCGCGGCCTCGACAAGCTCTATCCCGATGCGCGCTCGGCGCTCGATGGTGTTGTTCGCGACGGCATGCTGCTGGCCGTCGGCGGATTTGGGCTGTGCGGCATTCCTGAAGCGCTCATCCAGGCGCTGCGCGAAACCGGGGTGCGCAACCTCACCGTAGCCAGCAACAACGCGGGCGTCGACGGCTGGGGCCTCGGCGTGCTCCTCGAATCGCGGCAGATCAAAAAAATGATCTCCAGTTATGTGGGCGAAAACGCCGAGTTCGAGCGCCAGTACCTTACCGGCGAGCTCGAAGTCGAGTTCAGCCCCCAGGGCACGCTGGCCGAGCGCATGCGCGCCGGCGGCGCCGGCATTCCCGGCTTCTACACGCGCACCGGCGTGGGCACCAAGATCGCCGACGGCAAGGAGCTCAAGGACTTCGACGGTGTGACGTACGTCCTCGAGCGGGGCATCTTCGCCGACGTGGCTCTGGTCAAAGCCTGGAAGGCTGACACCTATGGTAATCTCGTCTACCGCCTCTCAGCGCGCAACTTTAATCCCATGGCCGCCACCTGCGGCAAGATCACCGTTGCCGAAGCCGAAATCATCGTCGAACCCGGCGAGCTCAACCCGGATGAGATTCACACGCCCGGCATCTTCGTCCACCGCCTGGTCCACAATCCGCATCCGGAGAAGCGCATTGAGCGGAAAACCGTACGCGAAGGTTGACCACCGACCGCATAACACCTGAACCCATGATGTCTCGATTGCCACACGTCGAGCGAACCGCGAAGAGCTAAAGATAGGAGTTTCCTTCCATGCCTTGGACCCGTCAGCAAATGGCCGCCCGCGCCGCCCGTGAGTTAAAGGACGGCTACTACGTCAATCTCGGCATCGGCATTCCCACAATGGTTGGCAACTATATTCCCGAGGGAGTTACAGTAGCGTTGGAATCGGAGAATGGGCTGCTCGGCATGGGCCCCTTCCCGCGCGAGTCTGAAGTGGACGCCGACCTGATCAACGCCGGCAAGGAAACGGTCACACTCCTCCCCGGCGCTTCCATTTTTTCCAGCGCCGACTCCTTCGCCATGATCCGCGGCGGCCACGTCGATGTCGCCATCCTCGGCGCCATGGAGGTCTCCGAGCACGGCGACCTGGCCAACTGGATGATTCCGGGCAAGCGCGTGAAGGGCATGGGCGGCGCCATGGACCTGGTCAACGGCGTCCACCGCGTCATCATCATCATGGAGCACACCGGGCCCGGCGGCAGCTTCAAACTGCTGCCCGAGTGCAAGCTGCCGCTCACCGGCAAGGGCGTCGTCCATCGTATCGTCACCGATCTCTGCGTCATCGACATCACACCCTCCGGCTTCGAGTGTGTCGAGCTCGCCGATGACATCACGCGCGAGATGGTCGAGCAGCGCACCGGCGCGCCCGTGCGCTTCCGGTGATTCGGAAACAAATAAAAACTCTGTCGTCCTGAGCAAGTTCGCGCGGCGAACGAGTCGAAAGCGTGCCAGCCGTGGCGGGAGCCTGTGGTTGGGGATGCGGATGAGTCAAATCCGCGTGCGAAATGAGCGAATACTCATTTCCCCCATTCAGCCTTGCGTTTTTCTACAAACGCCGCCACGCCCTTGCGGAAATCCGCCTTAACGACGCCGAGCGCCTTTTCCAGGATCCGACCTTCCTGCTGATCGGTTCGGAAAAGATCTGGGATCGCAGCGTCGCTCTTACCTCGTGGATGCAGAGTTTCGAGACCGCGATACTGGCCGAGGTTGCGAACTTCACCGGCCTTGCGAGCCTCAGCCGGGCATTGATCGCTAATGCGGAGGCGCTGGATTCTGGGTGCCGCACGGTCCTGGACATGGATTCGACGGAGATTCCGGTGTACGGTGCGCAAGAACAAAGCGCCTACAAAGGTCATTTCGAGTCATCCTGCCGAAGACCAACATTTACCGTGGTTCAAATATCCGGAGCCGATCAGTTTCGTTCCGTACCGTTTCTAGTCTTGGTTAGCCTTAATACGCGCCTATCGAAGTCCACCTGCGACCACTTGAGGGTGGTCTGCCCGATGTCTTGGGCCAAGTGCTTCGGTATTCAACAAAAAACCGTCCCGCGTATGGGGAGGCTGTGTTATGTATTCATTCTAAAGCACTTATCCACAATTCGCAGAGATGACAGACGGAAATGGCAGCAAGTGCTTACTGTCTGCAACTGCAAGATTTATGTCCATTATCAGGCCACAAAATCAAATAAAATTATTTTTAAAATAATTGTTGCTCTTTAGGTACGTGTTGTTATACCATTCGTTTTAGTGTTCCCTAGGATCGTTTACGTTCAAGGAGACTGTAAATGGACAATGTTGCGGAAACCATCCAAGAGTCAAGAAAAGAATGGGTTACGCCTGAACTGAAGAAGGTGGATCTCGAGCAGATAACCGCGAATACTATTAATTTGGGAGACGATTCTCCTAGTCCGGGGGGTAGCTAACAGTCCTGTTGCAATTAGGCCTGCAAGCGAGCCCTGAGGGAGCGTTAGGCACTGGGATGAATAAGAGCTGCGGTTGAACAGGATTTCATTGAGCTACTGAGTTCGATGTTTAGTTTCTACGTAGGGTCTTTTAGGGAGCCGGAAACAGTATTTGAGTATGTTGGGACATGCAATCTGCATTAAGGGAGATCGGACAATGAGCAAAAGGATTTTTGGCTTGTTTATTCTCGCGGCTTTATTGCTGCCCGTTGCGGCTAAGGCTGATTCTGTTTCGCCCGGCTGGGAGTTCACCTCCGTGAACTCACAACGTTCTAGCAGCAATGTCTATACTTTTGGTATCGTGTTCACAGCGAACTCGGACATGTGGGTAAATTATCTGGGATACTACGACCCAACAGGTGGAATGAACTATACCCACTTGGTTGGCTTGTTTGACGTAACGACCGAAACCCTGCTGGCATACACGACAGTAACCAGCGATTCGGACTATTCGTCGGCTCACTTTTTATACAACGCGATCACGCCCGTTGAACTGCTCAACGGCGACGAGTACGTGCTTGAGGGCGTCAGTGGCGACTTGAACGGCACGGACTATTACACCAATAACGTCTCTGGGTTTGCCGTGAATGCTCCCATTACCATTAACGGCGCCAACTATCAAATAAATGTTGTTGGCGGCTTGAGTTTCGACTCTTCCACCGGCTCTCCTAATTATTACGGACCGGACTTCGGCTTAACGCCGGAGCCGAACAGTTTATGGCTGCTGGGCAGCGGGCTGGCTGGGTTGGCCGGCCTGATCAAGCGCAAATTAATGGCTTGATGGCTCAATTGTAGATTCGATCTCCCCCGGGGCAGGCTTGGCTTAAACTACCAAGCCTGCCCCGTTTGTTGTTCACAGAAATATTGTTATGGGAAATCGGAAACAATAGAAAATACCAGGCTAAATTTGTGATCATTCGTTACCTGGCGATCTAGCCTTAATTGCTTATTGATTTGTATTATCCGCTCGCTGATCTGCGACGCGGCACGTTGCGCCAAATCCAAAGAATGGGACGCAGGGGTGTATAGGCCCAGTAGAAACGATCCGGAAGGCGAAGCACCCTGAAATCCTCACGACGATATGCAAGTTTTGCCAAATGGTCCCGCCATGTTTTTTGTGGCAATGCCAGCCACCCGTAGCGGATTAGGCGATATTTCTCCCGGGCCTCAGCCAAAGCTCTTAACGCCTCAAGATCTTCAGGATCCTTGAGGCCGTGAAGGGGGCTAGTAATCAGAAACGATGGCAGATTCTTCCACGGATTTCCCGGAAGATCCGGCACGGGAAGCCCATACACATCTTGCAAGAGGCGTAGGCACGCCAGCAAAGCTCTTTCCTGACCTGACCTCGAGGCCTGGCCAAGTACGGCCAGCCAATCCACTCGTCCCTCGGCATGGATGCGCGCCAGATCTCCCAGCCACTTCGCACGATACCATCCATGTATGCCCCCATGGCTGCAGAGATAGAGCACTTGGTCGATGGGATTCATGGCCTGGTGGGAACATCCCTGCCAGACTGAGGGAATGCTCCTGGCCCATCTGTCAGTAGTTTGGCTCTTAACTTCCCACGGGGTACACCAGTGGAGTTCCAGAAGGCAGTCTTCACGGGGGTGCATGAAGCCAAGGTGCCACTCATGCCGCAGGAGGCTTTCCCATTGCCGGGGACTCAAGGAAGACCAGGTTGCATCCAGGCTCCAGCCCATGTTCTCCAGGCAGGCTTGCGCCCTGGCGAGGTCCTCAGGCATGACTTCCAGATCCAGATCATGTGACTGGCGCAGTCCCACGTCTCCGTACAGTTCGGAGGAAAGGATTGGTCCTTTCAGGGTCATTACCGGGATTCCGGCGCGATTGAAGCCCTTCAGCACCCCCGCCAATACCAGGCAATGCCTGACTGCCTGCATCCGGCAAGCATCGCTGCGCTTCTGCAATTCCTGCTTTGCGGGTTCCGGAATCTGTAGTCCCGGGACTCGAGTAAGGGCGGTCCAACTGAGGGCCGGGGTGCGGTGACGGTCTACCAGGCGGACGTATTCCATCCAATCCAGGCCGGCCCCGATGGCCTCCCGAATCGCTTCCTCCTGTTTAACCAGCCATGAGGCAGGGGCCAGCCAGGATGTGGCGATCATCAGGCGGAAGGCGGGACTGGCGCTTTGCAGCCACGATGCCTCAGTCATGGCCGATCTCCCGCATTTGGGCAGCCCAGGAGGTAGCATAGGCTCCGCCCAGGGCCACAAGCTCCGCGTGGGTTCCCGATTCCACCACCCGCCCCTTGTCCAGAACATGAATAATGTCGGCGTGCATGGCCGTGGTGAAGCGGTGGGTAATCATGAGCGCCGTCTTTCCTTCGGTGAGAGTGCGGAAACGACCGAGCCAATCCTGTTCCGCCCAGGAATCCATGGAACTGGTGGGTTCATCAAGGATGATCAGCGCGGCCTGCCGGAAAAACGCGCGGGCCAGGGCAATCCGCTGCCATTCGCCCCCGCTCAGTTCCGCGCCTCCAAACCACTTGCCCAGCAGCGCTTCAAAGCCATCCGGAAGGCGCTCGATGGGTTCCAACGCACCCGCATCCTGGGCGGCTTGCCGCACCCGTGCCAGGTTGGAAAGTCCCTCCAAATCCCCAAAGGCAATATTCTCCCGGACCGAAGCGTGATAATGCACAGGATCCTGGAAAAGGACGGTAATGCGACGCCGCAGGGCTTCCTGGTCCATCGCCCGCAGATCCACATTGTCCAGCAGAATCCGTCCGGCATCGGGATCGTAGAAGCGGCAAAGCAGCTTGATGAGGGTACTCTTCCCTGCCCCGTTGTGGCCTACCAGGGCTATGACTTTGCCTTTAGGTATCTCCAGGTCGAAGCGATCCAGGGCACGGTGGAATCCTCCGGGGTAGGTGAAACTGACACCCTCGAAACGAATCGTGTCCTTCACGGGCAGCCCCTGTTCCCCAGACGGGCCGGGTAGAATTGCCGGCCCCAACCCTAGGTATTCATCCAGATTCTCAACGAAGAGCAGGCTTCGGTAAATCTTGCCTGCGCCTTCCAGGAGGGATCGAAGGAGTATCTGGCATTGCTGGAAAGCCTGGAAGCAAAGCAGGAGGTCTCCCAGCCCTACCTTTCCTGTGAGAGTCCGGTGCAACATCCAGCCCAGGCCCACCAGGCTGCCGCCCCAGGCGAGGCACCCGGCTCCCAGCTCGGTTACGGCCCCTTGCCGCACCAAGCGCAGCCGCCCTTCACGGAGGCTCTCCCGCAAGCTCTCGAAGGCCTTGCGGTGATAGGTTCCCAGATCGAAGAGGCGCAATTCGGCGGCGGCGCTCCGCTCCGTGATCATCCAGTCCAGATACCGGGTTCGCCGCTCCTGGCTGGTGTGCTCCAGGTTCCAGCGGTGCTCCTTCAGAATGTGACGGGCCACAAGAAGCAGACCTGGAATTGCGGTACAAACCAGAAGCAGCGGAAGCCAGCCGGCGTAGGTCCAGAGAATACCGGCCAGCACCAGAAAGCCCAACCCGTTCTGGACCAGCGAGCCGAGGCTCTCCAGCAGGGCCAGGGGTTGGGAAATAGCGTCAACTCTAGCCCGGTGCAGTTGATCGTAGGATTCAGGATGTTCATAGAAAGCCAGATCCAGACGAAGGGCCTGCACGTGGATCAGGCGATGGACCTCGTCCTGGACCCGCTCTGCCTGTACCGCCCGGACCCAGGACAAGGCGCTTGATATAAGCTGTCCAGCGATCCACAGGCCGGCGATCCCCATGGCCGGAGGCGCAATGGAGGCCCACTCATGAGAGGCCACCAGACGGTTCACCAAGGCTCTCAGCAGAAGTGCGAGTCCCGCGGGAATCAATCCCTGACCCACAAGCAAGACACCCCAGGCCAATGTCCACCATCCCGCCGCCCCCCAAACCAGGGCAAGGGCGCGACGGCCAGCAGGCAACTGGCGAAAGAATTGGTTGATCTGGCCGAGCAGCATGGATCGAGAAAACCTCATGTATGAGAATCAGCCAGGCGGCGCAGGAATAGCCCGACGCCCAGCCCGCGGAGCAGAATCTGGCCTGCCCTTGCAGTAGTGCCGTGATCGACCTTTGCGACCAGCTCATCAAGGCAGCAATGCAGCAGCGGCATGTCGAGGATATCCTGGGCATCTGGCAATGAATCCAGAGAATTCAGGCATTTCCGGAATGCAGGCAGTTCCCGAAGAATCCGATGGCCCACATCAGCGGCCTGAAGCCCCTTCCTATGCCTGTTCAGCACCTGCTCAGGCAGACGGCCACGGAAGGCTCGCCGCATGAGCCAACTGCTTTGGCCTCTCTGGTAAAACTGATCGTCGGGAACCCGCAGAAGAAACTCCACCATGGAGAGGTTGGCGGTTGGGTCAAGGGAGGAAAGAGAATGCCTGACCGCCATTTCCGTCAAGATACCAATCCCAATGCCCATGTTAGGCCGGAAAAAGAGGCGGTGAGTATCCTCCAGAGGGGAGAATGTGAATGTCGGATCGTGTCCCGCCGCCCGCATACGGCCATCCATATCCAACTCTGAAGCCATGTGAAGATTGAGTGCGGAATATGCCTGCCAAGGCCTGCTGCGGGGAGATTTGAAACGTCGAAAAGCTCGCAGTCCCGGCATCAACAACGGCTTCAATACCTGCCGCTTTATGGTGAGCAAGGGATTAGGTTCCGCATGAAGAAACAACCGTAAAGCCGTAGCTGGGTATCCCTGGAGAAGCGCTAAAATCGCCGATCCATTCCCGGACCAGGAGACCGTGGCATTGCCCATCTGCCCGGTCAGTACAGCCCCGGCCCCATTTCGGGAAGCAGCCTCCATAATGGCCTGGAGCCAATAGTGGTTGCCGGCAGCATGGCTGGGACCATCATGGACGTCAAGAAGGTATTCGATGCCCTGGATGACTCCATAGTTCGCCGCGTCGATGGGGATATGCTGGACATTAGCTCCTGCTAGCACGGCCGTTGCGTGAGCCATCTCCCATTCGTTGCCCAGCCTCCGTTCCCCGGCTCCGTCTGGAGGCAAGCAAGGCACCGAGGTGTAGGCTGTAAGGTCACGTCCCTGGCTGGCAAGAAGCGGCGCTGCCAGAACCACCACCGAACCTGAATCCCGGCCGCCAGAGAGCGTCGCTGCCACTGGCTTTTGGGTCCGCAGACAGCTCTGAACCGCCCGAGTGTAATGTTCCAGAAAGGCTTCTGCGTACTCCTCATCCCGGCGATAGGTGAGTTTATCGCGACCCTCTGGCGACCAATGGCGCCAGGAGCGGGTCTGGCCATCAGGATCGACAGTCATGGCATGAGCCCAAGCCAGGCGCCGGAAACCCTTGTAGGCGGTCAGTTCCGCATTGTGTTGCCAAGAAACCAGCACTTGGGCAAGGCGGAGCCGATCCGGCTCCTTGACCACGCCGGGAATCGCTAGCAGAGCCTTGAGACTGGATGCAAAGGCTATGAAGCCTTTGCCCCAATAGTAATAAAGGGTGGCATTTCCGCAGGCGTCCCTGGCCAACAAAAGGCGGTGTTTCCGTGCATCCCAAGCAGCCATCGCCCAATCTCCCTGGAGGTATGCGCAGAGTTCCTCGCCCCAGTGATCGAAGGCCAAACTTACCAGATGCCCGTCAGATACCTGTGGAGCGTCCGATGCGGAAACCTTGAATACCTCCAGAAGCGCCGCCCGATTGTCCAGGCGGGCAGCACTAACCACCAGACCGCTCGCTCCCGTCACCGGCTGGTTTTCAAAAGCATCTTCTGGGTTGACTTCCAGAAGCAGATGCCCCATCCCCACCGCGCCCTCGACCTTGCAGCCTCCACCGTGGGGACCATAATAGGCCATTGCCCTCCTCATTTGTTCCAGCCACTGGGAGGGCACAGGAGCACCATCATATTGATAAATACCGTATATGCCGCTCATGGTCGTTTCCGGGCGAAGGTCGTAATGACCTTGAAGCGCTGCTGTTCTGGCCCGCCGGTCACCACGCAGGAACCCAAACGCAGCCAAGCGTGGGCGTCGAATCCTGCGGATTCCCCTTGGCAAACTCCAAAACTTACAGTTCCCTCCAGACCACGGCGGCGTAACATCCCCGTGGCAGCCAGCGCCTGAGCAAGACAACGCCCATCCCAAGGCACCCGTCGCGCCATAACGCCCACTGCCCAGCTCACCTCTTGCGCCGTGCGGATCTCATCAGCCGCCACCATGACCGGGCTCTCGGCGCCGGGCGTTCCCAGCCAGGCGGCAATACGCCGAAAAGGGAGGAAAGCCATCGCCCCCCGTGCAATCAGCAAAGCGATTAGCGCTTCCCCAAGGAGCCATCCCCGGGGGCCAGGTATTCGCGCAGCATGTTTCAGATCATTCCACACGCAGGAGACCTTCCCGTTCCATCTCCCCAAGAAATTTTTTCAAGTCCGCGGTGCAGGCCTCAGGCGTAATCCGATATTCGCTGACCAGTAGGTCGACGAGGGCTGAAAAGGTTATAGGGATTTCCAATTTCTCCCAAATGCTTCGGGCAGGCCCTTTCAGCCCATAGTACGCCTCAGCATCGATGCTCATCAGAACAGTTTCCTGGTCAATCTCCGTAGAGAGTATCTCCTGGGCGCGGGATAACCTGTCTTCGGGATTGAAGTTACGCATCTATTTTTCTCCATTCGAGGGGTTTGCGGTAAAGTGCTTCGCCCATTCCGATTCGAGGAAACCGGCCAATCCATCGATCGCATCTGGATCGCGTCGCCGGATCACTGCGGCTATGGTAGTTCTTTGTGCAATCAGCCCCGCCATCCGCATCAGATCGCTTTGCGTGCCCTGGCCCTTCAGGTAATGGGGGCGATACAGATTTTCTAGAACGCGCTGCACCCGGTCAAAGCCACAAAGCACCTCGAATTCCGGAGTGCTGCTATCGTGGTCAACGAGGATATGAATCGCCCTCAGCGGCGCCGGGTGAGGACAGTAACCTTCCCCCATGGGCACCACATATTTATCTACGTCGAAGCGTACGCCCGGCGAGTTTCCGAGACGCTCGTAAGCATCGGCGCAAAGCCGGAAATGGGCCAGCGCGGGAAGAATCTGCAATCCCTCCGGCATATCCGCCACGGCGCAGACATCATCCGAGAGCATGCGGTATCCCTTGCGATAAAACTGGGCAGCCAGCGTGGACTTGCCGGCGCCCTGAGCTCCAACAAAGATCATCGCGCCCCAGAGCGTTTCTACCGCGCTTCCATGAAGCGGAAACAAACCACGCTGGTAAAGAAGCGCGCCCATGGCCGAACCTAATAAAAACAGGCGTATTTTTTCGGCCGGAACATCCGGCAGCGGGGTGATGAAGATGCGACGCCCTTCCTCAACGCGGTACAGAGCCACTCCCGGCACTACCAGACGGAATATCCCTGGCTGAACTGCATAATAGCCATTCGCCAGGGATTCCAGAGCGTTCGCCGCTGGAGGCAGCAATTGGATTGCCACATCGGGATTTTCCGTCTCGATAGAAACAGGAGCAAGCTCGGGACATTCCATGTCCGTCTGAATGCGAAGACCATAAGCCCAGTATTGATTCAAAGGCATCGTCAATCCCGGTAAGCGCTGTAATCCAGACTATCTTCTTGTGCCGACTGTACTATTCCTCACGGATTGTGATTGTGCAGGACGTACTTTCCTGAGGCCGAAGCAACCTGCATGCCTCCATGATAGCGCTGCAAGTCGGCTGCCTGCTTCGCTTCTTGTGTGACGAAGAAAATTCTGCCTGAGCCCTGCCACAAGCAGGAACGAGTCTGTAGTTTCGAAACGATGTAGTTCGTCGGCATAGAAAAATCCATACCAGAGATTGTTGCCCCTGCCGTTTAACATGTATATCAGTTCTCCAAGGTAAAAGATGATGCTGGAGCCGTTGGAAATCTGGCCATCGAGTATTACCGTGTCCCCTGATTTCCATTGCAGCCGAATAGCTTCGGCAAGAAGCTCGGAGCGAGGAATTGGATAGAAGATGGAAGGCTGGGCTAAAATCTATGAGAGGGCACCTATTTCCAGCACACTTTTAGAAGCTGATCTTGCGTTCCGGGAATCAGTTGAACTGGATAGTGGTGGTGGTCACCGTCTGCTGACCGGGAAGGTAGATTGGCAGCTTCCAGTGCTCATAGGCAAAGTTGCCGCTAATTTCGAAGTCCTTGCCGATGCGCTTGACCACCTGGATGTTGATGTCGTTCAGCATGGTGCCGCCGGGGGCCAGTCAGGGGGTTGCGATG
Organism: Occallatibacter sp.; assembly: GCA_050011175.1. Taxonomy (GTDB): domain Bacteria; phylum Acidobacteriota; class Terriglobia; order Terriglobales; family Acidobacteriaceae; genus Telmatobacter. The sequence continues at coordinate 37,484 of JBEKJR010000014.1, forward strand.
GGGCATCCGGGACTCCCGGCAGGGATGGTCTGGGTGGTTGAACCGGGGGTGCATGTTCCTCTTAAATCCTGAATGAAGACTGTAGGTATCGGGAAAATGCAGGTCCGAGGCTCGGGTCGGCCCGCAGGCATTCGACAGTGGCTTGAGCGAGTCCCAGCCATTCGCCAGCATCGAAGTGCTTGCCTCGGAACAAGTAGCCGTAAACACTGTGTTCTCCGCAATAGTGGTTCAGTGCATCTGTAAGCTGCAATTCTCCACGGCTATCTGGTCGAATTGCGTTGATTGAGTTGAATATGTCCGGTTCGAGGATGTATCGACCGAAAACTCCATAAAGCGAAGGAGCTGCTTCAGGCTTTGGCTTCTCCACCAACGAATTAACTCGGAGAATGCGGTCGGCTAGCCCACTCCCATCTGAACCGACTATGAGTATCCCATAGCGATCCGTCTCATGCCGTTCGACGTGCCGCGTGGCGATAACTATGCCACGACACTGCTCATATGCAGCCATGAGTTGGCCCATGCAAGGAAGATCACCAATCATGAGAGCATCAGGGAGAATTACACCAAAAGGTTCGTCTTTTACAACCGGCTGTGCGCGTCGGATGGAATCTGCGAGGCCCTGCGGGAAGTCCTGATGCACCGTGACGATAGAGGTCATTGTGCAGATGTGCCGAAGCAATGCAACGTCCTCTTCCCGGCCCGACTCCTCGAGATAGCGTTCTAACTCCGGATTCGGCTCGAAATACTTCCGGACCTGCGAATCCTTTTGGTTTGTGACGAGAACGACACACTCGGCGCCGCTTGCAGACGCTTCTTCGACGGCGTAATGAATCAAGGGCTTCCGGCCGATTGGAAGTAGCACCTTTGGAACGGCCTTGGTGGCCGGAAAAAGACGTATTCCGCTGCCAGCAATAGGAATAACGACCTTCTTAACCGGTGATGTGGAGAACGGAGAATCGGCTAAGAGCGTCACTGATCTACCTCATCGATTCCCATTTCATTTCTGACATCTTGACCCTGGGATGAGACGCCAGCAGGTGCCAGACCAGGGCTTGAAAGGATTCCGTGTGCGGCGTGACCGTGTGCGGGTTTGGCACCGTCACCAGTATGCAACTATCGGCCACTTTACGGGTGTAACCGCCATCGCGGCCGACAACGCCGCAAACTTTGGCTCCAACTTCCTTAGCGTATTGCAGGGCGCGGACCAGCGTAGTACTAATATTTCGCTCTGCATCCCCGCCGCCGACAGAGAAGACAAAGACCAAATCCGATGCATTCAGTCTACTGCCTCGCAACCAATTGGCGTACACTGATTCCCAACCGTCGTCATTGATTCTCGCTGTGAGTTCAGACACATTGTCGCTTGGCGAGTATGCTTCGATATTGGCGATTTTCCGAAAATCGCAAACAGCATGCGAGGCGTGTCCCGCCCCTCCGCCGACTCCCAGAAAGAACACTCGACCGCCCCGTGCACGTACTTCAATCAGCAGGTCTGCCGTCCGCTCTATGGTCTCCTGATCCAAACCTTGGAGAATCGCAATAGCTTCTTCGATATAACTTGCGGTGTAACTCATCGCTGGAGACTCCTTAAAGTGAGCTGTGGTAGATTCTGCTGGTTCCGAATCAAGTCGACTACCGCGCCCATATTGGCAACAAAGAAATCCGGTGTGGCATCGTGCTTGGCCATCTCCTCGCAAAGATAGCATTTGCGCGTGTTCACAGAAATCGTCCGCGTACCTGCAGCCTTTCCGGCCAGAACGTCGGTAAGGCCATCGCCGACCATAAAAGACGCAGCGAGGTCGATTTTCCACTTGGCCGCGGCCTGAAGCAGCAGCCCCGGCTTTGGTTTGCGGCAAGAGCAATCGGACAAATACTTCGGATTGGTGGCCTGAGGATGGTGAAGGCAGTAGAACACCTCGTGGATCTTGCCTCCACATCCTTCAAGCATCTTTTTTGTAGTTGCCGCCAAAAGCTCAGGAGTGAACTTCCCTTTGGCGATACCCGGCTGATTTGACACGACAATGATAAGAAAGCCCATTGAGTGCAACGCGTCGATGGCTTCAGGCACACCAGGACTGAATTGGAACTCGTCTGGGTTGGAAGGAGAATCCACAGTACCGAACTCAGCGTTGTAGACGTATGGGTTAATCACACCATCTCGGTCCATAAACACAGCGGTACTACCCATAACGCCTCCTTCCCGAAGAGAGATGTCAAGGAATCAAAATTATAATTTGCGGCCGAGTCTTTACGCCGCGCCAACGATGGAAAATGACGGACCATCGTTCTTCAATCGATGCATATGGGCAAGGCGTCCATCACGCGACACGATGTCGAACACGACCTTGCAACCCTCGAAGTCAAAGCGGTAGCCCAGCTCTCGGAGGCCAGCTTTGCGCATCGCGTCTCGCAAGGCAACCTTGCTTTGTTCGCAATAGACAGTGAGAAATCCCCCGCCTCCCGCTCCAGTGATCTTGCCGCCAAGCGCCCCGTTCTGCTTGGCAAGCTCATACCAAGCATCGATACGTGGGTTGGTAATTTCTTTGGAAAGGCGCTTCTTGACCTGCCAATGCAGATCCATGAGCTTTCCGAAGCGGGCGAGATTGCCGGCCTGAATGCAGTCGCAGATCTCATAGCCTATTTCCTTAATCTCAAGCAAGCTAGTAACCACGTCCCGCTCGTTCCGTTTAGTTGCGTCGTCTTGCGCGGCCAGAATCAAGGTTGCATCGCGTGGTTGCCCTGTGTAGAAGAGCAGGAGATTCCTTTCCAGTTCTTCCAGGATTTCCGATCCCAGTTCTAGCCGGGTAGCATCGACTGTTCCTTGGCGGTCGATATCCAGCCGGGTGAGCCCGCCGAATGCCGCCATATACTGGTCCTGCTTCCCAATGGGCTTTTCCATCCGATTCAGTTCAATGTAGCAAGCTTCCTCTGCGAGTTCCTGCGCAGAAACTTGACGCTGTGAAAGCGTGTGCAGCGCCTTCAGTAGGCCGATGAGATAGCAGCTCGACGAGCCCATTCCCGTGCCGGCTGGAATATCTGCAATAGATACAATCTCAAGGCCCGAGGTCATTTTGAAAAACTTCATCGCCTCGCGCGCAAGAGAGTGTTCAATTTCATCCACGTGCCGGACAGTTTCCGCCTTGCTGTATCTGACACGAATCATGTCGTCCACAATAGGCGTGTTAACATTCATATACATGTACTTGTCGATGGCTACCGCAAGGACAAATCCACCATGTTCGCGGTAGAAGGATGGCAGATCCGTTCCTCCACCGCCCAGCGTAATTCTAAAAGGCGTTCGAGTAATGATCATGGGGTCTTATCCTTTCTTATGTGCGGCTAATACCAAGTGAGGAGCGCCCGAGGAACATCATGGTGGTTATGCCATAAGTCTCTACGTTCCAGAATACTCCTGCCTGAAATGGATTTCAAGTCTGGATCAAGGGAAAATACCAAGAGGTGGACATGATGACTAAGCCGGTCGAGCAGAGCGCCGGGAAGCCGTTCAGAGCCAAAGACCTCGGTTCACTCCTCGAAGGGAAGATTGCTGGTCATCATGGTAGAGTTGCGTTCGTAACGTTGGCTGATAATCTCGAAGAGCAATTCGGCAAACGCAAATTGCCAATCGAGCAACTTTCAACCGGCTCTGTTATAAATGAATAAAACTCTATTTGAACTTCGTCTATTCAAACTGAATATTCCCCTATTGCTTGAGCCATGTGCAATGGAGCAGTTGGCGTCCTTGGAACGATCAGATCCAGCCAGAACTTGGCGTGTTCCCGGTGCGCTTCCATGCGATTTGAATATGCGGTCTTGTCGCCATCGACCAGGTTGTACAGCATCGGATGCGTTAACGCTGTCATTATCATTACAAATGCCAGCATTGTGGATTCCATATTACGAATCGTTCCGTTCGTAATATTCGTCTCCATATATTTACGGATTATCGAGAATACAGGAGAGATATACTGCATCAATAAGTCATCCACCTTTGTGGGCAGCTCGATAATTGCGATCGCAATTAGCCGAAGTAACACAGACCGGTAGTTTGCCGTATCTTCGAGCATCTCGATAATCTGTGGCATAACCACATCCGGAGAATCGCCTGGAGCTATCCCCCTCAGCAAATCCCGTGTAGGCTTTAGCTCTGAAAGATGCCAGCGTATCACCGCCCAGAAGATTTGTTCTTTATGATCAAAATGTCGGAAAAGCGTGTTTTTCACTCACGTCGGCTAGTCGGGCTATCTCACGAGTGCTCGTTCCGTTGTATCCTTGTCGCGCAAATAACTTGCCTGCCGCCTGTACAGTTTTTTCGTCTTCTCTGAACTTTTAGATGCAAGTGGCACACTACACTCCTTTCCGGCGCAATTGCTGTGTTCCCGCAACCGCACAGAACTTTGTTTACTTGCTGTCATTTTCCAGCGCGCATTAGATCCATACAGTCACAGATAAATACGACACAAAAGAATCACTTATGAATATGGAGTAGAGAAGTTATTATAAGCTCCTGAATCAAATCTAATCTGCCAGCTGATTTTATTACTGGCATATTGACCTGCTTTTTTCTCATCCAGCTAAAACTGGAGTTTCCCGGTTTTGGTTTTCAAACGAGTATAGCTCGTCGTAGCCGTAGTCGGGGCTGTGGAGATGTGGGAAGCGTCCTTTGTTTCCACGTCTCCACAGCCCATGGATGCCGCGAACCCCCGTGGCGTCTTGTAGGCCAGCGAGCTGTGCGGGCGTTCGCAGTTGTATTCCTGGCGTCATCGATCTACGGTCCAGCGCACATCATTCAGCGTAATGAATTGCTTCAACAGGTGCGCAGCGCTTATAAAGCGGGGCTGGTATGTCCGTGACCTTGGACTAACGCGCTGCGGCTCGCCGATGGCGGCCGTGAAACGGGATGATGCAAAGGAAGCAGAAGAACGTAGGGAACGACGGTCTGCGAGAACAGGCTGCGCCGGGCGGTATTCCCAAACGGGGGGGCATGGTCGCCAACAATCACGAAGACTGTGTCCCGCCCGAGTTTCCCCAGTGCGAGCTGCGCGACAGATTCGTGCACGTTGGCCACGAGCTGATACCAGGAACAGAGCGGCGTGTCCGGCACAAGAGACAAAGCGGCCTGGCAAGGCGCCGGGTGCGGAAGATCTGCCGGAACCGGTACCGGCAAATGAGAGTTCAACGTCATCCAGTGAATGAAAAGCGGCTGGCCGTTGTTCGGCTGCAGCCGCTGGCCGATCCATTCGGCAAGATCGGTATCACAGATGCCCGGGAAGGCGCCCGGGCATTGTGGAAGCCCGGCCCGCATGAAATCAGGAGCGAAGTATTGCTCATCGAAGCCCACGCTCTTGTACCAGTGAGAGCGATCGAAGAGGTTCCCGCTCATTCCATGCAGCGCAATACCGTGATATCCGAGTTTTGAAAGGCGCGCCGGTAGGCAGGCATCGATCTCGGCCGCAGAAGCAGCAAGGATGTGAAACCCGATATCGGTTCCGCACAACTCGCGTGTTTCTGCGGGAATCGTGCTGCCGTCGAAGGGAACCGCTCCATACTGCACCTCATAACGGGCAAGAAGTTCACTACGGGAATAGGGGCTGACCAAGGCATCGCGAAGAGATGGATCGGATGCCATGCCCCAGGATTCAACGACCACGATCACCAGGTTGGGCATCTGGTTGCCGGGCATGGCGCCGATCCGGGCCTTGCCCAGCGCGAGCGCCATGGCGCTGCCGACCGCTCGATCAGCTTGTCCGTTGGCCCGGATTGCCTTGTCGAGCTTGAATTCGCCCCACGCCATATGAGCCAATCGGATCACGGGAATGCGCACCATCTGCGGGATTGTGGAAGCGCGCAGTTTTTCTCCGCCGGGGGGATAAGCCCGTAGCGGGTTCGGTAATTGTCCTGTCATTTCGAGGGACCGAATCGAATCGGCGGCCAGCAACAGCATCCCGAAGGACACGAGACATGCAGCCACACGCCATTTCTGTCCAGCGCTGGTTCCCGGCCACGGCAGGCGCGCCGCGAGCAGCGTGCATAGGAGAAGCATGCCAAAAACGAGAAGCGCGAAACAGATCCTGTTTGCGGGCATGTTGTGGATCGCATTGAAACTCTCCGGGCACTCCCGGATGGGCAAATAATAGGACTCGCAGATTGCAAAGAGAAGGTCCGCGGCCATGCCCAACATCAGGATCGCGGCCCTGGCGACGCCGGGCAGGATCAGTGCCAGAAGCCCGACGACAAGATATTGAAGGCAGAACATCCCATGGTGGACGAACCGAAATTCGTACTGAGCAAGCCAGTAAGGAAGGTTTGCGAGCACGGCATAAAAGGCGACCGTCAGGATCCAGGGCGCCTGGCGCCGTACGAACGCAAAGGGCGGTTTCAGCCACAACACATGTTGGCCGGAGAAAGTTGGCGAGAGGGTAGAGAAGTATTTGTCCATGGCATTGGCTTTTTGGGGAAGCCATGTTGACGAGGGCAGATTCCAGGCCGGGCAACTGTGCAGTACAACAGGGAATCGATGCTCGACCTGCCAGCGTCAGGGCTGCAGCGTTTTAATCCGGGAAACGGATTCGTCCAAGCGGAACCCGGCGTTTTGCGCGTCGGCGAAGAACATCTTGACCGTGTCCAGGGAGTACTCGTCGAGATCCTTCCCCACCAGGTTGAGCTTCTTCAAAACATCGTGCGTTACCGTAATCACATGACAGCCGATCTCGTTGGCGTGAAAGATATTCAGCAGCTCCCGTGGGCTGGCCCAAATCAGTTGAACATTGGGAAAATCGCGCAACAGCCGCACCGCTTCCGCCATGATGGGAACCGGATCGCGCCCCGTATCGGCGATTCTGCCGGCAAAGACGGAGACATAAGAGGAAGGGCCATCCTCCAGGCAGCGAGCGATCCCCACCACCTGTTCAAGGGTCATCATTGCAGTAATGTTGAGGCTGATGCCGGCTCTTGACAACCGGCGCACCAGCGGCGCCGAGCTCTGCCCCTGGGTATTGGTGACCGGAATCTTCACATTCACCTGGCCGCCCCATGAAGCGATCTCTTTCGCCTGCCATTCCATTTCTTCGAACTCGTCGGCGAAGACCTCAAACGAGATCGGCCTGTCCGGAATGGCGGCAATCACAGCCTGCGCAAACTCCGGGTAGTTGGTGATGCCCGCCTTTCGCATGAGGGTTGGATTGGTGGTGAATCCCCGGATCAGTGGGTTCTTGTAGAGCTCAAGCATCCCCAAGAGATCGGCGCCGTCTGCAAAGATCTTCACGGTCAGGCTTTCCAGTTTCTGCATAGCTCTTCTTCGTCAAGTGAAATAGGTGGATTGCAAGAGAAGCACCTAGTGCGTTCCCAGAAAAGGAAAATCCAGTAACAAGCGGCGTGGGCAAACGGAAGATGATCCCGCGGAAGGTCCTGACAATCCCCTGTGCGTTCCCACAAGCTGCCTAGCACAGCTCGCGCCGCGATGCCTCTCATGAGCGCGAGGAAAGCGCCGAGATGACGAACTTCCGGAAGTCATTTCCCAGCTTAGGATCTTCGCGCGTGCAACTTACAGAAGTCTGCGCAAGCCCGAGCCAGTTGCCGGCATCGTAGTGTTCGCCGGCGAAGATATAGCCAAACGGCGGGAAATCTCGGCGATTTCCCGCCGTTACCCGCGCCAGGACCAGCCGTCCTTCAACAAATCAGTGAGCAAATCGGTGAGCGCGCGCAATCGATTATCTTGCCACAATCGATGACGGCAGGCCGCTCAATTGGCAACCGTGGCAGCGATATTTCCCGCGGCGATTTCTCGTTGGATGTAGCGCACCATTCCCGCCATCCCTTCGCGAAGTTTGGTGCGCGGCTCCCAGCCCACGCTGCGCGCCCGCGTGATGTCGCCGAGATTCGCCGGCGCCTCGCCGGGCACATCGGGTAACAACTGCGGCTCTCTCCGGACTCCCACGACCTCGCAGACCAGGTCGTAGACCTCCCGGATTGAGTAGTTCGCGCCGCTGCCGAGATTGAACACGCGGTTCACCACATCGGGATGGTCGATGCACAGCAGGTGAAAATCGTTCACGTCGTCCACGTGGACAAAGTCGCGCCGCTTGGAGCCGTCCCCAAAGATGCGCGGGGTCTGATTGGTGAGCAGGCTGATCATGAACGCACTCATCACGGGCGGCACGGCCCTGCGGTAGTCCTGCCGTGGACCGTAGACATTCAGGTAGCGCAAGCCGACCGTGCGCAGGCCCATGAAGCGCTGATAGGCCCGCGCGAACAGGTGATCGGCAGCCTTGGTAATCGCGTAGAACGTCTGCGGCGTAAAGTCGGTTTCCGGAGTGGGGAATTGCGAGGTGCCTTCATAAATCGCCGAGGACTCCGCATAAACGATCCGCTGGACTCCGGCCGCGCGCGCTGCCTCGAACACATTCAGTGTTCCCAGGATGTTGACATCGGCGGTTTCGTAAGGATGATTCTGACAGTCGGAGACGCAGTTCTTGGCGGCCAGGTGAAAAACCACATCGATGTTCCGCATTAGCGAGAACATCCGCGGCGATCGTATATCCTCGCGGGTGAACGCGACCTCATGGGGAACCTGCTCGAGGACGCCCGCGGAAAGATCGTCTACGCCAACCACGCGGTATCCTTCGCTCACCAGCCGGTCGGCAAGGTTGCTGCCGACAAATCCAGCCACGCCGGTAATCAAGATAGTCGGCTTCACAATTGCCTCCGCATTGGCCCTTGAGAATCAGGGGCGCCGGGGGTACAACCCATGTAACCTTGCTGTATCATTATCTCGGAGATGTTCCCCATGAGAGTTCTCTTACTCCACAATCGCTATCAGGTCCCAGGTGGCGAGGATACGGTTGCGCGCGGAGAGGCAGCGATGTTGCACGCCGCCGGATTCATCATTGACCTGCTTGAGACCAATAATGATGGGATCGTCTCGGTGTACTCAAGAGCCAAAACGGCGCTCCAAGTCACGTATTCATTTCCTTCCCGAAAACTTGTCGCGGAGCGAATCATCCGATTCCAGCCGGATCTCGTGCACGTCCACAACCTGTTTCCAACGCTTACTCCTTCGGTTTACGATGCCTGCTGCGAAGCCCATATTCCGGTCGTTCAGACTCTGCACAATTTCCGCATGATGTGTGCCAACGGTCTGCTGTTTCGGAGTGGCAAGATCTGTACCGAGTGCCTTGGACATGCCTTTCCCACGCCGGCAATCCGTCACGGCTGCTATCACGGCAGCAGGATCGGAACCTCAGCCGTCGCTGCCATGATTAGCATTCACCGTGCGCGCGGCACCTGGAAGCAAAAGGTGAATTGCTTCATCTCGCTGACAGACTTTGCCCGTAATCTCTTTATCAACGAGCTTGGGATTCAAGAGGCGCGGATTGTCGTGAAACCGAATGCCGCGCCAGATCCTGGCCTGGGAGACGGGTCTGGGGGATACGCGCTCTACGTGGGTCGGCTTTCTCCAGAAAAAGGGCTTCAGGTCCTACTCGATGCAGCCAACGATCACGAGGGACTGGGTCTACCTCTCAAAATTGCAGGAAGCGGACCCTTGCAGGAGTCGGTGCAGGCAGCCTGTCGCCCAAGCCAGGTGGAGTTTCTCGGACAGCAGGGCGCAGCCAGCGTGCGGATGCTGATGAGGAAGGCTCGCGTGCTGCTGATGCCATCGTTATGGTATGAGGGTCTGCCCATGGTTGTGCCGGAAGCATTTGGAGCCGGCCTGCCGATTATTGCCAGCAGGATCGGGGCATTAGAGACGCTCATCAAGGACCAGCACAACGGACTTTTGGTTGAACCGGGATGCACGTCTGCGCTGAGAATGGCTGTGCGGCGTATCGCATCAGACCGCCATTTCGAAATTGAGCTTCGTTGCGGAGCACGGGCCACTTACGAGGCAGAATACCGTCCCGCAACTAACCTGCGCGCCCTAGTGCAGATTTACGGCCAGGTAGCGAGCGATGGAAAAGCGCGCATCCACTGAGAATGCGGGCTGAAGTAGCATGGACCGCAGACATCAATGCAAGCACTTCTAAGCGCTCATTTGCCCGATCCAGCAAGTACTTCGCGGACGGTCTTGAGCAGGATAACCGCGTCAAGCGCTAGCGACCAATTGGAGATGTATTCGAAATCGAGACGCACCCACTCGTGAAAGTCGCAGATGGTGTTGCGGCCGCTAACCTGCCAAAGGCAGGTAATACCCGGCTTCACCAAGAGCTTCTGCTTTTCCCAGGCCGCGTAGTGCTCGTATTCGGTGCGCAGCGGCGGCCGGGGACCGACTAGACTCATATCGCCTTTCAACACGCTGAACAATTGCGGGATTTCGTCCAGGCTGTGGCGCCGCATCCAGCTCCCCAGCCTGGTGACGCGGGGATCGTCGGTGATCTTGAAGACCGGCCCGGTCATTTCGTTGCGGGTGAGAAGGTCAAACTTTTTATGGTCAGCATCCATCACCATGGAGCGGAACTTGTAGCCGACGAACGGCCTGCCGTGCTGCCCGACCCAGTTGCACCGGTAAAAGACCGGTCCCGGAGAAGAAAGCTTGATCGCGATCGCCAGCAGAACGCAGAAAGGAGACAGCACGAACAAGGCGGCAAACGAAATGGTAAATTCCAGCACTCGCTTGACGGCGACCTGAACCCGGCTGCTCCAGCACGGAGAAAGGCTGACGACCGGCTCCTCCAGATACGCGCATTCGTCACTTCTGGCGTTCATTCGACAATGCTCCCGACGTGCCCGGTAAGCTGTGTTCTTTGATCCCCGAAAATTGGAGCAAGATCTCCCAAATAAACCGCGGAATTATTTTCACATAACGCCGCCATAGCCTCTTCGGATCTTGAATCAAACGAAATACCCAGGCTGTCCCGCTGCATTTCATAAAACGTGGCGCATCTTTGATCCTACCGCTGTGCATATCGAACGCTGCACCGACACCGATCATTATTGTTGTATCGAATCGATCCAGATAGTCCGCCATGAACATCTCCTGTTTAGGAGTACTAAGTCCGACCCAGGTAATATCTGGCTTCAGGCGAGAAAATAGCCGACACACCTCCATCTCCTCGTCAGCCCTAAGCGGACGAAATGGAGGCGAGTACGTGCCGATTACTTTGAGCCCAGGGTAGCGCTGCGTAAGCTTTTGCTTTAGCTCGTCCGCAACACCGGGAGCGCCCCCATAAAAGAAATGCGTATAGCCTTTTTCACAGGAGAGATGGCAAAGCTCGAGCATCATCTCCGGACCACCCACTTGCTCGATGGCCCGCGCGCCCTGTAGACGGCCCACCCACACCAGTGGACGTCCGTCGGGAAGAGTAAGAAAGGAATGGTTATGCACCCATCTCAGGTTAGCATTTTCTTGAGCTTCTATTACGCCATGGACACTAGTAACGCAGACATATCCCTTCCTGTTTTCAGCAATAGCCTGCTCAATACTCTCGCGCGCCTCAGCCATATTGATTGCGTGGACGCCTATGCCAAGTATGTTAACGCGGCTCAGTGCCAAATACTTTGGAGAGCATTTTGATTCAATGCTGCACATATGGATTGCCCTTGCCTATTATTGCCGACAGTAAGGAGATATAGATCTTCGAACGCTGCGGGATCCGATTAGCATCGTATCTCTGAAGTTAGTCTGCATCGCTGACATTCCATGCGCGCTATAGTCGAAATCCATCCTTTGCGAATGAACAACTCATAACAAGGGGTAGAGGGTTCTTTCGATGATCTAGTGCCGAATCACAAATCAGAACCTGACGCAATTGCCGCCTCTGCGACGCAGTACCCGGATTTGATGCACGTTTGCGAACGGCCCGGTCACACTGCTACGCATCGAGATGCATTGACCTGTCTCTCAATCCAATAATATGTCTTCTTCAACCCCTCATGGAGGGGACGTGACGGCTTCCAGTGTAACGTCTCTTCGATGAGGCGATTACTTGAGTTCCTACCCCGTACCCCGAGGGGTCCTTGAACATGCTCGATAGTCAAAGTCTTATTCGCGATCTGGATGATCTGTTCTGCGAGCTGGTTGATAGTGATCATTTCCTCAGAACCGATGTTAACCGGGCCGGTAAAATCCGATTCCATCAGGCGCCGAACCCCCTCAATGCACTCGTCGATATAGAGAAACGATCGAGTTTGCATGCCATCACCCCAGATTTCGATCCGGCCACCATTCTTAGCCATTGCAACCTTTCGACAAATGGCTGCTGGCGCTTTTTCCTTTCCACCTGTCCACGCACCTTCCGGGCCAAAGATATTGTGAAATCGGGCGATACGAACCTTAGCATCGTAATTCCGCATATATGCCAGGTAAAGTCTTTCGCTGAACAACTTTTCCCATCCATATTCGCTATCTGGCGCTGCGGGATAGGCCGAGTTCTCGGAGCATTTCGGATTCAGGGGATCCATTTGGTTGTACTCCGGGTAAATACAAGCTGATGATGAATAGAAGAACTTTGAGATGCCGGCTTTCAAACCAAAGTGCAGCGTGTTGAGGTTGATAGTGGAAGAGTTGTGCATCACATCTGCATCGTGTTGGCCCGTAAATATATATCCGGCGCCCCCCATGTCAGCAGCTAGCTGATACACCTCGTCAACACCTGTCACAATGTCAGCCACCAGGTGCTGATCCCTTAGATCGCCGATGATGAACTCATCGGCAGGTGAACTAGCGTATTCGTGATGTTTCAGGTCTACTGCTCGCACCCAATGACCTTCGGCTTTCAGCCGCTTCACGAGATGCCCACCGATAAATCCACCCGCACCATTAACTAATATCCGTTTCAACGTAAATCCTCTTTCGCCGTCAGTAAATTTGAGTCCCTCATTTAGAGAAGACGAGAAATGGTTCGATGAATACCGATCATGCAAACCTCAGCATGATCGTCATGCAGCCGAGGCGGACCATGCCGAGAAAGTGTTTGGCACGAAGTTCGCACGTGCGTGACCAATCTGCAAAAGCATTGCAGCCAATCGAAGAACCTCTCAACGACCCAAAGGCGCATGTAGCGCAGAATCGCCAGCTCTACCTCCTGCGTGCCGCCATCGACCTGAATGCACAAGCGAACTCAGCCTCCACGTATTTATCGGACAGGCTCTAGAAAGTTACTCTTATGTGAAGAGCCCGGCTGTATCGGTGCAGAATCTCCCTGCGGCGCGGCGCGAACTTCTCACTCGCGGACAGCCGTGCGCATTACAAAGCGTGCGGCCGATACAACCTGGTCGGCGATCCTGCCGGGAGAAAATGCTGCAACCCTCTCTCGCGCGGCGCTGCGCATGGATTGAAGGCGGCCGACGGATGCGCCCAATGCCCCATCGATCGCCTCGTTCATCTCCTCGGGAGAATCCGGGTGAAATGCCCATCCAGTCACATCTGTCTCGACCAGCACTTCCACAGCCTCGCTATATCGGCTGCCAAGAACGGGCAAGCCCGCGGCCATCGCTTCATTGACCACGAGGCCCCACTCGTCCGAGAGGGTCGGAAAGACAAGTATTCCGGCCTGCTCGAAAAGACGTGGAAGCTCCGAGTTAGGCATGCCGCCCAGAAATCGAATGGCAACATTGCCGGCGACCGGAACCGCTTCAAGCTGGTGATGCAACGGCCCGTCGCCCAAGATCCAGAACTCGATCTCCCGCTCCGGATTGAGCCGCGCCCATCGATTCAGCACCAGCAGGAACGGATGCAGGCCCTTCCGCTCGATCAACTGGCCGACGAAGAGAAGCCGGTGCGCGCTGCGCGGCTCGCGCTCAAGCGGAATCGCAGTGAAACGCGTAAGGTCGGCCGTATGCGGAGCATAGAAAATGGCATTGGCCGCAACGCCCATCGTTTCCATGTAACGGCGGCCACTGGCCGCGTTGACCAGCACGACATCAGGGAAGCGCAGCAGGAGCTTGCGCGCCAGGGTGCGCAGTCGGCCGCGCTCGCGCTCGGTATGTTCGGAACACGGCGCCCATATGATGAGCCGCGAGCTAGGATGAAATACACGGTACAGCACGGCAAACAGCGTCCTGAATCCCAGCTCCGCCGAGATCACCAGATCGGGCCGGCAACGCCCAAGCTGAATCGGCGTGTCCCACGGAATGTCCCAGGCGAGCTCGGTCGAGAAGCCGATGGGGTGCCTGGACTTTCTTTGGAAATTCCACGATTTCTGCACCGTGCTGTGCAAGCCGTCCCAGTGGCCGGAGGAGAGGTTCTTTGCCTCCTGCGGAGAAGACAGAAACAGGTGAAACTCGCTGAAGCGCTCCTGCAGAGCAAGGAAGAAGCTCTTCTCGGCAGGCGCAACCGTATTGGTCAGAAACGCAACCCTGCAGTGCACCCTGGTCGCGCTGTCTTGCGGCGTAGCGCCGTCAATTGTGGCCGCGGAAGCACCGCTGTCCTCAACAAGACTCCGCATCATAGATGGTCATCCCCGTGGCCCACGGGTGCACCCGGGTCAGGTGTCCCCGGATTGCATGCGACAACCCGAACCTGGCGGCTGAAGGTGGCTGCGCTCCAGAGCCGCGAGGCGAGGTCGAAGACGCGAGCCGGCATGAGCCTTGAGGTCACGCGGGCTCTGGGTAACCATCGATGACAAAGCAATGTGGCCTCGCGCACCTCGTACCCTGCCCGGGTAAACAGGTTACCCGCTAGCAAAGGAGTCCATGTATATAGATGCTGGTTCATATCTCCTTTTCGAAAACGGCTTTGGCCATACCAGGTTTCGGACGGGACAACAAAGACGCATAGGCCACCGGGCTTAAGGCGTGTTCGCAATGCGCGAAGGACGCCAAGGGGATTATCTACGTGCTCAAGTGCGTGATGGGACATGATTACATCGACCAAAAGACCTTCCGGCAATTCGTCCACGGCAGCAAATGGTGTCAGGCGCTTTGCCGCTTCTTCCCGCGCGACGGGATTGATTTCAATTCCGTACCGGGCCTTGCAATCGAGCGAAGCGAGAAAATTCCCGCCACCGCAACCAAAGTCGAGTACCACGTCGTCCTTGCGAATAAAGGGTACGAACTTCCATCGGTCCAAGCTTGCGGCTAGTACCACGCCCGAGCGCTGAAAGGCAAAGTATGACGCGTCATAGTGATTGTTGATGACATCCATCGAAATATCCCTGTTTGTTCAACTTCTTGGCTGAACGTCTTATGTGGGGTTGGAAATCGCGAAATCCGAGATCGCGACTGGCAGGAACCGAACGCGTTCACCTGGGACCTAATTTGAGGAACTAGACGGGGAACCCGTTAGCAACAACTTTCTGATCGAATTGGACGCCGCCTTCCAACCTGGCAAAGAGCTTATCCGAAATCTCTATTCTCCGTGACGTCTCGCTCTTCGCTGGTTCAATCGGCGCTTAACGCCTCTTTCCTTGTAGCGATGATTCCAAACGTGTTTGCCAAATGCAAAGCTTCGCCTGCCCATTGAAAGAACCTGGATTGAGTACTCCAGTAGGAGTGCACTCGACATTCAAAGCCGAAACTCTCAAGGCTTGCGACCAATGCTAACTGATCCACCCCATTCCGGACGACGTGGTATTCCGTCATATCTTCAGGAAGATCGCCCCGGTAAGAACCTCTAATACGGCGCAGGCGAGTTTTCAGGCCCTGAATGTAATTTCCTTGAAAAAGTCTCCAACCGAGGTAAGAAACACGATCGAATAAATACGTAAATCGGCTTAGTGTATCGTAACGCAGCGGATCCTGGAAAGTGAGGAACACTGCATTCTTCCTCAACAATCCAGCGGCGCACCTGCACAGTTTCAGGTAATCCGGAATGTGATGAAGAAATGCGCTGGTCCCTACCACGTCAAATCGGCGACCTCGCCCTTCAAGGTCATCCAGAGTGCGAAAAATATCGCCATGCATAGTCGTTAGCTGGCCCCGATACATCGCTGCCGCCCGCTCAAGACCATCCAACTGTTCAGCGCTTGTATCGGCGGCCAGAACTTCCGCACCAAGGGCTAAACATGGCAGAGTAAGTGCCCCGTCCCCAGCACCCATATCAAGCACCGCGACCTTGTTGCGCCGGCTGACAATGTGGCCGTAGGATAGCGCGACCATCCCTTCGAAAAGATCTCCGAGCGCTTTGTGTTTTAGATGCGGTGAACCTTCTACAAAGCTCTTGCGTGTCTGCTTGCGGAAAAACTCCTGGTTCATAGCGACGTTCTCGGCATCGCGCGAGCATTGCTCTACATTGTGATCACTCATTCCAGAATTCGCTCCCCACAACAGATCCCGAACGGTAATTGCAGAATCGCGCACGGGCAATCTCATCGTTTTTCCTCTTAACTGTACCTACGCTCCGGCGATTGACCCTTCCTCGGATGGCTTGAAACTCAGTGGGGGGCAGTCCAAAGCCTCGGTGGCGGCAATTTGAAATCATGCATGCAAAGGCTTCGAACTTCCAACGATGTCCTCAATCCTGCCCGTTTCAATAGATTACCCAGCAACAATGGCGTCCACGTGTAAAGGTGCTGATTAATATCTGCTTCTTTGAAGCTACTCTTGCTCAACCATGTTTCTGAAGGAACGACCGCAACGAAGATACCCTCAGGTTTAAGAATCCTTCGCAAGGCTCGCAGTGTACCCACAGGGTCATCGACATGTTCGAGCGCATGATGGGAAAGGATCGCGTCGACTTGGAAGCCCTCCGGAACCTCATCCAGGGATGCGAAAGCCGTCAGCCGCCGGGCGGCCTCTGCCCGCGCCGCTGGATTTACTTCGATACCATACCGGGCCTTGCAATCGAGCGAATCGAGAAGATAGCCGCCTCCACAGCCGAAATCCAGGACCACATCGTCTTTGCCGATGAAGGGCACGAACTTCCACCGGTCCAGGGACGCGCTGAGCAGCCCGCCCGATCGCTGCCATTCGAAGTACGCTGCGTCATAATGAGCGTTGACAACTTCCATAAACGATTCTCCTAGACCGTGGCGAGCGAGCCATGCACACTCACTGCTGCAATTCATTCCGCACAGTCATAGGCGATGAGCGATTTCGTAAATCCAAACAGTTTCTCGCGGTAAATCTCTGCTCCGGGAAATAGTTTTCGCAATACAAGAAGCAATGTAGTGCGGCTCAATCGGGAACCACCGATTTGGCGTCTGGACATAGTAGGATTTGCCCACTCTCCGTACTTCCCTGGCAAATTGGATCTGGCGGCTCCAGTCTCCGACACTCAAAGCCACCCATGATCGCCGGGCGACCACGATGCATTGCGTTCATGGGTGTCTACCAGGACATCGGCGACTGCTCGCGCCAGTCGTAAGCCAGCACGATGCGCACTACCTTGTTCGATACGTTGCCGTCCCGGTATTCCGCGGGAGCCGTCCACGTAGGGGGCTCGTCAAGCGCGACGCGCACGCTATCGACAATGCGCTCCGGCTCGGCTCCGGCCAGCATGTTGCTCCCCGCCTCGATGGTTTCCGGCCGCTCGGTGACGTCGCGGAGGGTGACGTTCGGAATCCCGAAGATGCAACACTCCTCTTGAACCGTGCCGCTATCGGTCAGAACGCATCGCGCGTTCTGCTCCAGGGCGACGAAGTCAGCCAGGCCCAGTGGCTCAACGAAGCGGATTTGTGCATCGCCGGAGACACCGAGCCCGAAGGCCTCCAGCTTGCTCCGGGTGCGGGGATGAAGGCTGCATACCGCCGGAATCCCGAACTGACTGGTCAGCATCCGAAGACCCTCGAGCAACATCCTGAGCCTGTCTTCCATATCCACGTTCTCCGCACGGTGCATGGTGACGGCGAAATATTGCCGGGCGACCAGGCCGAGCCGCTCCAGGACCGGACTGCGGGCAATGGTATCCCGGTATACGTTCAGAACTTCGAAGATGGGGTTGCCAATCACATAAATGCGCTGCCGCTCGATGCCTTCCCGGACCAAGTTTTCCGCACTGCGATGGGTGTAGGGCAGGAAGATCGAGCTCGCGTGATCGATGATGCGCCGGTTAACCTCTTCGGGAACGCGGGCATCGTAGCAGCGGTTGCCGGCTTCCATGTGAAAGACCGGTATGCCCATCCGGCTGGCGACAATGCTGGCCAGCCCGGAGTTCGTATCTCCGAGCACCAGCATGCGGTCCGGGCGCTCAGCCAGCAACACCTTTTCCGTCTCGATGAGGATCTTGCCAATCTGCTCGCCAAACGTGCCCCCGCGAACGCCCAGGAAATGATCGGGGGCGCGCATGCCCAGTTCCTGAAAGAAAATATCGTTCAAAGCGGCATCGTAGTTCTGGCCGGTGTGAACCAGCACGTGATCGCACAACCGATCGAGCTTCGTGACAATCAGGCTGAGCCGGATAATCTCCGGCCGGGTGCCGAGAACCGTTATCACCTTCATCGCAGTAACTCCACGGTCTCCTCTGCGGCGCTCGCGACGAGCAGATTGTGCTCATCGAGAAAGTCGTGCACGCGGCTCGGGGACATGACCTCGCTGTTCGAGCTGTATTCACCGTCGAGATAAGGCTCGCCGGATTCCTTCCCGGCAATCTCCGGAAGAATAGATTCGATGCAGTAATATTTGCCGCGCGCGCGCGTCCGATGCGCCTCTTCCTCTGAAATCAGGATTTCGTGCGTCTTCTCGCCCGGCCGGATACCGGTGACCTTGATGGGGATATTGCGGCCGCCGATGAGAGCATTGGCAACATCGACGACCCGTGCGGCGGGTGCGTGAGGGATATAGGTTTCTCCCCGGCGGGCCGTCTGCAGGGCCGCAAAGATCAAGTCAACCGCGTCATCGAGGCTGAGCAAGAAGCGCGTCATCTCGGTGGTCGTGATGGTGACCGGGCCGCCGTTTTTGATCTGTTCGTGAAAGAGAGGAATGACCGAGCCGCGCGAGGCTAGCACGTTTCCGTAGCGGACGCAGATTAACCGGATCCTGGGAACGTGAAGATTGGCGTTCAGAAAGATCCGTTCTTGGAGCGATTTCGTCATGCCCATCACGTTGACCGGCTTGCAGGCTTTATCCGTCGAGACCCCCACGACGGTGGAGACGTGGCATCTATCCTCCTGAATCGCCCGAACGATGTTCTCGGCCCCCATGATGTTGGTCTTCACGGCCTCGAACGGAAAATACTCGCACGTCGGAACCTGTTTGAGTGCCGCGCCATTTACCACAATGTCGGCGACTCTGACAGCGGCCAGCACGCTGGGATAATCCCTGACGTCGCCAATACGGAATTCGACCAGCTCCTCGAAGTTGTGGTAGATGATCTCTTCGGTCGCGACTGTTTTCTGCTGATAATCGAGGCGCATATAATGCTGCTTGGCTTCGTCGCGCGAGAAGACGATGATTTTACGCGGCCGGCCAAGCTCGGCGCTCAGCAGGCGGCGCAGCAACGTCTTTCCAAGTGAGCCGGTGCCGCCGGTAATCAAGACGCATTTATCCGAAAAAAACACGCTGTCCTCCTCCTGATGGAGCGACTTTCTGTTCCTTGCATCGTCACGGTCTGTCGAAATTGCTCTGCAGAACGGTTAAACGGCGGAAAGAGCCTGGCGAAACCTCTCGTACCCGGTTGGGTCTGCCGCCATCTCCTGGATCATGTCCTCCCACCGCGGAGGCGCTGCCCTGGTTTCTCGCCAGTAGCGGTCCGAAATCATGCTGCGATCCGAAATGAACGTCTCATCCCTGACGATGGTCACGGGCGCGTGAAACGCTGTCTTGACCATGCCCAGCAGATCGTATTTCGTCACCGGCGCGGAAGACACATGATAAAGGCCGTGAAGGTGCGGATAGCTCGAGATCACGCGCCCGATCTCGCGGCTGAGCGCTGCGGTCGTCAGCCCGGAATAGAGGGCGCGTGCATAGCCGCGCACTTCGGTATCCGGGCAGGAGAGAAACCAGTCGATCAAAGAATAATTGGAAAAAAGATCGCGGCCCACAATCGAGGTGCGTAGCGTGAGGCAATGCGGCCCCGTAAGCTCCCCCAGCAGCTTAGTGCGGCCATACTGGTCCTCGGCATCGGTCAGATCCGTCTCGCGGTACGAGCCCTTTTTTCCGGAGAACACGCAGTCCGTGCTGATCTGGATCACGCGGATGTTCAGGGGAGCGCAGAGCTCGGCGACGAGGTGCGGGAACAACGCGTTCACGTAAATCGCCTGCTTGGCGTCGTTGACGATGGCGCGTTGCTTGACGATGCCGATACAGTTAATGACCCAGTCGGGACGGCAGTGGGCGATTGCCTGGCTCACGGAATCCAGGTTCCAGGCGTCGACTCCAGACAAGATGCGCGCTTCGTCGAAGATGCCCGTGGCGCGCAGGCGGGCATCGAAGGTGCGGACCGTTCCGTAGACCTGGCATTGGTTGCCAAGCACCTGCCAGGCCTTGTGGCCGAGCATGCCGCCGGCCCCGAGAATCATAACTCGCGTCATCGTTCTCCTTGCGCTCGAGCCAGGATGGGCGGCGCAAACAACTGCGAAAAGAATGCGGCACGCTCTTCGGGGGCGAAAAACCGTTTCAGTGCCGCATGGCAATTTTGCGCGTGACGCTCGCGAAGTTCGACAGCCTCGCTGTACTCCTGAATCCGCTGGGCGATCGCTTCGGGATCAGCCGTGTCGATGCCAATCCCAACTTCATTCCCGACGATAAACCGGTAATTCGCTGCAGACGACGGCGCGTGCGCAAGGATGGGCAGAGCCGCCTGCAGATAGGTGGTAATTTTGCCCGGGAACGAGGTCTCCACGAGCAACCGGTCCTTAGCCGCCAAAGAAAGCGGCGAATACGCCAGATCGCATTCCTGCAGTGCCACGGCCAGTTGCGCCGGGTCTGCGATAAAACCCATGTTCTCGACTGCCGGCAGGCTGAGCCGCTTGCTTGAAAACAGCCGGAGCACGATCTTGCAGCCGCAGCGGCGCTCCAGCAGAAGCAGCGCGTCGCTCAAGCTCTCGATCTCCCTGAAAAAGCGCAGCGAGCCGCAAAATGCGATCCGCGCAATCCGGTTGCGGGCGCATACCGGCCGGGCCTGCCCCGCGGCGACTCCCGCTGACGACCAGATGGCGATATCGCGGCCTTCCTTCCCAATGCGAAGATGCCAGCAGGATCGCCACATCTCGGGAGAAGCGAAATCGACAGAGTCCGCTTCCCGCATCCATTCGGCAAAGCCGCGCTCCAGCAGCACCAGCTCGCTCTTTTGCAGCGAGAATGTGTGGGGAACGTCGAACAGCGACACATGAAAAGGGCACCGGAATCTGCGCGCCAGCGCCATGGCCAGAAGCGGCAGCAGTTCATGGGATGGCGACCAGATGCCGCGCAGTGGAACGCCCGCATATTTGCGACCGAGTTCCCGCTCATAACGCGGTAGGAGCACCCGGTAGGCAAGAAGGGCAAACACCGCCCCAGCCAGCCTAGACCGGGTTCTGAAATAGCGCAGCACACGGCTGCGGTAGATCCTGGTCAGCAAGTTCGTGGCCGGGCTCCATTGCGGTTCCCACAGCAACTCCGTCCGCACCGGCTCGGAAAAATACTCGGTCAGCTTGAAAAAGAGCTGGGAGCTGCCGGATTCGAGAACGCGGCTGTGGTCCAGCACGAGGGTGAGCGGCGTCTGGGCGCTGACCAGCATTGAGTCGTTATCCCGCGGTTGCAATGCACCCCGCATTGAGTGCGAACTGCTGCAATTGAGGCTGCTGGCCCTTGAGATGGACGAGGACGAAAACCATAAGCATGGGAAACGAGATCCAGTACTCGGCGTAGCTGAAATAAGTGCCCACGATGCTCGCCGTCAGCCAGAACAGCATCCACGAGACCATATCTCCCGCGCGCGCCAGGCGCCACATCATGTAAACAAGCAAGACGCAAAAGCCCATTACCCATATGACGCCGCGCTCGATGCCATAGCCGATGAAAAAGTTGGCGATGTCGGGCGAGAGCAGCGCGCTGATCAAGGTCCCCTCTTGCTGGCCCGCACCAAAGGGATTGAGTTCCATGACAAACGGTACACCGGCGGATATCAGATTAATTCGATCCGCGGTGTCCGCCCCGCCAAGGCTCTGTTCGAACGGATTCATCGTCAAGGTAACCGTCCGCTCGAGGTCGGCCGGCAAAAGGGCATAGAGGCAACCGGCCAGAATTGCGGCGAAAACTGCCAGTTTGATCATTCGCCCGAGGCCGCGCTTGATCTCGGTCATATACAGGACGGGCAAGCCTAAGATAGCCAGCCCATACATCGCGGTGCGCGAAACCGACAGACCGGCGGTGAGCAGCACCAGTAACAGAAGCGTTCCGCCGAGTACCCGGCGGCGGTTGATCACGAGAAGATACGCGGCGGCAAACAGCAGAAGAGGCAGAAAGCCCGAAAGATAAACCGGATTCTGAAACGACCCTCTGACCCGGAGAACATCGCCGCGATTGAGGGTCAGCAGGGCCAACTGCAGATTCAAAGTGAAATCCTGCGCGACCGGAAAACGAAAGAGGAGATTGATTCCGGCGTATCGTTCGAGAATCGTGCTTGCGCAGAGAACGATTCCTCCATAAGCGAATGCTGATGCAATCGTGGCGAAGTCGGCGTAGCGAAACGCGCGATAGCTGATATAGGCAAAGAGCAGCACCTCCACAGATTCCGATAGGGTGCGCTGCGCACCAGCAAGAAAAGCCCCGTCTCCAAACGTATCCGAAAGAACGCTGAGAACGAGGGTGCCCACGAGAAAGTAAAGCAACGCCTCGCGGCGGGGACCATTCGCAGCAAATTTCCGCCGGTGGGCGATGTAACAAACACCCGCGATGGAGACGGCCACGCGGTTGAATGTCAGTTGAAATCCGAAGACCGGACCGAAGCCGAGCACCGCGGATTGCACTGGCACCAGAGCGATCAGGGCCAACATCAGGAGGCGAATATCGCGAAGGCCGATGACTAGAAGGGTGGCGGAAAATACCGCCAGCCCGATGCGGAGTTCTGTAAACGAAGAAACATTGATACACGCGATAAAAACGAGGAGGAGAACTGTAGTCGCTCCTCCCGCTTTGAACGGCAGCACACTATCCGCTACAGGTCCCCCGGATGCGTTCGTCGGCGTACTCCAAGTGGGTGTTCGATTCGACATCACGAAAGGCTTTGCCTGGCTCGCATTCGGCCTGCGCCTCAGGAAGCCGTTTCCGTCCGCTTGAGCGCCCGGACTTCCTCACGCATCCAGCGATACGCACTGACCATGCGGTGATAGCTTCCACTCATCAGGTCAATCAAACGCATGCGCAGGCCCCGTATCCGGACCCGCGGCCCGTCGAGGTTTAGAATCGCAAGCATGTATCCGCACGGTTGGTCCAGTGGTTTCCCCTGGTTGTCCCTGGTATAGAACTCGGGCACCACATAAATGTCCCATGTCTCGTCGAAGTCCCGTTCGTCCCACCCAGAGCGATGTTCTTGCCAGCTACCGCCATGAAAGCCCCACAGATCTCGTCCGTCTTCATGGTGCTGAGGCATGAACCCATAAGGAGTGACAATCACTACCTGGCGCCGCGCGAGGGGTATAGTTCGGCGCAGGAGCTCCGCTCCTTCCTGTTTCTCCAGGTGCTCCACCACATCGATGAGAAAGATGGAATCGACCGAGCCGGGCAGAAAAAGAGGGAGGGCCTCGCGCCAGCCGCAGTTGAGGACGACATAGTTGCGGTCGTCTCCGGTCGTTACCGTCTGCTTTAAAAGATAAGATACATACTCGCGGCACGGTTCCACGCAAATGTGAACCGCCGGAAGCATATACCTCTTCGGTTGGATACCGGGACCGATGTCGAGTAGGACATGCGTACGCTTGATCTGGGAGATCAATGCGCGCTGTGCCTGCTTCCAGGTAACTCGTCGAATGGCCACAGAATACGCGGGGTGGTGCGAGGTGATGTCAGGGAACCATATCGCTACGAAAATGCGATTTACGTTCCCGAAGGCTGCCTGGCAATCGCGAAGATGAGTCGCAGATCAGCAATGCTGGGCAGAAGCTTGCGCAACCCCAAGCCCTTGCGGTTGGCCAGCCAGATGGTGAATCCGAGGCTCAACACAAAGGACGACAGAACGGCCGAGGCCATGCCGATTCCCGCAAAGCGGCGCGTAAGAAAATAGCCGGACGCGGAGACGGCCACGAGCATGAAGGCGCTGCTGATCGCAGTCAGTCCGGGCTTCAGCAGGCCTCCCACAAACCAGAGCTCGATGGGAACCGTAATGGATCGCACGATCAGCGCAATGCAGAGAATATCGGCAAGTAGGACCGCATCGCGGTAAGCGCTTCCATACATCAACGGGATGAACTTTGGCATCACGATGACAAGAGCCGCGGTGATCGCAACGCCCAGTCCGGCGAGCTGGCGGAACGTGAGCCGGGTGTAGTGCCGCGCAGTCCGCGAGTCTCTGCTGGAGATATGAGGAAACATGACCTGGGCGATTGGCGTAAACGCTACCGTGGTGCGATCCGAGATTCCCCGCGCAATGGCATACTCCCCGAGGGCCAAAGGCGAGAGGAAGTGCGGGAGGATGAAGGCGTCAGCCCGAAGATAAAGCTGTTGTAGCGTCGCGGCAAGCTGCTGCTGCGATCCCTGCCCGCACAGATTCCGCATGCACCTCAACGACAAATGCCACGAGTCGTGGCCCATTTTCGCGAACACCGCGTATCCGATAACCGCCATCACGCCGGACTCGATCGCCAGCATGATGAGGATACCCGGGAGGCCCAGGCGGAATACATACAGAGCCAGGCCGGCTCCGAGGGCGGTCAGAAACGCGTCCAGGATGGCATAGAGGCTGAGCAACCCGATGCGCCGGAGACCGAGTACGATCCCGCCCCACAATGCTTTGTAGAGCACCGCGGGAAGGGAAAGAAAGAAGACGACGAGCACCCACGGCGCAGGGCCGGAAAATCGCGTGGTATGAACATACAGAACCAGCGCCAGAATGCCGCCGCCCATGCCGAGCAGGGCGCTCATCAGAACCGCCGAAGTGTGGACCTCGGCCGTCTCGAAGTCCCCGCGGCTAACCTGCACCGTCATGACCGTCGCGAGGCTG
The DNA here is from genome assembly GCA_050011175.1 of Occallatibacter sp. Classification (GTDB taxonomy): domain Bacteria; phylum Acidobacteriota; class Terriglobia; order Terriglobales; family Acidobacteriaceae; genus Telmatobacter. The sequence continues at coordinate 62,433 of JBEKJR010000014.1, forward strand.
AGACTAAGAAGCATGCTGGCGGTGGTGAAGTATGCCTGCGCCACATAGAGCTGCCCGCGCAATGCCGGACCTAATCCGCGCGCGGTGACGATGCTGTAAATGATTCCCAGCCCCGTGGAAATCATTTGCGCCGTTCCCATCGACAGCACCTGGTCTCGTGTTCGCATAAGTTCCTGTCGCGCGCTGCGGATGAGGATGCTCCTCGAAGCGGCGCGCTCCCCCGGCTTTACTCCGCGGTCAGGGCTGATCGCAGCTCGGACACAAAATGGTGCGCGGAGGGATTCTTTCGCAAGCTGTCGGCGGCATACAGATACCCGCATGCTGCCAGGAACCCCAGCAATGTGAAAATCAGCACGATGAGGGTCCGATGCGGCGATGATTTGCGGTCCGGAGGAATCGCCGGCTCGACCACCTGAATAATCATCGACTGCTTAACTTCATCCAGCTTTGCGGCTTCGTATTGCTTGATCAGGAGATCGAAGAGAACCTGGCGGTACACCATCTCGTGCTCCGCGCTCAGATAATCAATGCCCGCTGCGGGAACATCGCCCAGCGCCAGATCGGAAAAGCCAGAAATGTGCTGCTTTTCTCCCAGACGCGCAATCGCGCTCTGCAATGACGCAAGCTCGTTTTCGGTCAGCTCCACCTGTGGATTGCGGTCTGTAGAATAGGAGCGGAGCGCCTGGAGTTCGACGCTCTTGGCGGTAGCCTGGGCGCGCAGAGCGGCCAGATTCCCGATCATCGCCCGGGCTTGATCCTGAGGCTGAATCATGCCTTTCGACTGCTGAACGTGCTGAAACGCAATCTCCGCGGCGATTAGCGATTCTTTCGCCTCCTTGACCTGGACCTCATAGAAGGCCTTGCGTTGGGCGGCCTCGGTTGCGGCCAGCGACTGCGTCAAGCCGCGCAGCTCCGCCGTGTAGGCGTTGGCGAGATCGGCGGCGCGCTGCTTGTCTCCATCGGTCACGGAGATCGAGATGAAGGTGGTCTTCTCCGCGGTGATCTTGGTATTGTGAGCCAGACCCTTTCGCGCGCCCGTCATGTCCTTGGCATGGTAAAGCGCCTCAAGTCCGTACTTCTGGATGATGTCGTCCGCAACCGGGCGAGATGTGAGCATACCAATATAAACTTCATTGGGGTTGCGCAACGAAATACCACTTGCGGTAAGGGCCGCTGCCGAGCTGTTCGCTGCGTTGTAGATCTGATTGATCATCATCGCCGCGGAAGGAGCCGGTAGCGGGGTCAGCAACTGGGTAGTGGCCGTGTAGCGCACCGGCAGAAGCAGACTGATGATAACCCCTGAAAGCATCGCCGTCAGGGTCACGAGCCCTACCAACCGTCTTCGCCGCGCAACAAGGAGGAGAAGCTCCGGAAAGGTCAGGTTTGGCGCTGGCCGCAACTCTGCGGAAGGAGGTTTCTCTTCGATATCAATCGAGGAATTGCCGTGGATGGAGTTGGACTCGTTCATCAGGCGTAATGGATTAGTAAGCGGTGCCCAGCAGCGCGCCGGTCAGTGCGGTTTGAGAGATGATCTGAGTGAAGAACGGCAGTTGCTGCATGAAGGCGCTGGGACCCTTCAGCTTGACGGGGACGATGATGGCGTCTCCAGCCAGCAGAGTGGTTCTGTCAAAATCCGTCCGCCAGAACTGGCTGTGGCTCTGCCTGTTCACCACCGTGCCATCCGCGCGAATCAGGAAGATACGCCCCTTGTCCGCTTGCCGGGTGGGGCCCCCAGCGTCATTCAGATAAGCGGAGAGCCGCTTGCGAGGCTCGTAACGGAAGGCGCTCTGGTTGTAGACCGCCCCGGCGACCTGGACCGTGTTCTGCTTGGGCGGAATATAGAAGCTGTCGCCGTCTTCAAGCGGGAAGTTCGGAATATCTGCAACCGCACTCGTGCGCGGCTTCATATCCAGAACAATTCGACCCGTTGGATGGACCGCAGAAAGCTGGGCTATAAGGGCTTGCTGCGCAGCAAACTGCGACTGTTGTTCCGCTGTGCTTGTCGGAGTGAGCGAGGGTGCAGCCGCATAGTGCGAGATGAGCTCCCTCTGCATCTGGTTGATTGACAAGCGGAGCTCTTCTTCCTGGGCGAGGCGCGTGGAGACCCGGGTCAACTGGGAGGCATAGAGGTACGAGTGCGGGGTAAGCCCGCCGGCGCGCTCGACGATGCTGCGTAATGTGTCTCCCGGTTGAATTCTGTAAACGCCCGGCGCGTTCACTTCGCCGGCTACCCTGACGAACATTGCTTCTTTATCGACGGGCAGAGGCAGGTCGCTGCGCGAAAAGATCGTGATCACGTCACCCGGCTTCAAGACCTCATTATCGGAAGATGTGGGATTATCGAGCGCGTTTCGCAGGTTGAATGCAATCACGCGGGTGGTCAGGTTTTGTTCGTCGAGCCGCTCGATGGCAGCATAGTCCCAGTTGATCTCCGCGCTGTTCCGGGCTAAATCGGCCATCATATCGATATGCGCATTCCCAGCCAGGTGGTTCTGTTGGTTCCAATAGCCGCGGGTGATCAGGAAGGCGCGTGACGGAATCAAATCCGAGACTCGCATTCCTTCATGCCAAGGGAAACGGCCCGGCGAAGCGACATTTCCGCGGAGCGTCACGGCGTTGTCGAACTGAGGCGAGATGGGAAAGATTCGCAACATATCCCCATCTCTGAGCACACGCTTAAGTCCTGTTGCATCCAGGGCAAACTCGTCAATCCGCCGCCTTCTATGGATCTCAATCCGCTCCAACAGAGCAAGATCCGTTTCCGCCAGATTGGTCAGACCGCCCGCCTCCTTCAATGCGGAAGCAATAGTTGTTTCGCCGTTTAATTCATAGATCCCAGGCTCGTTGACGCTTCCCATCAGCGCAATCTGCGGGCCGGCGGGCGGAATATAGATCACATCTCCTGGAAGCAGTTGAACATCGTTCGACTTGTCGCCTTTTCGCAAGAGATCGTAAACGTCGAAATCCGTCACGAGTTGATTGGCGCGGCGCAATTGAATGTGCCGCATTGAGCCTGTGGCGGAAGGACCGCCCGAAGCAAAGAGCGCATTCACCAGCGTGCTTAGAGAGCTGACCGTGTACGCTCCTGGCTGCCGTGCGCTTCCCAGAACAAAGATCTGAATGGAGCGAAGCTGGCCCATGGTGACGTTTAGCTCAAAGTCCTTATAGAGATTGCCGATAGCGGAGCGGAGATAGCTTTCGATTTGTTCGTAGTGCAACCCGGCTACGCTTAAGGTTCCTACCTTCGGCAGGAAGACCTGGCCGTTCCTGTCCACAGTCACGTTAGCGGCGAGGTCGATCTTTCCCCACACCCGTATAAGTAACTCGTCTCCCGGCCCGATCACGTAGTTGGCGGGAACTGGAACGCGGTCCATTGGCGCAAAGGTCGTAGGAACCTGGTTGAATAATTGTCTTCCATACACCGGAAGCGAATAACCCGCCGCATCCTCTGCAAAAAGCTCAAATTCCGATCGAGTAATGAGAGGGGCGACTTGTCCAACTGGCACGGGAGCCGGTTTGGACGCAGTTGGGCCGGTCTCGGCAGCGGGTCTGGAAACGGATAAGGAGGGCGGGGTGAGCGAGGGAACTTGAGCTGCACCAGAGCCAGCGCCAGGAACTACTACCGGGAGAGACGGCGCCTGATCGATGGCTGGGCTGATTGTAGATTGCCCCGCGCAAAGGGATCCGGATAATAGAAAGAGAATGAAAATCTTATGCGTCATAAGAGTGCGGTTAATTCAGATCGAACGTCGTGTTGCTGAAAGGCGCGCATATGCACGGGGATCTTCGGCACGGTATCACAAGGCTATACACGCGGTTGCGACACAACTCAAAAATGAATCTTCTCCTTTGGAAACCAGGTGAGCTGAATGGTTGTTGTGGTCACCGTTTGCTGCCCGGAAAGATTGATAGGGGCCTTCCAGCGCTCCAGCGCAAAGTTGCCCTCGATCTCGAAATCTTTGCCTATGCGCTTGGCCGCCCGTAATCCGATGTCATTCACAGTAGTGCCACCGGGGAGGAAGTAGGTGGTGGCCTTCTGATTGCGCACTTCGGCGCCAATCCATTCGTTGCCGCTTAGGTGATAAGTGATCCAGCCCTGGCCGCCCTTATCCTCGCGGCCGATCCAGTCGCCGAAGAGCTGGCCCTGGTTGGTGTACCCCTGCCGCTGGATTTGTTCCCAATACATAAAACGGCCGAACTGGCTGGTGACGCCCGAACTGGGCGGGTCGGTGGAGGCTGCTTCGACACGCACATCCAGCCTGGGAATGCCCGGCACATGGGAAAGATACAAGCCAGGCCGCCAGGCGGCGCGCCGCGGAGCATCGATGGGAGATACGTCGTCGTGGACTTCCGAGTCGCAATAAAGCGTTAGCCATTTGCGCACGAACGGCAGCCGGTAGGAGAAGTCGAAAGCCGCGAAACGGGCGCCGGGATCGTCGCGGCCTTCCTTGACGGCGGCGGTGGGAGAGCTGAGGCTGAAGAAGCTCTTCAAGAAAGAGTGAATAGTGATGGGGGCGTGGCCCTCGCCTCCCCAGATGACCGTGCGCTCAAATCCGAACTCCACGTTGTCGGTGGGCCGGAAGCTGATCTTCTCAACATGCACCCAAGGGTCGCCGGGGTTGATGACGTTCGGCTGATTGGATGTTGGGCCTGTATACGCCGGGTTAGACATAAGGGTATGGCCTCGGAGCGGGCCAACCAGAAATTCGTACCGCAACGGTCCGGTAAGCCGGGAGAGCAAGGGAACATACAGCGGCTCGATGCGATTGATGTGAAAGGCGTAGATATTCTCCGCATTATTCGAGTAAGCCATGCTGGCGCCCTGCGCCGGCCCCAGCCATTCGTCCTGTTTGCCGAATGAGAAGATGTGATTCAAATACTGAGCGGAGACGTAGACTTCGAGGAAGCGCCCCTGGGTGGATGTCGCCATCGGCCCCATGGGAATAGTGGACTGGTTATAGGGCAGGTTGGTGGCGGGGTTCAAAAAAGTGGTTCCATCGATTCCGGAAAGTGTCTGAGCCAGCGCTTGTGAGTAGCCAGCGGCCGAGGGTGCGCCCTGAAATTCGCCGCGTGCGTACAGCGTGAACCGCCCCGCGGTGGCGTAACCGCTGACCCCGGAGTAATTATTGAAGCCATTTTCGTAAGGCCGGCCGTAGTCGTTGACGATCGTCGAGCCAAGATGATAGCTGTCGCGCAACGAGGTGCCACTGATGGCCCGCGCCACCGTATAAGTTGACTCGATGTTCACAGTGCCTATGTGCGTCGAACAGGAGCCATCGGCGTCGAGGTGCAATTCGCGGTTCAATGCTTCGTATATTTTCCTCGCCTGGTCCTTGACCGGCCCTTCGTCCGCAGTTTCGATGTTCGTTCCGGTATCTTCCAGCATATGGCTCAAGCTCGCCCGGGTCCAGGGACGCAGACCGAGATAGACATGATCGAGAAAGCCCAGCGAGTACAACCGCAGCACCGCCGGGTAGACCCAACTGTCCACGGGAATGTAGGGAGAACTTTGCACGGATGCATCGCAACCGGCTGTGGCGCTGCCGGAGTCATCGGCTTGCCGCATGGCGCCTCTTCCTGGAGGAGCAGCGGAAAGGGGGATGGCGCCGATTATCAGCATTCCCGCCAGCGTGATTGCCGTGCGACGCACGGACCACTCGGCCATTTGCAGATTCCGTTTTCCTCTGTTTCGCAACGAGGCCTCTTGGTTGAGCGCGTGTTCCACGAACGCACGACGATGAGGTAAGCTCTGCACTCGGTCAGAAGGCGGTTCTTCAAGTAACCCGCCGCCAGCCGGAGCATCATTGCCAGCCTTTGCCGCTTTGACCCCTTGCGCCTGCATATTGGCCTTGAAGAATGCCATCTCTCCGGAAAGTCTCTCCACCTTTTCCTGCAATTCCTTCACTTGCACGGAATACTCATTGATGTTCGAAGCCGTTGCATCGTCCTGGCTTACGCCCGTCACAAGGTTGTTCAAGGCGTTGCGCACCAGGTCCGACAAGCTTCGCGCACCGCTGTTCGTACAAAAAGCTTATCTCCTTATGGCAGGCAGTACTTGGCGGCGAGCTTGTTTTAGAAGCGCGTCATCGCTCCAGGCCGCATCGGCCACGACGTGATGCAGCGACTGGTGCATCTGGCGCACGTTGCCAGGAGCCAGACACGCCGCCATCGGCTCGACGCTCTTGCGCTCGATTGGCAGTATGAGTCCCTTGGTGTAGTTCTCCATGGGAACCCTGCGATCAGCATGTCCGGCGGCTTCTATAAGGCCATCCAGATAAGCCTGGAGGCGTTCCCTCTGGCAGGAAAATGCCAGTTGGCAAAGGCTCATTCCATCAACGTACTACCCAACAATCTCCTCCGCCAAGCCAATCAAGCCTGAGGTAACTACTTTATAACACAGTAGTACTAAGTACTCCTACTCGGAGAACCGGACATTGACCGTGCGTGTGCGTAGGATTAAGACTGTCACGGGAGTCAGATGTTGATGGAGGGAGTCAGATGTTGATGGAGCTTATAATCTGGTTCGCGTGGCCCTGCGAGAAGCACTCTTTTTGAGTAGGCTTCGCCCCCGTCGGTCCCAAGGAAGGATCGATATTCTTCGTCACGACCCGCCTTGCCCTCGTACCTGGATGGAGTATCCAAGTATGGAGCAACACGCTTCCGAGCACGTGGTTTTTGGGTTGGACTACTATTCACCTGATGTACAGCTCAACAATAGCATGGGGGCGATGGTGCGGCAACCGAAAAGTAACACCAAAGTAACACCGTTGTAATACACTTGTGAATTTAATCTTGAATCGAGCCGCTAGTACTACTGTGTTATAAAGTTGACACCTCAGATTTGATTGGCTTGGCGAAGGAGATTGTTGGGTAGTACGTTGATGGAATGAGCCTTCGCCAACTGGCATTTTCCTGCCAGGGGGAACGCCTCCAGGCTTATCTGGATGGCCTTACAGAAGCCGCCGGATATGCTGATCGCAGGGTTCCCATGGAGAACTACACCAAGGGACTCATGCTGCCGATTGAGCGCAAGAGCGTCGAGCCGATGGCGGCGCGTCTGGCTCCTGGCAACGTGCGCCAGATGCACCAGTTGCTGCACCACGTCGTGGCCGATGCGGCCTGGAGCGATGACGCGCTTCTAAAACAAGCTCGCCGCCAAGTACTGCCTGCCATGATGCGCCAACATGCACTGGCAGCCTGGATTGTGGACGACACGGGATTCCCCTCAGGCAACTCGCGGTCAATCAAAGCAAACCATATCCAGATTCAACTACCCCGAGTGTAATCCAACTACACGCCCCGAGGCGCTGCCACTGCGAACAGAACAGCATAATCCTCAATCCATTGCCACCCTGCGAAGACAGATCGCAACCCACCTCGCCCGCTCCCTGCCCAGGTGTCCTTGCTGCCTCCGCGTCACTTGATAACACAGTAGTACTAGAGATGACAGCCAGCCGATCTCCCTGATGAACAGTCCGGGAGCTTCTCAGTTCTTCCCGCAAGGGAAGAGGAATTCACGTCTGGAGACAGGTATGGATTCCGATGAGAACTGGTTGTCGGTCAAGGAAGTTGCTGCGAAGTGGGGCGTGTCGTGCGATACGGTGCGCCGCTGGATACAGCGGAAGCTCCTGCGGGCGTTCAAGTTCCCTGGCCGGTCGAATCGGAGGCGCCGGTTAAACAACTGCTTCCGAATCTCCGAGGAGGAACTGGATCGGTTTACCCGAGCCAATATGACTTCCTGAGAAAACTACGGCGATGAGCCGGTGTTTTATCGTGTACTTGTAGCGTACTTCAATACCGCGATTACGGCGTAGTTGTTATACTGAATGGCTTTTCCGGTCCGGGTTGCTCATCTCAGGCGTGCTCTCGTAATGGCCACGCGCCCTGAGCAATTTCTCCGTAGCGCAAAGGGAACATCGCCAGGGATAGTAGCCGAGCAATGGAGCCAGCCTCGTGCGCAGAAAGCCTACCCTTTTGATGCGGCGCATTCTATTGCTCTGGCACTTTGCACATACCATGTTCGTTCACTCCGCAAGGTTGCAAGATGAAGGCGAACTGATCATCATATAACAAATCATCCAGAAATTGTTCTTGGAACAGAACATTCGCGCTTATGGGACTCGAAAGTAACCTGCCGCTTTATGCAGTACAAATCGACCCATTAGCCGCGCCCTGCGCGAAGTCGTCTTCCGCTTTGAGCGCCTTCAGTAACTATTCCGAAAAAGTCCATGATTTGCTATACTCGTAGAGTTCACCACTGTGCGGAGGTGGCGAAATTGGCAGACGCACCAGCTTGAGGTGCTGGCGCCCATTGGGCATAGGGGTTCAAGTCCCCTCTTCCGCACCAAATTTCTCTCGTCCGGACCCGCCGGACTGACCTGGAAAGCAGCTTTCAAGATGCATTTTCTTCTCATTTTCGTCATCGCCTTGCATATACTCGTGAGCTTTTTTCTGATCGGCGTGGTTCTGTTGCAGCAGGGCCGCTCGGCTGACCTGGCAGGCGCCTTCGGCGGCCAAGGCTCGCAGACCGCCTTCGGCCCCCGCGCCGCGGCCAACGTGCTCACCCGGCTTACCACCTGGTCAGCAATCATCTTCATGTGCACCTCCATCACCTTGACCATCCTCTACCAACGCTCTACCACCGGCTCTAAGTCCGTGCTGGATAACGCCTCCCAGTCAGCGCCCGCCAAATCCGGCAAGTAGCCACACGAGCACGATCCACCCAGGCGGCAGGTCACACGGCCTGCCGCTTGTATTTTCATCCAGCCCTCCAATCGCGTCCTATTGTGCCGTCGCGTCCTACAATAAAACTATGATTCTGGAGACCTTTCCCGTCGGCCCGCTGCAAGCCAACTGCATCCTCCTCGGCGACGAGGAGGCCGGCGAGGCCATTGTCATCGATCCCGGCGACGAGGCCGAGCGCATTCACCGCCGGCTCGACGAACTTGGCCTCAAACTGAAGCAGATTCTCCTCACCCACGCTCACATCGACCATGTGGGCGGCGCTCTCAAGCTCAAGCAGTTGACCGGCGCGCCCATCTTTTTGAATGAAGATGACTGGTCGTTGCTCAAAACAATGAAGATGCAGGCCTCATGGATCGGCATTCCGGCGCCGGAGACCGCGCCTCCGGATGAAGGCCTGGCCGATGGCCAGATTGTGGGCCTGAAGCGCTACCCCGCCCAGGTCATCCACACTCCCGGTCATACGCAAGGCTCGGTTTGCCTCCACTTTGCCCCGCTCAAGCTGCTGGTCGCCGGAGACACGCTCTTTGAAGGCAGCATCGGCCGCACCGACCTGCCCGGCGGCAATTTCGACCAGATCATCGACTCCATCCATAACCGCCTGCTGAAGTTGCCCGACGAAACCCGGGTTCTGACCGGCCACGGCCCCGAGACCACCATCGGCGCGGAACGCCGCAGCAACCCGTTTCTGCACGGGCAGTGAGCCAGAGCCGGCCGTTACGAGAAAAGTCCCTCGGCTTTCAAGGCTTCTATGCAGCGTTTGATGCCACCGTCATTCGTCAATATGCTCCATCGTTCTCTGGATGCGATAGCACAGAGCAGAATATCTATCGCCCCACATTCGACACCGCTACTCCGGCAGAGATTGAACAGGCGCGCTGCTTCTTCATAGTCGCCTATAGTAATGGTTTCGTCCGGAAACGCTTCGAGTGCGCGCCGCAATTTTTCAAATTGAGCCGGTTCCTTGATACCTGACAAAACTTCCTGCCGGATCGGGCCAACGATGGCGGTGCGCCCGTCCTGAATCGCCTCTTTGAGCGAGGTCAGCATGAACTGCTCCTCGACATTCAGAGCGGCAAGATTCCTGCGCCGGAGCAAAAGTGACCATGCGCAAGTATCAACCAGGACTTTCATGACTCGACCTCGACCCGGTCAAGCCTACGCACTTTCCTGTAGTCATAAGCCGGATCATAGTCGATCGTTCCCGCCAGATTTAGGATTTCCATCTGCTTTCGGCGGCGAATGTATTCCTCTAAAGCAGCTGTCACCGCTGCTTTCTTGGTCGGGTGTTGGCCGATTCGCCGCGCCTCGGCGATCAGGTTGTCATCCAGGGCTAGATTCGTAGGCATGGCCGCGACTCCTCTCATGTGTAGCATATCACACGTTTGAATGTGTGGCGGGGAAAATCTTGATACTAGAGGAATTTCCGAGAAAATCCACCAGCCCGGCGACGCCACGACTGAACTCCTCCTCGGCCGCGAGCAGGCTCACTACCAGCCAGCCGGAGTCTGCCATCCCGAAAAAGTAGCCGGGATGGAGCCAGACGCCGCGCTCCAACAGGGCCAGCACAGTCTGCTCGTCGGGCCTGAGCGCCGGAATACGCATCACCGCGTACCAGCCGCCCTCGACCTCCAGGCGGCTTACCTCCGGCAGCCGGGCCAGTTGCCTGTCCAGCTCGGCCAGGTTGGCGGCCACACGAGCCCGGATCTGCCGCTGAATTGACTCGCGACCACTGAGCCAAGCCGGCAGCGCGTGCTGCACCGGTGCGTTCATGGAGAGAAAGGTGTCAGCGATAACTTCTAAACGTTCCAGAGCCGTACAGGCCTCCGGACTTGCCGCCACAATCCAGGCCGCCTTCATCTGCGGCAGCCCGGCAATCTTGCTCAGCCCGCTGACCACGAAGACCGGAACGCCCTCCAGCCCCGCGGCAAAGCTCTTCCCTGCCCCACTAAAGCCATAGTCAAGAAAGACTTCATCCACGATCAGCGCAAGATCAAACTCCCGGCAGAGCCTCGCCAACTCTGCCGCCTCCCACGGCTTGGTGAAGTGGCCGGTGGGATTATTGGGATGCACCAAAACGATAGCCTGCGTCTGCGGTGTAATGGCGCGGCGAAAACCCTCCGCATCGATCTGCCAGCCGTGGCCGTAAACCAGCGGCGCGGCCTTCAACTTCACATCGTCCAGCACGGCCAGAAAGTCAAAGAGCGGATAGCCCGGCTGAGCGACGAGAATCTCGCTGCCCGCATCGCAAAGCAACCGGAAGAGGAAGCTGTAGGCCTCGCTGGTGCTGGTGTTCAGCACGATCTGCTCGGGCCTCAGCAAAACGCCGTGGTCCGCATAATAAGCGCAGACGGCCTCGCGTGCGCTGAGCAGTCCGCGTGGATGCGGATCGTAATCCAGCGCCCGCGGATTAGTGAGCGCCGCCAGCAAGGCGGGATCGTAGGCAAAACCACAGCGCGTGGGGTTGGAGGCCGTCAGGTCGGCAATCGGCAGCCCCGCCGCCAAGCGCAACCGGTGCGCCCGCGCCAGTTCGCTCTCCTCCGTGTTCCAGTTGGTTCGCTTGGAAAAGCGCATCTGCTCACCTCAACAAAAGGCTTCCGCACCGCAGGTGCCACAATAGAAGCAGGCGTCCTACATTCAACAGTACACGGACGCACACGATTTATACGCAATCAGGAGGAAGATTGGCTCTGCGCGCGGTGGTCTTTGACTATGGTATCGTTCTGACCGGACCACCGGATGCCGCAGCGTGGGCCGCGCTTCTGCGCATTACCGGCCTGCCAGAGGAGAGGTTTCAGAGCCTCTACTGGACTAGCCGAATCGCTTACGACGAAGGCAAGCTGACCGGCATCGGCTTCTGGCAGAAGTTCCTGCGCGAGGCCGGACTGCCGCTGGATTATGCAAAGGAGCTGAACCGCTGGGACACGCGGTTGTGGACCGTCGAGAACCCCGTCATGGTGGCATGGCAACGCAAGCTCAAGGAGCGCGGCCTGCTCACCGCCATCCTCTCCAACATCGGCGACGACGTGCTGGCCAGCGTGGAGCATGAATTTGACTGGATTCACCGCTTCGATGTGCTGGTCTGGAGTTATCAGCTGGGCATCGTCAAACCCGATCCGGCAATCTATCGCTACACCCTCGGCAAACTCGGCACACAGCCCGAAGAGACGCTCTTCATCGACGACAAGCGGGCCAATGTGGAGGCCGCGCGGGCGCTGGGCATTCAGGCTATCGAGTATTCCTGTGTGGAACATCTGCGCGAGGAGCTGATCGCCGCTGGACTGGATGGAGTTTTACCGCTCCCCGGCTGAAAGCACCTGCGGTGCGGCCACTCGCTCGCTATTCGCTCGCACTGGCTTATATTCGAAGGCCGATGGCACGAGGCACAAAGGCAGCTACGTAATTTTCTGCAAGGCGTTTTCAACAGCAAAATAACAAATCTCACATCCTGATACGTGGAGCGAGTCAACGCGAGCTCCGGTGGCCGCTTGCGAGAGATCGAAGTCTGTGTATCTCATTGATTAAACACAATTTTCAGCATTGCCCCGGCGAAGAACGAGGGCGAAGATACGGCAAACACTGAATTAATCTGCAAAATATGGGGGGCAAAAAAAATATTGGAGGGGGGAGGGGGGTACCCAGTTTTCAGTGGTCAGTTGCCAGTGGTCAGGAACGGCCCGTGGCTCTGAATCTTGTCATCCACTGATTGTGCACCAGTGGAAGGTAATAATCTGCAACGGGCCCGATACACTTTCCTCATGGCCCTCCGCTTCTATGCCGCCACCACCAGCCAGGGCAAGCTCGGCGACTTCCGCACCGCCGCGGCAGCGCATGGCCTGATTATTGAACCGCTGCCAGGGCTGGAAACAATCCCCGCGCCGGAGGAGAACGGCCTGAGCTTCGCAGCCAACGCCACCCTCAAGGCCGTCTACTACTCGCGCCTTGCCCCCGGCGAATGGGTTCTGGCCGACGACTCCGGCCTGGAAGTGGATGCGCTCAACGGCGCGCCCGGCGTGCGCTCGGCTCGTTTTGCCGCCGACTCCGGCCTAGTGGACTCGCCCGACGCCAACGACAACACGGATGTGTGGAACAACCTGGTACTGCTGCAACGGCTGGCTGGCGTCCCCCAGGCACGGCGAACCGCGCGCTACCGCTGCGTGCTGGCAACCGCGCGCGACGGCGTGGCTCTGCACACCGCGGAAGGCGTGGTCGAGGGCATGATTCTGGATGCTCCGCGAGGAACAGGCGGCTTCGGCTACGATCCGCTGTTTTATTTGCCCGAGCTGGGCCTGACCATGGCCGAACTGGACCTGGAAACCAAGCACACGCTTAGCCATCGCGGGCGGGCGATTGCGGCACTGCTGGCGATGCTCAATGTCTGACATTCCGCAGTTCCCGTCAAAAGATCAAAACCGCGGAGCGGTCCAAATCGCCAAAGAGTTCGGGTCGCCTTGACGGGTGTGATGTGGGACACCAATAATGAATCGAAATCAGGCCGCGTTTCCCCGTCTCTTAAACCGAAAGTGCAGCCGCCCGGAATCCTGACCCTGAAGCCTGGTGGTATACTGCGCGGAGCCGGGAAATCGTGGCTCGACGCTTTTATGAATCATGCAAACCAAGCAACAAAAGGAGGACATTGCCATGACTGAAGAAAGAAGAATTGAGTTTTCTGGAACAGGTATTCAGGCTCTTGGTTGGGGTTTGCTCGCTGGTCTACTTTCTTTGCTTATCATTCCTGCCGCCTGGGGCGCAGTTTTTTGGAACCGCTGGTTCGTGCGGAACTTAAAATTTTCTGACGGAACCCAGGCGTCGTTTGAAGGCCGGGGCGAGGAAGTCTGGTGGTATTTTGCAATAGCATCCTTACTGGGTTTTTTACCCCAACTATCCAGGGCAATTGATGACCCGACGGCCGCCCTTTTTGTTTCGATTGGGTTACCGTTTCTATTGTTGCCAATCACCGCCGCAGTGATGTTGCAAATCGTCCGTTGGTTCTTCTCTAAAATCAGGCTGAGTTGTGGAACAAATCTCAGGTTCACAGGCAACTATGGTCAGTATTTAGGCTGGTTGCTGTTGGTGAATATTTCGTTCTTCACAATCATAGGATGGGCGTGGGCATACGTAGCAATGCTGCGTTGGGTATGCCGCAACATTGAAGGTGGACGAAATAAACTCGTGTTCAATGGAGGCGGCTGGGGTCTGCTTTGGCGGTCTATTCTGGCTTGTCTAGCGAGCATTGCTATTATCCCCATTCCCTGGGTTTGGCTTTGGGTTTTAAGATGGGTTATAGAAAATATGGCAATCAAAGAGGAAATGGCTCAATAGTGAAAAAGAATACAATACTGATGGCAATTGATCGATAACGGATTGCCGATCGCCACACGTGTCGATTTTGAGACGTGGGGTAAAGCTAGGCGTCTTAGGAGCCAAAACGTCCATGACAACCGCTCAATACTCTGCCACGCCTCCCGACCAGCCTACTGTTCGGCGCGGCGTTCAGCCCTTGCGCGCCGCAGAGGGCATGTCATTCCTCTGGCGCAAGCTGCATTCGCTCCTGGGCATCATCCCCCTCGGCGCCTTTCTGCTGGAGCACCTGCTGTCGAATTTCGAGGCGCTGAAAGGCCCGGCCGCGTACGGGGCGCAGGTCCGCTTCCTCAACAGCCTGCCGATGGTGCGCGTGCTGGAGTGGGTCTTCATCTTTTTGCCCCTTCTCTATCACGCCTGCTACGGCGTCTGGATCTGGCTGCGCGGCAAGTCGAATATTGTCTACTATCCTTGGGCCGGCAACTGGCTTTACGTAGCCCAGCGCTACACCGGCCTGATCGCCTTCGCCTACATCACGCAGCACGTTGTGCGGCAGCGCTTCATGGGCGTGATGCTGCCTGAGCATCCGGAGATGGCCTTCGCCAAGGTGCAGATGGAGCTGGCCAATCCCTGGATGCTGGCCGTCTACATTGTGGCCATGATCGCTATCTGCTGGCATTTTTCTTACGGCGTCTGGCTCTTCGCGGCCAAGTGGGGCATCACTCCCGGCACAAAGGCCCGCAAGCGTTTTGGATTTGTTTGCGTGGTGATGGGACTGGGGCTGGCGATCATGGGCCTGGTGAGCATGTGGGCCTTTGTAAGTCAGCCGCTAGCTTCCAGCTTCTAGCTGCTAGCCTTTTCGTGCGACGTGGAGATGATTGCGAGCAGGAAACAAATGGACAGGGCGTTAACCCCAAAGAGAATGGTTGCTGAGGCAAATGACACATTTCAGCAGTTTCTAACTAGAGGCTAGAAGCTAGCAGCTAGAAGCTTAAAGAAAGGAAACACATGGCGGCACCCAGAATCATCGTGGTTGGCGGAGGATTGGCCGGACTTTCGGCGGTGATCAAGATCGCCGAGGCCGGCGGATCGGTTGACCTGTTCTCCATCGTTCCGGTCAAGCGTTCGCACTCGGTGTGCGCGCAGGGCGGCATCAATGCGGCCAAGAACCTGAAGGGCGAGGGCGACTCGACCTACCAGCACTTCGACGACACCATCTACGGCGGCGACTTCCTGGCCAACCAGACGCCGGTGAAGCTGATGTGCGAGGCCGCTCCAGGCGTCATCGACCTGCTGGACCGCATGGGCGTGCCCTTCAATCGCACCCCCGAGGGGCTGCTCGATTTTCGCCGCTTCGGCGGAACGCTCTACAACCGCACCGCCTTTGCCGGAGCAACGACCGGGCAGCAAATGCTTTACGCGCTCGACGAGCAGGTCCGCCGCTATGAGTCTGAAGGCAAGGTGAGGAAGTACGAGGGCTGGGAGTTTTTATCCGCGGTGATTGATTCCAAGGGCGTGGCACGCGGCATCACCGCTCTCGACCTGCGCACTATGGAGCTACGCAGCTTCCCATCCGGCGCTGTCATTTTGGCCACCGGCGGCATCGGGGTGATCTTCGGCAAGAGCACCAACTCCGTGGTTTGCACCGGCTCGGCGCAATCGGCGGTATACCAGCAGGGCGTAACGTACGCCAACGGCGAATTTATTCAGGTCCACCCCACTTGCATTCCTGGCGAAGACAAGCTGCGCCTGATGTCGGAGTCGGCGCGCGGTGAGGGCGGCCGCATTTGGGTGCCGCGCAACGCCAGTGATAAGCGCCCCGGCAAGCAGATTCCCGAGGCCGAGCGATTCTATTTCCTCGAAGAGTGGTATCCCAAGTACGGTAATCTGGTGCCGCGCGACATCGCCACGCGCGCCATTCACAAGGTGATCTACGAGAACCACCTGGGCATCGACGGACAGCCGATGGTCTATCTCGACTTGACACACATTGACCGTGCCACGCTCGACCGCAAGCTGGGCGGCATTCTGGACATCTACGAAAAGTTTGTCGGCGACGATCCCCACGAAGTGCCCATGAAGATCTTTCCCGGCATGCACTACACCATGGGCGGCCTGTGGGTGGACGTCAATCAGATGACCAACATTCCCGGCATATACGCCATTGGCGAATGCGATTACCAGTACCACGGCGCCAATCGCCTGGGCGCAAATTCGCTGCTCAGTTGTATTTATGCAGGATTCGTCTCCGGACCCAGTTCGATGGCTTACGTTAAGAGCCTGCCGGCGCAGGAGGGCGACGGAGGCCATGCGGCTGAATTGGCTCGCCAAGCCGAAATCAATGCGAAGCTGCTCAAGAACGAAGGCGATGAGAATCCCTTCAAGCTGTGGCGTGATTTAGGCGACATCATGACCAAGCACGCCACGGTGATCCGCTATAACAAGGGGCTTAAGCAGGCCGACGAAACAATCGTAGAGCTGATCGACCGCTACAAAAACGTCAGCCTCGCCGATCGCAGCCAATGGGCCAACACAAGCTTTGCATTCGCACGGCAGTTGAAGAACATGTTGGAACTGGCGCGGGTGATTGTGCAGGGAGCGATTCTGCGCGACGAGTCGCGCGGCGCGCACTACAAGCCCGATTTCCCCGAGCGCGACGATGAGCGGTTCCTGAAAACCACCAAGGCCAGCTTCACGGAATCAGGTCCGCGCTTCGAGTACGAAGAGGTCGATACGCAATTCATCAAACCGCGTCCGCGCACCTACGACGCCGCCGAATGAGCCGAGGGAGACTGACAATGGCAAAGAAAACAGTGCAATTTGAAATCAAGCGCCAGGCCAGCCCCGATGATCCCGCCGTGTGGGAGCACTTCGAGCTTGAATGGCGCCCCGGCATGAACGTCACCACCGCGATGATGGACATCGCCGCCAACCCGATCACCACCGGCGGCAAGCCGACCACTCCCGTCACGTACGACTCCTGTTGCCTGGAAGAGATCTGCGGCTCCTGCGCCATGCGCATCAACGGCAAGGCACGCATGGCCTGTTCGTCGCTGGTCGATAATCTGGAACAGCCCATCCGCGTCGAGCCGCTCTCGAAGTTCCCTCTCGTCCGCGATTTGCAGGTGGACCGGGCCGTTTTGTTTGAAAATCTGAAGGCGGTCAAAGCCTGGATTCCCATCGACGGGACATACGATCTGGGACCAGGACCGCGCGTCTACCCGCAGCAGCAAGAGATCAACTACCCGCTATCGAACTGCATCAGCTGCACCTGCTGCATGGAAGTTTGTCCGCAGTTCAACGAGCAGACAGGTTTCGTGGGCGCGGCCACTATCGCACAGGTCAAGCTCTTCAACAACCACCCCACCGGCAAGGTTCTGAAGGAAGAGCGTCTGCGCGCGCTGGCCGGCGACGGCGGCATTCAGGAGTGCGGCTTCGCGCAAAACTGCGTGGAGGCCTGCCCCAAGAAACTTCCGCTGACCAACACCATCTCCGATGTCAGCCGCGACGTTCTGCTGCAGAAAGTCAAGGATTTTCTGCGTAGTTAACGATTCAGTCGAAGGCAGGTACGCCCGGCTAACCGCCTGGCTTTCCTGTCCTCATTATGGGTCCGCGATCTTCTTAACCTCAGGAAATTTGTGCGTCAGATACACCCAGAGATAGAAAATGCTCATCACCAGAAGGATGAGCGAGGCGGGCCGTATCATCACAAGGGTCAGCATATGTCCAAAAATCCCCGCTGTGTCCACATGTAGTTTATTGAAGAGAATACTGAGAATTGCCAAGGGCACATCCCCGGTCAACACAAGCCCGGCGGTACTGACCAATAGCGCAATCCGCGCAATCGGTCCGCCCTCGGCCCACAGCAGGGCGCAGGCGGGAACGGTAAGCATCAGGAGCTTTGCATCCCAGGGCCGATGATAGGTAACCAGCATGGTAAGAGGCACGATTGCCGCTAACGCAATCCAGGCTCTCTGCTGCGAGAATTGCGACCGGAGAGTGCGAACCGCGCCAACTAGCAGCATCGCTCCGCAAACTATATAGCTGGCTGGATTGTAAATGCGCGGATCGTCCCGAATAATGCTGATGGCTGCCTGCAGATCAATGACCATGGCGGCGCCACGGCCTGTGAGTGAAACGGGACCCGGTTCATTGATGCCGCCAGGCGCTGAAATGGTTGATAGATTCGACTGCCAATCCTGCATCCAATGCGGCGCAACATGCGAAACCCATACAAAGGCCAACAGACCCAAAACAGCAGTAATGATGAGGGATTGCAGCGCGCGTTTACGATAAACTCCGCCCGCCAACAGAAAATAGAACCAAACCAGGCCCGCGTCATGGGGCTTGATGGCGAGACTGAGCGCGAGGCACAATACGCCTGCCAGCACAAACCGCTCCCGAAAGAAGCACCAGACAGCCACCACGCAAAGGCCTACGGCGATCCCGGCTGTATTGCCGGCACAGAAGATCGACTCGCAGTTAGCAAGCAGGATGCAAATCAGGAAGAGAGATACACCGGGCGCATAGCTCGCTCCCAGGTCCCACATCAAAAGGGCGGCAAGAATGAAAATTACGGCGGTGAGCGCCACCCACAGCACATGTGCAGGCCCCCAAGGCAGCATGGCAAAGGGAGTTACGACAATGAATGTTGTGGGAACGTTAACATACAACACCACAGCCTGATGAGCTGCGACAGTCTCTGACGGGCGCTCTCCGCCCTCACCCCGGTAAACACCCTCCAGCTCGCTCACCTTGTAGGGATTGTGGTGTTGCAGCAGGCAGCGCGTGCCGTAGTAGACGGCCCTGAAATCCACCCATCCATTCGCAGTCTGCCCAATCGAAGATCCCCACCAGATGGAAATCCCGCTGGCCAGCAGTATCCACGCCAGAGCGATGCGCCGTTGCTTTGTCATGGCAGGCCTCTTTCTGGAGCGCGCCGCATGTAAATCCATAGATAGAATATGGCCATCGCCAGCAGGATGAGCGGCGTGGGCCGTGTAAGCACAGCCGTAAGTATTTGTCCTGACAGCCCGGGTGTGTATATAGGCAAGTTCTTGGTGAATATCATGAGAATAATCAATGGAACATCCGCAGTCAGCACAAACCCCGCGGTAGTCACCAGCAGTGCAGGCCAGCGAATCGTGCCGCCCTCGGCCCACAGCATGGCGCAGGCCGGAACCGTTAGCAGCAAGAGTTTCGTATCGTAGGGCCGATGATAGCTCACCAGCAAAGTGAGGGGCACAATAGCCGCGAGCGCAAGCCAGGCTTTACGCTGAGAGAAAGGCGTCCTGAGAGTGCGAAACGACCATATCAGCAGAAGCGCTCCGCAGACCAGATAGCTGATCGAATTGTAGATGCGTGGATCGTCCCGGAAGGCGCTAATGGTGGATTGAAGATCGATGATCATTGCAGGGCAGCTTTTATAAATAGGGTTCGCAGGTCCGGGGTCGCTGTTCCCGCCCGGCGCCGATGCCGCCAGCAGGTTGGAGTGCAGTTCCCCCATCCAATGCGGCGCGACAGACGATACCCACAGGCAGGCTGGCACCATCAGCACAGCAATCAACACAAGGGTTTGCAGCGCGCGTTTCCGATAAATTCCGCCTGCCAACAGAAAAAAGAGCCAAACCAAGCCCGCGTCGTGAGGCTTGATTGCGAGGCTGACGGCAAGGCATAGGATGCCAGCCCAAACAAACCTCTCCCTAAGGAAACACCAGACGGCCACCACACAAAGGCCTACGACGATTCCTGCTGTATTGCCGGTTGCAAAGAGGACTTCGCTGTTGGCAAGGATGAAGCAGATCAAAGCGCCAGAGATTAGCGGTGAGTAATTGGCGCCTATATTCCACATCAGGAATCCGGCAAAGACGAGGCTTGCGGCGGTAAAAATCATCCACAGCACGTGCGCAGGAGCCCATGGCAGCATTGCGAGGGGAGCAATGAAGATCGATGTGGCCGGTAAGTATACATTCCACGTCAGATTCTGTCTGAGCCCCTCCCCGACCTGCGGGAGGACTCCTCCTGCTGCCTGATAGACACGCAACGGTTCACCTGCTCTGTAGGGGTCATCGTGTTGAAGCAGGCATCGCGTGTCGTAATAGACTCCTTTGAAATCCAACATCGCATCAGGCTTAGTGCACTCCACGCAGAATCCCAATAAGACAGATACCCCACAGGACAACAGCAGGTAAACCAACGCAATCCGCTGTGTCCTTGTCATCTTCAATCACTCTTTCTGCCGGAAACGGCTCTAAGGTCCGGAATCAACCCGCTGAACAACCTTCTTCGGAGTCTATCGGATTATTCCTGCGTGAGCGCACTCGGCATTTCTCCATACTCTCCGGGCCTTGCCGCTGCATCTGCGGCTGAAGCGCACCGCGCATAAATCCACAGATAGAATATGCCCATGACCAGCAAAATGAGCGGGGCGGGACGCGTCAGCATGACTGTCAGCATCTGTCCGGACAGCTTCACAGTGGAAATGTGCAAGTTTCTGGAAAGAATCAGGAGAATCGTCAATGGGATATCCGCAGTTGCGACAATCCCCGCGGTACTCACCAGAAGCGCAACCCAACGGATCGGCTTGCCCGCGGCCCAGAGCATGGCGCATGCGGGAATTGTCAGCAGCAAGAGTTTGGCATCGTATGGCCGATGATAGGTCACGAGGATGGTAAGAGGCACGACTGCGGCCAGCGCCAGCCAAGCTCTCTCTGGCGAGAAACGCGCCCGGAGGGTGCAAACCGACCAAACCAGCAGAAGCGCCCCGCAGACCAGATAGCTGACAGAATTGTAGATGCGTGGATCGTCGCTAAAAACATAGATGGCGGATTGAAGGTTGATGATCATGCTAGGGCCGCTTCCACTATTGGCGGAGTTGGGACCAGGGTTGCTGGCCCCTCCAGGCAACAGATCCACCAGATTGTTGGAGTACATTTCCTGCATCCAATGGGTCGCGATGGGCGTTACCCACAGGATGGCCAACACCCCCAGAACTGTAGTTACCAGGAGGGTTTGCAGCGCGCGCTTTCGATGGACTCCGCCCGCAAATAAAAAATAGAGCCAGACAAGACCCGCATCATGGGGCTTAATGGCGAGGCTGACTGCAAGGCATAGGATGCCAACCCAGACAAACCTCTCGCGAAGGAAACACCAGACAGCCACCACGCAAAGACTCACCATGATACCCGCGGTATTGCCGGTTGCAAGAACGGCTTCGCAGTTGGCAAGAATGAAGCAGATTAACGCGCCAGAGATTATCGGCGCGTAATTAGCCCCGCGATTCCACATCAGAAAAGCTGCCAGGGTGAGGCTTCCGGAGGTAATAATCATCCACAGCCGGTGCGCAGAACCCCACGGCAGCATCGCGAAAGGAGCAATGAAGATGGATGTGGTCGGCGGGTAAATATTCAGGGACAGAACCTGCCGGAGCACGTCCGATATTACTGGATGGTCTCTTTGTTCTGCGAGATAAACACGCGCTGGCTCGCCGTATAAGTAGGGATCACGGTGTTGCAACAGGCATCGCGCATCGTAATATACTCCTTTGAAATCGATCATTCCGTCGGACGACGCGCGCTCCAGAGAAATACCCCATAAAGCGGAGATCCCACAACACAACATCAGCCAAAACAAAGCGATCCGCCATGTCCTACTCATGCTCATCTTCGCTCTCAGAACTGTCACCGCTCGGAACTTGAATCATGGCCGAGAGAAAAATAGATGAAATTTAATACACGCGTAAAAAGTAAGGGAGAGATCGCATCGGCAATGAATCAGCCCGGCGAATCTCCCCCTGGCAGCAAAGAAAGTGTTCAATTGTGAGCCCAGACCAAGCCTTGGCGGGATAGTGCAGCATTTACCTATCTGGCGTACATATCTCTCCGCAAAGGTACTCGCCGGGTATTGGCTGTCCCGGCGATACCTTGACGGAGGGTTAAATGGAGCTGCCGAATGTCGTGCTGATGCTTCCGAACGCGTTGCTGATGGCGTGGGCCAAAGCTTTCATGCTGGCGACAGCGCCAAGTGCGATCAGAGCAACAACCAAAGCGTATTCAACCAGGTCCTGGCCTTCCTCGCGGCTCACCAAGTTCTCGAACTTCACATACAACCCGAGAAACAAGGTATCCATTTGTTTGTGTACTCTCCTTGTGTACTCTCCGCAATTTTATTCTCCATGACGGCTGACACACGCCTTCAATGAAGGCATGTGCATGGCCGCCCTAGAGAAACCTTGACGGCAGGCTGCTATATAGCGCCGGCGAATGCTGTGCTGATGCTTGCAAACGCATTGCTGATGGCACTGGCCAGGGACTGCATAGCGGCAGTAGCGCCGAGGGCTATGATGGCAACAACAAGGGCGTATTCAACCAAGTCTTGGCCTTCCTCATTGCTCACCAGGTTCTGAAACTTCACAAGCGACATGAAGAATAATGTGTTCATTCTGCGATACCTCTGATTTGATTTTTCTTCCTGAGGGGAAAATCCCCCCCCCGCCAGCACCAGGTTGGCGGCCTTGATGTTGCGTGGAAAATGAGCTACAGCGCGCCGGCAAATGCCGAGCTGATGGCTCCGAACGCATTGCTGATAGCAGTCGCCAAGGCCTTCATGGCGGCGGTAGCGCCAAGAGCGATGATGGCAACGACCAGAGCGTATTCAACCAGATCCTGACCTTCCTCGCGGCTCATCAGATCCTGGAGCTTCACATATCCCTTGAGAATAATGGTGTTCATTTGCGTTCTCTCCTGATTTGATTTTCCTTATGTTGATGTACACACGCCTCTCCTCAAGGCGCGTGCCTGGCTGTCTTGGCGATGCCTTGACAGAGAATTAGACGCTGCCTGCGAATGTCGTGCTGATTTGCGCAAACGCATTGCTGATGGCGCCGGCCAGGGCTTTCATGCTGGCCGTAGCGCCAAGGGCGATCAGAGCAACAACCAGAGCGTATTCAACCAGATCCTGACCTTCCTCGCGGCTCATCAGATCCTGGAACTTCACATACATCTTGAGAAGCATGGTATTCATTTGTGTCCTCTCAGTAATTCATTTTCCCAGCCGGAGGCTGAGGTATATCTATGCAGCAAGTAGCGTGCCATTCATGTCTCTTATTATTAACTCATATAAATCAATAACTTACAAAAATCAAAACCGGGAAAGCGGCTCAACGCGGTGTAAACATCTGTATACAGGACGAACCGGGCAGACCGGCCTTGTATACAGGACGCGAAAGTGTAGTAACCGGAAAGTAACAGGGGGTGGATATGAGTCATGCAAGCCTGGTAAATTGCATGACTGGTTGCCCTGCGCAAGAATCCGTTAAGGCGGACGAAGTAGAATAGCGTCCATGGCAGGCAAGACGCATACGGAAGCAGACCTCGATCATCATGCGCTCATGCGCTCCCCTGGGCAGATCGCGCAGATTCACAGTGAAACTGCTGAATCCTCGGCGCCAGAGACGATTCCCGCAGAAAATTCTGGCACTCGACGGAAAATTCTTCGTACTATCGTAGCACTGCCCTTTGTAACCGTCTGTGGTCTCGCGTCCGGGTTTACCGCTGGAACCATCTGCCTTTTATTTCTGTTACCAAACGCTCCATGCACACGCGATTATATCTTTTATTGGGCTACCGGTCAGCAAGTCGCACACCACGCAAATCCCTATGATGCGGTTGCCACTACGCAGCTCGAGCGCTCCGCGGGGCTTCCCCCCAATCTAAATCCAGGCGTGATGCGGAACCCGCCCTGGGCGCTTCCGCTTGTCTTTCCGCTGGGGTATCTCAGTTTGCGCGTGGGATGGCTGCTGTGGGCTTTATTTCTGCTGGCGTGCCTGGTGGTTTCGGTTTACTTGCTCTGGAGCATCTACGGCCGGCCCAGGAATCGCCGCTACTTGCTGGGCTATTCCTTTGGACCAGCGCTGATTTGCGTAATCTACGGACAAACCTCGCTCTTTGCTCTGCTGGGATTAGTTCTGTTTCTGCGCCTGCATCGCACGCGCCCGTTTTTAGCGGGAACTTCACTCTGGCTATGCGCGCTGAAGCCTCACCTTTTTCTGCCTTTCAGCGTAGTTCTGGTGGCGTGGGTGCTGGTTTCCAGGAGTTATAAGCTCCTGGCCGGGGCTGTAGTTGCCATGGCAGCCAGTTGCGCAATTACATTTGCCATCGACCCTTTGGCGTGGATTCAATACTCACAGTTTGTGCGTTCGTCTGGAATCGAGTGGGAATACATACCCTGCCTGAGCTTTCTACTGCGCCTGTGGCTCAGCCCACATTCGATCTGGCTCCAATACCTGCCGGCCGCTTTGGGCTGCGCCTGGGCTCTAGCCTATTTCTGGTCTCGACGCCATGTCTGGGACTGGGTGAAAAACGGGAGCCCGCTGATGCTTGTCTCCATCTTGGTGGCGCCCTATTCCTGGATTTACGACCAGGGCCTGGTAATCCCTGCCCTGTTACGGGGCGCATTTCTTACCCGATCCCGGAATCTTTTGATTGCTCTTGCGTTCTTGAGCGCCTTGGTCGGACTTGCGCTCTTCCGCAGCTTGTCGCACTCCAAGGACCTGGTTTATTGGACTTATTGGTCCGCTCCCACATGGCTGATCTGGTATCTCGTTGCGTGCGCACACTCCGCCCGGTGGGACAGGGTCCGGTCTGCTTTGAGGAAGATGAAGTGTTTCCAGGCCAGGGATGCGGCGCTAGCTTGTTCGAGCGACTCGGACGTTGCGGAAGAGAAACAAGTTGCAGGTCCGTTGGGGTAGAAATTCTCCTGGGCGTGCAGTCTTTCATCACCCGGTAGCGAGGCCCACTTGCACAAGGCCCGATCTTCACTCCATGGGCGAAGATTTGACGCCCGGCATGGGAACAGGCATGAAATCCAGCATGTCACCCGGTTGTGTTCGCGTCTTGCGGATTGTGCCGGACGGAAGCTCGAGTACGGAATGCGCCCGGAGACAGGCAGACAGCCGCCATGGAGGCACTGCGCTCACCAGCTTCCTGATTCGATTTTTGCGGTCCAGATAGACGAGGTCGATGGGGAATCGCATCCAGAAGGTATGCACCGCTTCACAGGGGCGAATCCATAAGCCTTCTCCCGGCGCGAGGCGATCACGCCCCAGCAGGCCCTTGTTGCGCTTTGCGGCGCTATCAGCTACCTCCATGCAGGTGGCAAGCACAGTATTGCGCGTCAGGTTCGAGACTCGCAAACGAATATCCCGGGGGGCATGAGTCATCATTGAGGAGCAGGCGCAGGCGCAGGTGAAGCTGTAGTGCTGGTGCTCGTTCCGGTTGATCCGGCGCCAAAGATTGCCCCGCCGCCTTCAACCACCAACGGCGTCTCCGGCTTCAAGCTGTCGACCAATTTCTCCACGGGTATGGTGGGCGGCGCGGAAGCTGGGGTGTTGGCAGCGGTCTTGGCATCCGGAGTATGCATCGGGATGCCGGAGTTGGACGGCAGGTACTTGGCAGGAAGCTTCAGCTCAGGGAATGGCGCTCCAGCCGGAATAGGAGCCACAATCTCCGGCGTCACTATCACAATCAGCTCGGTATTCGCCCTGGTCTTCTGCATCGACTGGAAGAACTTGCCGAGAACAGGAATATCTCCCAAAAAGGGTATCTTCTGGAAGGTTTCCGACTCGGTGTTGTCCAGCAGGCCGCCGATGACGAAGCTTTGTCCATCGGCCAGCTCGACCTCGGTCTTCACTTTCCTGGTGGTAATGGCGGGCACTTCAAATCCGGATATTTCTACGGCATCGGAAAAGTCGAGGGCGCTCACTTCGGGAGCCACCTGAAGGCGTATCGTTCCGCGAGGAGTAATGGTGGGAATGAAGTTCAGGCGGACTCCGTACTCCTTGAACATGATGGTAACTGTCGCCGCAGTGCCTGCACCGCCGCCTTGAACCATTGGGTAAGGATATTCACCGCCGGCCAGAAAACTGGCCTGTTTGCCGTTGGCCGCCAGCAGGTTGGGCTCGGCAAGAACCTGCGCCCCAATGGTGGCCTGGAGGGCCTGAATCGTTGCGCCGATATTCAGACCGGGGTAGAAGGCGGAGATATTCGTCGGACTCGTTCCTCCGGTCACCGTGGCGCCAGTGCTGCCACTAGGAGTAGTAGTCGCTAACGAACCAGTGGAAATTCCACCGATTGTGTTTCCAAAACCGTTACTGAAAATATTGATGCCTAACTGCGACGACTTGGTACGATCAACGCTCATAAAGCGCACTTTGAGGAGAATTTGCGGGTCGGAAGCCGGCACAGAGACGTTGAGCAGGTTGACCACTTTGCCGCCAGTGGAGGCGATCTTGACCGCGCGATCCGAGCTGTTGAGATCTTTGACCGTGCCGCGAAGGAAGATTGAGCCGTTCTCGGAGCTGACTCGCAGAGTATCGCCGGGAAGCTCTGCCTTGAGTTCGCGGCGGATGGCGTCCAGATTGTCGTGCACGGAAGTTACGCCGGCGCGCACTGTTACGTTGAAGAACTGACGGCCACCGCGGGTGTCCCAGATAATCAGGCTGGTTTCTCCGGGCGCCTTGCCCTCTACCATGACTTCGGTTGGGCTTGTCGCCCGGACTTCGGCGATGTCGCCCTGACCAATGGCAACCCGCATGATAGGCAACGCGCAGTCGACCAGAACAGTCTTGCCCACGGCGACGGAAAGCTCATTTGCCGAGTCCTGAGAAGAAGCGCTGGCAGGTTGAACAGGCGGCGGTACGGTTTGAGCCTGCAAGCCCCACCAGGCGCAGAGTACAAACGACAATGCGCCGCAACATGCGATGGAAATGCCGGTCTTCGCTCTCACTGGTGTCCCCCGGGAGCAGTAAATTTTTCTTCAGTCTGTTTCGAGCCGTTGAGCACCACGATGGTAAAGTACCTGGTTGCTCTCCTCTTTGAGCCCACTCGCTGAGTCTTTGTCAGTGCTCCATAATCGCCTGAAAAGAGGTTGCCCGTGGCTGTGCCGGGAACCATCGCAACCTTTGTATCCAGCGGATTGCGCAGCACGAGCTGGATTTTCGTCTGACTGCTGGCCAGGCTAAGGAGCTCGGCCTGTTGCGGCGTGACCAGCAGATTGACCACCTGCACTGCCTTGGCTTTGCCTTCAGCATCTTTTTGGTAATCGGTTCCCGCGGACAATACCTGAATGTTCTGGAGAAGCGTTCGCGCCACAGGGCCTTGCGCGAAGTTTCGTTGGCCGGGAGGCGTGCCGGAGATAAGTACATCCACGCGCATTCCGGGAGTAACGAATCCCGATACGTTCACCACCTCATCAACCTTGACTGCGCAGGCTCTCATGCCCTGGGGGATGGTGGCTGCCAATCCGCCGCCGGAGCCGATGGCGGCCAGGCGATTCTCGATAATGGGCTCACCCTCATAGAGATCCGAGACGACACCCCTGCCAACGACACTGTTCTTGTCTTTCGCAAGAATTGAACCCTTGGGAGGCGTACCCGTAATCTCGATGGTCGTCAGGTTGTCAGCGTTGATAACAGCCCCTAATTTAACATTTGATTTGACTGCGACTACCAGGGTAGTGGCTGGCGGCTTCGCCGCAGCCGACTGGTTGCTAATCAGGCGGACAACCAGATAGGTGCAGGCGGCGGCAATGATGAAAGCGACGAGAAGGATCGCGAGTACTCTTCGGTTCATTTCGAGGCCTGTTTGACTGGCTACCCGGCCAGCTTCGCCTTTCTATCCCTTGTGGCAATTGCCGCGCCAGGAAGCCCATTTCAATTTCAGCAGAAACAGGTATTGGCCGGGCAGATCGCCAGGCAAGTTCAACCGCCTGTTTAGTGTATTCCCTTCGAGCCTAATAGTAACGGCGGAAGCCTCTTTGCCGGCAAGGGAGGTATCAAAAGAGTTATAGGTTAAAGCCCTTATATAAGCGATTCTGGAAGAGATTATAATTGAACTCTTGAAGGGGGACGACGGGGCCTCTCTGCGTGCTCAACCACGCTGGGATGGGCTGATATTCGGCCTCCACGGCAAGAGGGACCAGGCGGCGCAAGGGAGGAGATTCATCCGGTCATGAGGTCTTCCCCTATGATTACGCTTTTTTCAGAGCGACCGGAGCCGAGCCGGCGGCCCTATTCCTTTCTGGTTTCTATTCTGGTGCATATCGCCACGCTTGGGCTGGTGTCTTTGGGGCTCATGTCAGCGCCCCAGGTCAAGACCCCGGTCCTCGCCCAACACTATGACGTGCGGCATATTGACCTGCACACTCTTGAGCCTCAGATGCAGCATGCCGCCAATCGCGGTATCGAGTATCCCCGCCCGCATTCCCTCAAGCGCAAGCACCCGCCCGGCGAGGGCGCAACAGCGCAGCCGCCGGTGATGCGGCAGGTTGTGCAGGCCCCGCTGGGGCCCCAGACGTTGCTTCAGCCAGATATCCCCAAGCCTGTAGCGCTCGCCCAGGAAGTCCCGGTGCCGACAGTCGTAGTTTGGGATGTCAAAAAGACATCCGCCAAGAAGGTGGTTCCCCCTCTGCCGAAAAAGCCTGCGGTTGCCGACGTACAGCCTTCGGTCCAGACGCCCAATGAAGAGCTGAACCTGGATATCATCGCCTTGGCAGCCAATGATCAGGCTACCGAACCACAGCCTTTTTTCCCCAGCACCACGTCGCCCGTGGTGAGCAGCGGACCTGAACCGGAGCCTCCCGCCCCGGTAACCACCGCGGAAGGCTCTGAGCAGCCCGCTCCCGCTGCCGTGATGTCGCTTTCCGATCTTGAAATGAAGCGTGGAGACGTCACGCTGCCGCCTATTAATGAAACGGCCCCCACGGATTCCTCCGGTGCGCTGGCGGCAGGGCAAACACAGGATTCGGCGCTGGCAGGGCTGGTCAACCCGGTCGTCAGTCCTGGTGAAACGGGCGCGGGACAGGGTTCAAACAATACTGGAGAATCGACGGATACCGGCGCATCCGCACAGGGAGATGAAACGGCTTCCGGGCAAACAGTTTCCCCGCAGATTGGTTCCGGACTTGGCAACCCGCTCTCGGCCGCCCACATATCGTTGCCTGAGGACGGCCAGTTCGGAGCTGTTGTGGTAGGTTCCTCGATGGAAGAAAAGTATCCGGAGACGGCCCAGCTGTGGAGCGGCAGGTTGTCGTACACCGTATATCTGCATGTTGGCTTGGCGAAGAGCTGGATCCTCCAGTACTCACTTTCGCGCGAAGATAACGCGGCTGCCGCCGGCAACATCACGCACATTGAGGCGCCCTGGCCGTATAACATCACGCGACCCAACATCCCGCCCGGCGCAATCGATGCCGATGCCCTCATGATTCACGGGTTTATCAATCAGACCGGCCGTTTTGAGGCGCTGTCTGTCCTTTTTCCGCCGGAGTTTACGCAGGCGCAGTTTGTGCTGGATGCGCTCGCCCAGTGGCAATTCCGCCCGGCAACGCAAAACAGGCAAAATGTCCTTGTGGAAGTGTTGCTGATTATTCCCGAGGAACCGCAATAAAACACATCCCGGCAAGCCCCTTGGCGGACCGGCCGGGATATGAGCCATATTCACTTCAAGAAGCTATGTGGCGCTGTTGGAAATCAAACGCGCATTCTTGAAAGTTGCCGCGATCGCACCGAATATAGAGCTCAGATTCTTGGACGTATGCGAGGTATCCGAGCAGCCGTTATGCACGCTTGAGCCGTCAGTGTAGAAATACCACAGACCTGACAGATTACCCACTGGTGAGGCCATGTCCTCCATTGTCGTGCAGGGGATGACCTGCGAGACTCTGGTGATAGGGACGTTCAGAGAGCCGGTAACAACTACACTGCTATCCATACCACCCGAATTAGAAGTACATCCCGACGACTCCGAGCCGTAGGCAACCGCGTAGAACCTGGTCCCTAGACTCTTAACATACTGGGCCGCGGCGATCGCTTGCTGGCAATTATCGTTGTAGTCCGGGTATATCCCGAAGGAGCTGGCGGTCCCCGTCAAATTTTTCGTTGAGCTCCCAGCATACGTAACCGAAATCCCGTCGGTAGTATTGCTGGCCGTGCTGGTAGCTTGCGGGAACATGTTATAAGGCGCGTTCGCCTGTCCATCACTGACAAAGATGATCGCGTTGTGTGATGTAATCCCCAGATTGGCTACCTCCGCCTGCTCGGCCAGGAGCGCCGTTTGCGCCGCATAGATTGCGCCTGCAAAGTAGGTTACACCACTATAACCATAATAACCACTACCACCACCACCTGTAACGGTACTTGTATCAGGGGGGGTAAAGCAACCGCTGGTGCTGCCATTCCCGATGGCCTTCACCAGGATGGAACTGGAGTTCAATGAGCCGCCGGAAGAGTAATAATCGCTCAAAAAACCATTCGCATCCGCATTTCCAACATTGGGCGGTGTGATCTGGTAGGTCGCAGTCCATGTTGTTGTCGTCGTTGTATATTGTTGAGTCCAATAATTATACACTTGCGTTGTATTACTATAGGTGAATGGAATGTAGCCATCCAATGTCGAAGAGGTGGGAATCACGGGGAGGGTATAAGCCGCTGCTTGAGGAGTGCCCTGGCAATTGTAGTCATACGCGACCGTATTCGTTGTCACATTTGGAAACGAGAAGAGGCTCACGCGGACTTTCGCGTTCGAACTACTGGCCAAGCAGTTCGTTACTCCTCCGAGACAAGGATTAAGGCCTTGCAGCATCGTTTGAATGCCGTTCATTGCGCACTGTTCCGCCGTGGTGTTGCGTGTGGTGCAGTAGGAATCGATATTGCCCATCGATCCAGTTGCGTCCAAAATGATAGCCACGTTCCACGGTTGTGATGTTGCATCGGCCGCAGTCGCGGTTGCTTTCATGTTTATCGTGCTGACGCCGAAGATTTTCATGAAAAACATCGGAACGCTGGCCGTCTCCGTGACTCGGACAGCATTTGCGACTGAGGTGCCGTTGGCGTTTCCGGAAGAGTCGTTAGTGCATCCAGTATGACCCGCCATTAGAAGGTTAATGCACGGCGTTGTCACGGTGGGAGTCCCGGCGCCACTGACGGGGTTCAACCCCGCGTACGTGGTAGCTACGGTTGCCGCAGAGTTTACTCCGGAGTAGTACAATCCTGCTGATGACGCTCCCGACAATGCCGCCGCATTGACTGCAGTCTGGAGCTGACTATACACGACGTATGCATGGCCTGCATCGATCGATAGCCCGGTCAATCCCAGCATGGCTGTCAATGAGAGAGCCACCCACACTGCTGACTGGCCGCTCAGGTCGCTGAGCGCTATGCGGAAAAATGACTCACGATTGTTATTCATCAGATTTGCTCCGTTTCGGTTTCCTTCAGCTGACAACTGGATGTGTATTTATAGAATGAGAGAGTGCAGGGATAAGAAACTATCAGTGTTACTGGATTGCCGTCCACTGCATACACAGACCCGCCTGAGCAGGTGAATCCTGTGGGGGAAGACGTGCCGGATGAGGGGAAAGATACAGCTGATGATCCTGTACCAAATGTTATTGACATCTGGATGCCGCTTGTTCCCGTCGTCTTGAGATTCGCCGCTGCTCCAATCACAGCTGTGGCAACCGCATTACATGGGTCAGACGCGCTACTCGTGTTTGGGAGTTGCTGAAGAGTTATCAAGCCCTGGTTCTCGACATATGTCAGCTGCTGATAGTTCTGCACGGCAATCCCGACTGTAAATATACCCATCATGACCATCAGCAGTATCGGCAGCACCATGGCAAACTCAACCAGGGATTGCCCCTCGCCGTCGTGTCGTAGGCAGGAACGCAGCCGGCCTCCGACACACCGGGCTTTCGTACCCGCTTTGTAGGCCACTTTGGCACGGCAAAAACCGTGCCGGAGCGCCATATCCTGCCCGCACAGATTGCTTAGCCTTTTCATTGCATTCCTCCTCTCATTGTCGTTCAAAATCAACCCTGAAAAACAATATTTTTAAGGTGCTGGGTTACTTTAGGTTACCTAGGTTACTTGCAGTGCGAACCCCATCGGCTCCTAGCCATTGCCCTTGCGGAGCTGCGCCAGAAAATGCTCGAGTTCCCTCCTGGTTGCACCGTTCACCAGCGGATTCAGACTATTGCGCGCCACCGGAGTATCTTGCGGAATGAACTGGAGGCCGACGCCGTCGTTGCCCCAGCGGACAGCCCTGGAGTGCACGGCGATGGCATGTTCGGCGCAATTTTCCCCATCGCCATCTGGTTGCAGCGTCATCAGGACCAGGGTGCCAGGGTACCAACGCTCCTCCGTCACCACGTACAGCCCTGTCGCGCTGATGTCCTTGATACTGTGTGCTTTGGGAGCCGCGCCGGTCCAGTAATATGCAGCCAAACCGGGCAGTGACTCCCGTGGGGCATTTCTCAGTTCCGGAGCTGTTCTTGGATCCGGTGACCACCAGCGCTTCAACCAGCCTCTCGGCTTTACGTACTTCATCCCCGGCTCAACAAGGTCCATCTCATATGGCTTCTCGGCCGGTTTTTCGGACGGCTTCTCAGACTCGGGGCGCGCCTCGCTGGAGCGATCCTCTGATTCCACTACGCCGGGGCCGTCGCTCCAAAGCGGCTTCGCCCGCAAGAGTACGGCGCTTTGCACTCCGCCGGCAACACTGCTGGCGCTGGAAATCCGCTCCAGGCGGCCCTCCATCTCCTCCGCCACGCAAAGCACCAACTGATCGCCCGATTGCGTTTGCGACGAATAAATGGAGTGGATGGGCAGCGCCAGGACGCTTGCCGCCCGCGGGCTCGAAGGAGAAGCACGAAATGTAGGGTATGACTCGACTACCTCAATGACCCGGCAATCCTCGTCAAGGTAAATCAGATCGAGCGGGGCGAGCATA
This sequence comes from Occallatibacter sp., assembly GCA_050011175.1. Classification (GTDB taxonomy): domain Bacteria; phylum Acidobacteriota; class Terriglobia; order Terriglobales; family Acidobacteriaceae; genus Telmatobacter. The sequence goes on from JBEKJR010000014.1 coordinate 95,261, forward strand.
TCCGTCTCGGGTATTCCCCGGAACGGCGTCATCCAAAGGCCTTCACCTGACTTTAGCGCAAGCCTTTTCAGCAGACTCTTGAGCTCCGCGGACACAAGCTCGGCGGAAGTGACCTCCAGGCCAAGAAAGCATTCGCGAGTCTGGTTATATGCGCAAAGCCTTCGTGATTCCATCGAACCTCCGGTCCTCAATGAAGACCCGGAAACTGGGCGTTATCTCAAAGTTCCTGCCGCTTGCTCAACCTCTTGCTTCATCATTGCTCGTACAAATCCTTTCTTTGCAATTGCCGGACCTCCGTGAGCCCTGTTTCACCACACGCGGAGAATACACTCGCATCATCCGGAGAGCATTGCATAGACGCACGTTCCCGCACCCGCTGCAGGGGTGGGAAACGGAGACACTCATCGCCTAAGTGGCAATGCCCCCGTCAGCGGGATGATCGAGTTGGCCAGCGAAACCCGCGCGGCTAGACCGCGCCGCCGGCCCACCCGCGAAACCCGTTTACTTGTTCTTCCGTGCGCGGCGCGCGATCAGAGCGATCAACAAAACAACAGCCAGCACACCGGCAGCAATCTGAATAATCGTAGTAGTAGCCATGGTAAACCCTCTTTCTTTCAGCAAAAATGCTGGTTACGCTCCCCGGTTTGAGCAAACACGAGCGACACCGGGCGCCAAAATGGCGAAATTAAAAACCGGAAAACTGACCGACCAGCTGAGCACGCTTTCTCGGTGCCGCCGGAACACAACGCAGTACTATTTAACCCGCGTGCGGCGGCGCTGGATTAAAACGATCAACACGACAACAGCCAAAACACCGCATCCGATCTGGATGATTGTGGTAGTATCCACGTCGATTCCTCCTTCCCTCAATGATTAAGACCCTGAAATGATGCCAAGATGGAGATGAACGCCGGACCCAGCGTGACCACAAAAAGCGACGGGAAAATAAACAGCACAAGCGGAAAGATCAACTTGATGGTGGTCCTTGCCGCCGCTGCTTCCACGGCCTGTACACGCTGGGTTCTGAGTGTATCGCTGTGAATGCGCAATGTCTTGGCGACGCTGGTTCCAAACTGATCCGCCTGAACCAGCATGGATACGAGATTGCGCACACAATCTACGCCCGTGCGTTCTGCCATATGTTTCCAGGCATCGCCGCGAGGGCGTCCCGCTCGTTGCTCCAGCACGACAACGCCCAATTCATCGCACAATTCCGGTTGTGCTGCTTTCAATTCCACCGCGGTGCGCGACGTCCCCTGGTCCAGGCTCAGTCCCGCCTCGATGCAGATTACCAGAAGATCAAGCACATCCGGAAGGCCGCGCCGAATCTTGCTTTGGCGCTTGTTAATTCGCCTTCCTAACCAGAAATCCGGCGCCAAAAAACCAATGCCAATGGCCATGACGTACGAAAACATGCCGAAATATTCTCCCAGCCCGCTGACCAGGATAAAGATAACAAGCAGTAGGGGAGTCAATACTTTCGAGCCATAGAAGATTTTGTCCACTGATTCTTCGCGGAATCCGGCGCGCTGGAGTCGCTGCAGCACTACGGAGACCTCGGCCTGGCTTCTTGGCAGCACATTCTCGAAGTGCCCAATCACGCCACCGATCGATTGGCCTGTCTGCTGGATGGCGCTCAAAAGAGATTTCTGTTTGGGGCGCGGGTAGATCACTTCGGCAATCCGCTGAAGCATTTCTTCGCGATAGAACAGAAGCATCCCTCCGCTCACGATCAGCAGAAATACGACACCAAATGTAAAAATCGCAAATACCATAAAACCCTTCAAACGTCCATGTTGACTATGTGGTGAATGATAAGACCGCCAACCACCATCATGCCCGAAGCCGTCCAGAGCATCTTGATGCCCGTTGGATTCTTCCACAAGACGCTCATCATCTCCGGATTAACGAAATACAATAAGATTCCCAACGCCACCGGCAGGAAGGTGAGTACCCACCCTGTCATGCGTCCCTGAGCCGTATGCACCCCAACCTGCCGCTTCAGGCGAAATCGCTCCCGGATGACATGTGCGGTCTTGTCGAGAACCTCGGCAAGATTTCCACCGCTTTCCTTCTGGATCATAATTGCCGTTGCGAAAATACGGAGGTCCTGAAGGGGAACGCGTTTGATCAGGTTGTCCAGCGCATTCTTCAGTTCCAGACCGTAATTCTGCTCCTCGAAACAGGTCTTGAATTCGCAGCCCACTGGATCGGCGCACTCACGCGCCACTGAGCCGACTGCGGCGATAAGACTGTGCCCCGCGCGTAAAGCACTCACCATCAGATCCAGCGCTTCCGGCAACCCCTGCTGAAACGAGTCAAGGCGCTTGCTGCGTTTATGAAGAACATAGGCTAAGGGCGCCGAGCCCAGCAGCAATCCGGTCGGCAAAGCCATGATGAAAGAATCGAAGCGCAAGTAAGTCAAATAAGCCGGAAGCGCAAAGCAGAGTACGCTACTGGCCACCAAGGTTCCGGCGTTCCATTTGAGATCGGCCTGATAGAGCAGAGAATGAAGAACTGGCGCCAGATCGAGCTCACGCAGCTTGCGATTGAGCCAGGGGATGCTGCTGATCATTTCGCTCTTGCGAAGATTGACGTCCTTGTTGCGGTCTTCCGAATCGTCGTCAGAAGCTAAAGCTGAGTCAAGTGCTTCGTAGACCCGCTTGGCCTCGTGAGAGGCCCCGCCCCCGGCGGCGTACATCAGCAGAGCAACGACTGCGAACGCGCCCACGAAGACTATACAAACGATCAATCCCATACCTGTTGCCCTCCTTTCCGCTCAATTGACCTGCGTTTCGCGCTCAAACAGAACCGGTGGCAGGACGATACCCGAAATGCGAAGCCGTTCAAGGAACCGGGGACGAATATGAGTCGGCTGGAATACGCCGATTACCTTGCCATCGGGCCCGATCCCTTTCTTGTTAAAAGTAAAAATCTCCTGCATGCTGATGACGTTCTCTTCCATGCCGGTAATCTCGGAAACGCTTGTAACTTTGCGCGTGCCGTCGCTCAAACGCGTAACCTGAACAATAATAGTAATGGCTGATGATATCTGCTGGCGAACGGACTTTTCCGGCATATTCATATTACCCATCGCGACCATCGATTCCAGCCTGGAGATGGCATCGCGAGAGGTGTTGGCGTGAATTGTGGTCATCGAGCCCTCGTGCCCAGTATTCATGGCCTGTAGCATATCGAAGGCTTCTTCTCCACGCACCTCGCCCATGATGATGCGGTCGGGGCGCATACGCAGGCAGTTGATTAGAAGTTGACGCTGGCGAATCGCACCCTGCCCTTCAATGTTGGGCGGACGGGTTTCGAGTCGCACGATGTTTTCCTGCGCCAGGCGGAGTTCGGCCGCGTCTTCGATGGTGACGATGCGTTCGGTGCGTGGAATGTACTGAGACAGAATGTTCAGGAGAGTGGTTTTACCGGTGCCGGTGCCGCCTGAAATGAGAATGCTGATTCTGGCTTTTACCGCGGAGGAAAGCACCTCCATCATTTCCGGAGAGACGCTCTTCAACTGAACCAGCTGATTGGCTGCCAGGGGGCCTGTCCCGAAGCGGCGGATGGACAAGGACGGTCCGTCCAGCGCCAGTGGTGGAATGATGGCATTCACGCGAGAGCCGTCGGGCAACCGGGCATCGACCATCGGCGAGGACTCATCCACCCTGCGCCCCACGCGCGACACAATGCGGTCGATGATCTGCAGCAGGTGGCGATCATCGCGAAATGTTGTATCTACCCTTTGCAGAAGTCCGTTTTTCTCAATGAAAACATGATCCTTATCGTTGACCAGGATGTCTGATATCTTGGCATCTCGCAGCAGAGGTTCCAGCGGTCCAAGACCAAATACCTCGTCAAGCAGGTCCGCCTGTATTCTTTCCTGCTCGTCGTAGTTCAGGGGCACACGCTGGTCGGAGATAATCTCTTTTACGATGCCGGCCACCGCCTGGCGCGCCTGACTGGAATTGACGCGCGACAGCTTCTCCAGATCCAGCTTGGAGATCAGGGTCCGGTGTATCTCCGCTTTGTATTTCTCCAGATTCAGCAGTTCCACGTTCTACCTTCCATCAGAACAGGCTACTCGTCCGCTACTTCACCATTTCAAAGAGAAACTCCTGTCTTAATAATCGGCAATGAGCCGAGGACTCATCACCCGCCCAATGAGAAGTTCACGCTCACTGTGGTTTCCACATCTACCGGTTCGCCGTCCAGCAAGTAAGGCTTGTAGCGCCAGGTCTTTACGGCATCCATCGCGGGCTGCCGCAACATGGTCGGTCCGCTCACGACATGGAGATTTTCAATCGCTCCCGTCTTGGAAATGGTGGCTTGAATCACCACCGTGCCTGAGACGCGGGCTTCCCTGGCCATTTGGGGATAAACGGGCGCGGTTTTCTGAATCAGCAAACCACCGGCTACGCCGGCAGAGATGCTCATTTTCGTGGGAGCCGAGATCTTCACCTTGGGCTCGCTCGACCCACTAAAGACATTGCCAGCCGTGCTGCTTCCACCCAGGCTTTCTATACCGGAGGGGGCAAAGCCAGAAGAGGGCGGAGGTTCCCGACCAGCCAGCATCTTAAGATCACTCGGAATCCTGGAGGGCGCACTCAACTGATGGTTCATCATCAGCTCCGACTGTGTGCGCTGGCGATCTTCCCCGGTGCTCGCCGGCGTCGGAGCTGGTGCGGGCGCCGGCGTATTCGTGACTGCTTGCTGTGGCGTACTCGTCGCCGTCGGCTGCGGCGCAGCCGCTGGCTTCGGCACAAACATCCTGGATCGATACTTGGAAAAGCCGAATGAGCCGAGGATAAGCAGAAGCGCAAGTGAACCTACGGCAAAAAGCGGCACCAACCCCTTCTGCCTGCTCTTGCTCTCATCCCTGTGTTTCTCGTCTCGCGCCTTCACGCTTTTAGCCTGAGGCGGTTGAAAAATCTGCTCGGCTTCCGCATAGGCTGCTGCCGATGCGCGCGAAACAGGACTCGGCACACGATCTACCACGGGCGACACGGCAACTCGCGCTGTCGTGGGTTTGGCAGGCTGTGTCGCATGAGAATCCGCGCTATCCCATTCGTTGAAATCCGCGGGAAGCGTTGTGGGTTGCGCAATCTCTATTTCTTCTGGAGGTACCATTGGCCATCGGCTCCCTTCACATAAGTAGCGCCTTTGTAATTGCGCGTTTCAAGTTTACTTTCTTGGTTGGAGGCTTTGTTGTGGTGTTGCGCTCCCTGCCTGGCATCACCATGGTCTGCTCGGATTGTATCCGCATTGGCCGATGCCGGCATGAGCAAATCGATATTAGGTAACCCTTCTACCACCAGGGACACCGTAGCTTGCGCCGTGGTGTAGTCTGAGGTGTCTGTAGGGGTAAAGGTTACAGAGAGTGTCTGTGTTCCCGCTGCAATCACGTTGCCCGCTGCGGGAGTATAGACGAAAGTGCCTGGAATCAGTGCCGTGGCATTTAGCTGCGCGGCACTGAGCGCGGCGCCATAGGAAATGGCCGCGGGGGGCGGCCAGGTTATGATGGGCGTTGCCTTGGTGACAGTAAGCTGAACCGTGGCCTGCGCCGGCGCATCGTCAGAGCTGTCCTTCGGAGCAAAAGTTACCGAAAGCGCATGCGTTCCCGCCGCCAGCATCTCGCCTGCCGCGGGAGTGTAGACAAAGGCGCCCGGAACCGATGCCTTGGCATTGAGCTGAGTGGAACTGAGCACGGTGCCATAGGAGATTGGGGCGGGTGTCGGCCAGGTAATGACCGGCATTGTCTTGGTGACCGTGAGCTGCACAGTGGCATGCGCTTCAGGAAAGTTGGCGTCTGACGGTGTAAAGGTTACCGAGAGCGTATGCGTTCCCTTGGTGAGCACCTCACCCGCCGCGGGAGTGTAAACGAAGGTGCCCGGAACCGATGCCGTGGCGTTGAGCTGTGCGGCGCTGAGCGGTGTGCCGTGTGAAATGGAAGCCGGTGCTGGCCACGTGATCGTGGCCGGCTTGGCTTTGGCGACAGTGAGCGGCACTGTGGCCTGCACCGTGACATAGTCCGTAGTATCGGTCGGAGTAAAGATAGCCGAAAGCGTATGCGTTCCCGCCGGCAGTATTTCGCCCGCGCCAGGATCGTAAACGAATTTTCCCGGAACCGATGCGGCGGCGTTGAGCTGTGCGGCGCTTAGCGCAGTTCCGTAAGCAATCGAAGCTGGCGCCGGCCATGTCACGGATGGCGTTGCCTTGGTAACAGTAAGCGAAACGGCGGCCTGTGCCGCGTTGTAATTCACCGTGTCTGTTGGGGTAAAGGTTACCGAAGGCGTATGCATCCCCGCCGCGAGCACGGCGCCTGCAGAAGGAACATAGACGAATTTCCCGGGAACTGCTGACGTGGCATTAAGTTGAGCGCTGCCCAGCGCGGTACCGTAAATAATCGAAGCTGGCGTCGGCCAGGTAATTGTCGGCGCCACTTTGGTGACAGCTAACGCCACTTCACCTTGGGCTTGGGTGTAGTTCGTGGTGTCTGTCGGAGTGAAGGTCGCCGATAGCGCATGCACTCCTGCTGTCAGCATAGCGCCTGCGGCTGGAGTGTATACGAAAGTTCCGGGAACTGATGCCGTGGCATTCAGTTGAGCGCCACCCAGCGCGGCGCCGTAGGCCATCGAAGCCGGCGCAGACCAGGTGATGATTGGCTTGGCCTTGGCGACGGTGAAAGACACGGCGGCTTGCGCCGTGGTGTAGTCCGTGGCGTCTGTTGGAGTAAAGGTTGCCGTCAGCGTCTGTACTCCTGCTGTCAGCATGGCGCCCTCGGCCGGGGTGTAGACGAATCTGCCTGGAACCGATGCCGTGGCATTCAGTTGAGCAGCGCTGAGCGCGGCGCCATAAGCAATCGGAGCGGGCGTAGGCCATGCGATGGCCGGGGTTGCCTTGGTGACAGTGAGCGACACGGCGGCCTGCGCCGTGGTGTATCCCGTGGCATCCGCCGGAGTGAAAGTGGCCGAAAGCGTATGCGTTCCCGCCGCCAGCATCTCACCTGCCGCAGGAGTGTAAGTGAATCTGCCCGGAACCGACGCCTTGGCATTGAGCTCCGCGGCGCCGATTACTGAGCCGTAGGCAATCGGAGCGGGAGTCGGCCATGTGATGACCGGCTTCTCCTGACTCTGACTCACTTTTTCGGCTGGGCTCGCTTTTACGGCCGGCGTTTTCTTCAGGTGCCATTCGCCATCCGCGCCCTTCTCATACGTGGCGCCCCTGTATGTGCGCGTTTCTGGTCCACTCTGCTGGATGGGAACGCTGGCGACTGGCGTTTTCACCAGGTGCCATTCGCCATCCGCGCCTTTCATATAGGTGGCGCCCCTGTATGTGCGCGTTTCTGGCTCCGTCTGCTGGCTGGTGGGGATGACGCTTGGTTGAGCTCCCTTCTTCGCGCTCCCCTGGTCCGCGCGATCCGCTTTGGCCGGTGGCGTAACCGGTTTGGCCGCTGGCGCAACAGGCTTCTGCACTGCTGCCGCCGGCGCGGCGCTCGCGGGAGGAGTTTGAGCAGGCTTGCTTGTGATCTTCGCCGCGGCTTCCGGCTTAGCGCCTGCGACGTCCCGGGCGGGACCCAACCCTAACTGCGTCAATGCCTGTGCATCCACGCTGGCGGGCGCCTTCGCCGAAATTCCCCGGCTGAAGCTCTTGAGACTAAAGCCTCCCTTCTTCTCCGGAGTTGCGGGCAGGCCACAAGCGGTTCGGGCCATCTGCCGGATCAGCCGGGAAATTGGCGAATCTTCAAGCGCCAGCGGAACCGCCGTGGTCTGCATACGCTTCACAGCGTTGTAATCGTTGGGAATCTTCCACTGCGCCGGCCGGGTGAGAGCCTTCGTAATCTGATCTTCGGAAACTCCTATCGAGCGTGACTCAAACCGGTTGAGTACGATCTCCAGCTTGGGATCTGCATTAGAAAAATATTGCGAAATCAGACGATTTGAGTTGCGCAGCCCGGCGATGCCCGCCTGGATGACCAGGTACACTGTGGAGCCCTGTTTGAACAGGCTCGTACCCATCAAATCGAGTCTGGACCCAATATCGATGACTACGTTGTCGAAGTCTTGACGCGCAACGGAGATGAGCCTGTCGATTGCTTCATTGGAGGCTTGGTATTGGGGAAACTTGCCCGGCGCTGCCAGTACGGAGACTCCCGAACTATGCTTGACCAGAAGCCGGGAGAGAAAACTCGTATCCAACCGGTTGGAATTCTGAAGAGCGTTGATGGTCGAGTATTCGGCGACCACACCGAGATTCAGCGCCGCGTCGCCCAACGGGAGGTCGAGATCGATCAACAGAGTGTTTTGGCCTGACTCCTGGGCCAGAGCTACCGCAAAATTGCAGGCCAGCGTGGTAACGCCATCGCCGCCCTTGGCCCCGAGAAACACCAGAAGCCTGCCGCCCGCCTTCTTCGGAAGACGCGTTGCCGGGCGCCGGGCAGAAGCTCTGACCAGCGCCTCAGCCATGGTGCTTTGAGCAAAGGGCAGGGTAAGAAACTCGCGAGCCCCGGCGCGCATGCAGCGAACCAGCAATTCCGAATCCGCCTTCACCGAATACACCATCACCGTCGCCGAGCCGTTGGCGCAGATGCTCTCCACCAGTTCCAGGGCGTATTCCGGATGGCTGTCCAAATCTATGATGATGACGTCGTAATGTTGCTCCAGCAGCCTGGGAACATCGTCCAGGCTTGGAGGATAGGTAGAAAACTCCCGGATTTCACCCCCTTGGCATCCCGCCAGCGCGGTGGACGCCGCCTTGCGGCGCTCCTCATCCGGGCCGATCAGCGCAATCGACAGCATGTTGCCGCCAAGTGAGTCCGGATACTGATCATCAAGATACGAAGGGTCTGAATTCACTGGATTACTGCCCCCTGACGCGTGTGGCTTACCTTGCGGGTTAGCCGAAGATCGATATGACGATTGCCAGTTGGACATGGTACCTAACTCCAAATTTCATCGAGTAAAGAAGGACATAAGTGTTCCCATGGCGATGGCCGGAGCGTAAGGTATCTTGCTTTTCAGTAAATCATCGAGTGAAGCCTCCGGTTCACCACTCATTTCATTCCGTTTCCCGCCAAAAATAAGATCGCCCGCCTTCAGCAACAACTTCCTGAAAACCTTGCGGTAGGCCATCCAGCACAAAACCATGAGTCCCCCGGCCAGGCTGGTAAAAAACAGTGCCCAGAACATTTGCACCGGGCCAACCCAAGCCCCAAGAGCGGCGCATAGCTTCACATCCCCGCCGCCCATGCCGCCCAGACAGAAAAAGAAGCCAAAAATCAGCAGGCCAAGCCCCAGGCCGGAAAAGCTTTGGCCCAGGCCATGCCACCCAAATCTGAGGCCGCTGCCACCCCAGTTACCGCCCCAGTCAGGGCGCAAGGGGGAAACCACGATCCCGGCCAGAAGAAAAGGAAGCACCAGCCAGTTGGGAATGCGGCGATAACGTAGATCCGTGAACGTCGCCACGGCAAGCACGATCAGCGTTGGCCACCAGGCAAACGAGCGCATACCCCGTATCCCCCAATATCCCGAGAAAACTACATTATTGCAATAGTTTAATCATAATTGCAATTGCCTAGCCAAACTGTAAAAGCCTAAAACTGCCCGAAATCAAATACATGACGGCATACTGCCCAAATGGTGTACACGGATGTTTACTGAAAGGCGCCCCAGAGTGAAGCGAGGGGTATACACACTTTACGAGCACATCCGGAGCCGCCGATACTGCATACGGGAGTCCGAGGAACAATTGTGCAGAAGCATCAGGAACTATACAAGGGCTTTTTTCGGGGGTCACCACTTGCCAAGTACCCTGGTTTTTGCTTACCAAAGAAACAAATCATATGCACCATCAGGTATGGCTGGGATTCCAGCGAACCGGTCACCCTGAGGTGTTTATCCTCTCTTGAAAAAACCGCCTTCGGCGTTATCTTATTGAATATATAGATGGTTGTCACACATTAATTTGGAATAGAACCGGAGAAGATATGCTCTTTAACGGACTCTTCCGTCAATCGTAATCCTGACTAAAATTTATAAAATGATTTACCCTTGGGGAAAAAGTACTAAAGTAATCTCGACATTACCCTCAGTCACAGGTACTATGGAATGCCAGAGTCGTCCATTGCCATTTGAGACCTGTGGAATTTGTTGCCAGGGAGATGTTGTCACCAAGATGGCATCAGCCTGGCGCAAATAGCCATTGGCATCGCAGCCTTTGAAGGGCAAGGACCGCCTTTTTCCCGCTTCTCCCCAGAGGCGGGATGTTGTGTTTTCCAGAATGCGGGCCCAGAAATGATCAAAATCGGACTATATTCGGAAGACCGTACGCTCCATACGCTGCTCTCCTCGGCCCTCGGTAAGGACTTCGAGATCTTCTTGGAGCCGGATGAGGATGGCATGAATCTGATCCGGACTGCCGGAGACTGCGATGTCATGATTCTGGATTTGCCTTCGAATCATCCTTCATTGCAGGAGCGGATTGGCTGCACCCAACGTCTGATTGCTTCTCATGTTCCCTCGGTGGTCATGGCCGACGATGCCCTTCGGTCGACCGCGTTTGAACTGGTTCGGTCAGGCGCCTTCGGCTACTGCCGCAGACCGCCCTCCATCAGGGACCTCAAAACCATGCTCAGCCGGGCGTATGAGAACTCCACGCTCAGGCAGCAACTGCAGACTGTGCAGCAGCAACTGGAGGTGCCCGGCAGTTGCGACCGGTTGATTGGATCGAGTCCCCAAATGCAGCGGGTTTATCAACTGGTGCTTCGCGTCACTAACCTCAACGCCGCCGTGCTGGTCACCGGCGAAAGCGGAACTGGCAAGGAGTTGATCGCCCGCGCCATCCATAACCTGGGCTCCCGCGCCAGCCGTCCCTTTGTGGCCGTCTCCTGCGGCGCAATCCCTGAGACTTTGATTGAGGCCGAGTTGTTCGGCCATGAAAAAGGCGCCTTCACCGGCACCGTCGGAGCACGCGAGGGATACTTTGAGCAGGCCGGCGACGGCACTCTGTTCCTGGATGAAATCGGCGACCTGAGCCTGTTCACGCAGGTCAAGCTGTTGCGCGTCCTGCAGCAAATGGAATTCAGCCGTCTGGGGAGCAACAAGCTTATTCCCTTAAAGGCGCGTCTGATCTTCGCTACTCACCAGGACCTGGACAAATTGGTGGCCGAAGGAAAATTCCGCCAAGACCTTTACTACCGCATTAACGTTATGCGGATTGAATCGCCGCCGCTTCAGGACCATCCCGAAGACATCCCCCGGATTGCCCGGCATTTCTTGCGCCAGTATGGGCAAATCTTTCAAAAGCCGATGGATGATATTGAGCATGATGCGTTGGCTATGCTCCAGGGTTACTCCTGGCCCGGCAATGTGCGCGAGCTGGAAAACGTGATGCAGAGGGCCATTATCCTCGCGCCAGGCAAAACCATACGCGCCGAAGATTTAAGCTTGAACATCGAAGAAGCCGATGTTGACATCGGCGACATCGGCGACGTTGTCGATATCGGCGATTACCATCCCGCCGGCTCCTTTGAACGGCAGCTTCGCGACTATAAGGTCAAACTGGCCGTGGCAGCCGTTCGAGAGAACAAGGGGAATAAGACGCTGGCAGCTCGAAGCCTACACATCTCCCGGGCCTATTTGCATCGGCTGATCAGGCTTGCTGAGCCCGACACGGTCTTCGAACAGGATATCCGTGACGTAGCCAGTGGTTGAACCCGGCGTTGACGTTTAACCGGGCGCCTTCTCAATAGACGCAGAGTAAGCCACTCCTCAGAATGGCTTCTCCTCCGCTTCAATATGAAATTCCGGTTTCCCGCAGAGGGTCTCTTTGCTACGTGTGCGTGTTGTATTCCGGCGGCCCGGCAATAACCAGCCCGCTGTTCTGCCGTCCGTGGATATACCAGCAGCACCAGTTCGTTTCATGAGCCTGGCTGTCGATAGGCGAGGTTAAATCCCTGTAGAGTACCTTGCCGTAAAGAAATATCTTTTCTTCCCAGGTTTCGATCCGCCTGATTCTTTCCTCGGAGTCGCAAAGACCTCTCACATCGTCACGGCAGAAAGGCTTGATAGCCGTGGATTCACCCGGAAGCAGAATGATGGGAGTATAAGGAGCACCCCGTTTCTCATCCGTATACTCGGGGGTACTGGGAAGGTGCTCTTCATCGATGGCAATCCTGGTCCGTTCCATGGTTTCGATAATCTTAGCCGGAGTGCGGCCCCGGTTCGTGGCCATGATCGTAAAACTGTTCTCCGCGCTGGGGGATGGCTCGACTGAAACCAGGATCCAGGACCTTTCCGCATTGAGAATAGCCTGAGCCGTCATGAGTGCGGCATGAGAGCTGGCGGCGGCGGCCTCGGCTGCGGTTTCCGCGTACCTCGTTTGGCGATCGATCTTTTTCAGCAGGGAGACGGCCATCATAATACCGATGTATCCCAGAATGACCAGCACCAGATTAGCTGCCCAGGTCATCTTTTCTTGCCAGGTCCATGGCGCGGGCGCGGCAGGCGGATTGGCAACGCCGATGTGCTGCGGCTGAATATCCCGAATGTCGCCTTCTACATCAGTCTTTGGTGCTGGGCTGGCAGTCTCTTGCGGAACGACAGTTGAAGATGCTGAAGGGGGCGGTGTCTGCCGATTCACGCCTCCCGGGCTGCTGCTCTGAACAGCACCTGCCGCGGGCGCCTGGGTGAGGGCCAGCATCATCACGAATATCGCTATCCCCTTCAATCTCATGGGCAAATGTATCACACCACTCTTGCAAAGTCCCGCACCGAAAGCCGCTTGCACGACGGCTTAGGCGGCCTGTTACGGCTCGACAACTTCCACGCCCCGCCAAAAGGCCACGTATCCTTTGATCTTGCGCGCGAGCGGCTTGGGGTCGGGATAGTACCAGGCAGCGTCCGGGTTATCTTCCCCATCGATCAGCAACGTCATGTAGCGCGCCTGCCCCTTGACTGGGTCCAGGGAGGTGGTGGTGCTGGGACGAAAATACTCGCGCTTCAGGCTGGATTCGGGAAAGTAGACGTTCCCCTCTATCGTCACCGTCTTATCGCTTTCGGCAATCACCTTGCCGTTCCAGATAGCTCGTGCCATGGGTTGTTCCGATAAATCCGTTTTTTCTCTCTATCGGCCTAAAACGGCTCGGTTGAGAGGGTCGGATATGACATTAGCAGAGATTCGCCAGGATTGCGAGTCCTGCTCAGGGCTTGCGGGAGGAAGAAGATCCGCCCTGCGCCTTCTGCCGGGCCGGCATGCTCTTGCGCCGGGCTTCCACATTCTTCACGATTGCCTCGTAGCGCTGCGCCGCGGTTGAAAATCGGTTCACCAGCTCGGCCGTCTTCATCAGGAACGCCGGATTCTTCTCCCGGATGCCGTCCAGGATAGGCGCAAATTTGGCCAGCAGGAAAAACCCCTCGCCGTTGCAATCCACAAACAACTCCGCCGAAACCGCCCCGTGCAGCACCAACGCCGCGGCCATCTCCCAGTAGCTGATCACCTGCCGCAGCCAGGCGTTGTGCGGGTCGGCGGGGTTCTCCGCCACGGCAAAAAACTCCTTCGCCGTCGCCGGCCAGAACTCGCCCATCGTCCACGCGCGAGCCTGGCGCATCACCGCCTCGGTGCGCAGTTCATACAACCTGAGAATGATCTCAGCATCTGCCGGGGTTGCAAGCATTCGTTCCATCATAACTTTCTCCGCAAACCATACTACACTACCGGACTCAGCCGGGGATTGCTGTGCGGCTGTTTTCGGCTAATCCAATGATGCTCGCCTACGTCTGCTGCAAAGTCTTCTTGCCGCCGTTCTTTGCCGCTGGCTTGGCAGCCGCCTTCGCAGCTGTTTTGGCGGATTCTTTCTCCACCACCGGCCCATGCGTCGCGGCCGTTGGCAACGGCGGCGCGTCGCCAATTCGCTTCGAGTAGTTGCACCCCACGGCGCTTTCCGCCGGCACGGCGCCCTTGCCCGGCCGCTTCTTTGTCGCAGCCTCTTCCTCGGCCGCCTTCTTCTTGTTCGGGCATTCCAGGTAAATCCCCGACCGTAGCGTCTTCTCCACCAAATACGGACTGCCGCACTTGGGGCACTTCTCCGCCACCGGCTTATGATTCGAGGTAAAGTCGCACTTCGGATAATTTGTGCAGCCCCAGAAGATATTGCCCCTCCGCGCCTTCCGCTCGGCCAGGTCTCCTGTGCCGCACTTGGGGCACTTCAAGCCTTCAATCAGGTTCTGCTTCACGTATTTGCACTTGGGATACCCCGAGCAGGAGACGAACTCCCCATAACTTCCCTGGCGCAGCACCAGGGGCTTGCCGCATTGCGGGCAATTTTCGCCCGTGGGCTTGGGTATGGCTTGCATCTGTTGTTGCTTGCTGCTCAGCTTGCGGAAGGTTTTGCAGGGCGGATCCTCGTTGAACCCAGGGCACGACATGAACATCCCGAACGGTCCCCGCCTCAGCACCATCACCCGCCCGCAGTTGTCGCAGTACTCCTCCTGCTCGCCCGCCTCCTGCGCCTCCGGCGTGTTCATGTCCGGCTTGCCCGCCGTATTTTCCCTGGTAAACGTGCAGCTCGATTTGTCTTTCTTGTTGTAGGCCGAGCAGGCATAAAAACTGCCGAACTTGCCCCACTTCAACACCAGCGGCGACCCGCACAGATCGCATTTTTCGTCTGTCTTATGCTCCATGCGCTTGATGTCTTCCATGTTCGCGCCGGCGTCCTTCAGCTCCTCCACAAAGTAGCCATAAAAGCCGTTCAGCAGATCGGTCCACTTCTCGTGACCCTCTTCAATCTCGTCCAGCTCCTCTTCCAGCTTGGCTGTGTAGGCCACGTCGAAGATATATGGAAAATTCTTCACCAGCAGGTCGCAAACCACCATTCCGATCTCCGTGGGATAAAACCTGCCGCTATGTTTGGTCACATACTCGCGGTCCTGGATGGTGTTGATGATCGACGCGTAGGTCGAAGGCCGCCCGATGCCCCGCTCCTCCAGTTCCTTCACCAATGAAGCTTCGTTGTAACGCGGAGGCGGTGAGGTGAAGTGTTGCTCAGGATCCAGTTGATCCAGTTCCAGCAGCTTCACGTTGTCCAGATTGGGCAGCTTGTTGGCTTCCTCGTCCTCCTCGTCCTTCTCGGCAACCTCATAGACCTTTAGGAATCCGTCAAAGCGCACCACCGAGCCGCTCAGGCGAAAATCGTACGTCTTGCCCGTCTTCTCGCTGACTGCGGCAATCTTCGCCGTGGTCACGTCAAAGACGGCCGGCATCATCTGCGAGGCCACGAACCGCTGCCAGATCAACCGGTAGAGCTTCAACTGTTCATCTGTCAAATAGCGCGCAATCGATTCCGGCGTACGCGATGCATCGGTGGGCCGGATGGCTTCGTGCGCGTCCTGCGCGGCCTTCTTGCCCTTGTACACATTGGGTGTCTCGGGCAGATACTGCGCACCCAACTGCCTGCCGATCCACTCCCGCGCCCCTGCAATGGCCTCTGGCGCCACGCGCGGCGAATCCGTTCGCATATAGGTAATAAGGCCGGTCATGCCCTCGGCGCCAATCGCCACGCCCTCATAGAGCCGTTGCGCCACGCCCATCGTCCGCCGCACGTTAAAGCTCAGCTTGCTGGCCGCGTCCCGCTGCAACTGGCTGGTGATGAAAGGAGCCGGCGGCCGCCTCTGCTTCTCCGTGGCCTGCACCGAAACCAGCGACCACTGCGCCTTTTCCAGCGCGGCTATCACCGCATTCATCGATCTCTCATCGGGCAGCGCATTGGCGATGAACTGCTCCTTGCCGTCCTTATCCTGGCCGTTAGGAACCCGCGCCGGCTCTCCGTCGATGCCCACGAACCGCGCCTTGAGCCTGGTCTCCGCCTGATTTTCCGGATGAAGCTCGGCGTCCAGCGTCCAATACTCCAGCGGGCCAAACGCGCCAATCTCCCGCTCCCGCTCCACGATCAGCCGCACGGCTACCGTTTGCACGCGTCCTGCTGAGAGTCCCCGCCGCACCTTTTCCCACAACAGCGGCGAAATCTGGTAGCCCACCAGGCGGTCCAGAATGCGCCGCGTCTGCTGCGAGTCCACCAGGTTTTGGTCCAGATCCCGCGCGTGCTGAAATGCATCTTGCACGGCCTTCTGCGTAATCTCGTTGAAGGTCACGCGATGAATCTTCTTCCGCTCCTTGGCTGTCGTTCCCAATTGCAGCGCCAGATGGTAGGCAATCGCCTCGCCCTCGCGATCCGGGTCAGGCGCCAGGTAGATCTCGTCCGACCGGGCCGCGGCCTTCTTCAACTGCGCCACCACCTTTTCCTTGCCCGGAGTCACAATCAGCGTCGGCTCAAACGTTCGCTTCTCCAGCTCCACGCCAAGATCGTTCTTCGGCAGGTCCATGATGTGACCCACCGACGCCAGAACCTCGAATCCCGCGCCCAGGTATTTCTCGATAGTCTTCGCCTTGGCGGGAGATTCGACGATCACCAGTGATTTGCTCATTGCCATCCTTGATTCCTAGTACACTCTAACCTGTCCGGCCTGTTCAATATGTTCAGTCTGTTGCACTCTGTCCAGCTTCGTTCCGTTGACTTCGCCAACAATCCGAATTCGGCCACTGCACTCGGCCGCCTTCCTCCTCCGGGAAATATTACCCGCGAAAGTTGGAAACTACCACGGAACACCGCCTCATTTCCACTCGAGGAAAGATTTTTCTTCTCTTTCCGTCCCGTTTCCGGGCACAGGGAACGGCCTTCGTGGTAAGAAAAAATCCTCGCGCCACTTTACCAGATTGTGGCTCTTGAGTCCTAAATGGATGTGATTTGGAATAGCGCTTCCAGCACAAGGCCAAGTTTGTCTACTCCCTATTCCCTACTCCCTATTCCCTGTTCCCTATTCCCTGCCTTCTTCACATCACGCGCACATAATTCTTCCCCGGCATGCACCGTACCCTGCCCGTAATCTCCAGCTCAAAGAGCGCCGTAAACACCTCGGACGAGGTCAGTTGCGTCTCCAGCAGCTCCAGAATCTCGTCGATCTGCAAGGCTTCATCGGTACGCAGAACCTCCAGCACCATGGCTTCCTCAGGCCGCAGAACCTGCTCCGGCAACAGAGATGCGGTCGCCGGCGATTTGGATTCAGCCGGCGCCTCGGCCTCCAACTCCAGCCGCACCTGCGAGGGCAGATCCTCCCACACGTCCTCCCAGGTGGCCACCAACTTGGCCCCTTGCTTGATCAGCGTGTTGGGAGTCCACGATCCCTTGCTTGTCACGTTGCCCGGCACGGCGTACAGGTCGCGATTCTGCTCGGCGGCGCAGCGCGCTGTCACCCTTGTGCCGGAGTTCTCTCCCGCCTCCACCACCAGCACGGCCACGCTCAGCCCGCTCAAAATCCGGTTGCGGCGAGGAAAGTTTTGCGGCGCAGGAAACGTCCCCATCGGCATCTCGCTCACGATTGCCCCGCCGGTGGCCAGAATCTCCTCGGCCAGCTTCTTGTTTTCCTTGGGATAGATTACGTCGATGCCCGTACCCCACACAGCCACGGTGGGCATGCGCGCCGCCAGAGCCCCGCGATGCGCGCAGGAGTCAATGCCCCGCGCCATGCCGCTGATAATCAGCAGCCGCCGCACAGCCAAATCCCGCGCCAACATCTCCGTCACGCCCGTGCCGTACGGAGTCGGATGTCGCGTGCCCACAATCGCAATCCCCGGCCTGCTCATCAGCCCTGTCGCGCCGCGCACCCACAGCACCGGCGGTGGATCGTAAATCTCCTTGAGCCGTTCCGGATATTCCGGGCAACTGTAACTGACCAGCGTCGCGCCCTGCGCCGCCACCCGCGCCCACTCCTCCTCGGCCGTCTGGCGCGCCTTGCCGTCGAAGATGAACTGCGCCGCCTGAGCCGGAAACCGTAACCCTTCCAGTGCCGTCAGCGGCAACGTGAAAATCTGGCTGGGTGCCTCCAACTGCTTCACCGCATCCAGAATCCGCTTTGGACCCAACCCCGGTGCCAGCACCAGCGCCAGCCACGCCAGCCGCTCTTCGTCCAAAGTAGCCGTCGTCGCGCTTGCCGCGTCATGGTGCTGTGTGCTCATTGTTGTATGCTCCTGTCCGAAAACTGGACACTAAATTTTCCTCACAGGAAACCGTAGCCCTCATTTGACTCAATTTTGTCCACGTTAGCCGCCTTTATTAGAAGAAGTCAAGCCAGGAACGCTCACCCAGAGGACGCAACTCAGCATCCTTTACCCCCACTTGGTAGTCTATGAAAGTGTGAATGTTCGGCCTCAATCCCGTCTGCGCATTGCCGCCATCGGCTTTCTGAACCCCGCGCCGCTGATGTGGGACTTCGAGCACCCGCCCCTTCAAGCCCCACTCGCACTCCGCTATCAGATTGACCGCATGTCGCCCTCCGAATGCGCCGCCCAACTGGCCTCGGGCAAAGCCGACATCGGCCTCATCCCCATCGCCGCACTGGCCACAATACCAGGCCTGCGCATCCTGCCCGGCTGCACCATCGCCTCCAAGGGCCGCGTTCGCTCCTTGCTGCTGGTTCGCCGCGCCTCTCAGCGGCTTCATGCCCTGCGCACAGTGGCCGCCGACATGGCCAGCCGCACTACCCTGGCTCACGCCCGCATTCTCTTTCGCCACTGGAATAATCCGAATGTCCCTTTCCTGCCCGCCCGGGCTGACCTTGACTCCATGCTCCAGCGGGCCGACGCAGCCATCCTCATCGGCGACCCTGCCCTGCTGGCTCTCGAGGAGCGCGCCAATCGCCTCGAGCGCACCGGCGAAGAGCTCGTCTACCACGACATGGCCGAGGAGTGGCACACCCTCACCGGTCTGCCCTTCGTCTCCGCCGTCTGGGCATCCGCCCCAATGAACCTGGGTGCCCCAGGGACGGGGTCCCCACGGACAGGTCTTCGTCCGTGGGGTGGAGATGCCTCGCATTTGGGCACCTGGGATTCCACCATCGCCGAAGACTTCATCCAATCCCGCGACCACGGCCTCCAGAACATCGACGCCCTGGTCGCCGAGTGGTCCGGCAAGATTGCCCTCCCCGAACAGACCATCCGCGCTTACCTGACCACCAACATCCACTACATCCTCGACGAAGAATGTCTCGAAGCTATGAAAGTCTTCTTCCGCATGGCCGCCCAGGCTGGCGCCCTGCCGGAGTATTCCTTCTCCGTTCCTGAATAGCAATCCTGACTGCCAACAAAAAGGCCGATCCGCGATGCGAACCAGCCTTTGAATTTCTCATCATGTATTCCGTCGGATAGGAATGCATAGCTGTTAGCTGTTAGCTGTTAGCTGTTCCCTGTTCCCTGTTCCCTGTTCCCTGTTCCCTGTTCCCTGTTCCCTATTCCCTGCTTTTATATCTCCCACCTCAGCAGCACTGCTCCCGTGGTAAACCCCGCGCCGGCCGCGGCCAACAGCACCAGATCGCCCTTCTTCAGCTTGCCTTCTTCAACAGCCGTTCCCATGGCCAGCGGAATACTTCCCCCCGAGGTGTTGCCGTACTTTTCAATATTTATAATCACCCGCGATGGATCCATGCCCAGCCGGTCCGCCGTGGCCGTGATAATCCGCAGATTGGCCTGGTGCGGAATGAAGCAGCCCAACTCCGCTCCGGTCACGCCGTTTCGCTCCAGCAACTTGGTCGTAGCCTCGGCCATCTTGCGCACGGCGAACTTGTACACCGTCTGCCCGTCCTGGTGGATGTAATGCATCTTCTTATCCACCGTCTCGTGGGTCGCGGGATTCAGGCTGCCGCCGCCCGGCATATACAGCGCCACGCCGCCTGATCCGTCGATCTCGTGCCAATAGTCGATGAAGCCGATCTCGCCCTTCTCCGCCGGCTCCAGCAGCACCGCTCCGCCGCCGTCGCCAAACAATACGCAGGTCGCCCGGTCGGTGTAGTCCGTCATGCGTGTGTTGGCGTCCGCGCCGCATACCAATACTTTTTTTTGCGCCCCGCTCTCCACCAGCTTCACGCCCGCCTGCAACGCAAACACAAACCCCGAGCAGCCCGCCAAAACGTCGAACCCCCACGCCCCCTTGGCTCCGATCTTGTCCTGCACCAGGCAAGCTGTGGACGGATACATCATGTCCGGCGTCACCGTGCCCACGATGATGACCTCAACCTCGCTGGGCTCAATGCCTCGCGCCGCCAGGCATTTTTTGGCCGCTTCGACACACATATCGCTCACGCCCAGCCCCTTGGCCAGCACATGCCGCTCGCGGATGCCGGTGCGCTCCATGATCCACTGGTCGCTGGTATCCACCATCTTTTCCAGATCTTTGTTGGTCAACACTTGCGGCGGGACGTAGGTTCCCAGCGCCGTTATCTTCGCGCGGCAGCCCACGATGGGTCGAACTCGAAGCGTCAATGCATTTCTCCTTGCGCAGGGCTAGCCAGCCGATCTCCGAACTCCTGACCCCTGTTCTCTGTTCTCTGTTCTCTGTTCTCTGTTCTCTGTTCTCTGTTCTCTGTTCTCTGTTCTCTGTTCTCTGTTCTCTGTTCTCTGTAATAAAGCGCCGGGTTACCTACTGCGCCCGTACGAGCCCGTTACCGTTGCTTCCTTCCGGACCTGGCGGGGTTGGCGGGATTACGTCGCGTAGGACCCGGCACTTGTCGATTTTAGCACCTGTCGGCGGGTGAAGGTCTGGGCGCGGAATCTGCATTCGCGAAAGGGGTGCCGCTCCTCCCAGTGCTAAATAGGTCGTTGATTTGAAGGATCATTTTCAGATGAGCTTTGGAAAAATGTGGCCAAATCGGACGACATTTTCTGCGGCTACATATTCAATCTCACAGCTAATCACGTATCTGTTGTTCATTTTGTCCTCGCAGGTGATGGAGAACGTCATAAAGGGATAGTGGTTTGGATTGGGATTTGCTTGTTTGCTATACAAAACTCTTCCGATTTCTCCAATTCCATACCCAAGTTCAACGAGAGGGCCGTTCTCAGCCTTGATGCACCGGGGTCTTAACACATGAATGCTTCCCGGCTGCATGACTTGAATACTCGATGGTTCCCACATGACAAAGAACTCATCAAAGTGTAGCGGTTGGACTTCAACGCGGAAGATGTTGTCGAGCTTCGATACGTTTTGCAGATGCAGGCTGACGGGAAGTCCTAACGAGGCTTCCCTGTCTTCGTCGATCGCGATCTCGGGAGCCGATGATGGCAGTATTCGCGACTTCGACAGAGCTACCACATGAGAATGCTCAATGCCCCAAAGTTTTCGTGAAGCACGGATGGACAAAAAGAGAATGACAACGAAGCCGATTACCAGCCACCACGCCGGATGTAATTGAGGAATGACCCGCCGCAGGTCCCACTTCTCCAAGGCCTCTTTGGAGGCGAAATTGTCTCGCCACCAAGTAGCTGCGAAAACAAATGTAAAAAATGTTCCCGTCGTATAAAACTCCCCCGATGGCCTCAAAAGAACCTGTCGCAAGTACCACCACCAAGAACCTTCGCGCTCTTTGCTCATCGCAACCTCCCACTCACGATCTCAATGTAGTCGATAAGACCAAGTTTAAGCTTTCCCGACACGGCTCCGTGCCCCATCCATGCGCCTTTTTTCTGGCGCATGGGTGGGAAACCACGAACCTCAATCCGCGATCTTTCCACCTCGACCGCGCCGCCCATCTTGAATCCATCCCGGAAGCGGCTCCATGCTGGAAGCCTCCTGTCGCTCGCGCCATAGGCGCAGTGGTTGTTAGCCCGCATTTCTCACAAGCGGTGATTCGCAATCTTTTTTGAGAGCCGGGCGAGCCTTTTCCGGTGTTTTTGGGTGTTGGGTTTGGCCGGGCAGCGCATTTTTGTCCGGCCATTGGCTGTTTGGA
>JBEKJR010000015.1:0-105721 GCA_050011175.1 Occallatibacter sp.
CCAAACAGCCAATGGCCGGACAAAAATGCGCTGCCCGGCCAAACCCAACACCCAAAAACACCGGAAAAGGCTCGCCCGGCTCTCAAAAAAGATTGCGAATCACCGCTTGTGAGAAATGCGGGCTAAAGCTGGCTGTTTTACATCACAGTAGAAAAGCGAAATTATCGCGCAAGATGCTGCGCCGTGCACCGTCCGTCTCCCTACTCGCTTTCGGGCCGCTTATAGGGCTTTTGCAGCCATTGCCGGGCTTCGTTGACCGCGCCCTGGGTATTATCGTTGGTCTGCACCGCCAGCCGGTACTCGTTCACCGCCCGGTCGCGCTGGCCGGTGAGGTCGAAGATCTTGCCCAGCGCAATATGGCTCCATACCTCGGTCCATTTCGGTTCGCCGTCGCCGCGCAACGCATCACGGTAGGCGTTTACGCTGGCCTGGTAGTTGCGCTGCGTGAAGAGCACCTCGCCGATGCGGTAGTTGGCCAGCGAACTCTGCGAATTGGCCTCCAGGGCTTTCTGATACTCAGCCAGCGCGCCGGTCAGGTCGCCCTGCGCCACCAGTTGCTGCCCCTTGAGAATGCTGACGCGCACCTGCAGGTCGGGGGTGGACTTGAGCACCCAGCCTTGGGGGTCGATGCTGATGCGGCGGGGGCGGCCGAAGGTGTCCACGACAAACTGCGTAGTGGTGCCCACCACGTCGATTTTTTTCGTTTCCGTCTTGCCGTCGGTCTCCACGCGCAGCTCCACCGGCATGCGGAAGAGGTCGAGGTCCTGCTGAATCTCGCCGATGGTGCGGAAGCCCTTGTTGCTGCCCAGCCGGTAGACGGCGTACTTGTTCGTGAACTGCGGCGCGCCGGTGCCGTCCACCCATTGCGTAAAGAAGGCGGTCAACTCCTGCTGGCTCTGCGCTTCGGCCACCTTCTGCAGGTCGGCGGCGCGCATGGGGCTGTCAGTGAATTGGCTGAGCGCGCCCTTGAGCGTGGCCAGGAAGGCCTTGTCGCCGATCTCCCAGCGCAGCATGTGGAAGATCATGGCGCCCTTTTCCAGGGTCATCGACTGGAACTCAGGCGAAAAGGGGCTGAGGCGGCTGACGCTCGACAGGGGAATGGTGTCGTAGGCCAGCGCTCCGGCGGAAACATCCTGCAAGGCAGTCTTCAGGGCATTTTGGCCGCTCTGGTCCTCCACAAACATCAGCTCGCCGTAACGGGCCATGCCGTTGGTGATCCAGGCGTCGTTGAGGGTGCGTGGGCTGACCTCGGAGCCCCACCACTGGTGGGCGATGGTGTTGGCAAGCAGGCGAATGCTGCTCTTGTCGCCCACGCGCGAGCCCAGAATGGCCGCCAGCTCCGGCGCCCAGACGGCGGGTAGCGTGTCGTCCGGCAACTCGACCACATTCAGGTGGCTGGACTCGCATGCGCCAAAGCTGTCGGTGAAAAAGTCGTACTCTTTGGCCGCCGTCTGCGCCAGCTCGTTGGCGGACTGCTGATGGTTTAGCGTCAGATAGACCTTGACGTTGCCGGGTCCGGCTGAGACCGGGGCCACGTAGCGGCCGGCAATCACCGTGCCCGGAAAGCCGGGCTTGTCCCAGTTGAAGTCGTACTGGTTGACGTCCTTGCCGTTGGCCAGTGTGACCGGCTTTGACCCGCCCTGAGCGCCGCTGGCAAAGACCCGCATCCCCTGGGGAACGCGAATGTGCATCTCCGCTGTGAAGCGGTCTGTGAGGTAGCCGGTCATGGGAAACCAGCGCGCCGGGTAGAGCAAGTAAGTAATGGGTTCCTGGATGGCGGCTAATTTGAGGCCCTCCACCGGGCCGTCGTCGTTGCCGGTGATCACGCCCTCGTACTCGAAGGTCCAATGCACCGCTTTCCCACTGACAAAAGGCGTGGCCGGGGCGATGCGGATGCCGCCATCCGCGGAGCGCTGGCCGGTGAGCATCGTTCCGGCATCATCGGAGATTTTGGTCACCTTGAGCGCCGGGTGAAAGCCGAAGTTGGCCGTCTCGGTGTTTTCCGGCGCGGTAAAGCTGACCGTTACTTTGGCTGTCAGATGGTGCGCGGCCGTGTCAATCTCAGCATCGATAACGTAGCCGGAGACGGCCAGCGTGGGCCGCTCCGGACGTTGGGCGGCGAGCGGAGACCCCATCATCAAAGCGCAAACCAGGCAGGACAAACAGGACAAATAGAGCAAGCCGCCTGCCAACGGCGCGACCCTTGTTTTTATACGCATCGAAGCCATTATCGCAGCCATCGCCAGGTCATTTCACCTGATTCTCCTTAGGCGGAGAACAAAGTGGGAATTTGCATCGAATTTCCCGAAATGCCAGGTTCCTTCAATCCATGACAATTCGACGCATGGCGGCCGGTTGCGTTTACTGCTTGATGATCTCAATCTCGATGGTGAGCTTGACCTCGTCGCCCACCACGATCGCCGGGAAACTGGTTCCAATCCCGTAGGCCGTGCGGCTGGTGGTGGTGGTGGCTGAGAAACCGGAGTGCGGCTTGTGGTCCATCGCGCCCTCGACCGGCGTGCTAGGGCCCTCCACATCGAGTACCACGGGCAGGGTGACGCCGTGCAGGGTGAGGTTGCCGTTTACCGTCAGTCTGCTGCCGTTCTTCACTACGCTGGAGCTGGTGAAGGTCGCGGTGGGAAAGTTGGGTACATCAAAGAATGCCGCGGTTTTCAGGTGCGCATCGCGGGTCGAATCGCCGGTGTCCACGGTGCTCACGTCGATGGTGACCGTCACGGTGGACTTGGTGACATCCGCCTCGTTGTAGATCAGGGTGCCTTTTACCCCGCCAATACGGCCATACACGTTGGAGACGCCGCCGTGGCGAATACTGAAAACGACTACGCTGTGGGCCGGATCGGTGGCCCAGGCGGAGGTTTGCGCCATGGCCAGGGGAGCTGCCAAAGCCAGAATGCCAGAGAAAATTGCCAAACGCTTCATCGTAATTTCCTTTCGGTGACGGGCCGTTGGGCCGCGGTGGGGGTGGGGAGAGGGTAGCCTCTTACCGAATGCGCAAAGAATGGGGGCTGTCTTCTGCGCGAAATCTCTTCGTGTGAATTCGATGCTGAGCAATTGTGATTTGTTGCAACAATTTATGTCTGGTTCCAAAAGACCAGTCTTGGAAAGGAACTTCGAATCCCTATTCCCTATTCCCTATTCCCTATTCCCTAGTCCCTTTCCCTGCTATTCTCGCGTAGATGTCTGTTCTGAATGACTTCCGGCGACTCACCCCATCCCAGCGCCACACCTTCCTGGCAGCCTTCCTGGGCTGGACCATGGATTCGCTCGACTTTTTTCTGCTGGTCTTCTGCGTCAAAGCCATTGCCGCGGAGTTCAACACCCTGCCGTCGGCGGTGCTGGGCGCGGTCTTTTTGACCCAGGCCTTTCGGCCGGTGGGCGCGGTGCTCTTCGGCCTGCTGGCCGACCGCTACGGCCGCCGTCCGGTGCTGATGGTGAATATCCTCAGCTTCTCGGTAATCGAGCTGGCCTGCGGCTTTGCGCCTTCGCTGGCAGTGCTGCTTGGGTTGCGCGCCCTCTTCGGCCTGGCGATGGGCGGCGAGTGGGGCGTGGGCGCGGCGCTGGCCTTTGAGACGCTGCCCACCGAGGGCCGCGGCGTCTTCTCGGGAATTCTGCAGGAGGGCTACGCGCTGGGCTCTATTTTGGCCGCGGGCGCATTTGGACTCTTCTTCAATGGCTTTGTTCTGCCAAGCCTCCATTTCCATGGCCTCGTCCTGCCGGGGTTGCACGTCCCTGGAATTGGCTGGCGGGGGCTGTTCATCCTGGGCGCCATGCCCGCCCTGCTGGTGCTTTATGTTCGGATGCAGGTCAAAGAGTCACCAGTGTGGTTGGAAGGGAAAAAGAAGCGACTCGATTCGCTACGGCGAGTCGCGACAACCATGAACAGTCCCATAAAAGTCCCGTGCCCCATCCTTGCGCTTTTGTTCTGGCGCAAGGGTGGGAAACCACAGTGCTCAATCGGACCCGTTCCTCAGAAGCTCATGGCCCAGGGAGCCGATCCTGCCCGGTATGCCGAGGACAGTACACCCGCCCGCTTGCTGGCCTTTCTGCCCACCTTTCTCTTCCTCATCCTGCTGATGACCGCCTTCATGAGCTTCTCGCACGGCACCCAGGACGTGTACCCCACCTTCCTCTCAACCTATGCCCGGCTTACGCCTCAGATTGTCGGCCTGATCGGCGTGCTCTACGGCGTCGGCTCCATCGCTGGCGGCATTGCCTTCGGAGCGTTCTCCGAGAAGTGGGGCCGCAAGCGCGCCATCATCGTCGCGGCGCTGCTGTCGATTCCGGTGATTCCGCTTTACGCCTACGGCCACTCGGCCCTCACGCTGGGCATCGGCGCGGTGCTCATGCAGTTCATGGTGCAGGGAGCGTGGGGCGTGGTGCCGGCCTATCTCACCGAGTTGTCGCCGGCTCCGGTGCGCGCCACGGCTCCGGGGCTAGCCTACCAGTTGGGTGGCCTTATCACTTCCTGGAACGGCAAGGCGCAGGCCCTCATTGCCGAGCGCACCGGCAACTACCCGGCTATGCTAGCCGGCACTGTGATCATTGTGGCGCTGACGCTGGCCGGACTGACGTTCGCGGGACGCGAAGCCAAGGGGCAGGAGATGACGGCGGCTTAAGGGTCGATTAATTCGCTCTTACTGTAAATTCGTTTGCCTTGAAAGGGCACATCTTCACAGTTTGCGGAAAAATGCCAACGGAGTAGTAAGAAGCGTCAGGGCACGACTTCAGTCGTGCCGAAAAGGGCCATCAATTCAAAGGGTTTTAACCCCTGAGAAATTGCAAACTAGATATGGTTGCCGTTTATGTAACGCGCTCAAGACATACTTATTTCTTCTTATTGCTTGACTTATCTCGCTCAATTTCTTCGTTGCGCAGAATCTTCAACCCGCGCGTAATGACTTCGTGGAATAAAGCTATCCGACCTACAATCTTTTTACGATCACCTGATTTCTCTGTCTCGGAAAGACCGCGAAGTTGAACCAACTCAGCGAAAAGTGTGACATCCGCAGGTAGTAAAACTGGGTTATGCAAGAGTTCTTCGTGGCACTCATAGCAAAATACCTCATATTTGCCCTCTAGCCCCCAGGGGCAGGAAGCAAAAATACCTTCTGTCTTCGTACCTTGTCGATTTTTTGAGCGTCCAAAGAAACGTTCAGCAACGAAGTGATGCTTTGTGGCGTGTCTTCGCCCCTCTGTTGTTGCGCGTGCATATGTGCCTTTGCTGCGATAAAGCACACACCCGCAAATTGCACAATGTTCGGCCATAAACAGAATTCTACTTCTGTGAATTCACTAGAGGTAGCAGTGGATACAATCCTCCAGCCTCCTACCGCTGAAACAAGCCAACCAGCCTGCCGCTTGTCAGGATGTGCCCCTTCATCGCTGCTTCCACCTGCGCCCGCGTCGCGCCCACCGGCAGATTCAACTTTGCATCCAGCGCATAGAGCGTGAAGACATAGTGGTGCGGCGAACCCGGCGGAGGACAGGGGCCTCCGTAGCCGATCTCGCCGAAATCGTTGCGGCCCTGGCGCGAGCCATCCGCAAGCTGGCCCTCCGCCGCCACTCCCTCGGGCAGCGACCGCGTCCCTGCGGGCAGGTCGTAGAGCACCCAGTGAACCCAGGTTCCGCGAGGCGCGTCGGGGTCGGTGACGGTCAGCGCTAAGCTCGCTGTCGCCGCCGGTGGAGCGCTCCACGCGAGTTGCGGAGAGAGATTCGCTCCGCTGCACGTATACTTTGCAGGAATCTGGCTTCCATCCTGAAAACTGGTACTGGTGAGATTCATTGTTTGCCCCCTCGCTACTGAACTATGGCAGCCCGGCAGCGCCGCAGCCAGGAGCAGAACTCCCGCCGCAACGCCCCACGCCGCCTGCCTTAATCCTCCGCTAACTCTCCGCCGATTCTCATTTACCAAAATACTCATACGCCGCCCCCTTCCATGCTGCCTTCCCAACGTCACGGAATTTTAGTACATTTTCACGATTCTTGGAATGTGGGTATCTTCGTGACTCCTGTTCTCTGTTCTCTGATCTCTGATCTCTGTTTCCTGTTCCCTATTCCCTATTCCCTGTCCTTTCATTCCGGCCGAATCAATTCAAACCGCTCCCGCGTCCGGACCCATGTATTTCCCGCCATGCGGCCCACGGCATCCAACCCTGCCGGATCGACACGGAAATTCTCCACCAGCTCCTCGCGCAGGTGAAAGCGGACCACCTCGCCCAGCACGATAACGCCGCTGCCGGGAACGTGCCCGGTGTAGATGACCTGAAGCAGCTTGCACTCCATCTGCGCGGGCGACTCTGCAACACGCTGCGGGCGAACGGCTTCGCTCGCAATCGGCGTAAGCCCGGAGAGTACGAACTCGTCCACCTCCGGAGGCACCTCGGCTGAGGAGGCGTTGGCCGCCGCGGAGATCGAATCACTCACCACGTTGATGACGAACTCGCCCGTCTCCTCCACGTTGCGCAGCGTGTCCTTTGGCTCGACGGTCCCGGCCGTAGCGCCACTGCGCAGCGACGGACAAAAGAGCACGGTAGGCGGCACAGAACCGACCCCGCAGAAAAAGCTGAAGGGCGCCAGGTTGGCCACGCCTTGTTTGTCCATCGTCGAGACCAGCGCCACCGGCCGCGGCACAATCATGCCTGTCATCAGTTTGTAAATCTGCCGTTGTTGGCATTCGGCCGGGTTGAAGCAGAGCATCGGGCTTGCGGAAGAGCTCGTGGCGTCCATGCAGATAGCCTAGACCATCGCACCGCCGGGCGGAACAGCCAGTGCCATGCATCTCACTTTTCTGTCTGTTCGGCCAGACCAACCTCGGCCGGCGGCGCCAGCGTGTGCGTGTTCGACCACTGATCGAGCACCAGGTTCCAGCGATCGCATCGGCCAATCCACAGTTGCGCGGCGCGGTCGTAGCGGGCCTGGTTGATGTCCAGCCAATAGGGCCGGTTGTCGCGCAGCCAGGCCTGCCGGTAAAGCCCGCCCAGCAGCGTGTAGCCGTCGCGAATGTCTTCCAGCAGCCCGTTGATGAAGCCGATGGCCCGCAGCTTCGCCTGAACCTCGTCCCTGCGGCTCTTGTCGCCGGCCATGGCTCGCGCCTGGTTGTAGAGCGCAACGGATTCATCAGCCGCTTGAAATTTGAGGCCCACAAAATCGATGCGGCGGGCGCCCAACTCCATCGCGTCCAACGCCTCCGGATTCTCCAGCGTGCGGTTCTCCTGCTTCGCCGCGGCCCGAGCCTCGGCGATCAGCGTAATGGCGTGTTCGGCGTGCAGGCGTAACTCGCTCTCCACGGGCCGCAGCTTGGCTCCCACGCGCTCACCCTCCGGCGAGAAGGGATCGACCCAGAAGTAAGCGTCTCTGGCATCGCGCAGGCCGGCCTCGTTAAAGGCGGCGTGGGCGGCCATCAACTCGCGCTGCGCCTGGTCGATCTTGCCCGTCGGATCCTGGTGAAACGCTAGCCCAAACGAAGATGTAAACGCTTCCTCAGAGCTTTCGCCCGCCTGCCATCCGGCGGCCGCGCCAAAGAGCACGCCAAACCAGTTCTCGTCGAAGATGCCCTCGCCGTCGTCGTTCCACACCGTGTTCAGCACGCCCGTCGCGCCCAGCGCCTGGCCGTCGCGCACAAAGACGCGAATGTTGGCCAGCGCCGTGTTGTTGTTGGGGTAGAGGCGGCTCCAGTTGTTTACGCCGGGCGCTACCCAGGTTTCTAATCCAGCTTTAATAAACGGCTCGATGAGCGGCTTGAAGTCTGGCTGGGCTCTGTAATCCCAGGGAACGGCAATCATATCCTTGGGCAAGGTGGCCACCAGCTCCGGCGATTTAACCGCGATATCGCCCCAGAAGAGCAGCCGCTTGTGATTGGGCTCCAGCGTCGCGTGAATCCGATTGAGGAAATCGATGTAGACTGCGCCCAGCCCCTGCTGCTCCACCTGCTCGCGCGTTTTGCCCAGGCCCAGGTCAACGGTCTCGTCGGCGCCGATGTGCGCGTAAGGAGCGGGAAAGACATTGGCCAGCTCGCCGAACCAACTGCTGATCAACGGCAACGTGACAGCTTCGCCAGGGGCAAGCACGGAACCGTGCGGCGTCTCGCCCAGGAAGGAGAATTGCTCGAACTTGAGCAGATGGTGCAGGTGGCCAAAGGACTCCTGCTCGGGGATGACGGTGATGTGATACTGGGCGGCATAGGCCACCAGCTCGCGAGCTTCGTCCGGCGTCATCGCGCCGCCGGGGAAGGCAGCCACCGGCGAGGATTCGTAGGCGAAGGTGTTTTCAAAGTAGGGCGAGAAGATGTTGATCTTGTAAGCCGCCAGGGTGCGAATCTCGCGCTTCAAAAACTCCATGTTGGGCAGCGGGCCGCGCGACCAGTCATCGGAGAGCCCGCGAAAAGCCATTGCTGGCCAGTCGCGCAGCGTGGGAACCAAAAGAACCGCATCCTTGCCGCTGCCGCGAATCAGCTGCTTCACCGTCTGCGCGCCGTAGAAGATGCCGGCGGAGGTCTCGGCGATTACCGCCAGGCCGCCCTGCCCGTCGGGCACGATAATGTAGCCCTCGTCGTGCATCGCCGGGTCAATGCTCAGGTGATTCGAGGCCAGCAGCGCCTGGGCCGGTGCGTTCTGGGCTCGCTCCAGCCGGATAAACGGAGCATCCTCGCGCACCGTTCTCTTCCCCAGGCTCTCCTCGATCAGGTCCTCGACGGTAAACTGATCCTCCGCATTCTTCTCCGCGGTAACAAAGAAACCGATGCCGCCGATGGGAATCGCTTGAACGGCGGTGCACTCCCGCGGCGCAGGCGCCAGGTGCAGATCAGCGCAGGCGGGCGCGGCGACCGGGGTGGTTTGGGCAAACGCGCCGCCTCCGGCGCACAAGATAAACACGGTGAAAACGGCGATAGAACGGCGCATGTGGACAGCCTCGAAGATCAGGTTTCGTCTACAAGGCTAACGCATCCTAGCTTCCGCTGTGAAACGGGCTGGCGACGATAACCAGCTCCCCTTCGCCGCGTTATTCGGAAACGGATCGTTCTCCAGCGGCTCCTGTATTGCGCCATGCGGTACGCAAAGTCGAAGTGTGACCCTTAACACAGGCACAAACTGGCTGCGGGTGGAGAATGAATCTGTAAGGCTTGGTAGGCCTCCGCTGCACGGCCCGGGAGATAATTACGATGAGCGATCTTGCCCCTCTGGCTGAATCCGTAGCCGTTGACCCGTTGGTTAGCCATCCCCCCGACTACCACGTTTTTCACGAGTTTCTGGAGCGCTGCAAAAAGCTGCCGGCTATTACCACGGCGGTCTGCTGGCCGTTGTCGGACGTGGCGCTCCGTGGTACGGTGGAAGCCGCGGACGAGGGGCTCATCAAGCCTACGCTGATCGGCGACAAGGCCGGGATAAAGGCTCTGGCCGCAAAGATCGGTCTCGATATCTCCCAATACCCCATTGTTGATGCCGATACCGAGGTCAAGGCCGCCGAGTTGAGCGTGGCCATGTGCCGCACCGGCAATGCCCAGGCCCTGATGAAGGGCAGCCTGCACACCGATGTGCTGATGAAAGTGGGCATGGTCCGCGACACCGGGTTGCGCACTACCCGCCGCATCTCTCACGTCTTTGTGGTGGACACGCCGGCCTATGCGCGCACGCTGTTGATTACTGACGCGGCTATCAACATCGAACCCGAGTTGATAGACAAGATCCACATCGTGCAGAACGCCATCGACCTGGCACATGCCCTGGGCATTCCCGAACCCAAGGTGGCGCTATTGTCGGCCGTCGAGACAGTGAGCACCAAGATCAAATCCACGCTGGACGCCGCGGCGCTGTGCAAGATGGCCGATCGCGGTCAGATTACCGGCGGCATCCTCGACGGTCCGCTGGCCTTCGATACCGCGGTCAGCATCACGGCGGCCAAGATCAAAGGCCTGGTCTCGCCGGTCGCCGGGCAGGCCGACATCCTGGTGGTTCCCGACCTGGAAAGCGGCAATATGCTGGCCAAGCAACTGGAATACCTGGGCGGAGCGCAGATGGCCGGAATTGTGATCGGCGCGCGCGTCCCCACCATCCTCACCAGCCGGGCGGACTCGGCCGAAACGCGGCTCACCAGTTGCGCGGTGGCCGTACTGCTGCACTATGCCGAACATCCGCTGGGCAAGGCCTGATTTTACCTCCCATCTGCGGAATCAATAAGGCGCGATCTTCCTCGTGGGAGGGCGCATTTTCACGTTTACCCGGTTTGGTTCCCAAGACGTTTTCTCTGAGGTTTTTTGCGAACATCTTAAAGATATTGCAGGATTTTTCCGATGAAAATGATATACGGATTGTAGGGGGAAACTGCGTTTAGAGGGATTCCGGGCAAAGGGCTCATGTTGGCTGCGCTCGGCGTATGCCTATTCCCCTGAAGAAGCGCGTTTCCACTCGATGAGGCGGTAGGTCGCCAGGGCCGGGAAAGGCCGATATGCTTAAACTCGCTGAAGCCAATTTCTCCGCCCTGATTGAAAGCACGCAAGATCTGATCTGGTCGGTGGACCTCGATTATCATTTAATTACATTCAATTCGGCATTTCAGCAGCACTTCTTGAAAGACTATGGCGTCCGGCTTGAGGCGGGGATGTGTTTCCATGAGATACTTCCCCCGGAGCGAGCGGCGCTTTGGCCTGTGTTCTACGAACACGTTCTTTCAGAAGGCCCATTTCGAGTCGGATATACCCGGATTGATGACGGCGTCATGGAACTGGCTTTCAACCCCATTGTCGTTGATGGGCAAACTACAGGCATCTCGATCTTCGGAAAGGAGATCACGGAGCAAAAAGCGGCCGAGGAATCGCGCCGCGTTCTCGCCGATGTAGTGGAGAGCTGCGAGGAGGGCATTATCACCAGCGCGCCGTCCGGCGAGATCCTCACCTGGAACCACGGTGCGGAAGCCATTTACGGCTACACCGTCGAGGAGGCGCTCGGAAAGCCATTCTCCATGATCATCGCGCCAGAACTTAGGGAGCGCGCGGATCGGCAACTGAGGGAACTCTTGGGTGGGGCGCCCCTACTCGAAGCTCAGGGATTGGCTTTGCGCAAGGATGGAAGCAGGACTCACGTCTCCGTGACCACCTGGCCCATCCGGAATTCCGCCGGCGAAGTAACGGCCGTCGCGACCATCGTACGCGATGTTTCCGTCCGTTATGATGCGGAAAAGACCCGGGCTTTGCTGGCCTCGGTCGTTGAATCTTCGGGCGACCTGATGCATGTCATCAATCTGGATGGAACCGTCGCCAGTTGGAATTCGGGCTCCGAACGGCTGACCGGTTATGCGAGCCAGGAAATCTTGGGGAAAAACACTGAGATTCTGATTCTTCCGGGCCAAGCGGAACAAGCGCGGCAGAACCTCAGCGCCATCCGGGAGGGACGCGCCATTGGACCCTTCGACACGGTAATCCGTCGCAAGGATGGAACCGGGATCGATGTTTCTATCACCCTGTCCCCCATCCGGAATTCGGACGGAGTGGTGACGGGCGCCGCCGCTATCGCCCGCGACATCAGTGAGCGAAAGCAGAGCGAGCAGGCGCTGAGGGAAGCCGAAAAAAAATACCGGGATATCTTCGATAGAGCACTGGAAGGTATGTTCCAGATTTCGCCCCAGAGCAAGCCCTTCACCGTCAATCCTGCGGCGGCCAGGATGCTGGGATATGATTCGCCGGATGAGGCGCTGTCTATGGTTCAAGACGTAGCTCACGATGTATGGGCAGACCCGGAGGAACGCGCAGGGTTCGTGCGGCTGCTTGATGAGCGTGGGGCCGTTTTGAGCTTTGAATGCCGGCTCAAGCGCAAGGACGGCAAGCACACCTGGGTTTCGCTGAACGCCCGCAGGGTTACCGGAGCCGATGGACAGATACTCTACATCGAAGGCTTCATGGAAGACATCACCGAGCGCAAGCGGGCCGAGAAGCAACTGCGCGACAGCGAGGAGCGTTACCGGACCGCCTTCCAGACCAGCCTCGACGCCATCGCTATCAACCGGCTCGACGATAGCAGATATATCGACTGCAATCAGGCCTTTCTAGACATTACAGGATTTATACGCGAAGAAGTCCTGGGACGAACCCCGCAGGAACTGGAAATCTGGGCAAATCCCCGTGACCGACAGACCATGGAAGCCATGCTGCGGCAGAACTCGAGTTGCCGTCGTATTGAGATCCAATTCAGAAAGAGGAACGGGGAGGTTTTCTGGGGAGAGATGTCGGCGTCTGTGATGGAGATTGACGGCGTTCCCTGCGTCCTATCCATTACGAAGGATCTCTCCGCTGCCAAGACAGCGGAGAATACCATCCGAAGCCTGGCTTTCTACGATCCTCTGACCGGCCTGTCCAATCGCCGGATGCTGATGGAGAGGTTGCGCCATCCCCTGAACGCCGCAGCCCAAAGCGGCCGTTCACAAGCGTTGCTGCTGATCGATCTGGATCATTTCAAGACCCTGAACGACACCCTCGGCCATCAAACTGGCGATCTTATGTTGCAGAAAGCTGCTCGGCGCGTCATCGCCTGCACGCACGAAGCCGACACTGTGTGCCGTCTGGGCGGCGATGAGTTTGTAGTACTGCTGGAAGAACTGAGCAACGTTCCCGAAGAAGCTGCGGCCCAGGCCCGGATCGCGGGCGAAAAAATCCTGGCTGCGATTGACCAGCCTTGCCTGCTTGGAGAGCATGAATGTCTCTCCACGGCCAGTATCGGAATCGCCGTCTTCGGGGACATGCTAGACAGCACGGATGAGATCCTGCAGCAGGCTGAAATTGCCCTGTATCAAGCCAAGGCGGCGGGCCGTAATACCATGCGCTTTTTCTCCCCTGCCTTGCAGGCCGCCGTCAACGCCCGCGCCACACTGGAGGAGGAACTGCGCCAGGGGATCAAGACCAATCAATTCCTGCTTTACTATCAGCCGCAGGTGGAGCGGGGCCGTGTGACCGGCGTAGAGGCGCTCGTCCGCTGGAAACACCCCAGGCGCGGCATTGTTCTCCCCGACGAGTTCATTCCCCTGGCCGAGGAATCTACGCTGATTCTGCCGCTGGGAGATTGGGTGCTGGAAGCCGCCTGCGCGCAGATCGCGTTATGGGCAGGCTGGAAAGAAACAGCTCATCTATCCGTCGCCGTCAACATCAGCGCCTTGCAGTTCCGCCAGCCGTCGTTTGTCGAGCAGGTGCTGGCAACACTCAGCCGCACCGGCGCCAATCCGGAAAACCTCAGGCTGGAACTTACCGAGAGCATGTTGGTGGAAAATCTCGAGGACATCATCGCCAAGATGACCGAACTCAAGTCGCATGGCTTGAGATTCTCGCTGGACGACTTCGGCACCGGCTATTCATCTTTGACTTACCTCAAGCGCCTGCCCCTGGACCGCCTGAAGATCGACCGGTCGTTCGTGCGCGATATGCTGGTGGATGCCACCAGCGGAGCCATTGCGCAAACCATTCTTTCGCTGGGCCGGGCCATGGGTATATCGGTAATTGCCGAGGGCGTGGAAACTGAGGAACAGCGTGGTTACCTTGCCGGTCTCGGCTGCCACTCCTTCCAGGGGTTCCTGTTTAGCCCCCCGCTGCCGCTGGAGCAGTTCGAAGCCTTTCTGCGGGACTTTGCCGAACATCGCGGCTCGCATTGAGCCGGTTGCGCTTGCACACCCAGCGGCCGTGTGTTAAGGATAAGTTGTCATAGGAGAGGATTCATGACTGCATTGCGCAACTCTAGGATGTTGATAACAATGCTCACCGTGCTGTTGCTTGCCGGCATGTCCGGATTGGCGGCCCAGAGCGGAACCGCGAACAAGAATGATCTGTATGCGGTGGTTGATTCCAACAATCAGTTTGCCATTGATCTCTATCGGAAGATCAATGCGCAGGACACGGGGAAGAACATCTTTGTCTCGCCCTTCAGCGTCTCTACTGCCCTGGCGATGACCTTTGAAGGCAGTCGGAACAAAACACGCACGCAGATGGCCAATGTTCTGCATCTCGATATGCCCGATGCAGCACGGCAAACGGGTTTTTCCACGCTGCTGGCCGACACAAAGGCAGGGCCCGGCAAGCACTACAAGCTGAACGTGGCCAATGCGCTCTGGGGGCAAAAGGGCTACACCTTTGAAGCTGCCTTCCTCAACGCCACTGGCAAATTTTACGGCGGTGCATTGAAATCCGTGGACTTTGCCGGCAATACGGAAGGCGCCCGCGTGGAGATCAACACCTGGATCGAAGACCATACGGCAAAGATGATCCGCGACCTGATTCCCAAAGGCGCGCTCGATACAGATACTCCGCTGGTGCTGACCAACGCCATTTACTTCAAGGGAACATGGGCGTCGCAGTTCAAGCCCATAGCAACCAAAGTTGAGCCTTTCAACGTGAGCAAAACCGTCAAGGTGCAAACACCCATGATGCGCCAGACCGGGCACTTTCGCTTCATCAAAGAGAATGGAGTGGCGGCCATAGAGCTGCCCTATGCGGACGACGACCTGTCCATGATCGCCATACTTCCCGATGGCGATATCGACAAGATGGGCGCAGGCCTTTCGCTCGACCAGATCAAGCAGCTTGGCGTTGATATGTTCTCGCAGGAGGTGGATGTCTATCTGCCGCGTTTCAAGATGGAGGCCGGCTACGGTATGGGAGGGATGCTCTCTGAGATGGGCATGCCCGATGCATTCAGCGTGAAGCTGGCTGATTTCTCCGGCATGACGGGACGGCCCAATCTTTACATCGGCAAAGTCATCCACAAGGCCCGCATCGAGGTGAACGAAGAGGGCAGTGAAGCGGCGGCGGCGACCGGCGTTGTCATGGTAGAAAAGGCCATGATGATGGAGAAGGCGGTCTTCCGCGCCGACCGGCCTTTTATCTTCATGATCGTACACAATAAGACCGGCGCCATTCTCTTCATAGGCCGCTTGTCCAATCCTTCGCTGTAGCCTGCAATAACAGCCAGTCAGCATACAGTAAGCCAAGAGGCCTCGCCAGATGCGAGGCCTCTTTGCTGGTATTTCGAAGTTTGCTAGTACCGTGACCGCTTGAATTTGTAAGGTCAGGAGTGTAGCGCCGGCCTCCCGGCCGGCTGTCGTGCGGGCGTCCTCGCCCGCACATATCCAGGCACAATTACTAAATCACACGGTCTTAGCACTAGTTCAGCGTGATCTCCGCGCTCAGCGGAGTATTCTCGCTGGAGTCGCCCACGCGGATCACGAATTTGCCGGGATCGATGGTCCACTTGCGAGCCGTCGCGTCCCAGTAGCTGAAGGCGCGGGCATCTAAATTCAGAGTCACGTGCCGGGTTTCGCCGGGAGCCAGCCGCACCTTCTCAAAACCCTTCAGTTCGCGCTCCGGGCGGCTGACCTTGGCGGAAGGGTCGGAGATGTAGAGTTGGGCCACCTCCGCCCCGGCGACACTGCCGGTGTTGGTCACATCAAAGCTGACCGTCACCGTCGAGCCGGCGGCAGCCGTCGTTGGCGCTTGTAGATTGGCAAAGCTGAAGCTGGTATAGCTCAGCCCGAAGCCGAAGGGAAAGAGCGGGTGCTTGCCGGTGGTGGTCCAGTAGCGGTAGCCCACCATCAGGCCGTCTTCGTACTTCACGTGGCCGATCTCATAATCCACCGGCGGCTTGCCCTCTTCAATCACGTGCAGCTTTGTATCCGCGCCCTTGATCGGATAATAGTAAGGCGCGGACGGGTTCTCCTCCCAACTGCGGTCGAAGCTGACCGGCAGCTTGCCCTCGGGATTGTGTTTGCCGAAGAGCACCTCGGCAATGGCCGTTCCGCCCTCCTGGCCGGGATAGTAGGTGTGCAACAGCGCGGGAACCTTGTCCAGCCAGCGCCGGGTGTCAGCGCCGCCGCCTGCGGTCAGCGTGACGATGGTGCGCGGGTTGGCCGCGGCCACGGTATTAATCAGCGCGTCCTGTCCCCAGGGCAGCGCAAAGGTGCGGTCAAATCCCTCGCCCTCAGTGCGCGGATCGAAGCCGGCAGCCACAACAACCACGTCGGCAATGGCCGCCATTTCGCGGACTTCGGCGGAGACCAACTCCGGCTCATAGGCGAGGCCCAGGCCAAAGCGCACGCCGGGCGAGTGAGGCAGATAATCGGCCACCACGTTGACGGTCTGCCCCGCGCTCAGTTCAATCGCCGTCGAGAGCGGAACCTGGCCCTCGGCATGGGCGTGAGACAAGACCTCTTTGCCGTCCACTAAAACTTTGTATGCATCTTCACCGGCGCCGGCAGCCAGCAGCATATACTTGCCGGCTTTTATCGCCTTGAAGGTCGTTGTGTAGCGGACGCTACGTGGAGATTTGTCCTCAGCCCCCCACATTTCAGCCTTCCAGTCGGCGATGGCCTTCACCGTCGCAATCTCCGGTTTTCCAGTGAAATCCGTGCTGGGGTAAGTGGCGAGCTTGACGCCGCCAGTCCATTTCGTCTTCCGGAAGACATCGCCGATGTCCGGCAGTCCGCGGGCATAGAGTACGCGCACGCCGGTTCCGGCGAGGTTGGCGATGCCGGTGACGATGCTGACCGGCTCGAAGGCCTGGACCTCGGAGGAGCCGCCGCCGCCGGTCACCGCAGGCCATGCATCAGGACCAATCACGGCAATAGTCTTGATCTTGTTCGCATCCAGCGGCAGCAGATGGCCCTCGTTCTTCAGCAAGGTCAGGCTCTCGCGTGCGCCGTCCAGGGCGAGGTCGCGATCGGCCACCGAATAAGTCGAGTTGGACGGATCGAATTGCGGGTGGTCCAGAAAACCGTAGCGCAGCTCGGTTCTCAACAGCCGCAGCACCTTGTCGTCGATGGTGGTTTCCTTCACCGTGCCGGCATTGACCGCGGCCAGCATAACTTTGCCGGTCATGAAGCGCGCGCCGGGCATCTCCAGGTCCAGGCCGTTGTTGGCCCCCGCCACGCCGTTATAGGTGGCGTCCCAGTCCGACATCAGAATTCCCTGGAAGCCCCAATCTCCCTTGAGCACCTTCAGGTTCAAAAAATCGTTTTGGGTGGCGTGGTCGCCGTTGATCAGGTTGTAGGAATTCATCACCGCGTCCACGTGAGCCTTGGTGACAGCAGCCTCAAAGGTTGGCAGGTAGATCTCGCGCATGGTCCGCTCATCTACGTCCACGCTCACGTTGTGCCGGTTGTACTCCTGGTTGTTCAGGGCATAGTGCTTGATCGTGGCGATGACGCCTTGGGACTGCACGCCCTCAATGTATGGAACCACCATGGCGGCGTTCAGGAAGGGATCTTCAGAAAAATATTCAAAGTTGCGGCCCGCCAGCGGAGACCGTGCAATGTTGACGCCGGGGCCAAGCAGAAAATGGACGCCACGTGCGCGGGCATCCCTGCCCAGGCCCTCGCCGACTCTGCGTGCCAGCGCCGGATCCCAACTGGCGGCCAGCGCGGCTCCGCCCGCATAGGCGGTGGTCGGTCCCCAGGTGCGCACGCCTTCCGGACCATCGGACATCTTCAAGCTCGTCAGGTCGATTGCCTGCGCGGGTCGCGTAAACATTCCATCCACCCCGCCCAGCAACTCAATCTTCTGCTCCAGAGTGAGTTTGCCCAGCAGAGCATGAGCCCTGGCCTCAATTTGCGGCGAGTCCGGCGTAGGCGCCTGTGCAATGGCGCCCAGGCCGCAACTCACGAATATCGGGAGAAAGAATGCCATTCCCATGTAAAAAAACGATTGTGCGGAGTGTTTCTTTGTGTTTTTCATATCGCCAATCAGCCTATCGCATCTGCCTGCCAATGTGCATCTGTCGGATTTTAATTGCCTGTGGACCATGCTATGCAGACTGCTGATTGCGCGCTTGTTAAGACATGTCTTGTGACCATAGTCACAGTGCGGGGTGAATGGTGTCACTGCTTGTGTCACTGCCTGGGGCGCAGACTCAAAATCCAATAGGCAAAATGCAGGCAGTTCCCCGGAGGCATTCATGAGCTTTGCAGGCGGTTTGAAGACCATTGTCGTTGCCACCGGCCTCGGCGGCAGGTCGAAAGCCATTACGTTTCTGAACTCCTGCGCCACATAGCCTGGGTCGCCGCTGGAGGCGCGGCCTCGTTTTTCACGCAGATGACGGGCGGCAAGAGAAATCCTGACCGCCCAACCTCAATCTACCGTTTTTTATTGGTCGCATTGGTTGCATTTGGAGCGATTTGCCTTTTATGAAATTCGGCTTGACGCAAACGCGCACTGCCAAACGCGCTCGCCCTCAAGCGGCCGACAGGCCGGTTGCAGCTTCATCCCGCCGCAAAGCCGGAGCTAGAACGGAGACAGAGAGAGAGGTCAACCTGCAACGCGAGGCAAGATCCAGGCGTACGGAAGCTGTCCGAGCGCATCCCGTGGCAGAGCTGCTGGAGTGCCCTCCGGCCATCGCGCTCTTGCTGAACCGCTCGGCCCAGTGCCTTAGTTTTGAGGCTGGGGAGGTTGTCTTCCGCCAGTCCGG
Organism: Occallatibacter sp.; assembly: GCA_050011175.1. Lineage (GTDB taxonomy): Bacteria > Acidobacteriota > Terriglobia > Terriglobales > Acidobacteriaceae > Telmatobacter. The sequence goes on from JBEKJR010000015.1 coordinate 18,447, forward strand.
AACCTGCCGGGGACTTTATCTGGTGATAACGGGCCAGTTTCTGCGCCGAGCCGAGCGGCGGGAGATGCGGCTGACGCTGGGTCCGGCCCGCGCCGGGGATCTGGTGGAGCTGGCTGCCGCACTGGGCGACAGGCATCACACCTACACGCTGGCCGCGCAGACCGCCGGTTCGGTCCTCATGTTGCCCATGGAAGCGCTCAGCCAGGCATTTCAGAGCTATCCACCTCTGCGGATGCGGTTGCTGGAGGAACTGGCCCGCGAGGTTTCCCGCGCTTATAACACCTGCTGCTTCAGCCGCATGGTGAGGCCAAGTAGGGTACGCCCCGCGGCCTGACAGGCCTGGGCGGGCGGCAATTTAGTCATAACCAGCCTTCGTGCCGGGACTTCCCAAGGCCGGAGGGTGTAGGAAAATCCCTGTTTTGCCTGCCTTGCATCCCGCTCAAATACGCTATACTTCATATTGCACAGCAGCGGAGCCATGGCATCCTATCATCCCCACCACCCTCCGGAAGATTGCGTTAACTGTGAGCATCGCCATTTGCGAATGTTCTGCAATCTCACGTCCGAGGCGCTCTCCGATTACGACGGCATCGGCATCATGATGAGCCATGCCCGCGGAGCCAAGCTGTTTTCCGAGGGCGACCCGGCGCGTAACGTCTTTGTTATCTGCTATGGACAGGTAAAAATCTCCTCTACTTCCCGCGACGGCAAAACCATGATCCTCAAAATTGCCGGTCCCGGAGACGTGATGGGCCTGAGCGCCGTGCTGGCCAATGTTCCCCACGAGGTTACGGCCGAGGCCATCGAGCCCTGCCAGGTGAAAACCGTGCGCAAACAGGAGTTCATCGACTTCCTCTCGCGCCACGGCATCGCCAGCATGCACGCCGCGCAATCGCTTTCCGGTGAATATCTTACGGTTTTCCATGACGCCAAGCGGTTGGCGCTCTCCGGCTCGGCGGCCGGACGGCTGGCGCGCCTCTTGCTGGACTGGGGACGCGCCTCGGGCAACGGCAAGCACGAAATCCGCTTCACCATGGCCCTGACCCACGAAGAGATTGCCAACATGGCCGGCACCTCGCGCGAGACCGTCACCCGGCTGCTCAACCAGTTCCGCCGCGACCACTGGATTACCATCAAGGGCTCCAGTCTCACCATCACCCAGCCCGACCAACTCGAAAAGCTTACCGCGTAAACCCCTTCCTAAAAATCTCTCTGAAAACCAGCTTCAATTGACCATTCCTGAGCCGTATTACCCGCGAACGCAGCCTAGAGCATTTTCACCGATAGTGTAAGGAAGCTCCGTACCCCATCCATTTCGTCCTGAGCGCAGCCGAAGGATCTGCGTTTTCAATTGTGAAATGGGTGGGAAACCACAAAATCAGCCTCATAGAAACTGTGAAAATGCTCTGATGTGTGGAATCAACAAGTTCTGCAAAGCCGAGGCGGCGACTAGCCCCGTGGGCTTTTTCCAATGACCACAGAGACACTCTCGCGCCCTGAAAGTTAACGCATTCTGAGAATTGCCCGATAAGATGAGCAGGATTTCAGAATTGCCGGCGGTTGCACCGAGGGGAGAGCAGCGGATGCGGGCCCAGCTCGACGAACAATGCGTGATCAAAGCCAACGCCCAGTTCTGGGAGCAGATGCTGGCCATGTCCCTGGATCCACTGGCAGCGCCGGGGGAGTTTTGCGTGGGTTCCGGGCATCTGCTGGGCTGCGTCACCCTGGGTGGCGAGTGGAAGGGGCGCATCGAGGTGCGGATGGGCGAGGGGCTGGCTTACCAGGCGACGGCGGCGATGTTGATGCAGCCGCTGGAGACAGTGGCCGAGGCCGATGCCCTGGACGCCACCAAGGAGATCGCCAACATGATCGCCGGGGTCATCAAATCTTCGCTGCCCCGGCTCTGCACCATGACCGTTCCCGAATCCACCGTGGAGGCCGCGGGATTCTGCTCCGCGGCGCAAACCGAAGACTCGTTGGTGGTGGCCTTCCGACATCCGAGCGGCGACCTGATGGTGCGCGTCTGGGAGCAGGAGTGCGCGTGAGACAGGGAACAGGGAATAGGGAAACAGCTCCGGCTTGAAAAGTAGTGAGCTATAGGTTATCGGTTTTCGTACACCGTGAAGCTATAGGTCACCGGTTAAGGCTCAAATGTGAAGCTGTAGCTTACCGGTTTTGGGAAAAGTGATGAGCTAAAGCTTACTGGTTTTTCGAACACTAAAGAGTCCCAGCTCACCACAAATATGACCACTGGCTGCAAATAATTCAGTAGTTGTTTTGGCAAGCAACGGAAGATAGAGCGAATATCCCTAGCCAACTTGGCCAAGGGGAGATTTTCAGGGAAATTCCTGACTGTAGGGCGGGCAGCGATCAGTGGTCAGGGGTCAGGAAAGGCCCGGATGGAACCCACCAGCGTAGAACAGACGAGTGTTGATGGGGCTTGGCAGCTTGAATTCAGGAGTGCATCGGGCGTACAATCTGTCTTACCTGGAGGTAAGACAGATGGGACAGATGGGGAGCATTAGCTCAAAGGGTCAATTGATGATTCCTGTGGAGTTGAGGGCTAAGTACAATCTTCGACCTCGTGCGAAAGTGGTTTTCGGCGAGGAAAACGGAAAACTTACAGTGGAATCGACTGCGTTGGCCGAAATACTGGCTCTTGAAGGGTGCTTGAGCCACGTGGAAGAAGACGTTGAGGCGTGGTGGATGGAGGAGAAGCGCAAAGAGCGTGAACGCGAAGAGGCTGAGATAGAGGCCGAGCGATGAAAGACTATGTGCTGGATGCGAATGCGCTGGTGAGATTCTTTCGCAAGCAGGACGGCGCGGCCAAAGTCCGGGAGTTGCTCAATCAAGCGGACAAAAAGCTGGTGTCGCTTAGCATCTCTGTCGTCAACATTGCGGAAGTGCTTTACGTATACGCGCGCTACTCCACGCTGGATGAAGCGCGCAAGTCAATCAGGAAGGTCCAAGGCCTGGTGGAGTTTGTGTCGCCAGACATTGAACAGGCTTTGGCCGCAGCCGAGCTTCGGTTCGTCTACAAACTTGGCTTGGCAGATTGCTTTGCCGCGGAGTTGGCGATGCGCACGGGTGCGACTCTCGTTACCGCCGATCCGGAGTTTGCCAAGCTTGGCAAACAGTTAAAGATACTGGCCCTGCCACGCCATAAAGTCTAGTCTCTCAACAATGCCGGTGATTCAAATAGATGGGAGCGCCAACTTCACTCCCCCATCAGCCTCACCACGTGGTTCACGATGATCAAATCCTCGGCGGGCGGGATGACGCGCACCGTGACCGGCGAGTTCTCGGCGGAGATGACCGCCGGGCCGCGGACGTTGTTGCGCTTTTGATCGAGGACGATGCCCAGAGCGCCCAGCCCGGCGCAGATTTCGGCGCGGGCGTCGCTATCGTTTTCGCCGATGCCGCCGGTGAAGACCAGCATGTCCAGCCCGTTCAACTCCGCCACATAGCTGCCAATCCAGCGGGCGATGGTCCAGCAGAACTTGTCCACGGCCAGCCGCGCCTTGGCATTGCCGGCGTCGATGGCCTCGCGCAGCTCGCGCATATCGTTGGATAGCTCGCTGACGCCCAGCAGGCCGGACTTCTTGCTGACGACGGTTTCCAGCTTATCGGCGGCCTCCAGCGTGTTGGGCGTCGACGCGGCAATCTTCTTGAGGATGAAAATCATGATGCCGGGATCGATGTCGCCGGTGCGCGAGCCGCTGATGATGCCGCTGGTGGGGGTGAGCGCCATCGACGTGTCCAGGCACACACCGTTGCGGATGGCGGAGATCGATGAGCCGTTGCCCAGGTGAGCCACGATAAGTTTTTCCGGCACGCGAGGCTGCAACTGGTAGACGATGGACTCGTAGGAGATGCCGTGATAACCGTAGCGCCGCACGCCCATGGCCACGTATTCGGCGGGGATGGGCATGTGCGTAGCCACCTCGGGCAGAGTGCGGTGGAAGTAGGTGTCGAGCACGGCGAAGTTGGGAATGCCGGGGAAAAGCTTCAAGGCTTCGCGCATGATGTAAACGGCGATGGGCGTGTGCAGCGGCGCCAGGGCGGCGTAGCTGTCGATCTCGTCGATCAGCCTGGGCGTAATGAGCTGATTCTCCCGGACCGTGGGCCCGCCGCAAACAGTGCGATGGCCGATGGCGGCCGGGGTAGGGAACTGGTCGGAGTTCAGCGCGTCGGCCACCATCTTGAAGGCTACGGCGCGGGTGGGCAGAGACGGGGTCTGATCGACGAGTTTCTTGCCCGCGGCATCCTTGATCCAGAACTTGCCCAGATCGGTGCCGATGCCGTCGACCGCGCCCTCGAAGAGTCTGGTGCGCTGGCCGTTACCGGCCTCGTAGACGGAAAATTTGATGGAAGAAGAGCCGCTGTTCAAAACCAGTACGGGCAAGGAAGCCATGAACGAACACCTTTCAGGTTATGGCTGAAAAAAATCAGCGGTTTAGCGAGTTAGCAAGTTAGCCGCGCTTCGCGCGAGTTAGCGGAGTTCGCGGAGTTAGTCCTTCGGCCAGCGCCAGTCGCGAATCTCCGGCAAGTCGTCGCCGTTTTCCGCCACATACAGACGATGCCGCTGGATGGCCTCGGAGTACCACTGTTCGGCCGCGTCCACCTGGCCGGCGAGCCGCGGCACGCGCCGGACGGCATCGAGCGCCAACTGGAAGCGGTCGATGTTATTGAGCACGCACATGTCGAAGGGCGTGGTCGTGGTGCCCTCTTCCTTGTAGCCGCGCACGTGAAGGTTGTCGTGATTATGACGCCGGTAAGTGAGCCGGTGAATCAGCGACGGATAGCCGTGAAAGGCAAAGACCACCGGCGTCGAGGGTGGAAAAATCTGGTCGTAGTTTTCGTCGGGCAGACCGTGCGGATGCTCGGTCTGCGGCTGCAGAGCCATCAGGTCCACCACGTTGACGACACGGATTTTGAGGTCAGGCGCCAGGGTGCGCAGCAGGGTGACGGCGGCCAGCGATTCCAGCGTCGGCACGTCGCCCGAGCAGGCCATGACTATATCAGGATTTCCCGCATCGTTCGAGGCCCACCGCCATACGCCCAATCCCGTGGTGCAATGAGCCACAGCCTCGTCCATAGTGAGCCACTGCGGCGCGGGCTGCTTGCCGGCGACGATCAGGTTGATGTAGTTCTTGCTGCGCAAACAGTGATCGGCGACGGAGAGCAGCGTGTTCGCGTCCGGCGGAAGATAGACGCGCACTACCTCGGCTTTCTTGTTGACCAAATGGTCGATGAATCCGGGGTCCTGATGCGAGAAGCCGTTGTGGTCCTGCCGCCAAACCAGCGACGACAGTAAATAGTTGAGCGACGCAATCGGTTTGCGCCAGGGAATCTGCCGCGTCACTTTCAGCCACTTGGCGTGCTGGTTGGCCATCGAATCGACGATGTGGATGAAGGCCTCGTAACAGTTGAAGAGGCCGTGCCGGCCGGTGAGCAGATAGCCTTCCAGCCAGCCCTGGCACATGTGCTCGCTCAAAATTTCCATCACGTGGCCGGTCTGCGAGAGGTTTTCGTCGACCGGCAGCGTTGCGGCCATCCACTCCTTGCCGGTTCCGGTGATCACGTCCTGGAGGCGGTTACTGGCCGTTTCATCGGGGCCGAAGACGCGGAAATTTTTCTGCTCCTTGTTGGCTTCCATGATTCCGTGAAGGAATTGCCCCAGAACGCGCGTCGATTCCACGTCCTTCTGTCCGCGGCCCTCGATTTTCACCGCAAAATCGCGGAAGTTGGGCATCTTCAGGGCTTCCAGCAGCAGGCCGCCGTTGGCGTGGGCGTTCATGCCCATGCGCCGCCGTCCCTTGGGCGCAATCGCGGCCAGCTCCGCGCGGAAGGCGCCCTTCTCGTCGAAGAGTTCCTCAGGCTTGTAGCTGCGCATCCACTCTTCCAGCAGGCGCAAGTGGTCGGGCTTCTCGCGAATCTCGGAGAAGGGAACCTGATGAGAGCGCCATGTTCCCTCCACCGGTTTGCCGTCGACAAACTTCGGCCCGGTCCAGCCCTTGGGCGTGCGCAAGATCAGCATGGGCCATGCCGGGCGCTCGATGGGACCCTTGGCCGCGCGGGCGGATTTTTGGATTTCGGCGATGCGGTCGAAGATTTTGTCGAAGACCGCCGCGGCCTGCTGGTGCATGACGAGCGGATCGTCGCCCTCGAGTGTGAACGGCTCATAGCCGTAGCCGCGCATCAGGCTCTCCAACTCGGCGTGCGGAATCCGCGCCAGCACCGTGGGGTTGGCGATTTTGTAGCCGTTCAGGTGCAGGATGGGCAGCACCGCGCCGTCGGTCGCCGGGTTGAGAAACTTGTTGGAGTGCCAGCTTGTGGCTAGCGGGCCGGTCTCGGCCTCGCCGTCGCCCACCACGCAGGCCACAATGAGATTTGGATTGTCGAAGGCCGCGCCATAAGCATGAACCAGAGAGTAGCCCAGCTCTCCGCCCTCGTGAATCGAGCCCGGCGTCTCCGGAGCCACGTGGCTGGGAATCCCGTATGGCCAACTGAATTGCCGGAAGAGGCGCTTGATGCCGTCCTCGTTCTGCTCGATGTGGGGGTAGATTTCGGAGTAGGAGCCTTCCAGGTAGGTGTTGGCCACCAGCCCCGGCCCGCCGTGCCCCGGGCCGATGATGTAGAGCATATTCAAGTCGCGCTCGGCGATCAGGCGGTTCCAGTGCACGTAGAGAAAATTGAGCCCCGGCGTGGTGCCCCAGTGGCCCAGCAGGCGCGGCTTCACGTCGTCCAGAGTGAGCGGACGCTTCAGCAGCGGGTTGTCTTTCAGGTAGATCTGGCCGACGGAGAGATAGTTGGCGGCGCGCCAGTAGGCGTTCATTTTGGCCAGCAACTCCAGGCTCAGGGGACCTTTGCTCGTGGCTTCGCTCATAGGGCACCTCGCAAGGGGAGGTTTGCGTGACATGTCCAGCGTAGCAGCAACCGGGAGCCAGGCTGGGTGATTGAAGTCACACGCGGACGGATGCCGATTCATGCTGTGGGATTTGGCCGGCCGATGCCTTTTTCGGAAAACGGCGCGGTTGTGCTAGAAATACCGCTTGAGCTTGAGAATCTGCGATTCAAAGCCGTACCACATTGCTGCGGCCAGCGCGGTGGAGACGGCGAAGCGGGCAGCCACCACCGCCAGGTTTCCGGCCATGCCGTAGCGGACCATCCACAGGTCGAACCAGCCGATGAAGATGAAGGACATGATGTGGATCATGTAAAGGCCGTAGCTGATGCGGCCATAGAAGGCCAGCGGCCCGCGGCGCAGCAGGACGTTGACGGGATTGCGCGCGCCGGTGGAGGCCATGGCAGCCAGCACGGCGCCGGCAAAGCCCGTTGCCAGCGCGGTGTTCAGATAGACGGTTCCTCCCGCTACAGTGAATGCGGCCCCCATGCCCAATGCGAAGCTGACCAGGCCAAGCAGGAGCCATGTGCGGCGGCTGAGCGCGAGCGTGTAAAGCCCCAGCGCCAGCAGACTTCCAATGGCGATTCCGTCCAGGTTGATCAGCGTGTTGAGGGGCGTAATCCAGGCAAGATGAGCCTGGCGCAGCAACGCCGTGCCTGCCAGTGCCGCAAACAGAAAAGTCGCCAGCATCCAGGGGCGGCGCAAAAAGCGCACCAGCGGCGCCCAGAAAAGGTAGTATTGCTGTTCGATGGCCAGCGACCAGGTGGGCACCAATGACGCCGGCAGCGTTACACGAAAAAGATTCTGCGTGAAAAAGATGTATCCCGGCCAGAAGGGGCTGCGAATCTGGTCTGGAACCTTGGGGTCAATGAACCACCCCGACTGCCAGTAACAGACCGCCACCACCAGCGCGTAGACCGGCCAGATGCGCAGTATCCGCCGCACATAGAAGTTGCGAAAGTAACGAGGCTTGCCGCGCGCGTCCAGCAGTATAGATGTAATCAGAAATCCGGAGAGCACGAAGAAGAGGTTGACTCCCGCCCATCCCCACTGAGTGGCAGGGTGAATCCATGTGTCTGCCAGCAGCGGATCGCAGTGGTAGAAGACCACCCCCAGAACCGCAAGGCCGCGCAGCCCGTCGAGTTCCGGCAGGGTCTTGGGCAGCCAGGTTGGGCGTTGCATGGGCAAATAGCAGGTTAGCAGATCAATGTCCCGACGAAAAACCAATCAGAGATAAAGTTAGTGGGCCAAATGATTTCCACATAGGCATACAGCATTTCTACTGCTGCTGAGCCAGCGGTGCACCTGGTCGATTCAGAACGTTATCCCTAAATATGCGTTTTCGTCGATGAAGATAGCGATACATGGCTGAATCTATGGTCCTGAATGCGGAGAGAGGAATCATGTTTCGTTCTATAAGGGCAGTGGTAGAAGCCAGCACATCCACGAATCGCTCTCCCCTCTCGCCAGAAGATGCGACATTCAGAGCTAATTCGTGTACTTCCTCATTTGAGAGTGTAAGGAACATGGAGTTAATGAGAAGGAACGCATCCAGACAAAGGGTTGCTGTTCTCTTATTCCCGTTATTGAAAACGTGGCCGGTGGCAAGATGAACGAATAGATAAGCCGCTTTAGCTGCAAGAGTAGGATATACCTCGCAGCCAAAGCAGTGTTGGTAAGGCTGTTCTGCCGCCGAATAGAGAAGATTGAAATCAAGACACGTACCTGGGCCGACCGGCTCTATCCCCGGCCAAACCATAGCAATGCCAAAATCATGTGCGTTCTCAATTAGAGCGGCGGAGAGCCTATACGTCATGGGTTATTTCGCGGCAAGTTTCTTTAGTGCCGGGTAATACTTGGCCGCAGAACCAATGAACGGAGAACAGCTCGGGGTCTTCTCGCCATGAACCTTGCGAGCGAGGGACATGTTTCTCCGGGTGATTCTGATGAGGGTTCTTACCTTCCGTGCCGTCGCCTGAGTCATATGACTTCCCCTTCCGGGCAAAAGGGTTGTGATTCAAGAGACCGTTTAGTGTTCCAATTAAAGCACTAAGACGTTCTCATGCCCCAAAATCCGCCTCTTCACGTGCGGGCATTTCCATTCGCTTTCATGTATCCCAAAGTGTATACCACCGCATGATACTGTTGTATACCCCGAAAGTAGCACCAAAGTTTTCCACATCGGAGAGAGGTTCGCCTCAAGCCACTTGGCGCAGTCCATCGAGAATTGACCTGTGGTCCAGCAACTCAACGGCTTCTTGGATGCTCCAGACATGGCGGGAGATTCCTGCCACCATTGCAGGAGTGACCCTCAGCGTCTGGTGGACATAGCAGAAGTTGTATTAAAGAAAGTAGATAGCCAGCATGTGCTCATGGTTCTCTACCTTCTTGCTAAACCCATTTGTTAGACGTGTGAACCTCCGCATTGACATCCTCATCGTCAGATTCTGACGCTCCACATAGGACGTGCTGATGAATTTCGGGTCTGGACCTCCCGAAACGACATGGGATTCGGTTCCAATACATTCACCGGGGCTATAGCGCATTTCCGGGGTTGTAGGTGAGCCGTACAGCTTTATCAGCATCGCGTAGTCCACAGCCCCATGCCAAACACACCTTTGACGACCTCAACATATACCCTATGGCCGTCCGTGGTGATCTGTACGCGAGTGATCAAACGCGACGCTACGTCCTCCATAAACAATTTCGCCCAGGCTACATCCCGGCCACCGCACAGGTAAGAGACGATCAGCTTGGAATCAGCGTCCAGCGCCGTCCATGTCCACAGGCTACCTGCGCCCTTCGCTTTCTTTTCGTCTCAGATGTTCTTATCCTTACCGTAGCAGAATGACCAGATTTCATCACATTTGGATGCGCTTTGCGGCCACATTGCGGACGTGCTCATCGTGGTAGGCCGCGCAGCCCGTCGAGTTCCGGCAGGGTCTTGGGCAGCCAGGTTGGGCGTTGCATGAGCATGATAGCAAGTTAGCGAGTCAGCGCGCTAGCGGAGTTAGCGTTGTTAGCCGCGCTTCGCGCGAGTTAGCGGAGTTAGCGAGTACCAGCTCTCGATTCTGAGACCAGGAAAACCACAAACCACAATCCAGCACGAAAAACTAGTCCCTTAGTCCCTAGTCCCTCGCGCTTTACCCCGCCGCCAGCTCCCTGGCCCGCTCCGTCGCCCGCATCACGGCCTTAATCAGCGTGACGCGCAGGCCGCCCTCTTCCAGTTCCAGAATGCCGTCGATAGTGCATCCGGCGGGGGTGGTGACAGCGTCTTTCAGCAGGGCGGGGTGGTAGCCGGTTTCCAGAACCATTTTGGCTGCGCCAAAGGTAGTTTGCGCGGCCAGTTCCGTGGCCGTATCGCGGGGCAGCCCGACCTTTACGCCCGCCTCGGCCAGGGCCTCGATGATGATGTAGATGAAGGCCGGTCCGGAGGCCGACAGGCCGGTCACGGCGTCCATGTGCTTCTCGTCCACCACCACGGTGCGGCCCACGGTCTGGAAGATGCGCTGGGCCAGCTCCATCTGCTTGTCAGAGACAAAGCGCCCGCGGCACAATCCGGCCGCGCCCGCGCCCAGCGTCGATGGCGTGTTGGGCATGGCGCGAATCACCGCGATCTCCATGCCGGCCGCCTCTTCAATGGCGCGCGTCTTGACCGAGGCCGCAAAGGAAACCAGCGTCTTGGCCGGCGAGAGCGCGGGGCGAATCTCCGCCATCAAATCCTGCACCTGGAAGGGCTTCACTCCCAGCAGAATCAAATCGGAGTTCCGCACCGCCTCCAGGTTGTTGGTCGATACGTCCACGCCCCACTGCGTGCTCAGCGCCACGGCCTTCTCGGCGTGGCCCACGGTGGCGTGAATCTGGTTGCGCGCAAACAGGTTCTGCTTCAGGAAGGCCTGCAACAGGATGCCCCCCATCTTGCCGGCGCCCAGAACGGCCACGCGCGCCTGCGGTAGCTGCGCGGGAACTTCGTTGGCCTCAACGGTTCTCTCCGCCATCTTTTTTCCTTTCCTGGATTTCCCATTCATGGATGTGAAAGATGCAACTTTCATTCATCCTCGCATTCACCACGCGCGGATACCGCGATTTTAGAGCATTTTTACTGATAGTGTAAGGATGCTCCGTGCCCCATCCATTTCGTCCTGAGCGCAGTCGAAGGATCTGCGTTTTCAATTGTGAAATGGGTGGGAAACCACGAAACCCACCCTACAGGAACTGTGAAAATGCTCTAATCGCAGCGGACATGCCCGCGGTCCAGCGCATGGAGATGCGGAGTTGCCGGCCTGTCCTCCCTGAGATGCATTTACTCGTGGAGCAGCTCTTCCTTGAGGACGAAGCTCTCAATCGCTTCGTTCACTTTCTTGCTGATGTCGTCTTGCGGCCAGGCCTTGTTCCACATCAGATAACCGCCCGGCAGAGTCAAAGTCTTCTGACCGCTGCCTAAGGCGTCAAGAGCTGTAATGACCAGGCCACGCTCTTCCAGATCGTAAAGCCCGGTAAGCACATCGTCCGGCAATGGGTTGCGCAGGTTGGCGATGTTTTCACCGGCAAAAAAGACAGCCCTGTTCTCGGCCTCGCCGAATACCTTGCTCTCGTTGATGGTGCAGGTAAACAACAAGCCGTCAGGGGAATCAACCGCTCCCTTGCCTTCGAACTTTGCGGCGGCTTCGTTGCCGGGTCCGTGCACGATCACAACCCCGGTATTTTTCTCGTTCGCCTTGCCGAAAGCATAGGCAGCCCGCTTCATCGCTTGCCCGGTTTTATCGCCGGCGGGATAGGCGTCAGCCAGCTTGCGCGCCGCCTCCAACGGGTCCGTATTGAGCGTTTCAGGCGCCGTGTCGTCCTTGGTGATGGCCAGAATCTGGGAGTAGTCAATCTCCTTCGAAGTGACTTCAGAGACCGATTGCAACACCAGGCGGGTGGCATAAGCGTTCATATGCCCAAAGCCGCCGAAGCCGATGATCTTGCCTGCCTTGTCGCGCCGCACAACGGCCTTATCGACGGCATCCAACCGGCCCACCAGCGTGGCGGTCACCTCGAACTTGTTGCACCCCAGGCACATTCCGCCTTTCCTGTACTGCGCGGCCAGCTGGGAATCGAAGAGCTTGAAATCCTTGTTGTTCTTGTCCAGTGTTACCGGGGTGCGTTGCACCGCGGTAACGTCGCCGGCGAAGTTGTGCGCCGGTTGAACCTGCACCATGACCGCCGGACCCGCCTTGGCCTTGGTGCCTTCCGGATAGGAAAGCCAGATGTTTTTGTTGACGTTGATGCCGCAGTCTGCGCCCTTCACGACGAACTGATCGAAAGAGGCTGCCACCGTGCCTTTAATGCGGACGATCTTTCCGTTGAACGACTGCGGATTGTTCAGAATCTCGCAGACGGCTGTATCCACAGCCTGGGCGTACAAACAGCAGGAAAATCCAAGGACAAAGACGAATGTCAAAGCGCGTTTCATGCCAATTCTCCAATGGGTGCAATAGCCCGCAATCGCAGCGAAAAAGAGCCGGAAAGCTGCTGAAAAAGGGACATTACAGGCTATCACGCCGGACAACCTTGTTTCCCGTGCCCCGATCCCCGGTAGCTCAGATCCGGATTCTCGGACCTGGGAGACCGGCTGGGGTGGAGCAAGACGGGGCTCATGCCCTCCGCGGGTCGATACAACGGTTGATGAGACCGGTTCGAAAGCGGCTACGCCGTGATCGCGGTGTCGAACTCTGTGTAATTGTCGAGGTGATCTTTGATGATCAGATAGCACTCGCAAGAGGCCTTCGTTAGCCCAGGAACGTCGAGGATGCGAATTTCTCCCCGGGTGTATTCGATAAGTCCTTTTCGCTTGAGAATCCCGGCTGTCGTGGAAATAGTGGGACGGCGGCCTCCAAGCATGTCTGCCAGAAACTCATGCGAAATTTTGAATGTGTTGACGTGCGCGCGGTCCGCGCAGAGGAGCAGCCAGCGGGCGAGTCTCTGTTCGAAATTGTGTTTAGCATTGCATCCGGCGGATTGCATGGCCTGAACGAGCTGTGCCTGAACATAGCGCAGAGCCAGAAACTGAAAGTAGCCGCCCAGGCGGAACTCTCTTCTCGCGTCCTCCACGCGGCAGCTATAGCCATGGCCTGCAATCTGGGTATAGACGCGATTCAGGCTCTTTTTTGTTCCCATCAGAGCTGAGACGCCGATGACCGACTCATAACCGAACATCCCTACCTCGACCTGAGACTCATCCTTGAAGGTTGTCGTCATCGACGCCATCCCCTCTTCGAGAAAATAGAGGTTATCAATTGGGTCGCCAGGAAATTCGATTTCGTGATTCAGCTCGAATTTGACCGGCTGCAAACGAAGGCGCTCGATGATCGCCCCGTCCAGAGCCTTCAAAAGAGTGTTCTTATAGCCGCTTGCGTGCAAGGAATCCTCACTTTCAGACAAAACCTTATCATAGTTAGTATGCGCGATGCTTACTATGTGTCTGACAAAGTTCGGGTTATGTCAGATACCGTACAAAGACCGCCAGAATAATAGAGTAGACTTTGGTCCATCAATCTTCTCTATTCGAGGTGAAAAGTATGACCTTTGACCTCGCCGCCTTCCTGGCAACGGCAGGAGTGGGACGAAGAATCGTCCAATTGAAGCCCAAGCAGGTCTTCTTTGCGCAAGGAAGTCCGGCTGACTCCATCTTTTATCTTCAGACGGGCCGGGCAAAACTCACCGTCGTTTCGCATGAGGGGAAGGAAGCCACCATCGCGCTTCTCCCCGCCGGAGAATTCGTTGGAGAGGAATCGCTGGCCAGCTTGGGCGCGCTCCATTTGGCCACTGCCAGCGCCATTACCGCCTGTACCGCGCTGGAGATAGCGCGGGAAGAGATGATCCGCGTCATGCACGAGGAGAGTTCCTTCTCTGAAATGTATTTGAAATTTCTACTTACACGTAGTATGCGATCCCAAGCCGATCTTGTTGCTCAGCTTTTCGACTCCAGCGAAAGGCGCCTGGCGAGAATTCTCCTCATCCTGGCCGAATTCGGTGAGCCGGATAAACCGGAACATCTGGTCCCTCCCATCACCCAGGAAACTCTGGCGGAGATGGTCGGCACCACCCGCTCCCGCGTCAGCTTCTTTATGAATCGCTTTCGCAAGCTCGGCCTCATCGAATACAACGGCCGTATCCGGGTCCTCAAGGCGCTGCTCAATGTGGTTCTGCACGATCGATTCACCGAGCGTAACCCCGAGAGACCTCGTGGTTCGGCCACTCCACGTGTTCGATCAAAGCCGGCCGCGCGCAGCTAGGGCATTTGCCTGAAACCTATCGCGAAACGGCGCACTATTTCTGCCCGGCGATCCACGCGTCGATGCGGTCGCTCAGCACATCCAGCGGAAGCGCCCCGGAGTCCAGCACCTGGTCGTGGAAGGCGCGCAGATCGAACTTGTCGCCCAGAGCTTTCTTTGCCCGGTCGCGCAGTTCCAGAATCTTCATCTGCCCGATTTTGTAAGCTAGGGCCTGTCCCGGCCAGCCGATGTAGCGGTCCACCTCGGTCTGAATCGTGGTCTCGTCCATGGCCGAGTGCTCATGGAAGTAATCCACCATCTGCTGGCGAGTCCAGTGCTGGGAATGCACGCCGGTGTCGACCACCAGCCGGATGGCGCGCCAGATGTCGGCCTCCAGCCGCCCGTAGTCCGAGTACGGATCCTGGTAGAAGCCCACCTCTTTGCCCAATCGCTCGGAATAGAGCGCCCAGCCCTCCTCGTAGGCCGTATAGCTCTCGTGCTTGCGGAAGGTGGGCAGCCCGTCCAGCTCCTGGGCGATGGAAATCTGCAAGTGGTGGCCGGGAACTCCCTCGTGGTAGGCGATGGCCTCCACCGCGTAGAGGTTGCGGTCGGTAGCGTTGTAAGTATTGACGCGCAGGCGACCCGGCCGGCTGCCATCCGGCGTGCCCGGCTCGTAGTAAGCGGGATACATGGTCTTCTGCAGGTAATCGGGAACCGCGACCACCTCCAGCGGCGCTTTGGGCAACCGTCCGAAGAGCTGCGGCAGCTTGGCCTGCATCTGCGTTTTATAGCCGCGATAAGCGTCTATCAGCGCCTCGGGCGACGCCGGATGCAGCTTGGGATTGTTCTTGAAGCTCGCGCGGAAGCTCTTCAAATCTGCGAAGCCCAGCTTCTGCGCGATAAGTAGCATCTCCGCCTCGTCGCGCTTCACCTCGTCCAACCCGATTTGGTGAATCTGCTCCGCGGTCAAATTGGTGGTCGTCTCACGGCGAATCTGGTAGGCGTAGTATTTTGCTCCATCGGGCAGCGCCCACACGCCGGGCTCCGCGCGTCCCGCGGGAATGTAGCTCACCTCAAGAAAGCGCGCAAAGCGCAGGTAGGCGGGCAGAACTTCTTTGCCGATGGCGCCCAGCATCTCCGCCTTGATGCGCTCCTGCTGGGCGGGGGTGATGGCGGCGGGAAACTTTTTAAGCGGCGCGGCCAGCGGCGAGTCTTCCGGCTTTTGGTTGGCCAGCAACTTGACCTGCTCCAGCGCCTTGGTTAGAAGATATTTCGGCGGCACGCGATGGTCGTCCATGCCGATGGACATATTGGTGGTGACCTGGTCAAAGGCGTGTGGAACGGCGTGCAACCGCGCGATCCAATCGTCGTAGTCCTTGACCGTGATAAAGCTCAACTGCGCCGCCAGGTTGGGGTAAGCGGTATAGATGCCGCCCAACTGGTTCAGGGGCATCTCCCACTCCTTGAATTGCGCGCCCTCCTCGTCGTCGGCAAACTGGCGCAGCAGCAACTCGCGGCTGATCTTCTCCTGGTCGGTCAGCCCGGCCGGGTCGATCATCGCCAGACGCATCAGGAAGCTCTCTTCGCGGGCCAGCCAGTCGTTCTCCGCCTTCACGGAGTGGTCGTCGATGCGGTCGTTGTAGCGCTTGTCGCCCAGATACGAGGCATACTCCGGCGAGCGCTCCATCACCGCCTGCCAGTACTCCTCAAAGAGGCCATTGAGAGCCTTGCGGTTGGCCTCAACCGAGGCGGCTTGAGCGGGAGGGGCAGCCGGAGCCTGCGCGGACATCGCGGGGGCAAAAGCAAGCAGCAAAAACGCGGCAACAAACAGGGCAGTAAGCGGGAATCGTTTCAAGGGAGCAATCCTCGGTTTGAAGTCAGGGGGCGAAATCGCCCTGTATCGAGTGTAGAAGATTGCGCAGGCCCATCCCGATTGCTGCTCCGGGGATGTTTCAAAAATTACTTTGTATCAGGGCGCGGCTGGCAGGTTTTAATCTCGGCAGAATTATTGCCGCAAATGCCCAACTCGGGCTTTGTATCAGGGCATGGCTTTATTGAGGTCTGCATAAGTAATGTCCGCACAAACGCGCCGGAGGCGCAGAGTTGGTTAGCCCCGCGCTTCACCGGGGTCCCCAAGAAACGATCTTTGTTTCTTGGGGTGGTAGCGTGGGGATAAGGGATTCCACAAGTTCGTTACGGAGTCCTGTAGGGACGTCGCAAGGACATTATTTATGCAGGAACCAATAGCCGTGCCGCAAATCAAACAAAATGAGTGCGGGCTTTAGCCCCTGAGGGAATATCCCGCTAGGAATCGGATTGAATCAGAGGTTCCTTTGAAATCAGGGGGCGAAATCGCCCTCATCTTGAGTGTGGAAGATGGTGCAGGCCCATCCCGATTGTCAGCCGGCACAAACCCGAAAAATCTCCCCACCTCTCGGTTTAATACTCGGCGATTTCGCAACAAACAAAAATCCTCCTGGCGACATCGGCGTTTATCGGGTACCTATCCGATTAAACGTCCTACAAGCCGACTTCTGGCCCGGAATAATTTCAGATTTCTCGCTAGTCCGGGCTCGACAGTTTAGGTCGCCACCAGCCCTCGTAAAATAGTCGCAGCGTTTTTCCCGTGATCATTGAATGCTTCTGACATAGTCCTAAAATATCGGTGTCCCTGCCGTTATCTTCCGCAAACAGTCCTGAGTTGGTCTAGAAAGATGTATGAAAAATCGTTTGGTGCACTTGGTGCAAGTTCCAGTCGCATCCATTCAATTGTCGCAGCAGCAATAGTGGGGAGAGACAAGGAAATCCGGCGAATTCGCTCGTGTTCAAACTCGCATTTCTGGAGAGTGCCAACTAATGTCTTGGAAAACATGATTAGCCGCCAGGCCCATTCCTGCGCCTTTTCATCGGAATAATGCAGAGCAACTCCCGTCATGGTCGATAGGTAGAGAAGAGGGGCAATCCAAGTAAAATCAATCGAGAATCTTGATTTTGATACTTCGGCCGCAATGCCATCAAAAACGGACATCGTTCCAACCAAGTCTGCCTCGATTTCGGCTCTGAATGGTGCCGGAAAAGGCAGAGTCTGAGATGTGATAAGGAGTTTTCTTGGATGGAATCCTGTGTGGCCAAGGTAAATGTGACCCATTTCGTGGCCTATCACAAATGTCGTCATAGCGATCTGAAGTATTCTGACAACAGTCTGGGTCTTGGGGCTAAGATCCTCTATTCGGCCGAAAGGTGGAGGGAACCAGGAAATATCCTCAGAACATTGTTGAGGATATGCCCCGCGCAGCATTTCGGTGTCAACAGGGAAGCGCCGATCTCGAAACCTTACGGCCAAAACCTCCAGATCCTGAGTTCGGGCGACATCATCGAAAGCTGCGATTAGCCCTTCTTTGTCGCCGGCTAGTACCCAGGCGAAATGGTTTGCAAGAACCTTTACAAAATTGATCAGACCTATATTGACCCAGATAATGTGTCGGCAGACATTACCGACGTCGTCGCGGCTTACGTGGTTGCTATGTTCGTTACAATAAGCTGCTAACTTCTGAGAAGGATCGCTCGCGATAAGGAACTGCGTCGCTGGAAGTGCCCACTTCGACATTTGCTGCATGGTCTGGATGTGCGTAGTAGCTAGGTAATAGAGGGGTACAAGTTCAACAAATTCAAATCGAGAGGGAGACCACCGACTAAGCGACTGCATACCGTCAGTCTTCCAGTCGGGGAACTTCTTTCGAAGAGCGGATAACTGCCGCTCGAATGTCCAATCAGTCGGTTGATAACCGAACCGCTTAAGAGCCTTAAGGTGCTCTTCTTCGATGCGATTACGAGGTAGAATTTGCATGTTGACTATCGGGCGGGAGGGACGCCCGAATCTCGCGTTCGATGATTAGGTGGAGATCCTTTTCGGTCGCAAATGCTTCAACTCGCTCCTGGATTGTGATCTTCTTATTGAGGGAACTCCACTTCGACCGGAAGAAAGTGTTATATAGCCAATGCGCTAGAATACCGGATGTGACAGCACTCCCTAATTGGAGAACGAATGTGAGAGCAACCTGTCCGGATCCATCGAAAGACATGCTTTTCATCATATCCTTAATCGTCACGCCTTCGGGAAGGTTCATGCCATCTGCAGCTTGCCCGGCTTCAACGGACATAGACAATCGTATTGTTCTATTCATATACCCTCAGTAACAAAGAGCCTTCTTAAGGATTCTCCGAGGAGGCACCCACCACTAGGATAGCTTAGCTCAGGCGAAGAAAATAGTAAAATAATGGATCGTCAGTTCGTCGTTGCCGCGCTTAGGACGTTTCTCGGCTATTGGGAACTGTCTACGTACTGGCTTCGAGGAAGTTGGCCACATCGGTACCGAAAAGTCGGCTTCTAGGAATCAACAGATAGCGAATAGTTCTCAATTGGCGAGGACAGCCCTTAGCGTGAAATAAAGATAGATCTTTCCGCCTTGCCAAAGGCCTCTGCCTGGACGGCCTACCCTGATCCCTAATCCCTAATCCCTATTCCCTATTCCCTATTCCCTGTCCCCTGACCCACGACCGTGGTGAATAGAAAAGCGAAAGAAAAGGGAAAATAGTGCGCTCTGACGCTTCCCAAATTGCCCAATTTTTCGCAAAAAGTGTTTATGTATAAGTGAACTATTTTTGGTTCGCGTAGCCTGAAAAACCCGGCATTTCTTCGCTGTATGTTCTCTGACCACCGACCCCTGATCACTGTCCACTGTCCACTGTCACTAGTGCGCCAGGATGGCTTCGTTGCCCAAGATGCGGTAGAGGGTGGAGCGGCTGATGCCCAGTTGGCGGGCGGCGCGCAGCTTGTTGCCGCGGTTCAGGTCGAGAACGTATTGCACGTGATGTTGAATGACGGAGTCCAGATTGAGACTGTCGGTGCGCGCGGCCGGACGCAGATCTGACAGATCTGAGGGAGCGGCTTCCAGGCCGGAGGGCAGGGCCAGGTCATCGGGGCGGATGATGCCGTTAACGGCCTCCAGCAGGGCAGTTTCCAGCACCGAGGCCAGCTCGCGCACGTTTCCCGGCCAACTGTGTTGCAGGAGGCGGGCCAGGGTTCCGGGAGCCATGAGGACGGGGCGCTGCTGGTAGCGGGTGCAGATGCGGTCGAGCAGGGCCTGAGCCAGCACGGCAATGTCTTCGCGGCGCTGGCGCAGGGGTGGGATGGCGAAGCGCACGGCGGTGAGGCGGAAGGCCAAGTCGGGCAGCAGCAGGCCCTGGGCGGCCATTTGGCGCAGCGAGGTCTGGGAGGAGGCCAGCATCACGAAACGCCCCGGCGGGCGGTCCTGGAGCGATTTGAGCACGCCCAGCAGCAGGCCTTGGCCGGGAGGCGCCAGCAGGTCCACGCGGTCCAAATAGGTGAATCCGGCCAGGGTGGCGGGGTCGGCGTCGGAAACCAGCCATTCGCGGGCGTCGCGCCGCTGAAAAGCGCCGGCGGCCAAGGGGGAGCGGCTGAAGAGATAACGCGCCAGGGTATGCTTGCCGACGCCGTGCTCCCCCTCGATGGCTGCCACCTGCACATAGGGAGCTGCCATGTCCGCCTGCATCAACAACTTGCGCCATGCCGCGCTGACCCCCACAGGCTGCGATTCAGGAGGCGCTTCGACATCCACAAGGGAGAGACCGGAGACGGATGGCTGATACTGAGCGGCGCTCTGCATGGCTCTCAACGTGCCTCGCCTCCAGGGGCCAAACGATAATTCCAAGGCCTACAGAAGTTTCATCGGCGGAAGGGGAAAAAACATGAACCGGAAAGAGTTGGCATCTTTCCGGTTCGGGAGAGGGCGTGATTTTGGTTTGTTTCAGGCTGTTCTTGCGCTTTAGCGGTAGCGTTTGGAGGGTTTGTCGGAG
Source organism: Occallatibacter sp. (assembly GCA_050011175.1). Taxonomy (GTDB): domain Bacteria; phylum Acidobacteriota; class Terriglobia; order Terriglobales; family Acidobacteriaceae; genus Telmatobacter. Next base: position 38,487 of record JBEKJR010000015.1, read on the forward strand.
TCGATCTGGCCGTCGTGAAGATGCACCACACGATGCGCATAATCTGCAATGTCCGGCTCGTGGGTGACCAGCACGATAGTGTTTCCGTTGGCGTGCAAGGTGTCGAGCAGAGCCATAATCTCCAGGCCGGTCTTGGAGTCCAGGTTGCCGGTAGGCTCGTCGGCCAGGATGATGGAGGGGCGGTTGACCAGCGCCCGGGCAATGGCCACGCGCTGGCGCTGGCCGCCGGAGAGCTCGTTGGGCTTGTGGTACATGCGCTCCGCCAACCCCACGTCGGTCAGCGATTCTTTGGCCCGCTCAATGCGCGCCGCGGCCGGCGTGCCGTTATAGATGAGCGGCAGCTCCACGTTGTGCAGGGAAGTAGCGCGCGCCAGCAGATTGAAGGTCTGGAAGACGAAGCCTATCTCCTTGTTGCGAATGCGGGCCAACTGGTCGTCGTCCAGCTCGCTGACCAACTGCCCGTTGAGCCAGTAGCGGCCTTTGGAGGGGGTGTCCAGGCAGCCGATCAGGTTCATCAGCGTGGACTTTCCCGAGCCGGAGGGCCCCATGATGGCCACATACTCGTTGTGATTGATGCGCAGGGAGATACCTCTGAGCGCCTGCACCTGCTGCTCAGAACCCATGTCATAGGTGCGCCACAGGTCCTCGACGACGATCATGTCGCTGCTGGGCGGAGCCACTGATTGGGCCTTGACAAGGTCTTCAGTACTGGTTTCGGTGGTGGTGTCGAATAGAGCCATCCGCATCTCTTTCCTGGGCGATTATTAAGAACTTCCGCCGGTCGACGGGGTAACCGGCTTGGAAGTATCCCGCTTGACCAGCGCATTGTTTTTGAGGCTGCGCAGAGTCTTGTAAGGGCCGATGGCAATTTCCTGGCCCTCGGTCAAGCCGCTGAGCACCTCGATATCTGTGGCACCGGTGATTCCGGTAGTAACAGGCACAAACTTTGCCCGTAGCTTGCCGCTCTTGTTTTCTATTACGTAGACGCCCTGCTGCGGTTCTTTCTTGGTAGTGGATGAGGATGGATTGGAAGCCGCCTGCACGCTGTTCTTGGCGGTATCAGCCTCGGGCGTATACATGGTCAGCGCCTGGATAGGCAGCGTGAGGATGTTCAGCTTGTGCGCCGTGGTGATCTTGGCAGTACAACTGAGTCCGGGGCGCAGGTCGCTGGTTGGCGTGTCCAGAGTGACAATCACCTTGAAGTCTTTGGCCTCCTCGGTGCCGGTGGTGGACTGCAAGGTGGCCACGCCGGTGGAGCGCAGCAGGGCCTGATCGCCGGCCAGGGTTACGTGGCCCTTGAAGATCTTGCCGGGGAGGGCGTCGACGGTGACTTCGACGGGCTGGTCGATGCGGATGTTGACGATATCGGTCTCATCCACCTTCACCTCGGCGGTGACCACGCTCATATCCGCCAGGGTCATGAGCGTTGAACCCACGGTGTTCTGGATGCCTGGGACCACCGACTCTCCTTCGCGGACGGGCTCGTTGGTGACGATGGCGTCGAAGGGAGCCACGAAGATGGTCTGGTCGAGCAGATCCTGGTTGGAGCGCAGGGTGGCCACCTGGATTTGCAGGCGTCCGCGCAGGGACTCGGTTTGCGCGCGGGCTTGATTCAACGCCGCGATACATTGATTCAGAGTGGCCACGTCGGTGTCATAGGCCGCCTTCTTGAGATCGTAATCCGCTTTAGCCACGATTCCGGCTTGGTAAAGGGGCTGTTCGCGCTCCCAGTCCAGCCGCTTTTGCTCCAGATCGGCCCTGGCTTTCTCGACGTTGGCTTCGGCGGTCTTTTCCGCGGCTGTGCTGGCGGCAATATCGGTTTTTGCGGCGGCGATGGCGGCCTGCTGGCCATTCACACCGGCCTGCTGCTGCACATTTTGGATGGTGGCCACGGTCTGACCTTTTTTGACCAGATCGCCTTCCTTCACAAAAAGGTGGGTGACGCGGCCCATAGCAGTGGCGCCCAAATTAGCGTAGGTCTTGGGCTTAATCTGGCCGGTGCCGCTGACCACCGTGGCCAGCTCCTGACGCACGACTTTGCCAGTGAGAACCTTAGTGTAGCCCGCCTGCTGCCTCCAAATGAAGAGGATGACGAGGGTGACAACGGCCACAGCGGCGAGAATGATTAAAAGTATCTTTTTCATGCGAGGTACGCGCTCCGGAAATCCCCAATTTCAGTGTACGCAATCGGCGTTGGAGTAGTTCCCGGCAGATGCCAACCAGTCTGCCGGAGCCAGATCAAAAAACACCCTGAACACGCGGCCTGCGGGCAGGATGTAGTAGCGTTGCAAGTGCATCAAAACAAAAGCGTCAGAGCAGAACAGGACATAACAGAACAAGCGCGCCTGTTTGCCGGACAGAGGGCGTGGCACAGAGGGTCTCAATACCCATCTTATAAACAGTTTAGCAGTTCCTTGGGGGGTGATTCACAGCTTACCCTGGCTGTCATCCGGCGTCCAATGGGAAGCCGACTCCCTACGGAATCTTGCCCATCCCTTTCCAGACCCGTAGAATAGGGAATCGCAGGAGTTTTCAAGGCAAATGATGCTCAACCGCTATGGTCTTCTCATTGTCGCACTGGGTTGCGGCCTTTATGTTGTTCCCGCCGCCAGAGTTTATGCCCAGCAGACGGACAATCCGCCAGCACAGGCGCAACCGGCCAACAGCCAGAATCAGGAAGTAGACCCTCTCAAACGGGAACGCTCCGACAAGGAGAAGTTTGCCGCCCAGAAGGCGGTCCGCCAGGAGCTGAAGGGGGCTTACAAGACGTGGCTGGAACAGGACGTGACCTACATCATCTCCGACGAGGAGCGCAAGGCGTTCCGGACGCTTAGCAACGACGAGGAGCGCGACGCCTTCATCGAGCAGTTCTGGCTGCGCCGCAATCCCAGTCCGGATTCACCGGAAAACGAATTTCGCGAAGAGCACTACCGTCGCATCGCCTACGCCAACGAGCACTTTGCGGCAGGCAAGCCCGGCTGGAAGACCGACCGCGGCCGCATCTACATCGCCTGGGGCAAGCCCGACGACATCGAATCGCATCCCTCCGGGGGCAACTACCAGCGGCCCATGGAAGAAGGCGGCGGATCAACCTCTACGTTCCCCTTCGAGAAATGGCACTACCGGTATCTTGAGGGCATCGGCGAGAACGTCGAGCTGGAGTTTGTCGATTCCTGCATGTGCGGCGATTACCACTTCACCATCGACCGCAGCGAGAAGGACGCTCTGTTGCATGTGCCCAACGCCGGCGGGACTTTGTATGAGGATATGGGCAAGGGCAGCAAGGCCGACCGCTTCAAGAACGGTATGGAAGCCCTGGGCGCGGGCCCGGAATCGCAAGGGCAGAACTCCAGGGAGTTTGACCGCATCGAGCTGGCCGCCAAGATATTTACCCCGCCGCCAGTCAAGTTCACGGATCTGGAAAGCTTTATCTCCGAGCACAAACTGCTCTCCGGCCCGATCTTCCCCTTTGACGTTCGCACGGACTTTGTCAAGGTGACGGAAAGCACGGTTCTGGTCCCGATTACTTTGCAAATGAAGAATCGCGACATCACCTTTGTGACCAAAGACAACGTGGCCAAGGGAGTAGTGAATATTCTGGGCAAGGTGACCACCCTTACCCACAAGACGGTACAGACCTTCGAAGACACGGTGGAGGTGACGCAGCCGGCCGAGCTGCTTGAGAAGAGCCTTGACCGCCAGTCGGTTTACTGGAAGGCGCTGCCCCTGCTGCCCGGTCTCTACCGCCTGGATATCGCCGTCAAAGACGTGAACAATCCCGACCACATGGGTTACTACGGTCGCAGTCTGGAGGTGCCGACCTATCACGACGAGAAACTGGGCACCTCATCACTGATTCTTGCTGACCAGATGAACACGGTCGATTCGCACTCGATTGGCAGCGGCAACTTCGTTATCGGCAACACCTTTATCCGGCCTCGCGTGAGCCCCAACCCGGCCACCCCGGTGAAATACCACCGCAACCAGCAGCTCAACTTTTGGATGCAGGTCTACAACCTGACAATCGACGAGGCTACCAAGAGCAGCCAGGCGACGGTAACTTACCAGATTGTCAAGACCGGCGCCGCCACAGCCAGCACCCCCGCTACAGAAACGGTGATTTTTGAAAAACAATTGGATTCAAAGGAGTTGGGCTCGCATAGCGATCAGATGACGGTGGAAAAGTCGCTGCCCATCGCAGGGCTCGACCCAGGGAAGTACAAGGTGACGATCAAAGTGAATGACGCACTCTCAAAACAAGAGATTGCGCAATCGGCGCCTTTTGTCGTGGAATAATAGTATGTATCCCGCACCACAGGGCTAGCGGACGCAAGATCCGGAAGTCCGTGCGGGCTTGATTGCAGTTAAATTGCCAGGGACGCCGCCAGGTCACCAATGATCTTGATGACGCGCAGGGTCCATCTCGTTGTTTTCGCGGCGCTGATTGCCTTGGGCAGCGGCCCGGAGAGCGGAGCCGCACCAGGATCGGTTTCGGGGTCGGTTTCGGGCCAGGTGCGCGACTCTGCCGGCGTTCCACAGATCAGCGCCCAGGTGCAGTTGCTGCGCCCCGATCTGACCGTTATCGCCAGCGTCTACACCGATTCGAGCGGCCGCTATTCCATCACCTCGATCCTACCGGGCCGTTATGCGGTCAAGGCCATGGGCGCCTGGTTTCTGCCTTCTCTGCGGGAAAACGTCCGGGTGCACGCCAATACAGTCGTCAACCTCACGTTGAACAGCTTTTACGAAGCGATGCAGTGGCTTCCAGCAGAGCCGCGAGCCGGCAACTCTCAGAAGGACGATTGGGCCTGGACATTGCGCTCAGCCGCCAACCGCCCCCTGCTGCGCTGGCTTGAGGACGGTCCTCTGGTGGTGGTGGCCGACGGCTCCGGCACGCATCCGCGTTTGAAGGCACGCCTGGTGGCCACCGGCGAGGAAGGAACCTTCGGCGAATACGGCGAGCGCATTACGACGGCAGTCGAAGAGACGCCGTCTGACAGCCGCGAGCTGCTGGCCAGCGTTGATTTCGCTCCCGGCACCAATGGAAGCATGGAGTCCATGCTGGGTTTCCGCCAGGATCTGGGCTTTGCCGGCTCGGTGCAGTCGGTGGCGGCCGTCGCCCTCCGCCCGGAGGTGGCCGCAGGAGGCGCCGAGGGGTTGGATGAGGTGGTTATCCGCAGTTGGGAGACAATGCATCTGGGCGACGAGTTTGAGGGTGAAGCAGGTTCCGATCAGGTGCTGGCCCGGCTCTCTTCGACCTCTCCGCAAACCGTAGCAGCAGTGCTGCCCTTTGCCTCTGTGGGCTGGCGGGACGGCAACTCCACGGTTCGCTATCGCATAACCACGTTTCTGCCCGGAGGGCCGGACGCTGAAGATAGCGAAGCCCGTTCGTGGCTGCCCGGTCTCTCTGCCCACAACGGCAAGCTGGCCATCGAACACGGGTTGCATCAGGAACTCGGCTGGGAGCGGCGAACCGATTTGTCGGGAGTCGCCGTTGTGGTCTTTGCCGACCGAATTGACAACCCGGTCATCGAGGCCATGAGCCACTTTGCGGAGGGCAATTCCAGCTCCGCCGCAGTGCTCCTGGACCCTTCCAGCGGCCTGCTTCACGCTGCCGGCCCGGAGTTTTCCACAGCCGGGCTGGAGGCATCCATTGAACGGCGCGTGGCCGGCAGGAATCATCTCCGCGTCAGCTACGCCAACGGCAACGCCCTTGTACTTGCTGCCGCGCCTTCCTCACCACAATCCGCAACGCTAGCCCAGGTGCTTGCTGCTGCCCATCCCCGCCGCACCCAGACATACGCGCTTTCGCTATCCGGCACCCTGGACGGCACCAAAACGCGCTGGCGGGCCAGCTACCGCTGGCAACCGGAAGATACCATCACCCAGGTTGCGCCATTTGCCGTGGACGCCGCAGCGCCCTGGTTCAGCCTGCACCTGCGCCAGCCCATTCATCTTTGCCGCAACGGCTGCGGTGACTTCGAGGCGCTGTTAGATGTGGGCAACCTGATGGCCCAAGGTTACCGCCCGTATCTGTTGAGCGACGGCTCCCTGCTGATCTTTGCCCAGGAGCAGCGCAGCATCCGCGCCGGACTGGCCTTCAACTTTTAGAGCGCAGAGCCGGTCCATCCGTCTTCAGTTTTGAGCAGGCACCGCTGCTGTGCTATATTCATCAAGTGACAGCAGAAATTTCTATCTGCTCGCACCGTGTGAAAGCCATTCCTCGGCACGGTTTTTTAGTGGCCAGGACGCGTAGCTCAACTGGCAGAGCATTCGGCTCTTAACCGACAGGTTGCAGGTTCGATTCCTGCCGCGTCCACCATTTAGAATCAATAACTTAGACGCATTAGCAACTTCCACCCATCTTCGACTGTGGGGACTTTTGTGGGGACTCTGTAACGATTTCATCCAAATTTTCAAAATATTTGATATCGCCCTCGGAGAACACGGGGCGAGCCATTCCACTCAACACACAGCCACAACTTTGAGGGATGAAACGGATATTTTCCGGGAGCACACAACGCTCCTTTTGGCCATCCAGTGGTTGTAATCGGTGAAGAGCTTTGTGGCGTCGAACTCGAGATATACTTCGCAGACATCTCAACGGGGTGGGACGGATAACAGGTCAAGTTTCACCGTCAAGATATGCCAGGCATGGATGCACAAGGCAGGGCAGGTTAGCAATAAATTGCACCAAGGAGGTCTCTGCCGACCGAACAATCGATCACTACATCAGGAAGGCCGGCCTGTTCTCCCGGTCCCAGCGAAAAATCTGTACAATTCAGGTCGACGTCAGGCCCTTAGTTTGGTGCGCTGATTTGTCGCCGTTGTGATTCCAAGAAAGACGGGGAATCGAGCGCCGAGATCGCAATCCGCTTCGCTTCGTTCCGGACATGCGAATACCGCTCCATCATCTTGCGGCTCAGATGGCCGGCGAGCGCCATGATTGTCGCGTCCGATGCCTGGCCCTCGGCCATCTTGCTGACAAACGTGTGTCGCAGGTCATGCCAGCGACAGGCGACGCCCGCCTTGGTGCGAGCGGCTCTCCATGCAGTACTCCAAGAGCCGATGGCAACATCGGGCCGGATGGAATAGGGCAACAGCTTTCCATCGGTGTACCCCCTTTCTCCATCCAGTCCGTATCGCTCAGAAGGAAAGACATAATGAGCCGGAATGGCATTGGGGAAGTTGCTGCGCCACTCTTGCAGACATTGAAAGGCGGTAACGCTCAGAGGGATCTCGCGACCCTGGCCACCGGCTGTCTTTGATTTACCGACGGTCAGCTTATGCCCGATTAGATCAATCTGGCGCCACCGGAGCAGCCTCAACTCCTGATTCCGTAAGCCTGTATGAAGGCTCAGGAGCACCGCGGGATACAACGACCGTGACTGGCTTGCTTTGCAGACCGCAAGCAGACGATGCTGCTCGTCGTCAGATAATGCTCGTCCCACCTCATCCCGCACAGTAAGCATGCGAACGTCTGGCTGGATGTTTGCCCAAAGACGCGCTTTACGCAAGATCGCGCGCAGGGCACCTATCTCCATGTTGATGGTGCGCGGGCTTGCACATTCCTTTTTTCGATAAGCCTGGTAGCGGTTGATGTCATCGGCCGAGATGTCCGACAGGAGGAACTTACCAAAGAACGGCAGCAGGTGACCAACGTTATATCCCTCAATGCGCGCATTACTTGCGCTCCAGTGTGGTTTGTTGGTATCGAGCCAATCTCGTGCGGCAATGCTGAACAGCTGCGGGTGCTTTGTCTGCTTTAGGCCAGATGCGCCTAATTCCAGGGACCGCCGACGCTCGCGTTCGATGCGCTGCGCCAGGCTCTTGCTGCTGGAATAACTGCTCTCCCGGATACGTTGACCGAGAAACTGGAACTCATACCACCAAATGCCCCCTCTTTGATAGACAGCCATTTCCTTTTCTCCTTAAGGGTGTTTCTTGGTCTGACGGCGCCTTTTAGACGCCTTGAGTTTCTCAGCTTCACGACGTTTTTTTGCGTATTGACGTTTACTCCAGAGTGCCTGGTGTTCCGGATTACAGCACTCGCTGTTTATTTGTAAGGGATAGAAATATTTGGGACAGATCCTGCAGGACCTCCAGCCATAACCCCGCCACGTATCCAGCCCAAACATATCCCACATTGCCGCCCAAAGCGAGGTAACAACTCGGGTGGGACGGAACCCCATACCCTCTTTTTCATCGAGTTCTTTCCAGCCAGGGTAAATTCCTTGAAATGTCTGCAACATCAGTTCGGCACAGATTATTTCCCGGGCATGATCGCGGAGTACTTGGTGATCCAACATTGGATCACCATCCTGATCCAGCATTGTATATTCCTCCAGCTGCCAAAAATTGACAAGGCGAGCGAAAGGCTGGTTTTTGTGGGAATGAGGAATCATTCCCAATCCTGCAGGCCCTGCAGCGTCTAGGATTTGCCTTCTTTCAGCGATATCTACGACAGCGTTCCTCAGTTTTTCGCAATCGTCTAGCGTTTCGTAAAGCCGAACAACTGCCACATAACGCGCGTGCTTTCTCCAGAAGTCGTTGAGGTCGATCCAAACGATTGGCTTGCGAGTCATATCGTCCTGGAAAAGAGGGCCACATTCCAGGATGAAGCCCAAAGCAACTGCGTCATTTTCTGGGGCCAGCCTCCGGAATCTCACATGCGGCGCAATCTCCGGATCCCGTTCTCTCTGTGCTTCTTCAAATTTCTGACGAAAGTCATATAGTTCATCCAGTTCGACAAGTACCCACGGGTGGACTTCGTCATATTTAAAACGTACACGATGTAACCAGTCCTTTGGCAGGGTTGGGCCGACAAAATGCACCCATTCTTCATATTCTCGCGTGAACTCTGGTCTTCGCTCAAACGCGCACTTGCCATCCGGGCCCTTGACAAGATTGTTTTGCGCCCAAAACAGATCCTCTTTGGTTAGCGATGACCGCCACCAAAAACTATCGAATTTGTATTCAGTAGAAGTCTGTAGAAGTTTTCGGCGGCCCACTTTTCCACACCCCAAAAAATAGCTCCGGAATGCTGTAGTATCCCGGGAGAAGAGTTCAACGAGGACTATTCTATGCCACAAAGTACCCCTGAGTAAACAGGAGTATGTGGAGGGAAAGAAATGCTGAGCGAAACACTCTCCGTTGAGGTACCTAATCTCAACATAAGCGAAATGCGGGTGCGAGCGAAGGCTTTTAGTTGCACGGGGACGCGGCGTCCCCGGACCAGAATCTGCAGTGAGAAAGGGAGATCCAGATGACAAAACTCTTGAGAGTTCCAGAAGCGGCGGAATTACTGAACCTTAGCCCGAAGACGATCTGGGCAAAGATTTCCAGGCGCGATATTGAAGTTGTTCGGATCGGTCGCTTGGTGCGGATTCCACAGAGCGCGATTGACCGGGTGATAGAGCGTGGGACCGTACCCGCTACACGGCAATAAGTGCAAGATGTGGATTTGAATGCGGGGGTGCGCCCATTCGAGATTGGCGCCAGTGAGAGGACCATCATGATCAATAGGCTTTCGACCGCTTGTGAGACAACAAACAATTCGGTGCCCACTACCGAACTGCCTCGCAGAAGGCCGAAATCAGAACTGATCGAGTTTTCCTCTGGTGGCGCTAGTGATGGTGCGGGAGTCCAACCTGGTCGCGCACGATACAGGGTGCCTGTGTGGACCATTCGGCAATGGGCCTTCCGCGGCAAAGTCGCCTCGGCGAAACTAAAAACCCACCTGATAATGCCAACCAGCGAATTGAACCGCATCATCGCTGAGAACCTGCGGCCGGCTCTGGAAGATCCCCAATCAGCGCCGGCCCTCACTGAGGAAAGGCTCGCCGATGCCCAGCGATGACCAGGGCAGTCTCTTCCCTGACCCCCCGGACACTGCCGGTGGCTCCCACGGCACACTGCTAGCCGGCGAAACTGCCATCGCCGCTCCAGCCGAGCATACAGCCATCCTCCAGCCTTCCCCGGAGGCATCCCCGGACGGCTTTTGCCTGACCCCGCCGCCGGTCCGACCACGCATATCTTTCGTGAAAACCCAAGAGATTCACATGCACCAAGCAGTGCGTGCCCTGGACTGCGATCCGACCGAAGTCGAACTCGAACAAGTTCGCCAGCACTGGGAAAAAGCTCGCTCCGAGCCCCTGATTTTAACTCACCAGAGAACCATCATCGACGGCCATAAGCGGTGGGTCGTTGCCCGGGAGCGGCAGATCGCCACTCTGCCATGCGTGATACTTAAGATCTCTGAAGACGAGGCTCTGGACATGATTCTGGCCCGCGCCTCGGCCAAGAACTCGTGGAACCTCTGTCGCCGGATCGCCCTGGCGCTCACCCGGAAGGAGGCCCTGCGCGAGCGGGCGCGTGAAAACCAGCGCGCCGGCGGACGCAAGAAGGATCCGTCAACTTTGACCAAAGCTCAGCATACCGACGTCCGCAGGGAGCTCGCCCGGATGGCCGGCGCCGGTACTGGAAGCGTCACCAAGTTCGAGAAGATCTTCGAGAGGGGCTGTCCCTTGTTGAAGCAGAAAGCGTTGCGGGGCACCATCAGACTCCACGCCGCTTGGAAGATTTCGAAGCTTGACCACGATGAACAGATGCGCGAATTGGGACGCAGGGCCTCCGAACGCCGCGGGAGAAAGAGGGTCCAGGCCCTCGGCCGGGCAACCGCCATCAAGAGCGAACGTGTCAGCGAACACCCGAGGGAGCGGTTCGGACAGATCCGGCAGTGGTTCGACGAGCTCACTCGCTCCGGTCCGCTTGAGGAGTTTCGTGATCCGGGCCTCGAGTTGCTGGCCCGGATGGAAAGGAAACTTGATGTCTACGAATCGGATGCGGCAATGTCCCGGGTTTCGGCGCCGGCAGGCAATACTGCAGAGGCTGATTGAGTACATTCGGCCTCTCTGGGATCACGCCGGCGTGCGGGCCCACGCGCGGGCCACCCTGAACAAGATGCTGCTTTGCGGCACGCTGGCCCTCGGCGCCGAGGTCTTCTCATCGATCGACGGCAAGACACGTACTTTCTACCACACTTGCAAGACGCGCGCCTGCCCCTCCTGTGGCTACTTCCAGACCCTCCGCTTCCAGCAGGAGGTGGTCAACCACTTGCCCGAAATACCATATCGCGGCCTCATGCTCACCATTCCAGATCGATATTGGGAGATTCTGCGCTTGAACCGCCAGCTTCTTCCCGATCTTGTTGCCCTTGGCGGCGGCGTGATGAGCGATCTGGCCCGGGAGCGCCGCCAGGCCGAAGTCCCCTTGATCGCGGTCCTCCATACCTTCAACCCCGAGCTCAAGTTCAAACCCCACCTGCATGTCGTAGTGGGTCTTACCGGACTGGATCTGAATGGTAACAGGTTAGTCGAGAACATCTTCTTTTCAAAAGACATGCTCCAGAAGCGCTGGCGATACGAACTACTGGATCGACTGGAACTGGAGGTGCGCCAGGGCAAGCTGCGCTCGGATCTGAGCCAGAAGCAATTGCTTGAGAAGATCGACTATGAGCGGGGAGCGCTCTGGCACATAGAGGAACATGGCTGTACGAACAAGCACGCGCTTCTAGCCTACGTCGCCCGCTACATCGGGCGCCCGCCCATCGCCAACAGCCGCATCCTGGAGTTTGACGCCGACTATGTGCGGTTTCGCTACCGCGACAAGCGGGACGATAATCGGTTCCACGAGGCCACCATCTCCACACAAGAGTTCAGCAATCGTCTGATCGAGCATATTCGGGAGCCTTACCAGCACGGCGTCCGGTACTTTGGTCTGCTGGCGCCGCGAGTCAAGTCCACTCGCTACCATGCCTTCTGGCGTCTGTTGGGCCAGCGCGAGCCGGATCCTGTGCACCCGCTACGCTGGGCCGAGGGGCTGTACCTCTCCTTCGGTATCAATCCGCTCGTCGACAGCCGGGGAAATCCCATGACCTGGAGCCACAGCTTGCCACCCCAGCTTCCCGTAATTGAATCCTGAACCAGGAACCTCACGACCGGATTCGGCGCTCAATCTTGCTGAAAACCCCTCGCAGAGAAAGGCCGGCGTGTATCTCGATCGCGCCGTGGGGAAAACGGGAATTTGACGGAAGCTCCAGTTTGGACCGCTCATCGAACGCGTTTCGATCAGCTTTCGACAAAAGTTACGGCGGTTAATGACAGATTCCGCTCTCTGCGAACTCACCTTCACGAGGCGGATCGCCGGGATCATCCTCAGATTCCGTGATCTTGATTTTCCTAGAGTGTAAATGAGCAGTCATAGCCAGTGCGGACAGCGCTGGAGATATCGCAGCCAGGCACTAGCAATGGCCCATTCGGGTTCTGGCGCGGGCAACGGCAAGTTGGTATACTGACACAACAAGTTGGTATACTGACACAAGTTGTTGCAGCCAACTGTCTTTGGATTCGCCCACCAGCTCCGGCGATGCCGGCATCCGCGCAGGAAATTGCAACGCGAAATGTGCACTGAGGCCAGGGAGCTCAGTGGAGGAGCGAGGCTCTGAAAAGGCCGGCGTCGGCGGTTCGATCCAGTCACTGGCCAATAATTTAGATTCGGATACTTAGAACCTGAAACGACACGCCGGGATGGCGGAACTGGCAGACGCAGCGGACTCAAAATCCGCCGGCCCTCGCGGCCATGGGGGTTCGACCCCCCCTCCCGGCACCATTTAACTCATTTATAATCAACAGATTAATATATTTTCGCCTGCTGTCCTTGCTGTATGCGGATGGTACATGGGGTGATCTTTGCTCATCGGCGGGCGAGTTCTCATAGAATGCTGCTGGCCAGTGGAGCATCGATTCCATGGAGCGTAGAAAGACGGCCAGGACCAGCAGAAGCAGGATCGCGGTGACAATCAGGAGCGTTCTGCGCGTGCGACGGCTTATGCTGGGGCGACCGGGGGCATCAGGATTAAGCTGACGCCTCCGAGTCCGGCGCGAGTGCTATTACGGCTTCACCGGGTCGAGTTCAGCGGCGATGGTACGCAACTCGCCGGCCCCAATCTCGATGGAGCGGACCCAGGGCTGGAAGCCGGTCCTGGTCATCTTGATGGAGTGCGTGCCCGGCTTCATCTTGATCAGGCTGGGCGCATTCCCAACATAGTTGGCGTCGATGCTGATCTCGGCTCCGTCCGGGGTGGAGGAAAACTGCACGGAGGACATGGCGGCAGGGGCCGGCGGCGCGGATGCACCCGGTACGCCGGCAGCCGCCGGTGATGCTGGAGCCGATCCTGGCGGCGCGGGCGGGATGCTGGCCAGGTTCACAGTCTTGAGCGCTACCATGATCTGGTTTGCCACAAATCTGGAAGAGAATCTGATTCCCCTATCTACTGTGAGTTTTTCAGGCGCATTCGAGTATGTGCCCTTGAAGGCCGTGGTCTTGACCAGAGCGTGATCACTGAGGCGATAGATGCTGACATCTCCCTCCACATCGCCAGGGGAAGAGAATCCTCCTTTATGGGCAGCTGTGAATCTCCCCTCAATGACCAGAGAGTTAGGGGCGTCAGCGGCGGGAACCGCCGCCGCATCCTCTACTACCTGGCTGGCAGCATGGAACGAGAGCAGCCAGTCGCGCAGGGTGTCGCAATAACCATTAATGAAAATCGACGGGAAGTTGATTCCGTTGGGATTGGTAAAGTGTTGAACCACAATGTACTTGAAGCTGAGAGGCTCGTTCGTGGCCCATAGCTGCGGCACAGAAGCGAGAAGAATGAGTGGGAGCAGATACAGGACGAGACGTTTCATGGCGAATCTCCTTTCGCAAAATGGTTGGCGATCGCGTGGGCGTTGGCTGACAGGTGCCAGGATGGTCTTGCCCGGCCAACGCACGCTTTCGCCGGGGTGGTTATGGTTTCGCCGGTTGCAGCTCCGGCGTAAACGTGCGCGATTCTCCGGCCACAATCTCGATGGAGCGCACCCAGTCCTGGTGGCCTGCTTTGGTCAACTGAATCGAGTGTTTGCCGGGATTCATCTTGATCTGCGCCGGTGTACTGCCCGCATAGTTGCCGTCGATGGTGATTTCTGCGCCGGTAGGGTTAGAGGCGAACTTGACCCATACTGTTTCCGCAACGGTTGCCGGCGCTGCGGAGGGCGCGGCTGTGGACGGAGCAGCAGGAGGTGGCGGGGCGGGCGGGATGCTGGCCAGGTTGACGTCCTTGATTGCCTTGCGAATCTCGTTCCCAACCATATCCGCTGTCAACTGCGCGACATGCTCTTCCTTGTCCATGCCCTTGTAGTCCGCCTTGGCAGTGAACGTCTTTGCCAGCGCGTGATCGCTGGCCCGGTAGACACTGATCTCCGCCTGCACGTGCGCAGTATAAAGCAGAGATTTGCTCGCATCGCCGTTCAGTTTGCATTCCAGTACCAGGGAGTTGGGTGCATCCGCTGAGGGTATGCTGGCGCCCTCCTGCAACACTGTTTCGGCTGCCTTGTGCTTCATCAGCGATGCTCCAAGCTCGCTACAAAATGTAGTGGTGAAGTACTGCGAGAAACCGGTTCCGTTTCCGGCGGCGCAATGCTGGACGAGGAGGGCTTTGAATTGCGGCTCGGCTGCCCTGCCGGCCGGGGGCATCGCCAGCAGAAAGAGAGTAGAAAAGAGGAATAGGAGAGCATGTCGTCTCATTGTCAATCACCTTTCGCACTACAGGTACGGACGCGTTCGAACAACTTTATTGCTGCGCTGGCTGCAAGCCAATATAGCACCAGTTGCATTCGCTCGCAATATTCTTGCATCGATATAAAGGCAAAGCCCCGGACAAGCCCGTCAGGGCCGTTACCGGGACACAGAAAACTTGAAGGCATGGGCGCGCTGCAAAGACCATTTCCAGAACTTGCAGACTCGTTTTCCAGCGCTTGCCGGTTCAAGAAATGTTTCCCTTCCCAATCGTAACTATCGTAACCGACATCAACGGAAGAGGATTTGACCCTTTCGCGTTGGAGGGTATAAAGTGATTGGCAGTGCGGTTTTGATGTTGAAAGCTCGCTTTGCCGGATGACAAAATGTGTGGATATGCGTCTATTGCGAAGGCTGGTCTGATGAGATGAGAAGAAAAGGCGCCGCGCGGAAACGGGCATTGACTCCGCCGACGCCATCTCTCAGTGGCAAACCACTCCTGAACATCTTTTTCGCATCAGGGTGACCATTGAGCTGGATTGAAACACTTGATCGGACACCGCGTGAGGACACGCGCTCCGGTTTGACACGTTGGGTTTCTTTCATTGAAAGGCACGTTGAATTGCACAAAAACGACAACAAAGAAGCAATCGGTATCTGCAACTACCAATTGAAGCACTCTTTGTGCTCAGGTACGTTTTACCCCGGGAGCGACTAATGCATAGGAATCCGTGGCATGTTCTCCATGTGATTTCGAATCATGAAAAGCGAGTTGCGCAGCACCTTGATGTGCGTTCGGTGGAGCACTATCTGCCGCTCTACACTGAGCGTGTAAAGTGGACCGACCGATCCGTCATCGCGGAGCGGCCACTTTTTTCGGGGTATGTGTTTGCCCGTTTCTTGCCTCAGAATAGGCTCTCCGTCATCTCCACTCCCGGCGTGCTTCGCCTGTTGGGCGAAGAAGCAGGGAGCATGGTGAGTTGTGAGGAACTCGACAGGATTCGTGACGGACTGGCGAGCGGACTGCTCCTGCGGCCTCATCCTAGCGTCAACGTGGGAACACGGGTGCGAGTGCGTGACGGCGTTTTTGCGGGAGTTGAGGGCGTGGTAACCGAGCTCCGCCGTCAATGCAAGGTTGTCATTGCCCTTGCTGCAGTTCGCCAGTGCTTTTCGCTCGAGGTAGAACTCGATGCCCTCGAAGTTCTGAAGAAGCCTCTTCCCAAGACGGGGCTGAAACCGATCCCGACATATAGCTACTGATTCCTTGTGAATATCGACCGACTGCGGACATAAAAAAACCTGATCCAGGGGCCTGGATCAGGCGTGAGTTTCGGGCAAGCGCGTCAGAGCGATGCTAAGTGTAAGGACCGATACCGGAACAATAACATAGACGTAAAACGACAATAGACCACGCCACCCGCTTCTGCGTGTAACGTGGTCTATTCAGTTTTGTACCTTATAAGCAATCGCTGTCGCTTATTGAATAGAAGTCTTCCTGGGTGGCATTAATCTGAATGTAGCCGCCGAGTTTAATTTCTGCGCTTTGGCGATGGAAAAACAATCGCGAGAAATGATGCTCATCATTAATAATTGCGATTGTGCAGTCGCGCGAAATATCTGGCGGCAATATGTGCAAACAGCCTCTGGCAGCCGATGTCGTGCGTGACGGTGAAGATGATGGTCAAGTCAGAAATATGCAGAACCTCGGGATGGAGAGGAGGCAGCCGTTAGCACATGAGGGTGGGTGTTTGCATAGGCTGATTGAGCAGGACGTCTACAATACGTTCAGCCGCATGGCCGTCCCACTTTTCCGGAATAGTTCCAGCGCGTGCATGACCATCGAGAATCGATGTCGCTTCTTTCACAATGCGTTGCGGATCCGTTCCGACGAGCACGTTGGTTCCGATTTCGCATGTAATTGGCCGTTCCGTGTTCGGACGCATTGTGAGGCAAGGGATTCCCAATACTGTGGTCTCCTCTTGGATTCCGCCGCTGTCGGTCAGGACCATCTGTGAGCGCGCAACTAGGCCTAAAAAAGGCAGATAGCTCATCGGCTCAACGATTCTGATGCAGGGATGAAGGTTGAGCTCCCGCAGTCTGGGCGCTGTACGGGGGTGGACAGGAAAGACAATCGGAATGCGATCTGCAATGGTGTTCATCGCCCCGAAAATGAGAGCTAGATGGTCAAGTGAGTCTACGTTGGCCGGTCGATGCAATGTGAGGACAGCATACTGCCCCGCTGTCAAGCCGTCTAGCAACGGTAGATTACTGATACGACTGATTTGTTGGCGAAGGGTGTCAATCATGGTATTACCAACAAAATGGATTTTTTCGGCGTTGATACCTTCATTCCGCAAATTCTCGCTGGCCAAAGTATCCGTTGTGAACAGGAGATCAGAAATGGCATCCGTACAAAGACGGTTGATCTCTTCTGGCATTGACATGTCACGTGAGCGCAATCCCGCTTCAACGTGAGCAACTCGAATGCCTAGCTTCTTGGCAGTCAAAGCGCAGGCAACCGTCGAGTTAACATCCCCCACAACAATCACCCAATCCGGGCGATGTTCCAGACATGTTGGCTCAAAGCCCATCATGATGCGCGCAGTCTGCTCGGCATGTGAGCCTGACCCCACCTCCAGGTTGATGTCGGGCTCAGGAATATCAAGATCGCGAAAGAAGTCGTCTGACATGTTATGGCTATAGTGCTGACCAGTGTGAACCAGCAACACATGAGTGTTTAAATTCCCGTTCTTCTTTGAAGAGAACGCACGCAGGATCGGTGCAATCTTCATGAAGTTGGGCCTAGCGCCGGCAACTAGTAGATATTTCATTTGAACCATCGAAAGACTACGAGAATAGAAAAGGCTTAAGTTTAAAGAGCTGTTGCAGTTGTACGCCGGCCATCTGGTTTAATCACACGTTTCAACAAGTGGGTACTGGGGCTGTAGTCCAGAACGAACTCTTTGAGGGTAACGACCAAGCGGCCGATGTCGCGAGCTTCACAAATCTCATGAAGGGAATCGAGCCAGCCTTGGACATCTCTTTCTGGCTTGTTGTTGCCTACGAAGATGCGGATTTTTTCGTGATCCGTCGGGACCGTGTCCTCAAGGAGCGTGCTGAGCTCTTCGTAAAGCTTCTCGCCAGGACGCATACCTGTAAACTCGATCCTGATGTCTTCATCGGGCCTGAGCCCCGACAGCAAAATCAGGTTCCTGGCAAGATCCACGATCTTTACCGGCTGGCCCATGTCGAGGACACAGATTTGACCCCCTTTCCCAATTGCCGAGGCTTGCAGCACAAGTTGACAGGCTTCAGGAATGGTCATGAAGAAGCGCCGCATTTCGGGATGCGTCACGGTAACAGGTCCGCCAGCCGCGATCTGCTTTTTGAAAATGGGGATGACACTTCCGTTGGAGCCGAGTACGTTGCCGAAGCGAACGGCCACGTACTTGGTGCGACCGTCTTGCAGGGCGAGGAGCACCAGTTCGGCGACGCGCTTGGTGGCGCCCATAACATTGGTTGGGCGCACAGCCTTGTCAGAGGAGATCATGACAAAGTTCTCCACCCCGTGCTTCGCTGCAGCCACAGCAACGTTGTAAGTTCCGAATATATTATTCTCGATCGCCTCGAAAACATGCGCTTCCATAAGAGGTACATGCTTATACGCTGCCGCATGATAGACAACCGATGGCTTGTATTGACGCAGAACGTCGTCGAGGCGAGCGCAATTCTGAATACTTCCAACCTCCGGATGGAATGGAACCTGCGGGAACGACTGGCGCATTTCACGATCAATTTCGAACAGCGGAGATTCAGCGATTTCGAAGCCGACGATCCCGGCGGGACTGAAGTGTGCAATCTGCCTGCAGAGTTCCGAGCCGATTGATCCTGCCGCACCGGTGACAAGGACAACTTTGCCTTCAAGCGCGCCACGAATCTGGTTCTCTTCAAGATGGACAGGGATTCGACCCAGAAGATCCTCGACGGCCACCTCACGAATCTGTCCAGCGAGGCCGTTCCCCTCAATCATCTCGCTCAACCCAGGCACAGTCTTGCACTCCACTTTAGCTAATTGGCACAGTCCCAGGATCCGTGTCATCTCGCTACCCGTGGCCGAAGGAATGGCAATCAGAATGATCTCAACATTGTGCTTTTTTACTAGTGACTCTGCCTGTTCCCCTCCTCCTAGCACCGAAATGCCGGCTAGGCGCAGACCCTTCTTGTCCGGCCGATCGTCCAAAAAACCAAGAACACGATACGACAATCTTGGATTATTCCTAATCTCTCTGAGAAGAATAATGCCCGCGTCTCCCGCTCCGTAGATTAGCGTGTTCTTATCTACAAGCCTTTCGCTCCGCGCATACGAAGCAGTTTCCAATATCAATCGCACGATCAGTCGAAGCCCGCTCGTGGCCAGAAAGCAGATCATCAGATCAAGAACATATATGGAGCGTGGAAATCCCGAAGGTGCAATCACCCGGATGAGAATGCAACTGATAGCTGAGGCAATAAAGTTGCCGAAACCGAGCCGGATGAGATCAGCCATAGAGACGTATCGCCACAATCCCCGATCAAGCTTCGCCGCGCGGAACACGGCAATTTTGACTACAATCCAAATCGGAAGTGCATAAGCCAAATGGCGAAGATACGCCGGCGGCAGGCTAAAGTCGAACCGCAGTAGAAATGCCGCCACTCCGGAGAAGGCAAACATCCCAATCTGCGTCGACCATACGATCAGCCGATACATAGCGTTGTGGCGATCTATGAATCCCAACTTCTTATGCATATTCAACTTTCTTACTCCGCAACCCCCTTGGGCTCGGCTTCCGCGATACACTCCGTTTGGACCATTTGCGTCAACACATTCGCGCCTGCCGCTTTTCGAACATAATTAATGACGTACAACTGATCTTCCTCGGACAAGCTGCTCGAACTTGGCAAGCATATCCCTCGCCTAAACAAGTCCTCGGCCACCTCTCCGCCATAGCGTTTACATCCCGCATACAACGGCTGCAAGTGCATTGGCTTCCAAACTGGGCGGGACTCTACGTTTGCCTCATCTAATGCCCAGATCAGTGCGTCTCTAGATGAGCCGAATCCTCGCTCGTCGATGAGGAAGCAGCTAAGCCAGTTTGTATGGAGGCCGTAGGGTGCTTGGGGCATCAGAGTGATACCGGGAAGGTCGGCAAATGCATCGCGATAGCGAAACGCAATTGCGCGGCGCTGTTTGATACGCATATCGAGGACTTCGAGCTGACCTCGACCAATACCTGCCAGCACATTGCTCATGCGGTAGTTGTAGCCCATCTCTGAATGTTCGTAGGCGAGACCGGGGTCACGCGCCTGCTGGGACCAGAAGCGCGCCTTTTCTACCCAGGCAGCATTGCGAGAAACGAGCATTCCGCCGCCGGTTGTGGTAATAATCTTGTTCCCGTTGAACGAGTAAACCCCGATGTCACCGAGTGTCCCAGCCGGCTTTCCCTTATAGAGCGTGCCAACTGCTTCGGCGGCGTCCTCGATCACGATGACTCCATATTCGGCGCAAGTAGCGAGGATTGGTGCCATGTCCGCACTCTGGCCGTAGAGATGAACCACGACCAGCGCTTTGGGGAGCCTGTTCGCAGCCGCCCGCTTTCGCAAGGCACTTGACAGAACATCGGGATCCAGATTCCATGTTGCGCGGTCGCTATCCACGAAGACCGGCACGCCGCCCTGGTAGACGATTGCGTTGGCGGCCGCGACGAAGGTAAGGGTGGAACAGAGCACTTCATCGCCGGAACCGACCCCCACCGCGCGCAGCGCGAGATGCAGCGCAGCAGTTCCGCAGGACAAGGCGACAACGGGAAGCCCCACACGAGCCCCGAATTCGCTTTCAAAAGAGGTCAGATTGGGGCCGACGGTGGAGAGCCAATTTGTCGCAAAGGCATCGCGCACGTAGATTTGTTCCCTGCCGCCCATGTGAGGCACGGAAAGGAGTACACGCTTCAAGTGGTCTTAACCTCCATCCTCAATTTGACTTCTATAACTTCTCTATGCAAGAAGTTACATTCGGGCAGCACGGCCGCCGCAAGATCCAGCACGAATTCGTCGGCGTTGTCTGTCGCAACAAACCCAAACCGGGGCAAGAGGTCCTCTACGAGTTTGTTCTTTGCAGTAGGAATGTAGTAGGCACGCAAGCGTTGAGCACCGCTGCGCTGGGCATGTTCAACCATGTCTCGAAACATGAAGTCTTCGACGCCGCGGCCAATAACACGGCAACTCATCAACCACGTATCCACAGTCCACTCGCTGGAAGTCATTTCAGCGAGCAGAATGCCAATCAACCCGTGGTCCGCAAACCTATCTCGGAGGCTGTACCAGTGGAACCATGAGTTCGGCGAGATCATCCTGCGATGAACTTCCTCCAGGCTGTACCGCTTTGTGGTCAGATTAAACTGATTGGTCTTATTAATCAGCTGCGTCACGCGCATGCAGGTATCGGCATCGACTGGCCCATGCTTGATCTGCATGCGAAGATCATTCAGATACTGATGTAAACTCCCACTGCTCAGCCGGAGCTCTTCTTGCTTAGTGCGGACCAAGTAGGAGGCGCTGCGCGCCGCATCTTCGCTCGTCAGCCGAATCGCCTGAAAGTATAATCCCCGTTCCAGTGCCGCGATCGATTCGGAAGGCTCGCTGGAGATCTCAGGTACTATAACTTCCGGAAGCTCTTCGCGCACCTCACTACGCTCGGCTGGATTGTCATCCAGAAACACTAAGCTATCCAACCCAAGCTGCAATTCCGATGCCATCTGCCGTATGTTACTGGGCTTGTCGAGCCAATTTGCCTTGAACGATACAAAGTCTTCCAGCCGTAGGACACTGCCTTGATGGCGCCGAAAGACTTCAATCGCATCTTCGGGATTGTTTTTCGATACCACGCCAAGCAGGACGCCCCGCTGTCCAAATGCCTTGACATACCGCTGGAATTCCTGAAATCGCTCGCCGCTTGCGGACGGAGGGCCC
This sequence comes from Occallatibacter sp., assembly GCA_050011175.1. Taxonomy (GTDB): domain Bacteria; phylum Acidobacteriota; class Terriglobia; order Terriglobales; family Acidobacteriaceae; genus Telmatobacter. Next base: position 60,108 of record JBEKJR010000015.1, read on the forward strand.
AGTCGAATACCGTCCAATCCATCTTCTCCAACGACTCCTCCCCAGAGCGTGTTGTCAAGATCAAGAATAAGCACCTTTCGGCTGAGACCGAGTTCGGCGCGAACGCAAGCGACCATGTGCTCTGCAACGTTCGGCAAGACTCGCGGCGCTGGATAAACTTTCGCCGACGACCAAGAAATCGAGTCTTCCCAGGGACAGGCATTACTCGCAGCTATGCGTTCGGAGTCGATGAGTGTCACACGCGCCGGTGCATGTTCAAGAAGCGCCTCGTTGATCTTCTTTATTGTGCGTGCACGGCCGGTTTTCATAACCGAACTCAGTGCGTTGTAGGAATCTTGTAGCGGCGGAACAAAGGTGAGTTGAATGATTTGAGCCGAGGTACGGTCCATGGCTGCTTGCCAAGCCTCAGTCACACGGGATATTGCATCGGCTGCCAGTCCGTCCTCGCACACGTTGGGGAGCCCAAGATCGCGCCAATTCAACAGTAATACGATGAACTCCGGCCTGAATTTAATAAGCTGCGAATCGCGCTGTAGGAGTTCTTGCATGTAGGCGCCAAACGGTGCTTCGTAGAACCCCGACTCCAGCCTGTCGCGAAGGAATAGCAACTCCATCAAGCCACGAAGTAGGGTTGTGGTTGAACTACCAAGTAACGCGATTCTAATCTTGCGGTGACATCCAAAAGCCGGCTTGCATTTGCGGGTAAGTGTTTCAGCTCGAAGGAAGAAATCGTAGTCAGCTGCACCCTGAAATGCCAGACGAAGCAACGCCGCCGCTTTGTCTCTATCGCTTCCGCGAAAAGCTGCCCGGGCGCGATGCAAAAGTGCATCAGGGACCTCGCATCCACTTTGGGTCACAACGTCTTTCCAATACGAAGAGGCTGCCTGCGACCCCTCCATGGCTTCCGTCAGAATGGCCCGCAACCAACGGGCTCCTTGGCTAGTTCTAGTCTCAAGCGTGCGCAGAACCTCGCGCTCCAAGCCGTGGTCAACTGTAATAGCAAATGCAACCTGTACAGCGCGTCGCAAATCAGGCCCAGCATTCTCGACTGAAGCCCGGATGACCTCAGCGGTGGTAATCACGCAATCTCACCTTTTCCTCTCGTCAACGCAGCGATAAAATCGCCAACACAATGCAAACTGCTCACTTCCTCGGTTGTGAATCGAGTTCCAAAGACCTCCTCGACGGCAAGTACTAGCTTGACTTGCGCTATCGAATCCCAATCAGCGATATCGCTAGGGCTCGTCTCGGGTCGCACGACAAGGGCGGGATCATCGAAGATTTCTTGAAAAATTGAGTTTAGTTGGTTAATTGCAGACATGCTAATTCTCTTGTCGTCTGGTCCTGCTTACCTCCGTTAAATCGCAGCTAGGAAGACGGTGGTGAGTTTACCGCGCACAATAACTTCGTGACCTTTGAGCATCGTGATCTTCAGTACAACAGAACGCATCGTTTCTTGCACCTGTGTCACTTCTGCGTGGACATCGACACGCTCTCCTGCTATGACTGGCTTTACGAAGTCAATCGATACCGACGCACAAACCGCATGCTCGAAGTTTGTTCCAACGACGCGAGAGAGAAGACTGGCCAAAAGAAAGCCGTACTGCACTCGGTCAGAAAAGCCGAATCGCTTTGCTGTTTCCGGATTGGTGTGAATGGCACTGTGATCACCGCTAAGGGCAGCAAACTGATCCATCTCTGAGTGGCAGAACTTCTCAGACACGTGGAACACGCGGCCGACTTCAATCTGCTCGAACCGCACTTGCGTGAAGGTTCCTACTAGTGGCATGTCAAACCCCCATCGATGGTCAGACACGTCCCAGTAATCCATCGCGCGTCGTCACTTGCAAGAAATGCGATAGCGGCGGCCACATCCTCCTTACGCCCAAACCCGAGCAAGTGGCGGGAACGAACAGCTTCGCGCTGTTCGGGAGTTAACTGGCTCAGCCATCGGTCTGACATCGGTGTTTCTACCACTCCCGGCGCTACCACATTGATGCGAATTCGCTTCGCCGCAAGTTCCACGGCTACGCTTCGGCATGCCGATAGCAGCGCGCCCTTGCTGGCGGCATAGACGGCTTCACCAATGTTGCCGATCAACGCGGCCGCCGAAGACAAATAGACAATAGAAGCCCCTTCCGGCGAAGATAGCTTCGCCGTCATCTTTGTACATAGCAGTGCTGATCGCACATTGGCCGCAAGTGCTTCGTCGATATGGGAGGCCTTCAGTAGTTGCAGCGGCCTCAGCGAATGTTGGCCAGCACACAGAATCGCTGCATGAATTGCACGCTTCTCTGACTTTAACTGAGCTGTGGCATTATCCACTTCAGCCTCATTTGCAGCGTCAAAAGGCAACGCTAGATGTCCACTTCCAGGTAGACTAGCCACGACTTGATTGAGGCGCTCTTTCGTTCTTGCCGAGCAAATTACCATTCCGCCCTCTTCGGCGAAGCGTCGTGCCACAGCTAAACCGATTCCCGATGATGCGCCGACTATTAAGACCGTTTTTCCTTCAAAGCGCCGCACTGAGCATCTCCTCATCCGAAACCACAGGGTCCAGGTCTGGTACTGGGTTTGCATTTTCAGGCCAACGAATTACTGCCACCCCCCACGATAAGCCGGCCCCAAACGAACACATAAGAGTTCGTGAACCAGGCAAAATCCTGTGTTGACGCCACGCCTCAGCTAAAGCGATTGGAGTCGATGGGCCACTGCTGTTTCCCATTTTCTGTAGACAATAAAATTGCTTCTCTGGTGGTACGCGGAGGCTTTTGTAAATCAGGTCCATCATTGTTTTGTTTGCCTGATGGAGAATCACCATGTCGATATCATCAATGGAAAGTCCGAGTTCACACAGTGAACTCCGAATTACCTCAGGTACCTTGTAAACCGAAAAATGAAATACCGCTGGCCCGTTCATTACCAGGTTCTCGTCTGTGCGAATACACCCCGAGGCGTCTGTTCGTTCGATCTTCGTTTCGGGACAACAGGGCATGCGGAAACCGCCGGCTGGAACCATGAGATGTTTTGCTCCAGTGCCATCAGTGCCAAGAATGAAGCCAGCGAGACCGTAATCATAATTGCACGGTCCGAGAATTGTTGCTGCAGCCGCATCACCGTGTAGCACTAACAGACTTCGATCTTGCGGGTGAATCAGTTTAGTCAGAGTATCGGCATTCAGAACGAGGGCGTTTCTAACCATGCCGCTAGTGATCATAGCGTGCGCAATACTCAGCGAGTACGGATATGCGCTACAAGCTTGGTTAACATCGAACGTTGCACAACTCTCGCGAAGGCCAAGCTTGCCATGCAGAACAGATGCAGTGGTTGGAATCTTGTAGTCCGAGGTTTGGGAAACGAACACCAGCAGATCGATTAGGGATCGATCAAATCCCATCTGGTGAAGGAGCCGCTCGGCTGCAGTGAGGGCCAAGTCAGATGCATGCTGGCTGGCGCGGGTCACTCTACGCTCTTGAATGCCGGACATTTTGACCGCAGAGGCAATTTCGTTCCCCCCAAATCGGCGGGCGATCTGCTCGTTGTCTAGGATTCCTGCCGGCAGGACGCCTGCAAGCCCCATAATTGTCGTGCCGCTACGAACTGCGCCCATTTGTCGAACTGCCTTTCACCAGTGTAAGAATATCTCCGTATGTGCGTATCTGATCCAAGGCCGTAGGTTCCAAAGGCTTACCTATAAAATCCGACAAGCACACGAGTAATGAGAGCCGAGCAGTGGAGTCGTAGCTCTCAAAGCTGTCTAGCTCGTTCTCTTCCTTCAAATCCTCCGGTGCAACTTCGAGTATTTCCGCCACCGCTTTCCGCAATTCATGCTCGTCCATTTATTCCGCCCTCCTCTGCAATCGTCTGGGCTCATTCTTGACCCTAGAGACCGCTCTTGCTGGACACCCTATTGCTGTCACCCCTGGCTCAACCTTTCGGACCGCATGTGAGTTCGCACCCACCACAGCACCCTCGCCTACTGCGACCCCGGGAGTGAGACTTGCGTTCGAGCCAAGAAAGGCGTACCTGCCGATACGGCATCCGCCGCTGATTCTTGCTCCTGGACACACCTGTGAGTAGTCCTCAACCACGCTGTCGTGTCCCATTGATACGTGGGTATTGATGATGACGAAATTCCCCACGTGGGCCCTCGGGCAAACAACGCAGCCGGGGGCGATATATGCGCCAGCACTAATCACAGCGTCGTCCGCCACAATCACTGAAGGGTGTACTAGAGTGGCGGGAATCCATCCGACAGATTCAGCGGCATGAACCAGCTTCTCTCGCGCGTAGTTGTCGCCCACGGCAACGGTGAAGACAATGTCTTGTTCAGTAAACTTCTCGGCAGTTTCCTTAATGTTACCGTACACGAGATAACGGCCGAGGCTGGTTCCTCGTTTTGTCGGTTCGTCGTCGGCGTACCCGAGTATCCGCCATGGCCGGTGGGCAGCGCCATTACGATTAGCCACTTCGTTCATCTCCTCGGCAACCCACACGAATTCGGTTCCTAAGCCACCTGCGCCAACAATCACAATCGATTTTGGCGGAACATTCAACATGTGATTCACTGGATCACCTCCCTAATCAGTACAAATACCTCTGCCGCTTCTTTGCAAGCTGTAGAGTCGTATTACGAGGCTAGCACCCTTAGACAAACCAGCGATCGAGGATGTGAAGCGTTCTTGATCTGTGAGACTACTCCAAGATATCTGTAGTATGCACTCCAGCTGAGCGGCGATGTCAACGAAAAGCGCCTAGTGAAATACTCATTAGCCTGACACGCTGGTAATCGCTAGCATGCTCACGCTCGCCAAGGGCAAACACGCTAACAGCGAAGTCCGTACTGACAGAAAGTGAATAAGCAGATCATGAAACTCACCATGTCGACGCCTATCCGTATCACAGCCGCTCCTTCTGCTTGCTGCTATCAGCGTGTAGGCCCATGAATTCCGGCATCGTAGCGTGTCCCTGTTGGTTGATACCTTCACGCCTTAGCACCTTTTGAAGAGTCAACCAGAGAATCTTCACATCGAGCCAAAATGTTTGATGGTCTACGTACCAAATGTCAAGATCAAACTTTTCTTCCCAAGTAAGGCCATTGCGCCCATTCACCTGTACCCACCCCGTGATACCTGGCTTCACCTCGTGACGTCGGCGTTGGAAGGGGGTGTATCTGGGCAGGTACTCAGGGAGTAAAGGTCTTGGACCAACAAGGCTCATATCGCCCTTGAGAACATTCCAAAGCTGCGGCAACTCATCGAGACTACTCGATCGCAAGAACCGTCCGAGCGATGTCAGGCGTTGCTCGTCGGGCAAGTGCATGCCGCTAGAATCGTAGGCCTCCGTCATTGTGCGGAACTTGAGAAAAGTAAAGGGCCTCTCTTCGTGACCGATACGAATCTGCCTAAACAGGATAGGCATGCCCAATCGCACGCGGACCAGCCACATCAGCGCGAGTGTTAGTGGCGAGAGGATTATGAGCCCAAGGGCTGCAAGACTCCGATCAATTAGGTTCTTGAACATCGATAACCGCTATTGCTGCCGCGGGCGATTACCCGCTGGCCGTCACTAAACCTGTAATCACATCCAGATACCGGGCGGCGAGAGCATCGCGGCTTGCATTCTCAAGGACCCAGCGCCGTCCGTTTGCAGCCATTTCAGCTCTTATTTCGGGGTGATCGGCTAGGAATCGAATCGCTGAAGCTATAGCTTGGCCGTTTTCTGGCTCGGCGAAAACCCCGGCCTTTGCTTGCTCGCAAACCAATGTGCGAGCAGCGCCGTCAATGGCGAGAAGGACAGGACGAGCACATGACATATAATCAAATACTTTATTTGGATATACGGTTCGAAAGGTCGGATTATTCTGTAGAACCGCTGCTCCGGCGTCACATGCATTGACGATTTCGGGCATGGAAGCTTTTGGCCTCGCACCATAAAACCGAATATTTTTAAGACTACGCCCTTCTACTTCTTCCGTGAGTCGCTGTCGATCGGGCCCATCGCCTATGCAGGCAATGAGAATATCAGCTCTGTCCTGTAGCTCCGTTGCCGCTTCTATTAGTTGGTACAGGGCGTTAGCCCGGCCGTGAGCGCCTGCATACATTACAACAAATTGATCACCCCAGCCAAGCTGTCTTCTGGTTTCATTATCGCGTGGACCTGGAAAGAAAGCAACGGTATCCGCTCCATTCGGCACGAAGCAGAACTTGGTAGACGTCGCCAAGGCTCGCTTTTCCATGTCGGATTGAAATGCTGGCGTCAACACATTTATCTTGCATGCGGTTCGACAGGCCCATCTTTCGAGCGCATACAGAAGTTTGGTCAGCAGTGACCCTGCCCTCAAGACTCCGGTCGTAACAGCGCTTTCAGGCCATAAATCGCGAACCTCAAATATCCATGGAACGGGGTGCCTAGAGAGTCGAGCTGCGATCCAGCCGGGGATCGCAGCTACCAGAGGCGGCGAAGTAGCGATAACGATATCGGGCTGAGGAACTCGGAGAGCGGCCGTCGAGGCCGACAAGGTAAAACCAACAAACGCCCACATGCGTCCCAAGTAGCTACAAGAATAAGTCGTTGGAACGTGGCAACGATATACAAGCACCGCGCCATCGTTCTCTTTGGATATCCAATGGCCATCGTACTGTTCTGGCCTTTTTCCAGAAGCATGGTCGACAGTACCAGCAATGACGGTGACTTTGTGGCCTTGTTCGGCCCAAATTCGCGCCATGTCGTTGAAGCGAGATCCGCCCGGTTGGCCGGGCATCAAATAATACTGATGGACTATCAGGATTTTCATGAAGGGAGAAGCACAGGAGTTGACGAGCGCGGCTGAATAGTGCCATTCAGATTGAGTTCAAACTCGAGAATCCGGTCGCCGACCATGACAGACCACAATGAAGCCGAAACAGAAACAGATGGGGCGTGAGGACCAAGGATTGAAACCATGGTGATCGGAAGCCGTTGGGACGGCTCCACTGTAAGCGAAGGGACCGTTACCTTTTCGCCGTAGTATCGGGAAAGCCATCCGCGTGGAGGATCATCCTGACCGGCAACAATTTCACCGGACAGAGGGTTTCCGACCGCATTATACACACTCACATAAAAAGAACCGTCTGGTGTTTCCAGTTGAAGTGAAGGTTCCCCGTCCAGACCGGGGCGGTATGGAAAATCGCCTCCGAGCCAATGGAGGCGGACGCGATGAGCACCTTTACCTTCCACACGATCCACTACGATCCAGAGGTCGTCCTTTAAAAAAAGCACGGAGCGCCGGTGGATGCATCGCCCTTTATGTCGTTGGTAGCCATAGTGCTCGCCCTCACAAAGAGCCCAGTCAGCATTGTCTTCGAAGCGGAGTAGCTTGGCTCTGGTCCAATACAGGCACTTGAACTTCCGGTAATGAAGCATCTGGTCACGGTTGTCCACCTGAACCGTGTTATGACTCCCGGTGCAAAGAAAATGGTCGTGCCATTTTTCCGGTCCGTTGTATAGGTAGCTGCCGGGATCGACCAAGACGTTGTGACCACGCCACCATACATCCAAGTGCAACATGTCAATCTGAGAAAAACGATCGAGGATGGTTCCACATCGAAAGGCAGCGAAGTTCTCTGGTTGGTGGCCGCGCAAGACATGATACCCGGTGTGCGAGAAGGAGACGGAGGTTCGGCGAGCCTTTCGAAGTGGAAGGTCCAGCGCGGAAGAGCCACAGAACCAAACGGCCATTTCGTCCCATGGACCACGATGAAACACCCTCTCCTGGCGGGTCATGATGCTCGCCGTTTGGAGGGTAGGCCGAAAATCAGAGAAATCACAGCTAGAAAGCGGAAGTGGGATAGCCCCATCATTTGCGCCGTAATTCGGAAGGCGACCATCTAACGGGTTCTGATGAGCGAGTAAAAAGTCAAGCGAGCGCTCAAGCGCATAAAGCCAATCGGGTGGAATCGGGTCAGAATATGATTTTGCAAAATCGATAGCCCACAAGTAGATCTGAATCGCGAAACGGTGGTAATTATGCGACTGCTGGATGTAAGCGCCATCAGGGTAGAACTGATGGTTTGCCTCCTGCTCCAATAATCTCCGCCCCTCTAAAACCCAGGCAGAGGCTGAGCTAGAGCCAGGCAGGATGCGGCCAGCGGCATAAAGGGCCAGTGCTTCTGATAGTAGATGATTATTGTAGACAGAATCGCGCGCATACTCAATATGATGGGCGATATGTACTCCACAATCAAACAAATGTCTGCCAAGTTCTGTCTTAAAATCAACGGGAATCGTGCCATCATGGAAAAACACGTTAAAGGCAAACAGCCATGACATCAAACGCAATGCTATTTCCTGACCGGAGTTCCAATGGATTCCTTGGCCCACCGGGTTACACTCCAAGAAACCTCGAACCTGCGAGAGGAAAGTAGATGAAAGATCTAGTGCGGTTTCGGGGAAGAAAGCGGCACAGCGAGCCATGCTGTAAGCCTGTGGAAAGCGACCTACTTCCCAACTGAGCTTGACATCTCCTACTCGCGTCTCGTCGGCAAGCACACGGGACCAATGGGCGTCAGCTGGCCAACGATTGTGGTTGAGGGAATTGCAATGCCAGTCTATAGGGTTGCCAAAATCAGACATCCACTTCCCGAAGCATAGAATACGACCTCGAGTCGCTTCGGTGGCCTGAAAGACGAGGTCCGATAGGCTGTCAGGGAGCAAAAGCGGACGAACCGCGTTCGCTACGACTGAAGGCTCGGAAAAGATTGCCCGGAAGACCACATTGGTGTTGGTGTTGGTGTTGGTGTTGGTGTTGGAAATACTGGCTAGCCCACTCCGCGTCTTCAGTTCCCACGAGCTACGAGCCAGCGTCTTCTTGACCCCGAGCTCACGGCCCTCTTGCCAGAGTTCGCGTAGTCCCACTTCAAGGGGGATGCGCTTAGCGGCCATGCCAGCGGGGTTCATAGGATTCTTGAGGACGTATGGAGCGTTTGGTATAGATGCGCCACTAAAGGAGCCATCCAAGAAAATGGAAGCCCATACTTCAATAGAGAGAATCTTCCAAACAATGTCAAACCAGCCAGAGGCGCCCTGGTGGGACAGTAGCGTTTCAATTGTCGCACTGTTCCAAAACCCACGCTGTCGTGCGTGTTTTGATAAAAGCATATCGCGGACGAAGCCGGAGTGCTGCTCCTTTATCCAGGACTCGACAGGAGTGTCAAAACCAACTTTGCGGCGTGTAAGGACACTCTGGGGGAGGATATCCGACACCGCTTGACGCAGGATCCACTTGCTGGCTCCGCCCCGAAACTTCATGTCAAAACCGGTCCGGAATGCGAAACGCACAAGACGAGGGTCTGCAAGGGGTACGCGGGACTCCAGACTGACAGCCATGCTCATCCGATCATCCTGGTGGAAGAGACCAGTGAGATAGGTCTGGGTGTCCCAATGCATGACTTTGTCTGCCGGGTCTTTTGCGGGGGAGCGGTTCACGATCTCGTGGAATAATTGACGACAACGCTCCCGACAGTAGAAGTCCGGCGACTGGAATACTTGTGCCCAAGACGCTTCGGGGACCTTAGCAAAGTTTTCGAAATAGCTCTTTTCCCAATTTATCAAATTACCCGTGTTACGCAGCAGACGATAGATCGTGTGTGTGTCGGAGAATTGGCGTCGAAGGTTGCCGCCTACATCGGTAGCACGACCATTGTGCTTGGCTTGGCCGCGGCGCCCGGTAAACCAAGACTGTATCACTTGAGATGGTCGGCCCAGAGCATAACGGGCGTATCCGCCAAAGATCTCATCAGCCCCCTGGCCTCCAAGGCATACTTTAACTTGACTTGCGGCGAGCTGGCTGACGTAAAACATTGGGAACATTGCAGCCCCGATTACCGGCTCGTCTTGATGGTACATAAGGCGAGTCATGTCATCCGGGAATGAAGAGCCGTTCATGGTGATCAATTGCAAATCCAACCCGAGCGCACGCGCGGCAGTTTCCTGATAGGGCCGCTCATCGATGACTCCCTGTTCCGTAAAATGGACCCCAAAACACACAGGGCTCTTGCCACCGCGAGAGGCATAAGCGGCAACAGCACTGGAATCGATACCACCGCTAAAGAAAGAGCCCACTGGGACATCCGACATTAATTGGTCTTTCACAACGTCACCTAGTTGATTGCGAAGTTCCTCGATGAGTTGCTCTGGAGTTTCGCCCGAACGGGTGAAATCTCGGACTGACCAATAAGAGCGCAGCTTGGCGCCGAAGCGTCCGATTTCAAGGTATTCTCCAGCACGGAGTTGGCTGATACCTCGGAAGAAGGTCCTTTCAAATAAGGCGGTGTGAAAGTGTAAGTACTGATTAATGCCCTCAAGATCTGGGTCGCGTGGAACATTCAGACAGAGGAGTAGAGCTTTGATTTCGCTCGCGAAGACGATACGGCGGCCGTCGTCGTGGTAATAGATTTGTTTGACGCCGAGTGGATCGCGCGCCAGAGTAAGGCGGCACGTTCTTGAGTTCCAGAACGCGAATCCGAAGATTCCGGCTACGTCGGCGAGTGCTTCGGGCCCAGTCTCCTCCATGAGATGGAGCATGGTCTCGGTATCGGAAGAACCCCGGAAGCGATGGCCCTGTGCAAGAAGGCGCTCTCTGAAGGAGGCGTGGTTATAAAACTCGCCGTTGTAGGTGATCCAGCATGTTCCGTCCTCATTCGACATGGGCTGGGCACCGGTGGGGGAGAGATCGACAATGGAAAGCCGACGATGGCCGAACCCGAGGGGACCATCAATATGGAAGCCTTCGGCGTCTGGCCCGCGGTGAGCCAAAATCCGAGTCATACGGACCAACAGATCGCGATCTACCGGGCGATCTGGTTCTGCGTAATGGAAAATCCCAACTATGCCGCACATTCGACTTAAGTTTCTTCTACATGAGATTCAAGACTGAAGGGAGATCCTTCTCGTAAGCTACGCATTGCCATCAACGACGCCCACGTGACTCCGTAAAGTTGGTCCCACGGGATAGGCGCCGAGCCACCGTTTCGGCAGGCGGAAAGAAACGAGGCAAATTCTCCCTGATGACCTTTGTCCTTTTTCGCTGACAGACTTGCTAGCTTTCCATTGCGCCAGAGCTCCACATTCCGCCATGCGTCGATAACGGCCGTCAGCCCGCCTCCCAGAACTTCTATTCGCTCTGCGGGAAACGCGCTATCTCCCCCCGTTTGGTAAGAAATGGAGGAAACGCTGCCGTCTGCATGCCGCAGCGTAATGAACACCCGATCATCGCTAGTCTCAATCCCGCCACTCTTGGCAACCGACTCTGCATAAACTTTGACCGGGGGCGATCCTGCGATGGCTACGCATGTGTCAATAGCATGGCAAGCTTCGCCTACAATTCGACCGCCACCAACCTCTTCGTCTTGCGTCCAGTGGTCGACAGGAATGTAGCCCGGCGAGAAGCGATATGAAATGCTCAGCGGCTTTGCCCCTGCAAAGAAATCTTTTACACGCTTTGTCGCTGGTGCAAATCTCCGGTTAAACCCAACCGTCAGCAACGGGCAGTGGTCACCTAATTCCTCGATACAAGCAGCTATGCGCTCAAGCTCTTCAGCACGTATGCACAGGGGTTTCTCCACAAAAACATGCTTCCCGGCTCGAAGTCCAGCGACAACCAACTCAGCATGCAAGTCGTGCTGGGTAGTAATAAATACTGCAGCTGTATTGTTATCGTTCCAGATTTCGGCGGCGTCCGTAGCGGCAAATTCAAATCCAGTGCCGCGTCCGGTATGCTCAGCATGAAACCCCTTGGCTGTGCAAATTCCGCGCCAGGCAATGCCGTTCATTTTCATGAGCGCTGGCAACATCACTAAACGGGCGAAGTTGCCCGCGCCAATCAAGCTCACCCCGAGAGCATCAGATCGAGAGTCGACGGCCCGCAGCTCAATACGCCTGCACGGCTTTTCGGTTGAATCTGCATATTCGAGCAGAAGCCCGAGGAAAGGCTCTCGTCGCCTGGTAATGAGATCGTAGGCTTCAGGCGCTCGATCGATGGAGAAACGATGTGATGTGAGCTTCTCGACGGGCAGCTTGCCTCGGCTCATGAGATCAAGAACCGCCTGCATGTTGCGTTGGGCTGTCCAGCGAGCATAACCGATTGGATAATCCACTCCCTTTTCTTCATAAAGAGGGTCTCCCCGTCCCGGACCGAGAGAAGAGGAAACCGTAAACTCAAGTTCTTTCTTAAAGAACGGTTGCCGTGGAATCTGCAGACCCACAACACCCACGAGAACAATACGTCCTTTTGTACGGCAGGCTTCCGAAGCGAACTCAATGGGTTCATTGCTCTCGGTAGCTGCCGTCAGCACAACTGCATCGACTCCGAAGGGACCGCTGAAATCCTTAACCGCTTGGAGCGGATAACCTGTTGCAACCTCATCCGCACCAAGCGAATGAGCCAATTCATTCTTAGCCGGATCAAGATCAATACCGAAGACGCGGCAGCCTTGAGCTTTTAGTAGGCAAACGCATATCTGACCGATCAGTCCGAGACCAATGACAAGCACGGATTCACCAAGACCGGCATGAGCCAACCGCACTCCCTGAAGTCCAATCGCGGCAATGGAGGTGTACGCGGCCTGTTCGAAGCTGACGTTCTTCGGTATGAGAGCGCACAGATTGCGCCCGACAACAGAAACAGCGGAGTGTGCCGCGGCGGCGGCGATCCGATCTCCCGGTTTGAATTCTTGGACTCCCGCTCCACATTCCAAAATAACTCCCGCCGCCGAATAGCCAAGTGGCATAGGATCATCAAGTTTCGCGGTTACTTGCGTTAGAGTGGAGAGAATGCCCTCCTGTCTCATTTTCTGGAGGACGCGCTTGACGTCTTGCGGCCGCTGCCGCGCTTTGCCGATCAGGCTCTTGCGCGCCAAATCGACCACGTAGCGCTCGGTACCCGCCGATATGACCGAAGCCGATGACGCGAATAGCACATGACCTGCCGACACGATCGGCGCCGGAATCTCCTTCACCACAGTAGCGCCGGATCGTACATTTTGAATAACCTGCTTCATATCACCAACTTTTCTTGGTCTCTCACGAATGCAAAACTCGCGAGAATATCTAATATTCGTTCGTATGGCCTATCTAAACAACGTTTTCGAACCACATCGTGTCCACTGGAAATAAGTTTTCGCCGTAGACGCTCGTCGCCGAGAAGGTACAATAGCTTGTTAGCTAGGTCGCCAGAATCGAAAGGGTCAAAAAACAATGCTGCGTCCTCGCAAATATCATGTGCATAGGGACGATCTGCCGCGAGGACCGGCGTACCAAGATTCATGGCTTCTAACATTGGTAGTCCAACAGTCTCAACGAGTGACGGCATTATCAAAGCAGTTGCGAGTTCATACGCTTCCCGCAACTCGCCGCGGCCCAAATATCCTAATCCAACCACCCCCTCTACGCAGCAGGCCGGGTGATCTGGCGGCCATGTCAAGAAAAGCTTCAGATCCGGTAACAGCGTCCGCAACCGCTTCATGAGGTTCAAGAGAATACCGACATTCTTATAATTAGACCGGCTGCCTACATACAGCAACCTTAGTCCCACACTAACCTTCCGCATAGGGTTTAATCGACCTGAACACGCATGGGACTCTGGGAAGTCATAAACTGCCGGCAAAATAGCTGATATACGTTCCGCCGCAATCCCAAATGCTTCAGAGACTCGCGACAGCATTGTTGGTGTCTGCACAATCACCCGCCGACTTGACATGCAGGACCTCTTCATTGCTCGAAAGATCACACTGAGTCTCAGTCGCTCGAATGGGCCAATACTCGTCAAATCCTCCGAGAAGAAGGGCAACGGCTGTTGGATGAAGGTGACATGCGGTAATCGGCCGCCAGCCGAACCAATGCCACTCATACATAACAGGACACCGGCACCGCACTTTTGGACTTCGGATGGAAGCCTGTTTTCCAGCCACCACAACCGATACAACCGATTTCTCTCTGCAAGTCCACATTCGATTTCGCGGATTTTACCCCCGATGGAGATATCGAACCTGCGATCTGCGCGTGGAGAACAGAATACAGAGACTTCGCGGAAGCGGGCATCATTTATCGCTGCACCCAACACATCCAGCAGTACTGTAGCTCCTCCGCTATGCTTGATACCAATCGCATCGATGGCTAAATGGATACACATTTCAAATCAAAAGTCCAGTGTCAGGTGTTTCAGATGTATCGATGGGTGCAGTTAGCAGGCGGAGGTACTCCGGCAACAATATATGCCTGCTATATCGCCCCGCAACATGATTCATGAGTTCCTCCGGCCTAGGCAGTTTCAGGCTTCCTGTAAGAACCCGTTCCAAGATCTCGTTCAGCGCCTGCGCATTTGCAGGCTCGACCAGACACTGGGGTGAAATGGGTTGCAGTAGTTCTGAGATCGCCCCGATATTGGAGGCAATCACGGGGCACCCGTTAGCCCACGCCTCGAGTATGATAATCCCGAAGCCTTCCAAAGCGATGGTGGGCAGGACGAACGCATCAGCCGCCTGGTAGGCCAGAGGCAATTCCGATTCCGGCATTCGTCCGGGAAACAGAACGCGGCTGGTTAATCGCCCTGTGGAGATTCTTTGCATCAGCCGCGCGCGCTCGGGTCCATCCCCAGCCAGAACGGCGGTGAAATTGTGTTTCTCGGCGAGGTTTTCAAGCGCAGACAGAAAAACGTCGAGTCCCATGCGCGGGACCATTCGCCGCAAGGTCAAGAACACAGCTTCGTGTAACGGCCAGCCCAGTTTTCGACGCGCCTCTTCTTTCGACAGGCGTGTGCTGCGGGGATCTTGCCACCATGGAACTTTTTGTATCTTTGCCGCAATTCCGCCGCCATAGAGAGAGGTAACCGTCTGCCTCGTGAAATCGGAAAGCACGTGAAGCCTGTCAGCTATCGAAAACAGCCTAAACTCCGCTCGAGAGATCAGTTTCTGTCCCGCTAAAAGCTTTACTCTTCCGGCAAAGCCCTGATTACTCCAATTAATGCGTTGCTCGAGAACTGCTGACGAATGAACAGTAGAAATACGCAGAGACCTCTGACCAAGAACAGCAAAAGCAGCGAGTCCCGAATACAGCATGTGCGAGTGAATCACGTCCCACTGCCTATCCGCCAACCAACGATAGGCGGCTTTCTTAGCTGCGTGAATGTGCAAAAGCTGACGAGCAGGATTCAGAGAGAATGTTTCTGGGAATCGATAGCGTATAACGCAGATGTTGTCAATCCATGAAGGGCCGATTGGGCCGTCTTGGGGCAAAGATCCGCACAGCAACGAAACTTCATGACCTTCATCTCGAATCGCCTTGGCAAGCTCCCAGGCGATTCTATAGCCACCGCCAGATTCGTCGCCAAAGAATCGATCGCTAGTAGCCAAGTAGTTCATTCATCGAGATTCGCAGTTGTTTCATCGCTACGCTTAACCTCTATTCGTCGATCCGTCTGACGTTGACCTAACTCTTCCTCCTCGCCAATGTGACTCCCGTTACAGCCGTGCAATACGCATTGACCAGGTGCGCCATGCTTCGGCTCTCGGCGATGGCAAGCGAGGCCTTAGACATTTGGTCCCTTCGGATGGGATCATCGGTCACCACCGCGATTTGGCTCGTGAGCGCCGATATATCGCCATATGGATACACGAAGCCATTTAGGCCTATACGGACGTCATCGGAACACCCAATATTGCCAACATGATCGGATACAATGACAGGTAGACCCGACATGACTGCTTCGGTTACCGCAAGAGGATGTGGGTCATGAAACGCTGGATGAATCAGAAAGTCGGACGCCGCGTAATACGCAGGTAACTCATTCGCAGCCACAAAACCCGCAAAACGTATGGGGTAAGATGTCTCAGGGCCAGCCAGTTTCCGCAGAACTGCCGCTTCAGTGCCATCGCCCGCGATTAGCAGATATGGACACTGCTGGGGACTGGTCGCTGACAGTTCCCTGATCGCCGTGATCGCGTGGTCGAAGGACTTCCTTGGGATCAACTTTCCCACACAAAGAGCTACTGGCGAACTTTCAGGGATTCGATATCTACGGCGAATCTCATCGCGCCAGTGTGTAGATATTGCCCTAGCTTGCTGAATCGACTCGTCGTCTATCGGGAATGGACATCGATACAAGCGGGAGGAAGGAACGCCATAATGCCGATAGAACGCCTCGTTCGAGTCACCAACCGTGAGAAACGCGTCAATTCGCCTGAAATACCAAGGCAGAATGAGCCGCCTTTTTAAGCGATTCAGGCGGCTTGTGGGCGATCGAAGTTCACTGTCGGAGACATAAAGCACTCTTCTATGCCTGTTCTTCGCCCAACTGATGGCTGTACGAGAAATCCCATGAAATAAACCATAAACTTGAACAACGTCCGGATCGAACTCGGACAGTCGCCGCGCTAGCGAATTACTACTGACTGAACTGACGACATTCATGTAGTTCTTGGCTTCCGGAAGAAACTCGTAGGCGAACCCATCAAGGAGATCCGGCCCCCATCGGATTGTCTGACCAAAGCCAACGTCGTAATACTCCTCTGCTCCGGCTCTTGAGCCAAAAAACACCTTGAGATTCAGTTGCTCGCTTTGGGCAAGCGCTCTGTACAGTGGGCAGAAGTGCTGGATTGGATGGCTAACCACGATCGCTAGTTTCATAAAAGAGTGTGCCTTTCGAGTTTTAATTCTCTTGATTTATGCCATAGCGTTTCAATACGACAATTTGCGCATCTCCCAAATCGACATCTCCTGCTCCACTGGTTGCTTCTTGCCATATCGCCGCATCCACGGGCAAAAGCCAGTTCTTCCCGCGACTCAACTAGGCTTGCCGAACAGTTCATAAGACTTGATCATAAGGCGCAGCACAATCGTAGAAGCAAGAATTCCCACAAACATTGTGCCTGCTTCTAGTTCGCTAGCGACGAGAAAGATGGTCATCAGATACGCGAGCATACGGATGGGGTTTGCTCTAGGATCTACCCCAGCCGTTTTCCACATCAACCGCCCGATCAGCCAGCCGAGAGCAGCCATTCCGGCAATCATGCCGACTAGGCCGAAATTCCAATAGAGCTCTCCTTCCGCGGTGAGCGCACTCGCGGTTCTGGCAGTGTCCTCGCTGCTTGCCGCGCCTAGGTATGCGGTAAACCACGCCCCTCGGCTTACATTAGGCTTGTCTGGCCAGAACAATCTTGGGATAACGGCGTAAAGTACGTAGTTCATTGTCTCTCCCATCTTAAGCCCATGGACCTTTGTATCCTGGACTAAATATCCGACCATGATTCCAGAGAACATCCGTGTCGCCACGTCGTCCAACCGTTCAGGCACAGAGGCTTGTTCCAGCGCGGTTACCTCACCAATATTTCCTGTTTTTGCATACTCAATCAGAGAGCTTTGGATATTCGCACTCCGATTGATGAAACGCAGGCCCCCTATGACCGGCTCGACCACATACAGATAGATAAGAATGATAGCCGGAATCAAAACCAATAGTGCTTTCCTCAGATTTCCTTTGAGTATGACGAACCAGATGATCGGCAACACTGAAAGCATGATGTAGAATTTCAGCCCAATGACCGCACTAGCAACCAAGCAGCCCGCTATAGCTATTAGAATGGCACACCAGTGAATATAAGAGCGCGCGGGTATAAAGCGCGGCGGTGCGATTGCTATGGAACACGCTGCGCTCAATGTTGCCCATTGCAGCGGCGCCGCAAGCATTCCGATCGCGCTGAGGTATTTGCCAAAAAAACTATAGAATATGCCACTGACCCATAAAGCGATGATTGGGGCAATTGAACCGGACGAACCTCTCCTGCCCGCGGCTGCGGCAGCCTCTCGAGGACGCGAGCGCTGCAGACCGAAATGCATGGCCAGAGATCCGATCGCATAGTAAATAAACCCCTCCATAACATTGTTGATAGAGAGACTATTACCTATATAGTCGATTGACTGCTGAGCGCCTATACGACTACCAATCCAAATCGGGCATAAACCAAGACTAAACGCTTGCCATGCAAACCACCAGGAAAGAGGGGTTATCAGTACTGGTGTTAACCGGGCTTCATTCCTTGCGATGACGCAACTGCCGGCGAAAAAGACAGTACCTCCCAGGATCAGGACGACATTAGGGGACTCAATCAGCTTCCACAGCAGCAGGAGCGCTGTCACCATAAGGAGGTGAATGTTCAGACTCCGTTTCCCAGCAGACGCAAGGGCTCGAGTATGGCGACATGATAGTACGTTCGCGGCGAATTGCGCGAAGATTCGATCGGTCTGCGCTGGAGCGGCCGTCACGAGCGATGATTCAGCGGACAGCATTCATCTCTCTCGTTTCAGATTGCACGCGAAGATAATGATCGAGAATGGTTTTTGCGCGGTGATTCCAACTATGAGCCGATTCGACCTTTCTTCGCCCGTTCTCGGCGATTGCTCTCCGAGCCCTTTCATCTCCCAAAAACCTCTTGATTTGTTCAACGGCCTCGCTTGCATTCTCGAACGCCGCGCAGTCGACGTCCTCCTCAAATATCTCTTTGAGATCCGGGGTCCGCCGATGAAGCATGAAGCCTCCACAAGCAGGTATGTGGAATGTTCGCGACGTGATCAGGTCACCACTCGAGGCGCCCGCAACCCTCTCATGTACGAGAGCCAGATTGATTTTCGAGCAGCCCACCGCGAGAGCATATTCTGGACCGTAAATGTCACAATGCTGAATGAACGGCGTAAGAATCGACCCCCTGGTAACATTATGCCAGCGGCTGCCCCATATCTTTACGGAGAGGTCAGGAAGAGCGTCAGCAATTGCGGTAAGAACTGCCTCCTTGCCTTCGCTCCATCCGCCGATAAAAGACAAGTCGCACGCATACTTGCTCTCTTCTTCTGCAGAACCTGGCCTCCTTGGATTATGTACGTCTGGGTCGTACCCATGTGGTAAATAGGAACAGTTCTTCACTGAAAACAGGTCGGCCATATCGCGAGGCCCGAAGCTCTTGGTCGAAAATACCCAGTCATATTCCGGCATTGCCTTTGGAATATATGGACCATGCGCCAACAGAGAGACGTCAGGGTAATAGCAGACGCAAAGAGTTCCGAGGTCCTTAAGCTTTCTTATGCTCTCAGGATAGACAAACCGGCCCTTTACAATCAGAACCAAATGTGGCCGGAAAGATATTGCCAGACGAACGAGGGCGTTGTTGAACTCCCAAATTGCTGGTTTCCGAATCATTTTGCCCACGATTTTCATGGGTATCGATTGCCAAGCAAAAGGCAGGATGTCACCTTCCACAACGCTTTGCACCCCGGCTCCCAGCCGCGCCAGGGCGTTTGCAGCCGCGAGCCCGGTGCATCCAGGCCAGTTTTGACGAACCACAATAACGCGAAGAGAAGAGTAATCCATCAAGTCCGCTTTCCAAGAACCACCAATCCCAATGTCCCGATGCAGCCAAGCCACGAAAGAAATCGGAGTCCACGGTACTTATCGAATGGCGACTCAAAATACCGCGGACCTAATAATATCTCGAATCCCGCCTTAGTGAAAACCTCTCGGGCTTCTGACCACTTCCAGACGTTATATTGGAAATTCAGATGCGGATAGCACTTCCGCTGGCTCAGGGTGCGAAGCCTCCAGAACGTGCGCGCATTGGCGTAACTCAAAATTACAGCGCCGCCTGGACGCAGCGCGGTGAAAAAAGAACGGAGAGTGATTAGCGGATCTTCAATATACTCGATTACGCTAGAACATATAATTCCATCCCATTCGTTTGAATCGAAGAGGACGGGGAAGCTATCAACCAGGTGAAACTGAACTTGGAAACTGCCACTAGAAATCCTCCGCGCAGCATGAATCATTCCAGGCGATTTATCCACACCTATAACGTCATACCCTTTCCGTCCGAGCACGAGAGCAATTCGGCCAGGACCACAACCATAATCAAGTACGCGCCCTCCAGATCTGAAATAACGACTTGCCAGACCAGTAAAAAGGTCTCCGCGGATATATGATCCGGCTTCAATTAGAGCATCTGTTCCGCGGGCGAATGTTTCCGCGCTTTGGTCAAACAGTTCCACATTGTCGTTTGCTGATCTCATCTTGGACTATCGATGCCTTAGACCGCAGCCTCCGGGCGCGGCCCAGATGGCAACCACAGCCGGAGGAGAACGGTTCTGAACATCTTCTTTTCGGATTCGTCAAAAGCCAACATGACTCCAGCAGCAAACATGAGAGCAGTCACAGAAATGATTGCCAAGCGACTCGGCCAGATGGCGCTTTTGTTCGCCATAGCCAGCCAGAAAAGCGAAGCCGGTACTTCAATTAGAGCAACGATAGCCCTGGTCGAATTTAGGAATAATGGGCGGCAGGGGCCACCATTCACCTGTACGGTGCTCTTCGGAATGAACCAAACCGATACGGATAGGTCCGCGATTGGGCTTGCGAGGGCCGCACCACCGATGCCAATCCATGGGATCATGACAAATGCCAAGAATGTCGCTATGACGCCTCTTCAAACCTACGGTTACCAATCAGGAGAACTGGAGGACTGAGTCCAAGGAGGCAGTGTACCAGTACCAACATCACGATAAAGCTAATCGTATATGCAACCGACGAAACGATCGCAGCCCCAATATATCCATATCTAGGAATCAGCAGATAGAGTCCCACGGCTGTCACAATGACGCTTGTCCCTTCGGCGAAGGCGCTTAGCCCTGGCCTACCTAGAGCGCTTGCTGCGTTATAGAGTACATAGTTCAAGCCAGTCATCAATGCCCCCGGTATCAAGATGCGGCAGGCCAGAATTGACCCGTCAAATGCCCCCCCAAACAAAAGACGAATCAGGAAAGGCGTCAGTGCGTAAAGAAAGGTGCAACAAACCAACAGCCAGATGAGCGACGCACGAAAAGCCACCCCAATTGTTGCTCTTGCGTCTCCAGAATGTTGGCTTGATCCTCTCGAAAAGGCCACGATACCAGCCGCCTGCGGGAACACCGACACTATCGTGGAAAGCGTAACCGCTACCGCGTAGAATCCTAACTGTCGCGGTGGAACGAACAGCGATAGCATTAATTGGTCGATCCTCTGGTTGAACCAGTACGCTACACTGCCGGCCTGTGATCGACAGCCATAATTGAAGAATTGTGGGACTGCTGATGCATTCCATCGCACCCGTAGCCTCAGGATCTTCCATGCCAGCGCTGAACCCAGTATTAGGGTCAGGACGTAACCTGCAATCTGGGAAAAAATCACAGAACTCAAGCTCGCTCTATGCGTAAAGTACAACCCCAGCAGAGCGACAACAAACGTGAATGGAGCTATGAGGCGTATGAAATTGAATCGCAGCAGATCCTGCAGCCCTTGAAACAGGTTAGCGGGGTACCCGCCCAAAATCACTGCCGGTGTGAGTAGCACAAAAATGGTTCCTAAGTGTTGGACCTCCCAAGAATACTTTGCCAGCACAATAGGAACGACCAAAAGTCCAACAGCCACGGAGACAGCGCTCTGGATCAAACCTATAACCGTGACCGCGGTCGCTCCCTCGGATGCCGTAAACTCGCGCTGCCCGAGGTAGAATACAACCGCCTGGTTGATTCCGAAAGCAAGGAAACCTGCGATTTGCATTGGCCAAATGACTATTGCTGCATATTCTCCTCGCCCGACTGGCCCCAACATCCGCGCCGACAAGATGCCAGTCAGGATTCCCAGCCCAAGGGTGAGACCCTGCCCCAGCAGGGTCGAGCTATAGTGCTCTATGAATGCACGTTTGCCGGAGACAATCGGGCAATCAGGTATAGTCTCGGATGTCGTCATCAATCCTACAAGAAAAACTTAGTATCGTAGCGATATGAATGAAGGCTTCAGCTTCCGATGTCAGTACTAGCTGGCTACTGGTTATTATCGCTTTCGTCGCGCTCTTTATATCGATTGATCTCCCCAGACTGTTATCGCGCTAGAATCATCATTAAATGAGTCACGACAATAACAGTTGCCGATAGCGACATCGTGCCTCAACCTCTTAGTACCTGGTCGATAAGCCGCTCTCACCTGATTGTGGCGTGGCCCGTAAGTCATCCCCCACTGAATCGTTGCTGTTCGTCTTGATCAGCGCTTGTAGCCCCTGCCCCTTATCACCGAGTTTGCCCGAATCATCAAAATATATGTCCGAGCAGCTGCGACAAAAGCTGCGTGTCTGCATGCCTCAACCAGTCGCCGCACTCTCCGGCCATGATAATGGCGCATGCGCGCTTCCCAAAACATTCGTTCCAGAAGAGGTCGTACATGGTCAAAACTGTCATCAAACTGGTGGGGGGCAACTTCTCTACTTGTCACGGATATCAACGGAGCGTCCACGTAGCAGACATCAAATTCCTCAGCGAGCCGCATCCACATGTCGACATCCGCCCAGGGCCCATAACGCTCGTCAAAGGCCCCAACTTTGTCGAATGCGGTACGTCGGAACATTACGGTACCGTAGACCGGAGAGCCCAAGCGCCAGCGTTTGAAGAATATCTCTTCAAGGAGAACAGAGCCGGGAAAGGATCGAGCTAGTGGTTCGCGGTTTACCACCGTCGGCCGCCCCTGGGAATCGAGTATTTGATAGGCATTGAACACAAATGCAGCTTTTGGGTTTTCGTCGAGACAGGCCTTCCACTCTGAAAGTAGAGCAGGGTGGTATACGTTGTCGTCATGGAGGATCGCCACATAGTTGGCTACAGAGCTAAGAATACCCAAGTTCAAACTCTGCGTCACTCCGAGATTGCGGGACCACCTGCAATAACGGATGCGGGAGTCGCGTAATGCCCAGCGCCGGCACACCTCTTCCGTGTGATCCGGGGACGCATTATCGGCAATGATTAGTTCAAAGTCGGCCAGGGTCTGATCAACTATAAGACCAATGGTTGCGTCTAATAAACTAGCGCGGTTATAAGTAACAAGGACCACGCTTACGCTGGGATGAACAGTAGTCATTGGTCAGCCGGCTCCGGTTGTTCGGGAAGAATCTTCTTGCGCTCAAAAGTAACGCAGTTCATCGCGTTTCCACACATCGATTAGCGGAGCGTCGGACATTAAGAGGAGAACTTCGACCGTACTACTTTATCGCGTGCAGACACACAAATGTCCAGAGATATACCCCCCTAGAAGGTCAATACCTGAGTCCATGACGGGGATGATCTGAAGCGATCTGAATCCAGCTTCTGTAATCAGCTTCTCCACGCAATCACGAGATCGAGAAAAGCACCACATGCCAAATCTCCACTTCAGGCGGCCCTTCACGGTCTTGTCTGCACGCCATGCGGCCTCCGACCTCCATCCACGGTGACCATCCAAAACCACGTGACAAACTACTATTCCAGAAGGTTTTAACGCCCGTCTAAGCTCGCTAAGTATTCCTCTGAATACATCATCGGTGACATGTTGGACGACACCGAACGAGTATGCAAAATCTATCTCCTCATCTGAAACCGGAATAGCGCCATTAGCGGCAACACATCGATAATCGATATTAGCATCAAAGTTGATGACCCTCGCACATGCCAGCACGCCCTTCGATATGTCGCACGCAACCACCTTTGCAACCCTTGGCGCGACCGCATGCGCCAGAAAGCCGGGGCCGCAACCATAGTCCAGGCAAGTTAAGCCAGGTTCCAAATGCTTCGATATGATTTCATCGATGATAATTTGGCGAGAGTGTAAGTTGCGATTGTATTCAGATTCCAGAAAGTCATGGGCGGTCAACTCGGCGTTCGCTGAATTTCTATAAAAATAATGAGGACTTAATGCTAAATAGCGCAGAGCCAATGAGCGCTTCCAGCCTTTTGGAGCAAGATCAAGAGATGCACTTACCCACTTGGCGCCCAGAAAGTTCTGAGACCCCGCAGATGTTGCCGCCGCGACAGCAGTCCGAGCCAGGAGCCTAAACAAGCTTTGCATTTTTCCTCCTAACGGCCGCAGGTAGCGACATTGCGCAGGTCTGCCCGATATTTTGTACCGGCGAGATTGTTAGTGTAGCGCAACGGGAGTGGTTGATATCTGCCCGCCGCCGTATTAGGGGGTGTGGGAAAGTGGGAAGCGTTGTTTGCTTTCCACTTTTTCATACCCAGTGAAGCTGAGGTTGTGCAGAAACTGGGTGACGCCGGGGTTTTCGGCGCAGATGTGAAACTCGATGCACGCGCGCCACAGATGAAGCGCCACAGCCGACAGCACCGCCAGTGACCGCAGCAAATCGAGGTTTGTGTAGTTATTCTCCATGAGGTCACAGGCTCATGTCCGCCGAAGCTTGGTCAGCCATGTAATTCTTTGCTTATGGAGCAAAGAAATACTTAGTGCGCTGTCATAAAAGACCCTCAAGGTTACTACAGGCAAGCTAGTTGGTACGAGTAGAGGCCGCCACCGACAGCGCGTCCTGCCTCACCAACCATCGCTTCGTTGGAGCTCCAAACATCGGTTCAGCTTGTCCCGAGTACCCCAAAAGGCCATTGCTTCATACTCGGGGTACGAATAGTGACCGAGATCAAGATCGATCGACCAATCGTTTTCTTTGATCCAGCCCTCGACCAATGTGCGAACCGAGATGGGTTTTCCCGAACAAACGTTCACAATGCCGTTATCTCGGGCGGTCATCGCCAGGGAAACAAGGTACTTCGCAGCGTCGGCAACGGGCAAGTAGTCGCGCAACTGTTCGCCGCCTGACATTCTGAATACGCTGTCGCCCCGCTCAACTGCTCTCTTAAGTTGCGGCAGCAGTGAGTTCTCAGCCTGCCCCTCTCCGTAAAGGTAGAAGAGCCGCGTCCACGTCAGATTGAACGGTCTGACCTGTTGCAGGTATTCGAGTTGGTGGCGGAGTGAATCTTTAGCAAAACCATAGGGGTTGTTTGGCCGCGTCTCCGAATTCTCACTAAGCGGTCCTGACTGCATGCCGTATTCGAAGCATGTGCCCGTCACGAGGAGGTTTTTGAGGCCGGATTCGACCATTGCTTTGAGAAAGCGATATTGGGTGGGCAACTCCTCTTCAAAATGATGCAGTGAATTATAGTTTGGCAACCCGCCCCAGGCCAGATGTATGAGTACATCGGGTTGACTCATCAAATCAAATGGTTTTGCAGGAGCGTTTTTCAAGTCGATATAGACAACGGTATGCCTTGCGAACGCGGGTGGAAGCTCTATTGATGGCAGACAGATCAGGGTGGTGGATATCAAATGTCGTTCAAGTTCTGCAACGACGTGCTGCCCAACAAAGCCGGTTGGTCCTGTTACAGCGATCTTCACGGCTCGAGCTCCAAATGTGGAACCGCCGTGACAAACCGCCCACCCCAAGCCCTGATGTACTCAAGTTGCTGCATCACTTCCGTTTTCAGATTCCAGGGCAGAATGACGACGTAGTCTGGCTTGGCACTTTTGAGTCCGAGCTCCTCGGTGATGGGTATGCGGCTGCCCGGCATGTACTTGCCCTGCTTTGCCGGATTGCGATCTGCTACGAACGCAATCAAATCGGGCCTTATGCCAGCGTAGTTCATTAGGGTGTTTCCCTTGGCCGCAGCCCCATAGGCGGCGACAGTCTGGCCTTGGTGCTTGGCATCCAACAAAAAGCTAAGGAAATCGTTCTTGACTTTGTCTGTCTTGGCCTGGAAACCGGCGTAGTAGCGGGAAGTGGTCATACCGGCCTGACATTCGCAGGCCAGGAGTTCGTCCACCCTGGCGCTGCGCAAGCGTTCGCCGGTGTCGCTGCGCTGGACAAAGACGCGCAGGCTGCCGCCGTGTGTAGGATGTTCTTCCACATCGAATATCGTGAGCTCGTTGGCGGCGAAGATTCGGTCGACCGCCGTCAGCGACAGATAGGAGAAATGCTCGTGGTAGATCGTGTCGAACTGGCTGCCGGCAATGAGCCTGAGCAAATGCGGAAACTCGAAGGTCGCTACGCCCTGGGGTTTCAAGAGCACAGCAAAACCCGCCACGAAATCGTTGATATCCGGCACATGAGCCAACACGTTGTTAGCGATAGTCAAATCAGCACGCTTGCCCTGGCCAGCCAGTTCCCCGGCCAAGCGCACGCCGAAGAAGTCTTCCACAATCGGAATTCCCTTGGCGCGGGCAGTGGCGGCGGTGCTGGCGGTGGGTTCCACTCCGGTGCAGGAGATGTTGCGGGCTTGGACATATTGCAGCAGGTAACCGTCGTTGGCTGCCACCTCGACTACATGACTGTGAGCATTCAAGCCGAACCGCGCCACCATGTCGGCTACATAGCGCTCGCAGTGCGCCAGCCAACTACTAGAGAAGCCGCTGAAGTAGGCATAATCGGCGTCAAACAGTTCCTGCACCTGGGCAAAATCTTCGGTCTGCGCCAACCAGCAACGCTCACAAACCAGCACGCGCAAGGGAAACCACTTTTCCGGCATCTTAAGCGTTTGCTCGGTCAGATATGCGTTTGAAGGCGGCGCACTGCCCAGGTCCACCAGCAGCAGCGCGAGTTCGGCCCCGCAGTGGCGGCACGTCATACGGCCACCCCAACGAAGTCTGCGGTTATATAAGGGTGAGCCAAGTCGCGGGACGACAACTCTATCACCGCCTCGGGCCAGTGAATATTCAGCGCTGGATCCTGCGCATTCAGGCCGCTTTCTGCGCCGGGCTGATAGGCAGAGGTATGAAAATAGAGCAATTCGCAGTCTTCAGCCAAGGTCTGGAAACCATGGGCATAGCCCTCCGGGATCAATAGGGTTCTGTGATTGTTTGCGCTTAGAATCTCCGCATGCCAATGCAAAAATGTTGGGGAGCCCTGGCGCAAATCTACGGCAACATCGAATACCTCGCCATGCAGGCAACTCACGATCTTGATCTCGGCATGAGGCGGATACTGAAAATGTAGGCCCCGCACCGTCCCGCGCTTCGCTGTCAGGGTGTGGTTGATCTGCATAATGCCTCTGCCGGGGATCAGCGACTGCAGTTCTTCCGCGCAGAACAACCGCTCCAGATAACCGCGATGGTCGCCGATCGGATTGCGCTGAATAAGCTTTAGCCCATTAAGAGGCGTGCTAAGAATTTCGAAATATGAGATCATGGGGGACCCGCATCTTCATAGGCGCGGATTTGATCGATGCTAATGGCTGCCATATCAGCACCATAGGTCCAAGCCCGATACCAAGCAACGGTCTGTATCAGCGCCTGATCCAGCGGCCAGCGTGGTTTCCATCCGAGCTCGGTACGGGCGAGCGTGCTGTCAAGGCAAAGCGAGCCGGCTTCTTGTGCGTTCTGGGACGAGGGCGTGTACTTTACGCGCGCACCCTCTCCCCAAAGTCGGGCTGCAATTTCGGCAATATCGCCCACTGTAGCATCGCCGCCGGTCTCTGGTCCGAAATTCCAAGCCTTGGCAAATTTGGCGCCATCCGGGGCAAAAAGACGCTGAGCCAGTTGCAGATAGCCGGTGAGCGGCTCCAAAACATGCTGCCAGGGCCGCATAGCCCGAGGAAAGCGCAGGAGCGCACATTCACCTTTAACGAATGCTCTCACGCAGTCTGGAATCAGGCGGTCAGAAGCCCAATCGCCACCTCCGATCACATTGCCCGCCCTGACAGTTGCCACATTAGCAGGGTGATCGCTTTGTCCAGAAAAAAAGCTCGCACGATAACTAGCCGCGACAATCTCGGCAGCCGCTTTGCTGGCACTGTAAGGATCGTGGCCGCCGAGCGGATCGATCTCGCGATGAAGATACGCCCCTTCAGAGTTTTTATATACCTTATCAGTGGTGATGAGGACCAGTGCGCGTACTGTGTGGACAGCGCGTACCGCTTCAAGTACATGCGCTGTTCCCATGACATTGGTGGCCAGAGTGCCCAACGGGTCGCGATAGCTCGCCAGTACCAAGGGCTGAGCAGCAAGATGGAAAATGACCTCCGGCTCGGCATTGTTGAGCGCTACCTTCAGCCGCTTTAGATCAGCTAGATCGGCGCGGGTATCCGTTGCAAGCGTTGTACCAATATGGGCGGATTCAAACAAACTAGGCTCGGTTGGCGGATTGAGTGCATAGCCATGTACCGTAGCGCCGAGCCGATGAAGCCAAAGCGCCAGCCAGCCACCCTTGAAGCCGGTATGACCAGTGATAAAGATGCGTTTGCCGGCATAGAATCCATCGAAAATAGCGTGGGGCGCAATCGTGCTCACCAAATTCTCCATGGCGCGTTGCCTGAGGCCCACAAATCTTCAAGCTGATTCTTGTCGCGCAAAGTGTCCATGGGTCGCCAAAAACCACGATGTTTGAACGCCATTAGCTCGCCCCGCTTGGCCAGTTCTGTGAGCGGTCCATCTTCCCAACTGGAGTCGTCGCCTGTAATCAGCTCAAGACATTTGGGCGAAAGCACAAAAAAGCCCCCATTGATCAGGCCGCCATCGCCGGCAGGCTTTTCGATGAACCTAGTCACCCTGGCGTCTGTGGTTTGCAAAGCACCGTAGCGGCCAGGAGGTTGCACGGCCGCAACCGTGGCCAGCTTGCCATGCTGGCGATGGAAGGCGATCTCCTGGGTGATATTGATGTCGGCAACCCCATCGCCATACGTGAAGCAAAAGCACTGTTCGTCACGAATGTAGGAGGCTACGCGCTTGAGACGGCCGCCTGTCATTGTGGCGTCACCGGTATCGACTAGCGTTACTTTCCAAGGCTCTGCATGCCGTTCACATACATGCATGTTATTGTTGGCGATGTCGAAGGTGACATCCGACATATGCAAGAAGTAGTTGGCGAAATACTCTTTGATGACATAGCCTTTATAACCGCAGCAGATAACAAACTCGTTCACGTTGTGGAATGAGTAGAGCTTCATGATGTGCCAGAGAATCGGTTTGCCGCCGATCTCGATCATAGGCTTTGGCTTGAGCTGGGTTTCTTCGGAAATGCGGGTTCCGAGGCCCCCGGCAAGGATGACGGCTTTCATTGGATTTGCTCAGTCAACTGAATTTAACCTACCTTCATCGGAAGAAATATACCGCGTGCCCTGTGTCACCTATCTGGGTCCATCCTGGAGGGAGCACTTTTGGCGGCGTACTTGCAATCACTGCCTTCGCCCCGGTATTCTTCAGGATGTTGAGTACAGACTGCTCACTTTCCGCACTTGATTGCCAAAATGCGGCTGTCGAGTCATCGGTTCCCGAATCGTCCGGCATCTCAGCAACAATCCTGACCTTTTCAAGCCGTGCCCACAATGATGCCTTCATCGAGTCGCCGATTACGGCCACGTGGTCACCATGTTCAATACCCATTGTCTGCAACCGTTCTGCCACCACGACCTGCTGTGCCGACTGACCACCAAGGCGGTAGCTATAATTCAGCATCAGTAAGGGCAGCACCCAGCACACAATCATCAATCCCAACATCAGGCTCGCAGCCCGCAACACTTTTATTCTCCACTTTTCCTCTGAAATGCTCATCGAGGCCATAACCACACCGCAACCCAATAAAATTGCGCCGCTTGTATATCGCTGCTCCCAGAAAACCATCGCATACATCATGAGTACCGCGAGCGCAGGAACCAGGACAGGCCAGAAAGCCATAAATAATCGCCAAGAATCTTTAATCCGATCGCTTAACAGGGTCATCATCAGCACGACTGTCGTTAGGAAGCCAAGCGTCCTAAATAGGTAATTCGCTATTTGACTCGTATTTCTCAAGAAGGCCTTGGCCACCAGCACCGGATGTACGCTCGAATCAAGCCCTGCATACCAGTAACCTGGGTCATACCATAGGGGATAAGTTCCTGCGATGGGCGTTGCGAACTCGTATATCTCCGGCCAGCCAAAGACTCTTCTCGCCGGATGCAGCGCGTCTTCGTGCCCTGGTCGATCGCCCTGCCAATGGCGATAAGGCGGGCGTACATTGTTAACGCACCATCCCATGTTCAGTTTCGCTGAGCTGCCCCATGTAAACCGATGCGCATTCCAAGATAGCGCCGCAATAAATGGAAGGGAAATTAGCATGCAACTCAGCAGGGTGGCGGCAACCAAACACTTCCTTTGATGTTGTCTCCATGCAAGCGCGAACATTGTCATCATTAATACAACGGCGAACGGCAACATAGCGGCCTTTGCCAGGTATCCAACGCCCAGCAAGACCCCCAAAAGAACCGCGGAAGCCATGCCCCATTTTCCGTTCGCAAATCGCAGCATCATTCCCGACGCCAGATACACCACTGCGGCCACCAGCAAGTCCGGCGACACCAGCGCTAACTCTCCAGCGCCAAAGTGTATGCAGGCAAACAACAGGTATCCCAGTGCCCAAGCATAGGACTGCGCCTCACCCACCCAGGTTTTATCACCTTTTGACGTTAGTAACCCACGCCAGAAAAACTCAAAAGAAAACAGCGCTGTCAGAAAGATAGCATAATTCAGCAGATGCACTACTGGATACTCCCAGTGCATTGACGGTTTGATCATCAAAAGCACCAAACCGGTCAGCCATCCATACAGCGGTGACCAATACGCGTTCAATGCAGCTTGCCAATCCCCCTTCCAGTACAAATCGCCCATGTCGAGATAGGAGACACCGTCTGGGTTAATCTGGTATCTGCAAATCCAACAATCGATCAAGGCGCACACTGCAAGTGCGTAACGAAAACTTCGTTGAACTCGAACGACATCGCGTTGTTCGTTTTGTTCTGTGATAATCGTGTTCATCTGCGTTACATGTCTCCCTTTCGACAACGCCTGGCGACGAACTCAACGCCTGAGTACAGAACGAAAAGTAGGAGAAATGTCCTACTAAGGGCCGGAATACCAAAGTAGAAAAGAGCGATCATCGATACAGGACTAACTGTCGCTTCAATCATCAGTCGTGGTTCCGATACAACTTTTCGGGGATCTGGGCCGCACTATTTAGTTGCAACGCGAGCCTAAAATACGTTGACATAATGAGAGTTGCACGGGAAAAAACGAGAATCAATTCAATTTGATACTGTATGATGAACGCGCTAATGAAGAATATTGCTCCTGAGGCATATAATCACTAAATTCATAAGCGACACTTCAGCGTAGCGCCGGAACGATTTTCGATGTGCTTCGGCACAATTGTGTCGCTAATTTCATGGCAATTGCTGAATAGCAGACAGAATCAACAAGCAAACAATACAACATTGGACTACGTTGAATCTCCGACTCGCGCTGCTCGTGCGTATATTGTGAGGCACATCGGTGCATTATCTGCATTTATAGACGGTAGCTTTAGAAATGGTTTATGACCATAAATAACAGCAACCTTTTTATATCTTTGGAGATCTAACCAGGCTGGCGCAGGTGCCATATCAGACAACACGATGTAAGCAAACTCTTTGTGTGCAAGAGCAACCGTATCGGTATTCAAGACGAAATAGGAAGCGACATAATCCCAGTGACGGATGCGCGCATGAAACAGCAGACGGTAGTCACCGTACACGGATACGTCCGGTGGAATTACCGCATCGATGTCGCCAGCCACCAGGCCGACATCACGAGTATTCCAGCTTTGAATAGCGCTATAAGTTCTTCCAAGCCAAGACGACCCCAGTCCGTTACATAACGCCAATATAATTACAATCTGTGCTAAACGACGTGTGCCTGATTTCTCACTGTGCGTTGCATGGTCGAAGCCGATTGCAGCTACCATGATCAGCATCGGTGCTACCAAGAAGTTGTGCCATGGGTGGTGACCCGAGGCAGCTGTCAGAAGGATGAGCATTGTAATCGCCAAAACTATTATGCTTTTCTCAATGCGCCCGCGTTGATCAGTGCTATGCTTGCTGTAACTAAACGCCAGCACCCATCCACACAGCACTGCCACTCCCAAAGTAGGAACTAAGTGATAATACTGTAGGTACTTATCGAACTCGCCACGAAGCCACAAAACCACTCCCGCGTCATGTGCTTTGTGATGCATTACCTGGAACAGAAACTGACTTCTGAAAGCTTGAAGATGATTTAGAATATACAGGACCACAGGAAAAATCCCAAAAACGAACCCGGTCAAAAAGGTTGCCGTATTCCGGACGCGATACCGCCGCCATGCCCGTGGCGCCGGCCCAACAAGCAAGAGCACAACGCACGCACCCACGAAGCATACACCAAGTACGTGGGACGACGTAGCAATGGCTGCTAAAAGGCCCGACACAAACAGCCGGCTGCTCAGACGTGGGGTCCCTGAGATGTACACCTTCTCCAGAGTGCCAAGGAGGATACAGCAAGCGCCCAACAGTGCAACAAGAGTCATCCAATCATATCCGTTTTCTCTTGCTCGGGACGACAAGAGGGGATCAACCGCCACGAGTGTAGTCGAGAGGAGGGCGACTCTCCTCGATATGAGATTTCCACACCGCCAAATTAGAAGCAAAGCGATACACGCCAAGGCCAGGGACAGAAGCCTCCCCTGCAACAAGCCCACCCCGGCCACTTTGTAGACGGCAGCAAGGACAATTATATATCCCGGCATCTGATATAAATATGCGCTTTCGTGATCCTCACCAGGCCCAGCTGACTTCACAGCTAGGTGACCGTCAAACGCCAAAGACATGGCTGCATCGGCTATGGGTCCCTCGTCGAGTGTAGAGCCCGGACTTTCTGTTAATCCGAATAGCCCCCAAAGAGCGAAGAGTATTACTACAGAGCACAACGCACCATCAATGTTCCTCAGCCGGGCAGAAAGGTAAAATCGGATGTGTGTAATGGCCGCAATCCAATAAGTGCGGAACCATTCCGTCCTGCTGCATTCAGGAGCTACCTCGCTTGGATAGATCATAACTGTCGAAATGTGAAACCAGAGTGTTATTGGATGCGGGCGGCGAAGCGAATGAGCATGATCTGGCGACTGCATATCCACGCTACCAGGATCCATTTGGCTAAGCCGTGAAGTGACTGCGAACCGCCTCTGCGAGGGAGGTGCGTTACGCGCGACTCGATCACACGGAACCGCATTCTTCGGGAGAGCAAGGAGACCATTACCATCGGAATGAAGCAATCACGTGGAACTTTGGACAAAACGCGCGCGAGTGCTTCAGACCGCATGAGCTTGAAGGGGCAGTTGGCGTCACGGACCCAAATTCCCCAGATGATAAAGTTGAAGACGCGCATGCAGTGGGTAATAGCGAGTCGGACAAGACCATCTGCGCGATGCTCACGTATAGAGAAGACAAAATCCGCCTTTTCGCGGATTGCCCACAGTTTCCAAAAATCGGCCGGCAAGTGCTGGCGGTCGCTGTCGGTTTGGAAGATCCAAGGACACTGCGCGGCGTCAAACCCGACGCGCAGAGCGGGTCCATGGCCGCCGTTACCGCTAGTACGGATATAACGCAGGCCTGGTAGTTCTCTGCTCAGACGCTTGACGATATCTCCTGTGGTATCGAGGCTGCAATCGTCTACAATAATCAGTTCGGAATCTGATATTCGGGAGACGACCTCCGCATGCCACTCCCGAACGCAGGATTCGATAATATCTGCCTCGTTATAGGCGGGCATAATAATACTGACCATGAGTTGCCACTTTCTTAGTTGATGAAAACCAGTTTTTTCTTGCTGAAAAAATTCCAAGATGTAACAGCAGCAATGGCAAAGAGCTTGGAAATTCGATAATCGAGGTGAATCTGATCGACAAGTAACCACATTGCAAGCTGGTTTACTGCGAGCCCTAACAGACTGGTCACAATAAAGACGCTTAGTTCGAGGCTCTTTCCATACCTACCAGAGACGAACACCCATCGAACACTCAGAAGGTAGTTGACGCCGGATGCCAGCAAGAAGGAAACAGCAGCGGCAATGAGGTAATTCAGGTTGAGGAATTTGACAAGAGCGAACAGCAACAGATAGTCAAGGGACGCAGTGGTTATGCCAGCAAGCACAAAAAGCCGTGCCTGATGACGTAGCGGGGAAACCCTGAGGCTCAAATTCGGTACAAGCTTCAAGTGTCAATATCCGCTGCACTCGGCCGCTGAAGGTTGACTACGGCCGGGAGATTTAACGTTGGCTCCCCTTTCCCAAAGAGTAGGCGATCAATAAGTTCGACGCCCTGCATGCATGTGTGGTCCTGGTTCCCGATTTCATATTTCCAGGCGCCGAAACGGCCTCGGGAGTAGATGGAGTTCTTTTCGAGTTCGGCAAGCACGGCACAGAGATGTTCGTCGCGATCACACGTCGGAATCGGGTAGCCCCGCTCCAGGCGCTGGTACCATGTCGAGATAACTTCCTCCTCTGACCGGATGAGGCGCGTGGTAGCCATTCCGCGGATCACATCGCGGAGCAGAGTGTCTTCGTTAACCGTCTTATAGGGCGACTGAGCAACCTCGGCCATTAGCGACCAGTAGAGGGCAGAATCTGGAACGTTGTTGGGAGAGTAGTTCGAAAACACAGTTACCCGATAAAAAGGGCAGTTATCCTCTGGAAAGTACATCCAGTTCTTGGAAGCAAGTTCTGGCGGGGCTTGACCAATCAGCCCAATCCCGACTACGTGCGTGCTTGAGTATTTCAGATGGTCCGTGTGAGTTTTCAGTTCGTCCGACCCGATTAATCCTGATACAACATCGATCGGTAGGGTTGAGATCAGAATGTCGTATGATATTGTGGGCCCTTCCTCGGTCGTAATTCTGTGCTGGGCGGGATCGATGTGGCATACGGTAGTACGGTACGAAAAATAGCATTCTGGAATGAGACCGGCAACGGCGCGCCAGATTGCCCCAGTACCCCCCGATGCAGGGAAACGAAACGTACTGTTAGGCCCCCAACCTGGGTCGTCTCTCCCGAAGATGATGTTTTCGACGATGCGCTCTAGGTCAACTGTAGCCACCCGCTCACCCACCCATCGGTAGTCCATGATCTCTGGAGGGTGC
Source organism: Occallatibacter sp. (assembly GCA_050011175.1). Taxonomy (GTDB): domain Bacteria; phylum Acidobacteriota; class Terriglobia; order Terriglobales; family Acidobacteriaceae; genus Telmatobacter. The sequence continues at coordinate 94,920 of JBEKJR010000015.1, forward strand.
GCCCATACTTTGAAGTTGTACGGAAGAAGAAACATCTCCGCAATGCCTTCGCCGAAGGATTGGACGATCCAGTCACGAAAGTTTAACGGCACGATATGACCGACGGTTTGCGCTCGGATCAATCCCTTGAGGCACTGGGCCAAGTCCTCGGCTGGAAGATGTCGAAGATTGTTCTGTAACGGATATGGAATATATTTTCCGCGGATTTTAATATACGACTGGCGCACATGTTCTATCCACGCATCTCCGAGTGCTCGAGTCATCAACTGGTCGAAGTATTCGTAGTGTGAAAACTGTACGTGACCGCCCAGGTCCCACGTGAAGCCATGATCATCAAGAAAAGATGCGGCGAGACCGCCAGGATAAGAGTTACGCTCGAGAATCTGGAAGTTCGTGTAACCCAACTCGTGAAGGCGATAGGCGGCTCCGAGACCTGTGCAGCCTGCACCGAGAATGAGAATGCGGGGAGATTGCATTAGTAAATCACATTGTGTAACCGTTATGGAACGAGGCGGACAGTGCGGCAATTAGACAGGTAATCAAACAAAAGAGAAATGAACTTCTGAGAAGATTCGAGTCAGGGCGTGATTCGGTTATTCCATAGATTGTTACAATAGTCAGGAATCGTATCCTTGCTCAACCGCCAGCCAAGCCATTTGCTCGCGATATGAACGACCTTTCGTATTCTTGTGATAGTCTATTTGATCTCCTTGAAATACTGTATGCTTGTCACAACCAGCATCTCTCTTTAAGATCGAATGAACAACCTGTTTAACTTTACACCTAGATATCGACGGCGGTTCCTAATCGGCATTCGGCTTCGGTGTTCCTGCCGGGATGCTCCCCCAGCCGTCCTCAGCAGCTAGAACTGACCGATCACACTAGGAAGTCAGAAATTCCCCCCCCGCGAGAAATGGGCTACTTTTTCAGATTCCTGCGCAGAGCTAACAAATCAACCGTTCTATTTGCAGCTCTGCTTAAAGCAAGCTGAAGTAAAGGCAGACGCTACTCGTCTCATCACTCGGATTATTGAGACTGTCCGTACTTGTAGTGTCCATAGCGGTAATACCCGTAATACGAGTATCCGTCCGCGGACGTGTTTTGGCTCACCTGGTTCAGAACCACGCCAACAATGTTGGCTCGCAGCCGGTTCAGTACCGCGATCACCTCTGCTACGGCCCTACGCCTGGTCTCTCCTGCTTGGCTGATAATGAGCACTCCATCTGCGGCGGTGGCTATCTGGAGGCACTCCGCAAAGCCCAGCAATGGAGGCGAATCAAGAATCACCAGGTCAAATTCTTTTGAGAACTCGTCCAACAGCGTTGAAAGTCGCGGGCCTATCAAATCAGCTGCCCTATGAGAGCCCAGTCCAGCCGGCAGCAGACTCAGATTTGGTTTACCCTCCACCGGCAGTACAATATCCTGCCAAGCCAATTCACCGGTCAGGACATTGGAGAGCCCCTCTCGCGGGGTAAACCCAAACTTCGCATGAAGGCTGGGGCGCCGCAAATCGCCGTCTACAATCAGCGTTTTCTTGCCTCGGTCGGCGTTGGCAATAGCAAGATGGGCTGCAATAGTCGTCTTCCCCTCGCCGGGAGCTGCGCTGGTGATCACAATCGAGCGCAACCGCCCTTCGAAATCGGACAGCAGGATAGTATTGCGTATAGTCCTTACAGCCTCTTCGAAATCAGATGTGGATCGATAGTAGTTCTTTCCTTTTCCACTCTGAGGCGGTTTGGCCACAATAGCGCCCGCCGCGACGGTCGCTGCACTTCTCGGAAGTTGGGCAGCAAGGCGGTCGACAGGCATCGTGCCAATGACATCGGTGCCGAGGAACCGGCTGGCCTCATTGGGATCGCGGAGAGTCGTATCGAGTGTGTCCTGCAACAGCGCCGCGCCTACCGCAAGAAGTGTTGAAAAGAGAAATGCCAGCATGAGATTGAGTCTTAAATTAGGATACACCGGACTCAACGGTGGTCGCGCAAGATCGGCGATCCGAATATTGTTATTCTGAAAACCGGCGTTGATGTCGGCCTCACGAATCTTGCGGATTAGTTCATCGTACAAGTTTTTATCGGCATCGGCCTCCCGCTTCAACTGCTGATACTCAAACGATCTGGAGTTGATGAGGTCCCATTCCTTCTTGGTCTCGGCTACGGTCTTCTGAAGCATCTGTTCGCGATTCAGCGCTGCGCGATACTCTACTTCGATTCTTTTGGCGATATTGCTACGTGTACTCTCGAACTGCCTCTCCACTTCCGCCAATTCTGCGGCGGCCTTGCGGTATTCCGGGTGGGTGGACCCATAGGTCGATTTAACAAGGGCAAACCTCTGGCGCGCCTGGTTTAGGCTATCGCTCAGTTTTGCAAGGTCTTGTCCTTGGGAGGAAACCTGTGCCGCTTCCAGGGAACCAGACTTCATGGCATTCCAGGCCGCTTCTTTGTTGACCCGCTCTCCCTGGGCGGTCGTGTACTCTGTATTCAACTGTAGCAATCGCGCTGAGAGGATGTTTGTTTTCTCCTCTGGATTGATAACGTTCAGGTCTTTTTCAAACTGCGCAAGGGCTAGGCTGGATTTTTCCATCTTCGCCTTCAACTCATCTAACTGCTTCTCCATAAAGGTCGATAAGCTGGCTGACGACCTGATGCGAATGTCATACGTGTGTGCCAAATAAGAATTTGCGATTGCATTTGCGACGTTTGCTGCAAGGCTGGGATCTGGAGAACGATAGCTGATGAGCAACAGGTATGTATTAGGAGGACGGGTTACCTTTAGGCGGCTCAACACTACGGGCGATTGGACTGTTTCCTGCGCTTTCTCGGGGCTCATCCTCTTCAGCTGACCTTCGCGGTCCAACAGATGGAATTGCTCGGCCACTGGGCGTAGCACCGCATCCGACTGGATTAGCTTGATCTGTGTTGCGAGAAACTGGTCTGCGTCGTTGATGACAGAAGACCGCGTTGAGTCCTGGCCAACAACCTCCGACGGAGCCTGCCGATCGATATCTACCGTTGCCGTCGATTCATAGATTGGTTGCAGCCGCGCGGAAATTACCGCAGTTACCAACACACAGGTTGCCACAAAGGCGGCAATATTCCAGCGATGCCGCCGCAGAATCCAAAGGTAGTGCGACAGTGGAACCGCGGGAGCTTCCGGTTCAAACTCCTGCTGCATGGGAATTGGCGGGTAGTAGGCTACCGCTGGCAGGTTGTTGGGCTGTTCAGCAGGAATTACCTTCGCTAATTGCGTTTGTTTAGGCATAAGTCCTCTTCAGATTACCTAGCGAGTTACATAGAGCAAAGTGGTGCCGAAGCCGGCACCTAAAGCTAGACTTGTTTCCAAAACCTTCAAACTTGCCCGAGCTCCGGTCGCATTCGGGACGTAGAGTATATCGTTTGCCATCAACGCCACGTCTGGGGATTTACGATCCATAATCTTTTTCAAGTTGATTGGAATTTCGTTCCTACCGCCGCTACCGCCTTCAACACGGTAGATGTAGGCCTTGTGGGAGGGAAAAGAATCCAAACCGTCGGAAAGGGCCAGCGCCTTCATAATGCTGCTCTCGGAACCATCGGTAATATAGAACGCGCCCGGCTTCTTCACCCTGCCCAGAACGAAGACCCGGCCGGCCTCTGGAACACGGATTTCTTCCCCGCCCTCCAGATGCAGGTTCAGCGCCGGGTCCCCTCCGCCAATAAGGCCGCGCACGGGTATCCGTTGAATCAGCGTGCCCGATTTATCGTTTGTTGCCAATGACGGCTTACTGACAAGGATTTCCGCCCCAGCATTATCAGCAAGTCCTCCAGCTCGTGAAACAGCATCAAGTAGAGTTACCGTACCCGTAGCCTGAAACGTTAACGGGGTTTTAACAGCCCCGACAACGGTGATCGGCCTACTGCGGTATTCCACGACAGACACAGTCACGATGGGGTCTACCAAGACATTCTCACTGGTTAGTGCCGTCGTAATGGCATTCTCAAGCTCGGCCGGATAGAGGCCTACGGCCTGGATGTGCTGCTTCAGCATCGGCAAGCGAATAGCGCCGTCGGATCCAACACGGACAGTGCGTGTCAATTCGGGCGCATCGTATACCGTGATGCCGATTAGGTCGTCACGGCCAATCTTTTCTACAGGCAGATTGGAGCCTTCGCCGAAAGTGGTTGCTCCACCACCCACATGGTTGGGAGCCGCCTGTTGCGCCGAAACTGAGCTGGCAACGGCAATTGCCAGAAGCGTAATGGTTAAGCGTTTCATAAACAACTCCCGGATGCCTGCTTGCGGCATCTTGTCCATCCCCATATATTCAGTTGCACGATCCTGATAGTACTTCTTTGATCTCATTCAGAGATTTCCGTTAGCTTTGAACGTTGTGATTTCCGACGCAAGTTGCTCGATCTTCTTGTCCAGACTTCTCATTTGATCGCGAAACTCATCCATATGACTCCCGAGCACATCATCTCGATTTGCGCCACTCAGAAGCGTGTGCATGGCTTCGCGCGTGAGGTCCGATACGCTCCGCGCACCAGACGATGAACAGAGACGTCTTAGAGCCGAATACTCCTCATCGGAGAGCCGCACGCTGATCATGCGTGATCGTGGTTTCTGGACTGTCATGCTAGACCCCTTGCCGTCCTGTGATTCTGGATAGCGCTTATCACCCGCAGAGACCGAGCGGATGACAATTGAAAAAGGGATATTGCTTCGCTTTACTTTCTAGAACTCGTTATTTCGTGGATGAATTTAGGACAGGCTTCGCCCCTGTCAGTCCCAGGCTTCTGGTGGGACGTTAAGCATACCAGTCGCACTTGTCGATCAAGTGCGAAGGTGCTTCTTTTGGGCGCTCACTGATTGGTGGGGCTAGGGCGCGATGCTCACATACTGCATGAGCAGAATTATAAAAGTTATAGCACGCACATTTGAAAGACGCAAGAAAAAAATGTAATACAGCACCAAACAACCTTAAATTCCTGTGCCCCCTTGTATGTGTCTAATTTTAGGACACTTGCTCTTTCATAGACACTCCGCTTGAGATCTGTCGTCATACATAATTTGCCATCTGGCAGTCTTATGGAGTTTTCGCTCGGGATAGCTGGGCAACTTTGGGCTATGAAGAGCCAATAGACAGGTTTGCAGATACGAACAAAATGAGGACGTCCAGCAGCACAACCGGGCGGCAATCGGGGCCCCAACCGTTTACACGTGGTCAGACAAAAGCACGATGCCCCGGCTTATCCGGGGCATCATGTGTTCAACACCTAAACTTGATATCCGTAAAGGGGAGTGCCTGGGTTCTCGAATTTTAAGTTAGCGGCTTGCCGAAGATGGCGCGTAGTTTGCTTCGTAGACCCCAACTCCGATACCGGTGCCGGCTCCGACAATTGACCCGCCAATGATTAACTTTTCTTTCAACGACATCCCGCCGCCGGGGCCATTGACCGATACCGAATTAATCTGAACCACCTCGAGTTTCGCCGATGTGCCACCCCCCGCCGGCGGATTGGAAACCAGCAGGATCCCTGAAACTTGGACTTTCATGCCTACGTACTGCTTGAAATCCCTGCCCGTAACCTCATACTTCACATTTTCGTCGGTGGTGAGATAGTAATGCCCGTTCTCGAAGCTAATCATACCTGTGCCCGAAAACTGATAACCAAGAGGCGCGGGGTTTCCGCCCGCTTGCATAGCAATGGAAATCGACTTGCCCGGGCGCACGTTCGCCAACAGGATTCCATGATCGTTCGTAACACCGAAACTGCCATTCAGCGCGGCGACTTCCACAGTGTTCCCCGACTTCAGCGAAACCACGCCGCGCGAACTGGGCTCGTTCGGGGTCACGCGAATGCCATTAGCCTCAAGCTGAAATGAATTGGAAGCCCATTCGCTTTCTCCCCGCTGCAGTACCAGGCGGTCGCGATACAAGGTACCGCGCGAACTCGTCGACATCGTGATCTCGGTGCCCTTGTCCAGGCGCAGATCCGCGGTAGCCTGCCCAGTTTCTATCACCGACCCATCGAAGAGCGTGGCATTGCCCTTGACCATATAGTTGTCCACGCGCATGTCTCCACGCGCGCTGGCAGTGCCGATGGAAACTGTACCCGCCGCTGCATAGGACAACATGCACGACAGAACTGCCACAACTTGCAGTTTTCTCATCATAGCCTTGCCTCCTTACGGTCGATGCATACACTGCACCCTTTGGGCTAACACTTCCTGTATACGCCAAAATTGCGCCTCGCGCAAGTTCTTTTCATTAAAATCAATGCTTTACGTAAGACATGTGCAGTACAACACCGCCCCGAATTAGGGAAAAAGGGAACAATATTGTCTGTAAATGCTTTCTCTTGTTGCATTTACCTTGGAGTCTCGGCATATCGAAACGGCGCTGCTATTCTGAAAGCTGATCTCGGTTTGACAGCATTGTTTCAGGTGTTATGCTTTTTGATTAGCCATGGTGCCTCTTCTTCGCCGCTCGGTCGGGATCGCACTGCGAATAATCGTCGCGGGAGCCTGTTGCCTTGGAATCTGGTGCTCCTGGGAGTTCGCATGTGCGGACTACCTCTTCCATGAGGACACCGAGGAATCGGTGCGCTCGGCGATTCGTCTGGTGCCCGACGGGTGGGAATACTACATGCGCCTTGCACAGTTCGATCGGGAGCATGCCCGAGAGCTGCTGGCCACTTCGCTGCGCCTCAACCACTACGACGCCCAGGCGTATATCGAGTTGGGGTTGCGATATGAGGCCGAGGGAGACCTTGTCCAGGCGGAGAAGCTTCTGCTGGACGCCTATGAGGTGGATCACACTTATCTGCCCCGCTGGAGCCTTGCCAACTACTATTTTCGCTGTGACAACATGCCAGCATTTTGGACCTGGACCCGCAGCGCTGCCGAAATGCCTGCCGATGATATTGGGGCGCTCTTTGAGCTGTGCTGGCGCGTGTCACCCGATCCTGAAAAGATCACGGGGGCAATTCTCAACGAGAAGCCGGAGCTGATCCGCCAGTACATCGGTTTTCTGCTTTCCAAGGATCAGTTGCATGCCGTTGCTGGCATCGCTCCGCACCTGGTCCGCTCCGGCGAGCCGGAAGCGGATCGCCCGCTGCTGTTCTCTGTTGTAAACCGGTTGGTTGCCGCTCATGATGCTGCCGCGGCAAATACATTGTGGCATTTGCTGATTGAGCAGCATTGGGTCATTGCCGACCTCTCTGTACCCAACAACCCCGACTTCGCGCGAGATCCGCTACCCATCATCTTCGACTGGTCGCTTCCGGAGTATCCCGGCCTTCATTCTTGGCCGGGGGCTTCCGGCCTGGAAACGGAATTCACTGGTAGCCAGCCGGAGGATTGCACTGTCGCTGAGCAGGTAGTGACGCTGATGCCCGGCAACTACACATTGGCCTACACCTACCGTACCTCCGACATCCCCCCGGACACGGGAATTCGCTGGCAGATTGTTGATTTGAAGTCGAATACGGTCCTCGCGGACTCTCCCAACCTCTCCAGCGACACATTAACGCACTCGACGCTGGCGTTTTCTGTCCCGCCGGACGCTCCACTCCTTCGGCTGCGACTTGCGTATCGGCGTGCTCTCGGAACCACGCGAATTTCGGGTACGCTCGTGGTAACATCAACTCAGATTCTGGTTCATCCGTAGATATGACTTGTCCAGCGTGCGGTAGTTCCGAAATTCGTACATCACGGCACGCTCACTGGAGCGACATCTTCCAGCGGGTTCGCGGGCGAGAGGCGTTTCGTTGCCGCTCGTGCCGACTTCGCTTCTTTGCCTCGCAATCCTCTGGATCAGTTCTTAAGCAAGTGATTCAATCAAAGCACACCTCCCATCCCAAAAAACTCATGACTTCTAAGGCCAAGAAGCGCCTTGTTCGCCGGTTGGTCGTAATCTCAATTTTCGCCGTGGCGCTCACTATATTCCTGTTTTTTCTGTACTATCTCACGGAGGAGCCAAGCTCCCCGCCGAATTCCACGTCAATAAGTTCTCTGTCCTTGAAGTTCCTGGCGTAGACGGCGTATTCCTTGGAGTTATCTCATCTTAAGCGGGTTTCTGCGTGGGTGGGCCATCTTGAATGGGTAGCTTAACTGCCCGCTGATTGGTCTCATCCGGCGTTCGCGTCATATAGAGAAGAGCGAGCATGACAAACATCCAGCCCGAGACCGCGGGGCGCGGAAAAGGGTAATCCACGCACGCGTGCAGCATCACCGCGATCAGCCCCAGCCCCCAGGGATTCCGAACGGCTGCGGGAACGGCGGCGGCAAACGGGATTAACACCAGCAGCAAAAAAGGAACTCCACCGTCGGCGGCAAACTCCGCCCAGTCGTTGTGGGTGTGGTTGGCGTAAAACGGAAAGTCCTTGATTGCATATCGCTGATAGACCTCCGGAAATGTCCCCAGGCCGTAGCCTGTCAGCGGCCGTTGCTTGGCCATGTCTACAGCGGCCACAATGAACTCGCGGCGCACAAGATACGGATCGTTCTGCTGAAAACGCTCCCAGACGCGCTCCCATCCCACGGCAAGAGTGAATGCCGCTGCCAGGACAGGAACCAGCACCAGCATTGTCGTTGTTGAGCGCGTCGGCAGGCCGGTCTCCGGATCCCGCAATCTCACCAGGCCAATCGCCACCATAGCCAGCAGTTCCGCCGTGCAGAGTGCTGAGCCCGCACGCGATGCCGAGCCGATTACAGACGCATAGAGAATTCCGCCGGCAAGCGCATACCACCAGGATCGCCAGCCCTCGCGCAGTGCTCGCCAAAGGGCTATCGGCAAGGCTAACTCAACGAATTGCGCGTAGTTGTTGTAGTACGGGAACGTTGCGTAGACGTCCGAATATCCGGTCGGGAATAACCAAAGAACGTTGCCTTCGGAGGTAAATAGCTGTGTAAGACAGAGCACAGCCATCCCCGTCGCGAAGAGGAGAAACGCGCTCAGCAGGTGGCGCCGTGCAGTCCTGGTGCAACCGATAGTTTGGCTCAAAAAAAACACCCCGGCAAGAGCACCCCAGCGCAAAACTGCCTCGCGGGTCTCGAAGCTGGATGCGGTGGTGTGCGTAATGATCTGCACCACGCCCCAGAGAGGGATCAGGTACACGAGCCATGGAGCCAGCCCGCCGGCAATGTGTTCCTTCCCGTCACGAATGCCAACCAGAAGGTACACGGCAAGAAGGGCAAAGACGCCAATCTGAAAGGACTGAAGTGCCCATGCATCCCGCACAAAGACGGTCGCTGTCGAATAAGCAAGCAGTAAAAGCAGACACGCGCCCACGACTACAGGCGTGCGCCGGTTAGTAGTAACTGCCGGGTTATTAACCCCGTTATCCGCGCGAATAGGTATGACTGGCAATGCGACTATTGTATGCCACATCCTTGTTCTGATTGCAAGCGGCAATGCAATACCCTCTAACGCTGAATCGATTCTGCTCTCTCTTCAGGTTTTCTTACCAATCGTCTAGGTCACTCTGCTCAAGACCCCCAATTGACGGTCCTCGACGTCGACGAATCGGCTCTCTACGCTAAAACCTCATGTTGATTCATCTGCTGTAAAACGCAATCCACTTTATAGAAATTCATCCCGAGCGCGAAGCGCCAGCAGATTTGTAGCTTCTAATTTTAATTACTGAAAATGGCCTAAATACGTACTGTGTTTTGTCGATAACCCCAGCAGCCAAATGCAAGGCGGCTGGAGGGAAGCATGAATGCAGTACGTGGAACAATGCTAAGTCTGGTAATCGCAATGGTTAGTTCGATGTCCTTTGCGCAAAAAACTACAATTCCATTCGCACAGATCGAGCGAGATGCGCAACTCACTGCAACACTCACGGTGCCGGGCAACGAAACCTCAAGCAGCCTCTACCCAGCGGTTGTTTCTTCGGAGCTATCTGGCAGCGCGAGCTTTGAGCGCGTCTCCCCTGTACGGTCTCCGCGAACCCTCAACTCAAACTACTTCCTGCTCAATGGACTATCCCTTGGGATGGCGGTCTTCGACGTGGAATTAACCCAGCACTGCATCGCAACTCACAAGTGCAGTGAGGGCAACCCTTTGATGCCATCGTCGCAGGCGGGTGCGCTGAGCGTGAATCTCGCAATCGTCGGCTATGGCTCATACGTCAGCTACCGGCTAAAGAAACATCACTCCAGGATGTGGATGGTTTCGCCGGTGGTCAGTATTGCGGCTCACAGCGTGGGAGTTGCATCAGGCCTTGCACATTAATAAACGCCATCGAGGATTTACTCCGCCATGTACTAATAAGCCTGCGGTTCACTCTTCACTTCCGGTCTGTAGGAGCTCGATTTTCATCCTCTGAAACTGTGGGGACTTTTGTGGGGACTCTAGTAGGAATTCCAGGGTAAACACGAGTAATCAGTGATCTGGAAAAACCCGCGCAAGTGATAGAAAACGCTATATTAAGGTAATCCATGGTAAAACCTGGTAAAACGGAAAATCGTAACTCTTAACCGACAGGTTGCAGGTTCGATTCCTGCCGCGTCCACCATAAAATCAATTATTTTTCAGTCCCACCGCTGAAACTTCAGCGAAGAACAGAATACTAGAGCGTGTCTCATTTGAAATCCCTCAGGGGTTAAAACCCCCTCGGAACCTCTGATTTAGTCATATTCCTAGCGGTATATTCCCTCAGGGGCTAAAGCCCGCGTTCATTTTGTTTGATTTGCGGCACGACTAAAGAGGCTGCGGAAAAACTCTTTGTCTGACGACGGTCACAGCTTTTTACCGGGACTTGATTTATCCAATCAGTATGCGTGGAAACGATCAGAAGCAGGCGGCGATGTACAGT
>JBEKJR010000016.1:0-98754 GCA_050011175.1 Occallatibacter sp.
AAAGAGAAGAACAACTCGAATACTGGCTGCACGACTACAACTTCCACCGCCCGCATGCTAGCCTCAAACTACAGACACCCGCTTCCCGCGCAGGTCTGAATCGGAACAACCTCTTGAGCCTCCACATCTAGGGCTGGTCGTTGCTGTAGAAGAGAATCTCCGGCTACTTGCCCGCTATCTTTTGGGCCACTAAATCCTCTTCTCCCTCGGTATGAATAATCTTGTTGTGCAGGCAATAGAGGGCCAGCTCCAGCCGGTCGCTGACGCCCAGCTTGTCGTAGATCTTGCGCAGATAATTCTTGATTACCTGCTCGGTGGTCCCCAACTGGAAGGCAATCTCCTTGTTGCGCTTGCCCTGGGTGATGCAGGTGATGATGGCCATCTCCTTGGGCGAGAGCTTGGGCTGGACGCGGGGGTTGACCAGGGCGGCGGCCTGGGCGCGATAAGCCTCGATGACCCAACTGACCGATTGATTGTCGATCCAGGTTTCGCCGGCCGCAATCCGCCGTACGCAGCGGACCAGCAGGTCGGGCGAAATGGAGCGGCTTACGATGCCGCGCACCCCGCGGCGGTACAGCTCCACGGTCTGGTTTTCGTCGGTGGCCACGGCCTGCACAATCAGCTTCACATCGGGGGCAATGCGCAGCAGGTCGGGGATGACGTTGGCCGTGCCGGCCAGCAGGCTGCCTTCCAGGAGAACGACGTCGGTGGGAAAGCGCTCGATGGCCGCCCGCAGATTATCCAGGGAATCGGCCTGGGCTACGACGCGAAGATCGTCTTCCAGAGCGAAAATCTTGCGAAGGCCGACGCGGTAGATTGCCTGGGAATCCGCAAGAATCACCCGGATGGTCCCCGGCTGGATCGGAGCGTCGTGGATTTCGCCTTCTGCAGAATCGTCCAGAATATCCATATTTGGTTCTTGCCAAGAAAAAGAGGTTGTTGCCGGATCCGATCCAGCTGTTACTGTTCGGCGAATTGGTATTCGTCGATGGTGGTGGCAGCCAGATAGTTACTTTGGTTCCTCGAGCAGCGTACCACACGTCCCTGACAATGAACCAGAACATCGTGAGGGGTACCCAACACCTCACCGGGCATACGCAGGGAAAAACGGATCTCCAACCCGACCTTGACCGGGCTGTCCAGTTCAAAAACCACGCCGCTGGCGGATACATTCCGGGTAACCGCGGCAATCTCTCCCTTTCCAGACGACAACATGACCGGCAACGCCAGCGGAAAACGCACCGCACAGCGTACTTCCTGCCGCTGAGAGGCCGGTGGGGTACCAGCAGACGGGAGCGATGAAACGGACTTCGAAGCATCCATAGACGCCATCCCAAGCCTAAAAAGGACCGTACTCAACTCACTCTACAGGAGATTTCACGGCATTCCTACGGCACCAAAGTTACCAAGAAGGTAACTCCTGATTATCGTTGCATAATTTGATCGCACTAGACGTTGTGCACTTTGAAGATTGCCTCATCAAGACATATTTTTGATGCGCATAAGTTAATTATGCATCATATAATGAGTTTGATGAGCTCTGAGGAGCTATTTGCAGGTCGTTGCGCAACGCAGGATTGGCCAGTTGCAGGGGAGGATGCAATGAGAACCACTCTCGATATCAGGGATGACGTACTGGAACAGGTGAAGGAGTACGCTGCGGCAAGGTCCATGCCAGCCGGGGCAGCCGCCAGCTACCTGCTCCAGCAAGCCTTGAACAGGCCTCTGGGAACTCGCATCGAAAATGGCTTTGAGGTCTTCGATGTGCCAGGCGACAGCCCGGTTGTCACACTGGAGCACGCGCTCAGAATAGAGGATGAAAGCGAGTGAGCGTCTGGCTGCTGGATAAGTTGTAAGGAGGATTGCGATGAGAACCACTCTTGACATAAGGGACGATCTCCTGGAACAGGTGAAGGAGTACGCGGCGGCAAGGTCTATCAGCAACAGCGCCGCTGCTTCGGATATTCTTGAGCGCGGCCTCAATGCCGAGGTGCCGACGAAGTGGGAGAACGGCATTCTGATCTTCTCGCCCGGGCCGGCAGGCGCGGTTACCACGGAACATGTGATGAAGCTCAAGGACGATCTGGAAGGGGAATTCTAGTGAGCATTGGACTGCTGGACGTGAATGCCCTCATCGCGCTGCTATGGGAAGAACACCCATTTCACAAGCGCACCGCCGAGTGGTTCTTCCACTCGGCAAATGCGGGATGGGCCACCTGTCCGATGACCGAGTCGGGCTGTGTTCGGGTTCTTAGCAACCCCGTGTTCACCGCAAACCCGCCGTCGGTTCACTCCGCCATCCGCCTGATTCAAACAGCCACCGCGTCAGGAAATAATCATCACTTCTTGGCGGACGAACTTCCGATATCCGCCCTGGGCACGCGATGGCGCAACAGGCTCGGTCCCAAGCAGATCACCGACGCCTACCTGCTGGCTCTTGCCATCCACCACAAGGCGAACTTGGTTACATTCGATCGCAGAATGGAGACGCTAGCTGCGGAGGGAAGCGTGGAACGGGAGGCGCTGGTGATTCTGCGGCCGTGAGAAGGATTATTAGTTTCTGCCAACCTGAACTCATGTGGAACAAAAGATATTCTGGAGAATCTGGGAAAGATGGAATACTCAGGTATGATGGCACGTGTATACCGAATTAAATGGTCACAGCGGGCAATCTCTGTACTTTTCTGGCTTTTGTATCTCTTTTACTCATCGGATTTTGGAAAGAAACGATCTCCGGAGATGAAGTTGGATTGGTTTTCCTTATCATCTTCTTGCTGATCGGCATTTTCTGGGTATCCTACGCATTCACAGAAACAATCACCCTCAGTAACTATGAGATCGAACATAAAACGCTCTTTCGCAACAAACGTATCTTGTTCATCGGAATTCGTGGACGCCGCGTGTTTTTATTTCGTCCCCGGTATCGCAGAAGCTTTCGCTATCTGATAGTGGAATCGAAGGATGAACGAGTGCAAATACTAATCATGGAAAGACACTTTAAGTTTGATGATGGTTTTTACCGGTGGTTCTATCAGCTTCCCGACCTCGAAGAGACGGACAAGATGGCGGACAAAAACAAACTCGGCGATGGATAGATCCATCTAGAAAATGAAAAGCTGGAGTAGAGACATTCCATGACAGGACAGATGGGAATAGGGAATAGGGTTTTCTATTCCTTGTTCCCTGCCGGGGTCCCCAGCGAATGATCATAGTTTGCTGGTGTGGCTGTTGCCTGGGGCACAATCTACCCAACCAATATTTATTTTCAAAACCTTGCTGATAATTATGTAGTAAACATCGATCTAAGCTCAACAGAATGAATAAGTTCCACGTGGAACATTTTTGGCGTACTAACCCCTTATTTCTCAGCACTGCCGTGGTCCCCAACGAGCGATTTCTGCTCGTTGGGGTAAAGGAAGCAATTTTTGCTCGCTAGCGTGTCAAGTCCCTGGTCCCTATTCCCTGGTCTTACTTCACATCCCAATCGAAGCTGAGTCCGGCAATCAGCGCGTTGAGCTTCTCCACCGCGGCATTCTTCTGCTGCTCCAGGTCGGCAACCTGTTTGCGCGCGGCCTGCAACTGGTCCTCGGCGCTGTTCAGCTCATCCACAAACCGCTTGGCGGCATCGCTGCCCTTCAGGGCGGTCAGATTGGCGCGGGCACGGTCTTCGTCGGCAGCCAGTGTTTTTTCGTTCTGCTCGATCTCCTCAATTTTGGTGTTCAGGCCGCTGAGCGCGGTCTCGGCATCGATGAGCGGCCGCAGCTTTTCCTCAATGGACGGGGTGATCTTGCCGACCGCAATCAGAAACTCGGCGCGATCCTCGTCAGGCTTAATGAATACGGTTTCCGAGAGCAAGGCGCGCTCGCGGACGTGCAGATCGGCGGACTCGTGCGGCTTAACCGCCAAGCGGAAGCGATAGGCCGTGGCCGTGGTCTCCTCCGGCTTGGACTCAGAGTCCAGCTCGGAGTTGGCGCGGCGGGCGTGCTCGATGAGCACCTCCCGCGCTTCGTCGCCGGTATTATTCACGGTGTAGGCGCTATCGGTAACCTGGCTGGTTTGCTGCACCAGCACGCCCTGGTGCATGGCGATGTGGCGCAGCGTGCTGGTCTCCGCGGGCGCCGCGCGATGCACCTTCACCGCCTGGTCGGCGGCATAGGAGAGCAACCGCTTTTCGCCGGGATGAATGGGCTCGAGCAAGCCCTCGCCGGCAAACTCGCCGCTTTCAAAGATGGAAAAGCTGCCGGAGTCCAGCGTGAGGTTGGATTTGTTTTCCAGCCACACCGTGCGCATGGGCGTGGGTTGTTTCTCGCTCCACATCGTCACGTGCATGGCGGGAAGTTGAGCTTGCAGGATGGGCACCATGGCCGATTCGTTTTTATGAATCGTGACCGGCTGGGTCAGCGCATATTCAAAGAAATCATCAAAGGCGTTGGTGGAGACATCGCCCTCCTGGAAGGCATCGCTGGCGCGGTCGATGCCACCGGCGCCGCTGCTGCCTATGTCGGCAGCGTTACTGGAAAGGAAACCTGCGCCGTAGCCGTGTCCCATGACAGCCGCTGATCCACCCCCTCCGCCTCCCGGCGCCACTTTCTTCATGGCTGCCATCGCCGGCCGCGGAGCGCTTGGCGCAAAGAGCGACTTGTTCGACATCTCCGATCGCGCCTCCAGTTGCTCAGCCTGCTTCTCCTCCGCCGCCTCATACGTCTGCGGCGTCAACTGCGCCTCGGTGGCGATGGGAATCTCTACCCGTCTTGTGTAGATGGGCTGCGAGAGCGGCTGGATGAAGCTCTGCGGTGCTCCGGCCACGAGCGACAACTGCACGTTGTCCCAGTCCGCGCCCACGGTGTTATCGACGACCGCCCAGCCCTGCATGGTCGCGTTGCCATTGGGCGTGCGCGGAAAGACGATGCGATAGGTGGACTTCCAGACCGGCACCTCGCTGATGTAGCTCACGCGCAATTGGCGCTGGCCCTGGCCAACCGCATCCAGCGTCAGGTGGCGGAGGCCGGTGGAGTGCGTGGTGGAGAGCAGCTCCAGGTAGCGGTCGAGCTGGCCCTGAAGATTCGCATCCAGCGGGCGGACGCTCAACGACGGGGTCAGTTCGATGACCCGCGCCGCGCCCGACGTGGCAATAATCGAGAGATAAAACTTGTCAACCGTGTTGTCGGTGTTGCCTACCTTCTCACTGCGGGTCTCAATGGAGAGCAGACGGCCCGTAATCGTCCCGCCGGGTCCGCCCGTGACCTCGACCCGCTGCCCGCGCAGCGCCTGGAAGAGCATGGTCGAAGTGGGGTCGTCGGTCATGCCCAGGGAGAGCGTTTTAAGCTGCTCGGCCAGCGGCGTGGTGGAGTTGTAGTTGACACCGGCAATGCGTCCGCCGCCCTCGTCGAGCACGGTAAGCGACTGCAAGACGTCATTCAACTGCGGCGAGGTGAAATCGATGGTCACACGCTGGTTGCCGGTGACCGAGCCAGCGTGTTCAAAGTAGCCCACGCCGTTCTTGTAGAGAACTACTTTGCGAACGGGCAGGTCTTTCACCACCTGTGGCGAGGCTGACTGCGCCTTCGGCGGCGCCTGCTGTGCGGCCAATTGCGCTTTCGGCACGGACGGTTTTGCCTTGGCTTGAGATCCGGCCTGAGCCTGGGCGGCAAGGGTTAAAGTGAGGGCAAACAGACAGAAAACGGCAAAGCTACGGCGCATAGAAACCTCCTTGGACCAACCAACAGAAATGCTACTCCTTTGGACCCCGGCGGGGGCAAAATGGCTGCCATGAAACGGAAAATCCACCGCTGTCCACTCCTTGGAACGGAGCGGGGGCGAAAACTTGCGAGTTAAGCGGCAAAATATTTGAGGATGGGAATTCGCAGCGCCCCTACGGGGCTGCGATCCTTCTTTATGCTGCTTACCCAGGACTGCGTTCGCTGATGCGAACTTGTCCTGGGCTATTATCCTCCACTCCCTACGGGAGTGGGGGCTGCGATGGGATGAACTCAGAGAGCAAAGAGCTGCGATAAGATGAAATCCGGAAAACCGAGCCGTGAGCGGGCAACAGGCGGGCGCCATGCCGAAGAAGCATAATAGGAGGTTAGGAATTACGGCTATCGGACCGCACGCCTGAATGGCCAGCAAGGGGAGACGGACCATGAACGGAACCAAGATCAAGGTTGTTGCGTTGAACGGCAGCGCTCGCAAGGGCGGAAACACGGCCATCCTGCTGCGCTGCGTTCTGAAGGAACTGGAAAACGAGGGAATCGAAACCGAGCTCATTGAGCTGAGCGGGGCAAAGATACACGGCTGCCTGGCCTGCCGGGAATGCTCGCGAAAAAAAGACGGCCGCTGCGCGCAGAAGAACGACATGGGCAATGAGCTGATTGAAAAGATGGCGGCGGCCGACGGCATCCTGCTCGGCTCGCCGACTTATGTGGCCGACATCTCTCCAGAAATAAAAGCCCTGATGGACCGCGCCTGCTTGGTTGGCCGGGCCAACGGCGGCCTCTTCCGGCGCAAGGTGGGCGCTGCCGTAGTAGCCGTGCGCCGCGCCGGGGCGATACACGCCTTCGATGCCCTGAACCATTTCTTCCTGATCAGCGAGATGATTATCCCCGGTTCGTCCTATTGGAACATCGGCATCGGCCGCGAGATCGGCGACGTGGAGCGCGACGAGGAAGGCATGCAAACCATGAAAACCCTGGGCCAGAACATGGCATGGCTGCTGAAAAAGATCCATAACTAACCAGCCACCCGGCACAAGAGATTCTGTTCGTCCTCGCCGAATGGGACTATTCTGTAGAGCGGGAGCTGCCTCTGGGTATCTTCCGCCAGGTTGGACGGGGGCTCGTCTGTGAACCTGCAAGGCAGCCCGCAGATGGAGCGCCCTCCCTTGAAAAAGGAGAAATCCATGGAACCGACCAAAAACGACCCTACAATCGCAAACGATGTTCTGCACCTGGGTGGCAGCAAGCTGACCCCCGAAGAGATTGCCAAGGCCATGGCCCACCACAACAAACGGCACCATGGTGACCAACCGCAGCAGGCCGCGGCCAAGGCGACCGGCGGCAAGAAGGGCAAGCCGGGCAAATAGCGCCCGGAATCCAGGGTCTTCACGCTTCCTGGACAACGCCCTGGATTCAGCCGGCGCGGACTCCGGACCGGTCGACTGCTCCATTGCATGATCCCTGCGGGGGCGGCTATTTGCCTCAACCACCCGCTGTCGGCGATACTTAGGTGTTGTGTCGTGCGCGGCTGGACGCGTCCGTCTGGCCCACATTTGGCCGGTATGTCCGTATCCGCCAGGAAGACCCCCTAGAGCAGCAACAGAGCACTGCAATCTGAAAGGAACCGTATCGCCGTGGTAATGATTCGTTTAGCGCGTATTGGCGCTCCCAAGCAGCCCTACTATCGCGTCGTGGTCATCGAGAAGGACCGCGCCCGCAATGGCCGTTGCATCGAGGTCGTCGGCACCTACAACCCCCGCACCGAACCGGCCACAATCGACCTGAAGCGCGAGCGCATCGCATACTGGCGCGGCGTGGGCGCGCAATTGTCGTCCAGGGTTGAAAAGCTGCTTGCCAAGCCCCCGGCGCCGGTAGCCGAGACAGCCGCAGCCTGATTTTTTACCCCCAAACGGTGCGCGTGGGCTTCCCTGAGCCTGCGCGCATTTTATTTGCTGACGGAGAGGGGTGTGGGCTGGTATCATGCGCCATCGGTTTATGGGATTCATTACTGGTCTCCAAATCCTGGTTACTAATTCCCGAACGCACTGGTCAGGGGCAAGAGCATGACCCAAAAAGGTATGGTCGAAGTGGAAGAACTGGTACGAGAGATTGCCCGGGCCCTGGTAGATGAACCGTCAGCCGTTGAGGTGGAGAGCGTGGACCGCGATGAAAATACGGTCCTTAAGCTCCGCGTGGCGCCGCAGGACGTGGGCAAGGTTATCGGCAAGCAGGGGCGCACCGCCCGTTCGGTACGCACCATCCTGGGCGCCGTCAGCATGAAAGTGCATCACCGCTACACGCTCGACATCCTGGAAGAAGACGAGCTCTGAGGGGTCCGCTGACGATGCATCCGGCTCTTCTCTGGAGGCAGCGATGACCAAGCCTGAAGACTGGGTCTGGCTGGCGCGAATTCGCCACACGCAGGGCCGTAAAGGCGAGGTCTTCGCCGACATTCTCACCGATTTCCCTGACAAATTTGCGGAACGACAGCGGCTATGGCTGCTGCCGGGCACCTCCGGTGCGGGTAGCGTCGCGCTCACGCGCGAGGTGGAACTCCTCGCTCACTGGCTGCACAAGGGCGGCATCGTGCTGCACTTTGCAGGAGTGGACTCGATCTCGGCGGCTGAGACTCTCAAGGGACTGATCGTCGCCGTTCCGCGTTCTGAACGGGCCGCTCTGGCCGAGGATGAGGTCTACACCGGCGACCTGATCGGTTGCGTGCTGGTGGATGTGGCCGGGGCGAAGCCGGTGACGGTGGGTGAAATTGAGAGTGTGGACCTGTCTGCTGGGCCGGTGGCGCTACTGGTGGTGCACGGCGCGGCGGGCGAGGTTCTTATCCCCTTTGCCAAGAGCTACCTGCGCAAGATTGATCTCAAAGAGAAGCGCGTGGAAATGGCGTTGCCTGAGGGGTTGGTGGAGCTGAATGCGCCAGGAAAGCTTGAGGAGCCCATTAAAAGCTCATTATGAGAGACCAGTTTGAGATTTTTACAGCGATTGGTTTTTGTAGCTCATTTGGGCTACAATATCAATATGGCTACAAATGCCGTTGTTCGTTCCAGAAT
Organism: Occallatibacter sp.; assembly: GCA_050011175.1. Lineage (GTDB taxonomy): Bacteria > Acidobacteriota > Terriglobia > Terriglobales > Acidobacteriaceae > Telmatobacter. The sequence continues at coordinate 8,777 of JBEKJR010000016.1, forward strand.
CAGCGTTGACGTGAAAGAGAAAGCTACCGCCGTGCTCGAAGAGATGGGCCTCACGGTCTCCGACGTCATGCGCATCGTTCTGACCAGAGTCGCCAATGAAAATGCCTTACCGTTCGACTTGAAGCCCAATAAGCTCACGCGGGAGACCATGCGCATGACTGCCCAGGGCATAGAAGTTCATCATGCCAAGAATGCTACTGACCTCTTCAACAAGTTAGGAATCTGATACGAGTCAAGAATAATACGAGTTGAGAATCAGATGCGTTCGCCAAGCTATTCCACCCAGTTTCATCGCGACGTGAAGCGGCTTCAGAAGAGAGGTAAAGACCTCGAAAAACTGAAAGCCCTAATCGAACTCTTGCTCATAGGGCAAACCTTACCGCCGCTATATAAAGATCATCCGCTCAAACTTAATTGGTCAGGATACAGGGATGCGCATATCGAACCGGATTGGGTACTAATCTATTCCGCTACAGAGGAAAAAGTGCACCTTGAGCGGACAGGCACCCATGAAGAACTTTTTGAAAACTATTGATGCAAGATACCGCAACCCTATGCGCTTTCGTCCCGAATCGTCTCCAGCAGCTTGCGGTCTTCCTTGCTGAGCGCGGCGCGCTCCAGCAAACCCGGGCGGTTGGCCAGTGTTTTGCGCAACTGCTGCTCGCGCCGCCAGCGGCGAATTTCTGCGTGGTCGCCATTGAGCAGGGTCTCGGGGACGCGCAGGCCGCCAAACTCCGCCGGACGGGTGTAGTGCGGGTAGTCGAGCAAGCCCCCGGCGCCGTGCTGCGAGCGCGGTACGCCATCCTCGGCGGCGGCAATCTCGGCGTCGTCCACGCCAAAGCTCTCAAAGTCGCCTGACGCCTCGTTGCCCAGCACGCCGGGTACGAGGCGCATGGTCGCGTCCACCACCACGGCGGCGGCCAGCTCGCCCCCGCTCAGCACATAATCGCCGATGGACAGCTCCATATCGCAATAAAGCTGGTTGATGCGCTCGTCCACGCCCTCATAGCGGCCGCAGACCAGCACCACGCGCTCGGTGGCGGCCAGCTCCCGCGCCAAAGCCTGGGTAAAGGGACGGCCCTGCGCCGAGAGGAGAATCACGCGCGGGCGGGATGGAGATTGCTCCGATAACTCTCCCTCAGGGGCTAAAGCCCCCGTTGATTGTGCGGCTCTTATGGCACGACTAAAGTCGTGCCCTTTCAAAGCAAAACGTTTCTCCGGGGCTAAAGCCTGCGTTGAATCTGTTGGCTCTATGCGGGGGTTAAAACCCCCGCCTCCCTCCGTCGGAATACTACCCGCAGCTTGCGGACCTTCTTGCCTCCTCGTTTTCGGCTGAACCCCCAGCGAGGCCAGCGCCTCGGCCAACGGCTCGGGCTTGAGCACCATACCCTCGCCGCCGCCAAAAGGGCGGTCGTCCACGGTACGGTGCCGGTCGTGGGTAAAGGCACGCAAATCATGCACCCCCACCGTCACCAGCCCTTCGGCCAGAGCGCGGCGCAGAATGCCGTTCTCGAAGATGCTCGTGAAAAACTCCGGGAAGATGGTTACGATTTCGAAACGCATACTTATTTGATGATACGGCGGCGGCAACGTCACCGCCGCGAGCTCCAGACCGGAGAGCCGGCGCGATTCCCCTCAGAAGCTGTAGTGCTTGAAGGGAATATCCACGTTGAAGTAGAAGGTCTGTTCCGTTCCGTCTTCGGCGTTCTTCACTTTCATGACGTCGTAGGAGTGGCCGTTCTGACTCAACAAGCTCTGCTGCGAGGGCCGGAAGCCAAGGACACGCAGGATCACATACTCCTCGTGGACGGTGATCACCACCCAGGCCGTCTCCGGCGACTTACCATCGCCCGAATTGCGGATCGAGTTGATCAGCCCGCGAAAGACGGTTCTGTGGAATTCCGCCTTGTCCATCGCGCCCATCTCCTGGTTCGCAACGAGGGCCACGAAATGCGCGTCGATATTCACGTAATCGCTTTCGAGCACAGCTTCGGCGTCTTTGAGAGCCGCGGGATAGTCCTTCTTGTCCAGTTCCTCGAACATGGCTTTCTCGGAGTTGGAGGTATCTTTAGCCGCCTTACGTTCGGGCGAGTCCATGTAGCTGAGGCGCAGGCGCGTGTAGTCGATACTGGTATTGCCCGCCTTCAGCGAGGCGAGCAGCGTGGCGTATTCGGAGGGCTGATCGGACACGGCGAAGGGGGCTGCAATGGCAGGGGGCAGAGCAACCACGGCAAGCAAGCCAAGAACTACGAGTGCTTTGCGCATAATGCGGGAATTTTACTCTGCGTACCGGCCGGTGTCTATCGTTCCATGCAGCGGGCTCTCCGGCTTCGGTGCGCGCTCATCTGGCCGCGTGACCAGCCTTCTGCAAATTCCGTCGCGCGCAGACCGCCAAAATGTGTTCTACTTTTGCCAACTGCTATGGCTGACTTTGAGACATATCTAACCCGCTGGCAAACGGCCGGCATCCTGGATGGGGCCACCGCCCGCCACATCCGCGCCTGGGAAAGCGAGCAGACCGACCCCGCCGGGCAAATTTCGAAACGCGTGGGCTGGCAGGTCATCGTCGCGCTGATCCTCGGAGCCATTCTGCTGGCCTGCGGCGTGGCGCTGTTTGTCTCCGCCCATTGGGACAAGATCGGCCCCGGCGCGCGCTTTGCCGTGGTGCTGGGAATGGTGAGCGTCTTCCACATGGGCGGGAGCTGGGCGCGCAAGCGCTTCCGCGTGCTTTCGACGGCCCTGCACGCCGTGGGAACCATCTCCACAGGCGCGGCCATCGCCCTGGTGGGCCAAATCTTCAACATTCAGGAGCATTGGCCGGCGGCGGTGCTGCTATGGGCTCTGGCTGCCCTGGCTGGCTGGATTCTTCTCCGCGACGAGGCGCAACAGACGCTTACCCTGCTGCTCTTCCCTGCCTGGCTGCTCTCGGAGTTCTCCTATTACGCCGAAGGCCACATCGGCGAAAACGTCTACCAAGGCCGCTTTTTGATTGCATGGGCGGTGCTTTACCTGACCTTTTTCCTCGGCTCCAAGCGCAGGATTGTCCAGGGGATTCTTTTTGCCGTCGGGGCCATTGCCTCTGTCGTGGGAATTAACATCCTGTTGGACGGCTGGAGTACATATGGAGACCAGACCTACCTGTCTCTCGGACTCCGCACCTGGGGCTGGGTTTTCATTGCTATAATTCCGTTGATCTTTGCGGTTTTCAAGTTCAGCAAGAGCGTGATTCCGGTGATTGTCGCGATTTGCTTCTCGATTGCGCTGCCCTGGTGCCAGCGAATCTTGACTAAGACTTACACCTACCACGACGGCAGCCACAACTCTAATACATACAACGAGCCGAACCTTGCCGCCCATGCGCTGGTGGCGGCCTTTGCCGTCTTCATCATCTGGTGGGGCGTGCGGCAGGTTTCGCAGGCGCTGGTCAATCTGGGCATTGTCGGCTTCGCCATTGCCGTGGGCTGGTTCTACTTCAGCGACATCATGGACAAGCTGGGCCGCTCGCTGGGATTGATCGGCCTGGGCATTCTCTTTCTGGCTGGAGGATGGGCACTGGAAAAATGGCGCCGAAAACTTCTGGCCGGCATGGGAAAAGCGGAACTTTCCGAAGAGGAGGAGCTATGAAATTCGGCAAAATTTCGTTTTCTGGAACCTCCATCGTTTTGCTTCTGATTCAACTGGCTCTGGTCTCATCCATCGCGGCCAAGTATCTCTACCAGCGCCGGAACTGTCCGCGCGTCTGGACGCGGACGGCGGCCTACGACCCTGAGATGGTGATGCGCGGCCGCTATCTAAGCCTGCAATTGACCGTGGACGGCTGCCAGAGCACGCTACCCTCCGCCTTGCACGCCGTCTTCCCGCGCAACAGCGACGGCACCACAAAGCCGACCGGCTTCACCGTTAAGGCGAACTACCCCGTTCAATTCAGCGCCAGGCTCAAGGTGGAAAACAACAAACTACTGGCCATCCGGATTCCGGAGGCCGACCTCAACTCCAGAGGTGTGGGTGTAACCGCGATGCCAGATTCATCCTGCGACGCGATGCGTCTCGACGAGCCGGTGGATTTCTACATCGCCGAGCACGCCACGGACCCGACCCGGCTCCAGCCCGGTCAGGAGCTGTGGATTGAGGTCACGATTCCGCCCCAAGGCCCACCACGGCCGCTGCAACTGGCGCTGAAAGACAACGGCGCCTGGAAGCCGCTAGCGTTTCAGTAAGAACGGTTCAACGTATTCCCAGGTCCCCAAATGCGAGGGACCTGGGGCACCCGGCGTAGGGCACTTGCGCGTCATCCGATTCGTGGAATCCCACCCATCCGCAAAGTACGCGGATGGATGGGGCACCAATCATTCGTAGAAATTACTTGCTACTTCTGTTTGAACGGCTTTACCGCCGCGGGCTGAGCAGCGCCCACCTGGCCAGCCTTGATCTCGGCGACAAAATAGTTCTCTCCGCGAATGGGGCTGCCGGAGAGGCGGCGCAACATGGCCAACTGGCCCACGTGGGTGAGCGCATCGGCCACGGGGCCCTGGAAAAGCCGCTCAGCCGGGGCGCGAAGCGGCGCATCGGAGGCCAGAAAGGCGTCCAGGGTCTGGAGCGACTCGAAGAAGCGGCGCTGCTCCTCGGCCCAGGCGCGAGGTTGGGAGGGCTGCCAGCGCTCCTCGCCAATGGCCATGCTCAGCGCCCAGTCGAACAGGTCGCCCATGTGGGCCAGAATCTGCACGGGCAGGCGACCGGCAGCGTCAAATCCGGCAAAGTGATCGGGGGCGCCTTCCAGGGCGCGTGCGGCCCGGTAGGCAACGGCAGCCAGCGTGTGGCGCAGCATTTCGCGTTTCTCATCCATACACGGAACTATAGCGCCTGAGGCCTCGGCGCAAACCCTCTTATTTGTAGTAAACTAAATATTCTGAGTCCAATAGCAGGAAAAATCCAATGTCCATACATCCCGTAATGCAGCGTTTGGCAGACAAGCTCAAGCGCACCGACCTCCCTGAGTTTGTGCCCGGCGACCAGGTTCGCGTCCAGGTCAAGATCAAGGAAGGCGACAAGGAGCGCTTGCAGGCCTTTGAAGGCCTGGTGATCGCCATCAACAAAGGCCCCCAGGCCACCTTTACCGTGCGCAAGATGAGCTTTGGCCAGGGCGTGGAGCGCATCTTCCCGTTCAACTCCAAGGTGGTCGATAAGATCGAAAAGATTCGCAGCTATAAGGTGCGGCGCGCCAAGCTGTTCTACCTGCGCGACCTGCGCGGCAAGGCAGCTCGTCTGAAGGAAGTGGGCCGCGTGGTGGCCAAGGCCTGAGCCGTTCCGTTGGCAGGCGGCTACGTTTTTATTACCCAATAACCCCGGCTCCGGCCGGGGTTGTTGTTTTACAGTGGACAGTGAACAGTGGTCAGTGGACAGTGGTCAGCCGGCAGTGAACAGTTTGCGAATCGTGAAATTCACAGGCTGTTCCCTGCAAGGTCTGACCTCTACTGTTCACTGACCACTGTAAGCTATAAAGGAAGCGATGAATCCGACCGATCATAGCCGCCATCACACCTTTGAGGAGACGCTTGTGAGCGCCCGCCAGACCATGGTGTTCAGCGAGATTCTCCGTTTGGCCGTGGACAGCTTCCGCTCGAGCAAGATCCGCTTTGCGCTGACCGCGCTGGGCATGGTCATCGGCACCGCATCGGTAATCCTGGTGGTGACCATCGGGCTTACCGGCAAGCAATTCATTCTCCAGGAGCTGCAGAAGCTGGAGACCAATTCGGTGGAGCTGGAGTATAACGGCGGCGGAGCCATGGGCGTGGAGCGCACCGTCTTCAACGACTACCTGACGCGCGAGGACGAGAAGGCTGTGCTGGCGCAGTTGCCTGGCGTGATGTACTCCTCACCGGTGATGGAGATGCACGCTCCTATCAGCTTTGGCAGGGGCGTGACCAAGGATACGCTGGTGCTGGGCGTCAGTCCCCAGTACCAGCAAGTCCGCAATCTGATCATGCCCGCGGGCCGCTTCCTGGACGAGACCGATGACTTCGCCCACATCAAGTGCGCCGTGATTACCGAGAAATTCGCCCATGACCGATTCGGCGGGCCGGATTCCGCCGTGGGGCAGAGCTTTGAGATCAGCGGCATTCCATTCACCGTCATCGGCGTCTTCCGTCAAAGCGTGGATGATATGGGCATGTCGGAGATTCAGGACCAGACCATCCTGATTCCCTATTCAGTGGAGCGCTACTTTACCGGAACGGAAAACGTGAAGCAGATTTACTTTTCCATGCACAGCATGGACCAGGTGACGGAAGCCGCCAGCGAGATCAAGCGCATTATTCAGGCGCGCCACCGGCCTGGCTCCGTTTATTCGGTACAGACCCTCAAGGAGGTTCTGGCGACGGCCGCGAGAGTTGCCGACATCCTGACCGCGGTGCTGTTTCTGGTCTCCGCAGTCACCCTGATGGTAGGCGGCGTGGGCATCATGAACATCATGCTGGCCAATGTGCGCGCCCGCACCCGCGAGATCGGCATCCGCAAGGCGCTGGGCGCCACCTATCGCGAGATCAAATACCAATTCCTGGCCGAAGCGGTCATTATCTCTCTGATCGGCGGCATCGTCGGCATCGTCGTGGGGCTGGCCGTACCGTTGTCGGTGCGCGTCTTCACCGACTATGACCTGCCCATTTCTGGATGGTCGGTAGCTATTGCACTGGCCGCGGCTACCGCAGTGGGCATCTTTTTCGGCACCATGCCGGCCACCCGCGCCGCCCAATTGGACCCCGTCGAAGCGCTACGGGACGAGTAAGCCAGAGTACCCGCCGGCCAGCGACGGCGGCGAACCGCCCCAATCCCATCCTGAGGGCAGGCCCACCCAAGGTCCGAGCCTGGCGTTGCTCTTTGGGCTGCGGGCCTCTGCGTTGGCTACGGCCATCGACTTCGCTTTACTGGTTGTGCTTCCCTTTTATCACCGGAGATAGTGAGCTGTATCTTGCTGCCTATGACTTCCTTGCATACAAGGTAAGGAGTATACTGATATAGGTAAGGAGTTTTCTGTTATGCCCGCTACCGCCAAATCCGTGCCCACGCCGTTTTTCCGCGCCAAGGTCACCAGCAAAGGACAGATTACTGTTCCTGTAGCGATCCGTAAGTCTCTGGGCGTCAAGCCCGGCGATAATATCCGTTTCGAGCAGCAGGAAGGCAGTATCCGCGTAGTAAGGGACGCCGACGAAAACCCCTTTGAAAAATGGCGAGGGATTGGGACTGGATTTCCAATCGAAGGCAAGGGCCGTGAAGCCATTGTCGCGTTCTTTCGGGAGATGCGCGGTCATGACGACCTCGATTGATTCGAACATTATCGTCGCCCTGTGGTGGCAAGCCGATCCCTTGAACAGCATTGCGATAAAAATGCTCAATCAAGCACATCGGGGAGGTACGCTCGTCGTTTCTGCGCCCGTCTACGCCGAATTGATGGGTGATCCGAAAAGGACAGAAGCCGGACTGAACGAGTTTTTTCTGGATACTGGCATCTCCGTCGATTGGACTCTCGAAGAAAGGGTATGGCGCGAGGCTGGAAGGGCCAACCGGGGGTACATTCAGCGCCGGCGCTCAAGCGGTGGACAGATACCTCGCCGCATTCTTACAGATTTTCTGATAGGCGCGCATGCGCTAGTTCGCGGCTATTCGCTACTCACATTCGACCAACGACTTTACGCGGCGGCCTTTCCCACGCTTTCTATCATCCCCGTCTGAGGCTGTTCCAAATCAGCTAGGCGAACTCTCGCGCTCGGTAATCAGCGCCGGAATCCCGTCCACAATCGGGTAATCGTGACCACATAACCGGCAGATAAGCCGGGCCTCTTCGAGGCGAAGAGCGCCGCGGCAAGCCGGGCATGCCAGTTGATCGACTACTGAGGGGTCAAAGATGGGAAGAGCTTTGGAATCGGCATCCATAAGGCTCTACTGGATGGTCACTTCGGGGCCGGCGGAGGGAGTGTCCTGACGGGCGGAGGTGTTCGCCGCCTGGCCACCTACTTTGGGGATGTTGGCAAACTCGGCTTCAATGCTCTGAATGGTGCCCCCCTTGGCTGACTCGTAGGCCACGCGAATGCCGTTGTAGATGGCGCGGTCGTTGGAGGAGCCGTGGCCGATGATGCACACTCCGCGCACTCCCAGCAGATGCGCGCCGCCGTACTCGCGATAGTCCAGGCGATGACGGAATTCGTTGAAGGCCGTGCGCGAGAGCAGCGCGCCCACCTGGGCAGTGACGGTGCGTTTGAGCGACTCGCGCAACACATCGCGCACAAAGCGGCCCACGCCCTCGCTGGTCTTCAGCGCCACGTTGCCCACAAAGCCGTCGCAGACAATCACGTCGGCCTGTCCGCTGAAGATGTCGCGCCCCTCCACGTTGCCCACAAAACGGATCGGCAGCGCCTTGAGCAGCGGAAAGGCTTCGTGGGTCAGATCGTTGCCCTTGGTCTCTTCTTCGCCAATAGAGAGCAGCCCCACGCGCGGCGACTCAATCTTGAGCACGCTGCGGGCATAGATTTCGCCCATCACGGCGAACTGGGCGAGATTGGACGCTTTGCAATCCACGTTAGCGCCCACGTCCAGCAGCACGCAGGGATTGCCCTTGGAGCTGGGCATGGGCGTGGCCAGCGCCGGACGATCCACACCCGGCAGCGCGCCCAGCACCATTTTGGCGGTGGCCATGGCCGCGCCAGTGTTGCCGGCGGTCACAAATCCCGCCGCAATGCCCTCGCGCACCAGCTTGAGCCCCACGCGGATGGAACTGTCCTTCTTGGTGCGCAACGCCTGCGCCGCCTTCTCCTCCATGCCGATGCGCTCCGAGGCATGGTGAATGACGATGGGCAGATCTTCATTGCCCAGCATTTCGTCGAGCAGATCGCGCAGCTCCGCCTCCGGCCCAACCAGGTGGACCCGGACGGGTAGAGCCTTGCAGGCGAGAATCGCACCGCGAATCTCCGCCTCCGGAGCTTTATCGGTGCCTACGGCATCAAGCGCAATATCAATGAGCATAAGCGCGGAAAACTACTTGGCTTCTTCCTTGACTACATCCAGCACGGCATGGCCCTTGTACTCGCCGCACTTGGGGCAGGCGCGATGGGGGAGCTTCTTTTCGTGGCAGTTGGGGCACTCGGAGACGCCCACGGCGGTCAAAAAGTCGTGCGAGCGGCGATTGGCTGTGCGGCGCGTCGAGTGGCGCCGTTTCGGATTAGGCATAACAAAAATTCCTTTCGTGACTCGGCCCGCTTCAAGAGGTGTTCACGGCCGGTTTCAGGCCATGCAACGCCCTGGCTAAAGGCTTCGGCACCCTCAATTGATCCAGATGTACATCCAGATGTAATCCAGATGTACTTTGGGGGGCTTGCTTACCTGGACTCAATCCGGCCACGGAGGCTGGCCAGCGCCTCCCAGCGGGGGTCGTCCCCGACACAGGTACAGGGCTGGCGGTTGCGGTTTGCGCCGCAGCGCGGGCAAAGTCCCTTGCAGTCGGGCTTGCAAAGCGTCCTGAGCGGCAGGGATAAAAGCACCTGCTCGCGCAGCACATCCTCAAGCGCAAGGCTGTCTCCTTGATAATAACTGATTTCCGTCTCCGGCGCAGTAATGGAGCGTTCCGGCGCCCCCGCATCCGCCCCCACGGGCCGATAAATGAGATCAAAGTCTGCCCCCAGTGGAATCTCTACCGGCTCAACGCAGCGCGCGCAGGGAACCTGGAATCTTCCGCTAAAGCGGCCCTTGAGCCGGATGTCGACCACGATTTCTTTGGGACCCCGGTGCTCATGCAGCACCTCGGCATGGCCGGAGGCGGCCAGCCCTCCCTGTTGCTCGGCCTCTTCGCCCAGATCGACCGCGCCCGGAGCCAGTTCCAGGTCAAAATCAATCGGCTCTTTCTCTAGTTCGCTTATCTTGAATTCCATAATTTGAGCCTAAGGCGGAGGCCGCATGCCGTCAAACGCACCGCAGCGGCAGAATCGCCGGTCAAGGCAGAATTTGCTGTTGCATTCCAATGGGCCCGGGTAAATAATATCTGGCTATAGTTCTCGCCATGCCGGATCGCACCGCGTGCCCGCCCAAATCCCACTGCGCGGAAGCAATCCCGGCATGGGAGTTGCGGACTGGAACCGGGCATGAAGCTGTCTGCTCGCCTTTCGCGCTCGTGTGGACAGGAGGTATCGAGATGAATTCGTATCGCTTGCGACAACTCGCTATAAGCTGTCGGACTGGCCGCATGGCTTTGCTCGCACTCGTCATCCTTGCAACTTCGGCGCTTGCCAGGCCGCAGCAGCAGGCTCAGTTGGTTCGGCAAGGCGCGTGCCGCGCCGCCGTGTTCGACGGATGGCAACTGGTGCCGGGGCAATATGGCCAGACCGCCGATGTTTTCGGACCCAACGGCGCCTACGCGGGCTGGGGCATTCTTGCTGTCAATCCCGTCATGCGGCAGTACTATGGCGCGATGTACGGCCCGCCGGAGGAGCACACTGTCGCGCTCCTTACACAATTACTCCACGCGCAGCCTCAATTCACGTCGTCAAAGAACATCGGAGGCTTTTTCACTGCTCATGAGTTTCAAGCGGGAAACATGGCCGGCGTCGTGCTCTATCACGTCTATCCCGCCTCAATGGGACAGTACATTATCAGCGAGTATTTTGCCTGGGCTCCGCAGGGCGATGCGGCGATGCTTTCGATGGCCGAGGCTGTATTGACCTCGCTGCAGTGCACATCGAGCGTCCGTCCGCCGCCCGCGACCTACACGCCTCATGGCAGCGGCGCGGGGGGCAAGCGAGGCAGCGGCTCGAGCGAAGAAGACGACCTGAAGGACTACAACAGCATTCTCGGCACCCAGTGGGCGCATGACGCCAACGGAACCCTCTATTACCTGGATGCCGCAAAGCAGTGGAGCGACAACGGACCGGATGGACCGGGCTACTATGCCGGGACCGGCATCAACAGACACAAACTGACGCCGGGAGTGGAGTAACGGCTTGGCGCCTGGTCGATAACCTGGTCTTCTTTCGCCGGTGTGAGGGGGATGGGGATATGTGTGCTTCTCGCGCCCCGGCAGAATGCCGTTAAACGCGCCGGTGACAGAATCATTGGCCAAGGCAGAATTCGCTGTTGCATTCCGATGTGACCGGGTCAATAATATCTGGCTGTAGTTCACACCATGCCGGAAATTGTCGTATTCCTCTATAAATCGCCTTGCATGGGGGGCGATTACTGCATGGGCGTTGCAGGTCAGAGCCTGGCATGAAGCTGTCTTTTCGCGTTTCAAGATTGTTTGAACAGGAGATATCAAGATGAACCTTTATCGCTTCCGGCAATTCGCAATGAGCTACTGGGCTAGCCGCATGGCTTTGCTCGCACTCGTCATTCTTGCAGCCTCGGCATTTGCGAGCGCGCAAAAAGGCTATGTCGGCGCCACATTCACCTTCATGGACCCCATGACATCGTCACAATACGGGCTGAATACGGGAGCAGTGGTGGTGCACAGAGTGGTGCCTGGCGGACCGGCCGAGAGTTCAGGCCTGCGCCCCGGCGACATCATCACCTCCGTGGACGGAGTGCCCATGAGCAACCCAAACCAGGTGGTCGCAGCCTTTGATGCGCACAAGCCGGGAGAACAAGCGCGCGCAGGAATCATTCATCCCATGGGATCGAAACACATGTCGCTTGAGATCATGGTGTCGATCGGCAGCTGGCCCAACAACGGGCCGCCATCCGGACCGCCGTACGAGCCGCCACAGACTGGCAACGATTCCGGTTACAACCCCGGAAATGCGCCTTCCCGGGGCAACGGCGGACAATGGAACCAGGCGCCTCAAGGCGGAGGACAGCCGCGCGGCACGCCTCAGGGCGGTGGATGGCAGCAGCCGCGTGGAAATCAGGCCGGGCGTGGCGCCGGCGGAGGACATGGACGGCAGATCACCGAGGTGCAAGTGCAGATGGCTCAACAAGGTCCCTGCCGCGCCGGTGTATTCCAGGGGTGGCAGCTAGTGCCGGGACAGAATGGCCAAAGCGCGGACATCGGTGGCCCCAACGGCGCCCACGTAGGCTGGCTAATTACAGGCATCAATCCTGCCATGCAGCAGTATTATGGTGACGTGCAAGGCCCACCGGAGGCGCATGTTGCCGCCCTGATTTCATCCATGCTGCAGGCGCAGTCCCAATTCACCTCTACGGAGAACGTTGGAAATTTCTTCACCGCCCATCAGTTTCGCGCGGGATCTACCGCCGGCGTGGTGGTTTATCACGTTTATCCAGCCCAGATGGGGCAATACATCATCAGCGAATACTATGCCTGGGCTCAGCAGGGGGATACCGAGCTGCTTTCACAGGCTGAGGCTATGATGACCACACTGCAATGCACCGCGAGCATTCGTCCGCCGTCGCCCTCCAACGAACCACCTAGAGGCAATCACAGGAGAAGCACAGGCTCAGCCGAAGGCGATCGTCTAAAGGACTACAACAGCATCCTCGACACGCAGTATATGCATGACCCCTCCACCGGAAGGTCATACTATGTCGGCAACGAGCAATGGAGCAACGGCCCGGAAGGAGAGGGCGTTTACGTTGGAAGCGGCATAGACAGACATAAGCTGGACCCTGGATTGCAGTAACAGTCCGGCGCCTGGTCGAAAACTCCGTTCCCTCCGCCGGCGCCGGAGGGAACGGAATAGCGCGTACCTTCTCGTCATGTCCAAACAGCTTTAATCCACCACGCCACAATTTACACAAATCATGCATCAGGAATGCCGCTCTTGATGTTTGACCGCCTTTTTTACGTTGCGCCGATGCCTCTCTGACGCGACTGGCACATGCGTTCGATTCTTCAGTACCCGGAAACCCATCACACGAAAGTACTCAAGTCAGCCCGGATTTTGCCGATGAAAATCACGAAGGGGCTGCCCTTATGCAATGGCTGCGCAATCTCTCCGTCTCCCGCAAGTTCATCGCCGCCTTTGGCATCGTTTGCGGTCTCTGCATCGTGTTGAGCGCCTACACGTTCATCACCTTCCGGGATATCGCGATCAAGAATCTGGATGTAAGCGATAACGCATTTCCCGCCGTGATAGCCCTGACTGATGCACGCTTAGCGGCCAATTCGGTGCGGCGCGAAGACCTTGAACTGCTGCTCTGCCAGACAGTTGCGTGCTCGGCCAGCCATAACGCCGCGCGGCAGAAGGCTCTGGCCGACTATCAGGCGGCTGTCAAGATTTACGAACCGAGCGTCAGTTATCCGGGAGAGCGAGAACTCTTTGAGAAGTTCACGGCGGCTTACGCGCAATATATGGACATCAGCAATCGCGCCAATGCATTGCTGGCAGCCGGCAAGCCCGGCGATGCGCTGGACCTGATTGCATCGGACGCCGCACTCATGAGTGCCAACGCTGGCAAGGCGGCAATCTCCGACGATGTCAGCCTCAATGCAAGGTACGGCACCGAGGAATCTACGGACGTAACCCGCTCCAGCAATCGGGCTACCTGGATCGGCACGGGGGCCACGCTGCTGATTGTGCTGCTGTGCGGGCTGACCGGCGTGTTTCTCACCAGGGAGATCGCGCCGCGGCTCGATAGGCTGAAGAATGCAGTGGAGTCCATGGCCGCCAAGGACATGACCGCAAGCGTCCGCATCACCGGGACCGATGAGATCGGCCAACTAGGAGAGGCCTTTAATACCAGCGTGGCCTCGATGCGCGGCGTCTTGCAGTCAGTGGCTAAGGGCGCCGAGACGCTTTCAGCGGCCACTACCGAGATGAGCGCCCGCTCGGTCCAGGCCGCCGGCAATGCCCATACCCAGTCCAACATGACCAACCAGATTGCGGCGGCTACGCAGGAAATGACAGCCACCATCGGCGAGATCAGCCACAACGCGGAAAATGCCGCCAGCGCCAGCCGCGAATCCGCCCAGACCGCCAACCAAGGCGGGACGGTGATGCAGTCCGCAGCCGGAACCATGGAGAAGATTGCCGCGGTCACCAGCACCGTCTCAGCCAAGATGACCTCGCTGGCCCACCGCTCCGAGGAAATCGGCAAGGTGGTCAGCGTCATTCAGGAGATCAGCGAACAGACCAATCTGCTGGCCCTGAACGCGGCTATTGAAGCGGCTCGCGCCGGGGAGCATGGCCGCGGCTTCGCTGTTGTCGCCGGAGAAGTGCGCCGCCTAGCCGAGCGCACCAAGGGCGCTACCGAGGAGATTGCAGGCACCATCCGCAGCATTCAGGAAGAAACCCGCGAAACCCTGCAGGTGATGCACGACAGCCGCAAGGCCGTGCAGACCGGCATGGAAGAGGCCGCCAACGCTCGCATGAGCCAGGAGGCCATCATCGAGTCTTCCCGGGAGGTGGAACACCAGATTCACCTGATCGCCTCCGCCGCCACCGAACAAACCTCAGCCTCCAGCGAAATCTCCGAGTCCGTCGGCCAGATTTCTCAGTTGTCGGTGGAGAATGCGCAGGGCGCCGAGGAAGCCGTCGAAGCCCTCAAGAACCTGGCTTCTCTGGCCAGCGAGCTGGACGGCATGATCCGCCAGTTCCGCCTGGATGGCGACCGGCAGGAAGGCGCAAAACTCTCCGGCAAGAGCCAGCTGGCGGGGCAGCGTACGTTGCGGACCGCGCATTCATAGCTATTTAAAGCTGGCGGCAGCCACACCCAGATCTGCGGGAACCGGAAGGCGCCGCGTTTCCTGTTCAAAGGCTGCTCTTAAAATACCCGTATATACCAAGAAAGATTGTGCTGTGTGGATGCCTGCCCTTAAACCACTGGTTCTGTCCAGTTTTCGATTCTGAGTCCTCGAACGCGCCCGAATTCCTTTGTGTTGTTGGTCACCAGCGTTAGTCCGAGACAGCAGGCGTGCGCCGCAATCAACAGATCGTTCGAGCCGATCATCTTTCCACGCAGCTTGAGATCGGCACGGATTCTTGCATAGTCGAGAGCCGCCGTTGCGGGGTAGTCCAGAACTGCGACATAGCGCAGATACTCATCGAGCGCAACCTGATCCTTCTGCCGCCGGGGCGAAACCTCAACCCCATACATCATCTCGGCCTTGGTAATCGCGGAGATGCAAACATCGCTGACTGCGACCTTCTGAAGCCTCTTGAGGACAACGTCGTGAGAGCGCTTCATGATGTAGGACGAGATGTATG
Organism: Occallatibacter sp.; assembly: GCA_050011175.1. GTDB lineage: Bacteria > Acidobacteriota > Terriglobia > Terriglobales > Acidobacteriaceae > Telmatobacter. The sequence goes on from JBEKJR010000016.1 coordinate 23,917, forward strand.
TGTCGAGCATATAGACGGCCATCAGAGTAAACGCTCCTGAACCGGCAGATCATCAACTCCCTCCATGAACTCTTCCGAGGCTACGGCGCCCGATGCAAGATAGGCTGACCAATCCTTGGGACGCGCAGAAAGAATCACTTCGTCGCCTTGTTTCCGGATGAAGACCTCAGACGTGGTGAACTGAAACTCCTTGGGAAGCCGGACTGCCTGGCTTCGGTTATTCATGAAAACCTTGGCTGTACGCTGCATTGCAACCTCCCGACCTCGTGGCATATACATAAGTATATGCCAGACCGGTAGCATTAAACAAGTAGCAGATGAGCCTGCTCATGCCAGGGCTCACGAAAGTTCCCGGCAGTTTCTCAGCCCTTGCGCAGGTACGTCTTCGAGAGACGATCGTGCCAGCAGAGGTGGCCATCGTCGAAAAGCATCCAGGCTACGCCCAGCCCTACCGGAAGCACGGAGAGGAGCAGCGCGCCAAACCGGGTGCGCCGCCGCGACCGGGTGGGGCTCTGGCCGTCAAAGGTGAACAGGAAGAGGCCCGTGCACCTCATGCCGGGCGTGGCATTGTCCAGGATGAGGAAGATCGTCTGGTAGAGCAGGCCGGCAAGCAGGAAACCCAGGATGGCGCTGATTTTCGCAATACCTGCCGGAAGCGGATGTCCGATGCCGGCCGCGGCCACCAGGGCCGCTCCCAGCAATGCTCCGGCAATCAGCGCGCCATCGACCAGGGCTGACATCATCCGGAGGTGGATGGGCGCCATGCGAAGGTCCGGCAATAAGACCGCCGCGCTCAGGGGCTCCGGCTCGGGTTCGTCCGGGGGTTGAGCCTCCAGCTCGATGCTCGCCCATGCGGGCGCTACGCCATCCGTCCCCGGTTGCATGGGAAAGGCGCCTGGGTCCACTTCGAAGATGCTCAATTGCCTCTCCAGCCCTTCCGCAGCCAGCGGTCCCTCTGCTCTCCGGGGACGCCTTTTGCGGGGGGCCACCAGCTCGCGTGGAAACTCGATGAGTTTGGCGTGGGTGAACAGAACCGGCTCGGTTGCCTCATGGTCTTCTACGACCGATAACCCTTCGGCGAGCGCCGGCCGCTCCCGGCCATCTTCGTCCGGAGACATATAGTTTTTCGTCTGTCGTGACGCACGGCGAGGGGCCAACTGGGGTGGGCTCAAGGCAAAATCCGGCTCCCGGATGGAGCGGAAATCTTCGCTTTCCCAGGCCTCTAGAGAAGGGGGTACAGCAGGCTGGGCGGACACGAGGGCGGGCTCCCAGGCCTGTATAGAGGGCTGCCCCGGCTCTACGGCCTGTACGGCATCAAACTGCCTCAGAAACGCCCCTGCGGAGGCCGCCAGCGGCCCTGGCAAGGCCTCTGGGACGGCATTCTGGGCAGCAAGGGCCTGGACATGCATTTGGCTGTAGCTGGGGGCCTGGGCATAGCGCGCGGCCACGCGGGCGGCGATCTGGGCGGCGCGCCTAAGTGGCTCCTGCCGGCTCTGAACAAACGTGGCTGGCCGTGCCGCAGGCAGGCCTCCGCGGCTGCGGTGCGCGGCCACACGCAGGCTCACTTCCTGCTTCCAGGAAGACGCGGAGTAGGGCTGGCCTGCGGGTGTGCTCAAGGCTCCAGTCTCCCTTCTGAGGCGGCCACCGGGCCCGCTCCTGGCGCCCAGACCGGCTCTGTGAATGCCCTTGAAGCCCGTAGGAGTTCCAGGACGTTGCTTTCAAGGCGGAAGGGAGGTCATGCGGGGAAAACAGACACGGCGCGGATCACGGGATCCGGGCACGGTCGAAATCAATCGATTTTGCCTGTTGCCAGAGCTGCGCGGCGATTGCCTGATGCCAGGGCGGCCGGTTTTGCTATGCTGACCTTGGTCCCGGAATGCGCCTTCGCAACTTTGTGTTTATCACGATACTGGCCCTCTGTCACCTGCAACTTCGGGGACAGGCGTTGACCAATGCGGCACCCCCGGCTGGGCAGGATACCGCCAGCGCGGCCACGCCCGCCTCCAATAGCCCCCGCGGCGCCGGGCTTTCACCTTCTCTGCCGAACGACCCCGGCCAGGAGATTATGCCCCTGGCCCAGCCGGAACCGGGGCCGGCAAGCGGCGTGCCGGTCGTATGGGAGGCCCAGCACCAGAGCCGCGTGGGCGACACCTGGACCCTGACCGGCGAGGTGGTGGTCCACTATCGCGACTACATTCTGCGCGCCGACAAGGTGGTCTACGACCAATCCACCACGGAGTTGGAGGCGGAGGGCAACCTGCAGGTTTCCGGCGGCCCCAACGACGTGCTGATTAACGCGGAGCGCGGCGAAATGCGGCTGAATATGCACACCGCGCGCTATTACAACGTGCACGGCTCGCAGGGCGTTCACACCCAAGGCCGCAGGGCGGTTTATACCACGACGACCCCGTTCTTCTTTACCGGCAGGGTGGTGCTTGAAAACGGCGAGGGCCGCTACCGGATTATCGACGGCAGCATCACCAACTGCCTCCTGCCCCGGCCGGACTGGCAGATAATCTCCCGGTCCATCAAGATGCAGGATGGCAAGGCCACCACCACCAATGCCCTGTTCAAATTTCTCGGCGTGCCCCTGTTTTATTTTCCCTACCTGCGTCACCCGGTGGACGAAACAGGCCGCGAAAGCGGGCTACTCGTCCCGATCGTCAGCACCGGCTCTTCAGTCAGGGGCTACACCTTCGGCGAGCAGGCATACTGGGCGATCAACCGCAGCATGGACATGATCGCCGGCATGGAGTACTACAGCAAGCGCGGCTGGGCGCCCAATGGCGACTTTCGCTACAAAGGCCCCGGGCTTGATCACGCAACTGTGCGCTGGAATGCCCTGGTGGACCGCGGCGTCTGGCAACCCATCAGCTACGGCTCATCCACCATGAAGCTTGTCAATCAGGGCGGCGTGGACATCACGATCCTGGGCCGCAAGGATTTCGGTTCCGAGACGCGCCTGGCCGGCAATGTCGATTACCTCTCCAGCTACGTCTACCGCCTGGTCTTCAACGACAACTTCTTTCAGGCGGTCAACTCCGATGTGCGCAGCAACGTCTCGCTTACCCATGCGCACAAAGGCTACATTCCCTCCATGTCTTTGGAGCGCTTCCAAAGCTTTGCCGGAACCGCCAGCTACAGCAGCGTAGCCTCAATCAACGACAACCAGGCGAGGATCCTGCACCTGCCCAGCCTGTGCTTCGACGTTCTGGACCGGCCGCTGGGCTCTCAGAAGGTCTACTGGGGGATGGGATCGTCGCTCGCCTATCTGGATCGCTCCGAGCCTGCCGCTATTCCAACCGGGACCAGCTTCCACGCGCGCAACGTAGGCCGCCTGGACCTTTATCCGCATCTCTTTGTGCCGCTTTCCGCCGGAGGCTGGAACGTGGCCGCCGAAGCTGCTGTACGCGAGACCGCCTACACCCTCAGCCAGGTCCCAGACCTGGTTGGCGTCAACGGCGGCACTCCTTTCATCAGCCACGATGCATTTAACCGAGGCGATTTTGAGTTTTCGCTCGATCTCCGCGCGCCGGTGGTCGAACGCGACTTTGCGCTCCACCACTGGAACCGCGTGATGCGCCATGTGATTGAACCGGAGCTCACCTACCGGTACGTGGGCGGCATCGGCTCGCGGGCAGTGAACGTGCTGCGCGTCGACACCACGGATATCGCCACCAACACCGACGAAGTGGGCTACTCGCTCACCCAGCGCTTCTATCTGCGCCCCACCGGCAGCAAGCCCTGCTCGGACGAGCAGGTTGCGGCTCCCAGCGGCTGTTCGCCCCACGCGCGCGAGTGGGCCAGTTGGCAGATTGCGCAGAAGTTTTACATTGACTCCACCTTCGGCGGGGCGCTGATTCCCAATCGCCGCAACGTCTTCGATGCCACCCTGGACATGACCGGGGTCGCCTTCCTGACTTCGCCGCGCAACCTGGCGCCCATCACCTCCCGGGTGCGCTTTGAGGCCATCGATAATCTGCGCGTCCAGTGGGATCTGGACTACGACCCCAAGACCGGCGAATTCGACTCCGACAACCTTTTTGCCGGTTACAGCCGGGGTCGCACCACCTTCGGCATGGGCCACGCCTTGCTGAATGCCGTCGATGAGAGCGGAGCAACAGCCTTCAACATCAAAAGCCAGTTGTTGCAGCCCTTCGTGACCTTCGGCAAGCCCAGCGGCAAAGGCTTTAACCTGGCCGCCAACGGTGGCTACGACTACGTCCTGAACTCGCTGCAATTCGCCGGGGTGCAGGCCGTCTATAACTGGAACTGCTGCGGCCTCTCCTTCGGTTACCGGCGCTTCGATCTCGGCACCATCCGCAACGAGACCCAGTGGCTCTACAGCTTTACCCTGGCCAACTTCGGCTCCGTAGGCGATATCCGCCGCACCAACATGGTCTTCCGCGACCCCAGCCTGCCGCCGGCGTACTAGAAAACAGGGACTAGGGATTGGGATTAGGGATTAGTCAGCCGCGCAACTGATTGCCCCGCACCCCGCCACGCTGGGGTATTCTTTTCTGAGAGGATTTCATCTTGGTCCGTACTCAATTTCTGGCTGCCCTTCTTGCCCTGGGCATGGCCGTAGGCTGCAAAGCCCAACCCGCTTCACAAGGATCACCGGACGCGGCGCTGAACCGCCACATCGAGGTTATGGTGCGCTCCCAGTTCAACGTGCCGCCGGAGGTCTCCGTCGCCATCGGCGCGCGCAAACCGGGACAGGTTCCCGGCTATGACGAACTGCCCATCACGCTCTCCCATGGCAGCAAATCGCAGGTGGTTGACTTTCTAATCTCCACCGACGGCAAGACCCTGGCACGCCTGGATAAGTTTGACCTGGTCAACGACCCGGTCTTCTCCATTAACGTCGCCAGCCGGCCCATTCGGGGTAACCCCGCGGCCAAGGTCACGGTCATCAGTTTCGACGATCTGGAGTGTCCCTACTGCTCCGCTATGCACCTGACGCTTTTTCCGGCGACTCTGGAGCGCTACAAGGACACAGTGCGCTTTATATACAAGGACTATCCGTTACCACCTGAATTGCACCCCTGGGCGATGCACGCCGCCGTGAACGCCAACTGCCTGGCCGCGCAGAGCGGCGAGGTCTACTGGATGTACGTGGATTACCTGCACTCCCACGGCCAGGAGATTAGCGGAACCGGAGAAGGACGCAACCTGGCCAAGAGCTTCGATGCGCTCAACCGCATCGCCCGCCAGATGGCCACGCTGGGCAAGCTTGATTCCTCCGCGCTGGACGCCTGCATGGTCCGCCAGGATGAGACCCCGGTGCGCGCCTCGATGAAGGAAGCTGAGTCGGTGGGGGTGGAAGGGGTACCCGCACTGTTTGTGGATGGCGAGTTCATCAAACGCGGCGCCGTGCCCCAGGATGAGGTGTGGATGGTGATCGACCGCGCCCTGCGCGCTGCCGGCGTGGAACCGCCGACCGCCCCAGCCCAGCCTGCGGCTTCCCGGCCAGCGGGGACTAACAAGTAGGGCCTGTGGAATTACATATCGCCACCCCGGCTGGGGGGTTTATCCTTAAATGCCGGGGAGCTTTGCGTCCCCCAGGAGATACCAGGTTGCAAATCACTGCTTTTTGCCGTTCGTCTTTCCGCCTGACAGTCCTCATTCTTTGTGGGATAACCCTGATTGCCGCTGTAAACGGGTGTCACCGCTCGCCATCTCCGGACGTGATGGCGACCGTAAATGGCAAGGATATTCTGCGCTCGGAGCTGGAGAAGATATATCAGAACAACGTCCGAGTCAATCAGCAACCTTCCTCGCCTCAAGAGGCCGATATTCGCCGCCTTGCCATCCTTAATCAGATGATCGAGGATGAGATTCTGTGGCAGCGCGCGGCCAAGCTCAATCTGACCGCCAGCGACGAGGAAGTAAACACCAAGCTGACGGAGATAAAGGCGCTCGCCACGCAGGAGGAGTTCGACAAGCAGCTCCAGGCGCAAAACCTCACCCTCGACGACCTGAAGCGTGAACTGCGCCGCCAGTTGACCAAGACCAAGCTGCTCAACAAGGAGATCGAGTCGAAGATCAACATTACCGACTCGGAGATCAGCAGCTTTTATACGGCACACAAGGCAGAGTTTAATCTGATTGAGCCGCGGTATGGTCTGGCACGAATCGTAGTCACAAACTCTCCCGTCGTGCAGACCAGCAACCTGCAGAACAACAAGGCCTCAGGCGACGCCGACGCTAAAAAGAAGATTCAGAACATTCACAGCAAGCTGGACGGCGGCGAGGACTTTGGCAATCTGGCCATGAACTGGTCCGAGGATCCGAGTACCGCCTCCAATGGCGGCGACATGGGCTTCGCGTACGAGTCGCAACTGCGTTCCGAAATGCCGGACGTTTACAATGCCATCAGCAAACTCAAGCCGGGACAAATCACAGATATTCTTCCCATCTACGGGAGCACTGGTCCCGGCCGCCGCGTCATCGGATATGCCATCTACAAGCTGCTCTCCAGGGAACCCGCCGGGCAGCGCGAATTGAACGATGCGGCAATACAGCAGATCATTCGTCAGGGCCTCCGTGCAGCCCATGCGCAAATGCTCAGGAGCGCCTACTTCGAGATGCTCCACAACGAGGCGAAAGTCCACAACTACTTTGCCGACGAGATTCTCAAACAGGCTACGCAATAAAACAGTGGTCAGTGGACAGTGAACAGTGGACAGTTGAAAATACCGGGCCATGTGACTGATCACTGATCACTGTTCACTGTCCACTGATTAGAACTTCGCCTCTATCTTTTCTCCGGTATATTGAATGGACTTGTCCGGAGTCTGGGCAGGCTCAGCCCCGGCTCCGCGCCCACCCGCCACAATCACCACGTTGAATGTGTGACCCGGGTTCATGCCCGGATAGCTTCCCTGGCGGGCGCCGATGGTCAGCGTCCGCGCGGCGTCGTCCCAGTGCAAGGGGATGATGGAATGCGCGCCCCGCTCGTAGCGATAGCTGTCTCCCTCGTCCTCATAGAGACTGAAATCTCCATTGGCCCCAGGGTAGATGCGCAACTCAATGGGATCGGCGGCCTGCCCGGCGTATTCGATTGCCGGCCCCAGCGGCAGAATAGAACCGGCGCGCAGATTCAGTGGAATCCGTTCGATGGGCGCGGCTTGATTCACCTCAACCCCGCCTGCCGTCCGCTCTCCGCTCCAGAAGTTGTACCAATCGCTCCCGGCGGGTAGATAGACAGCGCGTTGGATGGCGTGTTCCCTGGTTACCGGGCTTACCAGGATCTCCGGCCCAAAGAGAAACTCGTCGCCTATCTCCCAGGTGGCCCGGTCTTCGCGGAAGTCCATCACCAGCGGACGCTGGATGGTCGCGTCCTCGCTGCTCACCTTCCAGGCCAACGAGTAAATGTAAGGCAGCAGCCGGTAGCGCAGACGGTCGAAGGCCAGCAGCGTGGGATAGACGCGGTCGTAGACCCACATCTCGTTTTGCGCCCGGTGTCCGTGAGTACGAAAGACCGGGCAAAAGACGCCGTACTCGAACCAGCGAGCGTAAAGCTCCTGATAGGCCGGATTGCCGTCAAAGTGGTCGTAAGGCGACCAGTAGCCGCCGATGTCGGTCGTCCAATAGGGGTACCCGGAGAGGGCAAAGTTCAGGCCGGCGGCGATCTGATGGCGCAGTCCCCACCAACTGCCGTAAACATCCCCGGACCACACCGTGGCGCCTACGCGCTGCTGGCCCAGAAAAGCCGAGCGGGTGAGCAGGAAGACGCGCTTATCGGGGTTGGCTTGCTTCCAATGCTCCTGAACGCCGAGAGTGTGTTCGAACGGAAAGATGTTGGTGTACTCCAGGCCGCTGCCGATGTGCAACTGTTTGTAGCGCAGAACTGCATCGCCGACGTGGGGCCAATACTCCTCCGGCTCGGCGCTGTCCAGCCAGAAGGCGTCCCATCCCTGCGCGAAGAGTTTGCCGGGAAGCCGGTTCCAGTAGAGGTCGCCGGCCGCGGGATTGGTTGGGTCGTAGACGTGCGTTCCGGGAATCTCAAAGCCCTGCTTTTGAACCTCCTGGAAGGTCTTCGAGCCAGGGTCCATCATTGCCCACACCGAGATCATGGCGTGGATGTGTTCGTCATGCAGCGTCTTCAGCTCGGCGGGCACATCGGTATAGTTGGCGTTGAACTCCGGATCGCCCTCACCGTCATGCTTCCACCAAAACCAGTCCTGCACGATGGCATCCAGAGGGATGTGCCGCGCGCGGTACTGGCCGGCGATCTCCAGGATCTCGGCTTGCGAGTTGTAGCGGTCCTTGGACTGGAACAGGCCGTAGGCCCATTGCGGCAGCAGCGGCGTGTGCCCGGTCATGGAGCGGTACAGGTGAATAATCCGATCCATCTCCGGACCGTAGAGAACGTAGTAGTCCACCTGGCCGGCGGCCATCGATTCGAAGGAGAGCTCGAGGGGGAAGCGGTTGTCCATGTAGCTGAAGGAGGCTGTGTTCCAGAGAATTGCGTAGCCCCGGCTCGAGACCAGCAGCGGAATGGCGACGTCGGTGTTATTTTGCCCCAACTCGACGGTCGAGCCGCGATAGTTGAACAGCCCGCTCTGGTGCTGGCCGAGCCCGTAGATGGCCTCGGTGGTGTCGGGCGAGAAGCGGTCTTTAACCCGGTAAAGGGAGCCGGGCTGACCGGGCGCAGGATCGTAAGTGCGGGGCAGATTGCCGTTTTCCCGCAAGAAACTCTCGCCCTGGGGGATGGCAAAGCTCAATTCGCCTCTCTTCATCGACAAGGAGATGGCCAGGCGCGCGGTGGTGAGCGTGGTCTTTTTGTCATCCTGGCTGAACTGGAAGGCCGCGCCAGGGCAGGAGCTGGCTGGGTCCAGCATCCAGGGCCGCGCGGCTGTCGAGACGGGCGCCGCCAGCGGACGGGCAACTATGTGGACCAGCGAGTCGCCGCAAACTGTTACTTCAAGCACCTCGCGGTTGTTTTGGGCCGTTAGCCCGGCGGGCGTTTGCACCACCTGCATCGCGGCGGGAACCGGGACATCTCCGGTAAATTCCTGACCGAAGGCGCGATTTGCAGCAATGGCCGGTAAAAGAAGAATCGCTACTACCGCCTGACATACGGAGAAAAGAAAAAGGCCCCGGATTCGATTCGACTTGAACATGGCATCCTCAGTGTAGTGATTTCAAACTCGCATAAAATGATACGGCCTCCGCAGGTGGCGGAGGCCGTGTTATCGTGCGCGTGCAAGCTGGGCTTACTTCTGCAATTCGCCATTGTCGCCCATGGTAATGCCACCGGGGCCCTGACTCTTCTTGGCTTCGTTGATCTTGCGTTGTCCCATCGCCTTGGAAGACCAATCCTTTGCCGTATTCACATCGGCTTTGACTGTTTCCGCGTTGCCGTAGTCCAAGTTGGCCTTGGCGCGGTAAACCAGGTTCATATAGGACATAGCATCGTCGTAGGTGGGCCGGTTCTCCAGCGCCTGGTTCAGATACTTCAAAGCTTCCTCGATCAGCGGGGTATTCTGCTCCTTCATCGACTCCATGATTTTCTTGGGCGCCTTGGCGTTTCCCTCGCCGTCGTCGGTCATGCCTGCCTGCGCCAGCGACGCCAGCGTATTCTGGTGCGCCTGCATCCAGTCGATAACGCCGACCGTATAGGCCGCCTCGGGATCCTTAGGATCCTTCTGCAGAATCTTTTTCTGCCACGCCTTGGCTTCATCCAGCCTCTTGATGCTGAATTCAATGCCCGCCACCTGCTTCATGCTGTTGATATCGTCCGGGTCATTGGCCAGAACCTCCTGGAAGATGTCGATGGCCTGCTGCGCGGTCTTCAGGTTGTCTGGCGTAAGCAGCCCGGGCACTACGTTCTGGCCCAGTGCGGTAGCCAGGTAGCCTTTCGCCATGGGCAGCTTGGGATCTAGCTGTATGGCTCTCTGGAAGTGGTTGATCGCATCCTCATAGTGAGTGCTCTTGTATGCTTCCACTCCCTTGTTCAACTGGTCACGGGCGGCAAGCTTGTCGCACCCGCTCATGGAAATCACCATGCCGGCCAAGGCTATCGAGAGCGCCATAATACGTGCGGGTCCATTCATGTTCGTATCCTTCTCCTTCAGACGAGTGCCTGTTGGTCGCGCGCCTGGAATCTCTGCTACATCTGGCTACGGGCGGGAGGTGCCGAAACCAGGATAAAAAAATTGTACTCCACTTTCCCGCCGGAGGAACCGTCTCCGAACAGTGCTGGCAAGCCGGGTGTTTGCCGGGGCCCTAAAATCTCCCGGCAGCCCAGCTGGCCAAACCGAATTCTATGCGCCCCGGACGCCTTAGCAGCTATCCGGCCAGCTCTGAGGCACACTCGGATAGTCTGCAACCTCTCTTTTCAGGGAAGCGGCTCCGGAAACGCCTGCTACTGGCCCTCGAGTATCTTGGGGGTCATCAGCCCGATGTGATCCACGCCCGCGGAGCGCCCGATATCGATAACCTCAGCTACATACTGAAAGTCCAGCTTGTCGTCGCCCTTGACGAACATGACGCGCTCGGCGCGATTGGCGTAGATATCGGTCAAGCGGGCGAGCAGCTCTTTCTTAGCTGCCATACCGCCGACGCCATCGAGTATTTTCGTTTCGTTGATCTTATAACACGGCGGCGCCGACGGCGCCGATGCCGCACATTCGCCGCTTTTGGTGGCGAGAATCTGCACCACGATGGTACGTTCATCAGGCGGCTTGTCGGTCTTAGTCTTAGGCGGCTGAGGCACCAGCGCATCCAGCCCCTTGGGCGTAACCGGCACGATGACCATGAAGATAATCAGCAGCACCAGAAGAATGTCGATCATCGGGGTAACATTGATGTCGGCCATGCTACCGCCCGACCCTCCCATTGACATTGCCATGACTAAATACTCCTCGTATGCTCGAAATCGTTAAAAAGACGGCTCAAACAACCGTTAATTGCCGCCCGCAGGATTGCCTTCGCGCTTCTGCGTCAGCAAGCCAACCTCGTCCACGCCGGTGGTGCGCACGGCATCAATGGCGTCTTCCACTGCCCGGTACTCCGCGCGGGCATCAGCGCGAATGAAGATCATCTTGTTGCCGGGATTATCGACCAGCTTCTCGCGAACCTGATTGCCAAGCTCACTAAGGGCCGTCTTATTTTGCCCCAGAAAGACATCCCCGCTCCGGGTAATGGCCACCACAATGGCGTCTTCCTTGTCGGCGTCCTGCATAGCGACGGGATTGACTACCGCCACCATATCGATAACCACCTTGTTTTGGAGCATGGGGGTAATGACCATAAAGATGATCAACAGCACCAGCATCACGTCCACCATCGGGGTGACATTGATATTGGAGTTGACCTTTCTGCTTTCGTCACGAACCACGATTCCCATTGTTAGGACTCCGTGCCACTAAATTTGTTTGTCCCGGATGACTTCCGGCACTGGCTTGCGAACCGTACTGCGGGCGCGATTGAAACCGGCGGGCAGGAGAGAGTACTCGCTCTCCCGCCCTCCGCAGATTCCCGCTTTCACCGACGGGCGCTTTGCTTAGCGCTTGTGGCTCTGCTTGATGAAATAGTCAACCAGCTCGCTGGAAGAGTTATCCATCTCCACGTCGAAAGCTTCGACACGTCCGGTGAAGTAGTTGAAGGCCATGACGGCCGGGATGGCTACGAACAGGCCGGCGGCGGTGGTAACCAGGGCTTCCGAGATGCCGCCTGCAACCGTGGCGATGCCGGATGACTTGGCATGCGCGATCTGGTTGAAGGCGTTCAGAATGCCGATGACGGTGCCCAACAGGCCGACAAACGGCGCGGTAGCGCCGATAGTTGCCAGCACCGCAAGGCCCCTCTTCAGCTTGGCGTGAACGATGGCCTCCGCCCTCTCCAGCGCGCGTCCCGAGCTGGCGATTGCCTGCTCGGTGGGAGCGCCAGCGGAGGAACGAAACTCCTGCAGGCCGGCCGTCACAACCTCGGCCAGGTGAGACTTCTTGTTGCGATCGGCGATCTTGATCGCTTCCTCGAGCTTGCTGTCCTTCAGCGCGCCGGCAACCCGGGGCGCGAACTCGCGCGACTGCTTACGGGCAGCGGAGAAGTACAGGTAGCGGTCGATCATGACGGCCAAAGACCAAATCGACTCGATGAAGAGAATGCCGGCAATGATCTTGGCCAGTATTCCCATGTGTTCCCAGAGTCCCTGGGCGGTGAAGCTGACTCCCCCTCCCTGGTCTTCCTGGAAGATGAATGCCAGATTGGCGGCCGTGTGCGAAGCGAAGTGTGTGAGCTGAGCGAGAATCACTGAATCGTTCCTCCTAAGGAGTTTTCTTGTGGACTGCAACTGCCTTGCGGCTGCTGTGAATGCAATTCCTTGCGGATTCGCATTCAGTTCAAAAAGATGCTCTTCCCCCATGCCGGCGGAAAGCGCCAATTACATACTTCATCCGCCCAGGGTGAAGATCACGTTCACCGTGGTCTCCACTTCCACCGGCTCGCCATTGAGCAGGTAGGGCTTGTAGCGCCACTGTCTGACAGCGTCTTGAGCGGCTTGCACCAACATTTGCGGACCGCTGATGACGTGCAGATTTTCAATGGCGCCTGTCTTGGATATGGTCGCCTGCAGCACCACCGTGCCGGAAACGCGCGCGGCTTTGGCGATGGGCGGATAGACCGGCTGAGTCTTCAGCACAATCATACCGGCCATAACGCCGCTGGAGATTTTCAGCGCCTTCGTTGGCGCGGCCTTTACCTTGGACCCGCTGTCGAAGATGTTGCCGATATTTCCGCTGCTGCCAAAGTCCGATCCGGCTACGCCGAACCCGGCCAGAGACGGTTCCTTGTCGACAACCCTCAGAATATCGTGCGGGATCCGGGTGGGCGCCGTGAGTTGATTGTTCATCATCTCCGACTTCACCGGAGCCTGATGCACCTCCGGCGGCGGAGGCGGCGGGGGGGGCGGCGGAGGCGGAGCTGTCAGCGCCATCTGCATGACGGCCCTGGGCAGCGCCTCGGGATAGATCAGCGGAATCAGAATCAGCAGAATCAGGATTACACCTTCCGCGATAAACAACGGAATCATGTATCTTCCGAGCTTGGTCTTGATCCTGCCCCCGGATTCAAACGTGGAATCTTCAAACATGGCCAGCCTCGAATCGAGTGTTTGCTTACTTCTTCTTAGACACCGGGGAATGCGAAAATGTTCCCGGCATCAAAACCTTATCACAAATGCGCGGTCCATCTGGAACGGAACTGCGCTTTCCCTGAAAAAAACGCTGAAAAACTCGTCAAAATTACCATCCTACCTACACCCTGGGGCGTTTCGCGGCCGGAAGTACGGCCGCCTTGCCTCGCCGGGTGCGCCACTCCTGCCAGGCCACCAGCATGGGCGCGGCAATGGCAATCGAGGAGTACGTCCCGATTAGAATACCCACTACCAGCGCAAAAGAAAAGCCGTTCAGCACCTGGCCGCCAAAAATAAACAAGGACAGGACGGTCAGGAAGGTCAATCCCGAAGTGAGAACCGTCCGGCTCAGGGTCTGGTTGATGCTGCGATTGACCACGTCGGGCAGGGCCTCGCGCCGGCTCAGGCGCAGGTTTTCGCGGATGCGGTCAAAAACCACAATGGTGTCGTTCATCGAATAACCGACCAGCGTGAGGATGGCCGCAATCACTGTCAGGCTGATCTCCTTGTTCAGCAGCGCAAAGGCGCCTACGGTGATCAACGTGTCGTGGAAGCAGGCCACCACCGCCGCCACGCCGTAGATCAACTGGAAGCGGAACCAGAGATAGACGAGCATCCCCAGCATGGACCAAAGCGTGGCCAACAAGGCCTGCTTTTCCAACTGCTTGCCCACCGTGGGGCCGACCACCTGCACATTGCGCACGGTAAAGGGGTTGTCGTAGTGCGCCTGCAGCGCCCCGACGATTTGCTGACGTCCGGCGTCCAGCGAGCTCTCGTCCTGCTGCTCCGGCAGGCTGATGAGCACCTCGTTCGCGTTGGGTTCATCGACGGTCTTGATGGTCTGAATGCTGGCATCCTTGATGCCTGCCGCCGCAGTGGCGCTACGGATTTTGTTCAGATCTGGGGTCTGCCCAAACCGCACCTGCACCTGCGTACCACCCTTAAAATCCACGCCCAACGGCACCGGGCTGCCGATGCTGGCCCAGTGCGACGACATCGAGATGATGCCGGCCACGCTGAAGATCATAGAAAAGGCGAGGAAGTACCACTTCAGCCTCAGCCAATCCACATTCACGCCACGAAATAATTCCACTTTTTTCTCCTAGCTATTAGCTTCTAGCTCCTAGCTTCTAGCTTTTTTCTCGCGCTAGCCTGGCTCTTCGGTTTTCCACTGAAGGGCTAGAAGCTAGAGGCTAGCAGCTAGAAGCTGTCGTTCAGATCGACACCAGTTCCCCTGGCTTCATCTTGTTCAAATGGGCATCAAAGATGACCCGCGAAACAAAGACCGCCGTGAACAGATTGGCTGCCAAGCCAACCGTCAGGGTGGTCGCAAATCCCTTCACCGGCCCAGAGCCAAACATGAACAGGATGGCCGCCGAAACGATGGTAGTGACGTGGGTGTCAACGATGGTGACCCAGGCATGTGCAAATCCCTGGTCTACGGCCGCCGAGGGCGCCTTGCCGGCGCGCACCTCTTCACGGATGCGCTCGAAGATCAGCACGTTGGAGTCCACGCCCATGCCGATGGTCAGAATCACTCCGGCGATGCCGGGCAGCGTCAATGTGGCCCCCGAAGCCCCCATGAACCCCAATAGGACAATCAGGTTCAGAATCAGCGCCAGATCGGCGTTGATGCCCGATCCCTTGTAATAGATCAGCATGAAGGCCATCACCACCAGAATGCCCACGATGGCCGCCGTAATGCCCTTGCGAATGGAGTCCGCGCCCAGCGACGCGCCTACAAATCGCTTCTCCAGTTGCTGCAACGAGGCCGGCAATGCGCCCGTGCGCAGCAGTTTTGAGAGCGCCGTGACTTCATTCTCCGTGAAGCTGCCTTCGATCTCGCCCCGGTCGCGAATCGCGCTCTTGATGACAGCCACCTCGCGGGCACGGTCGTTCATCACCACCGCCATGTAACGGCCCACGTTTTTGCTGGTGTAGTCGTAGAACTTGTCGCCGGCTTCATTGGTCAGCGTGAACTGGACCTCTCTCTGGCCGGTGTTGGGATTGATGCTCGGATCGGCAGTGCGGAAGTCGTTGCCGGCCACCACCGAGGCGCGCTGCAGCACATACACGCTCTCCTCGCCGGAACCGCCCTCCATCACCCCGGTGAACTTCTTCAGTTCATCGTCCGCCGGAACGCTGCCGCCCAGGCTGGCCGCCGCCTCCTGCTCATCTTTATAAGGCCCGCCGACCACGGCGTGAATCTCCAGCCGGTTGGTGCCCTGAATAATGGACTCGATCTGGCTTTCGTTTTCCACGCCCGGCAGGTCTACCAGAACCTGGTTGTCGCCCAGACCGTACTCCTGAATCTGCGGCTCGCTGATGCCCAGCGCGTCCACGCGGTCGCGGATGGCCTCAATGGCCTGCGAAACTGTCTTTTTCTCCAGTGCGGTCACGATCTGCGGCCTCATGGTCAGCGTAAAGCTCCCGGGTTCGTCGCCGCCGGCCACGTCGTATTCGTTGGTGAACTTGGACTCCAGCAGCGCGCGCGTATCGTTGGATTTTTCCAGCGGCACACCCTCCACGCGGATCAGCGTGGCCTTGGCCGGATCCGGCTTGTAGACCTGTGAATAGCTGAGGTTGGCCGTCTTCATTTCCTGCTTGATGAGCGCTACGGTATTGTCCGTTTCGGCGTTGACCGCTTCCTCGACCTTGACCTGCAAGATCAAGTGAGCGCCGCCGCGCAGGTCCAGGCCAAGATGAATGCGCTTGGTCATGGCGTCCATCAGAGCCTTGCCGGTAACCCCTGACGGTACCCCGAAGATGCCGTAGATGCAAACCACCATAACCGCAAAAATCAGGAGAATTTTGTTATTGAGATTCTTCTTCATCGTCCCGTTTCTCTAGTTCGATACAGTGAACAGTGGTCAGTATACAGTGGTCAGTTTTTTTGCCAACAATCCGCGGAATTTGACCCCGGCAGACAATTCGGCGCAAGTACTGTTCACTATCCTCTGTTCACGATTCACTTTTCACTTTTCACTGTCCACTGTTCACTGTGCACTGTCTGTGGTAACCGAGGCAATGGCGTTCTTGGCCACTTCCAGCTTGATGCCGTCCGGCGGCACGCGAATGATGATGGCATCGTCCTTGATGGAGAGGATGATGCCACGAATGCCGCCCGCCGTGGTCACCCGGTCGCCGGTCTTGATCGCAGCCAGCATCTGCTGCCACTGCTTTTGCCGTTTCTGCTGAGGACGGATCATCAACAGGTACAGCACCGGTATGACCAGCAGGATGGGAAGCATGGTATAGCCGCTTCCGCCGCCGGCCGGCTGCTGAAACACCCACAAGGCTAGACTCGTTGCCACGCTCATCCTTTGCTCACCCCGGACCGGAAAAACGTTCCGCTTTCAGGGCACAGGCACACCCGGCCATCTGCCGGGCACCCGTAAAAAATTTGTCTCCGGGAATCTTCCAGACTGGTTCGGGCCAATCATTACTCCAGGCCCGAACACGCGGCCAAAGATCGAGATCACCGGTCCGGTTGCCGCTCGCCGTGGACTGAAATTCTCTCTCGCGACCGAAACCCCGCCTGCGACCCAACTGCCGTCTGCTTCCTGTTCGACACAGCCTTCCCGAGGAAGCCGCATCCCAGGGCCGCACCAACTTTCGCGCGTTTGCCCTGCCCGGATTCCAAAGGAGAGCCTTCATAGATAAGATACGTGCCGCCGGGGGCCTGTCAAGGCGGGAGGCCGGTGGACAGTGGCCAGTGAATAGTGGTCAGTGGTCAGTTTTCCGTCAGCCACACCCAGTTTACAGTGGTCAGTGGGCAGTCTTTCAGTAGCCGCCATATGTCTATTTTGCCCCGTGCTACGCGATTGAGCACTTCACTGACCACCGTTCACTGTCCACTCTGCACTGTCCACTGACCACGGCTTTTCAGACCCTTCCCTGACGTTTATAAAGCCCTTACGAATCCCGTACTCCGTCCTTACCACTGCCGGTTTCTGCTGGGAATGGAAGACTTTCTGCTCCGTATGCGCCAGCCGGCCTCGACTTGGCCGCCGGAGAGCAGGAACAGGAGTCCATGCGATGCCGACATTTGATTCGAATTCGTTCGGGTTAATTTTGGTGGGACTGTCAGTGGCCTTTATGCTCTGGGTTCTGTGGAATTTCCATAAGGCCGGCCGCGAACGGTAGTGTTTCCGCACGTCAGCGTCCTTTGTCTCCCAACGCACTATTTAGGCTTGGCTTTCGGCGCCGTCGCCGGCGTCTCGGCCTCGTCGCCCGCCTTCTCCACCAGCACCGCCGAGCTGGGAACGATATTGAAACTCATCGGTTCCTTGCCCGTGGGATAGAAGGTGACACGTAGAGGCTCGCGCTGCCACTCTGCGGGGCCGCAGGCCGGGTCGGGATGGTTTTCCGAATCGAAGGCCGACAATTTCCTGGCCAGCAGCGCCTTGCGCGCCGCCACCTGGGCCACCATGGCATAAAGGCTCTTGCCGCTGTTCGTCACCCCGCAATAAGCGCCGTAATCGCGGAACCAGACAACCTGGCTCACGCCGGAGTTGTAGTAGGGCAGTTTCAGGATGGTAATGTGGCCGGTCTGCCGGTCCACCAGCAGCCACGGGCCCCGTTGCCAGACCCAGTGGTCCTGTCGCACGGTAAGCGCCGGTTTGTCGCCGGGGCCTGGCTTGCCTCCAGCGCCGGGTTTGTCGCCGGGCACCGGTTTTTCGCTGGGAATTGCATTGTCGCCGGGTAAGGCGTCGTTGAGCTTGATCACCCGCCTGACCACGAAGCTGCGGTCGGTCACGTCGTGGGCCTCGCCGGTGGTCCACTCCTTCAGAACGCCGTCCACCAGCAGGGCGCGAACCTTCAGCTCGGTCTCCATTTGAGCCGCCCCGGCCGGGTCGCCAACCTTGGAGTAAGGCACCTTCCGCGTCGCGCCCAGAACCACCAGGTGTCCCTTATGCTGCGGGGTAGCTGAAAATGCTGAAAACGCGGCAAACAACGCCGCCATCGCTAAAACTACAATCCGCCCGCCGTTTCTCATCGACCGCTCCTTGTCCTACCTCGATTTGACAGTTGCTTCCTACGCAGGAGATCAATTTCTTTGTGAATTGCGCCATGGCGTAGGATCGCTTTTGCGGCGGGAATGAAGCTATCCGCGTCACGGTCACGGAAGTATTGATTATTGTCATAGATTTCGCCACATAGCACATTTTGCATATGCGTCGCTTCTTTGGATTGCAGCAGTTTCCCATCCTGAAGTAGAATTTCATCGTCCGACGATGGCAGTGCTTGGCATCGGACGACTCCAATCAGCCAAAGGAGTGACAGATTGTCATACTCTAAGTACAAGTCTGCCTCTTGAAATTGTCCGAGTCGAGCATACGTCCTGGCAATTGATCCAAACACGAGGATATTCGGAAATTCGAACAAGGGGTTCTGCTCGGAAGCTGCTAGGTAGAGTTTCAGCGCCTTCTTGTAATCTCCTTTTTGTGACGCCTCTGATGCCTGGCACACCATTACGTTGTACTCGTCTGCCCCTTTCACTACCTCCGGCGCACTGCATTGTGCGGAACAGGGTACCTGCAAACAAAATGCTGCAATGGCTACCACAACAATCGTTGATCCTTTGCTCATGACGTCTCCTGATAGACAGCCACAGGTTGAATTTTCTGGTTTCCCAGCCTTTTCGCAGAAGAATGCTGAAAGGATGGAGCGCGGAATCTTGGTCTTTGGTCCGCGCCAGGTCTCATCGCTGAGCTAATTCTTCGCGGCATACCCAACCACTCCTATAGCCCCGCCTCTTCCACCGCCCTTGCCACCCGAAACGCCTTTGCCTCGTTCAAGTGGCTGGCGAGCACCTGCATTCCCACCGGCAATCCGGCCTTGGTTGTCCCGCAGGGCACCGTCACGCCGCAGATGCCCGCCAGGCTGGCCGTCACCGTGTAGATGTCGGCCAGATACATGGCCAGCGGGTCGCCGGTCTTTTCGCCCAGCTTGAACGCCGCGGTGGGCGCGGTGGGAGTGACAATGGCGTCCACCTCGGCGAAGGCGCGCAGGTACTCCTCGGCCAGCAGGCGCCGCACCTGCTGCGCCTTCAAATAGTAAGCGTCGTAGTAGCCCGCGCTGAGCGCATACGTTCCCAGCAGGATGCGGCGCTTGACCTCGGCGCCAAAGCCCTCCTCGCGGGAGTGCCGGTACATATCCGCGAGAGTCGCTGAGTCCTTCGAGCGCGGTCCGTAGCGCACGCCGTCAAAACGGGCCAGGTTGGCGCTGGCCTCGGCCGTGGCGATCAGATAGTAGACGGGAATGGCGTAGCGGGTGTGCGGCAGCGAGATCGGTTTCACGGCGCAGCCGGCAACCTTCAGCGCGGCAATGCCCGCCTCAATAGCCGCGCGCACCTCCGGGTCGAGCCCTTCACCGAAGTACTCCGCTGGAACGCCGATGCGCAGGCGCTCCGCGCTTTTATCGCTCTCGGCAGCATAGTCGGGAACAGGAGCCGGCGAGCTGGTGGCGTCCTTCGGATCGTGACCGGCGATAACGCCCAGCATCGTGGCGGCATCGCGTACGTTGGCGGCAAACGGACCTACGCGGTCCAACGACGAGGCGTAAGCGATCAGCCCGTAGCGCGAGACGCGGCCGTAGGTTGGTAGCACGCCCACAACCCCGCAGAAGCTGGCCGGTTGGCGAATCGAGCCGCCGGTGTCCGAGCCCAGCGCGGCCACTGCCAGATTGGCCGCCACGGCCGCCGCCGAGCCGCCGCTCGACCCGCCCGGAACCCGTTCCGTATCCACCGGATTTCGCACCGGCCCGTAGGCCGAGTTCTCGGTCGAGCTGCCCATGGCGAACTCGTCACAGTTCAGCTTGCCCAGCAGCACCGCTCCCGCCGCTTCCAATTTGGCCACTGTCGTGGCGTCATAGGGCGGGTGGTAACCCTGGAGAATCTTGGATCCCGCGGTGGCCGGAGCGCCCCGCATGATCAGAACATCCTTGATGCCCACCGGAATTCCGGCCAATACACCGAGAGGGTCGCCCTTGGCGGCCGCGTCGTCCACGCGAGCGGCCTGTTCCAGCGCGCGCTCTTTGGTCAGGCACAGGTAGACGTTCAGCCGCGGATTTTTCTTTTCGATCCGCTCGTAATAGCCAACGGCGAGATCGACGGCCTTGGTGCGGCCTGAGGCAATCCCTGCGCGCAATTCGGCCAGAGTTTTTGGCTTCTCCACGAAATTTTCGGCAGCTTTGGCTTCGCCTGACAATCGAGTTTTCCTTTCTTCAGTCTCTCGTGTGGTTATATTTTGCAGCCTGTTTTCCGTCGCCGTGCGTTGCAGCGGAATCATCTCGCCGTGCGCAGCACCTACCGCTCAATCACCTTGGGAACCTTAAAGAAGACCCCATCCGTCTCCGGCGCCTGGGGCATCACGACGGCGCGATCCAGCGAGGGCAAGGGCAAATCGGCGCGCAACACGCCCGCGCCCGCCCCCTCCTGCAACTCGCTTACTTGCGCCAGCGGCGTCACGCCTTTCGTATCCAGCTCGTTCAACTGGGCTACATAATCCAGAATGGCGTTCAAATCGCGCAGCATTGCCGGGGTCTCCTCCGGCTTGAGCTCCAGGTGGGCCAACTCGGCCACCCGCTCTACGTCTTCCACGGTTACTCTTGCGGTCATTGCAATCCCCATGCGCGGCCTTGTGAACGGACGTTTGCGCGCGGCTCCGGTTAAGGCCCGATGCTTGAGTATAGCGTTTTTGGTTTGTCTTCCTGCCTCGCAACGCTCAATCCACAATCAGCGTCAGGGTCACCTGGTGTTGAACGCCGTTCGAGGTCGCTGTAACCACCACCGGATAGGTGCCCGCCGCTGTATTGCCGGAACCGGAGCCGCTGCCGGGAACGTTTCCTCCCGGGATGATGCCCGATGCCGTGCAACTGGAGACGCCTCCGGCCAGAATCGCCAGCAGCGCAACCAGCAGCAACGCTTTGCGCCGCCGCGCCAGTGCGATAGGAACCAGCGCCAGCCCACAGGACAGCGGAAGAGCGTGCCATGGAAGCGGAGTTGAGGGATGAACCGATGCCGTGGTCAGTCCGGTGGCAATTTGCACCGACACGTTCCCCATTGTGTTGGCTGGAATGCCCTCGCTGGCGGGGTTGAAGGTGCACGCCGAGTGCGGGGGCAGCGATGAGCATTGAAAGGTGAAGACGCCATGGGAGCCGTTGAGCGGAGTAATCAGCAACGTATAGTAGGCGGTCTGGCCGTTGGCGACGGCCTGTCTGGAGGAGCCGGAAGGCACAATGCCGAAGTCGAAGCCCACCCCCGACAGGGGCACATACGCTCCGTTCGTCAGCGCGCTGCTGCTCACGGTCAGGCTCCCGTTCTGCGCTCCGGCACTGGTGGGAGCAAACTCCACGACCGCCGTGCAACTGGCCCCGGCGGCAAGCGTGGTAGTGCAGGTCGTGCTAACCAGCCGGAAACCCGCCGTGACCGCAAGTGCAAAGCTGCCCAGGCTGTTCACGCTGTCGGGGTTGGTTAATGTCACCGTGACAGGACTGCTCAGTAGGCCCACGCCGGTTTCAGAGCTTCCCGATTGATTAGCAAAGTTGACGAAGCTGGGCAGCGCCTGCACCGAACCCGGCGTTCCGCCTGTCCCACTGAGCGGAATCACGGTCGAAGCCGTCAGCGAAGGCGATGCAATGGTCAGCGTGCCGGAGTACGGCCCGTTGAGCGAGGGCGAAAAGATTACCCCGGTTGAGCAGCTTATCCCGGCAGCCAGAGTGGAGCCACAGGTGTTCAGCACCAGGCTGAAGGGAGGCGTGGCAGTCAGCGTGAGCGAAGTAGCCGCGGAGCCGCCGTTGTTGGTCAGCGTCACCGTCTGGACCGGGCTGGACTGGCCCGGCGTCACGACGGGAAAGACAAGCTGCGCCGGGCTTACGTTGAGTCCCGCCGGAGTCTGCCCGGTTCCGCTTAGAGAGACGCTGATCGGCGAGACGCTGGAGGTGGACGAGCTGACCACCAGCGAGGCCGTGGCGCCGCCCGCCGACGTGGGCGTAAAGGTCACCTGCACCGTGCAACTGCTCCCGTTTGCCAGCGAGGCGCCGCAGGTGGTCGTGCCGTAAGAAAAGATGCTGGCGGAGAGCCCGTTGATCTGGAAGCCCACATTGGCCAGCGGCGCTCCGCCGGTGTTGCTTACGGTCACCGTCTGCGGCGAGATCGTCTGGCCCACCGTCCCCGAAAAGGTCAGGCTTGTCGGGCTGACGCCCAGCGCCGGCGGAGCCAGACCCGTCCCGCTCAAGGCCACCGTCTGCGGCTGTGTGCGCGTAATGTCGGCGATGGTCAACGTGCCGGATTGAGTGCCGGTTGCAGTGGGATCGAGTTGCACGCTGATGGCGCAACTGGAGTTTGCCGCCAGGTTGGCAGTACAGTCATTGGTCTGTTGGAAGGGCCCGCTCACCGAGATAACAATTAAAGTCAACGGCACACCCCCACTGTTGGTCAGCGTCACCGTCTGCGCGCTCGAAAGTTGCCCGACGACCGTTGCGGCGAAGGTCAGCGTAGTGGGCGAAATCGCATCCGTGGGCGCGGCCAGCCCCGTCCCGCTCAACGCCACGCTCTGGGTTCCCGGCGCATCGGTAAAGGTCAGCGTGCCCGTGGCCGCTCCCGTTTGCGCCGGTGTAAAGGTCACGGTCAAATTACAGGAGCTGTTCGCCGGCACTGAACTGCCGCACGCGTCGCTGGCAATCGTAAACGGTCCCGTGAGGCCGCTGGTAAAGGAGATGGCCGTAGACCCGCTGTTTGTGGCCGTTACCTGCTGCGCTGTCGAAGTGGCTCCCACCTGCCAGCCGCCAAAGGAGAGAGTGGAAGGATTAAGGCTCAGCACGCCCGAGGCAGCGCCCGTCCCGCTGAGCGAAACCGTCACCGTTCCTCCGGCGACGTTGGCGTTGATCGTCAGGAGCCCCGTCCGGCTGCCTGTCTGCGTGGGCGTAAACGTGACTTGAATGGCGCAGGTTGCGCTTGCGTTCACCGTCGCATTCTGGCAGTTGTCGGTTTCGCTGAAGTCCCCGCTCACGGTGATCAGCCCCGGCGTCAGCGCGGCTGTTCCCGTGTTCGTGAGGGTCACCGCCTGCGCGCCGCTGGAGGTGCCGTACATCTGGCTCGTGAAGGTCAGCGAAGACGGGGTTGCAGTAGCCGTTGTCACGGTCTCTGTCGCTGTCCACAGGGGATTGACCCAGATGCCGCGCCCATAGGTAGCGGCCACCAGATCATGCACGCTGGCCGATGCCGGCGCGGCGCTAAGCGCCACCACCGGAGCCTCCGGCAGCCCGCTTCCAAAGGCCGACCAGCATTCGTAGGGCGCGCTGGCGCAACTCGTAATCTGCCGCGTCGAATAGACTCCATCATCGGTGGCGATATAGACCGTGTTGGCGTCCTGCGGGTCCACCACCAGACTGTTGGCCGGAGTCGGGGGCAGGTTGGCCTTCATAGTTGTCCAGTGCGTCCCGCCATCCGTGGAGCGATACACCACGCGCATGTCTTTAGTCAGGGTCTGAATACCCGCCACGGTTACATACACCGTCTGCCCGCTGCTGTCGTGCGGGTCGATGAAGAGGCTGGAGATGTCAAATCCGTAGTAGTTCATCGTGTGGCTGTCGTTGGTCACCGCATTCAGCGCCGTCACGTCTGTCCACGCGGACCAGACGCCGGTAGCGGCGTTATAGGTTGCCCTCAGAACATGGCCGGGCAGCGTCCCGCCGCCATTCGCCGAGCCGTACATTCCCACGTAAACCACTTCGCCGCCTGAAGGTAGCGCCGTCGAAACGGGCAGCGCCATCGCCGCCATCGAGCGGATCAACGCGTCGCCGCTGCAAGGGCCGCTCGACGCTTGGTTGTCGAAGATGGAGCTGATGGCGTCACCGGAATTCCAGCCCAGGCCGCTGGCCGGGCCGCGCCACACCCGGCAGGTGCCGATCAGCAGCTTTGTGCTGTCCAGCGGGTCCACCAGAAAGGGCGCCGGCGTGGTCATCGTCAACCCATCCCCGCCCACATCCGCATCGGTCACGACCGCGCTCGCCCCAAACGTTGCTGGAGTGCAGGGAGCCGTCTGCGAGCACAGGTAGATGGCGACACCCGCCTGGTTATTCACGTACCATTTGGCGCTGTTCGTCGGATCGATGGCTACCGGTCCGCCCTCGCCGCCCAGAATCTCCGGCCAGTCCGTCGTCGTTCCCGAGGTGCTCTTGACGCCGGCGGTTCCGTTGGCCCCCAGCCCGGTCATCATCGTGTAAGGCGTCGCGCCCGCCTGCGAGATGCTGACCACCTCGGCCAGCGAACCGAGACTCCCGTTCAGGTTCTGAAAATGCGTGTCATCGCTCGCGTTGCACGCCGTTCCGCTTTCGCCGATGGCATCGGTCGAGCGCCACAATCCGCTATCGTTGCCCACAAAGATCTCCAGCGGATTATTCGCATTCCAGGCCAGCGCGTGCTGGTATTCGCCCACCTGCGCGCAGAAACCAACCGTCGAATTGGTCGTATTCCGCCACACGCAGCCGGGAAACTGGCTGTCCGTCAGGTAGCACTTCCACAGATCGTTGGCCCCGGCCAGCAACATGGTTTCCTGTCCAGAGGGAACCGCGGCCAGCGCCAGGTTGTAGTCGCCGTTCTTGATGGTGGCAGCGCCCAGCGATGTAATCGCCTCCAGTACCGCTGTGCTCAATTGGTATGCAAAGGTGATCGTCTGGTTGCTGCATGCGCCGGCGCTCGCCGCGCACTGATCCATCCAGATTCCCTGGTCCTGGTTGTCGATGTCCACCGTCCAGGCAAAGGTGTCGCCGGTCAGCGGATTCACCGCCAGCGCGCCGCGAAAGATGGGACAGGCCTGCGATCCCGTGCTGCCAGAATTGGTGGGGCAATGCACTGAACCTGTCAGCAGGCCTGCGCCGGGCTGATTCGTCATTCGCGTCCAGGTGATGCCATCCGAGGACTGGTAGTAGCCGTGGTAACGAATCGCCGCCACAAACAGTTGCCGCACCGGGTTCCACACCACCGCGGTAGACGCATTTCCGTCGGGAGACGCAATGGGTTCGTTTGGCCCCTGCACGTCCCCCGAGGAACCGTCCGTAATGCGCGCCAGCGACCACGTAACTCCGCTGTCGGAGGAGTAGTACAATCCCCCACAGCTCTGGTTCGGCCATTCCGCATTCACCAGCGTGCCTTCATAGGCCTGAGAGACCGCGGCCACCACCCGCTGCTGGTTCACCGTGCTCCACGCAAAGCCCGCAATTCCCTCCCCGGCAAAGCTGTAGAGCTGGTCCGAGGTGGTGGAGATCAGGCTCCAGGTGATTCCGCCGTCGGTGGAGCGCAGGATTCCGGCGCCGTAGTAGGAGTCCAGGGCGTCGTTCGGGTCGCCGGTGCCGGCCAGGATCACTCCCGTGCCTCCCGGCTGCACGCTCAGCGCGCCGATGCTGATGGAGGTGCCCGCCGTGCTGCCCATTCCCGCCGCGTTGTCGGTCAGAGGAATGAAGCTGATGTTGGCCGGGCTGGATGTGTCCGCATTTTGCGACCGCCAGATTCCGCCGCCCGTGGTTCCCACGTAGAGCGTGTTTCCGGTGGCATCCGATGGGTCCAGCGCCAGCGCGGATACGCGCCCCGTCACCAGACCAAAGTTCTGTGACTGGACAGCCGTGGGACCTAGCGGCAGCCAGGTTGCGGTTCCCTGTCCCGCCGCCTGCGCCTGCGCCTCGGGTTCGGCTGCAGCCGTCGGCGCGCCGCTGCGAAAATGCCGGGCTCCCGTCCAGGCCTGCGTAGCGCCTCGCGTCCAGCCTCTCTGCGCCAGAAACCGCTCCGCCTGGACTACCGCCGGAGGCAGATTAGCCCGTCGCGCCGCCACCCGTGCCGCATCCGTAGCGGTAGTTCCCTGCTCATTTGCACTTGTCTCTTGGGGTACGCCGGGCGCAGCCGCCATCGCTGCTAAAATGAGCAATGTCAGCCACTTGCCGGGCCTAGGGCTTTTGCCGGGATGGCAAGCCCCACGCCCGCCTGCTGAACGAAGCCGGACACAAATTCCCACCCTGCCGCCAGGGGCAGCTTTATCGTAAGGCCGCTCGATAGCCCAAATGTTCACACGCGTCCTGACCGCGATTCCGTTGTCCCCTCTCGTTTATCGGCATCCTCTGCGGGAGACTTGATCGAAATCTTGTAGCCTGCAACGTGCGAAACACGCAGCTTACGGGATCAAATTTGCTTGGATTATAGACCACTCATGAGACAGTTGGCTGAATAACATTGGCGTCAGGCGGATTTATCTTTGCCTGCCGCCTCAGAACTGCAGTTGTCCCACTGTCCGTAAATTCGGGAGCAAGACCGCTATGAATCGCCTCTGGCTTTGATGCGCCTGGCCCATTCGTCATCGCCTGCGAGCCGAAGGAAGTTTTCGAGCACAATGGCTTTGGTTTCTTCGCCTGACCATCCCCGAATTTCGGCAAGCTTGTGCACGACCTGGGCAATGATCGACGGCATTCCGTGCTTCCCCGTCAGGCAATGATACCCGCCGGGATTATCGGTTTCCGTCAACAGCAAAGACGGCGGAATTGATTTGGCAATCTCCTGGATAGCGGCGCTGAAGAGAACCTCCACGCCAATCGTGAAGTACATTCCCTTTTCGGCCAGGGCATGAAGGTGCCGGATCGGCCCCGAGTACCAATGGATAATCGCCCGGCTAACCCCCAACTCTCCCAGGATGCGGTCGACGTCCGCCTCCGCTCCTTTCGTGTGGATATTCAATATTTTCTTCTGAGATACGCCCTGCTTGACGAAGTGCCGGAATACGTCGCGCTGGAGAGCATGATTCTCAGGCTCGGGGACGAAGTGATAGTCGAGTCCAATCTCCCCTACCATAGGCGAAGCGTCAATCAAAGGCTGAAGAGCTTCCAGTTGCGAGTGATAGGCCGTAGCATTCCAGGGATGTACGCCAAACGTGCTGAGGCACCACTCCGTTTGCTCGTCGATAGCCCTGCTCTTTGCATACCCTTCCGGGTCCATCGAGACGCCGATGGTGAAGATTTCATGCCGCTCGATCTCCTTGATTGCCCGCGGCAGTTGCGAATCGTATTTTTCCATGTGAGCATGCGCGTCAATATACATGTTCTGTTTATGCCACGAAACCAGCCGTGACGCCACATAAATTCTGGTGAGCCGTCTGTCAGCGGATTACCGGCGCTGCCCGGATTTTGCTGGCCGCGCTGTAGACACCCCCTCGGCCTGATCCAACTCATAATCAGTGCGCGTAAATCCGTTGGTCAGCGGCACGGCCATCACCAGCTTCTGGTCCCCAGTCATCAACGGCGCCTGCTCCGCCGTCTTCGCCACCGGCAATCCGCGCAGCGCAATCAGCTCCATGGCGCGTTCAATCGGAATCCGGACCTTGCCCTGCGACTCGTCCCAACTGTAGTTCTCCAGCAGCAAATCCTCCCTCGCGTGCAGGCCGGCCACATCCTGATAGTCCTCGCTCTGCACCCGCTGCGCGTGAAAGCGATGCATCCGCACGCCGCCGACCCCGCAGGCCGCCACCCCCGCAATGATGCTCAGCGCAACCAGAAAAACCACCACACCTGAGATGCGCACGCCCCTCGCCACGCCCATCTCTTCCGGCTTTTTCGGATTATGCGACATGCTCCGCCTCCAATATCTCCTTCAGGTGCGGATCGTTGCTCTGCACCAGAGGACGCGCCTTCAACTGCATGCAGAAATAAGCCACCCAGAAGGCCGTCATCGCCACCGGCACGGCAGCGTATTCCAGAATTCCCCAATTAAAATGCAGATTGCGCGCCGCGTCTTTGAAGTTCGGCTCGATCAGCCAGAACAAATCGAAGGCCTTGGCGAAGACCATCCACTGGCACACCCGCAGCAATCGTTTCTTATTGCGCTTCAGGTCGCGCGAGAGAAGCAGCGTGAAGGGAATCAGCCAATGGAAAATAAAATCCAGCGTGATGATCACGCCCCAGCCGCCCGTGACACGGTCCAGGTACCAGGGAATCTCTTCCGGCAGATTCCCCGACCAGATGATGAGAAACTGCGAGAAGGCCAGGTAAATGTTCAGCATGACAAAAGCGAAGGTGAACTTGCCCAGGTCGTGCTGCTCCGTTTGCCGTAGAATCGTTTTGAACGGTTCGCCCTTTGACAGCGAAATCACGACAATAATCGAGAGAGCCAGCACCTGGTAAGCCTGCCCCACCAGAAACAGCAGTCCGTAAACCGATGAGTACCACGTGGGATCGAGCGACATCACCCAATAAATAGCCGCCGTGGTCATGGTAATCGCGTAAATCACAATCCCCGGTCCGCTGATATTTTCCAGCCGCTTGATCCACTCCGGCGTCTTCGCCAGCGTCTCCGCGTCGCGCTGCAGGCCCAGCGCATTCAGCCGCCATGTATAAAAGCCCCAGATCGCAAAGCACGCCAAACTGACCCAAACGAACGCTGCCGGATTGAGCATGGGATGCTTGAACCGGATCGCATACTCTATCGCCTCCAGTTGTTCCGCGCTGATCAGGCCGCGCCTTACGCCATCGTCCACCATCGCCGGGTTCGCCCACAGGTAAAGTTTCCTGAGCGAGAGCGCGACCACAACCCAGTAGGCGAAGACCAGAGGCAGCGTGCGGCTCATCGCTTCCAGCGGCCGCCGCAACAGCAGGCCCCACTTGCCGCCCGTCATGTACTGCACCATCAGCAGAGCCAGCCCGCCTACCGCGAAACCAAAGGTCAGCATCAGTCCCAGCAGCCAGGCTCTCAGCACGTGGTCCACATCAAAGCCGCGTCCATCCGCAAAGCCCAGCCCAACGACAACAACCGAGAAGGCCAACCCAACAACCAGCGCGCGCCTCTGCCAGCCGTTGACAAACTCCGGCGCGCCGAGGTCCGGGGGCAATTGCCTGGCCAGCGTGTTGGCGTCGTGCGTCTCGTGTGTCATTCCGCCTGTCCTTAGTCACTCGTCCCTAATGCATCCACGGCTGGGCAAACTGCGGGTCTCCGCTCTGGGCGGCAATCTCCTTCAGGCTTTTCACCTGCACGCCCTTGGGCACATCCTCCGGCCTGGCCGCCTGGCTCAACTGCAAGGCGCGAATGTAAGCCGCCACCGCCCAGCGATCCTCCGGCGCGAGTTGCGCCGAGTAATCCGGCATCGCGTTGTAACCGTTCGTCATCACGTAAAAGTAGTGCGAGATGGGCTGCGACAGCCGCACTTGGTCGTGATAATTGGCCGCCGGCTTGTAGCCCCGCTGCACAATCTCGCCCAGCCCGTTGCCAACGCGCGAGTGGCACGGCGTGCAATAAATGTTGAACCGCTCCTGCCCGCGCTTGAGCACGTCCATGGTCACCGGAAACGGCATCTCGTCCTTTTCTTCGCGATAGCCGTTCGCCGCCTGAACCACGCCGGTATAGAAGTAGCTGTTCTCGTGCAACTGGCCGCGCGCTACGGTGTTCACCGCCTGCGGACGCGCGCCGCGGTGATCGGCGGTAAAAAACTCCGAGCCGCGCTGCGAGCGGATCTTCGGCTGGTCCTGCATATCCTGGCGACAGCCGGCGATGAGCAGCATTGCCGACATGCACGCGACGGCCAGCGATTTCCCATCCATTCGCCAGAAAGAAGGCGAAAGGATGGGGCACGGGGCAAATCCAACCGCCGCCGCGCGCCGGGAACGGAAAGCTGAATGCTGAAAGCTGAGAGCTGAAAGCTGCTTGCGCATCAGTACTCCACCTCCACCACCGAGACCGGCGCAAAGCTCTCCAAATATTTTTTCGCTTCCACCAAGTCGAACTTCGGGTCCAGCGCCTCCAGGCACAGAAAGAATTTGTCCGTTGTCGCTCCGTCGCAAAAGTTGGGTGCGTTGAAGAGCGGATGATAGAGCGCCGGCAATCCGTTCAGCGCCAGCATTCCAAATGCCGCCGATAGTCCGGCAAAGAGAATCGTCCACTCGAAGGCGGGCACAATAAAGG
This sequence comes from Occallatibacter sp., assembly GCA_050011175.1. Taxonomy (GTDB): domain Bacteria; phylum Acidobacteriota; class Terriglobia; order Terriglobales; family Acidobacteriaceae; genus Telmatobacter. Next base: position 53,994 of record JBEKJR010000016.1, read on the forward strand.
CCGGCCAGGAAAACGTCGGCCGCCCGCCGATATTCAACGGATAGGCCAGCATTGAGATCCACACCTCCAGCAGAAACATCATCGCCAAACCTATCAATCCGCCCACCAGAGTTACCAGCGGTACCTTGTTGCGATGAAAGCCGATGGCATCTGCCGCCTCTTCCACCGGATACGGCGTGTAGCAATCCATGCGCCGCCAGCCGTCCTTGCGCGCCTCAAGCGCGGCGCGGATCAGCTCGCCAGGTGTATCGAATTCGGCCAGCAGGCCGTAGATTCCTTCGCGCGCGGCCATCAGTCGCCTGCCTCCGCCGCCTTCTTGGCCGTAATCTTGGCCCCCGGCAATATCATGCGAATGTCGCTCATGGGAATCATGGGCAGGAAGCGTACAAACAACAGGAACAACATCACAAACAACCCCAGCGTGCCCACGTACGTCATGGTTTCCCACCGTGTCGCGCGATACGTACCCCACGCCGACGGCAAAAAGTCGCGATATAGGCTGGTCACGACGATCACGAATCGCTCAAACCACATTCCCGTGTTCACCACAATCGAAATAAAAAACATAAACGGCATCGAGGTGCGCAGCTTCCTCGACCACAGCGTCGTCAGCGGAATCGCCAGGTTGCACGTGATCAAAACCCAGTACGACCAGCCCATCGGCCCGAACATCCGGTTCCACATCATGAAGGATTCCCAGTGCGAGCCCGAGTACCAGCTCATAAAAACTTCCATTACGTAGCCATAAGCCACAATGAAGCCCGTCGCCAGCATCACCTTGCCCATGTTGTCGATGTGCCGCTCGGTGACCAGCTCCTCCAGGTGATAGAACTTGCGCAGCGGAATGGCCAGCGTCAGCACCATGGCAAAGCCGGAATAAATCGCACCGGCCACAAAGTACGGCGGAAAGATCGTCGTGTGCCAGCCCGGCAACACGGCCACTGCAAAATCAAAACTGATGACCGTATGCACCGAGAGCACCAGCGGCGTTGCCAAACCAGCCAGCAGCAACGAGGCCGTCTCGTAGCGCGCCCAGTGGCGCACCGAGCTTCGCCAGCCCAACGAGCACAACCCATAGGCATATTTCGCAAACTTCGATTCGGCGCGGTCGCGCATGGTGCCGAAGTCGGGAACCATGCCGATGTACCAGAAGACCACCGAAATGGTCGCGTATGTGAAGACCGCGAAGACATCCCACATCAGCGGTGAGCGGAACTGCGGCCACACCGTCATGGTGCTGGGATACGGAAGCATCCAGTACGCCAGCCACGGGCGGCCCACGTGAATCAGCGGAAACATTCCCGCGCAGACCACGGCGAAGATCGTCATGGCCTCGGCAAACCGGTTGATGGAGTTGCGCCAGCTCTGCTTGAAGAGCAGCAGAATCGCCGAAATCAGCGTCCCCGCGTGGCCGATGCCGATCCACCACACGAAATTGATGATCGCAAAACCCCAGGCCACCGGCTGCGAAATTCCCCAGATGCCGGTGCCCACCAGAAACAGCCAGGTCAGCGCCATCATCAGCATGGTGGCCAGCGCGCCGCCCACGCCGAAGATCGCCAGCCAGCCCAGCGGCGTCGTCGGCGTCAGCACAATGCGCGTGATCTTCTCGGTGACAGACCGGAACGTCTGCCCCGGAGCAATCACGCGGTACTCGCCGGTCGCCGGATCGATCTGCTTATCGAGTTGGGGGTCGTGCTTCACTTCACTTGCTGCCCTCGTGTTCCGCTAACTCACTTTTTCACTTCTTCACTTCTTCACTTCTTCACTTCTTCACTAGCTTCGCCGGCCTGTGCTCCACCGGCCCCGCTTCCAGTACGGGATTTGGATTCGTTACCGCGGCCACATACATCGTCCGTGGACGCGTATTCAAATCGGCGAGCACCTGGTAGCTGCGCTCGTCGTCTTGCAGCTTAGCCACCTTGCTCTGCTTGTCGTTGATGTTGCCAAAGCTGATCGCCTGAGCCGGGCAGGCCTGCTGGCAGGCGGTCTGGATCTCGCCGTCGCGAATGGGGCGATTTTCTTTATCCGCCTCGATCTTCGCCGCTGAAATCCTCTGCACGCAGTAGGTACACTTCTCCATCACCCCGCGCGAGCGCACTGTCACGTCGGGGTTGCGCATCAGCTTCAGGCTCTCCTTCTCAAAGTCCGAGTACAGCAGGAAGTTGAAGCGCCGCACCTTGTAGGGGCAGTTGTTCGAGCAGTAGCGCGTGCCCACGCAGCGGTTGTAGACCATCGCGTTCAAGCCCTCGGGCGTGTGCACCGTCGCCCCCACCGGGCAAACCTGCTCGCAGGGCGCGTTCTCGCAGTGCTGGCAGGCCATCGGCTGGAAATGCGCCCGCGGCGCGGCCAAATCGCCCTCGAAATACGTATCGACGCGCAGCCACTGCATGTTGCGCCCGATCCTCACCTGCTGCTTGCCCGCCACGGGAACGTTGTTCTCCGCGTAACAGCTCACGATGCACGCGTTGCATCCCGTGCAACTGTTCATGTCGATCGACATGCCCCAGGCGTTATCCTTGTACTCCCAGTTGGGGAAGAGCGTGTTGTCGCGGTCCGTCTTCTCGCGCCCCACACCCTCGTTGGCAAATCCCGGATTGTCCTTGTACTCCTCCAGTGTCGCCGATCGAATAATCCCCCGCTCGCCGAGCGCCTCATCCGCCTCCATCGAGTTGTTGCCGTTGCCCTGCCCGCCAAATGTTTTCGACCGGTGGTCCTGGAAGTGGCTCTTGGTTACCGCCACGCCCCACTTACCTTCCACCTTCTTCATTGTCCCCACGGCGTAAAACGGCGCATCCGAGGTGCGAATCAGGTAAGCATTGAATCCCGCGCCGCCTGCGACGCGCCCTGTCTGCCGCCCATAACCCAGATGCACCGTGACCGAATTATCCGGATGCCCCGGCGCCACAATCACCGGCGCATTCACCTTGCGCCCCTGCACCGTTAGCTCCACAATGTCAGCCTCTTCGAGGCCATACTTCGTCAGAGTCGCTCCGGACATGATCGCCGCATTGTCCCAGCTCAGATTGGTCACCGGCTTAGGCAACTCCTGCAGCCACCCCACATTGGCCCACCGCCCGTCATAAACATTCGGGTCCGGCCGGAAGATAATTTCCAGCGAATCCTTCGGCGAAGGCGCGGGAACCGTGCCTTTCAACTTAGCGGCATCGGCGCTAACGACCCACCTTAACTCGGTCTTTTCAAATGCTGTGTCCTCAATCCATCCCGCATGGAGAGCCTTGCGCCAACCAGTCTCAAAGTCGCCGCTCATCTGGATCAGCGGTCTCCATGTCTCACGCACCGCTTCATACGGGCTCAAGCCCGGCTCATCCAGCAACGCTTGAAAGAAGTGGTGTGCCGTCTTTCCACCGTATAGCGGATCAATCATCGGCTGAATAATAGAAACCGTCCCGTCATAAGCCCGCGCATCCGACCAAGACTCGAGAAAATGTGCTGCCGGAATGTGCCACTGCGCATTCTGCCCGGTCTCATCCATGTGCGAGCCGAGATGCGCAATCATCTTCGCCTTCTCAAATGCGGCAGCAAACTCCAGATCAGCAGGTGCGTTATAAATCGGATTGACATTCAGTATCACCAGCCAATCCACCTTGCCCGCATTCAGTTCCGCAACAAGCGACTTTATATCAGAATATTCATCCTTATACAGCGGCTCTCGCGGCGCCCAAACGAAAGAATGCGATTGTTCGGTCGGCAGAAAAGCAGACTTGGCGTTACCCAATGCAACGTTGATTGCAAACGCCGCCCCACCTACAGATCCGTCTTGATACAATCCAGGAATTACAACGCACTTTCCAGCATGGGCCTTCAAGTCCTTGGCCAATGCCGCTAAAAACTTCCTCTGCTCATCTGTCCATGGATACGCCGGAGCTTCAATATCCGCGGCTCCAACAGCCTTCGCCAACTCCGCTGCAAAGGCCGGAATCTCGCTCGCTCTCAGCCCCAGCCGATGTTCAGCCTTCAATCCCGTTGTCGTCGGCGTGGGCTCAATCACATAGAGCCTATTCAGCTTCTCTGGATTCTTGCGTCGCTCCGCGTATTGATGCACTAACTTATGAAATCCGGGAAACGCCGCGCTCGAAAGAAAATCCGCGTCGAGCGAAACAATCACATCCGCTTCGGCCAAATCATATTGAACACTCATCCCGGTAGCGAACGCCGTCCCAGCAATCGCTGGATCATACTGCACCAACGTCGCCTTCGGGTACTTCGTCTGCACCTCGCGCCACTGCCGCGCCAGCGTCGGTGAAGTAATCGTCTCGCTGAGGAAGTAAATCCCCGTTCCGTCCTTGGTTGAGATCACTTTGTTGCGAAACTCAACCGCAAACTCTGCCCACTCGCGATTCTTCCTGCGAAAGGTCACGTGCTGCGAGCGGTCCGGATCGTACAAATCCAGCAGCGTCGCCTGCGTGAAGGGGTCCGACCCGCCCTGGTTATAAGGATGCTCCGGGTTGCCGTCGATCTTGATCGGCCTGTACTGGTCGCTCTTCACCAGCAGCGGGACAGCCCCGGTTACGAATGGGTGCGCCGTGGCAAAATAATTCGGCTTGCCGGGAATCAAATCTTCCGGCTGCTTGATGTAGGGATAAATCGGCTCGTCGGGCTGCCTGGTGCAACCGGCCAGCCCGGCGAGCGCCGCCGACGCCCCCATGAATTTCAGAAATCCCCGTCGCGAAACCTCATCTCCCCACCCGTGAGGCGAGCCGGGAAACTCTCGTTCCACCGCCGCCTGAAACTCCGGTGTGTTCGCCAGCTCATCCACCGACCGCCAGTATTTTTTGCCTTGCACGCTCTTCAGCTTCTCGCGCACCGCGTCAAGACTCATCGGGGGCGGCCTCTTCGCCGGCTTGATCGTCGTCACCAGATCGTTCTTCGTCTCGCTCATCGGTGGCAGACCTCGCAACTGGACAATTCATTGGGCGTGCGAATCTTGTAATGCTGCACGAGAAAGCGGCCCAACTCATCCTGGTTGGTGAACTTCTGATTCGCCGCGCTCTGCTCCGCCGGCTTTTTCGTCACACACTTCACGCTTTCCGCCGTGGGCACACCCGGCTTCTCATCGCCCACCGCACACCACACCGGCCTGTCCGGCGACGGATTCTCCCAGGCGTTGTTGTAAATCTCGCTGGTAGGGCGCAGCTTCTTGGCCGGGTTGCGATGGCAATCCAAACACCACTCCATCTGCAAGCTGTTCTCGGCGTACATCAGCGGCATCTGGTCCACGCGCCCGTGGCAACTGGCGCAACCCACGCCCTTATGCACATGAATCTCGTGGCTGAAGTAAACGTAATCCGGCAGGTCGTGCACCTTGATCCAGTGCAGCGATTGGTCCGTCGCCCAACTGTCCCGCACCGGCCGCAGAAGTTGCGCGTTGGTCCAGATCTGCGCGTGGCAGTTCATGCAAGTTTTTGTCGGCGGAATTCCGGCGTAGTTCGACGTCTCCACCGTGACGTGGCAGTACTGGCACTGCACCCCCAGCCCCTGCGCGTGGTGCTTATGGCTGAAGGGAACCGGCTGGTCCGGCCGCTGGCCCTGCCGCGTCATCCAGGGCGAGCGCTGCAACTCATTCAGCGTCACCCCCAGGACGATCACGATCAGCCCCGACAATACCAGGCTGGCGCGTGCCAGGGCATTGGAGCCGCGATCAAAGATTTGCGCCATGCGTTCTTTCCTTGCCTGGATTTCGTTGCAATGAATATATCAGTCTATGCGGCTTCTCCAGAGTAGAGATTCATAGTGACATCCAAATCGTGGACGCGTTATACTTCATCCCGATTTCGAATTCCAGGAGATGCCACCATGAAAAAGCTTGCCGCCCTGCTCGTGGCCGTCACGTTCGTCAGCCCTGCCTTCGCCCAGAAACCCACCTTTCAAGGAATCCACCCTAGGCCGAAACTTCCCGTCGTGGCTACCGCCGGCAAGCCGTTGATCCTGCATACCGGCAAACCCATCACCCCGGATCAGAAACGGCAGCTCATGACGGAAGTGGCCAATACATCCTTCCCAAAGTCAACCTCGGGAGGCATGCAGACCAGGAATCTCACTCAGTCCTCGGGTTCTATCGTGCTGACCGCGGAACAGACATTCACCAATGGCGCGTCTATGGAGGCGGACAGTCCGGACCAGGTCAATGCATACGTTGGTTTTTTGACTTTCCTATCCGGAAATCAGCACAAACTGATCATCTTTGTGCCTGTAAATAAGAACACGATCTACACTCTGGCCATCAAAGTGAATGTCTATATGGGACAAAATCCACAGATGACCATCGTCTCCCAGGGCAGCTCTGTCATGAACTCTGAAACCGTGAACCTGAGCATCGGTGAAAACGAGTTTGCCTACGCCTACGCAACCAACAGCACAGGATCATCCATGGTTACGTTATCCAGCCCCAACGCCGATTGGGCGTTTGAGAGTTGCGAGATTACGTCTGCCGCCTTCTAACTGACGAGCCAGATCGCGGATGCTCCTGGCCCGGGGTCCCCATGGACTCGGGGTCCCCGAAGAGCGGTCTTTGCTCGTTGGGGTGAAGGGATAGGTCTTCGTCCGTGGAGTGGAGCTCTCGCTTTTGAGACCTGGAAGTAATCTCCGCCTGTACTTCCAAGTACTGTCGTCTCAACTTCGGTTTTTTATCGTGACTTCTAAATTGCAAACGCGTTATAATTCCGCCGGTTTCAAACTTAAGGAGAGATGCCCCATGAAAAAGCTTTCTGCCCTTCTTCTGTCTGTTGCGCTCTTCAGCCCTGCCTTCGCCCAACAATCAGCGTTTCAAGGAATGCATCCTAAGCCGCCGGCTAACCTAGTAACTCCGGCAACCAAGCCGATTCTCCTGCATACCGGCAAGTCCATCACGCCGGAACAGGTGCAGCAGCTCTTGGAGTCCTCGATTCAGGAGTACGCGGCAGGTAAGAGCACGTTTAAGAAATTTACGGTCTCGAGCAATCCCACAGGCTCAGTCGTGTTCAACCTCAACATGATGAAGAAGGATGGAGTCGGATATGCGGTACTGAATAATCCTATTTCTGCCGATTTCTCCACGGGCGACCTCTTTTTCGGTCCCGGAGCCGCAAATAATCTGACATTCGTTGTCGATGTGCAACCTAATACCGCATACGTTCTCGTCATGAAGTTATGGATTGCGGATCCAGATCCGAAATCGCTATCGCCGTCCAATGCACAGCTCACTTTCTCCCCGGCTTGGAGCAACACCAACGCTCAGACGATTGACGTAATTCCCGGTGGCAACGAGATTGCCTACTCCTTCGTTACCGGTGCTAAGGGGTCAGAATCGATTACGATATCCAGTCCGAGTAGTAATTGGGTCTTTGCAAGCTGCAAAATATCCTCGCTTTCGGCTCAGTGACAAATACAGGTTACCAAGCCTCGCTTTTGAGGCCTGGCAACCTGTTGCTACTACCAATTCCAATTACCGGATTCAGCGTAGCTTCCCAAGCGCCAATGCGTTATACTCTCGCCGTCACCAAACATCAGGAGGGATTCTCATGAAACAGCTAGCTGCCGTGCTCGTAGCCGTCGCGTTCTGCGTTCCTGCCATCGCCCAGAATACAACTCCTCAAGAAAGCCACCCGCTATCGAATCTGCACATCGTAGCTCCTGCCGCCAAGCCGCTGCTTTTGCATACCGGCAAGCCGCTCACCCTGAGTGACAAGAAGCAATTTCTCGCCGCCATCCTCAAAACCTCTCCGGAGGGATCGAAGACGCTTTCTCCGTCGGCAGATACCATCACGCTTACCCCTGGCCATATATCCCAGGGCATTGCATATCTTGTTATGGAGTATCCGAAACTCGTAGATATTCCTAACAATGAAGTTTTATTCAGCAACGTGACAGCCAGCAAACTGGACTTCATTCTCAATGCACAACCCAATACCGCATACCTTCTCGCCATGCAAGTAAATGCCCAAGCGGCAGCATTTACAATACCTCATTTCACGGTCTCTACCGGTTCATCTATTTCCGGCTCGCATACAAACTCTGAAATCGTTGCCGGAAGCAAAGGGGATAATGAGTTTGCCTATGGCGTCGTATCCAACAGCGAGGGAAAGATCGTGGTTACGATATATAGCACAGACACTTTGTGGTCATTCCTTACCTGTGAGATCACATCATCTAAATTCTGACGGCATTATATTCGAGTAGCATTATTCGATTTTGAGACCTGGGCGAAGTCGCTCACGTATTCGACCTGAGCGCCGCCTCGGCCCATTCCACTGCCAGCGCATGGCAGCGCATCACCTGCTCATGGCTCATGCCGCTGGAGCGGACAATCGCATCGCACTCCGCCCAGTTCCCGTGCTCGTGACACACCATCCAATGCAGCAGAACGCCCTCCGGAATGTCCCTACCCAACAATGCGTCACGGGCCGCCTCGCGCAAAGGCAGTGTCCGGACCAGGTCCTCCATGAGGATGCGCAGCATCGCCGGGAAGAGGCTGACCATGCCGATCAGGTATTGTTCGCTGGGAGTCAAGCCGCAAAGCGGAGCCGCTAGTTCGCAGAAGCGTGCCCGCTCGAAGGCCATGCGAAGCAGCTCCGCCGGCTGGTCGGTGCTGAAGTCGGTGGCAACGGCCAGCATGGCGATGCGCCGGAAAGTTGCCTCTCCCACCAGCATCAGCGCCATCTGAATCGAGGTCACCTCCTGGCGCATGGCGCAGATCGGCGAGTTCACCAGCCGCAGCAGCCGATACGTCAGGCTGGCGTCGCACATCACCAGTTGGCTCAGGCGTTGCATGTCGACAGGGTCGTTTTGCAGATCTTCCAGAATCTCCAGGTGCACCAGCCGGTTGCCCGGTATCTTGTGGTTCTGCAGCGGCTCCGGACGGCAGAAATAGTACCCCTGAAACAAGTCGAAGCCCTCTTTGCACGCCTGCCCGTATTGATCCTGCGTCTCCACGTTCTGCGCCACCAAGCTGGCGTTGGAGCCATCCAGCCAGCGAAGCAGATTACTGCGCTCGACCGCGTTGACGCTGAGAATATCCACCTTGATATAGTCGGCCAGATCGGCCAGTGGCCTGGACTCCGGATTCCCGGTGAAGTCGGCCAGCGCCAGCCGGAAGCCTGAAGCCTTCAGACTGCGGCAAGCCGCCAGCAGGTTCGGCGTGGGTTCCGCGCTGGAGGCCAGTTCCAGAACCGTCATATGGGGAGGTAAAACCTTCACCCACTCCTCGGTCAGAGAATCCGCGGTGCAGTTCACAAAGACAGGCAATCCGCGCGCCAGCTCTTCCAGCCCGAAGACCACCGTGTTGTCCAGCATGGTGCGGGTCGCCAGATCGCTTTTCGTGTGAGTGATCGGCTCGCGCCCATTCCAGAACAGCAGCTCGTAGCCCTGCGCGTCGCCATGCAGGTCCAGAATCGGCTGGCGCGCCACATAGCGCAGTTCACCCGCCTGCTCCTCGACCGAACCGGCAACTGTTGCCGCCCTGGCCTGCGTCGCCATGGATACTGTCTCCCAATCTGTTTATCGTTGCCTCAACTTGAAACGTGAGAACATTTTCACGCAGAAATAAACTTCCGGCTCAATTTGACTCAATCTAGCCGGAGTTGACGCAAACTGCACACAGCTATTAGCCTCTATCTTCTAGCTTTTAGCTGCTCTGCTGATGGGCCGGCGGAATCGCCTGTCTTCACTCGTTTGTTGCCCGACCGCGGAAGAGTTGGCGGCTAGAAGCTAGCAGCTAGAAGCTGGCGTCTAACGGCTCGGAACATTGTGCCTCGTATTTGCGTAGCTATCTCAGTACCGTTTTTTGAGGAGGCAATCATGTATTGCAGTGGATGCGGTCTGGCATTAGCGCCCGGACAAGGATCCTGCCCAAAGTGTGGACGGCCGGCAATGGCTCCGGTCCCGCCCGTGCCCGGCCTCGCTTTCCAACTGGAGAGCTACGCCGGTAAGGTGAGGGCGCTTGGCGTCGTTTGGCTCATCTACGCCGTTGTCGCGTTGTTGACGGGGATCATTGCGCTGCACTTCGCGAACGCCTATTTCTCCGGGCACTTTGCTCCCTGGATGTACGACCCATGGGTGCGCGGCTCCCTGCCGCCGGCGTGGTTAGGGACCTTCGTCCTCCGCTTTGGCTGGGCGATTCTCCTGGTGCGCGTCAGCCTGGCCGCGTGTGCTGGTTTTGGTCTTCTGGAGCAATCGCGGTGGGGGCGGATCGTGGCCATCGTAGCGGCCATCGTGAACATGTACAAGATCCCCTTCGGAATCGCCATGGGCATCTGGACACTGGTCGTGCTGCTCGGCTATCGCAACTCGACTCTCTACGAGCAGTTGTAAAGCAACTTCCAGCCTTCAGAGGTTAGCCGGCGAATCTCTGTCATTTCACCATGGAGTGAGCCGTCTTGCTGCCCGCTGCTGCCGAAGATTCCGCCGCGACGGAAGGCACGGTCTTGCGCGCGATAAAGACTGCCGCGAGCTTGTCTTCATAGGCCAACTCGAAGCGCGGGTCCATCCGCAGCAGTTGTGTCAGAGACGCTTTGACCGGCCCAATCACCAGTCCTGCCTTCTGAAGGTTGGGGTCAGAGGCCCAATCCGGCTGCCCGCTCCACGTCGTTGCCGAACGGTCAATCTGCTCATCGCCGTACATAGCCGCGCGTCCATCGATGGTGACTGGCATGCGCAGAGTCCAGATTAGATAACCTCCCCAGTCATAGTCGTTATAGAGAGGTCCGCTCCAGCCCTTTTCTTTAACCACTTCCACGGCGCGGACAGGCAGCGCCTCGGCCAGCTTCTTGCTTAATCGAGCATTGTCCACGTGCAATAGGCAGGAGCCCAGCAATAACACGAGAGCCGTGCCGACCGTAATGAACGGAGCGGCCGGCGCCCTCACTTGCAACCGGTTCTTATCGTCTCCCTTGAGTTCCGAAGCCAGAATTGCGCTTGCCGCGATCACCGCCACCCACATATCGCGTTGCGAACGGAAGGATACGACGACGGCAAATGCCAGTAATGCGCTTTCAAAGAACAGAATGCGGCGTGCTCTGGCCAGCACACCGGCGGCGGCTAGAACGAAGATCAGTACACACCAGTCGTTGAAGCTGCGAAACGGCATCGCGGCCAATTCTCCCACCTTGTTCATGACGCCTGACTGTACGGCCAGATCGTAGGCAACTTTGTAAATCCTCCAACCGAACGGATTCGCCATCGTTGCCAGAATGCAGGCCATGAAGATGCCGCAAAGCCGGCCGGGGCGGATGCGCGCCTGGATTCCGGTCCACCAACGGGCCAGGAAGGATTCCGTCAATGCGATCCCCAGCACCAGCAAGCCATCAATGAACTGAATGTGCAGATTGGCCCATAACGCAAAGAGGACCGGTAGCCAAAGCAATCCCCTGGTCTTCCCGGTCTTTCGCGCCTGCATCAGAAGATCAAGTTCCAACGCAAAAAACAGGAACGTAAACAACCACGGACGCGGCGTAAATAGTTGATAGAGAATCGAGGCTGCCACAAACGTAAGCAGCACCGCAAACGTAAAGTCGGCTTGAAGACGCCGTATCAGGCGATGCAAAACCACGGTAATCAACGTCACCATTGCAGTGCTGTAGACCACCAGCCCGGCCAGACCCAGGCGTTGAAAAAGTTGAAAAATAATGATTTCGAAGAGCCAGCTATAGGCTGCCCAGGGTCTTCCCGCGCCGAAACTGGAGAACGGATCTGTCCGCGGCACGGCGCAATGTTGCAGTATCCACTCGCCGGTGCGCAGGTGCCACCATGCATCCGGATCTTCAACGATTGACATCTTCAGGCAGATTAATGCCGGAGCGGAAAAGAGCGCCGCAAGAACAAATGCCTGTGCCCAGCGAATGTTGCGCGATGAATGTGAGCCGCTCTCCGCCACTGGCAGAGATGCGCTGTTTTCCTCCGGCACGGCAGCGGGCGCGATCTGGGGAGATTCCATGATCATTCAGATGATAACAGCGGAGGATTTTCCCCGAGTATGAGGCTTGTTCCGGAGCGGGAAGTGGCATCGATATTCCCTGCAATTCTCAAGTACAATCGATTCCATGAGCTTTCCTGAAACGCGGATGCGCCGCCTGCGCCGCACGGAATCCCTGCGGGCGCTGGCGCGCGAGACCGCCGTCACCCCCGGCGACCTGATCTACCCACTCTTTCTCTGCCCCGGCAAAGGCGTGCGCCGCCCGGTCGGCTCCATGCCCGGGGTCTTCAACCTCTCCATCGACGAAGCCGTCCGCGAGGCCGAGGAGGCCGCGCAACTCGGCATCGCCGGCCTGCTGCTCTTCGGCCTGCCCGAATCCAAGGACGAGCTGGGCTCCGGCGCATATGACGACAACGGCATCGTCCAGCAGGGTTTGCGCGCGCTCAAGGCCTCGCCATCCGCCAAAAAACTTGTCCTCATCGCAGACGTTTGCCTCTGCGAGTACACCAGCCACGGCCATTGCGGCAAAGTGATCGAAACTCCCGACGGCTGGACCGTGGACAACGACCCCACGCTCGATCTGCTCGCTCGCTCCGCCATCAGCCAGGCCAAAGCCGGAGCCGACGTCGTCGCTCCCAGCGACATGATGGACGGCCGCGTCGCCGCCATTCGCCGCGCCCTCGATAGCGCCGGCTGCAAGGACACCCCCATCCTCAGTTACGCCTCCAAGTTCGCCTCCGCCTTCTACGGACCCTTCCGCGAGGCCGCCGATTCCGCGCCCCAGTTCGGCGACCGCCGGTCGTATCAAATGGACGGCGCCAACCTCCGCGAAGCCCTGCGCGAAATCTCCCTCGACCTCGAGGAAGGCGCTGACATGATCCTCATGAAGCCCGCCATGCCCTACCTCGACGTCATCCGCGCCGCCCGCGAGCGCTTCGGCGTGCCCATCAGCGCTTACCAGGTCTCAGGCGAGTACTCTATGCTCCAGGCCGCCTTCCAAAAAGGCTGGCTAGACCACGACCGCGCCATGCTCGAATCGCTGGTAAGCATCCGCCGCGCCGGCGCAGACTTTATCGTCACCTACTTTGCCAAAGACGCCGCCAAACTTTTGGGATGAACGCGCTTGCCGCGCAAAACCAGAAATACCGCATCTGTGCGGAGCAAATATCCAAACAGAGCCGTTCGATTGTAGAATTCGTCACACATGATTGCCTCCGCACCCACGCCCGAATCCTGCGCAGATCGTAATAACTCCTTCTCGTCCGCCTATCTCTGGCTGGCCGCCGCGGCGGGCGCGCTGGGCGGCCTGTTGTTCGGCTACGACTGGGTGGTCATCGGCGGCGCAAAGCCCTTCTATGAGCGCTACTTTCAACTAGATTCGCCTTCCATGGAGGGCTGGGCGATGAGTTGCGCCCTGATCGGCTGCCTGATCGGCGCGCTCTCCTGTGGAGGCTTGAGCAATCGCTTCGGCAGGCGGCGACTGCTTACCCTGGCGGCGCTCATTTTTGCGGTCTCCTCGCTGGGCACCGGGCTGGCCGCGCGCTTTATCGCCTTCGTATTTTGGAGAATGATGGGCGGCTTTGCTATCGGTCTGGCCTCCGGCGTCTCCCCCATGTATATCGCGGAAGTTTCTCCGGCGCATCTGCGCGGCCGTCTGATTTCTCTCAACCAGTTAGCCATCGTCTTTGGCGTCCTGTTTGCGCAGCTGGTCAATTGGTTCATCGCCTGTCCCGTCCCGCCCGGAGCTACGGCTCACGAGATACTTGTCTCGTGGAACGGCCAGTGGGGATGGCGCTGGATGTTCGCTGTCACCGCCATTCCATCACTCCTCTTCCTGATCGCCACCTTCCTGATTCCTGAAAGCCCGCGCTGGCTCGCCGGGAAAGGCCGCCATCGGCAGGCTCTGGCGATTCTTGAGCGGTTGGGAGGCCGCGCCTATGCGGCCCAGGTGATGGAGGACTTTGCGGCCGCGGACAAGGCTCAGCCCAGGCTCTCTCTTTGGCGGGGATTGTCCTCGCCGGGCATGGCAAAGGTTCTTGTGTTGGGCGTGGCGCTCGCCGTTCTTCAGCAGTGGTGCGGCATCAACGTGATCTTCAATTACGCTCAGGAGATTTTCGCGGCGGCCGGCTACCAGGTATCGGAGATCCTCTTCAACATTGTGGTCACCGGCGCGGTCAATGTGGCGTTCACCATCGTTGCGCTGCTCACCATCGACCGCTACGGCCGCCGCTTTCTGCTGCTGGCCGGCGTCTCCGGCCTCACGCTCATCTACACCGTTCTCGGCTTGCTCTACCGTATGCACTTGCAAGGCAAGCCCATGCTGGCGCTGGTTCTTGCCGCCATCGCCTGCTATTCTATGTCGCTGGCGCCCGCCACCTGGGTGGTGATTGCCGAGATATTTCCCAACCGCATCCGCGGCAGCGCCATGTCCATCGCTATCACCGCTCTTTGGACGGCATGTTTCCTGCTCACTTACACCTTTCCGCTGCTGAATTCAGCCCTCGGTGCGGCGGGCGCCTTCTGGACCTACGCGGCCATCTGTCTGGCCGGCCTGCTCTTTCTCTTCTTCCAATTGCCTGAAACCAAGGGAAGAACCCTTGAAGAGATCGAGATGGCTTTGCTGACCGGCAAATCCTAGGGGAACGTGGGCGGCTAGGGAGGCCGCGTGCCCCATCCTTCGCGCTCTTTGCGAAGGGTGGGAAACTAAAACCCTTCGCTCTCCGCGCCGAAGGCGTCTGCCGCACCGCAGGTGCCCGGTTGCGTAACCCCACTGCGGAGCGGTACTCTTACACAATCTTGTTGTTCCCCCAGGAGGCTCCATTATGCGTTCACGTCGTACACTCTCTCTCGCCCGCCTTTGCCTTTTCGCGGCCCTGCTGCTCTCGCTTGTCCTGCCCCTGGCAGCCCAGACCAGCGAGGAAGGCGCCGCCAAGATGGTTAGCCTCATGCAGGCCAACAACTACAACTTCGTTACCACCCGCTCGCCCACTGTCTGGGTCATTCACTTCACCGGAACCCACCTCAAAGACACCAAAGTTGTCCTGGCCCTGGATACTTCCAACAACCAGATGGTCATCTTTGTCACCGTGGTGGAGAAGCGCCGCATGCCGGTCACCACCGACTTCCTGCACACCCTCCTCAAGTTCAATCATGAGTTCGATCGTGTGAAGGTTGGTCTCGACGCCGATGACGACCTTTCCGTCCGCATCGACGCCCCGCTGCGCCTCGCCGATGCCCAGGAGTTTCACGACATCGTGACCCAGATCAAAAACGCCTCCGACGAAATCTACGGCAAGATCGAGCCCCAACTACTGCCATAGAGTATTGCGCTGGGCCGAAGGTAGTTGGCCCCACCGCAGGCGGCCGGTTGGCCGGGGGGGTCCGTGTGTGGAACTGGAATGACCTGCGTCAGCTGAATCGGCGCATGGAGGAAAGTCGATGAGCATTGATAACGACGCCGACAGGCGAAGAACGTCTGTTCGCTGGATCTGGCTGGCTGCGGTGGCCGTATTCGTCGTAGTGCTATTGGCATTGGGGGGACTCTTCCTGCTCATGATGCCTCTCATCTACCCTGAGCAACTTCCGGATAATACGGCAAAGCTCCTCATCGAACCGCCCCCGCCACCTCCGCCGCCTCCACTGGTTTCGTCCTCTCCGCAAGTGCCCGCTGCGATCAATAGTGAGCATCCCGCCTATCAAACGCCGGCTCATCCCGGCGTGGCCGGATCGGACTTTGGCAGCAGCGGAAACGTTATGGGCAGCCTCTTCGGCAGCGGCCCCAATGTCAAGGCCGCACCTGCGAAGAAGCTGGTCATCTCCGGCGGCGTTATGGCGGGCATGCTTGTGCTGAAGACAACGCCGATCTATCCGCCTATCGCCAAGGCCGCGCGCGTTTCCGGCACGGTCGTGCTGCAGGCGACCATCTCCAAGACCGGCTCAATCGAAAAACTGAAGGTTATCAGCGGGCCTGCCATGTTGCAGCAAGCCGCTATGGATGCCGTCAGACAGTGGCGCTACAAGCCCTACCTGCTCAATGGAGAGCCGGTAGAAGTGGAAACCACGGTCAACGTGATTTTCACGTTGGGTGGTTAGAGCAAGCGATTGACCCGGAACGGTAGGCCGGGGATTTATCCCCAGCAATACGACAACCTTTGCGAACAGGGTTTTAACCCCTGAGGTCTGCATTTCGTTCGCCGTGTTCCACCCCCGCCTCCTTCCCGCCCGGCAAAGTGTGGCAAAATAAATACTCCGCGGAACTTTTTCCCTCAAGTAGGCTGAACGAATGAAACACTGCCCGCAGTGCAACACCGGCTATCCCGACAGCCACACCACCTGCCCCACTCATGGTGTGCTGCTCAACGAAATTCGCGACCTCAAGCCGGGCATGGTGATCCGTCAGAGTTACCGCATCATTCGCAAGCTCGGCCAGGGCGGCATGGGAGCCGTTTATCTCGCTCAACACATCCTGATGGACGAGCCGCGCGCCCTCAAGTTCCTCTCTCCCGAATTGAGCCGCGACCAGGCCTTCACCGGCCGCTTCCTGCGCGAGGTGCGCGTGCTGCGCCAGATTCGCAATCGCAATGTCGTAGACTGCGGCGATCTGGAAGCCGCCGAAGACGGCTCGCTCTTCTTTTCCATGGAATTCGTCGACGGCCCTGACCTGCGCGACCTGCTGCACAACACCTCCGGGCCTTTCCCTGTAGCGCAGGCCCTCTCCATCACCCGCCAAATCGCCGAAGGCCTCGGCGCAGCCCACTCCAAAGGCATGGTCCACCGCGACATCAAGCCGGAAAACATTCTCATGGCCCGCGACGGCGACGCCTGGCTTCCCAAAATCGCCGACTTCGGCATCGTGGCCACCAAGGAATCCAGCACCGCCTACACCCGCACCGGCGGAACTCTGCTGACCATGGCCTACGCCGCCCCCGAGCAGTGGCGCGGAACCCCCGCCGCCTCGCTCGACGGCCGCACCGATCTCTACGCCCTCGGCGGTCTCCTCTACGAGATGCTCACCGGCCAAACCGCCTTCCAAGCCGAAAACTACGAAGGCTGGGCGCGCCAGCATCAGACCACCCCGCCCCAGCCGCCCAGCACCCTCCGCCCCGATCTCGCCAATTGGCAAGGCCTGGACGCCCTCACCCTCCGCCTTCTCTCCAAAGACCGCGAACACCGGCCCAGGAACGTCGCCGAGTTGCTCGGTCTGCTGGATGCGGTGCGATATGGGGCTCCGGTGGTGCGGCAGGCGACGATGCCGGATGTAGTGGTATCAGGCGCCAGCGAAAAGCCTGCCCTGAAAGCGACCACACCGGCCATCCGGCCGAAGCCGCAATCACCAGCTGCCGCGGTCGCAAAGGGCAAGAGCGGTTCACGCAAGGAACTTCCGGTCATCTGGCAAATCCTCATCAGCATTCCTGTTGTGGCGCTTGTGTGTCTATTGATGTGGTACTCCCTCACCTCACATGGACCCAAACAGCCGGCCAACTCCACAACACAAAAAACACCTGTGACTCAGCAGCAGCCGGCACTTGCTAACCCGGTCAATGTCCTGCACACGCTACATGGCCACACCAACGAGGTACGTTCTGTAACCTTCAGCCCCGATGGCCGCACCCTGGCATCAGGAAGCTGGGATAACACTATCAAGCTTTGGGATACGGCCAGCGGTCAGCTGGTGCGTACGCTGCGCGGCCACACGGATGGAGTCGAATCCCTGGCCTTTAGCCCCGATGGTCGTACCTTGGCGTCGGGGAGCATCGACAACACTATTAAGCTTTGGGATACGGCCAGCGGCCAAGTGATCCGTACGCTGCGCGGCCACACCACGACTATCTATTCTGTAGCCTTCAGCCCCGACGGCCTCACCCTGGCGACGGCAAGTTGGGACGCGACAATAAAACTATGGGACGTGATGAGCGGCCAACTGCTGCGCACGATACAAAGCCAAACGGGTGGTGTCAGTTCCGTGGCATTCAGTCCTGATGGCCGCATACTGGCATCGGGAGGAGGCAACAACGACACCATCTCACTATGGGATGCGTCCAACGGGCGCCTGTTACGCACCCTGAAATGCCATACCATTAATGTCGATTCCGTCGCCTTTAGTCCCGATGGCCGCACCCTGGCATCGGGCAATTTCGACCTCAGCATCGAACTGTGGGATATCACCAGCGGTCAGCTACTGCGTACGCTGCAAGGCCAC
Organism: Occallatibacter sp.; assembly: GCA_050011175.1. Classification (GTDB taxonomy): domain Bacteria; phylum Acidobacteriota; class Terriglobia; order Terriglobales; family Acidobacteriaceae; genus Telmatobacter. The sequence goes on from JBEKJR010000016.1 coordinate 72,101, forward strand.
AAAGATCCTCTCATGTCCATCGCCTTCAGCCACGATGGCCGTTGGCTCGCGTCAGGTAGTCAGGACAAATCCATCAATTTGTGGGATCCAATCGGCGGCAAGCTCTTGCGTACCCTGGTAGGGCACACAGGTTGGGTCAACACCGTAGCCTTCAGCCCCGATGGCCGCACTCTGGCTTCGGGCAGCGCCGACAATACCGTCAAGCTGTGGGATTTGACCGGCACGCAAAAATAGCGCCTTGTTAACCGATGCGTGCTCCAGGTTGTTGCAATACCCGATACAGGTTGGCTTCGTTGCATGATCTGGTAATGAGAAGATAAACCAATGAAACACTGCCCGCAGTGTAACTCCGGCTATCCCGACAGCCACACCACCTGCCCCACGCACGGCGTGCTGCTCAACGAAATTATCGACCTCAAGCCGGGCATGGTGATCCGTCAGAGTTACCGTATCGTCCGCAAGCTGGGTCAGGGTGGCATGGGAGCCGTTTATCTCGCCCAGCACATTCTGATGGACGAGCCCCGCGCACTTAAATTTCTCTCTTCCGAGCTGAGCCGCGACCAGGCCTTCACCGGCCGCTTCCTGCGTGAAGTTCGCGTGCTGCGTCAGATTCGCAATCGCAATGTCGTGGACTGCGGCGATCTGGAAGCCGCCGAAGATGGTTCGCTCTTTTTCTCCATGGAGTATGTCGACGGCCCTGACCTGCGCGGCCTGCTGAACAACACCACCGGACCCTTCTACACTGAGCAGGCCCTCTCCATCACCCGCCAAATCGCCGAAGGTCTCGGTGCGGCCCACTTGAAGGGTATGGTCCACCGCGACATCAAGCCGGAAAACATTCTCATGGCGCGCGACGGCGACAGTTGGCTTCCCAAAATCGCCGACTTCGGCATCGTCGCCACCAAGGAAAGCAGCACCGCATACACACGCACCGGCGGAACTCTGCTCACCATGGCTTACGCCGCGCCCGAGCAATGGCGCGGAACCCCTTCCGCCGAGCTCGACGGACGCACCGATCTCTACGCCCTCGGCGGGGTTCTCTATGAAATGCTCACCGCCCGCACTGCCTTCCACGCCGAAAACTACGAAGGCTGGTCCGAACAGCATCGCAACACTCCACCCCAACCACCCAGCACTCACCTCCCCAACCTCGCCAACTGGCGTGGTCTCGACGCCCTCGTCCTCCGTCTCCTCGCCAAAGACCGCAAAGACCGCCCCAAAGATGTTGCCGAATTGCTGAAACTGCTGGATGCTGTCGTCTATCTCCCCCCTCAACCGGTCCGCGTGCCCACCGTGCCGGACTCCACGCCGCGCCAGGCTCCTCCAGCCGCAACCTTGCCGGCGAGCACTCCCGTTGTTCGGCAACCGGCGTCAAAACCCGCGCCGCGCCGCAGCGGGAAGGCTTGGCCCATCGTCCTGATCGCACTCCTGATTTCGTTCTGCATCACCGGGGCAATCTCGTATGTATTCATGAAGACAGGTTCCACGCCCGAGACCCGCCGCTATCTTCTTCAGACCACCGAGCCTCGCACTCTCTATGGCAGCACCGCTTCTGTCGAGACTGTCGCCTTCTCGCCCGACGGCCGCACCATGGCTTCGGGAGACGCAGACGACGCCAATCTATGGAATGTGGCCAGCGGCCAGAAGATACGCACGTTCAAGGGCCACACGGCTTGGGTATTCTCCGCAGCCTTCAGCCCCGATGGCCGCATTCTGGCAACGGGAAGCGTGGATCACACATTCAGGCTTTGGGACTTAGCCAGTGACCGTCCGCCGCTCGTTGCGCCGTTCCACTCCGATGCGGTCCAGTGCGTTGCCTTCAGCCACGATGGCGCCAAGCTTGCCACGGCCAGCAGCGACCGCTCCATCAAACTCTATGATGTTGCATATAGTCCGGATAAGATGAGCGTTGCGATTTCGCGCACCTTGCTGGGCCACTCGGACTACGTCATCTCCGTCGCCTTCTCGCCCGATGACCACACCTTGGTCTCAGGAAGCACGGACCATCTCGTCATGGTTTGGGATGCCGCCAGCGGAAAAATGTTGCGCGCCCTGCAAGGCCACAAGGACATTGTCCTGTCTGTCGCATTCTCGCCCGACGGCCGCACCATCGCCTCGGGAAGCTGGGACCATACCGCCAAACTGTGGGACGTGGCTAGCGGCCAGCTCCTCGGCACTTTGGAAGGCCACACAGCAGAGGTGCGCTCCGTCGCCTTCTCGCCTGATGGACGCACCCTGGCCACCGCCAGCGGCGACGGCACCATCAAACTCTGGGACACAGCCACACGCAAAGCGTTGGCAACGCTCGACAGCCACTTCACAGGGAAAGATTGGGCCTACCAGGGTGTCCGTTCCATAGCCTTCTCGCCCGATGGCCGCACTTTGGCATCAGGCATCGGCGACAACACCATCCGGCTCTGGGATCTCTCCGGCCTGAATAATTAAGTGCGGGGCAACCTCTCCATTTTCCGTCCCCGCCCCGGTGTGGTCTCCTATCAGTAAGCCCATGCTCAAGCGACTCGAATCCTATTTCGAATTCACGCGCCTCGGAACCAACTGGCGCACCGAGATTCTGGCCGGCGTCACCACCTTCCTGACCATGGCCTACATCGTGCTGGTCAACCCGGCCATCCTGGCCGCCGCCGGAATGCCTCTGGCCGCCGTCACCGCCGCCACCTGCCTCTCGGCTGGTTTCGCTTCTATCATGATGGGCATCGTGGCGCGCTATCCCATCGCCCTCGCCCCCGGCATGGGCCTCAACGCCTACTTTGCCTACGCCGTCTGCATCAAGCTCCATGTTCCCTGGCAAACCGCCTTGGGCGCGGTCTTTCTCTCCGGAGTCCTCTTTCTGGCGCTCACCGCCGTGGGCATCCGCCAGATGATTTTGCGCGCCATTCCCCATGAACTCTACGCCGCCGTGGCCGGAGGCATCGGCCTCTTCATTGCCCTCATTGGCTTTCAAAAAGCCGGCCTTGTGATCTCCGACCCCAACACCATGCTCAACCTCGGCAGCATCCGCAACCCCACCGCGGTGCTGGCCCTTTTCGGCCTGCTCCTGATGGTGGCTCTGGAAGCAAGAAAGGTCCGCGGCGCTATTCTCATCGGCGCACTTTCCATCACCGCCCTCGCTTGGATGCTGGGCCTGACCAACTGGACGCCCGCAGCCGGAGGCATCCACTCGCTCTCTGACACAGCCCTCCAGCTCGACATCCGCGGAGCCCTCAATAAAGGCCTGCTGGAAATCGTCTTCGTCTTCTTCTTCGTGGACCTCTTCGACAATCTCGGCACCCTGGTCGCCGTCACCAAGCGCGCCGGTCTCATCGAGCCCGACCACACCATTCCCCGCCTGAATCGCATCCTCTTCACCGACGCCACCGCCACCGTTTTCGGCTCGCTCACCGGAACCTCGACCGTCACCAGCTACGTCGAATCCACCGCCGGCGTGGCTGCCGGAGGCCGCTCAGGCGTCACCGCCATCATCACCGGTCTGCTCTTTCTCGCCGCCATTGGCGCGTCTCCGTTTGTGGCCATTGTGCCTGCAGCCGCAACCGCCCCCGCGCTCATCCTGGTCGGCTCCATGATGCTCTCCACCATCAGCGAGATTCGTTGGCGCGAGCCGCTGATTGCCGTCCCAGCCTTCCTTACGCTGGTGCTCATCCCCTTCACCTTCTCCATCGCCAATGGCCTCGGCTTCGGCGTCATTGCTTGGGCCGCGCTGCACCTGGCCGCCGGCAAACTCCGCAAGCAGGATTGGCTGCTCTACCTGCTGGCCGCGCTCTTCCTCGTCCGCTTTATCTATCTGGGTTCAAGCTGACCGGCAAGGCCTTGAAGAGTACAAGCTGCGGTATACTCGTTGCCAGTACGAACTACGGACTCGCCCATGAATTTCTTGCAGAAGTTTCTCGACAACACGACGGCGCAAGCCATTGTTCTGGCGTTTGTTGGCTATCTGGCCACCGCCTGGAGCGCCCGCATGCTGGCTCGCCGCAAGGACAAGCTGGAGCAGGTGAACCGCCGCCTGAATGAGTTCTACGGCCCGCTCTACGTAGCCTCGCAGGCGGGCAACATCGCCTACCGTTCGCTGCTCAAAAAGCAGGGCAAGTCGCAAAGTTTTCCCATCCTCGACAGCGAGATGAAGGAGTGGATGCTGTGGATGACCACCATCTTCATGCCCCTCAACGATGTCCGCGAAAAGATCATCATCGAGAAGGCCTACCTCATCGTCGAGGAGCAAATGCCGCATTGCCTGCTGGACTTTGTCACCCACGTGGTGGGTTATAAGGCGGTGCTCTCCAAATGGGCCGAGGGCGACTACTCCGAGCGCCGCTCCACCATCGGCTGGCCCCCGGAGTTCGACGTCTATGTGGAGCGCTCCTACGCCGCACTCAAAGCCCAGCAGACCCGCCTGCTGCATAGCTCGCTGTGGAGGCTCTGGCACCGGCTGGTTCATGGCAAGCGGAGCTAACGCGGCTGGTCACAAACGCTGCGGGAAGGGCTCGGAATATTGCATATCTTTAATATAAGAGTGAACGCATAAACAAAAGTAAACACATGAATGTGCCGCGCTTACTTTCTTGCTTCGCGGAAGGGACAATGGGACTCTTATAGAAATCGACTCCACGCTCCTTCCCTTGCGATCCGCCGCGCCCACGCACAAAAAGCACGCGTAGGAAAGCGAACGTAAACACGAATAAGGTAAGGGCACATGGAAGGTGTAGCCGCGCCTCGAAATGCGAAGCCGGGAAAAGGCTCAACAGAAATGAGATAATTGTCAAACCAAGCCAAACTAGCGCCACATACAGGCTAGTGAGCTGGTTAACCTTCGATACCGAAAATGGATATCCGTCCTCCGGTTTACACCCGCAAAACTGCTGGTTCGCAATCGTCGTCTTGTAGAGAGGCCCGACGAACTCGTCCTCTAGCAAGTCCACATGACGCTCCCAATTCTCTTGCCAGTACTTGCTCCCGCGATTCACCAGATACCAGCTAGTGGACAGAACAAGCCCGATGCAACTCACAAGGAAAACAAGACCGGAATGCGATCCTTGTGATGTGGCGAGAGCAAAGTAGCCTGCAAAGGTTGCGGCGATCAGCGTCCAGAAGTAGGTTGCACGTTTCCAATACAGCTCAATTTCGAACTGTCGAATTTCCAACGCGAGTTTGTAAGCATACTTCCGCTTCGTACGGTCTGGAAACTGCGCTCGGTAATGCTTCAAGTCTGTGATGCGTACTCCCATTTGATCAGACCCCCCACCTAAACCTTGATTAGTTCGCCGCGTGTCGGGTTTCCCAGGTCTCGCTCTCGCAACCTGGAAAACTGCAATCGCCCGCCAACGTAAAACTGATAGCTGTTAGCTGTCAGCTGTCAGCTGCTTTTAGTACCGGTAGTTCTCCGCCTTGTAAGGCCCCTCCACCGGCACGCCCAGATACTCCGCCTGCCGCGCGGTCAGCGTCGTCAGCTTCACGCCAATTTTTCCCAGGTGTAGCCGCGCCACCTCTTCGTCCAATTTCTTGGGCAGCACGTATACGCCAACTTTGTAACTCTCCCGCTTCGTCCATAGGTCGATCTGCGCCAGCGTCTGATTGGCGAAGCTGTTGCTCATCACAAAGCTCGGATGCCCCGTCGCGCAGCCCAGGTTCACCAGCCGTCCCTCGGCCAGCACAAAGATCGCGTGCCCATCCGGAAAGGTGTACTTATCCACCTGCGGCTTGATGTTGAGCTTGGTCACGCCCTTCTCCGCGTTCAGCCGGTCCATCTGGATCTCGTTGTCGAAGTGGCCGATGTTGCACACAATCGCCTGGTCCTTCATCCGCTTCATGTGCTCCAGCGTGATGATGTCCACGTTGCCGGTGCAGGTCACGTAAATGTCGCCGCGTCCCAGAGTCTCCTCGACGGTGGTCACCTCGAAGCCCTCCATCGCCGCCTGCAGCGCGTTGATGGGGTCGATCTCTGTCACGACAACCCGCGCGCCCATGCCGCGCAGCGAGTGGCTCGAGCCCTTGCCCACGTCGCCGTAGCCGCAAATCACCGCCACCTTGCCCGCCACCATCACGTCCGTCGCTCTCTTGATGCCGTCGGCCAGCGACTCCCGGCAGCCATACAAATTGTCGAACTTCGACTTGGTCACGGAATCATTCACGTTGATGGCCGGAACCAGCAGCTTCCCCTGCTCCATCATCTTGTACAAGCGATGCACGCCCGTCGTTGTCTCCTCCGAAACGCCGCGCCACTCTTTGGCCACCTTGTGCCAATGCTGCGGGTCTTCGCCATACACCTTCTTCAGCAAGTCCTTGATCACCTGCTCTTCGTGATTGCCGGAAGGCGTGTTCACCCAGCCATCGCCCGCTTCCAGCTCATAACCCTTGTGAATCAGCAGGGTCGCGTCGCCGCCGTCGTCCACCACCAGTTGCGGCCCCTTGCCGCCCTTGTGGTTGAGCGCCTGAAGTGTGCACCACCAATACTCCTCCAGCGACTCGCCCTTCCACGCAAATACGGGAACCCCGGCAGCCGCAATCGCCGCCGCCGCATGGTCCTGCGTCGAAAAAATGTTGCAACTTGCCCAGCGCACCTCCGCGCCCAGGCTGACCAGCGTCTCAATCAGCACCGCCGTCTGAATGGTCATGTGCAGCGAGCCGGTAATGCGCGCCCCGGCCAGCGGCTTGGCCGCCGCGTGCTTGTTGCGGATGGCCATCAACCCCGGCATCTCCTGCTCGGCAATGGTGATCTCCTTGCGCCCCCACTCGGCCAGCGACATATCGGCGACCTTGTAGCCCAAATCCTTCAGTTCAAACGTTGACGTTGTCATTTCAAATCTCCTTGGGAAATTCTGCGTGAACGGATGCGTTGATAAGTCAGGCGCTCGCTAACCCGCTGCCTCATTCGCTTCTTCACTCATTCACTCATTCACTTTTTCACTTCTTCACACATCGTCATATCGTGATATATTGATATGTATCAGAGTCCAGCTATGCCGTCAATCATAAAATCGCTCCGCCTCCTGGCCGACCCCAGCCGGCTCCGGATTCTGCTGCTGCTCAGCCATGAGGAGCTCTCTGTCGCCGAGTTGCAGGAGATTCTGGTTATGGGCCAGAGCACCATCTCCACGCTCCTCTCCCAGTTAAAGCATGCCGCCCTGGTCAAGGACCGTCGCACCGGCAAAAGCAGCCTCTACAAGCTGACCACCTCCCACGGCCTTCTCGCCGGACTGCTTACCCAGGCCCGCAAGGAGATTCCCGAAGCCCGGACGGATCAGATTTCCATGCGACGCGTCGTCAGGAAGCGCCAGGACAAGATGCGCGCCTTCTTTGACTCGGTGGCCGGCCGCCTGGGCAAGGATTACGTCCCCGGAAAATCCTGGAAGAGTATGGCCGAGGCGCTGCTGCGCCTGATGCCGCCAATGGTCATCGCCGATCTCGGCGCGGGCGAGGGCGCCTTTGCGCTGTTGCTCGCCGAGCGCGCTGCCAAAGTCATCGCCGTCGACAGCTCCGCCCGCATGATCGAGGTGGGCCGCAAGCAGGCTCGCCGCAACGGCGTTAAAAACGTCGAGTATCGCATGGGCGACATGGAAGAGATTCCCATTGGCGACGCGGAAGTCGATCTGGCCTTCTTCTCGCAATCGCTCCATCACGCGCTGCACCCGGAGCGCGCCGTTGAGGAGGCGTGGCGAATTCTCTCCCCCGGCGGGCGCATCGTCGTCCTTGACCTACTCAAGCACCGCTTTAAAGAGGCGCGCGAGATCTACGCCGATGAATGGCTTGGCTTCAGTGAAGCGGAGCTGGACGCGATGCTCGAATCGGCAGGCTTCTCACAGGTGCAAACTTTAGTCGTCGACAAAGAGCCGGAGACGCCGCACTTTCAGACCTTGCTGACCGTCGCAGACAAGCCAGGCCACTGATGATAGCTGTCCTTTGCAGATAATTACCTTCCGTTGGCGCACAATCAAAGCATGAACAAGGTCCAGAGCCCCGGTCCAATCTGTCAGGTATGTGCCCGGTTTATACCCCGGGGGTACCCCCCCCTACCCCCCGGGGGTATAAATTTTCCCGTAACCCTTGCAGATTATTTGTAAGCTCTTTGAAATCAACGCCTGTGGAAAAATTTCCGCTCCAAATTCTCCCACATGGTGAGATTTGGCCTCTGAAAATCGCCGGAAATCGTTGGAAAAAGCCTGTTTTTTACCGAAAATAGCCCCAAAGTATCGCTCCAGGGCCTTTCCGCTAACTTGCTAATGCGCACGATGCGCACGCCAACCTGCTGACTTGCTGACTCGCTCACGCTCCAGAGTTTTCCGCTTCCAGCAGCATCCGCTTGCGCTCCACGCCCCAGCGATAGCCGGTCAGCGAACCGTTCGCGCCCACCACGCGATGGCACGGAACCACAATTGCCACGCGATTCGTCGCGCAGGCGCGGGCCACGGCGCGTGTTGCCTTGGGATCGCCCAGTTCACGGGCCAACTGGCTGTAGCTGCGCGTCTCGCCGTGCGGAATCTGGCGCAGCGCCTGCCAAACCTTCAACTGAAATGCCGTCCCGCGCAGATCTATTTGTAATGCGGCTAACTTTTTCGATGAGTTCGTCTGGCCGCCAACCACACGCAGCGCCGCGTCCACCATGCTGGCCAGCGACGGGTCGCGCTTCAGTGTCGCGGCGGGAAACTCCTCGCGCAAACTGGCCTCAGCCTCATGCTTTGTCCCGGCAAGCGACAGCCAGCAAAGCCCGCGCTCGGTCGCTCCCACAATTATCCAACCAAAAGGTGAACGTGCGCTGCACCAGCCAATCTGCTCGCCTTGGCCGCCCTTGGCAAAGCGCGCGGGCGTCATGCCCAGTTGCGCGCCGTCATATCCACGGCTCGATGAACCAAATCCGGCGTTGTAAATGGCGTCGGTCACGGTCTCTCCTTGCTTGAGCGCGCTGCGCAGTCTTGCGGCGCGCAGCGCCCGTTGATATTGCAGCGGGGTCGCACCCATCTTCTCTTTGAAGAGCCGCTGCACGGTAAATGGACTCAGGTGAACCAGTCGTCCCAGCTCGGCCAGCGAAACTTGCCGGTCGTGGTTGGCCTCGATGTGCGCGCGAATTTTTTCCGAAGGGCTGCTACGCGCGATGCTGGGTTTGCAGCGTTGGCAGGGGCGAAATCCTGCCGCGTGCGCCTCGTCAACCGAACGAAAGAATCGCACATTGGTCTTGAGTGGACGGCGGCTGGTGCAACCGGGGCGGCAGAAGACGCCGGTAGTCGAGACCGCGTAAAAGAACGTAGCCTTCGAATCGCGGCGGAGAAGCTGCTGCCAGGCTGTTTCAGGGTCGATGGCCATTGCAGAACCGGTTGCCTGCTCGTGCTGGTGTTTATCGCTCATGGAAACCATGGTCGCCGATTGTGGGCCGGGCGCGCTACCCGATTCTTGCGCCCAATTCGGAATTCGTTTGGGAATGCGAATCTACCTGCCTTGTTTTTTCGCGCGCTCTTTCAGCACCGCCTCGGCCCGCAGCAAATCCGTCTCTGTATCCACGCCGATGGTGTCGCCCGGAGCTTCGGCCACATAGATCGCGATGCCGTTTTCCAGCATCCGTAGTTGCTCCAGCCGCTCGGCTCGCTCAAGCGGCGAGGGCGCGAGCGCCGCAAAGCGCTCCAGAGCGGCCTTGCGATAGGCGTAAATTCCCAGGTGCTTGCGGCAGGCGGCGTGGCCGCTCTTATCTCTGTCGAAGGGAATCGTCGCGCGGGAAAAGTAGAGCGCGCGTCCGTCCAGAGCTGTGACTACCTTGACGGCGTTGGGATCGTCGATCTCCCCCGGCGGGCAGGGGATGGCCAGTGTGGCCACTTCAACCTCTGGCCGTTCAAACAGCCCCAGCAGCGGCGGGAAAAACTCCGCGGTCAGCGTTGGCTCGTCGCCCTGGATGTTGACATAAATGTCGGCGTCGATCTGGCGGGCCACTTCTCTCACTCTGTCTGACCCGCTGGGGCAGGTCGCCGAGGTCATCGCCACGGGAATCTGGCGCTCGCGGCAAACTCCGGCCACTTCCTCGGAATCCGTGGCCACAACCACTGGGTCCATCAACCCGCTCATCTGCGCCGCGCGCCACACCCACTCAACCATGGGCCGGCCGGCGATCACGCGCAGCACCTTGCGGCTGAGCCGCGTGGAACTGAGCCGGGCCGGAATCACTCCGGCAATGCGGTTCGTGCTCATGCAGCCGAGTTTACACGAGTCGAGCAGCGGAGTTCATCCCTGGCTTCTGCATTGCAGATAATTACAGCCGGTTGTGCAACACTTGGGTTGACCTCGCATCCAGCCGCCCGTATCATCGATAGAGGGAGTTGCGCGCGGATTCCGTATTCGCCCTTTCCCCGGCAGGCCTCCACGGCCCGCGTCTGTTTTGCCTCTTCCGGCGGGGTAGCTCAGATGGTTAGAGCGACGGATTCATAACCCGTAGGTCGGCAGTTCGATCCTGCCTCCCGCCACCACTCAATTTCGCGCAATCGGCGACTCTACACCTACTGTGGATTGCTGCGTGTGTGACCCAATGGTTTGAAACTATCTTGGCGCGTCGATGCGAACCAGCAGAACGTCATGTCTGGCCAGCTCAAGGGGCTGGCCTTCTTTCAGCGTGATCCGTTTGCCGGTCCACAAGTCTTTGCCGCTCTGCGGCCCATGAAGGCCGAGTTGAGCCAGGCTCAAGTGGAAGGGATGAGTGGAGTAGCGGTTGTCGCCGGCGTTAATGATAGCGATGGCCACCGCGCCGCCGGCCAGACGGCGTTTCCATACATCCACTTCGCCTTCGCTGTAAACGCGAGTTCCCTGCTTGCCTAACTTGTCCTGATCGATGTCGATGACGTCGCGATTGGTGAGAATATCCTTGATCTCCGGCTTCATGTTGGGCAGGTCGTTGCCGGCCAGAAGGGGCGCGGCGAGCATGGCCCATAACGAAAAATGCGAGCGATTCTCTGCCAACGAGAGATTGCCGTTGCCCACTTCGAGCATGTCAGGATCGTTCCAGTGACCGGAACCGGCGTAATTCCCCAGACCGGCTTGCTGGCTGGCGATGGTGTAGATGCGGTCCCAGTCAGGGGTGATGTCGCCCGTCGTCCGCCACAGGTTGCCGCCGACCGATGGAGCCCACTCCCACACCGCGTCCCAACCATATTGGCAAAGCGAGAAGACGATGGGCCGTCCGGTCGCCTTGAGAGCCTTGTTCATCTTGGCGTAGGCAGCTGCCATCAGCCGCATCTGCGCGGCCTTGTCGTTGGGAGCCTGCTTCTGCATCACGCCGGGGATAAAGCTGCACAGGTCGTACTTGAGGTAGTCGATGCCCCACTGCGCGTAAAGCTGCGCGTCCTGAGCTTCGTGATCCAGTGAGCCCTCGAAGCGGGCGCAGGTTTTTGGGCCGGGCGAAGAGTAGATGCCAATCTTGAGGCCCTTGGAATGAACATAATCGGCCAGGGCCTTCATGTCGGGAAACTTATCGTTGGAGTGCAGCACGCCATCCGCGTCGCGCTGGCCTTCCCACGTGTCGTCGATGTTGACGTAGACGTATCCGGCGTCTTTCATGCCGGTGGCGACAAGCTGGTCGGCGGCGGCGCGAATGTCCTTGTCGGTGACCTTCTCGTCAAAAAAGTTCCAACTGTTCCAGCCCATGGGCGGTGTCTGCGCTACCATCTGCTGTGGGGCCTGTGGCGCCTTCGCGGGCGCCTTCGTCGAGGCGGGTGTCTGCGATGCTGCAGTGAGTGATGTTAGGGCGAGAACAGCGGAAGAGAGCAAAGCAACTATTCGCATGGTGGCCTTCCAGAAAATGATTTCAGCGAGAATTGTAGGCTGGCAACATGAAGGTCGGCAATCGCCGAATCTCAGCAGAAATGAGCGGAAACGCCAAGGCCCTCCGGTAAAAAACCGGAGGGCCTTGAAACTAGTAGAAAATCACCGTCTACGCCTTGGTCATACGCGTGGGTTTATAGCCCGATATTCCGTAATAAATCATAAACAGATAGCAGGCGATGGGAAGCAGGAATGCGTGCTGATAGCCCTCCTTGTCGGCGATCAGCCCAAAAAGCGGCGGAAGAATAGCGCCGCCCACGTTGCCGAGCGTGATCACGCCCGATCCCTTGCTGGTCAATGGCCCCAGCTCGGCGATACCCAGCGCAAAGATAGTGGGATACATGATCGAGTTCGCAAGCCCGCACAGAATCAGGCACCAAATAGCGAGATGGCCTGTCGTATACATCCCTATGATCAGCAAGAGAACACCTAGCACGCCAAGAGTGGCCAGCAGTTTGAAGGCCTTAACGGCCTTCATCAGCACCGTGCCGGCAAAACGTCCGATCATCATGGCCAGCGGATAGCAGAAGGCCAGTACCGCCACAATTTCCTTTTCCCTGATCCCTTGCGGATAGAAGCGGCTAACTGCATGGGCGAATGGCTGAGCCCATCGCAAATAATCGCTGATGGCGCTCCCTTGCGTCTCAAAAAACTTGATGGCATTGGCGGCCAGCGCGATCTCCAGCCCTACATAAAGGAATATGCCGACCATGGCCAACACCGTGTGACGGCAGCTCCAGACTCCACGCCCTGCGGCGGCACTGTCGTTTTCTTGAGAGCTAGCCTTGCCCGGCGCATTGATGGCCGGCAGGTGCAGAAAGATAAACGCGATGCCGAGCAGGAATAGTGCTCCTGCAATGGCGATGTAGGGTCCCTGCACAGTGTCCGCGATGGCCGCCTGGTCTTTCACCTTGGCAGGATCAGTCAGGATGAATACGCCCACAACAATCGGCGCCAGCGCCGTGCCCAGCGAGTTGAATGCTTGCGCCAATGTCAGCCGCGCCGGAGCGCTATGCTCGGGCCCCAGAATCGACACGTATGGATTCGCCGATGTCTGCAAGCCGCAAACGCCCGTGGCCAAAACAAAACTTGCGGTCAGAAAGAGCGGAAAGCTGATCCGGCCCGCCGCGGGAACAAACAACAGCGCGCCTGCCACCATGATAAAGAGCGAAATCACAATGGTGCGTTTGTAGCCCACCTTCTCAATCACCTTGGCCGCCGGAACTGAAAATACCAGATAGGCAAAAAACCACGACGAGGTCACCAGGTTCGACCAGGCATGATTGAGATTGAAGATATCCTCAAGTTTTGGCGAAAGATTGCTGTTCAGATTGGTCAGAAATCCGAAGATGCCAAACAGCGCCGTAACGATGATGAACGGCACCATGTAGTTGGGCGTGCTTGCCGTCGCTGGTTTGGATTGTGTTGCCATATAAGATTTCCCCCGCTTCCTTCAAAAAATGTTTGATCTCTTTTTGTTTTTCTCCGGCCGTCTGTCGCTCTTCCGGAGTCATCGCGAATCTGAAAAGGCGCTCTACGACACCCGGTGAGCGCCCCCCGAGGCGTGGCAGATGTGAATCTGGGGCTGGATGCCGGTTTTGGCGGCATAGCGGCGTCCAAGTTCCTCGGTAAATGCCGCAGCCTGGCTCTGCTCAACCAAATTTATCGTGCAGCCGCCAAAGCCTCCGCCCGTAAGCCGCGCGCCGATCAGCCCCGGCAACTCATTCGCCAACTCCACCATGGTGTCGGCCTCAGCGCAACTGCCCTCGAAGTCCTTGCTGTAGCTGCGGTGCGCCTCGGCCATCAGACGGCCCAGTTCCTTCATATCGCCTTTGAGCAGGGCCTTAGAGGCGGCCACCGTGCGCAGGTTCTCGCTGATCACGTGGCGAGCGCGCAGCAGGGATTTTGGCGCCATCTCATTGCCCCATTTATCCAGATCCTCCAGCGTCGCATCGCGCAGAAAGGGCACATGTCCTCGGTGGCTGTTGATGACGGCGCAGGCGGCCTCGGATTCGGCGCGGCGGGTGGGATAGTCGCCGCCCGCAACCGAATGCTTGACCATGGTGTTTGCTATAACCAGTGCCACATTTGCCGGAATCGGCGCCAGTTGAAAGCTCAAATCGCGGCAATCCAGCAGCATGGCGTGGTTCTCTTTGCCGTTGATGGAGATGAACTGATCCATAATGCCGCAATTGGCGCCCACAAACTCGTTCTCAGCGCGCTGGCAGAGCCGGGCCAGCACTGGGCCGGGATAACTTGCCCCAATCAGTGAACAAACAGCCAGCGCCGTGGCCACCTCGATAGCGGCCGAGCTTGACAGCCCGGAACCCAGCGGAACGTCGCCCCAAAGGCTCAGGCTGAATCCGGGAATCTTATGGCCCTCTCCGGCGAGGATGGAGACCACACCCAGCGGGTAGTCGCTCCAGTGCTTGCTGCCCTTGGCCGGCAGCGATGCCGCCTCAAAGACCCGCTCCTCGCCATAGTTCTCCGAGTTAATGACGATCTTGCCGTCCTTGCGCGGCGAGATGCCGGCCAGTGTGGCGAAGTTGATCGCCGCGGGCATCACATAGCCCTCGGCATAATCGGTGTGCTCGCCGATCAGGTTGACGCGGCCCGGCGCGGCAAAGACAGCCGGTTCGGCCTGGTAGCGGGCAAGGTGCTTGGAACGGAATACAGCAGGATCATGCATGGTAGTTCTCTTTCTAAAGAGCTTGAAGATCGACAGTCATCGGCCAGAAGTCGGATTGGCCGGGAGATAGTTCGCGAGACCATGGCCCGGTTACCGCCAGAGAGTCCACAGGAGCGGTGGCAGGCTCCATCGCGACGCACATCTGTTTCGGTCCTTTTCTCTCCGGCCAGCCGCCGGAGCAGATCCAGAGTCCGAGGTAGGGCGTCGCCGCCGTGTCAAAGCTGACCTTGATGCGAATGCCTGCCTTGGGCCGCTCCAGCGCGCACCAGTTTTCCTTCGCGGACAACGGCCCCGCGAACAGCTTGTCGCCGATGCCCGACTTGGGCGGTTCAACCACGCTCAGGTCGGTCTTTCCTAACATGCCTAGCTTGGCGATGGGCCAGGTAATCTGTTTACCGGACTGCCCCAGACGACCGCCGCCGGAACCTTCCAGGCGCAGTTCGTGAATGGTGTCCGGCAGGACAATTTTGTCTCCCGCTTCAGACGCAAACGAGGGATGCGCCGACCAGGCCCATGGAACAGTTGATCCGCCGGTATTGGTCACCGTGTAATCAAGGCTCAATCGCCAGCCCTTGCCCTTCTCGGTTAGCAACAGCGTCCGCTCCAGCATCAGCGGCAAGGAGAAACACTCTCCGCGAAGGGTTACCGATCCTCCCCGCGCAACCCCTGCTCCATGCTCCTTATGTCCACTTCCTTCTTCTGTCCACGCCACTCTCCACAGGTCGCCGTGGTCGGGGACGGTGACCGGGCCATCAGCGGTCTCCACCGTGCAGCCGGCCACTGAAGGCAGGCACTCGTCCCAGCCGCTGGCGTCGCCTGCATCGAAGGCCATAGTTTGGGTGCGCGGCGCGTAGGCGGCCAGCGGCGCCTGTAGCAGCTCGCGGCCGTTCACCAGAATGGATGCGATTTTGCCGCCGAGGTTGGGGAGGATGGTCACCGTACAGTTTCCATCCCTAAGAAGAATCTTTTCTCCCCAGGTCCCAGACTTGTTTGCCTCTGCCATTTGCCCTGTTCTCCTCAGTCCTGTCCAGCCAACTCCGGAACGCGGCTTCTTTCGCGCCCGGTACAGGCCGGTTTCCAGGATTGCGCCAATTGTACAAGAGCCGGGGCGGCGGTAGTTTGCGCAAATTGTGAAGGGTCTGCCTGCGCCAGATCTCCTCCAGGGGGTGTAAAGGGTGTCTTCAGTTCTCTCGTAATGCGACATCGCGGAGCGTGAGCGTACCAGATGGCCGCATGATTCAAATACTTGGAGGATTAGTTTTGGGGGATTAAGATAACTTTGAAATTCCTCATGAGATTGATTGTCACTTTGATTGCCATACACTCCTTGTCCTCAGGAATGTATGGCGGGGACGACGGGGCTCGAACCCGCGACCTCTGCCGTGACAGGGCAGCGCTCTAACCAAACTGAGCTACGTCCCCGGATGAATTTTGCATGCCAAACATGAACCAGTGTATCAGAGACAACGGACCTTGGGAGATCGTCGGCTCTAGGCCGGCCACCCGGCGCGGTTGCCCCTGCCGCTGGGAACGAAACCCATATCCACGGATATGCCCCGCACGCACTGCAGCAAGTGGCTGGCAATCGAGGGTAGCTTCTGCGCTGTCACGCGAAACGATGGCCCAGAGACGCTAACCGCCGCCACCGGCAGCCGCTGCGCATCCAGCACCGGCACGGCAATGCAGCGCAGACCCTCCTCGAACTCCTCGTCGTCCACGGCATAGCCGCGGCGGCGCGTCTTCTCGATCTCCGCGCGCAGCGCCTCAACCGTGGTGATCGTGCGATTTGTGTACCGTTCAAAACGAAGACGGCCCAGAATATCGGTGATCCGCTCCTCGGGCAGGAACGCCAGCATCGCCTTGCCCACCGCGGTGCAGTGCACCGGGTTGCTGGCGCCGATGCGGGTAATCATGCGCACCGAGCGTGCCGGCTCAATTTTGTCGATGTAAATCACGTGCGCGCCCTCCAGGATGCACAGGTGCGCCGTCTCCTCTGTTTCGGCGACCAGCCGGCGCAGGTGCGGTTGCGCTCGCTCGCGCAAATCATATTGCTCAATGGCGCGATTGCCTAAATCAAACAGCCTCAGCCCCAGGCGGAATTTGCCTCCCGCGGTGCGTTCCACCATGCGGTGCTTCTCCAGCACCATCAGGAAGCGGTGCGCCGTGCTCTTGTGCAACTGCAGCGAAGAGGCCACCTGCGCCAGGCCCAGTGGCGTATCGCTCTCGCCCAGCAAATCCAGTACGGCAAATGCCCGGTCCAGAGCCTGTACTTTGTAAGTGCCTTGCGGAGACGCTTCTCGCATGATGGTCCTCTGTTGCGCTTAATGTTCTCTTTTAGTTTGCCGGAACTGGGACGGCATGTCAAGATATGGTATGCAATTCCCAGGTTTGAATTTCCCGCCCAGATGCTGCGCTTATAGGTTGCGAGCGGCTCGCTGCTTTCCGCATACATATTCTCAATACGGCGATAACGCCCTTCTCTCTGCCGCCGATAACTCATATGAGCCGTTGTTAAGTTTCCCAGGGCCTGCGGGCATCAGTCGCCCTGGAACTAGCAACGAGGAGCAGCCATCTCGCCATGTCAACCGCTATTCAGATTCCCGATTCCCTGATGAGCACCGGCGACCTGTCCATCGCCGTCATCAGCCCGGACGAGCATCGCCGCAACGCCGCAACAAGCGCTTTGGGAGAATGCCATAACGGCCCCATACGGGAGTACATTACCTACCCTCCCAACCTCCATGAGGTATCGCGAACGCTGGGAAATACCTTCGACATCATTTTCGTTGACCTGGACAGCAACCCGGAATATGCCCTTGAACTGGTAGAGAGCATTTGCACACATGGCCTGGCGACCGCCATCGTCTATTCGGCGCAGGCCGATCCGGACCTGCTGGTCCGCTGTATGCGCGCCGGCGCGCGCGAGTATCTCATGCAGCCCTTTGACAAAGGAGAAATGGCCGAGGCTCTGGTTAGGGCCTCAGCCCTGCGTTCGGCAGTTCATCCCGCAAAAAAGACGCACGGCCGGCTGCTCGTTTTTCTCAGCGCCAAAGGCGGTTCCGGAGCCACCACGCTGGCCTGCAATTATGCGGTATCGTTGGCCCAGGAGTCCCAGCAAAGAACTCTGTTAATCGATCTCAATCTTCCTCTGGGTGACGCGGCGATCAACCTGGGGGTCAAGGCTCAATATTCAATTGTCAGCGCGTTTCAGAATTCCAGCCGGCTCGATTCGCATTTCCTTTCCGGCTTGCTGGTGCAGCATCGCTCTGGACTATTTGTGCTCGCGGCGCCGAGTGAACTGGATACTACGTATGTCTCCTCTGACGCCATTGACAAGTTACTGGAAGTGGCCTGCCAGGATTTTGATTATGTTGTAGTGGACGCGGGTTCGAGACTTAACTTGCAGCGCAAGCATCTCTTTGATGAATCCGCCACCGTCTACCTGGTCACGCAGATCGGGATTCCTGAACTGCGTAACTCCCATCGCTTGATTGCGCAGCTCTCCGCCGAGGGCAGTCCCAAGCTCGAAATCGTAATTAACCGCTACGACCCTCGCTCCCAGGAAATCGATGAAGAGCATATTACCAGGGCTCTCACCCGGCCCGCACAATGGAAAATCCCCAACAACTACGCCGCTGTGCGACGAATGCAGAACACGGCTACCCCATTCACCGAAGAAGACTCGCCGATTTCACGGATAATCCGGCAGATGACCCGATCGGTTTGCGGCCAGCCGCCCATCCCTGAAAAGAAAAAAAAGTTTAGCTTCTTCGGGTGAGAATAAGGCTGTTTTTTGCCCCAGCCCTGTTTTTGCCCTTCCAGCCAGAACAGAAGCTCGCGCCACGCACCCATTGCGTTATCATTGCGTCTATAGGGTTGAGCGGCTTGTTTCCCCTCAAGGGCCGCCCCGGTGGTGAGTGTGTCTCGATTCTTCCAGCGATTTGTCTTTGTTCTTTCCGTGGCCATCTTTGCCGCCCTCGGCCTAGGCTTTCTCTTTGGCGAGTTTGGCTGGTTTGGCGTTCATGCCGGCGGCCAGCAGGATGGCGCCTACCGCCAGATGGTCATTTATCGGCAGGTTTTGAATAAAATTCAGACCGAATACGTGACCGAGCCCAATATCAACGACGTGACCACCGGCGCGCTGCACGGCCTGCTGGAGTCGCTGGACGCTGACTCCAGCTACATGACCCCGACCGAGTACAAAATCTACAAGGAGCGTCCGGCAACAGGCGTTGCGCAGGTGGGCATTACCGTCTCCAAGCGCTATGGATACGCCATTGTGGTCAGCGTCCTGCCCGGTTCGGCTGCCGATAAGGAGCATATAGCAGACGGCGACGTGATTGAGTCCATCGGCGACCAGTCCACGCGCGAAATGTCGCTGGCGGTCATCCGGCTGCTGCTGGAGGGCAAGCCGGGTACCTCGGTGACCCTCTCGGTGGTACGCCCGCGCAAGACCGACCCCGACAAACTGACTCTGACTCGCTCCATCGCCGGCGTGCCTGCGCTTGTTGAGCAGCAGTATGAAGGCGCAACTATCCTCTATCTGAAGCCAGGCGCGCTGACCGCCGCACGCGTGGACGAAATCGCCGCCAAGATCAAGGCCGCCGGCAAGACCCGCAAGGTGCTGCTGGATCTGCGTGACTCCTCCGGCGGCGAAGCACAGGAGGGATTGCGGCTGGCCAATTTCTTTGTAAAGCAGGGTACTATGGCCGCGCTCGAAGGCCAGAAGTTTCCCCGCCAGACCTTTTCCGCCGACCCGGCAACTTTCCTGACTGACGCGCCGCTGGCTGTGCTGGTGAACCGCGGCACCGCGGGCCCGGCCGAGCTGACGGCCGCCGCTATCGAGGACTTGAAGCGCGGCGACGTGGTAGGTGAGCGGACCTTCGGCCAGGGCTCGGTGCAGAAGACTATCGAGTTGCCCGACGGCGCGGCACTGCTACTGACCGTAGCCAAGTACCAAACCCCCGGCGGCAAGAAGATTGCGGATGAGGCCGTAACGCCCACCGTGGTTGTAGGCCAAACCTCCGAAGATGAGTACGAGGAAGCGCCGCCCTCCAATGCCGACGAGCCCCTCAACAAGGCTCTCCAACTGCTGAAGGCGAATAACGGCGCCCAGCCCGCCCAGCCCGCTGCGCAAGCGGCTCCTGCGGCTACCGCAAGCGCAACCCCGCCCTCAACCCCGCCAGCGCCAGAAAAAAAGCCCGGCTTTTTCCGTCGCCTCTTCGGGGCAAAATAGAGATTTTAACCGGCATTTCTCATTGATGGAATCATCTCCCACGTGCCACGCTCTTGCACGCCATGGTTCGCGGGAGTCGGCCACTTTTTTTCTTCGACCGCTTTCATGCTAGCCTTGGGCTGATGCATTTCTCCACTCTTTGCGGGAGAGATGCCGAAGAGGCCTGAATCGCTTGGCTGTTACCTCTATTGAGCCGCCCGAATTGCGCGGCCTTGGCCGGAGCCACCTGCTTCGAGCCGCGCCTGTGCCCGCGCGTAAGCGTCGCAAGCTGGCCGGCAAGCTCACCCTTGCCGCGCTGCTCATTCTGGCCGTGATTACCGGTTCGCTGGCCGGACTCATGCTGGTCTATTCCGTTGACATGCCCCAGATTCACGATCTGGAACGTTTCCGCCCCTCCACCACCACCATGCTCTACGACCAGAAGGGCAGCATCATCGGCTCCTTTGCGCTGGAGCGGCGCGAAGTAGTCAACTATGACGACTTTGCGCCCGTGCTGCGCCAGGCTGTGATTTCCATTGAAGACAAGAGCTTCGAGTCGCACTGGGGCATCAACGTACTGCGCGTCGGCGGAGCGCTGTGGTACGACCTGCGCAGTCACGGGCGCGCTCAGGGGGCATCCACGCTGACCATGCAATTGGCGCGCAACCTCTTTTTCTCCTCCGAACGCACCGCCAGCCGCAAGGTGCAGGAGGCCTATCTGGCCATTCAGATCGAGCGCGTCTTCACCAAGCAGCAAATCTTCACCCTCTATGGCAACCAGATCTACCTGGGCCACGGAAGGTACGGCTTCGAGGCCGCTTCTCAGTTTTACTTTAGCAAGCACGCCAAAGAGTTGACGCTCCCGGAAGCGGCTTTGTTGGCCGGGCTGCCCAAGGGGCCAGTCGCCTTCTCGCCGCTGCTCGCTCCGGAAAAAGCGTTGCGCAGGCGAAACTTGGTGCTCTCGGAGATGGAGCTTGACAGGGTTATCTCCCACGATCAGGCAGAGAAGGCCCGCAACGCTCCGCTGGGGCTGCGTATTCCCCCGCCCGAAACATCGGTTGCCCCGTGGTTTCAGGAGGAGGTCCGCCGGGAACTGGAAAAACGCTTTGGCAGCGAGCAAGTGCACGAGGCCGGCCTGAAAGTAGAAACCACGCTCGATCTGGACCTGCAAAAAACGGCCAATCGTGCCGTCGCGGATGGCTTGGCTATCTATGAGCGGAGGCGCGGCTGGATTAACAAGCTCGAAAACGTGCTTGCCAGCGGCGCCACTATCGAGGATTACAAGCATCCCGACTGGGCTATGAGCTCCGGGCCCGGCGATTACGTGCATGCCGTGGTCACTCGTGTTCTGCCTATGGAGATTCATGCCCGCGTGGGCGACGCCCAGATTTTGCTTATGCCCGAGGACTGGAAATGGACCGGGCAGCGCTACGCCGACGCCCTGGTCAAGCCCGGCGACATAATCTACGTTCACCTGGCCGAGACAATGGAGGGAAAGGCGCAACGCGCCACGCTTGAACAGGATTCCGGCGCCCAGGGTGCTCTGCTGGCCATCGACAACACCAGCGGCGACGTGCTGGCCATGGTCGGCGGGCGCGATTACGCGTTCAGCCAGTTCAACCGCGCCACCCAGGCCCAGCGGCAAACCGGTTCCGGCTTCAAGCCTTACGTGTACACCGCCGCCATCGAAGACGGCGCCAAACCCGACGACATCATCGTCGATGCCCCCATCAGCTTTGGCAGCTACACTCCCCACAACTACGAGAACAACTACATGGGCCGCATGACTCTCACCGAAGCCTTTGCAGAGTCGCGCAATATTCCCGCCATCAAGCTGGCCGACAGTGTGGGCATTCAAAAGGTTATCGACGTGGCCCATCGCTTCGGAGTCACCACCAACATCCCCGCCTATCTGCCGGTGGCTTTGGGCGCGGTGGAAATATCGCTTGAAGAGCAGGTGGCCAGCTACGCCGTCTTTCCCAACGATGGGCTGCGCGTGAAGCCGCGGTTCATTAGAAAAGTCTCCAACTCCGACAGCATCACTCTGTGGGAGGAGCCGCCCGCCGTCAACGAGGTGATCAGCCAGCGGACGGCGCGCACCATGATGACCCTTTTCCAAGCCGTCATCCAGCACGGCACCGGAGCGGCGGCGGCGCAACTCAACCACCCCCTGGGCGGCAAGACCGGCACCACCAGCGAATACACCGACGCCTGGTTCCTGGGCTTCTCTCCCTCCATCACCTGCGGCGTTTGGGTGGGCTTCGACAGCAATCAGCCCCTAGGAGATAAAGAAACCGGAGCCCGCGCAGCCCTGCCCATCTGGATGACCTGGATGCGCGCCGCCATCAACGGCAAGGACGACGAAAAATTCCTTGGCGATGAAACGGGAACTCCCGCGCAGAAAGCAGCCGCGCCGCCGCCCGTCAAACCGAAACCGCCCACCAAACCAAGCAGATCAACATTCGCTATTGCCCA
The DNA here is from genome assembly GCA_050011175.1 of Occallatibacter sp. GTDB lineage: Bacteria > Acidobacteriota > Terriglobia > Terriglobales > Acidobacteriaceae > Telmatobacter. The sequence continues at coordinate 94,282 of JBEKJR010000016.1, forward strand.
GCCGGAATTTGCTTCGCCAACGGCCAGTTCACTCGCCAATTCACGCACAAATCTGGCGTCGACTGGCCCGGCAACAAAACCGTCAACTCAACACGCCTCCGCACGCGCAGTACAACCAGCCGCGAGCACTCCCACAGCAAATCTCCGGGTCAAACCTGCATTGCCCGCGCAGTACGCTCCCGCCAAGCCTGCGGGCACCGTCAAGCCAGCATTGAGTTCCGGCCCCAATCTGCCTAAACCAAAGAACCAGCGATAAAAGAGAACCGTTTTCGCCAGATAATTTTCTGCAAGGCGTTTTCAACTGCCCGATCACGAAAGCGGAAATAATCTGCAAAGGCATTTTGGGTGTTTTTGTGGGGAAATTGTCTGGAAGTTATTGATTTCAGGAAGGTTCATAATTATCTGCAAAGACATTTTTGGTGTTTTTGCGGAAATTTTCTTTGGAAATTGTTGATTCCAGGTGGGTTCAAAATTATCTGCAAGGTTTCAACAACTTTATTTATTTTTGGGGCTTAGGAAGAAAAGGCCATTGCCGGATGGGCTAAGATGCTGCAATGGCTGGAGTAAACCGGTATTTTCGTTTTTCGAAGATTTCCGAGGCCAAATTTCGTACTTTGTTGCGCTGTTTTGCGCTCGATATGACGGCCACCCAAACGGCCCGGATGACAGGAATTTCTCTGCGCAGCGTGAATCAAATTTATCTTCGGCTGAGAGAAAAACTTGCCCAAGAATGTGAAATCAAATCTCCCTTTGCCGGCGAGCTCGAAGCCGACGAATCTTACTTCGGTCCACGCCGGGTTCGGGGGCGTCGAGGGCGCGGCGCTGGTGGAAAAACTATCGTCTTCGGACTGCTCAAACGCGACGACCAGGTTTACACCGAAATTGTTCCCAATGCGTCAAAAGCCACGCTACAAGCCATCATCCGTGGCAAGGCGAGCTTAGAAGCTGTGCTGCACACCGACCGCTGGCGAGGTTACGACGGACTGGTTGATCTGGGCTTCGACAAGCATCTAAGAGTCCATCATGGCGACAACGAATTCGCACTCGGGCCAAACCATATCAACGGAATCGAGAGCTTTTGGAGCTACGCAAAACACCGCCTTGCCAAGTTCCATGGCATGAAGAAAAGCACCTTTCACCTGCATTTGAAGGAAACAGAATTTCGTTTCAACCAGAGAAAAAACAACCTCTACAAAGTGCTACTATCAATCCTCAGAAAGGACCCGCTCTGACGGCCTTTTCTTCCTAAGCCCCTCCAGAATTACGGATAAATAGTGCTGGAAAAAATGCGGATTCCGCTTCCCAAATTGCCCAATTTTGCGCCACAAACAGTTCACGTATAAGTGAACTCTTTTGGGCGCGAAAACGTACAAAAAGTCGCTCTCTACCACCCCAGAACGTAGGCAAAAATCAGCGGCGCGACAATCGACGCGTCCGACTCGATGATGAACTTGGGCGTCGTCTCGCCCAGCTTGCCCCAGGTAATCTTTTCGTTGGGCACGGCCCCCGAGTAGGACCCGTAGCTGGTCGTGGAATCGCTGATCTGGCAGAAATATGCCCACTGCGGCACGTGCTCCCGACGCAGGTCCTGGTGCAGCATGGGAACCACGCAAATCGCGAAGTCGCCGGCAATTCCGCCCCCGATCTGGAAGAATCCCAGCGGCGTCTTGGCGGTAGTGGCCGTGTACCACTCGGCCAACTCCATCATGTACTCGATGCCCGTGCGGACGGTGTGTATCTTCTTTACATCCTGTGAGATGCAGTGACCCGCGTACATGTTGCCCAGCGTCGAATCCTCCCAACCCGGCACAAACATGGGCAGGTTCTTCTCCGCCGCCGCCAGCAGCCAACTGTCTTTCGGATCAATCTGATACGACGCCTTCAATTCGCCAGAGAGCAGCATCTTGTAGAAGAACTGGTGCGGGAAGTATCGCTCGCCCGCCTGGTCGGCGCGCACCCATTCCTTGAGCACTTCATTTTCAATGCGCCGCATCGCCTCCATCTCCGGAATGCAGGTGTCGGTGACGCGGTTCATGTGCCGATTCAACAACTTAGCCTCGTCTGCGGGAGTTAGATCGCGGTAGTGCGGCACGCGCTCATAGAAGTCGTGGGCCACAAGATTGAAGACATCCTCCTCAAGATTTGCTCCGGTGCAGCAGATGCCGTGAATCTTTTCCTGGCGGATCATCTCGGCCAGCGACAGCCCCAGTTCGGCCGTGCTCATGGCCCCGGCAATGGTGACGAACATCTTGCCGCCCGAGGCCAGCAGCTTGTTATAAGCCTCGGCTGCATCAATCAGCGCGGCGGCGTTGAAGTGGCGATAATGGTGCTTGATAAAGGATGTAATGGGCGGCATGGTGCTCTTTTCCTGGTCTACAACCCCAAGATAACACAAAGCTTCCACAGCGCCTGCCGCAGGCTGTTGGCGCGACCATAGGTGGTTACGCCTTCTTCGCCTCCAGCAGCTCGTTGACTTTGGCCATCACCGGAAAGGCATCGGCGACGTAGACCACGTCTGCCTTGCCTCGGGTCCAGCCGCAGTTGGGGTCCAGCGAGATGGCGCGCCGGTCGCCGATGAAGCGCCAGCCCACCACGTGCGGCTCCTCGCCGTGGCAGCAAGATGCCAGGCCCTTCTGGTGGCGCGGCGTCGAGCCTGTCTGCCCGATCTGGTTCATGTGGGTGAGGAAGGGCAGCACCGGTTCTCCCTCGCCGCCCTGATCTACCAATGATTTGCTGCTTCCCAGCGAAGCTCCCGTCGCTCGTAAGAAGCCTAGAATCAGCTCTCCAGCCTCACTCACGTGCATCTGGCCGTCGGGCTGCTTCTTGGTCCATCCGGCGCCGGCGACAAAGAGCATCTTTGCATCGGGACGGATGGTCTGCTGACCTTGTTCTGGTGCGCGGAAGCCGCTGACCGTGGTGCGCATCACCGGCAACGTGACCGCAACCTGCTCAATCTGAACAGGTTGACTCTTGCCCGCAAAGGCCGCGTGGGTGCCTGCGTCCAGCAGCAGAAACCAGGGGCGAGTAGTGCGGCTGATAACCGCCTCAACCCGCTGGCGATAGAACCAGCGCGTGGCCTCGATGGACTGCGTCCCGCCGAGAGCCGTAATGTGTGTATCGATGAAGCCGCCCAGCCGATGCGCCACGCCCGCCGAAACCCGCGTGAAGCGCGAAGTGCCGGGAGCGAGGACGATGGTGGTGTTGGCCGCACGGCAAAGTGCTTCAGCAGCAACAACATCCGAGGCGTAGCGGGCTTGCGCGAAGGCCTCGCCAGAGACGGCCAGCAAGCGCGCGCCGGTTAAAGCGAGCGAACTGGCCGCGGCTGTGGCGTCGGCAGCCACAATGCCGATGGTGAGCGGGGCCGAAAGGCGGGCGGCCAACTCTATGCCCGCAGTGACAGCTTCCAGCGAGGCTTTGCTAAGTGCGCCGCTTTCATCTACGTGTGTAAGCACAGTAATTTTGTCATTTTTTTGGGTCATTTTTGGCTCCAGACGCTTGTGATAAGAATCACTTTTCGGCTCCAATCCACTCAACCAGCTCGGCTGCAATCTGATCTGGGGTCATGTCCTTGACTACGCGAGTTTCGCGCTGCTGCTTGGGCAGGCTTACCGAAACGTAGCTCAATCCGTTCGGGACGAGCTTGGCAACTTTGGCTTTGGCTAGGGCGGGCATGATGGTGCGCATATTATTCATGCCGACCTGCGGATTGTTGCGCGGCTCGGCGAGGTTTCCGGTGGCCCAACCGAGCACGGCGGGCGTTCCGGCGCAAACCGAGGCCTGATGCTTGCCGCCTTCGACGCGCTCTAAAACTTCAAAGCTGCCGTCGCCGCGCTGCTCGATCTGGTCCACGCCCTGGAACTGGTCGATGATGCCGAGGCGTTCGCCGATGAGTTGCAGCGTTACGCCCGCACCGCGCGTGGCCGACTCCCAGCCGCCGAAGAGCATGAGCTTCGTTTTATCGAGGCCGGGCAGCGCAGCGATGGCCTCGGCCAGAACGGCAGCAGTCGAGTGCGCGTCGGGAAAGCCGCCGATAGGTCCGTCGATGGGAACCAACTCGAAGGGCACCTTCTGCGCCACGGTCATCATCACCTGTTGCAACTTAGCTTTGGGGCCGAGCGAGACCAGCCACAATTTGCTGCCGGGGTTCTTTGCGGCCAGAGCCGCCGCTTCATAGAGGGCGCAGGCGGCCCAGGGGTCGAGAACCGCGGGCAGGACCATCTCGTTCTTCAGCCCCGGACCGGCGGGTCCGGTGACCGGCTCCAGAGTTTGCAGCGGATCGGGAACGATTCCAGCGCAAACAACGATGTGCAAAACATTTGCCATGGAAAGTATCCTTATTCAACCATTTTAGCCCGCATTTCTCACAAGCGGTGATTCGCAATCTTTTTTGAGAGCCGGGCGAGCCTTTTCCGGTGTTTTTGGGTGTTGGGTTTGGCCGGGCAGCGCATTTTTGTCCGGCCATTGGCTGTTTGG
>JBEKJR010000017.1:0-97873 GCA_050011175.1 Occallatibacter sp.
TGTTACGTTGACATTAAAGGATTTCTTGATGCAAACCATGAACATCTCGCTTCCCGACCCCTTGAAGCAGTATGTGGAGGAGCAGGTTACGGTCAGGGACTACAGCAGTGCAAGCGAGTATATGCGCGAGTTGGTGCGCGCCGACCAAAAGCGCAATGCCAGAGAACAGCTTGAGCAGACCTTGCTGGAATCGCTTGCGGAAGGCGAAGCGCAGGAGGCCACTCCTGAATTCTGGAGCACGCTGCGCGCTGAATTAAGCAAGCGGACGAAGACCGGACGAGGGACGCGGCCGAAGAGCCGGGTGGCCTGAGTTGGCGGAAGTCTTTGTACGCGCCCGCGCCCGCAGGGATATCCTGTCGAATGCCGAGTATCTCGAAGAGCATGGAAGCGCGGAGACAGCACAGCGCTTTCTGGATGCAACAAAAAGCACATTTGAAGCACTGGCAAAGATGCCGAAGGCGGGCGTCTTGTGCACCTTCCGCAGTCCCGTGCTTCGACCCATTCGCCGCTGGCCCGTGAAAGGCTTTGAAAACTGGTTGATTTTCTATCAGCCAAGGCGCGATGGGGTTGAGATCATTCATCTCATTCACGGAGCGCGGGACATTGAGAGTCTTTTTGAAGGCTAGTTGAGAAAAGGGTGATGGACGGTTGGTGTTCGTGGGGACTGGCCGTCCAGGCGGAGGCGCTTCGCGCACGGGGTTCGTGGCGACAGATCATGCCCTGCCGGAGAGATTCCACGATCATGCGTTGACGGGCGAATATACGAATCATCGCGAGTGACCTCTGAAGCCCGACCTGCTTCTTATCTACAAAAAACCGGAGGATTCTACATTGCGGCTGGTGCGCATCGGTTCTCACAGCGAAGTTTTCTAGCGGAAGACGGACGGTCGAGGTTCGTGGTCTCCCACCCTTCGCAAAGTACGCGAAGGATGGGGCACCCAAACATTTGTGGTTAGTTCAAGGGTGGGCCACCTGCCCCAGCGACGCGGAAAACAGTTGACCCCGAGGCCCGGCTATCGTAGGATGCTGCTCAGATCGAGGACATCAAGCTCGTTGAGGTAAGAATGTACATTGACAAGAGGTACAAGTGGAATTCTAATTCCGCGCGTATGCAATTTACCAACCGGATCAACAAACGGGGAGAGGGTACTTCGCTCGCCGTGCTCTTGTTTGTCTTCGCCTTTTTTGTCGGTTGTGGGAAGCCCTATTCAACGGTTTGCCAAAAGGAGGCCATAAAGGCAATTCCTAATTCCCGGATATCTATCGTATCGTTTTCGTTTGATCCAAGATTTAGGAACTCAACCGAGGGCAATGTTTTTGTAGATTCACCTGAACGTCTTCGTGCGCAGGAGCGGCTAACAAGCGTTCTTGCGCGTTGGCATTTCGACAGCACGAGCAGGGTCTTCGCCTCCGGATTTCATTTTGTGCCAACTGACTTCGCCGATGTGTTTGGCGAAGCAGCCGGCGTTGGCAGCGGTTGCTGGAATGCACACCCTAGGATTGAGCTAAGCAAGTGCACAGACGTAAGCCAGGAGAGCTGTTTCGATGCAAAGAACAGCACAGATGAGAAGCGGGCGCGCATCGTAAGAATGCTTTCGAGCGCGAATGCCGACTACGGGATTATCATTTGGGATCAGTTTGGGATAAGTTCAGATGGAATTTACTTCGTGCTATCGAGGACGGAGATTGCGGATAGGAACGGAGAGATTATTTGGAGATTCGGATCCGAGACTGAATTCAATGATAAGAGTATAGAGGGCATCTTGGATGAAACATTCTTTGCCCCAACAACGGAATCTCATTTTGTCGAGATTCATCGCCAATTCATGGATTTTTACCCCTTACTTATTAAAGGGCTTATTGAAGAGGACATCTCTGGGCGACCGCACAGAGCATCCCTTGCGAAATATGCTGGTGTAAGCAATCCAATAGTATCGTTCGAGATGGCTCAGGTCCACCAGGCTGAGGACTAGCGGCAGGCTGCCGAAGAATTCAAGGGCTTCTCTGCCAGAAGAACCCGGTACAGGCAATCATCGAGGACTCAGCTTGCGACCTATACCTGAGAAACATAGGCCTGAGTGTGCAGTCTTTTTTCTCGATGCTCTCACTGCGGCTTTGCCGGATGCTGCGGCTGCGGATGGCTTTCGCGCGACTCAACGCCGACTTCGATGGCTTCGCCCAAGGCTAGCGGCAGTTCCTGCTGTTGCGGCTTGGCGGACTCGTAGGCTCTCACGATGCGCTGGACGAGGGCGTGGCGCACCACGTCGCACTCCTCGAAGTGGCAGAACTGGATGCCCTCGACGCCGTTGAGGATGTTGATGGCGTCCAACATGCCGGATTTGCGCGGGTTGGGCAGGTCGATCTGGGTGATGTCGCCGGTGATGACCGACTTGGAGTTGTTGCCCATGCGGGTAAGGAACATCTTCATCTGCTCGATGGTGGTGTTCTGCGCCTCGTCCATGATGATGAAGGCTTCGTTGAGGGTGCGGCCGCGCATGAAGGCCAGGGGGGCGATCTCGATGATGTTGCGCTCGAAGAGCTTGTCGACCTTTTCGGGATCGAGCAGGTCGTAGAGGGCGTCGTAGAGCGGGCGCAGGTAGGGGTCCACCTTTTCCTGGAGGGTTCCGGGGAGGAAGCCGAGGCGCTCGCCGGCCTCGACCGCGGGACGGACGAGAACGATGCGGCTGACTTTTTTGGCGTTGAGGGCGGAGACGGCCATGGCCACGGCGAGGTAGGTTTTGCCGGTGCCGGCGGGGCCGACGCCGAAGACCATGTCGTACTGCTCGATGGCCTCGACGTACTTGCGCTGGTTGATGGAGCGGGGCTGAACAATCTTTTTGACGCCAATGGAGCGCTGCTTGCCGGAGTCGGCGAGCGAACGCAAGGTGACGGAGGGGTCGGCGACGACCAGTCGCAAGAGGCTTTTCAGTTCGCCGTTGTTGGGGGTGACGCCCTGGCGGCGCAGCGCCTCGAAGTCCGCGAAGATCTGCTGGACGCGGGCTACGGCGGATTCGGGGCCCTCAACATGTACGGCATCGGAGCGAAGATCGATGCGCACGCCGAGCGAGTCTTCCATGAGGTGGAGGTTTTCATCGCGAGTCCCGAAGAGGGGCTCGAGGTTGGGCGTGATCTCCAAAGCGATCTTCAAAGGGTTCGATGGCCTCCAAGAGGGTTAGATTGGGCGCGGGGCAGGCCGACAGCGCAACAGACAGGCTGCGGGCAAGCGGCGGCATGAGAGGAAAGCGGCGGAACACGGCACAGGAGGGTGCCGAAGCTCTGGGCTGTGGGTGGAAATCGCGGGATGGAGTAGGCTACCAAATCCGGTGTCAGTATTCGGTATCTGGGGTTGAGAGTAGCGCCGCCGGGGCCGGGAGTCAATGCGGGAGGCATGGTATTTTAGCGAAAAGTGTGCCTTTGAAGGTACTGGCGGCCGCAATGACTCCGCCTATATCGTCACCCCGCGGGACAAGGCCCGCGGCATGCGCGCATTGACCCGGCGTTCGATTTCCCGTAGACTTAGAAATTGCGAGGGATGCGGACAGAGTTGCATTCTATAATCGCAATATTCCGTCTTATTTCAGACCCCTGAAATCTGGGACAAAGATCAAGGAAAACGAATGGCAAATCATGTATCGTCGCTGAAGCGCGCCCGTCAGACCGAAACCCGCTCCGAGGTGAACCGCGCCAGCAGAAGCAGGGTGCGCACCAGCCTGCGGACCTTGCGCGAGGCGCTGGTGAAGGGCGATGTGAAGGCCGCCCAGGCGCAGTATCGCGAAACCGTCTCCACCCTCGACAAGGGCGTGCGGAAGGGCATTTTGCACGACAACACCGTCTCCCGCTACAAGAGCCGCCTGAATGCGCGGCTGAAGGCCCTGGCCACCGCCAAGGCATAGCGCGGCGAGAGCCTTTGAGGGCTCCATTTACATACAGAAGCAGCCGGAGCGATCCGGCTGCTTTTGTTTTGGGCGCAGAGTTTTGAGCATTTTTACAAGAGGGTGTAGAGTGCAGCGTGGACCAGGAGGTCCACGCAACAGCCGGCCGGGAGGCCGGCGCTACAGGTTCGCGCAACAGGTGGCCGGGAGGCCGGCGCTACAGACTCGCGCAACAGGTGGCCGGGAGGCCGGCGCTACAGGGATGCCGGCGCTACAGGTTCGCGACCTGTCGGCACTGAACAAACAATCGGGAATCTACTCTACACCAACTGGCAAACTGCTCTATTGGCCTTTCCAGACGGGCGGGCGCTTTTCCAAGAAGGCCTGAACGCCTTCGTTCTTGTCGGCGGTGGCGCAGAGGCCGCCGAAGCGGACAGACTCGCGGAGCAGGGCCAGATCGAGCGGCAGGTCGAAGCCTTCATCGACGACACGCATGGTTTCAGCCACGGCGAGGGGGGCGTTGGCGGCAATCTCCAGCGCCAGGGCCTCGGCGCGCGGCATCAGGCCGGCGGCGGGAAGAACCTCATCGACGAGGCCGATGCGCAGGGCCTCTCGTGCGTCGATAAGGCCGCCGGTAAGGAGCAGTTTTAGCCCCTCGCTGCGGCCTACGAGGCGGGTAAGGCGCTGGGTGCCGCCGTAGCCGGGCATAAGGCCCAGCTTGACCTCCGGCTGGCCCATGCGGGCATCGTCAGCGGCCAGGCGCAAGGTACAGGCCATGGCCAGCTCGCAGCCGCCGCCCAGGGCAAATCCCTGAATGCAGGCAATAACCGGCTTGCCCAGGGTTTCTATGCGGCGGAAGACTCCTTGCCCGCGGAGGGAAAAGGCGCGGCCCTCTTCGGGGGTGAGCGAAGCCAGCTCGCGGATGTCCGCCCCGGCTACAAAGGCCCGGCCACCCGCGCCAGCGAGGAGGATGACGCGAATTTCGGGATCGGCGGCCAGTTGCTCGAAGACTTCTGAAAGCTCGTTGAAGGTCTCGGCGTTGAGGGCGTTGAGCACCTTTGGCCGGTCGACGGTAACGACCGCCAGCGGAGGGCGTTTTTCGAGGCGAAGATTCTTGAATTCCATGCGAAGGAAAGAGTAACAGATGGCGGCAGGGGCGGATAGTGCAAGAGGCAAACTCCTGATTTGAAGCGTTAGAGCATTTTCACAGTTCTTGTAGGGTGGGTTTAGCGGTTTCCCACCCATTTCACAAAGAACGTGAAATGGATGGGGCACGGAGCATCCTTACACTATCAGTAAAAATGCTCTAGGATGAAACAAGGGCTTCTGCGGCGTTTGCGAAATGAGAATGGGCAGTAGTACCTTATAGCGCATGATGCAATCATCGATCCCGCTGCGATTCAATCGCTCCCACCTAGCCCGCCCAGGCAGGATCTTCCGATCCTTGCCGCTGCTTTTCCTTGCCGCCTGCATGGCTTTGAGCCTGACCCTTTGCGCTTTTGCCAAGGGAGCAAAGGATTATTCGGCGGCGACGCTGGTGGAGACCGCGGATTACCAGCCCTGCCACAACGGATGTTCGGCGAATGCCGAGCCGGCCAGCGCCTTTTGCTTCCGGCAGGGCGATCAGGTTTTGGTCGGAGACGGCAGAAGCTTCCTTCATGAGAAGAAGTTTTCCGGCCTGGAGGAACTTGCCGGAAAACAGGTTCAAATTCGATTCAACCGGCGATTTGTGTGGGTCATGCCGCCCGATGGACGGGCGATAAGGCTGGAGCGCGGGTCGACGTATGAAAACTTCAGGGACGCAGGCTGCATCCGCGAGGTGCGCAGGCCGATCATTGATGCCGCCTACGTTCATAAACGGCCGGGCAAGGTTCCCACTTACGCTTTTGCGTTGGCCAACACCGGCAAGGAGGGCGATCTTTATCTGTGGTTTCAGTGCGACCTGAGCCCCGATAAATCCATCATCGCCTGTCAGAGGTGGCATCAAAACGGCACTCCCTACGGCAAAGATTGGTACTGCGCGCGCACGCTGGATGGGGCGCCGGTGGCGGCGGACTTTGAAGTCGATCAACTGCTCAGCCAGGAAGGCAGGCTGGTGCTGAAGTCGGGAGCCGTAGTGCAGCAGGACCATCGGGCAAGAACCAACGAAGTGCTCGACCGCCCGGGCGAGGCCTGCCGATAGGGTTTGTTTTATCCGCAAGAGGCGCGCGGCTGACTTGTCGGCTCTCACAGTGTTGCGCCTGCGTAATTGATTTACCTTTTTGAAAACCTAACTGGGGTATGATGAGAAGCAGAAGCCTGCTTGCAGGACAACCCCAGTCAAGAACACATTCTCAATCGACAGCAGGAGCCTATGAGGGAAGCTGTAACCAGAAGAGTCGAGTTGTTTGACACCAGCCTCCGGGACGGAATGCAACAGCCCAACATCGAAATTTCCGTGCCGAATGCGGTCAACCTGCTTCTGCGCATGGCCGATTTCGGCGTCCAGTATGTCGAGATAGGCTTTGCGGGCGCAAACCGGTTTGTGGGAGATTTGGCAAGCGCTCTCGATTCAATTGATACAAAGGCCATGAAGCCGGCCTTGTTCGGCAGATCGCGCGGCCGCGGCGCCAAGGTTCAGGAATGGCCCGACGTGCAATACATGATCGCCCGCAAGAAGCGTATTCCTGTAGCCGTGATTGTCGTCAAATCCAGGCTACTGGACGTAAGAAGGTCTCTGGAAGCTACGCCGGAAGAGAGCCTGCTGATGGCTTATGAAACCGTTGAGTGCCTTCACCAGCACGGTCTTGAAGTGATCGTAGACCTTGAACATGCCATGGATGCCGCTTGCGGCCGCGGAGAAAACGGCACCGATTGCGACGCTGATTCGCGCCAGCGCAGCCTGGACTACTTTAACCAGTTGACTGAACAATGCGTTCGCCAAAAAATCAGTCGATTGATCGTTTGCGACACCAACGGCGGCGCCAGCCCTGAAGAAGTCGCTCAGGTCATTGGCGGCCTCACGCGGAGCTACCCCGATACAAAAATCGGATTTCACGGACATACGGATCGCGGCCTTGGAGTTGCCAACACCCGAGCCGCTATTCTGGCCGGCGCTGTTCAAGTTCAAGGCACCCTTCTTGGAACGGGCGAACGTTGCGGCAACGTGAACCTGACAACGGTTGTCGGCAGCATGCAACTGAAGGGCGAGGCTGAGTTTGTTGCTCCTGAATCGCTGCGGAAACTTACCGGCCTGGCATATTCGGCGTACGCGGCCTTCGGACTTGAGCCGCCGCATGGCGCTCCCATCGTTGGTCCGGGTGCTTTTGGCACGTGGGCCGGCATGCACGGCAGCAGTGAGGGAAAAAATCCTGGAGCTTACCTGTGGTGCGATCCGGAAAGAGTGGGAGCCAAGCCGTTTATCGGGGTCAACAGTCAATCGGGAAGAGCCAACATCGTTCTGTTGTCCAAGGCGCTCGGGGTTCCTCTGAACTCCAATCAGGCACAGGCTTTGATAGACGCCAACCAGCCGATGCTAGAAGGCGGCGGTTTTACGGTGAGCGAAATTTCGTTCCGGCTGGCCTGCATGAGGGTGCTCAAGACCCTGCGCAATCGCTTCAGCATCAAAAGCTGGAGAGTTCTGGACGAATCCGACGAAACCAGGAACCGGTACGTTCAGGCCTCGATGTTATTGACCATCGGCGACTCCACCGTGACGGTAACGCGGGCAGAGGGCGCCGGTCCGGTGGACGCGCTGACCAAGGCCATGCGGCACGAATTGGAAAAATGGTACCCGGCAATCGCGCAGATGCGACTGGGCACGTTCAGCGTCGAAGCCCTTGACGTATCCGCCCATGACACGGCAGCCTACGTCCGCGTTACGGTCAGCTTCAACGCAGACGGCCACGAACCGTGGAAGACCGCGGGGGTGAGCAGCGATTTGAACCAGGCGGCACTGATGGCTATCGTGGACGGCTTCAATTATTGGCTGCTGGAAAGCGCCGAGTAACCTAATCAGATTGATCGGGAACTGGATGGATAGAGATGCCCGAGCGTGAACGCGACTACACCGTCAGCAGTGGAAATGTCTTCGCAGATCTCGGTCTACCAAACCCGGAGGAGGCGCTTGCTAAAGCCGAGCTTGCCCAGAAAATCATTTTGCTGATTCGTGAACGAGGACTTACCCAGCTTCAGGCCGCCAAACTTCTGGGAGTAGACCAACCTAAAGTCTCCGCGCTCATCCGTGGGAATCTAACAGGCTTCTCTATAGAGCGGCTGATGCGCTTTCTGCTGCGGCTTGGGCAGGACATTAAAATCACTGTGCAAGCGAGTCCGAGCAGATGTATTATGGGAAGTCGGAAACAGAGAAAGGAATAGGAGGACACATGGCAACGAGCTTCTTGTCGTATCGAGGCAGGTTGAATAGAGGAAAATACTGGGGCTTCTCGCTCGTGGCTGCCATCCTGATCGCCGCATGGTTTGCCATCATCGCACAACTGCAAAACTTGACCGGATCGGAAAACGAGAATGTCGAGGCGGCGTTTGGTTTCGCGGGCATGGTCGGCATGTTCGCATTCTGGTCTTTCCCGCGCGTCAAGAGATTCCACGATTTGAATATGCCCGGCTGGTATTTCTGGTTAATGTTCATCCCCTTTTTGAATATCTACCTGGAGTTTCTGCTCTGCTTCGAAGCCGGAGAATACGGCCCAAACAAGTACGGTGACGACGTTATGCCCTACAGGGCCAACATACAGAGAACTCTTACAGGAGTCGTGTTTCACACGCCTCCAAGGTGGGATTCATGGCGCCGATACGTCGCCCTCGTAATTGCCCTTCTTGGTTTCGTGCTGTGCTGCCAACTTTCTTTCATCCAGATCCGCGACTCGGTCTCTAGTGGAGGCTTCTCTTTCTTTGACCTTCTGCTTTTGTGGCCCTTGATCCTCGTCTGGATTGGATGGTTCAATTTCATTGGAATGTGGGGTTTTGCCAATCGAGTCGTTGTCGAAAACGGCAAGGCCACATTCCATCTCTTGGGGCCGTTCGGAAAAGAAAAGGAACCCGTTACGATGGACTCCATCAAAGCATTTAAGAGCGGCGGTGTTGTCGGTATCGTGAACGGAAGGGAAAAGGAGTGTTTCCTAAAGCGGAAATACCTTAGCCCTGAACTGCGGAACGCGTTGACCGCACTCAGCTAGTTAACATTCTCGCTACGCGAGGTTCGCGAGGTAGCAAGTTAGCGGCCTCTGTGGGGTTGAAGTAGCTCCCTACTTACCGATCAACCCGCGCGCAATCGCATCCAGCATCCCATTGAGGAAGTTAATGGACTCGGGAGCGGAGTAGCGGCGGCCGATCTCCAGGGCCTCGTTGATGACGATGGGGAAGGGCGTGCCCTTGAAGCCGAGCATCTCGCCCACGGCCATGCGCAGCAGGTTGCGGTCCACGGCGGGCATGCGCTCCAGCCGCCAGTGCTTGGAGTTGGCGACGAGCAACTCGTCGATCTGCTCCTGGTGCTCGACGGCTGCGCGGAAGAGTTCCTCGGCAAAGCCGCGGACCTCCGGCGCGACCTCGTCGGCGGCCTTCCAGAAGTTGGCGCGCACCTGGCCGGGGGTTTGCTTGCCAATCTCCGCCTGATAGAGCATCTGCATGGCCAACTCGCGCGATTTGCGGCGTCCCGACGCGCGATGCGGTGCGGCTGTCAAGCAGGACCGCCTTTCACCCCACGGACGAAGACCTGTCCCTTCACCCCAGTGGGCAACGTTCGCTCACTGGGGACCCCGAGTCCGTGGGGACCCCGACCTTCCTTCAGCTTGCGGTTGAGGCTGACCATCTCGATGGCCGCGATGGCAGCCTCAAAGCCCTTGTTGCCGGCCTTGACGCCGGCGCGGTTGAGGGCCTGCTCCAGCGTTTCGCAGGTGAGCACGCCGAAGCTGTGGGGAATGCCGGTCTCCTGCTGCGATTGTCCCAGGCCGCGCGCCACTTCGTTGTAGATGGCCTCGTAGTGGGTGGTCTCGCCACGCAATAGACAACCGAGAGGAATGATGGCGTCTACCCGGCCTGCGTTGGCCAGGGCGCGGGCGGCGGCGGGAATCTCCCATGCGCCGGGAACACGAACCACCTCGATGTCGGCCCGCTTTGCGCCGCTACGCAGCAGGGCGTCGAGCGCGCCATCCAGCAGCCGCTCGGTGATCACCGCATTCCAGCGGGCAACGACAATGGCAAATTTCATTCCCGCGGCGGAGAGATCGCCCTCGACGGCAACCGGCTTGCCTTTGGCGGGATCGGTCCAGGCCCAGAAGCTGAAGGTGAAGCCCGGTTCCGGCTCGACGGTGAAGAGGCGCGAGTTCCAATGGGTTTCCGTAACGGGAGAGAGGCGCGTGACAGCCTTTTCACCCCCGTTTGCGCGCAACCAGGCAGCCGCGGCCTGGTACACGGCGTCCAAGGCAATTACCTCCACCAGCACATCGGCTGTGGAAGGAAACTGGCCATCAACAAACTCCAGATTGCCGAGCGGGGCAAGGAAGGCGGCGCCGTGGCTGGTCTCTTCGTTCCACCCTTTGCCGTGCGCAAAACCCAGCGCGGAAAAGAAGCTCGCCAGCCGGTCATAGGCTGCCCGGCTGCCGGTGGGACGAAGAAAGGAAATCCCCTTGATCATTTCTTGATTCTATCGTGCGCCACCTGCGGTGGGGCCAGCGGCCTTCGGCTCGGAATTTGAATGTATTGGTATCCCACCCATGCGCCAGAAACAAAGCGCATGGATGGGGCACGGGACATTTGTGGAGCCGATGAAAAGCAAGAAGGCCGGCGCGTGTGGTTTCCCACCCATGCGCCAGAAAAGCAAGAAGCAGATCCTTCGACTGCGCTCAGGATGACAGCATGGATGGGGCACGGGACATTTGTGGAACCGATGACAAGCGAGAAGGCCGGCACGCGGCCGGCCTTCTTTGCTTGCTGTTGAATGCGCTATGCGCTATGTGGTGGAGCGTGGCTTAACGGCGATGGCCGTGGCCGGAACGATGGCGGTGGCCGGGCTTGGTCCCGAATAAATGCAGCCCATGTCAGTGCCTCCAGAGGAGATGGGCGTGCAGGCCGGCAGGTTGGGGCTGATCTGCTGCGTATCCGCATTGGCCGGGTTGGTGGTGACCAGAGGAACGCTGATGTAGTGAATCATGTTGTCGCCCGCGGTGGAAACGAAGAAGAGCTTGTTGTCCGGGGTGAAGGCGCCGGCCAGGGGAGCAGTGATACTGGTTGCCAAGCTTCCCCTGAACGGGACGTAACTCAGGGAGCCCGCGCCCGGCACGTAGAAGGGCAGCTTGACGCCGGCTGTAGCGCCTGATGTGGGCGGGGTATAGGTGATGAAGGCCAGGTTGGAGGCTGGCGAGGGCACTACCTGATTGATGGCCGCGGCGGTGGCGGTGATAGCCGGCGGCTGGGTCAATGCGGTTTGGAGAACCAGCGGCGAGAGCGTATCGCCAAGCAAGAGAGGATAATTGGGGTCTGATATTGGAGGCAGGCAATTCAATGCGGGGATTGTGACTCCGATGTCGGACAAGGTTATGCTGCTTCCGGAGGTCGATGCCCCGAGGATGTGTTTGCCATCAGTAGTGGCAGCCAGAACATCTGTCTGCGCAACCACCAAATTGTCCGGAGATGGCCCCTGTGGATAGAAGCTCATGTTGGCGTAGTTGCCCACGGTGCCGGAAGGGCACCAGGTGTGGGCTATGGTATTGCTGCCGCTGAAAAACGCTCCCACGCTGGGAATGGTAATCGCCAGGCTCTTTGCGCCGGTGGAGGGAGTGGGACAGGTGCTGGCGTTGAATACGGAGCAGGGCAACGCGTAGGTGGACCAGCCGGTATTCAGGCTATAGACGTACAGCATGTCGCTGTGAGGAGCTCCCTGGGTTGCGCTGTCGACAATGAAGAGCGTGTGCGAGTCCGGGGTCCAGGCCGCAGCCGTGCCCATGCCGCCGAAAGATGAATAGCTTTGGCCGGCGATATTGTAGAGATAGAATAGCTGGCGCGACTGGTCATTAATCAGCAGCTCCGAGTTGTCAGGCGATACGGCCAGTATCACGCCGGGAACGTAAGTGGACTGCGTGATGATCGAGTTGTTCGCGGTGCTTATCGCCATCAACTCGTGGGGGGAGCCAAAGTAAATCGTGTTGCCCAGCCGATCCATCACCATCGAGTTAGGCACGTATGGCAGGCGCACCGTGGAGCCGACCGTGCCGTTGAGCAGTTCGACGGGAACGACATACTGCGACTGGCCAGGAGCCGCGTACCAGACGTAGTCACTAGCCGTTCCGGGAGTAGTAATGGTGACCGGATTGGAGGAAACAGGCAGGCCCGTGCCGTAGATACCGACCTCGTTGATGGGAGCAGAATTGCAAGAGGGGAGCTGGCAAACGGCATAGACCGAAGCTACGCCGGGGAAGGATGTTGTAACAGCCCCGCTGCCGCCCACCGAGATGTCGATCGGGTCGGTGGACTGGTAGGTCAGGGCGAGTCCAGTAATGGGGCATCCAGTTCCGGGGCATTGGGTCAGGTTGTTGTCGTAGATGGTGGTGGTCAGATTCTGCGTCACGCCCTGGGTGATGTTGCCTGACGTGCTGCCGTTGGCCAGAGTCACCGAGATGGACGCCGGCGGGCAGGTGGAGAAGAAGCCGGCCGAAGAGCCAGATCCCGGCAATGAAGCGGTAATGGCAGTGGTGCCCGGCTGCAGGGCCGTAATGGTCACCAGGTTTGTGGAGGTGTTGGTGGTCACGCTGGCGACTTGGGGGTTACCCACCGAATAGCTGAGCGCGCCGATGGCGGCCGTGCAGTCAGGAACCGAGGTTACGCCGGCCGGCAGTGGGCAGGCAAAGTTGCTGGTCACCGAAGCCGGCGCGCACAGCAGAACTTGATGATTGCTGCTATTCGCGTAACAAGCCTGCGCATCGAGCGTGGCCTGTGCTCCCTGGGAAAAGCACTGCTGCGCGGATGAGGACGAGGAGGACGAGGGGGTAGTGACCAAACTAACGGAGGTCACCATGGCATGCACAAACACCTCCACCGGGTTGGAGGTTACCGACTGGGCGGAGGCCGTGACGTAGGCTATGCCATAAGGCAGACCACCGGTCGAGGGTAATGGATTCGGAAGGTTGCAAATGGTGTAGTCCGCGATGCCGCCGCCTGAGTTCCGATTCCAGGTTCCGGCGCAGATATTGCCGGCCGGTGATATGTCCACCAACTGGTTGTTGGTGGTGCCGTAGGTATACGAGCCTGCGTTGGCCTGTTCACCCTTGCAGGTAACGGCCGCCGGCTGACTTATCTGGCGCGTCTGCCCGTAGGCCATGGAGATGCCCGTGGTCACGGGTTGCAGAGTGATTGAGGCCACATCTCCGATTTTCATCCCGTAGCCCTGTCCATTGCAGTAGTTCGCGCCCGGGTTTCGGGTGCAGCCGGAGATCGAAACCCCGGCTGGAATGGCCAGGCACAATAAACAAACAAGCGTCAAGAACCGCCGCATGAATCCTCCCCGCCCCGCTTTGTCGAGCCGCGGAACGGTCCCTCCCGATACCATCGGAAAAATTAGGTTATTGCGAACTTCCCATTGCCGCCTGCGATAAGCCAACGCCCTGCAGCTCTTACTTCCGGTGTATTCAGCGGCAGGTAGAAGCCGTTGGAACGGAAGAAAAAACCTTGTGCGTCGCCTAAAAAGGCCGCGGAAACTGAAAAGACGCTCTTTGGAGCGATTCGTCAACTTGCCGGCAGGCCTGCCGCCGGTGAAATCGCCTCTAACAGCCGACTCCCGGCGCCAACTTAACCGGCAACCGGTTGGCGGAACGCGCTCCAAAACTCCAAAGGAAAAGTGTATCAGGGCGGGGTGGTCTCCGGCTGGCAGCCGGGCGAAGTGACTTCCGCTCCTGCTTTTGTGATAGACTCCGCCAGCCCCGAATGGGGAGCAGGCCTCGATGTTGGGCCCGGCCCTAGGGCACCGGCGGCAGGTAACGGGTAAACCACTCAACAACCCGTTCCATCATGTCCCGGCGGTGGGCCGGGTCTGAAATGCCATGTCCCTCGTTCGGATAAACCACAAGCTGCGTGGGTACGTGCCGGTCTCTCAACGCATGCCAGAACTCGAAGGACTGGGGCGCAGGACACTCGCCGTCTCGCTCCCCTACCACCACCAGTGTCGGCGTCGTCACGTTCTTGATGAAGTTGATGGCCGAACTCTTGGCGTAAACCTTGGGATCGTCGTAGACCGAGGCGCCGAAGTACGGCGTCATCCACTGGTCGATGGAGTTCTCCCCGTAGTAGCTCTGCCAGTTGGAAATCCCCGCGCCTGCCACCGCCGCCTTGAACCGCTGCGTCTGGGTCACGGCGAACATGGTCATGAATCCGCCGTAACTCCAGCCGGTAATTCCTACCCGGCCGGAGTCCACTGGGTAAGCGGCCTCAACCGCGTCCACCCCGGCCAGGATGTCCCTCAGGTCGCCATAGCCGAAGTCCTTGCGGTTGGCCTGGGTAAACTCCTCGCCCTGCCCGAAGCTGCCGCGGGGGTTGGGTTGCAGCACGAAGTAGCCCAGGGCCGAAAAAATCGCCACGCTGTGGCCGAAACCGCCGCCCCAACGCGAGACCGCTGCCGCCGCCGGTCCGCCATGCACCTCGACAATCATTGGATACTTTCTCGCCGGATCGTAGTCTTTGGGCAGAGTCAGCCAGCCCTGCACCTCGTAGCCATCGCTCTTCCAGGTAATCGAGTCGGTAGTTCCCCACACCGGCTCGATGCCTTCGTTGATGCGGCTCACCGCCCCGATCGGAGCAATGTCGGCCGAATGGACCTCGGGAGGCAGCTTCGTACGGGCATAGGAAACTTCGGGCGGAAGGCTGAAGCTGCTGGCGATGAAGACGAAGTACGAGCGGTCGGCCGTGCCCGAAAGGCTCATCTCCATCCGGCCGTCGCCGATCGTGGCCGGAATGTGAAAGTACGTGTTGGTCATCGTAACGGCGGGCCGGCCTGTCGCGGAATTGTTCTCAAGATGTATCCCGATAAGCCGGCTCTGCGAGCCCGCCAGTTCGGTCACAAAGAGGTTCTTATTGTCGTCCCATTCGATCCAGGCCGGCGAACTCGGCCTTCCCAGCGTCAGATCGACCGGCTGGCCGCCAGAGGCGGAGACAATCCATACATCGCCGCCGGTTACGCCCTGGTCGCTCATCAGTCCGCCGATGAAGGCGATCTCCTTGCCGTCCGGCGACCAACGCGGCACGGCAATCTGCAATCCATGCAGCGGGCCAGGAATCTCGGCTGGAGCCAGGATCGCTTTGGGCTCACCGTTCAGTTCCTGTGTATAGAGCTTTGCCACCCACCAGTTGTTCTCTCCGGGCGGATCGGCGGCCACGTAGGCGAGTCCCTGCCCGTCTGGCCGCCAATCAAACTCGTAGACATGCAGATCGGCGGGAGTTGCCCATTGCATGGTTTCAGGTTTTGCCGCATCGACGCGAACGATAGCCACCCGCTCAATCTCCGCGCGGCCTTCGCCAATCACGCCCGCCGACGGCTTCATTGCCGCCAACGCGCCAGCTGGCCGGTTTGCGTCTTCCACGTAGAGGAATGCCACGCGAGTTCCATCCGGTGAAAAGGCCGGAGCCTCCACGTAGCCCTTCAACTCAGTCAGACGCCGCGCCGGGCGGCCGTCAAGGAACGATAAATAAAGGTTGGATTGGTTGGGTTTGGCGCAATCGGAGATGAAAATCAGCGATTTTGCATCCGGGGACCACGCCATCTGGCCCTCCTGGCAATACTGTTCCGGCCTGGTGGCTGCCGTCACCCTTTCACCCTTGACCGGCCCGCCCTTGAATAAATCGTACAGCGGCGCTAAGTGTATCTCCGCGCCTTCCTTAGTCCTCTCAACCCACGCCAGCCGCTTGCCGTCCGGGGAGATCGCCACCTGACGGAATAAATAGCCTCGGTTGAGTCCCCTTAGCACCTCATCAATGTGCGCGCGGTCAGTGGAAACGGAGGCTTGTGTTTGCGCCGGCGCGGAAAGTGAGAAAGCCGCGCCCAGTAGCAGGGCTGCTCCGGCCAGCAGCACGGAGCGAAGAGTAATTCGAATTGGCTTAAAAAACATAGGAAAATGCTATCAGGAGGCGCTACAGGTGAACGATCAATGCCGGCCTATGCCCTGCGATAGGGAAAAAGGCGAACCACCCTACCCTTCCTGCGATCAATGAAAGTATTTCTGATCGAGCACGACGCTGAGCAGAGACCCTTGGTTGGCATCCTGCGCCGCAAGAATCTCCCCCACCTCATCCGCTTCCCTGCTGCCGAACCTCACCATGCCGGCCCGCTTAAAATCCATCGTTGGGCTTTTATAAACGAAGCCCATGGAACTGCGCGAATAATAGTTGCCGCCGTAGTAATAACCCGACGCCCCAAACATATCCATTTGCAGAAAAAGACGGCGCTGGCCAATTTCAGGATCATAAACAGGCGATCCTTGTTCCAGTTCCCGGTTTGCCGAGATCCCCAGCAGATCGAGCAGCGTCGGAGTGATATCAATATGCGAGGTCGGAGAATCGATGACCGTGGAATGCTGAAGGACTCCGGGCACATACATGAGCATGGGAACGTGTAACTCGATGTCTTCCAACTGCCCCCGCGCAACCAGAACAACCTCCCCTTCTCGTGACCCCGGAGTCCATCTCATTCCGTGGTCGCTGGTAAAAATAATGATGGTGTGATCCAGCGCTCCGTCACGCTGCAACTCGTCGAGCAATTCGCCCAGCCATGCATCCTGATATACCGCCAGCGCATGACCGCGCTCCAGGAGCGGCATAGAGGGCTGCCCATCCAGCGCTCGATACGGATCATGCCCAATTTCAGGGAAATAGGCGGCGGCAAACCTTTGTCCTTTTGCCGTCCATTCGCGGATATCCGCTCGCAGCGCGAGAAGCCCGCGGTGGTCGTTGGCTTCGACATATTTTACTGGGCCGAAAAAGGTTGCTTTGCCGATCTGATCAATCTTCGGGTCTATGTGAGCGGCGGCGATCTTCTGAAAACCCAGGCTGGCGAGCATCAGATCGTCGCGGCGCTGCGGGATACTCCAGACGAAGCCATAGTAAGCGGTCTGATAGCCTTCCTTTTGCAGGCTGCGAATCAGCCCCGGAATCTCGACTGCATGGTCAGCGAGGCCGCACTGCCGGTTCACATAAAGCGAGGTGAAGATGGAGAAGGCCGCATTATCCGTAAGAGGGTAACTGGTGAAATGCTGACGCATCAGAAAGGACTGATCCCGGAGACGCCGGACGTTCGGCATGTCGCTTAGAGAATCGCGGGCCGGATCAAAGACCTGTGCTGATATGGACTCCATCACAAACAAAATAATGTTGTAATTTTTCGCTCTTCCGGTAAAGGCCGTTGGATGCGGCGCGGGAACGTGCGAGGCTTGGCGGTATGTTTGCATCAGCTCCTGCGTATTGTGAAGAGGGAGTCCCGAGTACGCTTCGTTTTCAAAGAATGCAGAATAGGCCGCCCTTTGCAGGAGAGACTGCGACCACGGCATGGCCGGAACCCTGGGGACGCAGGCGATGGCTGTGGCAGCGAGTCCCAGACCGAATGCCGCCAGAACAGCATGATTCAACCAGCGCGTGTTCCTTTTGTAGGCAATCAGCGTGATAGCCGCCAGAAGTCCGGCAATAACCAGGCCCGCCGCCATCAACAGAATCGTGATGCCGGGGTGGGAAGCAAATGCGGTTTCACGACTCCTGATAATCCACATTGCATCAAACCAAAGCACTCTCAGAGAGGCGAACGCATTGGTCGTCGTTAACGCAATGAGTTCGATGGTGACGAATGCCTCGACCAGGAACGCGGCAACGATAGAGATGAAGATTCTCCTGCGCGGCGATATCCGCAAGGTCAGCACGCAAAAGGCCAGCGGGAAAAGGACGAAGCCGTAAAACAGATCCGGCCGAAAAATGGAGACCTTCTCCCAGAAGGTTAGCATGGGGGGCGTGCGGAGGCCTGCGGCAATCTCGCAGAACGCATTGCTGCTGATCATCGCGGCAAGTTTTTCGGCCAGAACGCAGACGGCAGATCCCAGCAACGGGAAAAGAATGATGCCAAGTTTGTTCTTTCTGAGCCAATCCGCGATTCTCCGCATATTAATCCCCTTCAGTCGCCTACACATCTTCGTATCAGGCTTGCGCATCAAATCTCGTCCTGAAATTATAGTTCTGGTTCATGCGTAAGCTATTGTGAACTCAACTTTAAGGAGAGAGTTGCTGGAAGTCAAGAACGGCAGCGCGGTGGCTGTTTGTCTTGCTGAAACCATAAGACTGCACAACATAGATATGCGCCTCCCTTGCTGTGGTCTGTTGAAAATATAAACAAAATTGCTTATACTTGATTTGTAGGGCAGCTTGAAATCCCAATTGGGGTTGGTTCGTGAAGAGCAGCGAATTCAAGCGATGGCTGGCGGCGCAAGGGGCAACCTTCAGCCCCGGCAAAGGCTCGCATCTCAGGGTGGAGTTGAACGGAAAAATCTCATACCTGCCGATGCACCACAAGGACATGAAGGTGGGAACTGTGGAAGTAATCAAAAAACAACTGGGGCTGAAATAGGAGAAATGATGTTGCAATATCCTGCAAACTTTGAACCGGCTGAAGAAGGGGGGTTTGTGATCACCTTCCCCGATATTCCCGAGGCGATCTCACAGGGCGAAGACGTGGAAGACGCCATGGTGCATGCTGCGGATGTTCTTGAATCCGCTCTGGATTGGTATCTGGAAGATGAGCGGCCGATTCCCGCGCCATCCAAACCCAAGCGCGGCCAATACTTGATTGAGTTGCCCGCCAGCCTATCCGCGAAGGTGCTGCTTGTGAACGAGATGGTTTCTCAAAAGATTCGTCCGGCGGAGTTGGCGCGGCGATTGAAGGTGACGCCGCAGGAGGTAACCCGGCTGATTGATGTTCACCACACGACGAAGATCGATGGCATCGCCGTCGCACTCAAGGCGCTGGGAAAGACGCTGGAGATGCGCGCGGTCTAACGCCTCCTGGAAGAGACGTCCGCTCTTATACTCGTTCCATACGCCTAAACGTCACTGCTCGCACCATGGATTGTAGTCCCAATCGAAGCCGTGCGCTCCCGACTGTTTTGAAAGGGCGCGGATTTAGCTGCGCTACTGCGCCCCCTTTTATTTTGGGAATTATATCGTTGACTACCAGATGGTCAGTCCTCACGCCGCTTCCCACCCCTCAGTAAAAACCATATATAGCGAATCCTGCTAACGTATCTGGTCGGATACCTAAGCCACCGAAACCAACCTAATCTCTTGCATGTTTTACATATATCCGGTTTCGCCAAATGGACCCACTCGGCGTCATCGTCGTCATCATTGTTGTATATGTCATTGTGGCAAACGCGGCAGGAGAACCCGCTTTTCACCATCGACTCAGTCTCACTTTTGAACTGGTCGTATCTTTTCAGAAAACTTAGTCCTTTGTATATCGCAAATGCGGTCAGGACATTTTCTATGATTGGTGCGTAGTGTAGCCACACCTCCAATACGGACTTGCACGCCGATACGACATAGCGAAAAGCGACCGTTATGCCGATCAAAACTCTTACGGCTGCGGGTACTTCCACGGTCTTCCTCCTTCGAGAGATATGGCGAATGGTGCGTTAAGGCGTAGGGCAGAGACTACAATCCCCGCAACGATGCCGGGGGCCAAGTTCGCTTATGAGACCTGGAATTCACACTCGCTGACCCGCTCCATTTCCCGTCCTTGCGCCTTCTTTCTGGCGCAAGAGTGGGAAGCCTCGAACCCATCGTCATTCCCCCGCCGCGTTGTGTATCGCCAGCAGCTTTTCCAGCAGCGGCTTGAGCAGCTTCAAATCCAAAGCATTGGCGCCGTCGGATTTGGCGGTGGGCGGATCGTCGTGGACTTCAAGAAACAATCCATCAATCCCCGCGGCCACCGCGGCGCGCGACAAGAGAGGAATGAACTCCGGCTGGCCGCCGCTCACCCCACCTGCCGCCGAGGGCTGCTGCACGGAATGTGTGGCGTCAAAGACCACCGGCGCAAGATTGCGCATTACCGCCAGCGAGCGGAAATCGACCACCAGCGTGTTGTAGCCGAAGCTGGAGCCGCGCTCGGTGAGAAAGACGCGCTCATTGCCCGTAGAGCGGAGCTTTTCGAGGGGATAGATCATGTCCCACGGGGCGACGAACTGACCTTTCTTGATGTTGACGGCGCGGCCGGTCTTGCCCGCGGCCACCAGCAGGTCGGTTTGGCGGCAGAGGAAGGCGGGAATCTGCAAAACATCCACGGCCTCGGCGGCCACCGCGCAGTGGGACGGTTCATGCACGTCGGTCAGCACCGACAGTCCGGTATCCTTGGCCAGGCGGGCGAGGATGCGCGTGCCCTCGGCCAGGCCGGGACCGCGAAAGCTCTTCACGCTGGTGCGGTTGGCCTTGTCGTAGCTGGCCTTGAAGATGTATGGAATGCCGAGGTCCGCCGCGATGCGTTGAACAGCCTCGGCCATGCGGCGCGTGTGGGCCTCGGACTCGATGACGCAGGGACCGGCAATCAAGAAAAGCTGGCCCTCGCCCAAATGGACCGGGCCGATTTCGAAGGAGTGGCTCACGGGTATGATTGTAATGCGTGCCTGAGCCTGACGCCGGAAGGCCGCAGCCGGTTTGATATAAAATTCGATGAGTGTTGAAAGGAAATGACGATGGAAGTCAACGTAAGGTTTTTGAAAGATGTAAAGATGGAGGTCGCGGCGCGGCAGCATTCTCTGGTGTGCGATCAGCCGCCTGAAAACGGCGGTAGCGATGAAGGCATGACTCCGCCGGAACTCCTCCTTGCTTCTCTGGGCACGTGCGCGGCCTTCTACGCCTTGGCCTACCTCAAAAAGAAGGGGTTGCCGCGCGAGGGAACCGAGGTGCGCGTGACGGCAGCCAAGGCCGGGCCGCCGGCGAGGCTGGACTTTTTCCGGATTGAGGTCAAGATTCCGTTGGCGCTGAGCGAGGCCGACCGCGCGGGCGTGGAGCAGGCTGTTCATCACTGCCTGATTCACAACACGCTGCTCCAGCCGCCCAAGATCCAGATCGAATTGAAAGCGCCAGCCGCGGTGTAAGCCTTGCGGGGAGATTTCTGCGCGGCTGACAGAGAGTTTCCGCGCGGAACTTTACCGGAGGCGAACGCAACGGTACAATCTCAACAGGAAGGCCGAAGTAGCTCAGTTGGTAGAGCAGCTGATTCGTAATCAGCAGGTCATCGGTTCAAGTCCGATCTTCGGCTCCATGGTTTTTTTGTCGAGATACCTCTCCGTGCGGAGAGGCATTTTGCCGTATTGGGCGGATTTTGGAAGACTGTTGCGTAGTAATTGCACAAGAAATAGTGCAATATCAAACTTTTCGCCATAATTATGCTACATAAAGGCATAAATATGCTATAGTCTTCCTATGCGGACCACCATCGACATTCCGGATGAGACCTACAAGAACATCAAGCGGATGGCGGTCGAAGAAAACACTACGGTCAGGCAGATCGTGCTGGATGCGCTGCAAACCGCAGCCCAGAAGCGGATGGCGCAATCCCCTCCCCGGCGCATGAAGTTGCCGATTCTTCGGTCCACCAAGCCGGGAACGCTGGATCTCGACAACGAGAAGATCTATGACCTCATCGGTTTTCCCTGATATCAACGTGTGGATTGCGTTGATATTCGACCAGCACCGGCATCACGAAGAGGCGGCGCGATGGTACAACGCACTCGACCCGTTTACTGTCCTCGCGTTCTGCCGCCACACACAACTGGGACTCTTCCGGCTGCTTAGCACAGACACGGTGATGGGCCAAGACGCGTTGAGCCTGCGCGATTGCTGGCAGGTCTATGACGACTGGATCGACACAGGGCAGGCTGTTTTGCTCCCGGAACCTTCCACGATGGAAGCTGAACTCCGCAGACGCACGTCGCAAGCAATGGTTGCCCCAAAGTTGTGGGCCGATGCATATCTGGCTGCATTCGCCGAGGCGGCGGAGTTGACGCTGGTCACCTTTGACCGGGTGCTGGCGGGGAAGGTGAAGGGGGCGGTGCTGCTGGGATAGGTCACTCGTAAGGCAGCCCTGTTGCTCCACCTTGATGTTTTGGACATTTCCGCAAGTGAATGTCGCTGCCATTGGCACCGTAGACGTTACCGCAGATCGAACAGCCAATTTGATAGACAGACTGACCGTGATCGGTTCCAGGCAAGCCGGTATTGCGAACGACCACTTGTCCATTTCGGTTCACGTATCCAATACTTGTGGTCGAATTCTTGTTGGCCTTCACGGTATACCCCTTCAAGAATGCCGCCGCATCAAAAACCGTCGGCAATACGCCAGCCGATTCACACGAACTTTGAACCCGGTCGAGAAGTTCTTCATAATTATCTTTATCGCTTAGCCCCTCGACACAAATCAGCCATCCTAGATTCTCGCGTAACCATCCAACGACACGGCTATCGAGTGGAATCTCAAATCGTGTCAAGCCGAGTGCTTGAAGCAGGTTTCTGGACTGCTTCGGTCCAACACCCTTTAAGCGATATGCTAGCAACTGTGAGACATTACGTTCAATCTCCTTGTGATCAATCGAGGGCGCACTGTTCCTCTGCACAAGAAGTTTTTTCAATCCTGACTCAATCTCCTGCCAGCCCATTCCTTTTCCAAAAAGCAAATTATGGTTTTTCCTCAACTGGCTTGTGATTCTCCCGTGAAAGCGAAATGGTTTCAGAATTTCGTTAACCTGAACGTCATTCAATTCGTCATAAGTTTGCAGAAACAGAGGAAATGGTTTCAATTTATAAAACCGATCCAATGGAGTATTCTCCCCCGAGCGTTGCTGGGAGGAAAGCAGCGCCGCCACAAGTTCGAACCAGAACTGTTCTGGTGTCGGAAGATCGATTTTTCCTTCTACATTGCATTTAATCCGATTAAGAAACTGATCTTCACCCGCGGCAGCCTTCTGTTTGTAGCTCTTAGTAAGAGCAGCAATGGTATCAGCTTCTAGGTTCATAAACTCCTCCTGATTTTCAAGTCCAAACACTTTGGCGGTACCAAGTATACATGGAATTAATAAACCAGAAAAACCATCGTGCGGAACAACCGCAGGTCCTTCGACTCCCTTCCGCTTTGTTATGACCAGTGTCCGGTTGCTCCTGATGAACGGGTTTGAGATGTTGTGTTTCGCAGGCATTCCCCGGGTTGCGCTGCGCTCCACCCGGGGCTATTATCCACCACCCCTCCGGGGTGAATGGTGACGCAGTTCATTCCTGGCGTAACATGCAACGGCAAGTCGGGCTGCTCAGAATGACAGAGCGTCGGTTAACGAGGAGAGTTACTTATTCTCGGATGCCAATCGCCTCTGCCGGTTCTTGTAACTTGCCGCCACAAACTCGCGGAAGAGCGGATGCGGCTCCAGCGGCCGGGATTTGAATTCCGGGTGGAATTGGCAACCTAAAAAGAACGGATGGCCGGGAATCTCGACGATCTCGACATAAGTGGAGTCGGGAGTGGCGCCGCTGATGCGCAGGCCGGCTTCGGTCAGCCGCGCTTCGTACTCGCGGTTGAACTCGTAGCGATGGCGGTGGCGCTCGCTGATCTCGGTTATGCCGTAAGCGCGAGCGGCGAGCGAACCCTCTTGCAAGACGCAGGTCCATGCGCCCAGCCGCATGGTCCCGCCCATCTCTTCAACGCCTAGCAATTCGCGGAGCTTGTAGATGATGCGGTGCGGAGTGGCGGGATCGAACTCGGTGGAATTGGCATCCTTGAGACCGCAAACGTTGCGGGCATACTCGACGCAGGCGGTCTGCATGCCGAGACAGATGCCGAAGTAAGGCACCTGCTTTTCGCGGGCATAGCGGATGGCGTTCAACATGCCCTCGATGCCGCGCTTGCCGAAGCCTCCGGGAACCAGAATGCCGTCAAATCCGGCTAACTTCGATTCATAACTCCGGTCTTCACTCGGGCCTGGGGGAGTTTTCGACTCCAGGTTCTCGCCATCAACCCATGTAACACGGAGCTTAAGGTTCTGCGAGACGGCTCCGTGGGTCAAAGCCTCCTTGAGCGACTTGTAACTGTCTTCATACCTGACATATTTTCCGACGATCCCGATGTGAACTTCATCTTTGGGGTGGTAGCAGCGGTCGACCAGTTCCTTCCACTTTGTCAGGTCGGCTGGGGGCGCTTCCTTGCGCAGGTAATTGAGAATGAGCGCATCTACGCCTTCCTGAGCAAGGCAGAGCGGCAACTCGTAGATGGAGGGCACATCGACAGCTCCGATGACGGCTCGCTCCTCGACGTTGCAGAAGGCGGCAATCTTCTGCTTCATCTCAATGCCCAGCGGGCGCTCCGAGCGGCAGAGCAGAATGTCCGCTTGAATCCCAATGGAGAGCAGCTCTTTGACGGAGTGCTGCGTGGGCTTGGTCTTCAGCTCCTGGGCAGCGGCGATAAACGGCACCAGCGTCAGGTGGACAAAGACCGTATTCTCGCGGCCCAACTCCTGGCGCATCTGGCGGATGGACTCAAGAAAGGGCAGCGACTCGATGTCGCCCACCGTGCCGCCGATCTCGACAATGGTGACGTCCGCGCCATTGGAGCTGACTTTGCGCATGGCGTTTTTGATTTCGTTGGTCACGTGGGGAATGACCTGAACCGTAGAGCCCAGATAATCGCCGCGCCGCTCCTTCATAATGATCTGCTCGTAGATGCGCCCCGTTGTGTGGTTGTTGTCGCGGGAGAGCGGAGCATGGGTGAAACGCTCGTAGTGGCCCAGGTCGAGGTCGGTTTCGGCTCCGTCATCGGTGACAAAGACCTCGCCGTGCTGGAAGGGCGACATGGTGCCCGGATCGACGTTGAGATAAGGGTCAAACTTCATCATGTTGACGCGCAGGCCGCGGCTTTCCAGCAAACAGCCGATGGAGGCCGCCGCCAGACCCTTGCCTAAACTGGACACAACTCCGCCCGTCACAAAGACATATTTTGCCGACATGGGTGCAACCTCTTGAGGGGAATGTTGGGATGGACCGTACCAGGTGGGCACATTCAAGTATGACAGAGATGGGGGCGCGAGGGAAACAGAAAAGTGGCGAAAGCGACTGAAAGCAGCGAACGGCTTAACCCTTGCCGGATGGAGGCTCGCGTCCTACGATGCAGGATGGAAGGAAGCGGACGGCGCGGAGAGCCTGGCGGCCATCGACGTGGGCGTCAACCTGCTCGATACAGGCGACTTCCGCGCTTTTCTGGCGCGTAAGCGGCAACTGATCGATACACTGAAGGAGCAGGCGGCGATTCCTGCGG
Organism: Occallatibacter sp.; assembly: GCA_050011175.1. Classification (GTDB taxonomy): domain Bacteria; phylum Acidobacteriota; class Terriglobia; order Terriglobales; family Acidobacteriaceae; genus Telmatobacter. The sequence continues at coordinate 25,177 of JBEKJR010000017.1, forward strand.
AGGCCGTGGCGGGAACCCGCTACGATGCCGCCCAGATGAAGGTGCTGGACAGCGAGAAGTAAGGGAGCGGTAGTGAAAGATACGATACTGGTCACGGGCGGGACCGGCTTTATCGGCTCGAATTTTATCCTGAATTGGATAAAAGAGACAGGTTCGTCCGTAATCAACCTCGATCTGCTGACTTATGCGGGAAATCCCGCCAACTTATCCTCCCTTCAAGGGGATGGGCGCTACCTGCTGGCTGCTGGCGACATTTGCAACGTGGAGCGCGTGGCCGCGCTGTTGCAGGCGCATCAGCCCAGGGCCATTGTTCATTTTGCGGCGGAAAGTCACGTGGACCGTTCCATCGCTTCACCCGAGCCGTTCATTCGCACCAACGTGCTGGGAACTTTCGTTCTGCTCGAGCAGGCATTGCTCTATTGGTCGAAACTCGCGGAGGCGGACAAGACTGCCTTCCGGTTTCTGCACGTCTCCACCGACGAGGTGTACGGCTCGCTTGCGGCTGATGATCCGCCCTTCGTTGAAACCGCGGCTTATGCCCCCAACAGCCCTTATGCCGCGTCGAAGGCCGCTTCAGACCACCTGGCGCGGGCCTATCATCGCACCTGGGGACTGCCCGTTCTCACGACGAATTGCTCCAATAACTACGGACCCTTTCAATTTCCCGAGAAGCTGATTCCACTCATGACCCTGAATGCGCTGGAGGGTAAGCCGTTGCCCGTCTATGGCGACGGCGGCAACGTGCGCGACTGGCTCTTTGTGGAGGACCACTGCGCGGCTATCCGGACTGTTCTCGAAAAAGGCCGCGTGGGCGAAACTTATAACATCGGCGGAAACAGCGAGCGCAGGAATCTCGATGTGGTGAATACAATCTGCGATCTTGTGGACGAGATGAGTCCCAACGCCGGCCTCGGCCCGCGTAAAAATCTTGTCACCTTCGTCGAGGACCGTCCTGGCCATGACCGGCGCTACGCCATGGACGCCTCGAAGATTGCGCACGAACTCGGGTGGCGCCCTGCCGAAACCTTTGAAAGCGGGTTGCGCAAAACGGTTCGCTGGTACCTCGACCATCCGGATTGGGTTGAAGGCGTGCGCACCGGCGCTTACCTCGATTGGATTAAGCAACACTATACGGATCGCATCGCCACTTGAGCTGATGACAGAGGTTCTATTCATCCCGGTTCTTGACTGCCTCAGCCGGCCAATTTCCTTTTGCCGCCAATCGTCGCGCGAAATACCTCTTCCAGTACAATCGATAAAAGGAGATGTATCGATGAAGCGAGTTTATATGGACGCCAATGCCACCACACCCCTGTTGCCGGAGGTGATGGAGGCCATGCGCCCGTATTGGATGGAATGCTTCGGCAACGCCTCCTCGATTCACCTCGACGGCCAGCGGGCGCACGCCGCGCTGGAACGCGCGCGCGCGACCATGGCCGAGTTTTTCAACTGCCACGATGCCGAGGTAGTCTTCAACTCCGGCGGCACCGAAGGAGACAATACCGCCATCTTCGGCCTGCTGCATCCTGGCGACCACTTTATTACGACTTCGATTGAGCATTCCGCAGTTCTCAGGGCGGCAGACCGCGTGGCGCAGCGCGGCCCCCAACTCGGCGTTGCCACGACCTTTGTCGCGCCTCAGTCCTGCGGGTTGATCAGTCCGGCGGATATTCTGCGCGCCATCCGGCCTGAGACGCGGCTGATCAGCGTGATGCTGGCCAATAACGAGACCGGCGTGCTTCAGCCCGTGGAAGAAATCGGCAAGATCGCCGCCGATACCGGCGTCTTCTTTCACATCGACGCGGTGCAGGGCGCAGGAAAAATTAAAATCGATACCCGCCGCTTTGGCTGCCATCTCTGCTCCATCAGCGCGCACAAAATGCACGGCCCAAAAGGCGTCGGCGCAATGTTCGTGCGCCGCGGAACTCCGATTGAACCGCTATTAGTGGGCGGCAGCCATGAGCGCCGCCAACGCGCCGGAACCGAAAACGTCCCCGGTATCGTTGGCCTGGCCAAGGCCGCGGAGCTTGCCATGCACTCGCTGGAAGACGGAACCATCGATCGCCTGGCAAAACTGCGCGACCGGCTGGAAGCTGGCGTTTTGCAGATCTCCGGCACGGGTGTGAATGGAGGTTCTGCTCCCCGCGCGGCCAACACCACCAACATCTGGTTCGATCAGGTGGAAGGCGAGGCGCTGGTGATCTCCATGGACCTGAAAGGCGTGGCTGTCTCCGGCGGCTCGGCCTGCCACTCCGGCGCAACGGAACCGAGCCACGTGCTGATGGCCATGGGCCTGGACAAGACCCGCGCCCGCGCCAGCCTGCGCTTCAGTCTGCTCAAGACAGCAACCGAGGCCGATGTGGACTATGTGCTGAAGGTGGTTCCCGAGGCCGTCGAACATTTGCGGGCGATTTCGCCGGTAGCGGCGGGGACGGCGGGATAAGAACTACTGTGGACTGAGTCGTAGCTTTGAATGGGCACGGCTTTAAAGCTTGCGGAAAATTGCAAATAGTGGAGCAAGAAGTGTCAGGGCACGACTTCAGTCATGCCGTAAGCGCAACAAAAAGGTGTTGGGCTTTAGCCCCTGAGGGAATGTAGCGTGAGTTTGGAAAACCCACCTATTGGATATAATCAATCAGATTTTGATTGGGGTGAGCATGAGCAATGCGAAATTCCAGTTGAGCCGGTCACCAAATGCGCCTGTGTCCAGCGTTGAACTGTTAGCCGATCTTCAACGTGCCGCCGAGGCTGCTGGAACAAAGAGCATTTCTGCCAGACTATATCGGAAGTATGGAAAGTATTCGGCAACAACATTTGAGAATCGCTTTGGCTCATGGAACAACGCGCTTAAAGAAGCTGGGCTAGAAATTGTGAATGAAGTCAATATTTCTGACGAGCATCTGTTTGAAAACTTGATGGTATTGTGGGAACACTACGGACGACAACCAAAGCGCAGGGAGACGGCCTATCTACCATCCACGATTTCCGAGAGGCCGTATAATCGCCGCTTTGGTTCGTGGACAAAGGCGCTTGAACAGTTTGTTGAATACGCAAACTCACAAGATAGAACTCCTTCGACCACAATAGAGGCGGCCAGTGGGCATCGAACAAGCCGTGATCCTTCTTTGCGATTACGATTCTTCATTTTGAAACGCGACAACTTCAGATGTTGTTCATGTGGAAGAAGTCCAGCCACGACGCCAGGTCTTGAACTACACGTTGACCACATAACAGCTTGGAGTCTTGGTGGTGAAACCGTTGAAGAGAACCTCCAAACCAAGTGTGAAAGCTGCAATCTTGGCAAGAGCAATGTGCTTTAACGGAGATGAGGCAGTTGTGGGGTCAGACGCGGCTCGCCAGCAAGGACCTTTTCCCCTAAACAAAAGAATTTGCACCCGTTTGCAGATAATTTCCTTCTATTAGCGCACAGTCTCAATGGGTGGTCCGAGCGGGAAAGAGGTCAAACTATGGCCAATTGCAAAGAGAAATCGAGATGGAACCCGTTTAATATGATGGACATCTGTTAGATTTATACCCCCAAAAAGCATACCCTCCCCCCGGGGGTCGATTTCTACGTTTCTTCGCCTTTCATGGTAGAGTTGTGAAACTGTGAGACTGTGAACTCCATGACTGAACGCACCACTATTGCCGTTGCCATGTCCGGAGGGGTGGACTCCTCGACGGTGGCGGCGATGCTCGCTCACTCAGGCAACCCCGTTGTCGGGTTGACGCTTCAGCTCTGGGACCAAACGCGGCTGGCCGGACGGCACGGCATTCCCGATACGCCCAAGGCTGGCCGCTGCTGCTCTTTGGATGATGTGTACGATGCCCGCCGCGTGGCTGAACACCTGAAGATTCCTTACTACGTCGTCAACCAGCAGGAGCGTTTCGAAGACGATGTTGTCCTGCCCTTCGTCGCCGAGTATCTCGCCGGGCGGACGCCGATTCCCTGCTCGCTGTGCAACAACCACCTCAAGTTCGATCAGCTTTTGAAGACCGCGCAGAGCATCGGCGCAGATCGCATCGCCACCGGGCACTATGCGATCAACGAGTATGACGGCAGACGAGATTCCGGACGGGGGCGCTGGATTCTCAAGCGGGCCAGGGATTCAGAAAAGGACCAGACGTATTTTCTCTTCGGCCTGACGCAGGAACAGTTGGCGCACACACTCTTTCCGCTGGGCCGGATGACCAAGACAGAGGTGCGCGAGGCAGCGCGGCAACACGGCCTGGCGCTGGCCGAAAAGCCCGACTCGCAGGAGATCTGCTTCATCCCCGGCGACGACTACAAGCAGTTCCTTACGGCGTATCTTGAGGAGCAGGGCCAGCGGCTGCCGGAAACAACTGGTGAGCTGGTGGCATCGAATGGCGAGGTGCTGGGCCGCCACGAGGGCATCTTCAACTTCACCGTGGGCCAGCGCAAGGGGCTGGGCGTCAGCTCGCCCTCGCCGCTCTATGTGCTGAATATCGACCCGGTCACGCATCGCGTCACCGTGGGCGCGGACGAGGAACTGGCCACCCGCAGCTTGCGAGCTCGCGGCCTGAATTGGATTTCCATTCCGGAGTTGACCAGCTCCATGCGTGTGCGCGTGAAGATTCGCCACCGTCATGAGCCTGCCTGGGCAACGATCGAACCGTCTGGGGCCGATGAGGTTATCGCTACCTTCGACGAGCCGCAACGCGCCGTCACGCCGGGCCAGTCGGCGGTCTTTTATGACGGCGATGAGGTGGCTGGCGGTGGATGGATCGTGTAGAGCAGTGCCGCATCCAGCGGACTATTCCGCCAGAACCGTTCGTCAAAGCAGACCGCTCTATTCATCGAGCAGGTCGCTTGGGTTGACCATGCTCGGTTAGCGCGATTGCGCTCTTGACCCGCGCAGCGACTCGACGATCGCCTTGACCGCCGCCAGGATGCTTGAGACCTGCCGCACCGGCCGGCTCACGACATCGTTCACAAAGCCTCCGGCGCGGTCCGCGGTGTCCAGAACTCCGGTGACCATGCTATCCACGCGAGTGCTTTGCTTGCGCACTTTTTCCAGAATCTCCATCACCGAGGATTGCATCTGGGCGGTTTGCGCTCGCAGTCCGCGCGCAATTTCCGCCACGTCACCAGCCGCCGCTTCAACCTTGGGCGAAACACGGGTCAGGAAGCCTTGCGCATTTGCGACAAATTCCTGCGCATTGACAAGGGTCTCCCGCGAACTGACAAGGAGTTCCTGGGTGTCGTAGATGACGGGCATGATGGAGGCGCGCAGACTCCCGATCTCTTTCTGGATGGAGTTGGCGGCCTTACGTATGGCAACGAAGATTCCCAGCAGGATGAAGACCTGCAAAAACACAGCCAGCCCGGTTACAGCAGCTAAGGCGAGCAGGATGGTTTGATCGTCCAGTTTAGGCATTGGCATTGAAGTGGTCTCGCTTAGTGAATCTACGGGCTCTGGTTCTGTTATCTTCTCTTCTGCTCTCCCCAAACCAGGCCGAAGCGTTGTCTCCGGAGCCTGCGCTTGAACCGCAACCTGCGGCGCGCGCAGGGCTCCGTACGGATGGATTTATGCTTTCCAAGGCGCAATCAGGCCGGGCCGGTAGAGAGCATGGGGGAAACGCCTGTTCAGAGTTCCTTGGGTTCGCCGGAAACGGGGGGATTCTTGTAGGCCTGGCGTCCGGCTTCAACGGCCGCGGTCACCCGGCCAGTCTGTTCGGTAACCAGGTTCTTGCCGCGCTCCACAAACTCTTCCCACTGCGCTCGTCCGCGATCCACAGCCTCGCGGCCGCGCTCCACGTATTCACCTACCTGCTCTTTGCCCTGATCCACCAGGTTGCCCATTTGCTCGGCAACTTGCCGGGTGCGAGCGCGCAGGTACTCGGTTCCCTCTCGGGCGCCCGAAATCAGGTCTTCCCGGGTCTCTCGGCCGCTTTTGGGGGCGTATAGAATCCCCACCAGCGCGCCGACGCCCAATCCGGCCAAAAACCACGCCAGACCATTAATCTTGTTTTCCTCTGCCATGATGAAAACTCTCCTTTCGCTCAGCTTGAAGATGGCCTGAGCCTATCAAATTCCCCGATACGGGGCAAACTGCAACCCTGATGCCGTTCTTCCATGAACATCGGCGCGCATCCCCCAGTATAAGGAGTGAAAACGCGGAGTGTAAAACAAAGGTAACTTTTCGCCTGGACGGATAAGCGGTCAAAATAGCTCATCCTGCACGGTTGCCGACAAATAAGAGACGCAGACCAGGCCCAAGGGATGCAATAAAAGTAAAGAAACACCGCCGAGTGAGTAAACCGCCTGCCCCTTACTCTCCCGTGATCATTAACAACCAGTGGAATGGCAGTCACGGCCGCGCAATGAAGAATGCGTGCAGGCTCATCTGATCCTGAGCCTGCACGCAGTGGGGTAAATCTGTCTGGATTGAGGTTGGTTTAACCGAGCCAGCAGGCTTATTCCGTGTAAAGAGCAGCGCCGGCAATCGCGGCAACAACGATCTCGACAAGGCTGCCGAGGGTTGTGTACGCCGCTAGGCGACGCCCAAAAAGACCCATCGCGCACATGAAGCTGAGGTTCGGAATCAGCACGCCAACAACCCAAACGGCCAGGCCGGCGTAGACCGCGGTCTTCACTCCAGCGCCAAAGCGAGGCCGGATGGCAGCATAGATCCAGATCAGTGCAATACCGCAGGCCAGGCCGAGCAGGTTGAGCGCAATCAATTGCGTTGACGACAAAGCGGAATGGTTGAGTTTCTGCATCCGGTCATTCCACATAGCCCCCAGTAACACGCCATCTACCAGGAAACCCAGAACATCTGCAACGATCCCGGCGATGAGACCCCCGAGGATCACGCGGCCTATGTTGATTTTTCCCATACAACCTCCTTCTTCATTCGCTGAGTGGAAACTACTGAAAACAGTTGCCTTCAAGCAACTACCGTGGAACCTGACAAGTATACGCACCCTATTGACGGCGGGCAAGAATATTTTTTCACTTAAGCGGGCTGTAGAGTGTGTTGAATGGAGAGGAGCAAGATAGGCCGCACAAATCCGAATGCAAAATAAACTACATTCTATTGATAAAAAACATGTTAATGGTGGAGGCGGCGGGAGTTGGATTAATAATCGCTTGAAAGCAAATAACTTATTGAAAAACGTGAACATATAGATAACGCGATGTTTCGTAGAGAATTCGCGCGCCTATCATCTGTCTTCGCTAAATCCTGGATGCCGGACTATCCACATTAATATTTCCAGTCGAAAGAAATGATCTAGTGTTACGCCCAAACAGCCAAAACTGTAGAAGATACTCGTCTGTTTGATTGCCAGCCGATCGGCATTTTGGCGAGGGACAGACCGTTTAGCCTTTGAACAAATGTAAAAAAGATCGCGAATGAGGGCGGTTTGGAGTATATTGGTCCGTAGCCGAAAGGCAAGATGGAGATCCTGGTCAGGTGGGCTCCTCGCATCGACGGTCCGCAATTTTTCCTGGCCGGTCGATCGGTGTTTACCTGCCTTATTCGAGTATGTCTGTCGATTTAGTTTGGCTCAACAACAATTCCTCCGCCGCTGGTTCGCTGCCGCTAATGCGGGAGCCGGGGAATTTCCGCGGTTTACCGGGTTTTGTTGGTCACTATTGGGAACCTGCATCCCGGGCTAAGCTATTTCTTTTCAGTCAATCACCGTGCATCGTCGCGAGCAGGAACCGTAAGGGATGGATCGCATGAAAAAGCAGAAGTCCGCAGTCGCCGTAAAGGCCCGCAAAGCTACTCCCCTTTATAAAGACGCCAAACAGCCCTCCGCCAGGCGTGTCAAGGACCTGCTCGCGCGGATGACACTGGAGGAAAAGGCCGCTCAGATGCTGTGCATCTGGCAAAAGAAGGCCGAGACGCTGGTGAATGTGGACGGCAATTTCGATCTCCAGAAGGCAAAACAGGCCTTTCGCGATGGCCGTGGACTGGGGCAGGTCGGCCGGCCGAGCGATGCCGGCGGCGGCAAGAATGCTCGCGGCATGGCCGAGCTGACCAATGCCATCCAGATGTTCTTCCTCGAGAACAGCCGCCTGGGCATTCCGGTGATCTTTCACGAGGAGTGCCTGCATGGCCACGCGGCTCCGGGTGGAACCAGTTTTCCGCAGCCCATTGCCCTGGGTGCAACCTTCAATCCCACGCTGGTGGAGTCGCTGTTCACGATGACGGCAATGGAAGCGCGCCTGCGCGGCGCGCATCAGGCGCTTACCCCGGTGGTGGATGTGGCGCGCGAGCCTCGCTGGGGCCGCGTGGAGGAGACCTACGGCGAAGATCCTTACCTGGTTTCACGAATGGGTATCGCGGCAGTGCGCGGCTTCCAGGGAGATGCAACCTTCAAAGATAAGCGCCATCTGCTGGCGACGCTGAAGCACTTTGTGGGACATGGGCAGCCGGAATCGGGCATGAACTGCGCTCCGTCAAACGTCTCCATGCGGGTCCTGCGCGAAACCTTCCTTTACACCTTCAGAGAAGCGCTGCGCGAAGCGGGGGCCGTGACGCTGATGGCCTCCTACAACGAGATCGATGGTGTGCCCTCGCACGCCAACAAGTGGCTGCTGCGGGACCTGCTGCGCAAGGAGTGGGGCTTCAAGGGGTTTGTGGTCTCCGATTATTTCGCCATCTGGGAACTGGGTTACCGGCCAGACACGCACGGCCATAACGTCGCCAAAGACAAGAAGGAATCGTGCGCGCTGGCCGTAAATGCGGGCGTTAATATCGAGTTGCCCGACCCGGATTGCTACCTGCATCTGGTGGAGCTGGTGAAGAAGGGCGTACTGAAGGAGTCGCAGCTCGACGATCTGGTTGCGCCGATGCTCTTCTGGAAATTCGAGATGGGATTGTTCGACGATCCATATGTCGATCCTGCAGAGGCGGAGCGCGTAGTCGGCTGCGATGAGCATCGCGGCCTGGCGCTGAAGGCGGCGCATGAGGCGATTACCCTGCTCAAGAACGAAAACAACATTGCGCCACTCGATCTGAGCAAAATCAACACCATCGCGGTGATCGGACCTAATGCGAATCGCGGCCTATTGGGCGGATACAGCGGCGTGCCAAAGCACAATGTCACGGTGCTGGACGGCATCAAGGAGAAGGCCGGGAAGAAGGTGAAGGTCCTCTATAGCGAGGGTTGCAAGATCACCATCGGCGGCAACTGGAACCAGGATGAGGTGGTGCCGAGCGATCCGGCAGAGGACCGCAAACAGATTGCCGAAGCGGTGAGCGTAGCGCGGCAGGCCGATGTCATCGTGCTGGCGATCGGCGGAAACGAGCAGACCTCGCGCGAGGCGTGGGGGCTGAACCACATGGGCGATCGCACCAGCCTGGACCTGATCGGACGCCAGGAAGAGCTGGTGAAAGCGATGCTCGCGCTGGGCAAGCCGGTCATTGTCTTTTTGTTCAACGGCAGGCCGCTCTCCATCAACTACGTCGCCCAGAATGTGCCGGTGATTTACGAATGCTGGTATCTTGGCCAGGAGACCGGACGCGCAGTTGCCGACGTGTTGTTCGGCGAAACCAACCCGAGCGGCAAGTTACCGATTTCGGTGCCTCGCTCGGTGGGCCACCTGCCGGTGTTCTACAACTACAAACCGTCGGCGCGGCGCGGCTATCTGTTCGATGATGTCTCGCCGCTATATGCCTTCGGTTTTGGGCTGAGCTATACGAGCTTCGACCTCTCGAATCCGAGGCTGAAGAAAAAAAAGATTCGGACGAAGGAATCGACGCAGATTCTTGTGGATGTAACCAACACGGGCAAACGCGCGGGAGCGGAAGTTGTGCAGCTTTACATTCGCGACCTGGTCAGCTCGGTGACGCGGCCGGTCAAGGAGCTCAAAGGCTTTAAGAAAGTGTGGCTCAAGCCCGGCGAACGCACAACGGTCACGCTCGACATTACTCCGGCGCTGCTTGCGTTCTACGACGTGAATATGAAGTATGTGGTGGAACCCGGAGATTTTGAGATTATGGTCGGCAATTCTTCGCGAGATGCCGATCTGCAGAAACTGATTTTACAGGTGACAAAGTAAACGCGGCCGGGAACGCCGGCGAATGACGAGGCAGCAATGATCGAGAAACTTTCCTTCGCAGAGAAGTCGGGCTATGCTCTGGGCGACCTGGCAGCCAATTTCATCTTCCAGGCCATGCTGGCCCTGCAGTTGGACTTCTACACCCACACCTTTGGCCTCACGGCGGCGCAGGCAGGAATGCTCTTTCTGGTCGTCGGCCTGGGTGTGGCTTGCCTCAACCCGGTCATGGGCGTGATTGCCGATCGAACCAGCACAAAATGGGGCAAGTTCCGGCCTTGGCTGCTGTGGACGGCGCTGCCCTTCGGCATCATAGGCGTTCTCACCTTCACCACACCGAGCTTGAGCCCGGCCGCCAAGATCATTTATGCGTGGGTTTCCTATACCCTGCTCCGCGTGATCTACACGATGAACAATGTGCCATATGCCACGCTCACTGCGGTCATGACCTCGGACCCCGACGAGCGGAACAGCATCGCGTCCTACCGCCAGATCTTTGCCAATATAGCGGGCTTCATTGTGCAGAGCCTCGCGGTGTTGATGGTTGCCTGGCTGGGGCGCGGCAACGACGCGCGCGGCTACCAGCTCACCATGGGCCTGCTTTCGGCCCTCAGCGTGATCTTCTTCATCATCGCCTTCCTATCTACCAAGGAGCGAGTCCAACCCGACCCGCAGCAGAAGACCTCGCTCCGCCAGGACCTTTCCGACCTCTTTGGGAACCTCTCATGGATCGTACTCTTCCTGGCCACGCTGTTCTATTTCATGGCAATCGTGATCCGCGGAAACGTGATGCTGCCCTATTTCCGCTATGTGGCCAGCAATGCAAACCTCTTCTCGTGGTTCAACGGATTCGGGCTGGCCTCGCTGATCGCGGGCGTTGCCTGCTCCACGGCCGTGTCGAAGCGCGTCGGCAAACGCTTGCTCTTCATCGTAAGCATGATCTTGTCAGCGATCTTCTGTATGGCTTTGCTCTTCATTTCACCACACGCCACGTTCACCATCATTGGAATGGAAGTCCTTCGCCAGTTCTCGTTTGGTTTGTCGGGACCCATCCTGTGGTCCATGATGGGCGATGTAGCCGATTACGGCGAATGGAAGACGGGCCGCCGCGCCAGCGGCACGGTCACGGCCGGCGTCGTGTTCGCTCTCTGGGCAGGTCTCGCCCTCGGTGGCGCCGTTGCCGCCTGGCTCTTCGATCTGTATGGTTTCGTTTCCAAAGCTGATTTGCAGACGGCACACGCACAGAGCGGAATCCTCCTGACGGCGAGTATCTATGCTGGCCTAACTTTCTTCGCTACGGCCGCCTGTCTGTTCTTTTATCCCATCTCGCGAGAAATGAACCTGAAGATCGCGAACGAACTGGCCGAACGGCGCAAGACGTTTGCTCCACGCACGGCATCGTAGACTTGCTATCGATTCGGCAAAGTTTCAGAAAAGGAAGAACCATGTTAAGGAAAACGCGGACAAAGGCGCGATTAGCAGTGGTGGTGGGAGTTATGGCAGTTTTGGCGGCCACCGCCCAGGCACCCACCTCTCTGAAAGAGGCCTACAAGGGTGACTTCGTGATTGGCGCGGCAATCAACAGCGCCCAGATAACAGGCCAGGATAGCCGCGGGGACGCGATTATCGAGGCGCAATTCAACTCCATCTCTCCGGAAAACGCTCTCAAGTGGGAGAACATCCACCCTCAGCCGGGCGTCTACGCCTTCGATATTCCCGATCAGTACGTGGCCTTCGGAGAGAAGCGCCACATGTTTATCGTAGGCCATAACCTGGTGTGGCATCACCAGGTTCCAGATTGGGTCTTTCGCAATGACAAAGGAGAATTCGTCGGCCGCAAAACCTTGTTGAAGCGCTTGCGTGAACACATCCACACGGTTGTCGGCCGCTACAAAGGCCGCATTCAGAGTTGGGACGTGGTCAACGAAGCGCTGAACGAAGACGGCACTCTGCGCCAGTCTCCGTGGCTGAAGATCATTGGCGAGGACTATATTGCGAAAGCCTTTCAGTACGCGCACGAAGCCGATCCTCAGGCGCAACTGACCTACAACGACTTCGCGCTGGAGAATGAGCCCAAGCGCAAGGGGGCGCTCGCGCTCATCGCCAGGCTGAAGAGCCAGGGAATCCCTATCACATCAGTCGGGCTGCAAGGACATAACGGTCTCACATGGCCCTCGATTGAGGATGAGGACACGACCATCTCCGCCTTTGCAAAGCTGGGGGTCAAGGTGGTGATTTCGGAGCTGGATATTAACGTGCTGCCCCACGCTACACAGCAGCAAAGCGCCGAGGTCTCCCTGAACGTTCAACAGGACCCAAAACTGAACCCGTACGTCAACGGATTGCCGGAATCCGTGCAGCAGGAACTTGCCAAACGATATGCCGATTTATTCGCGGTCTATCTGAAGCACCGCGATGTCATCACCCGTGTGACGTTCTGGTGCGTGACGGACGGAGATTCCTGGCTGAACGACTGGCCGGTGAAGGAGCGCACCAGCTACCCGTTGCTTTTTGATCGTGGCGGTCAGCCGAAACCGGCCTTCCAGGCGGTCATTCGAGCAGCATCAGAAGGCAAGACCATCAATTAGGTGCTGGATGCCAATCGCGACGGCAAGCTGGACATCCTGGCCATTGGCTCTCCATCCATTTATGTTTACAACGCCTACATTCTCTTTGGAAACGGCGACGGCGCCTTTTCCAGCCCTCAACTGGTTCCCAGCTCCGGTGTGGGATTGCCAGCATATGACGTCATGGCCGTCCTTGACATCAATAAGGACAGCCGCGACGATGTACTGACAACTGACTCCAGCCACATCTACTCCGCGCTGTCCAATGGCGACGGCGCGTTTACCACGGTCAGCACAAGCATACCAACCAATTTGTCGGGCATGAAGCCCTCCTTCCCGGTGTTTGCGGATTTCAATCATGATGGCAAACTGGATGCGGCCTATGGACTGACGAGCAGCGTACAGGTTCTGAATGGGCATGGCGACTGAAATCCGCAAGGCCTTGGCATCATTGAAGATCAGCGTCGCAATCGGCGTTTTCCAGTACCGATCCTACATGCTGGGCTGATCATTGAGCGATCTTGGCGTAGCGCAATGGAGGCACGGACTCCCTTACCGGCGCATTGAGGGCTGTGTTCACCATATCTGTTAACCGAAAAATAACTTCCGGATTGGCGACCATTCAGGCGCGACCTCAATCCTGGACCATGGGGCATTTCTCTGTACGGTCTCACACTTCAATCCAAGACGCCGTGATATATTCTCTTGGCATAGCAACCAAGGCCCAAAATGCTTTCGAAACTGCTCCACACACTGCGCGCCGCTCTCGTCGGCACACTTTCGCTGCTTGCTACTGCAACCATGGCGCAGACGACGATAAACGTCGGTCCCGGCCAGACCTACACCACCATCCAGTCCGGCATCGACGCCGCCAATAGTGGCGACACTGTCCTCGTTGCTCCTGGCACCTACAACGAAAACATCAACTTCAATGGCAAAGCCATCACCGTCACCAGCGCCGGCGGAGCGGCCAGCACCATCATCAACGGAGGCAACAAGCCCGGGCTAGCCACCGTCATCTTCAACCACTCGGAAACAAGCGCCAGCGTTATCTCCGGGTTCACCATTCGCGGCGGTGGCGACACCATCTTCACCGGGACCAGCGACGGGGGCGTCTACGTCAACGGCGCATCGCCTACCATTCAGGGCAATACCATCACCGCCAACTACTGCCACAATATCGACGTGCAATTCGGAGTCGCAACGATCCTCAATAACGAGGTCTCGGGAGTCCTGCAAAGTAATGTGCAACTCGGCCCGAATGAAAGCTATTGCACCTTTGGCAGCGGAATTCATCTGGGAGGGACGCCCAATTCTTTAAATGGTCTGGGGTCTACCATCATCGGCAACCTCATTCAAAATAACCTCACCGGATCGGGAATTTTTCTATGGGCCGCGCAAAATGTGCTCATCATGCAGAATGTCATCCGCAACAATGCCTCTCCAAACCCTGGGAGCGCCTTCATATCGGCCAACAGTGAAGGTACCGTCATCGTTCAGAATCTGATCTATGGCAATAGCTCCAGTTGCGGTGGCGCACTTGCTCCCCAGGATGGAGGCTTGTCGGCCAGCAATCCGGTCGTCCTCATCGCCAACAACACCATCGTGGATAACGTCGCAACCAATGTCACTTATAGCGGGTCGAACTGCACCCTCATCGCTCAGATCTACCCCGGACCCTATTCCTATGGATACAGTGGTCCCGGCGTCGTGATCGTCAACAATATTATCAGCGGCTCAACCCCCTATCCGGCTGTCAACTGCTCCTGGTTCGACCCGCCCAGCGAGGCAGACCAGCCGACATTCGAAAATAACATCCTCTACAACGCTGGAGGCCTTTTTTTTGGCTCGTACTGCGTGGATGTCTCAGGCAAATACAATAACATTGTCTCCGATCCAGAGTTTGTCAGTCCTTCCACGGGCGACTATCACCTCAAGAGCACATCGCCGGCAATCGATAGCGGTCAGAACAGCGTCCTGCAAACCTTTAAGACCATGACAGGCCTGGTATGGACGAAGGACATCGGTGGGAACCCCCGTGTGCAGGATGGCAGCGGCAAGGGCTGCATCATCGATATGGGCGCTTACGAATACACCGGTACACTCACCGATTGCGGTATCGCCGAAACCTTAACCAGCTCCCTCAACCCCGCGATGGTCGGACAGAGTGTCACTTTTACCGCTCAACTGAGCGCGGCGTTCGGGACACCCACGGGCGATATTCAGTTCCTCGATGGCGCTACCCTTCTCTCGACGCAGACGGTTTCCGGCACTGGATCCGCTACTTTCAGCACTAATTCACTCACCGTCGGCAGCCACATCATCACTGCGAACTATCAACCCGCGGGGAGCTTCGGGGCAAGCACTGCTTCGCTCACCCAGGTGATCAACGGCGATACGACCAGCACTGCTCTCACATGCCTGCCGAACCCCATTTACATCTACAACACAGCACAGCTCACCGCCACCGTTACTTCCGCCTATAGCACGCCGACAGGTTCCATCTCATTCACCGATAATGGAGCCTTGCTGGCAACGCAAGGCCTTCTCAGCGGCACAACGAGTCTTACCTACACCGGCTCGACCGTTGGAACGCACAACATCACCGCGACCTACACACCAACTGGATCCTTCGCCGCGAGTTCGGCAACCTGCTCCGAAGTCGTCAACGCCCTTCCAACCACCGGCAACACACTCACCGCATCCGCATCGAACTTGACTGCTGGCCAGGCCCTGACACTGACTGCTACGGTCAAGGCCGGGAATACCGCTGTCACACCAGGCCAGGTCAACTTCTGCGATGCGACAGCGGCCTATTGCACAGATATTCATCTGCTGGGCACGGCGCAGTTGACCAGTTTAGGAATGGCGACGCTGAAGTTTATTCCCGCACCCGGCAGCCACTCCTATAAGGCGGTCTTTCTGGGAACAACCGCTGACGCAGGCAGTTCATCGAACGTGGTCTCTGTGAGCGTGGCCGGTTCAGGAAGCCATGCAACAACCACAGCCATCGCGCAGAGTGGAGTACCCGGCAACTATACACTGACGGCTACGGTAACCGGACAAGGCACAATCTCGCCTACCGGCACGGTCTCCTTTCTGGACACCAGCAATGCGAACTACGTGCTGGGCACAGCGGTACTGGCACCGGTGTCTGGAACAGCCACGTTGGGCTTTCTCAACTCCTCCAGCCCCGCCACAAATCCTTATCCTCAATCAGTCGCTGTGGCTGACTTTAACGGAGATGGCAAGCTTGACCTGGTTGTTCCGATCTATAGCCTACCTGGGTTCAATGTCCTGCTGGGAAATGGGGGCGGCACATTCTTGGCGGGGTCTACGGCGCCGACCGTGGCCGCCAATGTCAATAACGCCGCGGTAGCGGATTTCAACGGCGACGGCAAAGCGGATATAGCCCTTTCGCTCCCAGACCTCAATGAGGTTCAAGTACTGCTGGGCAATGGCGATGGCACCTTCAACGCTATGCCGCCTATTTCCGTTGGTACGGTATGGCAGGTTGCGACGGGAGACTTCAACGGCGACGGCAAAGCCGACCTTGTCATCCTGAATTGCGGCACAAGGTCGCTGACCATCCTGCTGGGCGTTGGTAACGGAACCTTTACGCCGGTTGCCCCGGCCACGTCTCTCCCAGGTTGTCCCTCGGCGGTAGCTGTGGGAGATTTCAACGGAGACGGCAAGGCCGATCTGGCCGTGGTGATTGATTCCTCCGCCACGAATCTTCCTGGCTCGGTGACAATCCTGCTGGGGAATGGGGATGGCACCTTTAATCCAACGACGCAGAATCTGGCTACCGGAAACTCACCTCTATCCATCGCGGCGGGAGACTTCAACGGGGATGGCGTCCTTGATCTGGCAATCGCAAATTCGTACGTCAACACCCTTAGTACGGGCACAATGACAGTGCTCATTGGCAAAGGAGATGGCACGTTCACGCCAACCGCCGTGAGTCCGGCTGTGGGTTCAATGCCCTATTCCGTCGCCGTGGGCGATTTCAACGGAGATGGAAAGGCGGATCTGGTTACTGCAAACGTAGGCGACAACACGGTGACGGTGTTGCTGGGCAATGGAGATGGTACTTTCACTACAGCAGCAACTCCCACGGCAGGTACGGGTACCCTTTTTGCCGCAGTGGGAGACTTCAACAGCGATGGTTTGTCGGATATTGCCATAGCCGACAATAGTGCCGGTAAAGTGACCGTACTGCTCGCCCAGGAGACCGGAACTGCCACAGCCACGGCTACAGTGACTGGCATCTCGCCGGTCGGTACCGGAACTCACCTGGTGGATGCAAGCTACCCCGGCGATGGATACTATAGCGGCAGCATCTCCGCCACAACCGCGCTCATCGCGGAGCCGGTGACCACAACATTATCTCTGAGCGCGAATCCAACCAGCAGCACCTTTGGGCAGCAGGTTCTTCTCACCGCTACGCTAAACCCCTCCTTGGCGCAGAATCACAACGCCAGCGGAGCCGTCACCTTCTACAGCGGCAGCACGAACCTGGGAACGGGCACGGTTTCTAACGGCGTGGCCACGCTGACTACTACCGCGCTGCCGGCAGGAAATGACAGCATCACTGCCGCCTACCCCGGCGATACGAACTTTGCTGCATCCAACT
Organism: Occallatibacter sp.; assembly: GCA_050011175.1. Classification (GTDB taxonomy): domain Bacteria; phylum Acidobacteriota; class Terriglobia; order Terriglobales; family Acidobacteriaceae; genus Telmatobacter. The sequence continues at coordinate 42,413 of JBEKJR010000017.1, forward strand.
CCTCCGCACTGCCATTCGCGGTCACCGCAGGCGCCACGACGGTGACGACTACAACTCTCACCGCTGTTCCAACGACCTTAACCGTTGGCCATACGCTGACTCTGACGGCTACGGTAACTCCAGCCAGCGGCGCTACGCCGACAGGGACAGTCACCTTTTATAACGGAACCACGTCTTTGGGTAGCGGAACTTTGAACAACAGCGGCGTGGCTCAGTTGGTTCTGACGCCCGCAGTGGGCAGTTACTCCATCACGGCAAGTTATGGCGGCTCCTCCACCGATGCGTCTTCGGCATCTTCGCCGGCAATCGCGGTGGCCGTGAACGCCATCTCAACGGCCACTGCTCTCACCGCTGTTCCGACTTCATTGTCCTATGGCCAGGCGCTGACTCTGTCGGCAACGGTGACTCCAGCCAGCGGCGCTACGCCGACAGGAACAGTCACCTTCTATAACGGAACAGCATCGCTGGGCAGTGCGTATTTGAACAACAGCGGCGTGGCTCAGTTGATTCTGACGCCCGCGGTGGGCAGCTACTCTATCACGGCAAGTTATGGCGGATCGACAAACGATATAGCTTCGGCATCATCGTCTATCGCGGTCAGTGTGAATACTGCAACGACTACAACAACTCTAACCGCATCGCCCAATCCGGCGCCCTTTGGCGCCAGCGTGACGTTTACGGCAACGGTTGCCAATTCCGCCAGCGGTTCTACGATCACGCCCACGGGTAATGTATCTTTCTATGACGGCGCGACTCTGCTCGGCACGGCATCCCTTAACACGGGCGCCGCCACTTACTCTACCGGCTCCCTAAGTGTCGGTTCGCATAACATTACTGCGACTTACGCAGGCGGAACTGGATTCAATTCCAGCACATCGAATATTGTCGCCGAAGTCGTCTCCCCTGCCGACTTCAGCATCTCTGCCTCGCCGGCTTCGCAAACCGTTTATACCGGGGAAGCGGCATCTTACACCGTCACCATCACGCCCGGCACTGGTTTCAATCTCCCGGTAGCTCTCAGTTGCTACCAGTTGCCTGCAAACACCACCTGCACGTTTTCACCTTCATCCGTTCCCGGGGGCAGCACAAGCTCCACACTGGTTGTGCAGACCCGCGCGCCCATGCAAGCCACATCAGTTTTCGTACCCGCAAACAAACTTCGCGTTCCTCTGCTGGCGGGTCTCCTGCTCCTCTTCATCCCCAGGCGATTGCGCCGCTTACGCAACGGCTGGCCAACATGTCTCTTGCTTTTCGCCTTGCTGATCGCCGGGGCGTTTATGACAGGATGCACCGCGCCCAACCCGCTGCTCGGCGGAACGCCCGTGGGAGCCGCGAACATCACGATAACCGGAACCGCAACCAATGGAAGCCAAACTCTGACTCATGCAACAACAGTAACTCTAAATGTCGAGTCGCTGTTCTAGAACTCTATCGACTGTTACGAGGCGCACGAATGCTGTTTTTTAATCGCTTGCCTGTCTTGCGGACTCGCTGCTGGATCATTGCGCTGGCGACAGGGCTGTTTGCCGGCGCTGCGCATGCACAGGTTGTCCCCTCTGCCACACGCCCTGTTCATTCGTTTTGGGTAGGGGGAGAATACTCTAACTTCAGCGCGAGCTTTCCCTATCAAAGCGGTCAGCGCCTTTGGGGAATCGGCGCCTTTGCCGATTACCACCTCACCAGCCATATCGGCTTGGAAGCTGAAGCACGCTTTCTGCGCTTCAATAGCTTTTACGGTGAGACGGAGGATAATTATCTGGCCGGGCCCAGATACCTCATGGGAAGATTTGGGCGGCTGCAGCCTTATGCTCAATGCCTTGCTGGGATCGGCAAGATTCAATACCCCTTCGCGATCGGCAACGGAAGTTATCTTGCGCTGGCGCCAGGCGCAGGAGCAAACTATCGCATCGCCCGCAGATGGTCTCTGCGTGGGGAATACGAATACCAGTTATGGCCGGGATCGCCCAATATCGCCAACCAACCTGCTCATGAGATCACGCCCAATGGCTTCTACGTGGGGCTTGCTTTCCGGTTGCTTCGATAAATGTATCCATTCAGGAAATCGAGCCTGTCCAGCGGCTTTGGTTTGTGATGTAGGCGGAATCGGGTCTCGGCAAGTCGTCAAGGCTGGATGAGTGACTCGGCCTTCCAGGAGAAGGCTGGTCGGCGTTAAGGCAATTTGCGGTTAAGCAAGTTCATGTCTGATGTTTTCCTTTGCCCGGATATAGGAAGAGAAGCTCAACTCTCCCATCGCCATTGGCAACGTTGCCGTCACCATGCTGCAACTTTCAAACATTGCCTGGGGAGTGAACCGCGAGCTGCGGCTCGACACAAGCAATGGTAAAATTCTGAATGATGCAAGAGCCATGAAGCTATGGAGCCGCGAATACGAGAAGGGCTGGGAGCCGCATCTCTGAGGCTCGCAAAAATCTGAAGTACACGAGGAGTTATCTGGCCATGAAGCAAACTTTGTCACGCCGCAACTTCGTCCACTCCGGCGCTCTACTCGCCATGGCCTGCGCTGCGCCGAATGCTATCCCCGCCTTCGTCGAGCCCAGACCGGCCTCCGGTAAGCCCTCGCCCATTCATCTGGGCCTGGCCACCTACACCTTCCGCAACTTCACCCGCGCGCAGATGATCGGCTTCCTCAAGCGGCTCAACCTTGCCGACCTGAACGTCAAGGACGTCAAGGATCATCTCCCCATGGACCCTGCCGAAGAGTCCAAGGCGCTCGCTGATTATGCCGCGGCGGGCATCAAGCTCCACGCCGCCGGGGCCATCTACTTCCGCAACAACGAAGACGCCGACATCCGCGCCAAATTCGAGTACTGCAAGCGCGCCGGCATCTCCTTCATCGTCGCCGGCGACCCCACGCCCGAAACCCTTCCGCGTATCGAGAAATTCGTCAAAGAGTACGACATCCGCATCGCCATCCACAATCACGGCCCTGAAGATAAGCTGTGGCCCTCGCCTCTCGATGTTCTGAAGTCGCTCAAGAATACCGATCCGCGCATTGGTTGTTGCATCGATGTCGGCCACACCGTGCGCGCCGGCACTGATGTCGTTCAGGCTATTCGCCAGGTGGGGCCGCGCCTCTTCAACGTGCACATGAAGGATCTGACGGATTTTCACAGCAAAGAGAGCCAGGTCGCCGTAGGAGAGGGTATCATGCCGGTGCGCGAAATGTTTGCCGCGCTGATTGCCATCAAGTACCAGGGCTTCGTCGATCTCGAGTATGAGATCCACGCCGACGATCCCATGCCCGGCGTCATCGGCAGCTTTGCCTATATGCGGGGAGTTCTGGCTGGCATGGGTTACTCCAGCCACGATTGAGGCGCGGGTTTGTGTCACCGGCAAAATGAATCAGCCACGGAGCCGGTTCGCAAGCCCGCGCGACAATATTACTTGCTCTCTCCGCTCTTTGCGCCGTTGAATCAGGAAGACCGCTGCCGACATCCAGTCATTGCAACCGATACTGGACCAGATCGGCGAGCGATGCGGCGCGCCGCCGGGCATGGAAGACAATTTCGATTTGGCGCTGGAAACGCCCATGTCGTCAGGAGATGTCCTCTGTTGTTGCTAAATCGCCGATTCACTCATCGAACGCTGCTACCGTAAATGAAGTAGAAATCCCCTGATTTTCGAGTTTCGGGCGGTTGACCGGTGACTCGAAAATAACCTTACTGATTACATGGTCTTTTTACCTAGAAGTGCCGCAACGTTGTTCCTTACAGACACCCACTACAAGGAAAATCCGTAAGGCGTTCGCGTATAACATATTTAAATTTATCGGGGGTCTACATACGTACTACACACGCGCACCATTTCATAGACTATAAGTCCACAAGAATGAATTACATGCCTGATGGCGGAGACGGCGGGAGTCGGATTATGCAGGGGTATTGAAAACACGCAAGTTACAGATTTTAAGGCACTCACGAAACGCTGAAAACGATAGAAGCGTGGTTTCCACACACGTAATACACACACGGAGATTTCCGCAGATTCTGACCTTATGGAATACTGATTCCTATTCGAATGCAAGTTTTCAGCACGGAAACGTTGTGCAATTTCCGATTAGCCAGAAATTCTGAAACCTCCCTTTTCTGAACAGAAGGGCGTTCCAGTACAAATCCGCGTTCCTTACCGGCCAATTTTCCATTGTATCCGTTATCCGCTATTAGTCTGGTCTTGCTCCGGCTGTCATAGATCGGGTGCTCCATCCTTGATTTCCCACCAATGAGTGTACGCGATCCGTGCCGCGCCTCAAATTTTTACGGCAAAGGCAGGATTCACTATTCGATTACTTCATAAGCCGGATCAATAATTGAAAGAATCGAATTGTAGATGGTTGTTATCCTCCGGGATTGCCGAGGACGACTGTAGAAGATGCAAGGAAGGGGAGGCCGGGCGCGCGAGTCGTCAGGAAAAGCCGTTCCACGGTATCGGCGTCGACTGGTCTTGAGAACAGGTAACCCTGAAGATAACCGCAGCCTAACGCGCGCAGGACGCTGAGTTGCTCCTCCGTCTCTACGCCTTCGGCGATGACCTCCAGATGGAACGAGTGGGCAAGTTGCAGGATCGCCTTTACGATGTCCAGGCTGCCTTTTCCCGCGCTCAACTCACGCACGAAGGAGCGGTCGATCTTGAGAATGTCGAAGGGAAGCCGCTGCAGGTAACTCAGCGAGGAGTAACCGGTTCCAAAGTCGTCGATCTCCAGCCGGACGTTCATCTTCTTCAGGCGGACAAGCGTAGCCAGCGTCTGCTCCGCATCTCCCATGATCGAGCTTTCGGTCATCTCCAGCGCCAGCGACTCGTGTTTCAATCCGCTTTCAGACAGCGCTAGCTCCACATCCTCCATCAGACGAGAATCACTCAACTGCCGCGCGGAAATATTGACGCTGATGGTGAGGGGTGGATCGAGAGCGAAGCTCTTCTGCCATGCCGCCATCTGCCGGCAAGACTCGCGAAGAACCCAGCGCCCCAGGTGGAGGATAAGGTCGCTTTCCTCGGCGATGGGAATGAACTCATTTGGGGGGACCAGCCCGCGTTCGGGGTGATTCCAGCGCACTAGCGCCTCGAAGCCGCAAATGTGGCGATCGGTCAGCGAGACAATCGGCTGGTAATACACCACCAGTTGCCCTTCGTCGATGGCTTTGCGCAAACCGGTTTCCATCTCAAAGCGGGTGATGGCCTGCTTCCGCAATCCCTCGTTGAAGAATTCAAAGCGTGCCTTGCCATTGGTCTTGGCGTGATACATGGCGGTGTCCGCGTTGCGCAGCAGGTCTTCGGCGGTGACGCCGGTATTGCTGAGGGCGATTCCAATGCTGGCGGTGACAAACATGCGGCGCCCCTCCAGATGAAACGGATCACTGAGCCGCTCCAGGATTCGCCCTGCCACGATCGCGGGATCGTCCTCGCGCTGAATATGGCCGAGCAGAATGGCGAACTCGTCGCCGCCGATGCGCGCCACCACCGATTGCGTGGGGCCGCCCTGACGGGTGCTGGTACGGATACTAGCGCGCAGCCGTCCCGCCACGTCGATGAGCAATTCATCGCCGGCCGCATGTCCCAGGCTGTCGTTCACCAGCTTGAAACCGTCAAGATCGATGTACAGTACGGCAAATACCGTCTCTTGTTGACAGGCGGTCTCGATGGCCGACTCCAGGCGGTCAAGAAAGTAGAGGCGGTTGGGAATGCCGGTCAGTGGGTCGGCGGTCTTGCCTTCCGTGATGTCCGTCTGTGAGCCGGCCATGCGGATCGCTTCGCCGGATTTCTTGCGGATCGCGATGCCCCGGCTCAGCGTCCAGATATAGCCGCCGGATTTGTGGCGCATGCGATATTCACTCACGAACTCCGGGGTTTTGTTCTCGCAATGCGCGGCAATTTCCGCGCGCACCCGCTCCCGGTCGTTGGCATGAATATGGCTGAACCACTCTTCGGGCCCGGACCAATGTTCGTTCTCCGCGTAGCCCAGCATATGGTTCCAGCGCGGGGAGAAGTAAATTTTATCGGTAGCTAGATTCCAGTCCCACAGGCCGTCGTTCGCGCCCCGTGCGGCCAGCGCATAGCGCTCCTCGCTCTCCTCAAAGGAATTGAGCGCATCCTTCAGCGCTCTTTCGCGCGATTCGATCTGCGAGAGCATCTCGTTGAACGAATTTACCAGAAGACCGGTTTCGTCGCCCGAACTGATTTGCGCGCGCACCGCGTAGTCCTTGTCTATCGAAATGCGGCGCGCCACGGCTGCCAGTTGCACCAGCGGATCTCCGATGAGGCGCGCCAGGCGCAAGGAGACCAGAAAGCTGGCCAGAACAGAGAGTAGAAGCACCAGAACTGCAATCTTCGCGTATTGGAAAAGCCGTGCGCGGAAAGCACGTAAGTCGAAGATCAGTGCAATCGAGCCGGTGCGTTCCCCGTTGAGAAGAACCCCTCGGTAAAGTGTAAGGGAATCACCATCAAAATAGGCTCCATCCTCACGGCGCGTGGGTAATATCAGATTGCGCCGCGTGCCGGGACTGCGGTATTCAGCAAAGATGCGTCCCTGGTTGTCATACAGGCAGGCGGCCAGGAGATTTGGTTCGGTAGCTAGGGCGCCCAGCATCGCTTTGGCCGTTCCCTGATCGTTGAATGCCAGCGACGCAGCGCTATTTGCGCCCAGTGTGTCGGCTAGAGCGGTCAGTTCGCGCACCGCGCTCACGCGATAGCTCTGGCGCTCGTAGATGGCGAAGCCCAGAGAAGCCAGCAGGACGGCAAGCATGCTGGCGGTAAGAATCAGCAGGGCCAGTTTGAAGCGGATGGAGAAGTCCTTGATCTGCATCGCCTCACCTCTCCGCTTCCATCCCGTTGCCGCGATTCACTGAGGTGGCGAGCAGCAGCAGACGGGAGCTGATTTTCAGATGGGACGAATCGGCGGCTCCGAGGTTGATGTCAAAGCGGATTTTATCTTCGTTGAGGTGGAAGCGTATCATCCCGCCGTCTGACAGAAAATTGGTGTTTTCCCCCACGGTGAGAACCGGCTGGCCGCGCAGGCTCTTGAGCATCGCACTCTGTCGCCGGGCTTCGTCACGACTGAGGAAGAGAATGTTGCAGCCCTGGATCTCTTGTTGCTGGCCTAGAAGGCGGAGATGCAGCACTCGGGCGCCGACGGGCTTGCCCTCGATAGTGCTTCGCAGTTCCTGGCGGTGCGGTTCATCGTTGAAGATGCAGAGATTGAGAGATGATTCTCCGGCGTTAAGGGCACCGGCGGGCCATTCCACGAGTTGCGTAAAGTGGAAGAGAAACGCGGCTTTGATCTGGTACTCGTCGGCGGTGGCTTGGGCGCGGGCAGGTGGTTGCGTTCCTGGAACGAGCATGATCAGGCAGAGAAATACGAATATTCGGGCGGCAACGAAGACTCGCTCGAATGATACTTCCGTTGCCGAATTGTGGCCTGCTCGATTCAGTAGCTACCCCTTTCTCAAAAAGACCAGGCAATCTTGGCGTAGGCGGATCGTCGCATCAGTCCAGGCTGTTCAGTGGAATCGATGCCGGAATACTCCATGTGACGGTCGCTGAACAGGTTTTGCCCCACCGCGCTGATGGAGATCCGCTCGCCCGCTCGCCAGGTCAATCCCGTATCAACCCGCGTATAAGAGGGAATGGCCAGCGCCGGGAGGCGGTTGACAAAATAAGCCGACGCATTCCACTGAAGATTTTTTGGCAGACTGACGCTGGAACGCAACTGCGCCTGGTGGTCCGGCGTGTATCCTTCTGTTGCCTGGGCGGTTGTCGTGTCCAGGCTGCCGGCAAAATTGTGCAGGTGCATGGAGAAATACGCATAGCCGGGGCTTAGAGTCCAATGGCTCGTTGCCTTCCAGTTCGCAAAGACTTCTATACCGTGCGTCTCGCCGTATATCCCGTTGCCGTATGTGGTGGGAATAAGCACGTGCGGCGGCGCGGGATTCGTCTCCAGGCCCATAGCTCCCGGTTCCAATGATTCCAGATCGTGATAGCGGTTGTAGAAGACCGTCGTATCCACCGACAAGTTGCTGCTCAATGTATTCCGGTAACCCGCTTCGAAGGCCGTTAGCTCCTCGTTCTTCCCGTTTGGATTCCCGAAGAAGCTGACCAGTATCGGCAGGTAGCCGGTCTGAATGCTTCCCGAGAGGGCATAGTAATTCACGCGGATATCGCGATCGCTGCGGGCGGGCGGGCGCACCGCGCCGGAGACCGCGCTCCATACCATATTCTTGCTGTTCAGGCTCCAGGCCAGGCGCGCGGAGGGTTCCAGGTCGAATCCGGTATATCCGTTGTGCTCCAGCCGCGCGCCCACGCTCAACCGCAGGCGATTGGGGAGAATTGTGATCTCATCCTGCGCATAGATGCTAAAGAGTTGGGTAAGCCGGTTCTGTGGCGTGAATGAGATGCGCAGGGTCGGGTTGGTGCCATTTGCGCTCAGCCGGTAACCAAGCCCCCAGACAATGTCCTGTCGCGCCCCCCAGGCTACATGGTGCTGAAAGTCGATGTCGAAGGTGTTCAGCCCGATGCCGTATGTGGGATCCCCGCGTGTGGTGCGGTCAAAGTAGATCTGAAGCGAGGTCTCCGAGCGCGGCGAAATGGTTCGCTTCCACCGCGCAAGCAGGTTCCAGTCCCAGTATCGATTGCGCATCGCCAGGGTTGCGTTTATTGGAGGCTGAAGGGAGACAGGCACGGTTGCCAACTCTCCCGCATCGCCCTGGGCGGCGTCTCCCTCGGTGGTGAGGGAATCCTTCGCGGAGAGGTTGCTATCGGTGCGGAAGCCGCCGTGGATCAGCCGCCAGTCGTCCTGGCCGTCCAGCCCCGCGGGCGTGGGCAGGCTGCTGATGTGGAAGCCTTCCGCGTACACCCGATAGGCTCCCAGGCCGCGAGCCTTGCCGCCGTAGAGAATCGTCTCCGGCCCGGTGATGGCGTTGCCCGCGCCGGCGTCAACAGAGCCGCCCTGCGTTTTGTCGGCACTCTTGGTGATAATGTTGATCACGCCGTTCACGGCGTTCGATCCCCACACCGCCGCGCCCGGCCCGCGAATCACCTCGATGCGCTCGATGTTCTCCAGTGGAACGTTCTGGCTATCCCAGAACACGCCGACAAAAACCGGCGTATACACTGTGCGGCCATCGATCAGAACCAGCAGCTTGTTGGAGTATTGGCCGTTGAAACCGCGCGCGCTGATCGCCCATTGACTGCCGTCGATCTGCGCCACGTCCAGGCCCGGAACCATGCGCAGCAGGTCGGGGATATTGAGTGCGCCGGAGCGGCGAATCTCCTCTGAGGAGATGACGAAGACGGCCGCGGCTGTCTCTGAGGTCTTCTGCGCCTTTTTGGATACCGAGGTTACCTCGAGGTTCATCAGGTCTTCAAGGCTCTTCTGGGTCAAGTCAGGCGCTTGTGCAGAGCAAGCGGGAAGCACGAGACAGGCAAGAAGGGCGAGGAAAGAGCACATCCGGACCTGCCGGTCAACTCGCCGAAAGATCATGACGAGGCGCCTGAGGCCGGGCGGTTTCTGGAATACAAAGCGCGCAAAGTGTTGAACTTGCATGATGGTCAATCTCCCCGGATTGTCTGCGCTTCTAACCGGTATGCAAAGGACGGCAAAGTGGTCCTCCATTTTCCCCGTTTGAGTCACGCCCGTGACCAAGGCAATTAGTGGGAAACGCATTGATTACCGCGCACACAGTCTTCGGACTCGAGCGCACGGAGCCGCTTCGCGCCCCGGTCACACGATCCGCGTTTAAGAACCATATCGGCAACGATGAGCAATGAAGAGAGAGTTGTGCCTCGCTAAGATTTCATCTGGGGGCGGCGAAAGCAGAAAAGTTAAATCCGTAAATACAAAAGCGAATTCCCATGACGCGGCAGCTACATAAAAATCGAAATTGCGGCGGTCAGAGTCACAAGAATCAATAGAAAATGGCAGAAATCTGATATGTCATACATCCAAACGCAATCAGGTTTACTCAATTTTGGGCAGGTTCTAATGATCGGACTGACATGCTTCGGGCGCAGTGGGGCGAGGGTTCGAATCCTTCTGCCCGGAACAGCACAAGCTCCTTTAATATTAGCGATGATCAACTTTTCAACTACACATCAACCGTGAAGCGCACGCAGACCGAGGTGAGCGCCGGCAGGCTCGATGTGCTGATCAATAGGGCTCATTTGCGCCGAGTAGGCAGATGCTTCACGGGCATTCCATCCTTTCTTTCACTTCAACAGTCGCCGGATCGCTCCGTAAAGTATCCATCCGTTCCGCCGATAGTGACGGCAGGAGACTGTCAGTGCATAGCGTGTATGTCCGGCGAAAGGCTCGGCGATGGGCTTTCCCGATTCTCGTTTTCACCGCAAGTTTCATCCCGGCGCCAAGCCTTGTTCTTGGTCTCCAGTCGGATTCCGGGAAGACCCTCTCTTCGCCACAAGATCTTCTCTCCCTGGACCTGGAAGCGCTTCTCAACGTGAAAGTCACCACGGCCTCCAAATTTTCCGAAAATCTTTCCGACGCTCCTGGAGTTATGCATGTTATCACCAGGGATGAATTGCAAAGATACAACGCCTTGACTCTCACCGAAATTCTCAATCATGTGCCGGGATTGGCCTTGACCACCGCCTCGTTCACCGACCGCAGCATGGTAGCTTCCCGCGGAGATCAGACGGCCATCAATAGCGGGCACATTCTCTATCTCATCAATGGCCGCCCCACCCGCGAGGTCATGGAAGGCGGAATCGCCAGCGATCTGCTCGAATCCTTTCCGGTGAACATCCTGGAACGCGTTGAGGTGATACTCGGCCCAGGCTCCGTCTTGTACGGCTCGAATGCCTACTCGGCTGTTGTGAACCTGATCACGCGTAAGGCCGACGGCAACAAGGTCTCCTTTACCGCGCAGGGCGGCCCGGACAACAGCATTGCGCCCTTTGGACAAGCAGCTTTTCAACGCGGCGCATTTTCCGTTGTTGCCGCGGAACAGTCTCACAAGTTTCCAGATTGGGTGACCCCTGCCGCCTCTCCCATCTTTGGCATCCAGAATGTCACCATTCCGAACCGCGGCAAGGGAGCCTATCTGGAGGTGAATTACAAGGGTCTGAGTCTGATGTCCACCTATACTGACTGGACTTCTTCGTATATTGAGGGAGAGGTTGGCCAGGCCACATGGAGACGCGGTTTCGGCGATCTGGGATACAGCGCCAAACCCACCGGCAATTGGGATATGAACTTCAATCTCACCTTCACACGCACCACCCTCGATGCGCGCAAATATATCCCCGGCATTTCCCGGGACTCCTATGATGTTGTCTTCGAGTGGACCAATGTTGTGAATCTCGGCGACCGGGACCAATTGACCTTTGGAGCGCTATATAACTTCATCCGCGGCGCGGAGAACTTCCATTTTGCCGGCTCGACGACAGTGATCTCCAACGGAAGTCGGCCCGGAGGGGATTTCTACGGTCAAGTGGACCATAAGCTTTTGAACAACTTGAAGGTCATCGGAGGCTTCCAGGCAAATAAGATCGGCAGCTTGGATTTGAATGTCGTACCCCGCGCCGGCGTCATTTGGAAGCCCGCCCCTCACTATACCGTGAAGGCGCTGTACAGCCAGGCCTTCCGTGCTCCCAGTATCAATGAAACCAAGATGGATTATGTGCCGCCGCCGGCGATTGGCGGCCCCAGCCTGATTGGGGATCCCAATCTCTCGCCGGAGAAGGTGGCTACCTCAGACATCGAGCTGCTCTATGGGAACAACCGTGTTGAAGCCGAAGTTAATTACTTTTACAGTACGCAAACCAATGACATTGTCGAAGGAGCCACCACTTACGTCAATCTAGGGAAAGCCACATTCCAAGGCGGAGAATTGGAAGTGAAGTACTACCTGCGCAAGAATTTTTTCCTCAACGGCGCCGGCTCCTATCAGGGTAATCATGACGGAAGCGGCAATAAGAACATTACTCCGGTTCCGAACCTGGCAGCCAAGGCGGGCGTCAGCTATCAATCCTCGGCGAATGGAATTACAGTTAGCCTCTTCGATGTACACCAGGGGCCGTTGTCCGGCTATTCCCAGGCCATCAATCCCAAGCCCGGCGCGTACGACCTTCTGAATTCTCACTTCCGCTACGATCTATCCAAGTATTTGCATAACAAGTCCGCTGGCATAGCTTTGATGGCGCAGGGAAACGACCTCCTGAACAAGGCCGTTTGGCTCCCCGATTGGAAAGATGTCCCGGGAGACTCTATCTTTTTCATTCGTGGCCGCACAGTCATTGCTGGTCTTGTTGTGACGTTCTAGAACTAAGACTACCTGGTATTGCGCCTCGCGAAATTCAATTCTTGCGAATCAGGGCCATATCCTGAATTTGAAGACAGTTTGGAGACAATCCTTTCGTGGCCCTAGGTCGAGATTGGTCCCGAGAAATTGGCTGCAAAAAGGATTTTTCCATCTGCCGCAGATCCTGGGCGGATAACGGACAATCCGGAAAACGCCCTGCAGCTTGCACATTCTGTTTGGCGGTTTAGGCAAAATCAGATGCCGTGTAGCTGCCCATGGATTATGGATACCGATAATAAGTACACAAGAGAATATACCTATATGATATTGATTATAAATGAGTTAATGGCGGAGGCGGCGGGAGTCGGATTATGCAGGGGTATTGAAAACACGCAAGTTACAGATTTTAAGGCATTCACTAAACGCTGAAAACGATAGAAACGCGGTTTCCACACACGTAGCACACACGCGGAGATTCCCGCAGTTCCTGACCCTATAGAAGACTGATTCCTATTTGAATGCTCGTTTTCAGTATGGAAATGTTTGGCATTTTTGGTTACCAGACAATCCGCTCACAACTCGCGATTCTGATCCGTCCCAAGACGGATGAGTGGCTCGAACGGTTACCCCATCCGCCCAAGCTCACGCGGATGTCTCTTATCGGCACAGTTTATCGAAAATCAGCCAACTTGACGAAATAAATAAGGTAAGTGGGAGGCGAAATTGAGCAGGGAGATCGTTTGCCCGCGCGAAGATCCGATGCAGATACAGCGCAAATCCATTGTCAAGCGGGAGAGGAAAGCGGATGCCAATTCGAGTGAAACATTCAATCTCGATTCTGTTTGTGGACGCCGCCTTGACCGCCAAATGGGTCTCTGCCACGCCTGCTCATAATATGGTGCGATTCGATGTCTCTGAAACTGTAGCGCTTAACTGGTTCGCGGAGGCGTCGTGAGTCTACCGATAACCATAGCAAAGCGGGCTGGGCGCACTCTGTTACTTTTGCTCTTCGCCGCCGGGGGAACGATTCTACTGGTGCGCTTCGCTCCGGGTTTCTTCTCCGATTCCCGCGAGATGGATGCAAAGTATGCACAGGCAGCGCAAACGGAAATTCAGAACGAAAACAGCCAGCAACAGTTCGTGAGCCAGATTGCGATTCAAGAGGTGAAAAGTTGGCTCAGGGGCGACTTCGGCCAATCACGTCAGTATCACGTGCCGGTTGCACAATTGATTGGCGCACGAGTGCGGGTCTCGGCTTTGCTTCTGGTGCAGGGCATCTTTCGTGGCTGGCTGCTGGCGATCTGCGCTGCGCTGCCGATAAGCAGCCTGCGAAAGGGCGCAGTACTGTGGCGATTACCATTCACACTTCTTTTGTCGATTCCCACGGCGGCAATGGCGACGGCCTGCATCCTGGCTGATACCGGCGGCCCCGTGCTGGTGCTTTCTCTCCTCATAGCTGCACGAGAGTTTAACTTTCTCCGCAGCTTGCTGGAAGGCGCATGGCGCTCGCCGCATCTATTGCAGGGCAGGGCGCAGGGAATGTCGCCCCGGGCTTTGGTGACTCTGCACATACTGCCAAACGTGGCGCCGCAGTTGTGCGCTCTCACGACGCTGTCCATCGTCACCGCTCTGGGAGCCTTGGTTCCCATTGAGGTGATCTTTACAGTTCCGGGAGTAGGCCAGCTAGCGTGGTCTGCGGTGATGAACCGCGACCTTCCGGTACTGGTTGCGGTCAGTTTGCTGATGGCGTGCATCGTAGGATTTGCCGGGATGCTCTCGACGCGCACAGTGACGTTGGAGGCGGCATGAAGAAACGGGTCGCTGCCTCAATTCTGCTGTTCCTTGTTCTCGGTTCAATTCTTGTACTCCGCGTATCGCGCTACGACTATGCCTTTCAGGATCGCGATGCAATTATGGCTCCGTCGTCGGCACAGCACTGGACGGGGACCGACGAGCTTGGCCGCGACCGCACGGTGCGCGTTGCCGCAGCGCTACTGCTTGAGTTGACGGGGGCTGCGGCTGCCGCGGCAATCACGACCATGATCTCTGCGTGCTTCGGCCTGCTCGCAGCCTTCAGTTCACGATGGGTAGCAGCAATATTGATGTTCCTCAGCGATGGCTTTCTGTCTTTGCCGTGGCTCTTTCTCTTGATGATGGCCCGCTCCCTGCTTCCGCTGACCGCTTCGCCGTTGGAGACCGCCGTGGCGACCTTTCTGATTCTCGCCGCACTTGGCTGGCCGGCTTGCGCTCGCGCCATCTATCGCGGTGCGACAGTGCTCCGCTCGTCGGAATGGATGATTCAGGGCCACGCGTGCGGCCTTACGACTCGACAACTGATCCGTCTGCACATCTTGCCCCATCTGCGTCCGCTGCTCCTGCCGCAGTTTCTGATTTGCGTGCCTGCGTTCATCGTAGCTGAAGCGAACCTCGGCGCGCTCGGCCTCGGCGTTGGGGAACCAATGCCATCCTGGGGCGCGATGCTACTGGAGCTGGACAACTCCGCCCTGCTTGCACGGTCCCACTGGGTGTATCTGCCGATCGCGCTACTTGTCGTCGTACTGCTGATTCTTGAATCCTTCACCACGGAGGTTGAAACAAATGCGTAACCTGCTTCGTTCGTTGTTCATAGTTGCCGGTCTCATGGCGATACTTTCGATCAATGCTCCATGCCAGGCTGCTCCGCGGCAGCCCGGTGAACTTGCATGGGCGATTCGTTATGACCCCAAGACCTTCGACCCGGCGAAGGTGGACGAGCAGGCATCCGAACTCGTGCGTTACCTTACCGGTGGTGTACTTTTAAGGCTCAACCGCCTAACCCAAAAGCTCGAGCCACAACTTGCCGAAAGCTATAGCGTCTCGCCTCAAGGCACCTTGATTGTTTTCAAACTGCGCGACGGGCTGTGTTTTTCCGACGGTACTGCGTTGACCTCGGCGGATGTCGCATGGTCGCTTCGTCGCGTGCTGGCGCCGGAGACGCATGCCATTGTAGCGGAGGATTTTCTTTTTCCTAGCGATGTCGTTATCGAAACACCAGACAAACTCACGGTGAAGATTCATCTCCCCAAACGCGTCATTGGGATTGCGAAAACCTTCGAGGACATCGCCATCGAGCCGGCCAATCGTCCTAGCGAAGGCCGTGTTACGGCAGGTCCATTTACAGTGACGGACTATAAGCGCGGCCAATATGTGCGCCTGAGCCGCAATCCATACTATTGGCGGCGCGACGACGCCGGCGTACAACTGCCATACGCCACAAGCGTGCGGCTGGATTTCCTGAATAACCGCGAGCAGGAGATAGCGCAATTCCTGCGCGGGGAATACGACCTGATCGACGGTCTTTCCCCGGACTACTTCGCCATTCTTGCCCAAAAGTCTCCCCAGTCCGTGCACGACCTTGGCGCCTCACTCAATACGGAGCAGCTGTGGTTCAATCAGTCTTCGTCCGCCCCCTTGCCGGAGTTCGAAAAAGCATGGTTTCAGAATCGGGGCTTCCGTGTCGCGGTCTCAGAGGCTATCCATCGCGTCGACCTGGCGCGCATCGCTTACGACGGCCACGCCACGCCCGCCTTCGGCTTTATCTCGCCTGCCAACTCGCTATGGCACAATAACGATCTGAAGTATCCGCATGAGAGCCTCGTCGAGGCCAATCGCATGCTGGCCGCGTCAGGATTTCATCGTAGCGGTAATCAACTCTACGATTCCACAGGCCATCCCGTGAAATTTTCCATTCTAACGAATGCCGGCAATGCTGCGCGGCAGAAAATGGCGGCTATGATCCAGCAGGATCTGGCGGCAACCGGCATGCAGGTCATGATCGTCGCACTGGATTTTCCCGCGTTGATTGATAGGCTGATGCACAAGCAGGACTATGAAGCCTGTTTGCTGGGAGTGACAAACGCTGAGCCGGATCCAGGCTCAATGATGAATATGTGGATGAGTTCTTCGCCCAACCATCAGTGGAATCCTTCGGAAAAAACTCCGGCAACCGAATGGGAAGCGGAGATTGACAGGCAAATGCAGCTGCAGGCATCCAGCCCCTCGCAGCATCAGCGCAAACAAGCCATGGACCGGGTACAACAGATTGTGGCCGACCAGCAGCCATTTATTTACCTGGTTTATCCGAACATTCTCCAGGCCATTTCGCCGCAACTGCGCGGTGTACAACCTTCGATTCTCTCGCCGAGGACGGTATGGAACATCGACTCGCTCCGCCGCGAGGAAGGCCATCAGGGAGGCGCGCATTGAGCACACCCGTGATGCAGGTTCGACTGCGTGCGAACTACGGAAACCGCTGTGTTCTCAAGGATGTGCGCTTCGACCTTTGCGCCGGGGAGGCGCTGGGGATGGTCGGCACAAGCGGCGCGGGCAAAACCACGCTGGTTATGGCGCTGCTGGGCCTGCTTCCGTGGCGTGGAGGCGCCGCTTCAGGAGAAGTTCTGGTCTATGGACGCAACCTACTGACCATGCCTGCGCGCGAAGCGCGGCAGATTCGCGGAAAAATGATTTCCCTGGTTCCGCAAAGCCCCATGACCGCGCTCAATGCAGCCGTTTCCTTGCAAGCGCATTTTGATGAAGCATGGCGCGCGCACGAGTCATCAGGACGGAAAGCGCTGGAGCCGCGTCTGCGGCAACTGATGGAAGAGGTGCAGCTGCCCGCCGATGACATTGGCTTCCTGCTCAGAAAGCCTGCGCAAATCAGCGTTGGCCAGGCACAGCGGGTTCTGATTGCACTGGCCCTTCTGCATCGACCATCAATCCTCATTGCCGACGAACCGACAAGCGCGCTGGATCCGGTCACTCAGACAGAGATCCTCAAGCTGTTGCGACAGTTGAACCGCCGGCACGGAACGGCTCTGCTCTACATCTCCCACGATCTTGTATCCGTCCTGCAGTTGTGCGACAGGTTCGCGGTACTGCACTCCGGCGCTATCGCCGAATGCGTTCAGGTTGCGCAGATTGAGCAAGTGCGGCATCCGGCGACTCTTTCCCTGTTGCGCTCGCTTCCTGTGCCCGTGCGGGTTCTGCTCTCTCATTGCAGTACATATCTAGATAGCAATGAACATGTGCGGGAGCCGGGTGGTTTCCCATCGCCGCTCAACAGCCTGCCGGAGGAGATTCAAGGCGCCGAGCCGCTAAAACTGCCTGATATTGGAACATTCTTTGCTCAAAACGAAGGGTAACCTATCTCTTATACACCGTAGAGTCTAAATCTTGCTCTGCCGTAATGGATAAATTCTAAGCTAATACTTCGGTAATATGTTGAGACCTAATATTGCTCCGAAAGCCAATATATGCGGTAGCGCCAGCATAAGAACTCTCTAACACTTCTTAGCGGCGCAGAAGGAGAGCACTATGAAATGCAAACCAACCAGGAGAGCCTTATGGGAAAGAACATCCCTGACGGTGTTCGCTTTGATCCTGAGCGCCAGCCTGGCCTTTGCCGGCTCAAACAAATTGTCTAAAGACTTGCAGGGGCAAAATGGCTCTGACCAGGTCAACATCATCGTGCAGTTCAACCACGCGCCGACTGCTGCGTACCACCAAAAAGTGTTGAGCAGAGGAGGCGCGCTCAAACAGCAGCTTGGCCAGTTCAAGGGCGCTGCTTATACGGTGTCTGCTTCCGCGCTGGCCGATCTGGCTGCCGACCCCGACGTCGTCTATATCTCACTCGATCGTCCGCTCCACAGCAACGGTAATAACACGTCTGCTGCCGTTCTTGACTACCATACCGCCGCTATCAACGCTCCCGCTGCCTGGGCGCAGGGCCTGGATGGCACGGGCATCGGCGTGGCGGTGATCGACAGTGGAATTGCCGCTAACTCCGACTTGAGCGGCAACAACGTCGTATACAGCCAGGATTTCACAGGCTTAGGCAGCGCCGTCGACCAGTACGGCCACGGCACTCATGTTACCGGCATCATCGCCGGAAACGGCGCCAACTCCACCGGATCAAAGTACACCTATACCTTCAAGGGCATTGCCGGCAACGTGAACCTGATCAACCTTCGGGTGCTCGACCAGAATGGAGCAGGCACCGACAGCCAGGTGATTGCCGCCATCCAGACGGCTATCCAGTTGAAGAGCAAATACAACATTCGCGTTATCAACCTATCCCTGGGAAGGCCGGTGTGGGAAAGCTACACTCAGGATCCGCTTTGCCAGGCAGTGGAACAGGCTTGGGAGTCGGGTATCGTCGTCGTGGTTGCGGCGGGCAACTACGGCCGCGACAACAACGCGGGCACATATGGCTACGGCACCATCACCGCTCCGGGCAACGACCCTTATGTAATCACCGTGGGCGCTATGAAGACCCTGGGTACGGCGACTCGCACCGACGATGTGATCGCGAGTTACAGTTCCAAAGGCCCGACACTCTTTGATCAGGTGGTTAAGCCTGATCTTGTTGCTCCAGGCAACCAGATCATCTCTCTATACACCGCAGGGGACATTCTGAACCAGCAAAACCCCGGCAATGAGATTACAAAGTCTCTTTACGAGACTAATAACGGCGCCGCGTCATCCGACACATACTATATTCTGAGCGGGACCAGCATGGCCGCGCCCATGGTAAGCGGGGCCGCGGCGCTGATGCTGCAACAAAACCCAACTCTGACACCCGATCAGATCAAAGCGCGGCTGATGAAGACCGCCTTCAAGAACCTCGTGCTCTACAGCACTGCCACGGATCCGGTCACGAGCATCACCTACTCCGACCAAGCCGACATCTTTACGGTGGGCGCCGGCTATCTGGACATCCAGGCTGCCTTGGCGAACACCGATCTGGCTTCCGCGACAACGGGCAGCGCCATGTCGCCGACCGCGGCGGTAGACAGTAGCGGAAATGTTGTCCTGGTAGTGAATGGCTCCTCCGTGCTGGGGAGCAAATCTGTCCTGTGGGGTACTTCCGTGTTGTGGGGAACATCGGTTCTGTGGGGTACGGATGTCAGCGGAGAGTCTGTGCTTTGGGGCACCGGCTTATTGCAGGGCGAAAGCGTGCTCTGGGGCACCACGACAGATCAAGCCGATAGCGTTCTCTGGGGAACAAGCGTGCTTTGGGGATCGAGTGTGCTTTGGGGAACCAACTCGACTGCCGGGGAAGCGAGCGCCATCTCCATCTACGGAGAAAAATGAGACACAACAGCGAAAGCCATGGGGACATTGCGACGAAATCGGCGATGCCTAACGCTTAACGAAAAACAGCGCACGCGGGAATTGTCTTCCCCGATGCAATCAAACAACTCGATTTTGAACATGTAAATAAACATGAGGAGAAACTGTGATGAAACGCAAAACAATTAAGAACGCTATTTGGGGAAAGAAAGTTCTAGTTGCATTAGCGCTGATTCTGAGCGCAAGCTTGGCTTTTGCCGGCCCGCGCAAGATGTCAAAAGACCTGGAATCGAGGGCGTCCCATAGTTCCGGTACTGTCGACGTGATCGTGCAGTTCAACCACGTGCCCGGGGTTAATGACCATAAACGGGTTGCCAACCACGGCGGCGCGCTCAAACGTCAACTGGGCCATTTCAGGGGCGCGCTTTACACCGTGTCAGCTGCGCGTCTGGCTGAACTGGCCAATGATCCCAATGTCGCCTACGTCTCGCCCGATCGTCAGCTTCACGGCTCGAGTACGAGTGCATCGGCCTGGACGTTAGACTATCATAACGAAACGATCAATGCGTCCGCTGCCACATCGCTGGGTCTGGATGGCACAGGCATCGGCGTGGCTGTTATCGACAGCGGCATCGCCAATGTATCCGACTTGAACAACAGCAACGTCGTCTATAGCCAGGACTTCACGGGCGACTCTGTGAACGGCGCCGCTGACCGGTTCGGCCACGGCACGCATGTCGCCGGCATCATCGCCGGCAACGGCAATGCGTCCACGGGCGCGAACAACTTTTACACGTTCAAGGGCGTTGCCCAAAACGCGAACATCGTCAACCTTCGCGTGCTCGACCAGAATGGCAATGGCAACATAAGCGAGGTCATTGCCGCCATTCAGATCGCCATCCAGTTGCAGAGCACGTATAACATCCGCGTCATCAACCTATCAGTCGGCGGCCCGGTGTGGGAGAGCTACACGCAGGACCCGCTTTGCCAGGCAGTTGAACAAGCATGGCAGGCGGGCATCGTCGTGGTGGTTGCGGCGGGCAATTACGGCCGCGACAACGCCGCAGACACAAACGGTTACGGCACCATCACCTCTCCGGGCAACGACCCCTATGTCATCACCGTGGGTGCGATGAATACCGAGGGAACAGCGGATCGCACTGACGATGTGCCCGCCAGCTACAGCTCCAAGGGGCCGTCGCTCTTTGACCAGGTTGTGAAACCTGATTTGGTGGCGCCGGGCAATCTCATCGTTTCCCTGTACACCGCAGCCGATACCCTGAATGTGCAGAATCCCGGCAATGAGATTCCTACTTCTCTGTATCAGACTAATGGCACCAGCGCCTCCTCTAGCTCCTACTTCATCCTAAGCGGGACCAGCATGGCCACGCCCATGGTATCTGGGGCCGCGGCTCTATTGCTTCAACAGAATCCCAACTTGACACCGGATCAGGTCAAAGCGACCCTGATGCGGACCGCATTTAAGAATCTTCAGCAACACTCAACAGTCACAGATCTGACCACGAACCAGACCTTCAACGAGCAGGCGGATGTCTTTACCGTCGGCGCCGGCTATCTGGACATCCAGGCAGCCTTGGCAAACACAACGCTGGCGCCCGCAACGGTGGGCAGTGCATTGTCACCCTTGGCGACGATAAACACTGATGGGACGGTCACCCTAACGCGGAATGGTTCCTCCGTGCTCGGGGGTTCTGACATCCTGTGGGGTAGCGACATCCTTTGGGGTAGCGACATCCTTTGGGGAAGCGACATCCTCTGGGGTAGCGACATCCTCTGGGGAAGCAGCGCACCACTGGCGTCTTCCGACATCCTCTGGGGTAGCGACATCCTTTGGGGTAGTGACATACTCTGGGGTTCCGACATCCTATGGGGCAGCGATATCCTCTGGGGCACCGGCTCGCCGCAAATCCAGGCCTCCAGCGTACTTTGGAAAAATTCCAAATAACACAAGAGTAATTTGGAACATCACGAAATAGGCCGAATTATGGGAGGGGATCCGAGGGCAAATGCTCAACTGCAGTTGCAGTTGAGTAATTGCCCTCGGAGGGCTTCCTGTCTAATCTGTCCAAAGTACTGTGCATTCTGTTGATTAGCAGCTCTCCAAACGCACAGATTTGCCGATATGAAATTCAACAGTTTAGTACGATAGGCTGCCAGTATGGCTGACGTCATGCCATTCCGAGCTAAGGCATTTATCGCCCTGACTGCGGCGTCTGGGGCTGCAGTGCTTTGCGCAACCTGCGTGCACTTGCACTCCGACAATCTGCTGAAATTTGGGTGCTATGTTCTGATCGCTGTTCTGGCCTCCACCATGAAGGTGAAGTTACCCGGCATGAACAGCACCATGTCGGTCAACTTCCTCTTTGTCTTCCTCGGCGTTCTGGAACTCTCGCTGGCAGAAACCCTGGTCATGGGATGCATTGCGACATTAGTGCAGAGCCTGTGGAAGTGTAAGAATCGGCCGGATCCGGTAAAGATACTCTTCAACCTCTTCAGCTTGACTTCTAACGCTATTTTCTTGACGTATCTGGCCTATCATTATCTGGCGAAAAGCTTCGAAAACAGTGTTCCTCTGTTACTCCTGGTGGTTGCGCTGACTTACTTTCTGTGCAACAGCGTGCCCCTTGCCATCGTGATAGCGCTAGTCGAAGGATGTCCACTGCGCAGAATGTGGAAGGAAACATACTTCTGGGCTCTGCCATACAACCTGGCTGGCGCTGCCCTGGTGGGTGTCATTCACGTTTGTAATCACTATTTCGGCTGGCAGAACGCACTGCTGATCTTGCCCATTATGTACGGGATTCATAGATCTTTCCAACTGTATCTGGACCGCCTCGATGATCAAAAAAAACGTGTTGAAATCGAAGCGCGGCAAGTAGCTGTCGAGAAGCTCCATGTGGAACAGGTCTGCGCTCTCCACCTGCGCACCATTGAAGGTCTGGCCCTGGCCATCGACGCCAAGGATCACACAACCCATGAGCATTTGCATCGCGTGCGCGTGTACGCGGCGGAGATTGCCAAGGAACTCGGGTTGAGCGAACTGGAATTGGATGCACTTAACGCAGCGGCCTTGCTGCACGACATTGGCAAGCTGGCTGTACCCGATCACATTATCAACAAGCCCGGCCGCCTGACTCCTGAAGAATTCGAGAAAATGAAAATTCATCCGATCGTCGGCGCCGATATTCTGGAAAGAGTCGCCTTTCCTTATCCGGTGGCCCCGGTCGTCAGGGCGCATCACGAAAAATGGGATGGCACGGGCTATCCGGACAGGCTCAAGGGAGAAGAGATTCCCATGGGCGCGCGTATTCTGGCGGCCGTGGATTGTCTGGATGCGGTGGCCTCGGATCGCCAATATCGCAAAGCATTAGCCCTGGATGAAGCGGTAAAGCTGGTTATTAAGGAGTCAGGCAAATCCTTTGACCCAAAAATCGTTGAGATTCTTGCAAGTCGCTACCGTGAACTGGAAGCCACTGCAGTCCTCAGCCTGGCTGCGGCAGGAAAGAATAAACATAGCTTCAGCCACAATGTGAAAAAAGGAGGAAAACCGGGTGCCGGGTTTGAAATCAGCCTCGATCAGTGCAATCACGGCCAGGTAGATTTCCTCTCTTCCATCGCATCCGCCCGGCATGAGGCGCACACACTTTTCGAACTGAGCCAGGATTTGGGTAACTCGTTGAGCCTGGACGAGACACTCTCCCTGGTTGCCATGAGGCTTCGGAAGCTTGTGCCTTACGATTCGATTGTCGCTTTCATCAGGAAGGGCGATTATCTAGTATCTGAATTCGTCAGTGGAGATTATTTTAAATTTCTGTCATCGCTGGAGATTCCGGTTGGAACAGGTCTCTGCGGCTGGGTTGCACAGAATTCGAAACCTATAGTCAACGGGAACCCCGATGTTGATCCCGGCTTTGTGATTGAACTTAAAAAGACCACGGAACTCCGCTCTGCCCTGGCTGTGCCCCTGGAGGGCGTCACCGGACTGGTAGGCGTATTGACGCTCTATCAGTCCGAGCAGGACGCGTTCACCAACGACCACCTGCGCATACTTCAGGTCATTACTTCCAAAGTTGCACATTTCGTCGAGAATGCATTGAAGTATCGCCAGGCGGAGAGTTCGGCTACCAACGACTACCTGACAGGAATGCCAAATGCGCGGGCTCTGTCCATTCATTTTGATCGGGAGCTTGCGCGCTGTAAACGGGAACATTCCAGCGTCGCAGTCATGGTCTGTGATTTGAATGGATTTAAGGAAATTAATGACCGTTATGGCCACATGGCAGGAGACAAGGTACTCAAGCTCTTCTCCAACTTGATGCAGAGCGTGTGTCGCGAATACGATTACGCAGCGCGTATGGGCGGAGATGAGTTCGTCATAATCGCGCCAGGCATGTCGCCCCGTTCGGTCAGAGAGAAAGCTATCGTGTTAAATGCCCTGGCACAAGAGGCCTGCCGCGAGGCGTGCGGCAAGGATATATTGTCCCTGAGCCTGGGAGTGGCATTCTACCCACAGGACGGATCGGATGCGGAACAACTCCTGTCTGAAGCCGACAGAAAAATGTATATGGCTAAAAAACTCCACTACGCCCGGCAAGAAAAACTAGAGCCTATCATTGCGCAGTATTCTCATCTGGCTTCAGTGAATTGAGAGCAAGTGCTGATTCGAACAATATCGGGGGAAGCCATAGGTAAGTGATGGATTGAGCTGTCGTCTCTGGATAAAACTCCATCATTACATATACTAATCTCGAGGCAAAATTTGCATAGGCAAATTTGCAAGTTATTGACACATAATCAATTTATTATCTGAAAGACAGCAATTATCTTCACTAGTTACACATGGCTCTTTTCGATAGACTTTAAGTCTTATTGAATGAATAGTATACGTCATGGTGGAGGCGGCGGGAGTCGGATTATGCAGGGGTATTGAATATACGCAAGTTACAGATATTATGGCACTCACGAAACGCTGAAAACGGTAGATACGCGGTTTCCACACATGTAATACACACACGGAAAAAGCTTCGCGCCATTCTTGTAATTGTGATGTCAGGCAGGCCAGGCCACATGGTTGACTTCGCCTGCCTCAATTCTTTGCATTCCTGCTCTTATTCAGCCTTTCCGATGCTTTCTTGCTTGTAAGCTTTTTGCAGGAGGTAGAACGCCTGTTTCTTCTCACCGTGATTCGATATCAAGCCCTTGCGATTGAAGCCATCCTGAATGCCGGGAAGCTGCCGGCGGGGTGAGCGGAAATCCATCAGAATCCACGGACTCAATCCGCGCAATTGAGGAATGCGGTTCAGCATGGGAAGCTGATGCTTAAAGATGCTGGCCTGGTATTCCTCAGTCCAGCGCTGGGTTTCCGGCCCGTGCAGGCCGGCCTTGGCGTCTCCGCCAAATTCGCTGATGATGAGCGGCTTATCGTATGCAATCTTCCACACTGTAGTGTCGGCGTCTTCCGGGTTCTGTTCATACCAGCCGATGTACTCGTTTGCGCCAATGACGTCGAGCGCCTCGCCGAGCGCATCATCGACATACTTAATATGCCCTTCGGTACGGACAAGAAGAGCCGCGGTCACCAGCCGCGTAGAATCGAGCGCGCGAGCATCCTTTGCCAGTGTTTTCAGGAATTGCGTTCGCTCGGGAGTGTTCGGCGTCTCATTGGCAATCGACCACAGCAGGATTGAGGCCTTATTGCGATCGCGACGAATCTCCTCGCTTAACTGCTGCTCGGCATTTTTCAAAACTGCCGGATTTCCAAAGTGTTCCGCCCAGTAGACGGGGATTTCCGACCAGACCATGAATCCCAACCGATCGGTGGCGCGTGTCATGCGCTGGTCGTGCGGATAATGCGCGAGCCGCACATAGTTGCACCCCAGCTCACGGGCCCATTTGAGCAGCGTCGCGACGTCCTCATCGTTGTTGGCTCGCCCGCCCCTATAGGGAGCCTCGGCGTGGATTGAAATTCCTCGCAGAAAAACTGGCTTTCCATTTAACAGAATCTTCGTACCGCTGACTTCAACAGTTCGGAAGCCGATGTCGTCTTCCAGTAAATCCTTGCCGAATTTGAGCGTCACACGATATAGCTTGGGCTGGTCAGGGGACCAGAACTGCAACCCTGTTGCAGCCAGCTTGATCGCCCCACGTCCTTCGCTATCTACAAGGACATCGGATTCAAGATGGAGCTCAGGAATCGAGACGCTTACGCTGGCGCCGGGAGCAGCGTCCTGTACATGCACCCAGCCTTCGATTGCTGTGCGGCTAAGATTCAGGTGCAGGTCATAGTCGTCGATGAACCTCTCCGGCACATCTACAAGCGACACATCCCGGGTGAGCCCGCCGAAGTTAAACCAATCCGTGTTCTGGGTCGGAACGCCGTCTGCCTGCCGGGTATCGTCTACCGCGACTACCGCGAAGTTCTTTCCCGGATGCAGAAGTTTGGTGACCTCACAATCGAACGGAGTGAAGCCGCCTTCGTGCATGCATACCTGGCTGCCATTCACCCACAGGATCGCCTTGTAGTTTGCCGCGCCAATATGAAAAAATGTGCGGTAATGTTCGCGAGGCTGGTAGTCGAAGTCCCGCTGATACCAGATCATCCCCTCGTAGTAGGAGAGCATCTCGCGCTGCGAGTTCCAGTCGCCAGGCACCCTCAGTGTAGGCGATTTGCTGAAGTCATATTCCAGGAGCTTATTACTCCCCGGGCGCGGCGCTTCATTGAGAAAGTATCCATCGTTGCGGATTTCATGATGGAAGGTGTAAAGGCCGTCAAAATACGGGTCGATGATGGTGTGCCAGTCGCCATTCAAACCGATGGCTTGGCGATGATCCACGTCGGCCAGAATCGTAGGTATTGACTGCGCATTTACCTTAACGGCTCCAAATATCAAAAGACCAATGATGGCGAAAAAATGACGGTTCCAAAACGCGCGTGTCACGAACATATCCTCCAATCGTTTAGAAAAGCTGGGCCGGCGGGTAATCGCTTGTCGGCCGGCCCAAAGAAGTACAGGACAGTTAGAAGGTCAACCGGCCGCCCAGCTGAATAATGCGTTGGGTGCCGGCGGCTGAGGTGATGTTGCCCTGAGAGGCCGCTGTGATGTTCCCGGCGGACGGGTTGTTGAGACTCACCCAGTTCATGACGTTGGTCACTTCGGCGCGGAACTGGAACACTGTTCCAAGGGGGAGGGCAACCTTGCGGAACAGGCCTGCATCCATATCCTTGAGGCCCGGTCCAATCAGGGAGTCGCGCCCCACGTTGCCGTCTGCGCCGCCAGGTCCGATGCCGCCCACTACGCCAGGTCCGTTGGGCATAAACGAAGCTGTGGTGGGGTTCGTGGCATAGTTTATGCCGTTGAACCATTGCGTCACTACGCTATTTGGGTTCTGGCCAGTGAAACCGCATACACGGCAGCGGTGTGGGTTGAGCTTGGGGTTAATGCCAGTGCTGACCGGGCGGCTTTGGCCTGCGCTGTCAAAGTTCTTGTTGGATCCCGTGGACACCGTAAACGGCCCGCCGCTGATCAAATAGACGACCGGCGAGAGCTGCCAGCCGTTGAGCACTTCCTTCACGATCTTGTTCGATCCGCGGTAGTAGTCGATGTTCCACATGGCGGAGATGGCCGCATTGTTGTCATGATTGGCGTCCATAAGGCCACGTTCTTCCTGAAGGCCGCCACCGATGGCGCCCATATGGTTGTTGGCCGCGGTGAAGGGCTTGCCAAGCACGCCGAAATCCTGCGCGTTCATCATTCCATTCTCCACCGGGTTTGAGCTTTCTAGCGCGCGGCTCCAGACATAGAAACCGCTGACTGAGAAGCCGCGTGACATTGACTTGGTCGCCGAGATTTGAAGCCCGTTATAGTTGGAGGTCTGGTCTGAGATCAGGTAGGTAATCCCGGACAGGGTGCCAGGCGTAAGGTTGATGCCGGCATCGTATTGACGACGTTGCTCGGTGCTTGCCGCTGAAGTGCTGAGAGCGCCGACTAACGCGCCGCCGGAAGAGTTGACAGTTGCATAAGGCGCGTAGTTGGCATCGAGGAAGGAAGACAGGTGACGTCCGAGGGTGCCTACATAAGCTGCCGTCACGCTGATCCTGGCAGGCAATTGCCGCTGCACGCTGAGGTTGAACTGGTAGACCGACGAATCTTTGAAATTCGGGCCGATCGCTTCAATAGATTGGCTCGGATAGAATTTCGGATTCGACGGTGTAAAGGTGTACGGGAAGATGCCGCCACCCGCTGGGCAATGGGGAGGGCTACCGGAAGGGGTGCAGGGGAAACCGACATCGTAAATGTAGGTGAGGGATGTTTCGGAGCCAAAGCCGTTGCGAATGGAGAACGGCATGGCGTTGCCGGGCTGGTTCCACTCATTGCCGGCGGGGTTGCCGTAGAAGATGCCCGCCGCGGCGCGAACCGAGGTCTTGCCGTCGCCGAATGGATCCCATGCGAAACCGAGACGAGGCGAAATGTGGCTGAACTGCGTGGTGATGATGCCGCGATTCATGCCCCTGTCCCCAACGAACAGTTGGCCGAGCGGCACAACCGAAGTCGAACTCGTAACAACGGTGGATTGCTGGCCGGGAACAAACGTCGTCGTCCTGTCATGGGAGTCGACGGGAGGCGTATCGATGTCCCAACGGAGTCCAAGGTTGACCGTGAACCGGGGCGTGATGCGGTAGTTGTCCTGCGCAAACACCGCGGTGTGCCACATGCTCAGGTGCGTGATATAAGTCGTGTCCTGCTCAAATGAGTTGATTTGGCCGGTGATAAAGTCCGCAATCGCATTCCCCGTGCTGGTGGGCGCTGAGGTCGAGAAGCTAACGTCGCCATAATTATTCAGATTGGCAGCGAACATGGTCTTGTTGAGAGCGAACTCGCCGCCAAGGGAAAGGTTGTGTTTGCCTTTGGTAATGCTGAATACGTCGCGTAACTCATAGTTGTCGGAACCGGTGACCGGGCCGGCGTTAGGGTTACCCGTTTGAAAGCCGGCGCCGACGGTTAGATAGGGCAGTCCGGCTGGTCCCTGGATGAGGAAGTTTGAGCCGAAACTGCCGAGGGTTTGGTTGCCTGGGCCGGTCACAGGGATGAGAACGCGTCCGCCCATGGCCCGCGTGAACGTTAGCCAGGCCTGATTGGCCGTGCTGGCGCTGAAGGTGTGAACGTCGCTGATGTTGACATTCGTCTGTTTCGAACGGGACTGATTTCCAGTCCAATTGATGTTGCCGCCTCCGCTGGGAGTTGACGCGGTATTGCTATAGAAGTAGGTCACTTCCACATGGTCCTTGTTGCCGATGTTCTCGTCAAACTTTCCCAGGTATTCGTCTTCGTTTGTCGGAGTGACGTATGTGGTAAGGTATTTCCCGCCGCCGCTCGATGGCTGCGCTACGCCGGTGGGCAACGGAACGGAAACGCCGATTGTGTTGTTTACGTTCAAGAAATTTTTAGCGGTTGGGTCCAGGAGGGCGGTGGGTATGCAGTTCAGTGTGGCAGACACGCAATTGGAGCTACTGTTTGTTCCATTCACCTGTGTCGAGGTGCCCGGCGTGTGGACCACGAACGTGTCCGCGGTAAAGTCGCCCAGGCGCTCGGCAGCCGTGGGCGTCACACCGCCTGAGACCGGTGCTCCTTGTACCTGGCGCAGACCGGCATAGCTGAAGAAGAAGAAGGCCTTGTCGTGCTTGATGGGGCCGCCGACGGTTCCGCCAAAGTTGTTGCGGTGGTAGGGGGGCTTCAGAAATGTCCCGGGAACAAAGGGGTTGCTGGAGGGAATCCAGGGATAAGCGTTGAAATCGGTGTTACGGTTGAACTCGAACAAACCGCCATGAAACTTATTTGTTCCTGACTTTGTGATAACCGAGACGACTGCGCCGGAGAATTGGCCGTATTGCGCCGCGAATGCGTTGGTCTCTACGCGGAACTCTTCGACTGCGTCGGGGTTGGGCGCCGGGTTTCCGTAGTTGCGCATACCGGTAATGTTGTTGCCGCCATTCAGATAAAATGCGACGGTTCCGTTGCCGGAGTCGAGCGATCCGTTGACCTGGACATCAGCGGACGCAATTCCAACGGTCATTTGGGGGGCGCCGGAGGGGTTCGAGGTGGGGCTCATATTATTGGCCATCACGCCCGGTGTGAGGGACAGTTCGGAGTATACGTTGCGGTTGACCAGAGGCAGGCCGATGATCTCGTCCGGCTCAATGGTCCGGCCCAATACCGCGTCAGATGTATTGACCACCGGGGGAGCCTCAGTGACCGTGATGGTCTGAGACTGCGCACCCACGGTCAGTGTGACATCAACCGTCAGCGTCTGGTCCACGTTGAGGGCGAGATTCTGTTGCACAAAGCGTTCAAAGCCTGCCGCCGTCGCCTCGACTGTGTACTTGCCCACGGGAAGATAATCGATGCGGTACTGCCCATAGCCGTTTGCCGGCGCCGAACGAGAGTATCCGGTCTCCACGTTGATTGCCTTCACGGTGGCCGTGGCAACCAGCGCGCCTTGTTGATCCTTTACCGTACCCACGATGGACCCGGTAACCTGCTGTCCAAACGCGATAATGCTGCACGTGAAAACGAATACGAGCGCCGCGAAAACTCGCGCGCTCGCCAGGTATTTCAACGAAAACTTCATTTGAAGCCTCCTGAGATTATTTGAACGAAACGCCCCGCTGCCCTTGTCTGCATTTCCATACTCCGCATCATCGACAGCCATGCACAACACTGAACTTCTGGGGGTTGAATCGTCGAGAGCAAGGGTAACAACCCATTTCCGAAGTTGTCACGTGAATTGGAAGTGAAAAAACTCGGAGTTGACGTGAATTGTTTCTGGAGCCCCGAACATATTGAAAGATATGGAGCCCGTGACGGTTTAGAGGCATATTTCCCCCCGCTGTTAATGTTGTTAAAGTTCCGACGATCCTGTTGTTAATGAAGGAGTTATAAATGCGCAAGGCCACTCGCTCCTAATGTTAAAGTGTGGCTCTGGGATGATTTGGTTCAGGTGGCAGTTGCCTGATCAGGCGGGATGTAATTCAACTTTCAACCGGGACAGGTACGCCCTCCGCAGCGCGTGGCTATCATGCATGCAATACTGCATATTGAAGCCTCAATCAACAGGATTGATGATTATATAATCGTCAGATCTACGCTCTATTTATGCGAAGGCTCAGGGAGAACTTCGATGGCGTCGACAATGGGGTAATTTGCCACCGGAATAAATGAGAGTTCTATCTTGCCTTGCGCGGAAGCCTGAATATTGTCAAATGTTTTTGTGACGGGGTTGGTTCCACCCTCGGCCATGATGTCGAAGTTTTCCAAAATCATTTTCCCATTGCAGGAGACATTGAATATCCGGCTTCCGGGTCCTCCGTTTCCCCAATTGTGTTTACCGAACCACGGCTCGGAGAAATACAACGTGACACGATACTTCTCTCCCGGAACAACAGGGATGTCATAGCGGAAACGCCCAACTCGAGCGTAGCCGTAGATATCATGGCTTTTGATTTTCGATAAATCGGGAAACAAAGTTCTTCGACCTCCGCTGAAGTATCGATCGGAGAGCCATGTTTGATTGTTGGAGTCTGTGACCGCAAATGGACTCGCGGTGATTCGAACCGGTAATAAACTATCGGAGACTGCGGGCAGAATCTCGACCGCATTTAGCAAAGAAACTTCGCTGGTGTAGTCCACATGGATCGCGCCATCCTTCTCAGGACGAATTCCCGTCAGAACGTAGGAGGTTGCAATGCCATCTCCACCCGCATTGTCGACCACATCGAAGTTGATATCAGGCCCCGCATTAATGGAAAAAATGACGACGTGCGTCGCCAGTTGGAGATCTGTAGTCTCCGCAAAGTGTAAGTGAATCTCGTACTCGCCCGGTTTGACGGTGAAGAGGCAGTGGACAATTCCACGTATGCCGCCCGCGTAGAGGTAGGGATCCTCCGTCCCCGCAATGTTCTGGGCGGGCACCGTGACGCTATCGCCGCTGGTGCAGTATTTGCTTGGCATCCAGGTATATCCGGAGTGATCGACATACGTCTTGCGGCCGGCTCCCATCAGGACGCGGATTGTATTCGCAGGTTGCGGTAGAGCCGCTGGTGTGCTTTGGAGCGGAGCCAAGACCGCCATGATTGCGTTTCGGTGCGTGAAGGCAAAGAAACCGCACAACAGCGAAAACGCCACCAGGAATACGGCGGCCATATGCCATCGTGTAGGATGCCAAGACATATGCGTGACGGCAGGAAGATGATCGTAAGAAAATGCCTGATCCGTCCCTGAAGAGGCTGGCGCTGTTGCGTCCTGCACGTCCAGGGAGCTGTTTTCTCCTATGTGGACGAAGGACGGCATATAATGCCCTAGCGGCATCTGGATATGGACTGGCCGATTTGCCCCGTCCGTCTGGTAGATCTCCTGCAGGCGCTTCCGAAGGGAATGGGCGGTTACCCGGACGATGGTATCGGCCTGTGGGTCGAAATCGTCGCGTCTCCCCAGCGCTTCGGTCGCGATCGCGTATTCTGTGGCTTGGTCATCCTGATCCAGGAAGTGCTTCTCGCAGACAAAAGTGAGCATTCGGGCTAGATTGCTGGATCGACCGAGTGCCCCAGAGGTCAGCAGCCAGTTCAACTCGTCTTTTTCAGCTTGAAGCCTATCTGGAATCATCCGCGTCTGCACACCCAATCTCTATTAACCAGTTCTCAAATATTGTTTTCTCTGCTATGTGGCAATATACCACCAGTTATCTCTGCTCGTAGTCTCTTTGTCTTTGATCTAAGGTCAAAGCCCGTAATGTGCCTGCGACATGTCTCTAGCCAGAATCAGAAGACCGGAGTTAGCCCAATTTCGAAGCGATTTCTCCGGTATTCGAAGGATTCCAGGGGCTGACATAGATGGAGCCGCTATGATGAGCGCTCGTTCCCCCTGTTGCCCTCGTCGACCATCTTAAGCAGTGATCTTCAGGATATGTCCTGGCAAGTCGGTTTCTCAAACGTTTTTCGAGACCCAGACGGGACTCCATACAAGTGACCAGCAATCCGGGAATATCCCCGTAACTTGCACATTCTATTTGGCGAGCCGAGGCAAAATCAGCTTCTGTGTAGCCGCGCATGGAATAAAGATATTGACATCTAACGAGCACACGCGAGAAAAATACATCTTAAGCTATTGACAATAATAGACTTATGGTGGAGGCGGCGGGAGTCGAACCCGCGTCCGAAATCGCTGTCAGCCAGGAGAATCCATGCTCAGTCCAGTTCCATTGATTTCGCTTGCTGCGCTCAGAACGGACAAAATACGCCACAAGCTAGCCCGATGATCTTACGCAAACGGCACGGACCGAGCCGTTTACGCCAGCCTATTGAATGACGTCCGCTCACGACCCATAGGCAAAGCCGTGGAAGACGGCAGCTTAATTAATTAAGCTGCAAGTGCCAGATTTTCGTTGGCAACTTTTGTTTTGCAGGCGATTACAGGTGCCCACACCCTGACATGCCTCCTAGGCCACAATCGATCCCGTCGAAACCGTGACGCCCCCGACTTAGGGAAGTACCGGGCCAACTGGCTCGTGTTGCTACTTCTATTCTACGCCAATTCTAGTTTTGCCGCCCGCTTACTGCTTCTCCAGATCGATGCTCTCGTACTCGTGGCGGATGATGGCGGCGCGAATTTGCGCCGGGGTCTTGCCCAGCTTGGTTTGCTGGTAGGCGAAGAAACCCTCCTTGGCGCAGTGGGAACACTCCGTCGAGTGCGTGGTCTCATAGCAACTGTGCAGGCTGGTGTGCCCCAACGCGCGGTCGCAGCGGCAGTAGCAGGGAAGCTGGTAGATCACGCTGCTGATCTTGATCGCCTGCTGGTAGCAGTGAACCTGCCAGGGATAACGGAAATGTTCGCCGGTGAGTTGTTTGCCGGAGAGAATCGGCGGCAGGGCGCTTAAATTGAGCGGCGCGGAGGGATGGTAGGCGGGAATATCGTCGGCCGGGTTTGACCACTGCGCATAGCTGGCCACAGTCACGGCACAAACAGCCAAGCCAAGAACCCAAGGTCGCTTCATCCAGTTATTCGTCATAAGACCCTCTGGCGCCTATTTTAGACTGCGGCGAGTGTGAATCGAAAATTGCAGCCGCAGAAGAAAACGCAAGAACGATACGGACATTGTTTTGGACGCAAAAAAAAGGCGGCACGAACGTTCTTGCTGTTCGTGCCGGGAGGCCAGTGACGCAAACTACATCCAGAGGGGAGGATGCCTCCTCCTTGACTGGAATATATACAGCATAGCATATCTTAAGAAGATGTCAAATACAAAAATCGAAATTATTTTTAGGCCACTGAGTAAGCGTTCCCTGAGTCTGCTTAGTGTCCCATTTCGAGACACATTTTGAGCGCAAACTGCGCTACCGCCAAGCACTAATAGTATATCAACCGCAATAAGCCTTTATAAATCTAATACTTATCAAATGGCATACAAAATTTCCCCTTGTCTCCTTGATGGGCACAATGAGGGGAAACTGTAGCCGTTCAGGCGTTTTCCGAAGTGTTGGCAGCTCTCGAATAGTCTCTGAAAACGGCCAGAAGTATTAACCAGGCGGGTTCGGGCACTAAATCCAGATTTCAGGATTTAGGGGTTGCTCCTGCCGTTAAAGCCCTACAGGCCGCCTGAACCTGTGCAAAAGCTACTCCTTTTGCTGAAGGACGCGCCGGGCCGCGGCCCAGCCTTCCTTGACGATCTGGCGAGCTCGGCTCACCGCCAGCGAGTTCGCGGGCACATCCTTCGTGATGCAGGAGCCGGCGCCGATGTAGGCGCCATCTCCCACGATTACCGGCGCCACCAGAGTGGAATCGCTGCCGATAAAGGCGTCCTTGCCGATGCGCGTAGTGTGTTTGCGGACCCCGTCGTAGTTGCAGGTGATGGTCCCTGCGCCGATGTTGGTTCCCGCGCCCACCTCGGCGTCGCCCAGGTAAGTGAGGTGATTGGCCTTCGCGCCCTTGCCCAACCTGGCCTTCTTGGTCTCGACGAAGTTTCCCACGTGTGCGTTCTCGCCGATCTCGCTGCCCGGACGCAAATGTGCAAACGGGCCGATCCTGGCTCCATCCGCGATGGTGCTCTCGGTTAGCACGCAACTCTGGCGAACCAGCACATCGCGGCCCAAAGTGCAGTTTTCAATCACCGTGTACGAACGGATGCGGCAACCGGCGCCGATTTTGGTGCGGCCCAGCAACTGCACAAACGGCTCGATCACTGCATCGGCCGCAATCTCGACCTCGGCGTCAATCACGCAGGTCTCGGGCCGCTGGATGATTGCGCCCGGCCATTTAGAATTCGATTCCACCCTAAAACTCCTCTTGAACGAACTCACCAATCTCTTCTCTCCCATTGTAGTTTCCCCGGTTCGAACCGCTGAACGGCGATGCTATTGCCTCGCGAAACGGGAAATTTGGGTCACCCGGTTTTGAACGTTCGAACCATGCGCCACCCGTCACCACCCGCCAGTGGAATTCCCGCGCCTGAGTTTCGCCCTTTGTTTGCCCTTGCTGGCTGGTTATATTGTTGATTTCAGGACGGATTGCTTAGTTCTTGTCGAGCGTCACCTGCCACATCCGGTAGAATTCCCGCGCTTGGGTTTCGCCTTTTTTGGCCGCTGTGAAATGGTTATGTTGTTGATATCACTTATCTTACCGGATTTGGTTTTCGGCTAAAAAGGCGAAAATGGGATAAACTTTTGTTGCATTTTGCGCCCACGTCGGAGCTAACTCATGGTTTATGAATGGGTTGCGGAAGCGGCGGAGGCGAAAAGATGCGGTTATGAGCTGTCAGCGCGTCAGTTGTCAAGGATCGGGAGCGGTGTTGCTTTCTGATTGCTTCCATTGTGCGCGCCGGGAGGGAAATATTCTGCAAGGCACCTGCGGTGCGGTAGACACTCACTATTCGCTCGTATGAGGTTCGTGGGCGTCCAGGTCTCGACGCGGAACTTGGAACTCCTGGCAAAGTACAAAGACTTCGAAGTAAGACTCACTGCGCTGAAATTCGACGAGAGGACTAAACTTCTTTGAGTAGGTCTGCATTGGAGTGACGGATTTGACGAAAAGTACTGGAGCTATGCGTTTAGGCCCTGTGGCGAGGAAACTGATCAACCCTGATGCGTGGACTGGGGGTTATCCGGGACCTCCGGCCTATGTGAGAGAGTTAGATGCGCTGCTGCATTTCGCCTATCAGAACGGATATATTGAACGCTTCACCCCGAACCTTGAGGCACGGGATCGGCAACGGGATAAGGCACTGAACGAACTACGACTGGCATACCTATTCAAGAGCCTTGGCTTTGGCATCAGCGAATGGGACCCTCCCGGTGCCAATGGTAAAAGGGGAGAGTTCATGCTGAGTTGGCCAGACGAATTATCGGTGTTCGTCGAAATAAAAAGTCCAGGATGGGAAAGCGAGCTCTCACCCGCACAACTCGATGCGGGATTGGCAAAGCTGTCGAAGTACGATGTATGGAAAGGCGGAGCTGTAGGCAACTGGCAGGCTGTCCACCGGTGCATTTCATCGGAAAAGACGTATCCGAAATTCTTGCCCACACAGCCAAACCTCTTGATCATGTCCGATGATCTGAACGTGTCATTACATAATTCGCTCTTCCAGGTCGAGGCCGCTTTGTATGGAGAAAAGCGCTTTTATGGTGAAGACGGCTATTTCATGACCAATCGCTTTGAGAATATTGGCGGCCTGGGAGTATTCAATGCCTTTTCCAGCGCGCCATCTCGAGGATTGGAATACGAGTTTATTGTCTTTGCAAACCCAAATGCATTGCCGACGACAAGGCTACCGACATCTTGGATGGCCTACAACGAAAAGTTCTGCTGCATTGTCAGAGGCACGGACCCTCGACAAAGGATTATGTACATGTAGGGATGTTTCCCCCTATTAGCAGGTTCATTGTGTATCAACCACTTTGGATGTCGACTTATCGGCGAACTCCAGGTGCCCCAGGTCCCGTTTTTGAGATCTGGGATTCCACTATACCCGAAAAGCAACCGCAGGTCCTTCGACTCCCCTGCCCCTTCGCAAAGCTCAGGGTCAGGGTCGCTCAGGATGACACATTAAATGTAAGCGGAGAGTTACGGGGTGGTATCCCACCCTAGCCGCAATAACAACAACGCGGCGAGGGTGGGGCACCCACTCTTTGTTTGATTTATTGCTTCTGTTCTGACGCCGCCGACTGCTTCGGCATGGGAATGGTGATGTCCACCTTTTGCGCCGGTCCCAGCTTCAGCTCGTCCAGCCCCGGCTTGATCTCTGGCCCGTTGCCCACCACCAGAATGGCTAACTTATCGGGATGAATGTACTTGGTTGCCACCCGGTTCAGGTCGGCCACCGTCACTTTTTCGAGTGAGGCTCGGAAAGTTTCCAGGTAGTCAGCCGGATAGCCGTAAAACTCCATGCGCACCCGCTCGGCGAGCACCTTCTCCCGCGTGTCGTAGCGGAAGAGGAAGGAGTTGAGGATGTTGTCCTTGGCTCGCGCCAATTCTTCCCCGGTAAAGGGCCGGGTGGTGAGGCCGTCGATCTCGCTCAACGCGGCTTTGGTCGCATCCACGGTCGATGCGCTCTTAGTCAGCACCGTAGCCTGGAATGTGCCCGGATGATCCCAGGCGAAGCCATATCTTCCGCCGACCGCATAGGCCAATCCCAGTTCAGTGCGAACTTTCTGGGACATCCGGCTGGCAAAGCTGCCGCCCAGAATCTCGTTCATCACCGCGAGCGCGGGTACGTCGGGATTGCGGCGGTCGGTGCCCAGGCCTACGATCTCGATGTTCGACTGGTTCACGTCTTCTTTGTCGATGAAATAGACGCCGGGTTTGGGTCCAGCAAAAACGTCGTGCCGCGCCGGCGCAATCTTCACCGGCGGCAGAGGCTCGAAGGCCGCGCGCAGTTTGGCTTCCATTGCCGCCGGGTCAAAGTCGCCGCTGACGGAGACAATCAGCTTTCCGCCGCCCAACTTATTTCCAACCGTCCGGTCGTGCCATTCCTTCAAATCGTCCACGGTGACCGCGCCGATGGTGGCCAACTCCGGCTGCCGGGTGTACGGGCTATTGGCGCCATAAACCAGTTTGGCCGACTCCCGGCCGGCAATCCCGTCTTCGTCGTCGTTGCGCCGGACGATGCCCGTGGCCGCCTGTTGCTGCGCCAGTTGCAGCTTCTCCGCGCTGAAGTTGGGGTGAAAAAGCAAATCCAAAGCCAGAGAAAGAACCTGATCAGAGTCGCCCTTGAGCGAGTCCCACGACAAGGACGTGGAATCCACGTCGCCGCCGGTTTCAATGTGCGCAGCCTTGGCCTCCAGCATATCGTCCAGCGCATCTCCATTGGCTTTCGCTGTGCCGCTGGTGCGCCACGCCTGACCGTAAAGCTCCACCAGGCCGGTCTTGGCAGGATCTTCATCCCGCGCACCGCCCGGAATCAGCACCGAGCCGTAGACAAACGGCAGCTCGTGATCCTCCTGCAAAAAGAGAACAATGCCGTTCTTGAGTTCGATGCGTTGCGGCTGATGCGGCTTGAACTCATGCAGCTTGGGCGTGGGAATCTGTTCCCAGGGCTTGGAGGGCTGGGCGAAAAGCGCGGCGGGGACAGTAATGGCAATTGCAATCAGAGCAAAGAGAATGCGATGCATCGTCAAGTATTTCACCGAAAAGCATACCTCAGGGGCTAAAGCCCGGATCATTTTGGGGCACTTTGCGGCACGACTGAAGTCGTGCCCTTTCAAAGCAACAGCAGAATGCGATTCTTGAATCTGTCGAGAAAAACTCATCATTGCGCGCCTCCTTCGTTCTTGGCAGTTGCTGGCTTTGTCTCAATCCATGCGCTGGTCCTGTTGCTGGGGACAAAAACCTCTTTGGCCACGCGCCGAATATCTGCCTTGGTCACCTTGTCCACCTTCTCCAGTTGCAGGAAGAGTTCTCTCCAGTCGCCGTAGCGTGTCTGGTATTCGGCCAGCGAGTTAGCCAGGCCCTGGTTGTTGGCCAGTCCGCGCAGCAGGTCGGCGCGGGCGCGGGTCTTGAACATGGCCAGCTCTTCGTCGCTGACGTCGGCAGTCTTCAGCTTTTCAATTTCTCGATGGATGGCATCGCGCATTTCAGCCGGCGTGTGCCCCGGTAATGGAACCGCATAGAAAGCGAAGAGATTGGGATATTTTTCGCCGGGAAAGCCGCTGAAGCCAGCGGCCCCTGCTGCAATCTGCTGGTCGCGCACCAGGCTGCGATAGAGCCGCGAGACCCGCCCATTCGACAAAATGTCCTGGATGGCGTCGTAGACTGCATCGTCCGGGTCGCGATAGTCGGGCCGGTGGTAGCCCTCGACGTAAAATGGCTGCGTCTGCTCGCGAATCGCCACTGTCTTCTCGGCAAATTGTTTCGGCTCGACGGTGGTCATCTCCTCCGGCTTGGGTCCGGCGGGAATATGGCTGAAGTATTTTTCCAGTACCGGCAGCGCCTCGCCGGCCTTCACATCTCCCACCACGGCAATAACGATGTTCGCTCCCACATAATACTTCTTATGGAACTCCATGGCCTCGGTGGCGTTGATCTGGCTCACCTCGCTGGGCCAGCCGATGTTGCTGCGGCCGTAGTTGTGCGCCACGTAAGCCGTGGCCAGCAGTTGCTCCACAAGCCGCCCAAGGGGGTTGGAGTCGGTGCGCATCCGCCGCTCTTCATTCACCACGTCGCGTTCCTTATAGAACTCGCGGGGAACCGCGTCGGCCAGCCGCCCGCTCTCCAGCCACGCCCACAGCTCCAGCCGGTTCTCCGGCATTGACCAGAAGTACATCGTCTCGTCCAGGCCGGTTTCTGCGTTCAGGCCCTCGGCCCCGTTGCGCTCGGCCACGTCGGTGAACTGGTTGGGGATAACGTACCGGTGCGCCTCGGCCTGAGCGTCTATGAATTTTTGCTTCAACTCGGCCAGCTTCTTCTCATCGCGTCCCACAGCCTTCAGGTACTCGGCCTCGTAGGCGTCGTTGGCCGCCTCCACCCTGGCCAATGCAATCTTTTCGGCGGCGTAATCGGTCGTGCCAATCTCGCTGGTTCCCTTAAAGGCCAGGTGCTCGAACATATGCGCC
Organism: Occallatibacter sp.; assembly: GCA_050011175.1. Classification (GTDB taxonomy): domain Bacteria; phylum Acidobacteriota; class Terriglobia; order Terriglobales; family Acidobacteriaceae; genus Telmatobacter. Next base: position 81,902 of record JBEKJR010000017.1, read on the forward strand.
AGCCCGCTCTCGCCCGAAGGGTCGTTCACGTCGCCCGCATCGACGAAGGTGGAGTAGCTGAAGACCGGCGCCTCCGGCCGCTCGCAAATGATGAGCGTCAGCCCGTTGGGCAGGACTTTGGTTGTAATTCTCTGTTCGAAATTCTTCAGGTCCTGCGCCTGGGCAACCGCGAAGGCTGCCGCCATCAGCGTCAGAACCCAAACGCCTTTCCAAAACCAGGGGGACATTTTGCGTTGCATCCGTTCTCCTTGCCTTGTTTGTTCTATGGGCGCCGAACCGCGCACCCCGCACTCTTCCAAGCTATTGCCCGCGACCGGGCAGGGTCAAACGGGCGTAATACATCCTTGACCGTGTGCCGCTCTGTTCCGTATCCTTCGATGGATTCCGCAGAACGCGTTTTCTACTCCAACCAGCGCAGGAGAGCACGCATGAATCCGGTTAACTTCGTGCTTCGCGTCATGCAAGCGGCCTTCGTCGTTTCCGTATTGCTCTTTTATTATGTCATCAGCATGATTCATCCCGCGGCACATGCTGTGAATGTTTCGATGCAAAATGCCATTGTGTTGTGCGCAATTGCCTCCGCACTGATGGGATTCATTGTGCAACGCATGATGCTGCGTAACCCAAGCCGGTCTATTCCTGAGAAGCAAAGTTCAATCCTTTTCAGCCGATGGTTTGCAGGACACATCCTCCGATTCGCAACATCGGAATCCGTGGCTTTGTTTGGAGTTGTATTGCACTCTTTAGGCAGTTCATCCGCTCTGGTCAATGCTTTGTTTATCAGCAGCCTGCTTTTGTTGTTGATCTGGCAGCCGGGAACATGCCCGCCGGAAAATTAGTTATGAATCTTAGTGCGTTGAGATTGACGGCGAAAATATTTTGCACTCGAAGCGAATTAGGACGATGATAGATATGGATTTATGTATAGCGTGCTGGCTTTAGTCCCTGAGGGAATGCATTTCCTATGACCCGTGCCGGTCGCAAAAACGTCGCTTGCTTGCTGGGCGTTCTGCTCTGCGCCTGCTCCCTGCTTCCGGCTCAAAAACCGGAGCAAGCGCCCGCGCAACTCAACGTCTCCGGCCAGATCGTCGTCGACGGCCATTCCATTCCCTACCTCATCCGCCATCTGCCGGTCAGCTCATTCCCCGAGCTTCCCGCCGAACTCGTCACCCTGCTCAACCGCCGCGGATGCCTCATTCCGCAAACCTACGAAGCCCATCGTCCGGAAAACGTCATCCACGCCAGCCTGGAGCGCCACGGCTCATCCGATTGGGCAGTGCTCTGCTCGGCACAAGGAACCGTCTCGCTGCTGGTCTTCTTTTCCAGTTCTCCAGACAAGCTGTTGGTGCTCTCCGCCGCGCCGGAGACCGAACGTCTTCAAGCTCACGATCCATCCGGCGTTTTAGGTTTCAACTGGGGCATCGACCCCGCCTCGCCCGAGCAGGTTCGCCAGGCCCAGGCTGGCTTGCTGCACCGTCCGGCGCCCGTGGACCACGACGCCCTGGCTGATTCGCTCGTCGACCAGCACACCATCTACCACTTCTATTTGAACAGCGCCTGGATTGTACTGGAAATGCCGGATTAAGTATTTGCCGGGCATTCCACTCTCGCCGCGTTTTTGTTGCGGCTGGAATAACTAGGCGTCCAAGTGATAACTTATCTGGCCAGTAACTAAGGCTAAAGTTACCAGCAGTCGTCATGTAATAACTGTCGCGCAGAAAAGTCATAAGTCTCCTACTATTGCTGTCGCAATTCGAGACACTTGGTTACTGATACCCGCACAAATGAGATATTCCCAATTTGTGTAATTCAAACGACACTTAGTTAGAGATGGCTAACATAACCAAACAGGACAGCCCGGCTTTGGTAACCATGCGGAAGACTACTGCGCGTTAACTGGCCATTCCGGAGATATTCTCTTTCGTTCCCTATTGCGAGCGATCGATTTCTCCACCTCTTGTGCGGAGTTGTCATGAGCCGAAGGATCGCTTGCGTATCTCTTTTGTTTGTCTTTGCCGTTTATCCCGCACTCTTGCATGCGCAGTCGCGGCAGCAGATTGCGCGTGTTGACTCCGCGGTGGATGCGGCCGTCTACGCGAACGCCATGGATGGTTCTGCTCCGCCCAAGGTTGCTATTCCCAAAGTCTCTACCACGCTGCGCGTGGTTGCCTCTGCTCCGGAAATGCTGGATGCCTTGACGCCGACCACCAATGTCACGCAAGCCGAGATTCTTTCCTCGGCGGGAACCTACGGAGACTTCAGCCGTTATTTGCAAGTGATGCCGGGCGTGGTGTGGGTATCCGACCTGAGCAACGATGTGCTGGTGCGCGGCGGACATCCCACGGAGAACCTCTTCGTCGTCGATGGCGTCGAAGTGCCGAACATCAACCACTTCTCGCTCTCCGGATCCAACGGCGGATTCACTTCCATGATCGATTCCACGGCCGTCGGCAGCATGAACATGAGGGACGATATCTACGATGCGGCCTACTCCAGCCGCCTATCCTCATTGATTGAGATCCATACCCGCGAGTTAGGAGAAGCGAGCCAGGCGGGCAATCTCTCCGCGGGCATTGCGGGCGCGGGCGGACTTTACCAGCGCGCTCTGGCCAACAGGGGCACCTTGCTGCTTTCTGCGCACCGCAGCATCCTCAATCTGGTCACCAACGACATCGGCATCAATGGCGTTCCCACTTATAGCAACGGCATAGCGCGCCTGGAGCTGAATCCCACCGACCGGGACACGCTCTCAGTCCTCAGCCTGAGCGGCTCCGACACCATCAATATGACGCCCTGCCCTTCGCCTGGGGCAACCAGCATCTATCAAACCCAGTATTCCGGCTGGCGTACCACCGAGGCTCTGGGATGGAGGCATAACTACACTCCACGAGTTACCGCTAATCTTATAGCCAGCTCTTCACTTACCAAGCAGAACATCGGCCAGCAGCAACAAATCGGCGAAGTGATTGACAGCAGCGGTAACTGCCATACGGTAACTCTGCTGCCGGCTTACAGCGAAGATTCGCGCACTGGGTTGTCGGCATTAAGTTATGAGTTAAGAGCCGACGTGCGCGGGTGGCTGTTATCTGCCGGCGCCAGCGGCAAACTGACAACCCCTGATGATTCTGTAACTCAGCCTAACGGCCAGTTATCCCCTTTCAGCGCCGACACAACACGCTCCGACGCCGTCACCTTTCAGCGCAAGTTTTCCACCGGTCAAACCGCAGGCTTTGTTGGCGCGGAAGGCGACCTGGGCAAGCGCTGGAAGTTATTGGCCGGTTTGCGCGCCGAGAGCTTCGCCATCACCGGCAGCTATGCCCTGGATCCACGCCTTTCGGTTGCCTACCGGATCAACAGCCGCCAGATGCTCCACGGATCCATGAGTATTTCCTCGCAGTTGCCCCCCATCATGGACATGATCAGCTACCCCGGCAATCGCAGCCTGCAACCTATTCAGGTCCGGCAAGGTGTGCTGGGCATGAGGCTTTGGCAGGCGAACTGGGGCACTCTGGACGCCGAGGCCTATCAGAAGAGTTACCGCCGCGAAGCGGTCTCCACCGAATATCCGGCTCTGATGTTATCCAACATGGTCGACACGCTCGGCCAGGGATTTGTCTGGCTGCCTTTAACCAGCTCCGGAACGGCCCAGTCTCGCGGCCTGGAGATGGCCTTGCGCGCGCACTGGCGCAGCCGGACGCAGTTGCTGCTCTCCGCCGTTCGCTCCCAAACCTCCTACCGCGCTCTCGACGGCATTCGCCGACCCAGCAACTTCGACACCCCCATGGCGGCAACGGCGCTGGGCAACCTCCGCCTGTGGAAGGGAATTCAACTCGACCTGCGCGATTCGGCCTCCAGCGGACGCCCTTACACGCCCTTCGACGTAACCGACTCGCTCGCGCAGAGCCGCGGCATCTACGATCTCACCCGCATCAACGCCCTGCGCGGCCCGCTCTACAACCGCCTGGATGTGGAGGTGGAACGTCGCTTCCGTGTGCCAAAGGGCGTCTTCGACCTCCACGCCGGCGCGGAAAACATCCTCAATCGCGGCAACCTGATGGGCTACGTCTGGCTCAATGACTGCCAGGTCGCGTGGGGCGGCTGCGGCAACAGCAGCGGCCTGCCCATCACCAAGGCCGACCAGATGGGCCGCTATCCGGTCTTCAGCCTGCGATATGAGTTTTAGAGCATTTTTACTGATGGTGTAAGGATGCTCCGTGCCCCATCCATTTCACGTTCTTTATGAAATGGGTGGGAAACCACGAAACCCAACCTACAGGAACTGTGAAAATGCGCTAGTCCTACCCGCGCTCTGGGCGCCCCACCCGATTGTCATTCTGAGCGAGCGCAGCGAGTCGAAGAACCTGCGGTTGATCTTTGCGGCTAGGGTGGGATAGCACGATGCCGACATTACAGGAACGCACCCCACGCTGTTATCCTCGAAACGTGATCCATCCCTCAAGACTCAAGGGATTTTCTTCCATGGCCCTGCTTCTGGCCGTGGCTCTCTCCGCCTGCCACCGCGAAGAGCAGGCCGTGGCCAACGTCGGCCAGGACGCGGTCAACGCCGAGCGCCAGGCCCAGGCCGAAGCCGCCCTCCGCGACCAGCAGCGCGCCGCCCTCGCCCTGATCCCCTTGCCCACCAAGAGCATGTATGTGGATGTTCATGAGCCGGGCGCGTGGGTCAATCCCTTTCTCACCGTCGATGCCGATACCCTCAACCTGCGCATCACCCAGGCTGACGCCAACCCCAGCGCCGTGGGAAAGGGAACCATGCTCCGCCCCCGTGCCGCCCGCCGTCAGGAGATCGTGTTGCGTCCCGCCGACCTGGCCAAGGCCCTGGTCGCTCTGCCCCCTGGCGCATGGCGCTATGGCCGTGTCATCGCCGTCGCCGAGTCGCCCCTGGCCAGCCCCAAAGACCTCCCCAAAATCCGCCGCAACATCGAAGCCGTTATCCGGCAACTCAACGACCTGGGCCTCGTCGTCGATGAGTGGCCCACGCGGTAATTCCTTCTCGCGTGATCGTTCCCGGGCAACTACACTTTTGCAGCAACACGCCTGCGGTTGAGGGCGAGGAGCACAACGGCGGCAGCGACACAAAGCCAGCCCAGAAGATTGCCGATGCGTGTGTAGAGTGTCGGCACAGGGTTGGCTACGGTCACTCTTGCCAGCAAAGTACTGCCGGGCAGGCCGCTACTTGGTCGCTCTGCCAAAATCCGCCCATAGGCATCGCTCGCGGTAAGCAAACCTTCGCGGGATGCGCGGACAACGCTATATCCATTCTCAATGCCGCGCACCACTGTGGTGCGAGCTTCCATCCAGCCATCTAAATAGTCGAAGTCCCAGGCGGGCACCAGCATGACCGCCGCGTGCCGCTGTCCATATTCGCGTCCCAGCGCGGCAAAATGCATATCTTTGCAAATGGCCAGGCCGTAATCGTATCCGCCAATGGTCTGCACGGAGTACTCCGTCCCGGAAATATATCTGTCGCGGCGCTCCGGCGGAGCCATGTGATGCTTCTGGTAGCTCGTGGCGAGCGCGCCCTCCGGCGTAAATAGCCACGCCCAATTCGTCGGGTTCTTGCCATCGTCGATTCCCACGCTCACTTCCAGCCAGACGTGGTTTTGCCTGGCCACGTCGCTGAAATGCTGTTGCCACTGCACCGCCGACTGCGGAGTGAGCATCGCGATTTTTTCGGGGAGAACAATGACATGCGCGCCCTGCGCGGCTAGCTCGGCAACGCGCCGGTCATATTCCTGGAGAATATTCACGGCATACGCTGCCGATGCTTTGAGCCCTATTGGATCATCGATGGAGACAATTCCAAAAGTGGTCTCCGCGCCGCTCACAGGACTCCGCAATCGGACGTAACCATAAATGATCGATGAGCCGAGCAGCAGCGCCGTGATTGCATAAGCAATCCAGCAATGACGCAGCGCTCGGCCATAGGCAATTTCCACGGCCAGCGCGGAAGGAACCAGCGCAATCAGGAACAGCAATCCGGCGGCGCCAAACAGAGAAGTGATCTGCAGGATAGGCAGAATATCCCCTTGCGAGTAGGCCAGGCTGCCCCAGTTGCCATCCGGCAGCAGAGCCGCCATCAAGGTATCCACGGCAACCCACAAAACGGGATAAACGAACACCGTCCACCACGCCTGGTAGCGCACCACCACACGGCGCGTAGCCAGGATGAGGAATACCCACAGCAGGGTCTGCATGGCTATGGCTGCGAAGACGAAGGGCAGGCGCATCACCAGGCCGTAATAGTGGAAGTTGCTGCTCGCTCCGATGACTGCGGCGAGCGTGACGCTCCAGCGCGCATCCCGCGGATTGAATCGAATCGCCATCAAAAGCAGCGGCACGGGAGCAATCCACACCAGCCACCAGACAGGCTGCAACCCGACGACAAAACGCAGAAGAATACCCGCAGCCACGGCAGCCGCAATCTTGAATACGAGATGTTGATACCGAAAGCTCATGGATGGGTTTATATCCGAAATGATAAGAAAGCGTCAATGAGTTGCTTCCCTGAGATAAGCACTTAGGCGAGAACGCACGAATCCCAGTCTGCCGCCCGGCTCTCCAACGCGCTACTATTTCAACGTGAGTACTTCACATATCTCCGACCTCATGAACCAGCCTCCGCTGGACCACGAACGCTTTTCCGCCCATCGCGAACTGGAATCGCTGCTCAAGAAATCCCTTCGCGGTGAGGTCCGCTTCGATCTCGGCTCCCGCGCGCTTTATGCGACCGACTCCTCGAACTATCGCCAGCTTCCCGTCGGCGTGATTCTTCCTCGCGACGCCGCCGATGTCGAAGCCGCTCTCGCCGCTTGCCACGCGACCGGAGCCGCCGTTCTGCCGCGCGGAGCTGGCACCAGCCTCGCCGGCCAATGTGTCAACGTCGCCGTGGTCTTCGACTTTTCGCGATGGATGAACAAGCTCTCCTCCATCGATCCCGTTGCACAGCTAGCGCGCGTCGAGCCGGGCATCGTTCTCGACCGACTGCGCGAAGCCGCCGAGGCGCATCACCTCACTTACGGTCCCGATCCCGCGACTCACTCCCGCTGCACGCTCGGCGGCATGATCGGCAACAACAGTTGCGGCGTCCACGGCCTGATGGCCGGCAAGGTGGTGGACAACGTCGAATCGCTGGACCTGATTTTGTACGACGGCACGCGCATGACCGTGGGCCGCACTTCGCCTGCCGAACTCGAAGCCCTGATTCGCAGCGGCGGCCGCATCGGCCAAATCTACGCGGACCTCGCCCAGTTGCGTGACCGTTACGCTTTACTCATCCGCGAAAAATTTCCGAACATTCCCCGCCGCGTCTCTGGCTACAACCTCGACGAGCTGCTCGACGAGAACGGCTTCCACGTGGCCCGCGCGCTGGTTGGCTCGGAGGGCACCTGCGCAACCGTCGTTTCCGCCACGCTCAACCTCGCAGCCAGCCCGCCCTTCCGCGTGCTCACCGCACTGGCCTTTGCCGACGGCTTTCTCGCCGCCGACGTTGTGCCGCGTGCTCTTGAATTTGCCCCTATTGGACTGGAAGGCTTCGACGGCCTGCTCGTCGATTTTATGCGCCGCAAAAAACTCGCGGTAGAAGATGTTGCGCTGCTGCCTGCGGGTAGCGGCTTTCTGCTGGTGGAGATGGGCGCCTGGGATGCGGCAGAGGCGCAGGCCAAGGCGGAAGCGCTGGCCAGCGCCGCGAAGACTTGGCCCGGCGCGCCCAAGGCCCGCATCTACACCGCGCAGGAGGCTGCGCGCGTCTGGTACGTCCGCGAATGCGCGCTGGCCGCGATGGTCTTTGTCCCCGGAGAGCCGGACCGCTGGGAGGGCTGGGAAGATGCCGCCGTGCCGCCGGTCCAACTCGGCGCTTATCTGCGCAAGCTGGTCGCACTGATGCGCGAGTACGGCTACCGCAGCCCGCTCTATGGCCACTACGGGCAGGGCTGCGTCCACCAGCGCATCAACTTCGACTTTCGCACCCGGTACGGGCTGCGCTGTTACCGCGAGTTCATCAGTCGCGCTGCCGATCTTGTCCTCAGCTTCGGCGGCTCGCTCTCGGGCGAACACGGCGACGGGCAGTCTCGCGCGGCGCTGCTGCCCAGGATGTTCGGTCCGGAGCTGATGCAGGCCTTCCACGAGTTCAAGGCCATCTGGGATCCGGACAACCGCATGAATCCCGGCAAGCTGGTGGATGCCGTGCGCGTTTACGACCCCGTGGAAAACCTGCGCCACGGACTACCAGCGGTGGGGCAGCTGTTTTCGGCTGACTCAAAGAAAGAAGAGGCCGGCCTCGAGACCCACTTTGTCTTCGCCGCAGATGGAGGGTCTCTGGAACGAGCTACCCAGCGTTGCGTTGGCGTGGGAGCTTGCCTCAAGACTGAGGGCGGCGTCATGTGTCCCAGCTACCGCGCCACCCGCGAAGAGCAGCACTCCACGCGTGGCCGCGCCCGCCTGCTATGGGAGATGCTGGCCGGCGCTCTGCAAAAGGAAGGCCTCCGCAGCAAGGCCGTTTACCAGGCCCTTGACCTGTGCCTCAGTTGCAAGGCCTGCAAGGCCGAGTGCCCTGTGGCTGTCGATATGACAGCCTATAAGTCAGAGTTCCTGGCCCAGCGCTACAAGCACCGCCTGCATCCGCTGCGCCACTACATCTTCGGCTTTGCCGACAAGCTGGCCCGCTTGGGTTCATTTTTTCCCGCACTGACCAACGCCGTGCTGACCGGACCGCTCACCAGCCCGCTCATCAAGCGCATCGCAGGCGTGGCGCAAGAGCGGAAAATGCCGCGCCTCGCCGCGAAGAGCTACAGAAAAATCGGAGTTACCACCGAGCCGGCCAGCAAACTGCCGCCCGGCGCATGGGAAGCTTTCAAGGCTAGCGGTCAATGGCACGGCGAGGCGCCGGTGCCTCCACCTCCGCCGCAGGTCGTCATTCTCTGGCCCGACACCTGGAACAACTACTATCACCCGCAAACCCTGGTCGCTGCCGAAAAGGTCCTGACCCAAGCCGGCTTCCGGGTTCAAATCCCCAAGAGACCCATCTGCTGTGGTCGCGCGCTCTACGACTTCGGCCTGCTCGGCGCCGCTCGCGCTTACCTGGCAATGGTCTTTGACCGCATGGCTGCGGAGATTGATGCCGGACTCCCGTTTATCTTCCTTGAACCCAGTTGCGCCAGCGTCTTTCGCGATGAAGCGCTGGAATTATTTCCCTCCGGGCCTCTTGCCCCGCGCGCCCAGCGCATGAGCAACCAGGTCTGGCTGCTGGCTGACTGGCTAGCCGCCAAAGCTCCTGATTGGGTCATCGGCAGGCTTCAGGGCAAGCAGGTCATCCTCCACGGCCACTGTCACCACAAAGCCGTTTTCGGCGGCCCAACGAACGAGATTGCTTTGCTCAAGAAGGCTGGCGCAGCGGTCGAGCTGATCAACTCCACCTGCTGCGGCATGGCAGGACCCTTCGGTTTTGAGGCGGACAAGATCGAAGTCTCCAAAGCCATAGCCAACCTCGGCCTGCTGCCGGCGGTCAACTCCGCCGCGCCCGAGACTATTATCGTCGCCGACGGTTTCAGTTGCCGTGAGCAGATCAACCAGTTGTCAGAGCACGAGGGGATGCATATTGCGGAAGTATTGGCAGGTTCACGCCAGGGCGGAGAGTGATCCGCGGAAAGAACAAAGCCGGTTGCGCGGTTCCGCGCACGCCAGAAACAACTCACATCGGACGGTAACTTCCCTCGCCCCAAGGAAGATCAACGGCTACTGAGCATTCCGAGGTAGCCAAGGTCACCGTGAGCAAACCTCTATCCTTGCCGCCTGTGGAGGGGATACCGATCGCCACGGCATGGCCCTGAGCGTTCACGCTGAACTTTTCTGTCCTCGACACGTTGGCAGAGAGCAATTGGAACGGAATCTCTGTATTTGCCGGAAGTCCGTCAGCGTAGATCAGAATCATCGAGGCATCGGACAGGGCGAGCCGCACTTCAAGCCGGCATTCTCTGTTGGTGTCTTCACGCGGGAACGGAACCACCGTGCCATAGACAAGTAATCCCTTGTCGGAGGACGAGAGCGCGTACCGGACAGGCTCAGCCCTCGCCGCCTGCACGGCCAAGTGGAACTCATCGTCCCCGACGAAGTCACTGTTCTCCTGCTCCGGACTGGGCTCATGCGTCATCAAAAGCCCCTTGGCGTTCACATGGACATCGTTGGAAAAAATACGCGGCTCCGACCCGATCCTCCACACCGTCAGCGTGTATCTCTTTTTTTCAGGAGCTCCGAAAATGTAAGCTCGGTAGTGCGCAACTCGCTTTCCGGGAGTCGTCGTCTCGTCTGTCTTGTAAAACTGAAAAGATAACCCATTAGGATTTTTTGCGCTGGGCAGATTTTCGTCCCAGCTTATCTGCCGCTGTAGTAAATCATCCGTTTGGCGCGGAATTACCTGCGCTGATAATTGGGCACAAGAAGCCAGCGCAAGGAAGGCCAGGCAAATACACGGCAGCGTTTTCAGGATCGCAATTCGAAGGGAGGGGAACATGGCATCCTTTTTACGCCTGTTGCCCCCCTTCCCGCAAGCGTTTTTCCTGCTAAAAATTCAAGGTGATTTTTGCCGTCAAAGCCCTCGGAGTTACATAATGCGTGCCGCTGAAGGTGGAAAGAAAGTTATACAGCGTGTACTTGTTGGTGACATTGATGGCCGTCATGTCGAGGTTCACCTTATAGCGGTTGGCGTGGAAGAGGTTGTCCTTGCCGACGGAGGCATCAAACAGGTTGCGGGGCGCGATGCGCGGAGGATTCTTGTCATTGTTGCCCGTGCCGGGCGCGGGAATCGCTACCAAACTCGATGAATATTCCGACGCCAGGCAGACGGCCGGTAAAGGATGGCCGGGGCTCGCCTTCACCCCGTTGCAGGTAAGTCCGGCCTGAAACTCCTCATCCGCAGTCAGTCCGCTCAGAATCACCGCCGGCTGCCCGCCGAGCGTAGTCGAAGTTGGGCCACAGGCGCTGTTGGGATCGTTGGAAAGCGGGTTGTAGCACGGCGTTGCTCCGGCCACCATCCCCGAGTCATAGCGCCAGTTAAAGCCGCCCCACAGGCCGTTCAGCACTCTGCCCCGGGAATACGTGTATTGCAGGTGAGTGGTCTGGTTTAACCTTTCGTCGTGGTCGATGCGGAAGGGCAAGCCGGTCTGGCCCACGGTGGCTCCCGCTCCTGCAACTTGCGGAGGATAGAAGCGGGCGGCCACCGAAGAGGCGACGAGATAGGCGCTGAAGTTATGAAACTTGGGAATATCCACGCGCAGGGCATAGCCGGGAATCTTGGAGTTGTGCCAGTCAATGGGGAAATAGATGGGGGTGTTGCCCAGCACACTGAAGTCGAAGGCGTTGTGCGTGTACTTCCAGATGTACTCGCCGCTGAACACGGCCCACTTGCCGAAGGCCTGTTGCAGACCAGCGTGAAATTCGTTGCGAAAGCCGGGCCGGAGCGTTCCCGATACGCCGGCTGTACAGGCCAGCAGCGGCGCTAGCACCGCGTTCGAGCAGCCGGTGCTGGACAGCATAAGATTCTCGTTGAACGGCGTTTCCAGCGTGCGCGCATAAGAAACACGCAGCACGGTCGTGGTCGGCTTAATGTTATACGCAATGCCCACGCGCGGCTGAGTCTGGTTGGCGTCCGTGAGACCGTTGTAAACGTCCTCGCGCAGCCCCAGGTTGAAGAGCCAGTTGCCCGCCTTGATCTGATCTTCAATGTAAAGGCCCAACTCCTTCACGTCGCCGTGGCCGAAGTAACGGTAAAGACTGCCGCCGCGGGTAAGGTCGTAAGGCGCCAGCACCGGGAGATAACTCGTGTTCGCGCCGTTGGGGCATGAGGACTGGTTGGCGTAACCGGCGGCTGGATTGCCGCTTAAGTCCAGGCAGGGCGAGTTATAAGTCGCATCCACCACGCCCAGGCTGTCATTCTCCCTAAGAAATGTCTGTCCGTATTGCGCGCCAATCTTCGCGGTGTGCCTCCCTTTGGAGTAGGAGACATCCGAGTGGACCGCGGCATTGGTCAGCGTGCGGTATTGCTCGATGGACGAAGTTTGCAGGTTGACAGGCCCCAGGTCAGCCAAGGGATTGCCGCTGGGATAGTAGTTGTAATCGTCCCGGCGGACAAATGCGCCCAGGTTGAAGACCGTGTTATTGCCGATGACGCGGGTGTATGTTGGAGAAACATTAATGGTTCCGATCTTTGAGCGCTGATCCGTATTGCCCACGCTGCCGAAGACCGGGCTGGCGCTTGTGCCGCCGCTCACTACGTTCCGCACGTTTAAGCTGTCGTAGGATTCAGGCGTCTGGAACCATGAGCGGGAGTAATTCAGATCCAGGTGAATGGAATCCACCGCGGTGAAGTTATAGTCCACGCGATCAAAGACGTTCTGCTCGTTGCCCTTGTCGTGGAAGACCGCGAACTCTGGCGGATCGAGAAAGCGGCCGGTGTTGAGACCATCAACCTCGATAAAATTCCCCCACTTCTTGCTTCCATAGGCCAGGTCGAAGCCGGAAGAGACTGACCCAAAGGAGCCATACGAGCTGCTCACACTCCCGGTAGGCTTGGTGACTCCCTGGCCGGAACGCGTCGTGGCCACGATCACCAGGCTGGTTTTGCCGCCGTACTCGGCCGGCGGCGCGCCGCTGATCACCTCGATGGATTGAATCGAGTTGGCCGGAATCTGGTTGGAGAAGACCTTGCTCTGCTGGTCGGTAATCGACTGACCGTCCACGGAGAATGAATTGGATGCGTGGTCGCCCAAGCCGTGGAAAAGACCGTTGGAGTCGGCCGCCACGCCCGGCGTGGAAAGCGTAACCAGCGAGCTGAGGGTGGAAGATTCACTTTCTAAAGGCACCTTGATAAACAGGTCACGATCCACGTCGGAGTGGAAGGTGGGATCGTTTTCGATGAGGTCGCCGGAGGCCTCCACAGTCACTGTCTGGGAGGCGCTGGCCACCTGAAGAACCAGGTTAAGGCTGGTTCCCACCACCGAACGAAGCTCGAATTCCTTCTTCAACAAAACAAATCCGCTGGCGGAGATGCTGATCCGGTAGGAGTTGAACGGTACGTTGGAAAATACAAACTGGCCGGTGGCATCTGTCTGGAGTGTGCGCAAAAGGCCACTGCGGGCATTATCCAGAGTGACTGTTGCGTTGGGAACGACGGCGCCGGATGGATCGGTGATAGTGCCGCGGACTGTGCCGGCGTTGCCGCTTTGGGCAGACGCGGTAAGCGTCACGAGGATCGAGGCTAGAAAGAAAAGAACACAAAGAAACGTGCCGAGTTTATTCGGCATAAATAGTCTCCTGAAAAAATGTCTATATCTACAAAATGCTGGCTGTGGCTTTCGCGCCGCAGCATCCAATGGGCGAGAGGCTATCGCTTCGAATTCAGTATCTGCCTGTCTTAGCGTGCCGAATCCGCGAACGAAAATTGTAACTGTGCAACCGGAATCAGGCTGAAACGGAAGATCGAAGAACGCCCTATACGCCGGTGGGCGGAGGGCGTGTGTAGAGCTTGGGATGCCAGTGGCGGACGACCGCGCTCGCTTCAACAACCGGCGCGTGGCCCCCTATGATGACCAGGACGACCGCTGCCGCCATCGCCGCAACCGGCGCCGCCGAGTGCATAGCGATGCACAGCGAGCAATGATCGGCATCCCGGTCCAGCGGGTGCATATGCGCCACCTGGACCACGGCCAGCAGGGCCAGCAGGACCAGACACAGAAAAGCCGCTACCCCAAAAGCGCGTGGCTTCCGGCGGCTCCCGCTGAAATCTGCCTGTAACCCTGGTAACATTTCATCCCCAACTTCTAGGATACACAGTATTGGACGCGGCAGCAGCGGCCGAGGTTCTAATTCTGCCCGGTTTTCATTGCAATCGGCCTGCCAACTCTTGCCCGGCTGCTTCGTCTAGACTGTTGTGCAATGTCTCATTCACGCCCAGTCCGGCTTGCCCTGCTGGCGCTTCTGCTGGCCGCGGCATTCTCCTGCGCCGCCCATACACAGACACCGCTGCCGCTCAAGCCCGGCCAGCCTGTTGCGGCATCCAATCATCGCCTCATCCTCAGGGACGGAAGTTATCAAATTGTCCGCAAGTACGAGATTGTCGGCGACCGTGTGCGTTACATCTCCGTGGAGCGGGCCGGAGACTGGGAAGAGCTGCCTGTGGCGCTGGTTGACTGGGAGGCTACCCGTAAGTGGGAACGGGATCATGCCTTGGCTGCCGCGGAAGAACCTTCGCCGGCGATGAAAGAAGCCGAGGAGATCGACAAAGAGGAGGCCGCCGAGCGCGACGAGCTGAAGGCGCGCCGGCCCGAGGTCGCCAAGGGCCTCCAGTTGCCCGACGAGGATGCCGTTTTTGCTTTGGACTCCTTCGAGGGCGCTCCGGAGCTGGTCGAACTGGCGCCGGTTGACCTGGCCATGAACGCCAAAAGCCGCCATGGGCTGAATACGCTGAATCCACTCGCCACATCCAAAGCCAGCCTGGAGTTGGAAGGCGCGCACGCCAGGGTTCATCTGCACGATACCGCACCGGTCATCTATTTGTCGCTGGCCGCCAGCGACAACGCTGAGTCGGTCCTCTCCCACGCCTTGACGGTGCAGACCGGCAGTGCGAAAGAGGTGGCCAACCGCAAGCACGGCGCGCATTCTCCCACCTCAGGGTTTGCGATTGTGCGCGCCGATGAACGCAACACCGTGCGCATCGTAGGCGCTTTGCACGTAAGCCCCACCGGCGCGGCTACTCAGGAAGAGGATGTAATTCCCGCCAAGGTCGAGGTGCTCGCTGGCAAACACTGGCTCAAGATCACGCCGCAGAAACCTCTCGACCCCGGCGAGTACGCCCTGGTCGAGATTATCTCCGCCTCGGAGATCAGCCAGTCAGTCTGGGACTTCAGAGTGGACCCGCAATCAGGCGACAATCCGGGCTCGATTGGGCCGATACTGAAATAACTGTCCTTCGGTGAGTTTCAGCTCAATCGCCACCCGCCTACCCGCCTTACAGAATTATAACGTTATCCCAAGTCTCATAATCGAGACTTTGACCATGCGCGAAGAGCAAAAAAACCTATCCAATAAACAACAAAGGTCACTATAGTGGACTCGATCAGTTCACCAGCGAACAGGACAAGACTACCATCACCACGGTAATAGATAGGGTTTTCTACTATAACATACACAATAAACCCAAGCGACTGTGCGACGAGGAGCATTACAATAAGCATAAAAAGATCTCTATACGGAGTCATCTTCGATCCTGCAAAGCCGACAACACAGGGGTAAGAAACGGCTGCAATTACCCATATGAATAGTTCGTATGGAACCGCTCCTCTGGGCGTCAAATCAAAAACCAGAAAAGCGATGACGAGCAGTAACATATACGCGATGTTTACCCAGTTAAACATATGGCCTCCAACTACCAGATGCGCCGCACGCCGAACTGGTCGAATTGCGGGTCGGCTGAGGACGGCTGAAAAGCGCGGAGGATACAATTGCCGAACAGGAGCCTTATTTGCCGCCATTCCAGAGGCGCAGTTCATCCTCCGGCAGTGGTTCATTAAATGATTCGGGGAGGACGAAGCCTGGAGTCTCCAACGCGCCAAGGCGCTTCTTTTTCTCAGTATGATTGCTTTCCAGACGATCGAAGACCTGCTCCGGATCAAGGCCTTCGGAATTATCGGCGACGGCCTCCTGCCACGCCTTGCGAAGATGGGAGAAACTTTGCGCACGCTGGATTGTAGATTCAGTTCTTGAACTGATTTTCATGGATAAACATTCCCTCAACGGCTAAAGCCGGATTTCTTTGGTGGCTCTTGCGGCACGACTGAAGAGGCTGCGGAAAAACTCACGTATTTGTTCGCTGTTGCTCTCCGCAGGGCGGTTCGAGCGCCATTTTGTCGGCTTAGCGGCCGATTGGCGGTGATAGTTTTGTCTCTTGAGGCCGCTTTGAGCGGC
>JBEKJR010000018.1:0-87381 GCA_050011175.1 Occallatibacter sp.
TCCGGCACAGCGAGGTTAGGGAAGCTCGATGAGCTCATACATCTCTTCGTTCGTGAGATTGATGTGTCGTCCCGCAAGCGGAATCAGCGGCTCATCCAGGTTGAGCCTCCGCATCGGCCTGGCAGGCGCAGTTTCCTCCACGGCTCGTTCGATGCCCGCCAGAATCAGCTTGCGCGCAGAGCAGCCCTTGCGCGCGGCCGCCTCGTGCAGCCTGCGGTGCAAATCCCGCGGAAGGTCAACGGATGTGCGGATGGCTTTTTGCTCCATACATCATTGTGCGTCATACGACTTAAATAAGTCAAATCGTAGAATGGTTAGCTGCCTGGCTCCAGTTGCCCCATCTGCCGTCGCTCCTTCTGATAGATGGGGGAAACCATAATCCCCAATTCGTTGAGCCAAAAGCCGCTGGCCCCATCGCAGATGCTTTGCAGATAATTACCCCTTTCCGTCGCACAATGGAATCAATCAAAAGGCAACACCGCTCCCGATCTTTGACAACCGACTCGCTGACTGCTCATAACCGCATCTTTTCGCCCCCACTGCTTCCGCAACCCACTCATAAACCATGAGTTAGATCCGCCGCAGGCGAAAAATGCAACAAAAGTTTACCCTGTTTTCGCCTTTTAAGACGCAAGCCAAATTCGGTAACAGTCCTGGGATCAACAACATAACCATTTCGCAGTGACCAAAAAAGGCGAAACCCAAGCGCGGGAAATTCGACAGGATATGGCGGGTAACGCTCGATGATGAACTAAGGAATCCGTCTTGGAATCAACAACATAACCAAATCGCACAGGCAAACAAAGAGCGAAATCTCAGCGCGGGATTTCGGGATCATCATGGAGAGTTCGCGAACTCGCCAGAGCGCTAAGCCGAGAACCGCTCGGTACACTGAAAGCCATGACCGGAATCCAGGAATTCATCCGCCGCCTGCCCAAGGCCGAGTTGCACTTGCACCTCGAAGGCGCGATTCTACCCACGACGCTGGCCGAACTGAGCGCCCGCCACGACGCCCGCCCGCTTTCGCTCGCAGACGCCAAGGCGCTCTACCAGTTCACCGACTTCACCGGCTTCCTCGAGGCCTTCAAGGCCGTCACTGCGCAATTGATCATCCCAGAAGACTACGAGCTGGCCGCATGGCGCATGATGGAGCACCTGGCCGCGCAGGGAGTGGTCCACGCCGAGGTCTATATCGCCGTCGGCGTCATCTACCACTGGCGCGACCACGACCCCGCCGCCCTCGAGCCGATCTTCGCCGCCCTGGAGCGTGCCCGCAAGCGAGCCGAACGCGAGCTGGGCCTCTCGCTTTACTGGATCTTCGACGCCGTGCGCCACTTTCCCGTCGAGGAGGCCGAGCGTGTCTTCCAGAAGGCCGCTGAACTCAAGCCCTCGCACCCTTCGATCATCGGAATTGGGTTAGGCGGCGACGAGCGGCGCTGCGGCTCCAAGCCCTTCCGCAACCTCTATGCGCAGGCCGCGCGGGCCGGCCTGCGCCTGACCAACCACGCCGGAGAAACCACCGGCCCCGAGGCCATTTGGGAGGCGCTTGCCATCGGCACGGAGCGCATTGGCCACGCCCTCTCCGCAATTCAAGACTCGAATCTCGTCCAAGAGTTAAAGGTCCGGAGGACCCCGCTGGAGTTGTGTCCCACGTCGAATGTCCGCACCGGAGTCTGCCCCTCGTTTGCCGCCCATCCGCTGCGCCGCTGCTTCGATTTAGGATTGACAGTCACGCTCAACTCGGACGACCCGGCCTTCTTCGGCTCCGATCTGGCCAACGAGTACCTGCTGGCTCACACCGAACAGAAATTCACCCGCGAGGAATTGCGCCAACTGGCGGCCAACTCCATCCGCGCCAGTTTTCTGCACGAGGAGGCAAAACTCTCATGGCTGGCACGTATCGATTTGACTGAATAATCAACAACCTGTGCGTGCGCAATCCACTGGCTTGCATACCGGACGAGCAAAGGTTTACGTTATCAGGTTGACCATCCATTGCCACACTTTCGCGTCCAAACATCGGGCGTCTCGCGGCAATGCTGTGCCAAAGCCAGGAAAGAGGAATGCAGACTATGAGCACGAGCGATGGGATAACTGTTGGTCGAATCGATCCAGCCTCGGTTCCGCAAAGAACGCTTTACACCGGCGCGCGAATGCCGGCTATCGGCCTGGGCACCTTCGGCTCCGACCATGTTTCCGCGGACCGGATTGCCGAGGCCGTAAAGGTTGCGGCGCGCTGCGGTTACCGGCACTTCGACTGCGCCTCCGTTTACTGCAACGAAGCCGAAATCGGCGGCGCGCTGGCTGAGGTGATGGCCGCGGGCGTCAAGAGGGAGCAGTTGTGGATTACCTCCAAGCTCTGGAACGACAAACACGCTCCGCATGACGTGATCGCTTCCTGCGAGAAGTCGTTGGCCGACCTGCGGCTCAATTATCTCGACCTGTATCTCGTTCATTGGCCGTTTCCCAACTTTCATCCGCCGGGCTGCGATGTGACCGCGCGCAGCAAGGACGCCAAGCCTTACATCCACGCCAACTACATGAGGACCTGGACCGCCATGGAAGAGCTGTTCAAGCGGGGATTGGTTCGCCACATTGGCACATCGAACATGACCATTCCCAAGCTCAAGCTGCTGCTGGACGATGCGCGAATCAAGCCGGCGGCCAATGAGATGGAACTCCATCCGCATTTTCAGCAGCCGGAATTATTCGAGTTTGTGCGCGCGAACGGAATGCAGCCGATCGGGTATTCGCCGCTCGGATCGCCCCATCGCCCGGAGCGGGATCGCACGCCGGAGGACACTTCGCCAACCGAGGATCCGGTGATCCTGCGCATTGCCGAACGGCATGGCGTGCATCCCGCCGTGGTTTGCATCAAGTGGGCGGTGCAACGCGGGCAGACGCCCATTCCGTTTTCCGCCAACCCGAGGAATATCTTCAACAACCTGCTCGGTGTTACCAGCGATCCATTGACGGATGAGGAGATGCGGGCGATTGCCGCTCTCGACAGAAATTGCCGCCTCATCAAGGGCCAGGTCTTTCTGTGGAAGGAGGGACAAAGCTGGGAGGACCTGTGGGACGTGAACGGGAAAATCACTCCGGCCTAGAATATCAGGGTGGCCGGATTTCATTGCAGTCTGGAAGCAAGGGAGATTGTGAGGATGGATAAGACCATGCAGGCGGCATTTCTGCCGGGCAACAGCACCGTTGAGATGCGGACCGTTCCCGTGCCGAGCCCGGGACACGGAGAGGTTTTGATTCGCGTGAAAGCGTCCACGATCTGCGGCTCGGACATACGCTGCATTTATCACGAGCACCTGGGCAAGGGACCGGAGGGCTATCAGGGAGTCATCGCCGGTCATGAGCCCTGCGGTCAGATTGTGGAAGCCGGTCCGGGTTGCCGGCGCTTCAAGGGGGGAGATCGCGTGATCGTCTATCACATCTCCGGCTGCGGCGTGTGCAACGACTGCCGGCGCGGCTACATGATCTCCTGCACCAGCGAGCAATACCGGCGCGCCTACGGATGGCAGCGGGATGGCGGCATGGCGGATTACATGATCGCCGAGGAGAAGGACCTGATCGCGCTGCCCGATGAGCTTACGTATGCCGACGGCGCGCAGGTGGCCTGCGGATTCGGAACCGTATACGAGGGCATCGAGAAAATAGGAGTCAATGGCAATCATGCGGTGTTGATTACCGGCCTTGGGCCTGTGGGGCTTGCGGCCGCAGCGATCTCCCGCAAGCTCGGAGCGCAAAAGATCATCGGAGTCGACGTTGTTGACGTGCGTTTGAAGCTGGCTCGGGAACTGGGCCTTTGCGACGAGACGCTGGTCTCCGGAACGGAGAACGTTGCCCAGATCAAGCAACTGACCGGCGGCTATGGCGTCGCGCGCGCCATCGAGTGCTCCGCCAATGCGGCGGCGCGGGCCGTCGCGATTCGCGCCACCCGCAAGTGGGGCAAGATTGTTTTTATCGGCGAGGGCGGAAACGTCGAGATCAATCCTTCTCCGGATATGATTCACGACCAGAAGACTGTTTACGGCTCCTGGGTCACCTCCACCTGGTTGATGGAGGAGTTGGTTGAGCGCCTGGTGCGTTGGAATCTGCATCCGGCCGACATTATCACCCACCGCTTCGCGCTTAATCGGGCCGCGGATGCCTATGCTTTGATGGCATCCGGCAAGTGCGGCAAAGTTGCGGTTTGCGCGGATGAGGAATTGAACGTTCCAGCGCGCTGAGACAGCGAACTGGGACACTAACTTGAAAGCAGATCAGTCCGGTTACCGGACCTGGAGATGACTTTATGAAGCCTATGGCATGGGACAAAATTCTCGACGAACGGCTGCCGTTGTTTGGTCACCGCAACTGGATTGTGGTGGCCGACGCGGCCTATCCTACTCAATCCAGCCCGGGAATAGAAACCATCGTCACCGGGGTAAGCCAGCAGGCCGCTATCAAGAAGGTGCTTGCCCGCCTTCATGCCTGCAAGCACGTTCGGCCGGTCATTCATGTGGACCGGGAGTTGGCGCTGGTTGACGAGAAGGATGCGCCCGGAATCGACAGCTATCGCAATTGGCTCAAAAGCGCGCTGAAGGGACTCAGCGTCACCATGACCCCGCACGATGAAATCATCTCCCGGCTGGATCGCGCCGCGCGCATGTTTTCCATTCTCATCGTCAAATCGACCATGACGATTCCCTATACCTCGGTCTTCATTGAGCTGGGTTGCGGTTACTGGAACGCTGATTCGGAGGCCCGGCTTCGTTCCAGGATTTAGAGCATTTTCACAGTTCCTGTAGGGTGGGTTTAGTGGTTTCCCACCCATTTCACAAAGAACGTGAAATGGATGGGGCACGGAGCATCCTTACACTATCAGTGAAAATGCTCTAGCGCGAAGAAGGCGGGACAATACGAGCAGCGGAATCGATAGAAGGGACTCAGAGTCATTATCTTGTATCACTCATAAGCAAAGGAATGTATTTATGCCTGTTGCGAATGCGAGCCGAACGGCCATTGCGCCTGTCAGGAGCGGAATCTTCCCTGCCGGGCAGATGATCCTTTTCATTTTGATAACGGCGCTGTTTTTTCTGTGGGCCATCCCCAACAACCTCAACGATGTGCTGATTAAGCAGTTCATGAAGTCCTTCGAGATTTCACGCTTTCAGGCGGGATTGCTGCAGTCGGCGTTTTACATGGGCTATTTTCTTTTGGCCATGCCTGCTGCGCTGCTCATGCGAAGGCTGGGCTATAAGTTCGGCTTTATCATCGGGCTGCTGCTCTACGGAATCGGCACATTTCTCTTCTGGCCGGCGGCGCTGGTGGGGCAGTACTGGTTTTTCCTGATGGCGCTGTTCGTCATTGCCAGCGGGCTATCGTTTCTTGAGACGGCGTCAAACCCTTTCATTGCGCAAATGGGTTCGCCGGAGACCTCCGAGCAGCGGCTGAATTTTTCGCAGTCTTTCAACCCGCTGGGTTCGATAGTGGGTGTCTTCATCGGCAAAATATTCATCTTCTCCGGCGTCGAGTTGCGGCCTGAACAGATCGACGCGATGAAGAAAGCCGGTACTTATGCGGGCTATCTTCACGATGAGATTCTGCGGGTAAAAATGCCGTACCTATTTCTCGGCGCAGTGGTGCTCTTGTGGGCATTATTGATTGCTCTCAAGAAGTTTCCTTCGATTCGCAGCGAGCACGAGGACGGCGGTGAGCACGGACATTTTCGCGACCTGCTTCAGCATCGCCATTTCCTGTTGGCGATTTTGGCGCAGTTCATGTACGTCGGCGCACAAGTGGGCACCTGGAGCTATTTAATCCAATACGTACAGGACTCTACTCACCTGCCGGAAAAACCTGCCGCTGATTACCTGATCGCTTCTTTGGTGGCCTTTGGCGTAGGACGCTTCGTTTCCACCGCTTTGATGCGCGTAGTGAGGCCAGACAGGCTGATGGGTTCGTATGCGGTCATCAATGTGCTGCTGGTAGCGGCGGGCGTGCTGCATCCGGGATGGATCGGCGTATGGGCGATGGTGCTGACCAGCTTCTTCATGTCGCTCATGTTTCCCACCATTTTTGCTTTGGGACTCAAGGGGCTCGGTCCCAATACCAAGATTGGCGGCTCGCTCATCGTGATGGCCATTGTGGGCGGCGCGGCGCTCACGCCGTTGATGGGGCTGATCAACGATCGAACCCACAGCATCGCGCTTGCCTATCTGGTACCACTTGCGGGATACCTTAGCGTCGCGGCCTACGCGTTTCTGGGTTCCACCAGGGTGCGGCCCGCGGAAGCCGCCCTGTCCGCAGTGGAGGCACGCCTTTAATCGCCGCGCAAGGCTACCTGACGCAGAATGACTGAGTCCGTTGAGCCGGGATGGGTGGAATTGCGGTATCATGCTTCCAGGAGAAAACTGCCATGTCCACTGAGCCAGAAACCCCAGCCGCCGCGGAGGGAACCGCGGAGGAGCCGAAAGAATCCAATGCGCTGAAGGTGATTGGCTGGCTCTCGGTGGGGATCACAGTGGCCGCGCTTGGCATCTACGTCGGCCGCGAAATCCGCAGCCGCTACAAGTTCAAGCGCCGCACCCCCTACGACTTCTACGCCCACGCCGGCGAGAAGCAGACCGGCGAGTTCGGCCTGGGCGTCTAGCGCATTTTCACCGTTCCTGTAGGGCGGGTTTAGTGGTTTCCCACCCATTTCACAAAGAACGTGAAATGGATGGGGCACGGAGCATCCTTACACTATCAGTAAAAATGCTCTAATTCCGCTTTCTTTATTCGCACGACTAATGCCGCTCTCGAGCGGCATTTTGCATGGATTGGCCTTTGGCGCGAAGCCCGCGCCAATCTCTACGTTGCGGGGATTCCTCTGTTTCCCATCACAAACACCGCCGGGGCGCTGCTTGCTTGCAGCGCCCCGGTGGATTTCAGCGATTGAATGTTGGTTACTGATCTCCCGATTAGATGATTGGGGTACCCGGAGGACCGGCTTGCACGCAGGCCAACAGCCGCAGCGTCCCACTGACGTTGAAGAGGTAGCCATTGAAGCGCATCGTGGCGCTGACTGCCGGTGTAGTGGCAGTGAGAGGCACGACGTGGCTGTTGGTGTAGACCAGCACGGTAGATTGTCCGGTCATCGTTGCCAGCCAGCTACCACTGGGCAGCGTAACGGTATAAACCGTGTAGGAACCGGAGGGGGCAATGTTAGTGATGACACCACTAATGGTCTGCGGTTGCAGCAAGACGGTAGCAGCCGTGGCCGCGCCACTTGTCACGCCTGTCGACGTCGTAACCACGGCGACATGCTGTCCGGCAAAGATGGTCGAAGGGGTGAAGCTGGGCGTAAAGGGCAGCGCCGTTGCGAAGATGACATAGCGCGGGGGCAAGATGAAGTTCGTTGAGCCTGTCACGGTGACGTCCACCGTTTCCACCGGGGTTGCCGAGCTGTTCCCCACCAGTTGGCGCAACAAAATATTGAAGGATGTTGCCGGAGTTCCCGTAGCGGTTGGCGTTCGAGAAGTGACCGGACCAAGCAGCAGCTTTGGAGTGGTGGTTCCAGTGTCGTCAATTTCCACGCGCATGGCCAGCAGCGAGCCTGGCGGCGGTGTAGTGCTGCTGGCCGGTGCGATGACGGTATCCACCTCAACCAGCGCATTGACTTTCATCGAGGCAAAGGTGGAGAGGCAGGCCGTGCCCGTACACGACAAGGACGTATTGGCATCCTGGAACACCGTGCTCGCATTGACGTAGATGGTATGCGCGGTTCCGTTGGGGTCGGTCAGCGTGAAGGAATTGGTGCTGGTGCTGATAGCCGTCACCTTTCCCTTGTGAGTTGTCACGACAGAGCCGGGAATAAGAACGGCCGCAATGTTGAAATGCGGCGTGACGGTGACGGTGCTTCCGGAGATAGTAACCGAATTCGCAACCATAAAGTCTATCAGCAGAGAGGTTGTTGTGTTGCTGATGGTGACGGGCGCTGAGAAAGTAATGGTTTGCGAAGTATTGGCCAGCGTAGCCGTGACCAGGTCAACCGTATGGGTTGTGGGGTCTACGTAGGCCACCTGCGCATTCGAGTAAATCAGCGTCGCGCTGACGTAGGTGTCCTCTGGAATCGCCGGACTGAAGAGGGGCTCTTGCACGGCGTCCAGATGGGTCGCCTCGAAGGTAATCCCGGCGGCGGGGAGCAGATTGGTTGTCACCTTTCCAGTGGTGTCGGTGAGGACCAGCGAGTTGAGGGTCAAACTCGCGGCAAGAACCTGATCGCTCGGCGCATCCGTAATCCTGACGGGCGACGTGGAAGTGTTGGTATTCGGAATGAGATTGCTGGTGCTGCTTGTGCTTGTCATTGAGCTCGTGCAGCCGGTGATAACCACCCCAAGGATGAGTACGCTGGCGGTAAAAGCCAGAATGCCTTTCTTGCTGATTTTGGGTAGCGATAACTGCATGGTTCCTCCTGAATCCAAATGGAACGCGCGAGGGAGGCTGCCTGAGCGGATGGCACAGGCCACCCGGAAGAGTATCCCACTTTAACGTAAACGAATTTTAAGCATAATGGTTGACATAAGAATAGTTATTTTCCTGCGGTGCATCTGACCTGTCGTCTTGCGGCTATTCGCCTTTTATTCGCCCGCCTATGAAGTGCCGCCACCGCACCCCCAGATTGTTGCGTTCCCGCTTTTCAACCGGCGCCCTCGCTGCACTATCCAAAGGGCCTATTTCCGTCCCTGCGTGAAATAGAAGGTGGCTGCCGAGCCGAACAGTCCTGATAAAACCGGAATCCAGATGTTGAACACTCGATTGAACTCATCGAGAGCTTGTTTGTCGTGGATGAAATACCAGATAGCAATGAAATGTGCAATAAAACAGACAATTAGTGCAACGAAGAGTAACAGCGCCAGCAACTTTGTTGCTTTGGCTCTGTGCTCTTCCGGCGAAAAGACCGGCCCTTTGGATGAGCGCGGACTATCGACCTCTTGGATTGAGGCTTGATCGCCAGCTTCCGGGTACTCAATCATTTTGCGTTCGCCATTGCTTTCCCGGACGTCAGATAGGGAAAGATCACCTCACGCTGTCGGCCGTTCTTCTCGACAAGAACAGTAGCATTCTCATCCCGAATCTGCTCGATTGTCCATTGCAGAAGCCTCAGTGACTGGCGAATCACCTCTGCGCGGTTGGTGGCGCCCGTAGCGCCCTTGAGTTCATCTAACTCGCTGAGTGCTTCATCCGTAAAATCAAATTGCAGCCGTGTCTTAGCCATATGAATTCATCTCTCCGTCCATGACGGGCTTGCGGCGTTCCTGCATGGGGAACGGTTGCTTAAAGCTCTCAATCAGATACATTTGTTCGTCAATCTGCTCGAGCTCTGAGGAGGCTACGGTAACAACTTCCTCGATTGAGGTTTCGGAGAATGCCAGTGTTCTTGTTTCGGCAATTGTATACATGCTGCTCCATTGATTGTCTCCATCATGAGTATTGCATGAGTGTTTAATAAATGCAATAGCGTTATTTCCACTCATTTTATCCTCGCTTTCTGGTGGCTTGCGTCGCTTGTCCTCTGTTCCTGAGTTTCTGTTCCCGGCCTTTGCGTTAATCTTAGGAGCTATGGGCCGCATCCGCGTACTTCCCGACCAGGTTGCCAATCAGATTGCCGCCGGCGAGGTGGTGGACCGGCCTGCCTCGGTTGTAAAGGAGTTGCTGGAGAACGCCCTGGACGCCGGGGCCAGCCATATTCGAGTTGAGGTGGCAGCGGGCGGGCGCAGGCTGATCCGCATCAGCGACGACGGCCACGGCATGAACCGCGACGACGCCTTGCTGGCCTTCGAGCGCCACTCAACCTCCAAGCTCCGCACTGCCGATGACCTGCTCTCCATCGCCACTCTGGGCTTTCGCGGCGAGGCGCTGCCCTCCATCGCCTCGGTAGCCCGCGTCACCCTGGAAACGGCTACAGGAGAGGAGGCTGCCGGGACTCGCGTGGAGATTGCCGGAGGCAAGATACTCCGCGTAGACGACGCTGCCCTGCCACGCGGCACAACGCTCACTGTCGCCGACCTCTTCTTCAACACTCCGGCCCGCCGCAAATTTCTTCGCGCTGAGTCGACCGAGCTGTCCCACGTAACGGCGCTCGTCACCCACTATGCCCTGGCCCACCCGGAAAAGCATTTCGAGCTGCTCTCGGCATCGCACACCGTCGTTTCCGCGCCGCCTGTTGCGCGAACCGCCGAGCGCATTTATCAGATTTTCGGCAAAGAGACGCTGGCCCAACTGCTCCCCGTCGCTGCTGAACTCCCGCTGGAGCGCGCAGGCCTGCCTGAGCCGCCTCCCTGGAAGAAAAACCTCGACGAGCCCGCGCGTACTCCCGGCGTCCTGCGGCTCACCGGTTTCTACTCCAAGCCGGAGCTGCAAAAGCTGAACCGCAACTCCATCTATATCTTTGTTAATAAGAGGCTTATCCGCGACCGACTGTTGATGCACGCCATCTCTGACGCCTATCGTAACGTGATTCCTCCCACCAGTTTTCCGGTGGTGCTGCTCTTCCTGGAATTACCGCCCGAAGAGGTGGACGTGAACGTTCATCCGGCCAAGACTGAGGTCCGGTTTCGCCAGCAGAGCCTGATTCATGATTTTGTCCGCGACAGCCTGCGCACCGCGCTCGTCAAGGCGCGGCCTGCCGCTGGTTTTCTGGCCGCGCTGGACTCCGCGCCCGCAGCCAGCCCATCGCTGATGCCGCCACCTGCATCGCACTTGCCCGGTTCGCCGGACAGTGAGCCTATGCCGCTGCCGCCCGACTCCGACCCGGCTGCATTCCAGACCGCCAGGACTGACGCCGAAGCCTTCGAGCTCACACCGCACCTTCCGACACCCGTTCCCGGCAAGCTTCCGTTTGGCGCTCAGAGCTTTCTCCCCGGCGGATGGGAAAACCGGCAGGCTTGGGGAGAGGCCGCTGCCGCGCTCTTTATGCCGGCCAGCTTGCCAAGCGCCGGAGATTGCTCCCCGGGCCCCGGCGATGCGCCCGGCACGAATCCCACAACGGAAACGGCCCAGGTCGAGGCTGAGCAGGCCGTCGCTAATCTCAACCTGCTAGGTTCGCTCCGTCCATTGGGGCAATTGCGCGAGTCGTTCATCCTGGCCACAGGAGAAGACGGTTTGTGGATTATCGACCAGCATGTGGCGCACGAGAGAATTCTTTTCGAAAAAATTTTGAGAGACCGCCAGGTAGAGACGGTCATGCGTCAAAGGTTGCTGATGCCTATCCTGGTAGAACTCAAACCAGCCCAAATGGTGGTCTTTGCAGGGATTGCCGAGGAGCTGGAACGCAATGGCTTCGAGGTGGAACCCTTTGGTCCTCAAACACTTGCGGTAAAGGCCGCCCCGGTTGGCCTGGAGGGAGCAGCCTTAGAGCGAATGTTGGCCGAGGTGATCGAGCAATGCAGCGCAGATTCTGACGAATCCATGCAGAATCACGATCTTACAACCCTGCGCACGCGCATTGCAGCCTCCATCGCCTGTCATTCAGCCATCAAGGTCAACACCCCTCTTGACCCGGGCCGTATAGAGTGGTTATTGTTAGAGTTAGCGAAAACGAGCCACCCCACCAGTTGCCCGCATGGACGTCCAATCGCTTTGTTGTATTCTTGGAAAGAGATCCAGCGGGCCTTCCATCGGATTTAGGACACGTGGAAGGTGGCAGCCCTCCTCTTAGGGGACGGGGTTACCCGGCGTCTACGCCAACCTGGAAACGAGGTTTTTCTTTGACATCGGAACAATTGGAAGCATCGCGCGCCGACAGGATGCGCCTGAATGGACTTGGAACCCTCTCCCTGGAGGATGCCCGGACGTGGATTGAGGAGACGGGATTGTGTCTCTTCTTGCCCAGGCGGCAGTTTTCCTCTTCCATTGCGCCGTCGTTTGTTGAGGCTGTAATCGGCAGACAAAACCCCACGCCTGATCGTAAAGATATTGCTGTAGCCGAACAGTTGCTGGTGCGCCTGGAGACTGACGGCATAGCTGTGCGGCTGAACCTGCTGGGCCTGCCTGGCGAGGCGCCGGACTTCATAGTGGCAAGCTGGGTTCTACCCTACGTCTACGCCCTGCGCGGCGACCGCGATTGGCGCCGTATTCCACAACTGACAGGATCGCGCCAGGTTTCGCAATTGGCCGTTCAGGCTTACAAGCTGCTGGAGGCAGGCGGCGACACAACCCTGAGCAAACTTACCCGCGCTCTGGGCAGGGAAGTAACCGAAGCCGCAGTTCTGCGCGCCATCACCGAGCTCTGGCAACAACTTCGCATCATCCCGGTGGTTGCTGCTCCCGGCCAGGCTGCTCTGTGGCAATTGCTCCGCATACGCTTCCAGAAAGCCATCGCCGAAGGCGCCTCCACCTCCCAGGTGACAGCCATCTCCGTGCTGGCCTCCATCTACCTGCAGGCCGTAATCGCCGCAACCATGGAAGATGTTGAACTGTTCCTGGCCCCGCTCACCGCCCGCAGCAAGGTTCGCGAGGTGCTGCGTGGCCTGGTTGCCACGCGCCAAGTGCACACCATCTCGCTGGGGCACGCACCCCACTTCTATGTCGCAGGCACACTGCCGGAGTTCGCTGCCCCTCCCACCATTTATGCCAGTGCGTCTATACCGGCTTCGGCATATCTTTACCGCTCCTATGATGAGGAGATGCCAGAGCCTGCGGTTGCAATGCAGAAATCGCCGGTTGCGCCGGCGCCGGAAACCCCGCACAAGCCTGCTGAGCTCCATGCACCCCCCACACCGGCCGCCCGCAAGCCAGCCATGAGTGGAAAATCCGCATCCGCGCGGCCTCACTTTAGCCGTCCGGCAACTCACTCCCGGGACCGCAAGCCGGCACAAGCGTCCTCCAGCAGCCGGTCGGATCGGCACGCCGCTGCCGGTTCTGCCAGCGGAAACGGTTCCAACGGGAAAAGCAGACAGGCTGCGGCATCCGCCTGGACTCCGCGAAATGGCGGCCAGCGCCAGGCCCATTCCAGCGGCGCCAAAAGGAGTGCAACTTCCCGGAAGGACTCCCGGCCTGCGCGGCCTGCCCGCATCGTTAGTAAACGGAAGCCCGCCTTTGCCACCAGTTCAAAGGCTGGCAACAGCAAGCGCTTTGGCTTGGCGGCCCGGCCTAATCGTGGGACAAAGAAACGCGGATGAGTGCTCCTTCGGTCAGCTCTCTTCAACCAGCTCATAAGATCATTGTCACCATTGACGGCCCCGCAGGCGCGGGAAAGAGCACCATCGCGCGCTATCTGGCCCGGCGTTTCGGTCTGCTGAATATGGAGACCGGGGCCATGTATCGCGCTTTCGCTCTCAAGGCCCTCAGGGCGGGTCTCTCTTTGGATGAGAGTAAGAGCCTGGAAGGCCTTGCCGCCGAGACCTCAATCCGCCTTGAGCCCGGCGAGGAGGAAAATCGCGTTCTGCTCGACGGCGAGGATGTAACCGGCCTGATCCGCAATCAAGCTGTCACCGAAGCCGCCTCCCGAGTCAGCATATGGCCCGCCATTCGCGCCTGGATGGTTCGACTACAGCAGCAGATGGGCGCCCAGGGAGGAGTGGTCATGGAGGGCCGCGACATCGGCACCGTGGTCTTTCCCCACGCTGAGGTCAAGATCTTTCTGGATGCTGCCCCCGAGGTGAGGGGAATGCGCCGCTACGATCAACTCGGCTCCATGCCGGCCCAGCAGCCTG
Source organism: Occallatibacter sp. (assembly GCA_050011175.1). Lineage (GTDB taxonomy): Bacteria > Acidobacteriota > Terriglobia > Terriglobales > Acidobacteriaceae > Telmatobacter. The sequence continues at coordinate 13,689 of JBEKJR010000018.1, forward strand.
AAGAGGTGATTCGCGACCTGAGGGAACGCGACCTGAGGGACCGTAATCGCGCTAATTCTCCTCTCAAACCAGCCCCGGACGCTGTTCTCCTGGATTCCACCCATATGACGCTGGAAGAGGTTTTGGACGCCGCCGAGGCTCTCGTAACCGCAAAGCTCGCTCCCGCCGCCCCTGGCAGGATGGGTTCCGTCTCGTAGCCCTTGCGTTCATCCTCTGAGTCAGGTTATGCGCTGGAGCCTCTTCCGCAGTGGCTGGTTATATTGCTTGGCATGTACCTCGGCTGAATGCGATAGGCTCATAGATGTATGGAAGTCACCTGCTCCCGCTGCCATCAGACCGTCCTGCCCGAGAACTGCTACTGCCCTGTCTGCGGCCTGCCGCAATTGGTGTTCCCGGCAGACGCCCCTCCAGGGCAGACCGCGCCAGAGCGCTGGGACGGGGCGGGACGGGATGCGGGCAGCGTCAACTGGAAGCCAGCACTGCGGGCAGCTCTCTTGCTGGCGGTTCCAGCAGGATTGCTTACAAGTGGAGTTTCGCCTCTAGGTGTTTTTGGGCTGTTGTGGATGGCGATTGCGGCAGCCTGGGCCGTTGCGCTTTATTTACGCAGCCAGCGACCGGCATGGATCACCCTCGGAGCCGGCGCCCGCATTGGCCTGGTTACCGGATTGCTGGCTGGTTGGCTGGCATTTGGCGTCAGCAGCAGCACTCTTTTTGTTCAACGATTCTTTCTTCATCAGGCCAGCCAAATTGACGGAGCATATAAAACCTTAGTCCTCGACAGGTTCCAGGAGAAGGCTCAGCAAATGCTGGCGGGCATGGAACCGCCGGATGCAGCACAAGCGCAAGCTCAGTTGGCCCAAATCCAGGCTTGGATGCAATCTCCGGAGGGCCATGCAGGTTTTTGGGCCTTCGGCCTTGCCTTCAATTCGCTTTTCCTGTTGTTTTTTGCCGCCGCGGGCGGCGCTCTGGGGGCGCGCTTGTTGGCTCGCACCCCCAAACCGGAGGTATAGGCTTACGCGGTATGGTTGTCCCAGTCCCACAATTACCCGATTTCAGGTCCATTCAAGCCCTTTACCGTTCGTTTCATTTGTCCACAACTTGCTCGCAGGCACAAACCCTCGTATCATTCTTCGAGAAGCTGGCTGCGAGAGGCCGGCTGTGACAGCCAGGCAGCGAGAATACCCATGAGAGAAGCCAAAAGCAAATCCTCCCTGCGCATCAAGGGCAGGCTGATGTCCGCCTCGGAGATCGAGCGCACACTGGTGCGCCTGGCCCACGAGATTGTGGAAAAGAGCAATGGCAGCAAGGACCTGGCCCTGGTCGGCATCAAGCGTCGCGGTGTTCCGCTGGCCGAGCGGCTGGGAAAACTTATCTCCGGCATAGAGAAGCGCAAGGTCGAGACCGGGGTACTGGATATCCAGTTCTACCGTGACGACCTGTCGACCGCGGGTTTGCGTCCGGTGGTCACCCCGGGCGCCATCGGCATCGACGTTGAGGGCCGCGATGTAGTGTTGTGCGATGACGTGCTTTACACCGGCCGGACGGTCAGGGCTGCTCTCGATGCTCTGTTCGACCACGGCCGGCCGCGCCGCGTGCAACTGGCCGTGCTCATCGACCGCGGTCATCGCGAGCTGCCCATCGAGGCCACCTACGTCGGCAAGCACGTGCCCACCAGCAAACGCGAAATTATCGAGGTTAAATTTCAGGAGGTCGACAACGACGAGCAGGTTTTGCTGGTCGAACGAGTCGATTAAATCCCTTGCTGGTCAGATGTGCGCGCTGCCCAATGTGTTTCGCCGGCAGAAGATCGAAATCGCCGCCCTCTCAAGCCGCCCTAGTGCGAGGTGACGCGCTTGATGCAGCGATTCCTTTGCTGAAATGTACGAGGACATCTCTTGCATGGAGACGATGTGGGCGGTGAGAGCGTCGATCTGAAACAACTTTTCTATATCCATCCGCGGACAGCATAGTAGACGATCTTGACGGTTTCGCCCATCATGGTTTCAAAGGCGGAGAAGCGCCCGGTCCAATGTTCCGTGGAGTGAAGCACATCCGGGACCGCCATGGGCGTGACTTCAATGCCCACCTTGCGAAAGACGCGAAGCGCTCTGTACATATGAAAATCGCTGGTAAGCAAAACCTTTTTGCCGGGCAGATTTTCAACCAGGTGTGCCGCATCGATGGCGCTTTCGCGGGTGCTGGGGGAATTCGGCTCGGTGATGAATGCTTCACGGGGGATGCCGTCGGCGAGCAGGAAGTCGAAAATGCCAGGACCTCCGCCGCCGCAGATCACGATCTTTTTGAAGCCTCCGGTTTGCCATGCAACAAGGGCCATGCGCGCGCGCCAGTACGACGAGTAAGAGATGCCGCCATACTTGTCGTCGTTGGCGGCGCTGAGCAGGATAAGAACGTCGCCCTTGGGTTGCTCTATGGGGCCGGCGTAGGCCTGTGCCCACCACGAAACAATGGGGGTAAACATCACCAACAAGGTGGTGAGCCCGATAGCCGCGAGCAAGCGGTTAAGAACACGGAGGGCTTTGCGCAGAGTCATCATTCGCGGCCTTTCGTGCGGACACATACAATCGATGCGAAGATCTCGAGCAGCTCTGCCGCCACCGTCTCCCAACTTCTGCTGCCGTGCGCAGAGATAGCCTGGGCGTCCCAGGTTCTGTCGAGGACTGATGCAAGAGCCTGAGCAAGCGCTCCGGTGTCGCGAGGGGGCACGAGCCTGCCGCACTTATCGCTCATGATCTCGGGGATGCCGCCAACATTTGTAGCGACGACAGGCCTGCCGCAGGCGAGCGCCTCAATCACCACATTTGGGCAACCTTCCATGTAACTCGGCAGGGTTACCAGGTCAGCTGCCGCCATCCAGACAGCAACGTCGTCGAAGGCGCACCCCGGCAGCGCGTGGATGTAGCCGGCGGCATTATTGGCCTGAATGGCTTTTTCAATCGAAGGCTTGTCCGGTCCCTCGCCAACCAGATACACGTGCAGGTTTGCTCTCTCTGGACGCAGCAAGACCGCCGCTTCGACGAGTTCACGAAGTCCTTTTTTCACGTCCATGCGCCCGATGTAGAGGACGGTCTCCGAGGCCGAGTCAATGCCGAGCTTCCGCCTCGCCTCAAGACGGTCCCTGGCATGGAAGGTGGCGAGGTCGCAGCCGTTGACTACCGCGCGTGTCATCTCCGCCGCAGCGCCCATGGCTATAGCCTTCATGCGCAGATCGCCACTGACCGTAACCACATAATCGGCTTCGCGCAGAACCGCGCGCGTGAGCCAACGCGATATCGGATCGCCGATCCTGTTGAGGTCAGAGCCAATGCTCATGGCAACGACAGGAATCCCGAGGGCTCTGCCGATTTTGAGCGCGGCATACCCATCCGGATAAAGAAAAAAACTGAAGATCAGATCGGGCGCAAACCGCCGCACGTGCGGCAGCAAAGCGCGAGCGGCCATCCATCCGTTGAAGGGACGAGAGAGTAGCGGCAGCGCGGGGTAATCAAAGTAGTTCGCTTTCACGCCGGGCGGACTAAAAGATGCGTCCAGTTTGTCATAAGTACGGCTGCGCGGCTTGAGCAAAGAAGGATAGCTCGCGTTGGGATAGAAGACACGCAGATCGGTCTCGCGGGCAAGCACACGCAGCGTCTGATAGGCCGACCGGCCTTGCCAGGGCTCCGCCGAGCTGGGGAAATAACGTGTGACGACCGCGATCTTCATGGTTAAACCTGGGACATCAACGAGTTTGATGAAATCCGGTTATTCTCAAGGATCGTCTCGAACTCGCGGCTGACAGTCTCCCAAGAGAATTCTCTTTGCGCTCGCTGGAGCGCGTTGCGCGAGACTGAGCGCCGCGCCTCGTCATCGGTGAGCAGTCGAACGCAAGCCGCGGCAAACCCGCCTGGATCGCAGGCTAAGACGATGTCCTCACCATCCTTGTAACGCAGCCCCTCCGCGCCTACTCTCGAAGAGACAACAGGAACTCCCGCCGCCATGCACTCATAGATTTTCAATCGGGTTCCTCCGCCAATTCGAATAGGCACAACCGAAATCTTCGATCCCCAGAGGTAAGGCCGCATATCTTTTACCTTGCCAGTGACGTATACCCCCTTGAGCCCCTTCACCGCCTTGAGCACCTTGGCATCGGGCGAGCGTCCCGCAATGGTGAAGGTCGCGCCGGGAAGCCGGTTACGGATCAAGGGAAGCACCTCGGAGAGAAAATATAGAACCGCGTCCACGTTCGGCAGCCAGTCCATTGATCCGCAGAAGACAATATCCGACAAATGTGGCGTGCCGCCACAGGGAGCGAAGTATTCCACATCCACCCCGGTGTGAACGCTGCTGACTGTTTCAACTTCGAACATACTCTTGATTCTCAAAGCATCAATATCCGAGACCGCAATCACATGCTTTGCCCTCCTGCAAGCGTTCTTCTCGTAATCCTCCATCTTCCTGGCCTGCATCTGAAAATAGGCTTTCTTTAGAAGAGAACTGCCATGCCGAGCGTGCCTTTGCCAGATCGTTGTCTCCACATTGTGCTCAAACAGCACGCACTGTTCCAGGTTTCTAAGATTCGGAACTGAAAATAGAAAGTCGCAGACAATGGAATCGTACTCTTCCGCGGCAATCAAGGCATTGATTACTTGTCTGAGCTTACTTGATGAATAACGGGATACTGCCATCGGCGTAGTGTTCACCATGCTGCTCACGAATTGAGGAACAATCCCCAGGGATCCTCTGCCTGGAACAGTGTGCTCCACGGAATAGTGGCGGCTTGAGTATTCCGAACTTCGTTGCGGACCCTCGGAATTTTCAGGATCATTGAGCGCGGCGAAATGAATCTCATGCCGCTTGTGCAGCTCTTTCAGCGTGCCGAGGGTGCGAATTTGAGCGCCACGATCCGTGGGGTGCAAGAAAAAAGGGCAAACCCAAAGAATCTTCATAATTGCGGGAGATCTCCTCGCCATAGTTGTGGATGGAGCGGTTGTTCTATGGCAAGCTACAATTCCATGATAAACTCCCTTCGTGTGGATGGGTTGAACAGCATGAATAGTAAGCAAAACATCGTTGTGATGGGCCTGGGATACGTTGGCTGCGTGAGCGCCGCGTGTCTGGCTGAAATCGGACACCATGTACTTGGTGTTGACCGCGACAACAATAAAGTAGAAGCGGTCCGCAAGGCGCAATCGCCGTTCTTTGAGGCCGGGCTGGACGGTCTAATCCAACGAAATGTTGCTTGTGGGAGGCTTACCGCGGGAGCGCTCGATAAAGAGGCTCTCAATGCGGCCGATGTGGTGATGCTATGCGTCGGCACTCCCTCGCAGGCGAATGGGAACATCGACCTCAGCCATTTGCGCCGGGTCTGTGACGACATCTCAGTCCTGCTCCGGCACAGAACAAAGCGTCTCATCGTTACCGTGCGAAGTACCGTGTTTCCTGGAACCTGCGAGAGCCTCCTTGAGACGATTTTCTCCCGCAGAAGCGATGTGGAGATCGTCTCCAACCCGGAGTTTCTCCGTGAAGGCACTGCTGTAAAGGACTTCATGGAGCCTTCTCTCCTGGTGGTTGGCGGAAGCACGGAGGATGCAGCGCTGGCCGTGGCCGATTTGTACGCCGGCCTTCCTGGCGAGGTTTCTATCGTCTCGTTGCGCGCCGCCGAAATGATCAAATACGCCTGCAACGCCTTTCACGCAGTGAAGATCGGCTTTGCCAATGAGATTGGTTCGTTGGCCTCCAGCCTCGGCGTGAACCCCGAACAGGTAATGGCGACCTTGTGTCGAGACGTAAAGCTGAATATTTCGCCGGCTTATCTCAAGCCCGGCTTTGCCTTTGGCGGCTCCTGCCTGCCCAAGGACCTGCGCGCTCTCACTTTCCGCGCCTCCCGGCTCGATTTAAAGCTGCCTCTGCTGGAGTCGATACTGCCCTCCAACGACGAACACCTTCGGCGCGGTTTAAGCGAGGTGCTGGAACTGCGGGGGAAACGCCTCGGCATCTTCGGCCTGGCCTTCAAGGAAGGGACCGACGACCTGCGCGAAAGTCCAGTGATTACCATCATCGAACAACTTATCGGCAAGGGCAGGGAGGTGAGAATCCATGACCCGCACATCCAGCTCGACGAGATTTACGGCAGCAATCTCAACTTTGTTGTTTCAGCGCTGCCTCATATCGGCAGGCTCCTGACACGCAACCTCGATGAGTTGATTACGTCCTCTGACGCGCTGGTAATCGCACAAACGCCATCGCCCGAGGCACTGGCTCAAATGACCGCCAGCGGCCTGACAACTCTCGACCTCACCAAGCTCACCTGTAAAGCCCCCTTCACAACAAAAGCGCCTGCATAGCCCAATACGTGTATCGCTATTGTCAGTGATTTTTCGGGGTTTATCGTCTGCTTGGTCACATTTCTGATTCAGATAACAAGAGAGATTATAGAATAGTTGATGTCGGACTGGAGAACCTGCCATGGCTCTGAAGACGTGGTGCTCGGTAGCGCGTCAACGGGTGATTGAAAATACATGGGTTGTTCATTCCGGACTCGTTCTGTTTATAGTATGGGGATTTGTTCAAGCAATTATTTCAAGGCGAGAAGGCGCAATAAAGGCTCTTTCCCAAGTGCATCGGACGACTCGAATTCAATGGTACAAACGACTCGTTGAACCCTACATCATTGCGAATCGTGAGGTGACTTACCGGGACCTGCAGTTACTGTCAAAACCGGATTTGATGCCTTTCTTCGGAAATCGTCTTATGGTGCTAAAGGCGCCTACGACCGGCGGAGAGAAGGGCGTGCTGTTCGTGATGGTCGATACAGTGATCCGGTTGCTTCACTCCGGCATGAATCTTCACAAGCTTCTCAAAGACTACACTCTTGTTTTCGAGCCCTCCTGGTCGGGTTACTGTCATTCGGAGATTTTGGAATTCACCCGTTGGAACGAGGAGATATTTGTCCTTTCCGCCGAAGAGAACGACTTTGCATTCTTGAGACGTCTGGGCTCAAACTTAGTGCCGGTAGACTTGGGACCATGCGATTGGGTTGATCCTCGGACTACTGTACCGTACCTGGAGAATCCAAAAGAATTCGATATTATTATGAATTCGAACTGGGGAGCCTGGAAGCGGCATTATGTTCTGTTTCGTATGCTGCGAAAAGCCGAGCGACGCTACAAAGTCGTGTTGATCGGCTTCAAGTGGAGCGGCAAAACGCGGAACGATATCGAACGACTTGCGGATTACTATGGCGTTTCCGGCCAGATTACGATATTCGATTGGATTCCTTACGAGAAAGTGATGGATTTAACTTGCCGATCGAAGGTATCGATTTTGTTGAGTCTAAAAGAAGGAAGCAATCGGGCGATTGCCGATAGCATATTTTGCAACGTGCCTGTCGTGGTCCTCGCGAATCACGTCGGCGGGATCAGGAAGAACGTTGTGCCGGAAACGGGTCTTTTGGCGGAGGAAGCACATTTGGAATCTGCAATCGTCCAGTTGTTCGAGAGTCGTATCCAACCAAGGGAATGGGGCCTGAAGCACATATCCTGTTTCAAGTCGACAGAGAAGCTGAACCTGATTTTACGGGAGCATGCTCTGGGACAGGGACGGCCATGGACTCAAGATATTGCGGTGAGGTCGAATAGCCCCGAGTCGAGCTATGTGTATACCAAGGATGCCGAACGCCTTTCATCCTGGAATGATGGATTGAAAGATTACCTTAGATGAAACCTGAGTTATTAGGAGCTCCGTGTTATGAAGACCGCTATTCGTTATTTCCTTAAGCGAAAGCTTTCCCCTCAGGCCTTTGAATTCATACGTTACTACGTGTGGTTTTGCTCTTTTTATTTACCTCGTTTAGTCGCCTCCGTCTTCGTTCGACGCGCTCCAAAGGTTCAAGGCTTTCCCGGCGGTTCCGCTTCGGATCCCCTTTTGCGCCAGCTTCGCGCTATCAACGTCTTTGCTCCAACGAAGATGTGCCGTGTCATGACCAGGCACGGCAGCGACAAGGGCCAAGGCAAGCACAATTACACGGCTGTTTATTCTGCTCTCCTCGGTAAATTCCGCGATCGGCCACTCCTGATCTTCGAGCTCGGTTTGGGCACCAACAACCCGAAGCTCCCCTCGAGCATGGGTGTAGAAGGGCGACCTGGAGCATCCCTGCGCGGATGGCGCGAACTTTTTCCAAATGCGCTCGTTTGCGGCGCGGACATTGACCGTGACATTCTGTTCGAAGAAGAATGGATCAAGACCTTCTACTGCGACCAGCTCGACAGCGATGCTATACGAGATCTCTGGTCGCAGCCGGTCTTGCGGAGCGGTTGCGACGTCATAATCGACGACGGCCTGCACACCTTTGAAGGAAATACTACTTTTCTTGATGGATCGCTGGAGCACCTTCGTCCGGGCGGAGTTTATGTGATCGAGGACATAGAGAATGAATTGATCGGCAAATGGCACAATCATTTGGAGTCCATCTACTTGAAGCGGTTCCCAAATTATGAGTTCGCATTCGTAACGCTGCCGAATTCAACCAATGAGTGCGACAACAATATGCTGATCGTTCGCCGGCGCCTATGACCAACCAGTTTCTTATGACGCGCGGCATACAGTTTCAACTAATGGATTTTGGACAATACTAGAATGAGAGATAGGTGACGCCGCAACTGTGGGCAGCGTCTCGGGGGATTTAGTTAGACTCGAATCAAGTCGTCAATGGCGCGGTACATGCCGTATGCCGTTACCCAGTGAACCTCGATGCCTCTTCTGTCTGCTTCTTCCGCGATCCAGCCGAAGAGGTTACCAAGCGCTCTGTTCAGCAGTGGCTCCATATTTTTTTCAATTGCGCCGTGGGTGTAGAGCTTCAGAAAGAGATCGTCTCCGATGGCGGGGGCCAGGTTGAACCAATGGCGTACGCGAAAGGGCGTCGGCAGATCGTAACCGGCAAGCTCACCTGTTTCCAGGCACGGGATCAGCCGTCCGCTAAAGCGGACACCGACTGGCCCTGTTATCATGAGCAAGTCTCCGCGCCTGCCGCCGCCAACGGTGGCTTCAATTCCGTGATCGAATGACCTTGGACGATTGTCGATGTTGTTAGTGCACCAGTAGATTTGGTTTATTATCCGTCCTTGAGTCGCAGAGGGAATTGAGGGCATGGTGAAGTCGGCGTAACAGCCCAAATCGCGCAGCAGGGCAATCTCGCCATTAAGGCCGCACCACCTACCATCGGGGCGTGAGTTGTCAAGCGCCCAGTTGCCGTGAATGAAGCCGAAGACGGTGCGGCCATTTTGCTGGCGCAAAAGGCCATGGTCACAAGTCAGGCGGCGGCAGTAATCGGTGACTTTCCGAACAAAGGAATCTCGTGACTCGTTGTCGTGATGCAGATGCACTTCCACGTCGCCGATGCCGAGGCGGACCATCTCCGCTATGCCGCCGAGCAGATCGCGGTGGTACTCTTCCTGCGGGTAAAAAAAGCTGTACTGGGGGCGTTTGCCCGCGGCATCCCGGGGCGCGTCGTCTGCAATTCGCGGCCATTTATCGCGCCAGCGAGCAACTCGGCCAAGAGCGGTTTCTATGGATGCGCCCCTTCCCAGTGGCTCATAGTGATCGGTGATGGCAACCCAGGCGCGCGTCAGCTTCCTGGGCTGTATGCTCTTGCGTAGACGGTCCCTCAAATACGGTGCAAGCCAGATTTCCGCGTGACGAGGGAGCTTCATAAAGTTGATTTTCCTTTGTGCGCATTGACCGCACGTGCAAATGTGCTCCACGCAAAGTAGACAGTTGAAGTATCGAGGATGCTTCCTTCCCCTGTCAAAGGCTCTTTTCTTCTGCCTTTTTGTTGCGCATTGACATGCATATTGAGTTCTGATAATGATTTCAATAGCGTCGACTTAGCTTTAGAGGAAATTTATGTTATCTTCCACACTTTTGTCGAGCCGGTTTCCGGTACGCACAGAGTCTGTGGAAACGCCGCACAAGGGAAGACTTCTAACTACTCCCGCCATTTACTGTTGGCTTGGCTTCGCCATGCTTCTGTTTCTTCTGCAGACCCTCCCCTACCTGTCTTATCGATGGGTAACCGACGAGAGTTGGTACGCCGGGCCTGCCTATTCGATTGCCCACGGCAAAGGAGTCGCGAATCCAGCATTCGGCCCCAATGAACTCGAAAATCGTTTCGATGCCCGGTCGCCCGGGACGGCCATTGTTATAGGCACAGCCTTTCGGCTCTTTGGGACAGGTCAGATTCCCGCCCGTTTGGGATCACTTCTAGCCGGCCTTGCAATTATCTTCTTCACCTATCGTCTGGCGCGGGATGTGATCGGGGAAGAGGGCGCCCTAGTCGCAACATTTCTTGTAGCAACCGATAACCTGATCTTCATCACTTCCCGTTGCGCGCGGCCCGAAGCTCTTACCTGCATGGCAGTCCTGGCTGCATTGTTGGCAATAAAGCAGTATATCCAGAAAGACCACATTGTCTGGGCTATTTTGAGCGGCCTCCTCATCGCCATGGGAACCATGTTCCATGTCATGCTCTTGGGGTACATCGTTTCCATCGGCATCCTGGCTATTGTTATCAATCGCAGGCATAGCGGATTCCCGCTGCGGGGCGCGCTTGTCTATGCGCTAGGATATGTCCTAGGGCTGCTGCCATTTGCCGTTTGGATACTTACCTCTTCCCTGGGACGTGCCAGTTTTCGTCAAGAATTTATAAACAGGGCGGAGAGCCTCCCGCTGTGGCTAAAATTCCTTTATGAGGGGCGCCGCTACTCCGATCTGCTCGGCCTCAACATGCTGCACGGACACGGACTGGAGTCCGTTCCCGTCCGGCTCTTCATCCCGCTCTTCTTCCTGGCGGCCAGTTTCCTACTATGGAAGCTGCGCCGGCAGTGGTTTTATCTTGAATTGCTCTTGTTGGTCCCTTCCGTGCTTTGGCTTATCTACACTCCGAATAAGTCTTCGCGCTATCTTGCGATCCTTGCGCCGATTCTTGCCCTGACCGTGGGCGCGGCGGTCGCGGCCACATGCGCAAATCGGAAGCTGCATCGCATTATGCTGGTAACTTCCTGCCTGGTCGCCGCGGCACAGATGTCGGCGAACTTTTTCCTGCTGCGCGAAACCCGCAACGCAGATTACAACAAGGTTACGGCTGAATTGCAAAGCGTGATTCCTCCAGGCCAAACTGCTTACGGAACCGTAACCTTTTGGCTCGCGCTTCACGATCATCCATTCATCTCCTACGAACGCACCGATCCCTGGATGGCGGCCAACCAATTTCACGCTCGATACTTCATTGCGGGCGACTGCGTGATGACCAACGGCTGGCCAGGGGACGAGGTCTTCTATGAAAGCCTCCGCCGGAGTATGGCCGAGGTGATCGCGCAGAGCAAATTGGTCGCAGACTTCGCAGATCCCTACTACGGCGATCTGAAGGTCTATGAATTTAACGCGCCCTGAGCCTTTACTTGCAGAATGTCCGCCGCTATAAGCTCTTCTCCACGATAAAGCGCGGTCTGGCTTTTACTTCGGAGTATATTTTTGCGAGATATTGCCCGATGACTCCAAGGCATAGCAACTGAATACCCCCCAACATGCAAAGGGGAATCACAATAGAAGCCCAGCCCGGCACAGCTGAAGGATTGAAAAACCTTGTGATCAGCGCCCAGGCGGCAATGCCAAAGCTGAACAGAGAAACGAGCATGCCAAGGACGGTGATTATCTTCAGCGGTATTTCGGTAAATGACGTAATACCATTCAGCGCAAGGGAAATCATCTTCGAAACTGTATACTTGGTTTCTCCGGCAAATCGTGCTGGCCGATCATAGTAGACAAGTTCAGATTGGAAGCCAAGCTGAGGGATCAATCCTCTCAGCAGCAAATTTGTTTCTTTATAGCCACGCAACTCCTCCACCACGCGCCGGCTCAGGAGCCGAAAATCCGCGTGATTGAACATCAGTTCAACACCCATTGCCTTCAGCAGCCGGTAGTAGCCTTCAGCGCTAGTGCGCTTTAAGAAGTTGTCCGTATCGCGGTTGCGTCGAACGCCATATACGATTTCGGCGCCTCGCATATAGGCGCGCACCATGTCTTCTATTGCGGCCACGTCGTCCTGGAGATCAGCATCCATGCTGATCAACGCATCGCCCGGAGCCGTAAGCAATCCCGCGAGGATTGCACTTTGTTGACCGAAATTTCTGGAGAGCTTTAGGCCATGTACTCGATTGTCCTCTCTTGCCAGATGCTCGATGACGCCCCAGGTCTCGTCAGCCGAACCATCATCGATGAAGAATATGGATGGCTCAACGATCATCTCGTTTTGAGTTAGTTCATTAAGCAATATGCCAATGCGAGAAGCCGCTTCAGGCAAAATCCGCTCTTCGTTATAGCAAGGGATCACGAGGGTTAGTTTTGGGCAGGAAACGCGTTGTGCCGCTTGTGTCATAGGACATTCTTCATCCTGAGCGTGGATATGAGGTAGAGTATTTTCTCCCGTCAACACGAAAGTCTCTTATCTTCCTCAACGTACTTCGCGCGACAAGGGAATTCCTACCTGCCAGGTGAACTCTTCGCTCTCCAGACGAGTATGGAATCACTCTAGCACAGCATAAGAAACGTTATCAACAGGTGAATGCCGGCGGAAGCCGGGTAAAATATTGTCCCTTTTCCTTAGCGTTTTTCAGCGCTGTTCGCATTACCTGTTGGCCACGGTCCCAAGTTGCACTCCAGTCCACCGTTCACAGAACCCATCTCCCCTCAGGCAAGCGCGTGCTGGACAAGGCTGCTGGTTCACGAATAGAGTAGGAAAGGGAGCTGTTGAAGCCTTATGCGCCATAGCGCCAATCTGGATATCCTTCGCTCCTTCGCGGTATCCAGTGTCCTCCTACAGCATCTTGTACTCACCCTGACTGCCCATACATCCTTTCATAACAATGCAATTATCGCGTTTACTCATAATATTGGCCGTGCCGGCGTGGTGGCATTCTTCGTTCACACCAGCCTTGTTCTAATGTATTCTCTCGAGCGTATGACCCGCTCCACGGAACGAGTCAGCCTGCGATTTTATGTCCGCCGCTTCTTCCGAATTTATCCGCTTTCAATCTTCTGCATTACGTTGGCGCTCATTCTTCATATTCCAGACAACACCTGGAAAAATGTGGATATCATCACGCCGCGCATTATCCTTTCTAACCTATTGCTCGTTCAAAATCTTTTTACCAAAATCAGTGTCATCGGCCCTCTCTGGAGCCTACCCTACGAAGTTCAGATGTATCTTGTGCTTCCCTACCTTTACTATTTAGCACTAAAAAAGCGAAGCGTCATCTATCTTTGCGTCCTTTTGGCCTTCTTCTGCGGTTTTGGATTTCTGATCGCTGGAGAATCGGGAGGCCACCTTAATATGGCCGCCTATGTCCCTTGCTTTCTCTGCGGAGTTCTCTGCTATTCGCTCCGGGACCGCATCCTGGCGTTTATTCCTTCCGTGTTCTGGCCGCTATTTCTTCTTTTTATCTTCTTCGGCTACGGCCTTACTAATCCTCACGACAATCCGAAGTTCTGGATCGGCTGGATATTTTGCCTGCTTCTCGGACTCGCCATCAATGCTTTTCGGGACTCCGCCAACGTGCCGCTTAACGTCGTCGCCGAAAAGATTGCCTTGTACTCTTATGGCATGTACCTGATTCATGTCCCGATCCTTTACCTCGTCTTCATGGTTTTTGGCGTCAAGAACCTGTTTTTTGGCCCCTTGCTCTTCGTTGTGTTTACGATGGTTGCGTCCTTTATCACTTACCACCTCATAGAGTCTCCGCTTATCGACGTCGGAAGAAAGCTCAGCTTTCGTTCGATTCGCACTTCAGCTTGCCTCCCCTTGCAAAAGACTCAAGAGGGCTCCTGACGCGGTATATGCAACCAGAAACCATCATCTCGGGCAAGAGCACGGTGGAAAGACTTAGCCGGGCAATGACTATTCACATTAACTCCCAAGAAAGACAGGAGAAGGTATGGTGAGGGGAAGCGCTGATTTTAATAGGAATAACCTGGACTGCCTTCGCTTGATATTTGCCAGCATTGTTATGTTGTTTCATTTATACGCATTGAGCTTGATGCCTGCTTTTTCTGTGCTTGATCATTATCTTTCCGCCGGATTTGCCGTTAAATCATTCTTTGTAATTAGCGGGCTTCTTGTCTATCGTAGTTATACGCGATCATCTTCACTCTCCTCATATCTTGAAAAACGTGCTCGGCGCATTTATCCTGCTTATTTCACCATCGTGACGCTTGCGGCTGTTTCGTTGTGCTCACTGAGTTCTTTGCCCATATCGCAATATTTTGGCGCTGGTTTCTGGAAGTATCTTGTCGCAAATCTTTTGTTTCTCAACTTCCTTGCTCCATCTTTGCCTGGCGTGTTCACTAATAATGACATTTCTGCAGTTAACGGTGCTTTGTGGACGCTCAAGATTGAGGTGGCCTTTTATTTATGTGTTCCTATCATACATCGCGTTTGCAGAAGGTTTGGAACCAAGAAAGTGATTGGGATAATATTATTCTTTTCCTGCGCCTGGAAGTATGGCTTTGCATATTTGGCCTACATCTACCCTTCACGCGTGATTTATACAGTTGGCGGAGCGCATAACATCTATGCTAAAATGGAGGCGCAGTTTCCTTCTCAGCTTGTATATTTCTGCGCGGGAATACTGCTTCTGCTTTATTTCGACTGGCTCAAGAACTATTTCGTAACTATTTCCTGTATAACCGCTATCCTATACGTTCTCGATCATTTTTTTCTTGGAGGCGCCTTGGACGTTCTCTGGATTTCTGGCCTGATATTCGTTTTTGGCTTTTGGCGATATGTTGGCAACTTCTCAAAATACGGCGATTTTTCGTATGGTGTGTATATCGTGCACTTTCCCATACTGCAGATAATGATTGTATTGGGGCTTACACGACTTCATCCCGCTATTTTCTTGTCTTTCTGTCTTTTTTGTGTTGGCTTGACGGCATTCCTTCTGTGGCATTTAGTAGAGAAGAGGTTTTTAGCAAACAGTTCCCATTACCGCCAGGCAACCTTAAAGACGCATTAAACGTCTCTCTCCAAAAGGATCTAAAGCGCCTTATTGCTCGCGCTACCAATGCAGCAGCCGCCGCAAATACACATCGATGTATTATCTTTTGTTGCAGCGCCCATTTTCCTCGACTGTGTTTATTGATGGATTTGACAGCGCGTTTTAGGTTATCCTGCTTTTGGCAGTAGCATTTGATCTGGCCATTCACAATGGGCTTTGCTCTGAGCGTTCTATATTTCGTAGTGAACTACCTCACGCCCCCCATCTTATTTGGGCCACTGGCTGAATATCGCGTTGAGCTGATCATCGCAATTCTGATTTTCATCATGTCGCTGCATAAGCTTGCAGGATCGATCATTCTCAAAACGCCGCAATCTGTGGCGGTGGCTGGGTTGGCAGCTGCTATGTCCTTGTCCATACTTTTCGGCACGCATTGGATCACGGGAGCCATAAAAGTGGTTCCGACATTTCTCCCCTGCGCTTACGCTTATTTTCTTGTATGCCTACACTGCAACTCAAAGAAAAAGTTGCAGGTTATTGTATTTATGCTGCTGCTTGTCTGCTTATTTGTGATTACTAAAGGGTATCTTGATATGTCGCGGGGAGTTTCGGGAAGCAGCGCTCTTCAGCCCGGGATAACGGAGAAAAATAATCCTGAGTTGTTTGACATGGAGCATCCATATCTTATAACGGAAGGATCTGCTTCAGGAGAGGTGGTTTATCGGCTGAGAGGATTGGGGATCATCAACGACCCAAATGACTTTGGCCAGTTGCTTGTCTGCGAGATTCCGCTGATGTTCATCTTTTGGCGGCCTGGCAAGATGTTCAGAAATATCGTATTTGTGCTGCTCCCAGTGTGTGCGTTGCTGTTTGGTACATACCTGACGCACTCTCGCGGAGCCTTGTTGGCTTTGATGGCAATGATGATCGTGGCGGCTCGGAGACGGATTAAAACGTTGCCTGCGCTGCTGCTTGCCGGTGTACTGTTTGTTGCGGCAATGTCCCTGAATTTTACTGGCGGGCGCGATATTTCCGCCAGTGCGGGTTCGGATCGCACAGTTCTGTGGGGCTCAGGGATGCAAATATTGAAGTCTCATCTATTGTTTGGCGTTGGCCTCAATAATTTTGCTGATAATTGCGATGGTTGCGGTCATACAGCGCACAATTCGCTGATAGTTTGCGCGGCAGAGCTCGGCCTGTTCGGATTGTTCTTCTGGTGTTTGTTTTTATTTTCCACCGTGAGGAGCGCTTTGACTCTCTCTTCACCGGCTAGCGTGAGTGAAGCAGGCCCCGTCATTTCAGACAAAGGGCGCTTAGAAGAAAAGATGGGTAAGACTGTACTAGCTGACAAAGAAGAGGTTAATCATCTTGGGCGTTTGCTGGTTTTATCGCTTACGGGCTTTCTGGTGGCCGGATGGTTTTTGTCTCGCGCTTATGCCATGACGTTTTTTCTGCTCGGCGGTATAGTTGAGGTGGTTTACGAAATTGCTCTTCAACAAAATATGATCGTTCCCCGCCTGCGGATGGCGCGTGTGCTTCGTTATTCCGGCGGATTGGAAGTATTGCTGTTATTGCTAATGTACATCCTGCTTCGATCTGTGAATCTGATGCACTAATGTAGCGGTAGCATTGCTTGTGGCTGTAGGTAAAAAACAGAGTACAAGCTGGCGCAATGTTGCCGGAGGATTATACTGGCTTGATGATAATTGCGCACGTGGTAGACAGCATGGAGGTTGGCGGGGCCGAGACGCTCGTTTCGCAGATGTGCCGTCTGCAACGGGAACAGGGCCACGACCCGCGCGTCTACGCGGTGGCGTCACTGGGTCCGCTTGGCGAACAGATGCGGGCAGAGGGTTTCGTTGTGCGCGCGAGCGTAGGTCTTTACCTGTCATCCGCCGTACGGAATTTCTTTCGAATTTTCAAAGAATCGCTGCCCGATGTGGTTCATCTTCATAACCCGACGCCCACATTTTATGCAGCAGGGGCTGCTCAAATGGCAGGTGTGCCTCGTATTGTGTCAACCCGGCACAGTCTCGTGGCCCCGCCACGCAGATTGATCGTGGAATTGAAGTATGCCTTTGCTGCTACTAGTTGCGATTGGATTGTCGGCGTCTGTGACACAACTACAAACAACCTGAAGAGCATGCACGGAGTTCCGGCGCGAAAGATTGTGCGTGTTTACAACGGCACAGACCCGGTCAAACGAGTGGCGAGTCATCTTTGGCCGCCCAAGAGCGGCTTTACTCTGGTTTACGTCGGCCGGCTTGAGCCCGTGAAGAACCACCCGCTGCTGCTGAATGCGTTTCGCGTTGCGCTTCAGTCCATGCCAGGCTTGCGGTTATGGATGGTCGGAGACGGCAGTGAACGCAAGATGCTGGAGAATTTGTCCGTGGAGTTGGGCGTTGCTTCACATGTAACATTTTGGGGGCAGCAACTTGACGTGGCGCCGTTCTTTTCAGCGGCCGACGCCTTTATCATGTCGTCGAAATCCGAAGGGCTGCCTGTCTCACTGCTGCAAGCCTTCTCGCTGGGACTTCCTGCAATCGTGACCGATGTGGGCGGGATGACGGAAGTTGTGCGTCTGGCAAAGGCGGGTTTAACGGTGTCTTTGACTGACCCCGCCAGTATGGGCGCGGCGATTCTGCGGCTGGCAGGCAACGATGAGGAACGCAGGCAATTCTCGAAGAACTCCGAGGCAGCGTTCCGCATGCGCTTTACTCTACAATCGATGGCCGATGCCTATATGGACCTTTATCAGAACACTCCGCGAGTCAGGCGCTCATCAGCTCTCTAAGCGCAGATTGAGCTTGAAAGGGATTATTATTCCCGTCACCTCAATCAACAGAATTCCATTCCAGGTGGAAAGCGCGTAGAACGCGTGCATCTGTACCGCCTCACGGATTCCGCACGCAGTCATCGGTCAGCCGGATTGGAGCTCCCATCTCGACAACTTCAAAATCCGTTACCTTCAGGTCCACTAAATCGCGGGAGTTGAAGTCGATGTCGGTATATTTTGCTTTGGTGTCTGCGTCGTTCTGTGCGGTGAGCGCGATATTGCCCCCATCTGCCAGAAACATACCGTATTTCTGCATGGCGCGCGCGACAACCTGCGCCGCGGGAGTCAGTTGCGATAGGTCATAAGAAGCTTTCAGACGAAAGCGTGCGCCCATCGGGGGAGCGGAAATCGGCCCGCGCGGAGCTCCGGCGTGCGTGGCGGGATGCACATATACGTGCGCGCGAATCCGCTGGTTGGGAAGAGTAAACCGGATGGCGTGGTTAATGCTTCCTGTGGCTAGTTCGTCGGCGTTGAAGAGAAGTGGAGCAATTGGGAAGCCGGCAGCGTCGGCGCTGGTGCATTGGTCCCCGCGTCCAGACGGCGGATAGATTCGATTGAGATCCCAAACCGCGACCATGTCCGCGGTAAGAATATTGTTCGAATAGTTAGCACTATAGGCTTCGTAGAGTTTGCCGTGGTTGCGGTCGGCTACGATAAGGTGGCAGTCGCCCGCGGGGCACTGATATCCCGGCTGCCCTTCCACGCCGCCTCCTTTGGGAAGAGGAAAGGTAGAAATAGGGTCGGAATCAACAGAATTCAGCGCTGGGCCTTTGATGCTGACATAAGGAGTGGTTGCATCCGCTTGCAGAACGCGGATACTAAAATCGACTTGCATCCTGTTGTTGTTTCCCCATCCACCCGCACTCGCTAACCAGGCGATCATGGCGGAGGACTGGGGATCGAGGGGCGCGTGACTTATATCCTGTGTCCAGATGGAGCCAGGGGGAAAGTAGGCTGCTGGCGCGGTGACGTGGTCCAGTCTCGCCGCCCTGACCTTGCTGCCGAGCGTTCTATCCAGCGCAATTGCAACATGATTCTTGAGATGCTGGGCCTTTTGAGAAAAGTCGATATGGTTGTGGAGGCCGTAGCCGATCACAGCAACCCCGATTCCCGCCATGGCTCCCACCATAAAAATGACCAGTGCCTTCAAGATTTTCATATTGGCCTTGTACTCCTCTCGTGAAAATGAATCATACAACAGAATTCTACTCCCAATCATGTCCTGCGACAGACACAAATTATTCCTGCGGCCAGGAGTTCGTTGTTCCAGATGTAGTAGCCTTCGCTTCCTCCCTATGAGAGGTCCATATTTTCCATAGAGGGCCGCGCGTAAAGAGAAATGCGTAAAGCCCTGCTACGGCTGCTGCTTTGAGCGCCAGAAAAGCGCTGGCCGGCGCCGCGATGCGATGGATCACGGGAATCCTGTAACGTAGTCCGGCAATTGCAACAAGTCCGGCTAAAATCTGAAGGACCGCGAATGCCGTGTAGAGCGGAGATCTGCCCGAAAGCGCCAATGTGGAAACAAACAGCAGTATCAGCAGGTAAGGCACCACGAGTCGCATCACCTTGTGCGATACAAGCTGAAAGAATACTGGATTCCGCGGGGTCAGCGTCCATGGCGCAAGACGGAAAAGCTGGAAGTTTCCTGCCAGCGTGCGTACCTTGCGATAAAATTCCTCTTCGATTTTCGTCGGCCAGGTGTCGTAGACGTAGGCATGCACATCAATAACTGACCTATAGCCCTGGCGGATGATGGAAAGAGGTTGAAACATGTCATCCAGAATCATTCCGGCCGGCTGCGGCACGGCGAGTTCGCGGCGAATTGCGTAGAAGCCCCCATAGACGCCTACCGGAGAAGCGAAGATAGACTCGCAGCTCCTGATCCATTTTTCATAGCGCCAATAGACCCCGCTGACCGCCGCGGAGGCGGCGTCGTGGCATTCCTCGCGCAAAATCAGTTCGCCGGCCACGCAGCCTACTCTGGGATCGGCGAAGTTGCTGACCAGTTGCTGAATTGCGCCCGGAGCAATCTCCGGCCGGATGTCCACGAAGAGGATCAGGTCAGCCGTGGCCTTTGCCATGCCGGCGTTGACGGCAACCGCCTTGCCGCAGTGCTCGTCAAGGATAACGGCCGCGAGGCGCGGATGGCGCCGGCGAATCAGCAATTCCGCAGTGCCGTCGGTTGAGCCGTCGGAAACGATGATAATCTCTTTGATGTTGCGGTAGTCGAGACTCAGCAGGTGCTCGATCTTGCGCGGGAGCAGCGCCTTGCCGTTATGCACCGCGAGTACGACACTCACGCCGGGAGAGATGGGGCTGATTGTCCAGGGCCGTGGCCGCAGCCGTGAGAGCATCCACATCACCACGGGGTATCCCGCGTAGGTGTAGAGAATGCCTGCCAGCGACAGCCAGAAGACGATTCTCACTGGGCGCCCCGGCGCAGAATGATGGTCTTGATGGTCTCAAACATGATGAGCAAATCTATACCAATCGACTGGTGCTTGACATAGTAAAGATCGTATTCGAGCTTGCGTTTAGTCTCCTCCAGGCTGGCGCCGTAGCGGTAGCGCACTTGCGCCCAACCCGTAATCCCAGGACGAATCATGTGCCGTAGGTCGTAGAAGGGAATTTCCTCGCTGAGCCATTGCACAAACTCCGGACGCTCCGGACGAGGACCTACAAAGGCCATATCTCCGCGAAGCACGTTCCAGAGTTGTGGAATCTCGTCGATCCTCGTACTTCGCATAAACCTGCCAATTGGAGTAACGCGCGGATCGTCCTTGGTCGCCCACACGGCCCCCTGTGCCTCGGCATTCTCCCGCATGGTTCGAAACTTGTATGCGGTAAACAAACGTCCGCGCTTTCCGACTCGCGTCTGGCTGAACAGAATGGGGCCCGGCGAGGAGAGGCGAACCGCAAGAATAATGAGCGGCAGGAACGGCAGACATATCAGCAGCGCACAAAAAGAGACTGCAGAGGAGAGCGTGCGCCGGAATAGCTGCTGCGATGCGTTCATCCGGAACCCCTCTGTGAAGATGAGGGTGCTTGGATTGAGCCCGTCTAGTTGCAATTTGCCCGAAAGCCGCTCCATCAACGTGCTGGAATTCTCAATGGCAACTCCGCAGAGGCGGAGATCAAGCAGTTCTCGAACAGGCATCGATTCTCGACGGTCTTCCATGGCAACAATGACGCGATCGATTCCGGGCTTCGGGCCGCGGAAGGCGCGAAGATCCGCGGAGAAACGTTCAAGCCGCCCATGAGCATCGCTTTCACCCTTCCAGCCGACAACTTCCATGCCGGTTTCGCGGCTGGACTTCAGCAGATCGACTACTGCGTGCGCTCGCGGGCCGCAACCCAGAACATAAACCCGCTCGCGGAACATGGGATGGCTAATAATCCACTCATAGGACCCACGCCAGAGGACAAGAAGAACGGCAAGGAAGGAGACGCCGGTGAGAAGAACATATGGACCGATGTCCAACTCCGGAAAAAGATAAACGAGCCCCGCGAGAATAAAAGATAACACGCTGAGAACAAGCAATATGCGAAAGTAGATCTCCCAGCTCTCTGAGAAGCGCCTCGGCCCATACAGATCAAAGTAATAAATAAGAAGCAGGGTGATGACGGTGATGCCGGCGATCTTCAGCAAGCCGTTCTCATAAATCAGAACAAGGCCCCAGTCCGGCCCCGTGAACAACATCGTGGCCAGCAAAAACGAGCCGCTTACAAAGATAACTTCGCAAAGAATGCGCGCCAGAGTTCGAGATGGATAGTAAACATTAAAAAGTCTGGTCATCCCTGCTGCCCCTGATCCTTTCGTTTGGGCAATCCACTATTAGTTTCTCTCTTGTCATAATAGTAGTAAGCGTAAGAGGCATTGGGCGGAACATCTTTAACCGCATTCAGCACGAAGCCGAGAACGCGCGAGTTGCTGAATGCCGTCTGCGCGCGCTGCGCAACATCGTAAGGCGTGGAGGCTCCTCGAGCAACAAGCAACACGCCATCGGCAGCGCGGGCCAGGTCGATTGCGTCCGCAAAGGCTAGAACAGGAGGAGAATCGATCAGAATCCAGTCGAAGTGCGGCGTGAGGATAGCTATCAGTTCCTCGATACGGTGATTGGCAACCAGCTCAGAAGAGTTGTCGCCTCCCGCGCCGGAGGGGATAAATGTAAGATTCGAAATGCTGCGCGATTGCCTGTCATCAACAAGGCTGGAATTCTGATTGCGTTGCATGATGTCGCCTGGTTCCGCGGTCCCCGCCAGATATTCCGTGAGACCGGGAACGTCAGGAGCGCCAAGGATAGCGTGGAGTGATGGACTGCGCAAATCACCGTCGACAAGTAAAACCCTGTTGTTCTTGTTGCGCGCCAAACTGATTGCTAGATTTGCCGCAACAAAGGTCTTGCCTTCCGCGGGAATACCGCTGCTAACAAGAATCGTCTTGAGCTGAGCCTGATCGCGCAACTGGTAGAGTTTTGAGCGCAAGCCGCGGAACTGCTCAATGCTTTCGCCGCGGTCACCTATGGTCGGAAAGAAGGCTCGTGACGGCTTCCACGGATACAGGGCGATGTTCTCTATGTTGACTTCTGCCCTGATCGATGGCAAGGCCTCGGCGCCAGGGACAGGAGACGGCTCGGTAAATCCTGTGGCATCCGTTCCCTGGGCGGCCTTCCGTTCAATATCCGCCCTTTGAAGTGCATCGTAGATGCGGCTCATATTTCACTTTCCTTCAATGAATCCTCGCTGTCGGCGATGGACGTGATTGTATCGAGCATATTCGGCTGCAGAGAACGCCTCATTAACGCTTGCATCGCAGAGAAAGAAATCGTAAAAGGATGTTGAACAAGATCGAGTTCCAGGCCTACCGACTCAACGATGTGCGCCGGAATTGGATTGACCTGCTCCGCGTAAGCGAAGATCAACGTGTGCTCGCAGAGAAGATTAATTATGCGGGGAATCCCTTTCGAGTAGTGATATACAAGCTCTGCCGCTTCGGGCAAGAATATCGGCCCCGTGGCTCCGGCGATGCGTAGTCTCTCTTCGATGTAAGCCTGGGTCTCCTCGCTGGTCAGCGGATATGTTCTGCACCACAATGAAATGCGCTGGCGAAGCTGGCGGAGGCTTGGGTGGTACAGCTTTTCCTCCAGCTCGGGCTGGCCGGAAAGAACAATCTGCACCAACTTTTCGGATGAGGTTTCCAGGTTGGTCAGCAAGCGTATCTCTTCGAGAAGTTCCCAGGAGAGATTCTGCGCTTCATCAACCACGATGGCGCACAATTGATGGGCGCGATAGCGCTCAATGAGCCAGCCATTGAGTTGCAATAGCATTGCTGACTTGGTCCGCGTCGTGGGTGGAATGCCGAAGTCGGTAAGTAAAAAATCAAAAAAATCAAGCACGTCCAGGCGCGGATTAAAAACGTAAGCCGTCGCAATGCGTCCCGTGGCAAAGGTGTCAAGAACGGTCTTGAGCAGCGTTGTCTTGCCCGTTCCCACTTCTCCTGTCAAAACCACAAAGCCCCTGCGCGCCGCAATTCCATATTGCAAGCAGGCAAGCGCCTCCCTGATCTGCGGCCTCAGGAAGAGAAACCGCGGATCTGGACTTGCTCCGAAAGGAAGAACGCGAAGACCGAAATAAGATTTGTACATGGCTATCCAGGAGCGCTTTCAAAGTGTTTGGGCGTTCGAGAAAAAAGTTTTCCGCGCCTGACAGACGCGCGGGGGAGATCCAGTTCCGCGATGTAGGAGACAACCGCCAATGTCGGCAGTTTGGTAAAAGCAAATACATCGCTCTCGTTGCGCAGCGATTTGTCGCGGTACTCAAGCAGCGCGGCGAGAAACAAGCCCAGAGACAGCCCCGATGCAAGGCCGCCTCCGGCAAACATAAGATGGTTCGGGAAGGTGGGTGTTTCCGGAAGATTGGCGGCATCCATCACGCTAAACTGTTCGCCCTGCTGGCGATGCTCAAGTGCGGTGGCCATGGATGATTGATTCATCTTGGTCAGCAGGGTGTTGTAGAACTGCACCGCCGTATCATGATCGCGCGTGATTTGTTTATACTCTGCTTCGATCGCGGGGCTGGACTCAATCCTGGATTCGTAAACGCGAATCTTCTGCTCGATCCGGGCCTGTTCTTGCTTGGTAGTAGCTATAGCCGCCTGCTGCATGCGAAGTTGATTCTTGAGCTGCCGAAGATGCGGCGCGTCTGTACTTTTTGCGGCGGTTTCTCCCTTGGAATTGGCGCCGGTGTTTCCCTTCGCCGGCTCGGCCGCGGCGCGCGCTATCTCCGCCCGGAGGTTGGTAATCTTGCGCTTGATCGCAAGCACATCTGGATGGTCGGGTGTGTAGAGTGTCTCCAGCTCCTTTTCCTGGTTGAGGGCGGTTTTGAGCTGCCCTTCAAGTGTGTCCGTGTCTCCTGATGTCCCTGTGGCTGGGTCGATGGACGACGATTCCTGCGCTTGTTGGGCGATCATGGCTTCGAGTATGGTCTCTCCCTGCTGCATGGAGCCGAGTTCCCTCGTCGTGGCATCAAGCTGGGTCGTGAGGGCTTGAAGTGTGTTGGTATTCGACGACTCCTGCTGGGGGAGCTTGCCAAAGTACTTGCGCTCGAAGTCGGCGAGCTTGGCGTCCTGTTCGTCCAGGTTTCTCTTCGAATCGGCGAGTTGCTGTTTCAAAAATTCGGTCGTGCCTTCGGCGGATTCTTCGCGCGCGCTTATATTCGCGCTGATAAACAACGACGTGATCTCGCCGCACACTTGTTGAGCAGTATGCGCGTCCCGCGCCTTGAACGTGATATAGAAGCCCGGCATCCCGCGCGGCGACTGGCCATAGGGAATCGGGTTAATCCCGATTGCTTTGCGCGTCATATCGACGCGGTCGTCCATGGTGTAATTTTTCCCCGCATATAGGCTGAATCGCTCGATGATCGGCTCAATGCGCGAACGGCTCAATATTTGTTCCTTCATTGACGCCAGCCGCGCGCTCAGATCTTCATTGACCACTGGCTTCACATAGTCTTCCGGAACTTTCTGCTGCTCGATAAGCACCAGTGTCTGCGACACATACTGTGGGGGCAAAACATGGCTAAGGACGATAGCAGACACAGATAGGAGAACCGTGCAAATCAAAATCAGCAGGAATCGACGCTTCAATATATCCACGTAATCCTGCATGGTCATTTCACGATGTCCGAGCATAATCCTCCTTTATGTGTTACTTTCTGAAGCGAATTTCCCGCGGAGAGTAACCGAGACCGAAACTGACCACCTGCGACAGCCCGCTGATGGCAGTTGATGGAAGTATTGAGCTAGACGACTGCTGGATTGCTGTGTAGCTTGCGGATACGACGAGATACCTTCCCCATCGCTGCGTCGCCGACACTCCGCCATACTCCCCGTTGGTCGCGCCGGCCTGTTGCTGTTGTAATCCCTCGGTGCGCATGTACGCGCCTGTTACACTGAGGGTCAGATTTCTTCCCTGCTGCCGCGCGAGTCCCGCATATATGTTTTTGTTGTGTACCCCGACTTGCGTTATCACTCCCGCGCCTCCCGAGGAAGCTTGGGTGTAGCCCAGCGTGGCCGTTACTGACCTGGCATCGTAGGTCATATTTGCGCTCACAGAGAGATCTGTCGACGAAGGTATATTGCTGCCCGTTGAGCCCTGTACCCACTCTGGGCCCGCAGCGACGCTCGTTTTGAGCCGTCGGCTCCACATGCGCGTGTAGCCAAACTGCGCAGATTGAGTCCCCATGGTGATCGTGGCCCCGGAATAGCTGAAGCGGGAAAATGCGTACTGACCAAAAATTGAATTTTGCGCGTTCAGTCGCCTGGTTATCTGCGCGCCTACCCCCAAAGAATTCGTCTCCAGGCCGTTGTTGTCTGGGAAGCGCAGGATTGCATAGCTGCCATTGATGCCCAGGCTGGTTGCATGGCCGAGACTGTGCGTGAAAGTAGCGCCAGTCATGTTGTTGACGCTGCGTGTGTTGAGCGTCAGAATCGGTTGGGCCGGCTGATCCGGAGAGCTGGGCAGGTTGCCCACTCCGGGGATTCCAGAAAATCCCGTCGTCGGCGCCTGCGGCATATAGCTCACATTATCGTTGAGATTGAATGCCCAGGAGTGTCCTATAAAACCTTGCGATGCCATCAGATGCTGATATATCCCGGTTCCTCCCTCCTCGCCGGAAATCGTCCACATGTCGCCGCCTGAATAGGTCAAGATAAAAGGGCGGCGTGTATTGGCATTTGTATAAGTCACCTCTCCGGAAACCACGCTCATCTGCCTGTCGCCCTGGGGACCGCCGTAGAACTGCTCAGTTTGTGTATAGCGCAGATCGTAGTGCAGCGACCCACTCACCGGCAACCCGGTAGGTCCGGTGGGTCCGGTCGCCGCGGGAGCAACTTGCGCCCTTGCTGCTGCGTTGATGGTAAAGAGGATCGCCATAAGTGTCAGACTTGGTTTCATTCGGGTTGCCTTACGGTACAACAATCGTATCGCCCGGATTCAGGGGAAGATTGAGAGCGCCGTTGCCCCTCAATGCTTGCTTGTATTGCACGGGAATCTTCTGCTGCTTTCCGCCTTCATTACGAAGAATGTATATCTTTTTCGCGTTGGCGTATGGCGTGAGCCCGCCGGCGGTAGCAATTGCCTGAAGCAGGGTCATGCCCGGAGTCATCTCCACCGGGCCGGTCTTGCCAACTTCACCGATCAGGTATACTTTCTTGCTGTTCATCTGAGTCAGAATGACGGTGACATTCGGATCCTGTATGTACTTCTTCAGCTTGGTCGTAACTTCGTCCGCCAACTGCAGCGGCGTCTTCCCCTCGGCCTTGATATCACCGAGAAGCGGCATCGAGATCATGCCATCTGGCCGGACAAGCAGACTGCTCGACAGCGTCGGCTCTTTCAGCACGGAAACGGTAACCACATCGGATGCGCCGATGACATAACTGTCGGGCACAGCAATTGCGGTCACTTCCGGCGCGGCCGGCTTGGTCATGTCCTGTGCTGACGGAACCTTGTTTTGGGCAGGGCTGATAAGCGCCGGCGCAAAAAATGCCACAATCAGTAGGCTTCCCGTTTTCATGGTGCGACTCCATTCTTGCTGAATACGGTATGGTTTTCCGTTTCCATTTGCTTGAGTTTGTTCAGCAGGGCCTTATAGCTGATTCCCAGGTCGATGGCCGCGCGTTTCCGGTTGCCGCCGGTCGAAACCAGAACCTCGGAGATCAACTGGCGTTCAATCTGAATCGATGAGGCCCGTGTGGCTTCCTTCAGCAACAGAGGCCTGCGGAGCCCATTTGGCCTCCCCCATGGCGCCGCTGCCTTGATGGCCGCCAGAGATATTGTCTGGTCTCCTATGGCGACAAAGGTCTTGAGTGCGGTCTGAAGTTCCGTCAGATTGCCGGGCCAGTTGTGCTCCATCAGGTGTCCGATAATCTCCTTGCAGAGGACCGGCTTAGGGCGGTCAAACTGTTTAGAGTACTGTGTCATAAGATCATCAGCGATGGAAAGAATCTCTGGCTTCCTGCAGCGCAGAGGGGGAATCCGAAGAGTAACGGCCGAGACATGGTAGTAGAAATCCTCCCTCATGCGCCATGACTTGACCTCTTCCGCAAGTTCGTGGCTCGAGCCACACAGCAGACGGCAGGTCCGCGCCTGTTCGGAGCGAAAATAGGTGTTTACGATCAACTCCTGCAATGGAAGGGTAAGCTCTGTTATTTCAATTAGATATAGGGTCCCCTTGATCGATAGGGCTGTCCGCAGGGCGGTGGCGTCGGCATCCATGCAGCGGATCTCCTGGAACGTGCTGCGTGACAGGTTCGACTGTGCATGGATTTGCGCGGCGAGTGAGCGCTTTCCGGTGCCGTGCTCACCCAGTATCAGGACAGGGCTGTCGCTTTCGGCAATCCGGGTAATCGCGCACTGCATCCGCGCCTCCGCCGGAGGGGATGGCTTCGCCTGCCTCTTTCCGTTGTGGATCATTGCAATTGTTGCCATAAGCGGACCAATGTTCATTACATCTTTAGCAATGTAGTTCCTGGCCTGAGGGGGGAAAACAAGGAATGGGCTTCCCTTGCGGATTATCGACTATCGAACGCGCTTCCTTAGGCGATGCCAAAGATATGTCAAAATTGTTCCTTTCTACCGGGAAACAGTGTACCATTAATTGTTCATGAAAGTGGTAACCATTTTCCTCCGGCGTTGGAAGAGGGATTCCGTTTACATGGATTATTCATGTGTTTTTTTCTGTATCAATCCGTTTCTCTTTAGGCCTGCTGATTGCTAAAGTAAAGTAGTACGAGTCAATTAGCTCGAGGAAAGGATTTATGACTCAAAGCGCACACTCGCGAACTGCTCCACCGGGGAACTGGCTCTCCAGCCACGCTCAGTTTGCATTGGGTACGTCGATCATATGCCTGCTGATCGTGGCAGTTTATTACCAGGTGCTGGTAAAACTGGTTACCGACTGGTGGCAAATACCTGATTTCTCTCATGGTTTCCTCGTTCCCCTGTTCTCGGCTTATTTGGTTTGGGATAAGAGAGAGACCCTCCGCGGCACAACAATCGCTCCTTGTTGGAGTGGGATTGCCGTGATAACTCTGGGGCTGGTTATTCTGCTCCTGGGGGTCTACGGCGCCGAGCTCTTCCTCTCAAGAGTTTCGTTAATCTTTTTGCTGGCCGGATTGGTGCTTTGCTTTGGCGGATGGCAGCTCTTGAAGGAGCTGCGCTACGCCCTGCTGGTTCTGTTGCTGGCCATTCCCATTCCGGCCATTATTTTCAACCAGATAACCTTCCCATTGCAGCTCCTGGCTTCATGGCTGGCCAGCTCCCTGCTTCCTTTATTCGGCGTGCCATCTATGCGCTGGGGAAACGTCATTGAGCTTCCTATGCTTAGGTTGGAGGTGGCTGAAGCTTGTAGCGGCATCCGCTCCCTAATGAGTCTGTTTACCCTCGCTGTTTTTTATGGTTACTTCCTGGAGAAGTCCATTTGGAGGCGGATAGCTCTCGTGCTGGCCAGTATTCCCATCGCAATAGCGGCCAACGCGGTACGTATCCTCGGCACCGGGATATGCGTACAGTACTGGGATCCGGAAAAGGCCCTGGGTTTTTTCCATGAGTTTTCCGGCTGGGTCATTTTTTTGGTTTCGCTTGTGTGCCTGTATGCTGTCCATCGCGTGATGTGTCTATTCCCGGCTAAAAGGCGGCAGATATGAAGAATTTACGTTTCTGGACCGTGGTCCTACTGCTGGCGGCAACTGGGCTTTTCTTGTTTACGCGCCCCGTTGTCGATCGGAATCCCCCCTATGAGCCCTTGTCGCAGTTGCCGTATACCCTTGCAGGATGGACGGGGACTGACCAGCAAATCGACCAAGAGTCGCTCGAGACTCTTGGCGCCGGAGATTTTGTGGCGCGCACCTATGCCCAGAACGGGCAAGTGGAACCAATTGGTCTTTTCATCGGCTACTTTCCTACGCAGAGATCTGGCCAGGCCATTCATTCTCCGAAGCATTGCCTGCCAGGGGCCGGTTGGATATTCGAGTCATCCGATACCATCGATTTGATCGACGTGAACGGCAAATCGCATCATGTAGGCGAATACGTCGTCGCCAACGGCTCGGCAAAGCAGATCGTCATCTACTGGTACCAGGCGCACGGTCGCAGCGTGGCGAATGAGTACATGGCGAAGATTTACACGGTCGTTGATGCAATACGGATGAATCGCACGGACGGGGCGCTGGTCCGGGTCGTCACCCCGGTTGCGTACAGCGAAGATTATCCGGCGGCAAGAAGGCGCGCCGAGAATTTTACCAAGCAGCTTGTGCTCTTGCTGCCTCGATTTATCCCTGACTAAGCGCATTGGAAGAAGCAGGGAATGGCAACGCTGTTCGGCAAATGGCTTTATCTTGTAGCCGTTCGAGAGACAGCATGAAAGGATGGAAGAAAGTGGAAAGCAGAGTCAAAGCAATTCAGCTCGACTGCGATGGCAGGCGCATGCCGCGAACTCGTTACTCGGCTCTTTGGGTAGTTGCGCTCTTTCTATCACTCACCCTATTGTCCGGGTGCTTCCGCAATCCGAACGTGCGAAAACAAAAATATCTGGAGAGCGGACAAAAATATAGCGCCCAGGGCAAGGACAGGGAAGCAGCCATTCAGTATGTTAACGCCTTGAAGATCGACAAAAACTTCGCTGAGGCTCATTATGGCTTGGCGCAGTCCTATCTTCATTTGGGCGCCTTAAATGCTGCCTTCAATGAATTACAACGGACCGTCTCCCTGCAGCCGGCTAACTACAAGGCGCGGATTGATCTGGGAAACTTGTATCTTGCTGGAGGCAAACCCGACGATGCCCAGGCACAGGCGGATGCTGTCTTGGCTGCGCAACCGGACAACGCTGATGGTCATGCTTTGCTTTCCCGCATTGCCGCCAGGCGAGGACAGAAGGACCTGGCTTTTACTGAGATCCGTAAGGCGCTGGAACTCGCTCCGAACGAAGCTACGCTTCATGAAACACTCGCCTTGCTTGAAGTGAGGGATGTATCACAGAGCGCTTCTGTCGAAGACGAAATGAAGAAAGCGGTCGCGCTCGATCCAAAGTCGGTAAACGCCAAGCTGCTTCTTGCTGCTTTCTACGCAAAGAATAGCCGCTGGCCGGAAGCCGAACAGACATGTACGAACGCCATCGCCACGGATCCCAAAAACCTGACTGCCCGGGAAAGCCTCGCTCAGATCTACCTCAAAGAAGGAAATCAGCCTAAGGCCGAGGAAGTGCTGCGCCAGACTTCGAACGATCTTCCTGACAGCCCGCAGGGTGTGCGGATATTGGCGGACTACTATGCCAACTCAGGACAGATTGACAAGGCAAGGGCAGAGTTCGCCAGCCTTGCTAAAAAGTATCCCAAGAACCTCTCTGTGCAGGAGGGATATGTTCGGATTCTTCTTCAGGTCAAGGATTATGCATCCGCCCAGACCGTAATTACCGAGTTGATGAAGAAAAACAGCAAAGATCCCCAAGTCGCCGTGCTGAACGGAATTGTGCTGCTCAACAACGGCAAGACGGCGGATGCGGTCACTGCCCTTCAGAGTGCGGCCAATAATGCCCCTAAGGACGCCTACATTCAGTTATGGCTGGGTAGAGCTGCGCTGGCTAAGGGGGATATCGGCCTGGCAGAGAATAGCTGCCGGCAGGCGGTGCAAATCAGTCCGCGCTACCTGGAGGCGCAGGAGGAACTTGCGCGCATTGCAACTCTGCGTGGCGATTTGGGTTTACTGGCCGATGTGGCGGAGAAGACAATTGCCTTTGCTCCTCGCTTCCCTGGCGGCTATATATGGCGGGCGATTGCCGAGCTGTCACATGGCGCGCCAGACAAGGCCGAGGCAGACCTTAAGACCGCAATCTCCATCGCACCGCAAAGCGCGCAGGCTTATCTTATGCTTGGCGATCTTCGCTTTTCGCAAAAAAAATATGCGGATGGAGCAGCGTTGATGGAGCAGGCTTTACAGTACGACCCCAATTCGCTTGGCGCCTTGCGCGGGCTGGTCAATTACGACCTCTACAGAAAGCAGCCTGCCCAGGCCCTGGCGCGCATCAACGCGCAAATCGCCAAGAGCCCGAAGAACAGCGGCTTCTACGACTTGCTGGCTCAACTGCAGATGCAAAACAAGAACCTGGATCAGGCCGCCGCTTCAGCTCAGAAGGCTATGGAGATAAATCCCGATGACGGCGAGGCGGTTGCTATCTACGCGCAACTCCAGATGCAACTCAAACAAGCGGCAAACGCCATCGGCGCCTGGGAAAAATGGTCGCAGGCTCATCCTGGCAATGCTGGCGCCCTGGCCATCCTTGGAACTCTGGAGGAGTCACGCGGAAATGGGAGTAAGGCTGAGGATTATTACAAGAAGGCGCTTGCCATACAGCCGACGCAGTCTGTTGCCGCTAACAATCTTGCCTACAGAATGCTTCAGAATGGCGGCAACGTCGATGTAGCCTTTTCGCTGGCGCAGACGGCGCGTCGCGGCATGCCAAATTCGCCCAGCTCTGCGGATACCTTGGCGTGGGCCTACTACTCTAAGGGATCATACGGATATGCCCGCGATCTTCTGGAGGAAGCAATCAAGGCCGCTCCAAACAACTACGTAGCCCAGTATCACCTGGGTATGGTGTACGCCAAACAAGGAGACAAAAGCAACGCTGCGACCCATCTGAAGAAGGCGATTTCGCTGGCGCCGGATTCGCCGGAGGCTAAGAGCGCGCAGACTGCATTGCAGGGATTAGGTTAGACAATAATGAGGTTCTGAGGCCAGCCGGCAGCATAGGAAGTGCTGCCGGCTGATTATATATGCGGATTACTGACGCGATGGATGGAGTACCCATACTTCTCGGATCAGAGTTTATTCACACATGACAAATACCAGAACCATCGCCCGCAATACCGGTTGGTACAGCATCGAAAATATCATCGACGTAGTTATTGGATTTATTACTTCGATTGCGATTAACCGTTATCTGGGTCCGGAGAAAAATGGCTACATTATCTATATCGCATTTATCGCCGGGGTGGTCAGCAGCCTGGGAGGACTTGGTATCCCCGCTGCCACCCGGAAATATATGGCCGAGTTTCTCGGCAAGGGCGACCGCGGCACTGCGCGCTACATTTATCTACGCACTTTACTGCTGCAGACCGGTCTTGCAACACTGGCCACCTGCGGCTTTCTCTTCTGGGCGCTGAGGGACGCCTCGGCTGAGTACAAATTGGCTTCGGCACTGCTGGTGTTGAGTATGTGGCCGGGGATGGTCAACGCTATCTCAGCGCAGGCGAATGTAGCCACGGAAGACCTGTCGAAGAATCTGCCGGCTTCCATCGTTTCAGCCTTCACCTACCTCATAGCAATTGCGTCAACTCTGGTGTTTCATTGGGGTGTTACTGGCGTCTGCGCGTCGCTGCTCAGCAGGAAAATCATCGATTTTCTGGTACGCTTCTTTCCCACCATCAAGAGCGCGCTTGCCTGGCAGACTACCCATGCTTATCCGCCGGGATTGCGCAATCGCATGATGGCCTTCGCGGGTCAGAGCGTTGCCAGTATGACGGTGGCGATAATCGTCTGGGGCCGCTCAGAGCTTATCCTGCTGAAGCCGCTTTACCCGGATATTCGCCAGGTGTCGTACTATTCGGTGGCATTCACTATGGCTGAACAGTTGCTGCTGGTGGCGACCATCTTCGGGACAGCGGCCGGCGCTACGATCTTTGTTCAGTACGGGCGAGACAAGTCCAGGCTGCCCGAACTTGTGGCCTCCACCTTCCGTTACATAGCCATGATGTCGATTCCGCTCCACTTCATCATGGTGCCGCTCGCGGTTCCCGCGCTGCTGCTGTTCTACGGTCACAAGTTTGAAGGCGCCGCGATGGTGGTGATGCTGGCTCCGCTGCTGTGCATGTTTAAAGCTTTTCTCGCGCCCGCGCAAAATCTGCTGGAGAGTTTGGAACAGCAGCGTTATGTCATTGCCGCGACCATGCTGGCGGGAGTGATCGATATGAGTGTGGCGTGGTATCTGATTCCATCGCTCGGCGCGGTAGGCGCATGCATCGGAAACGGAGCTGCGCAGTTGGTGGCCGTCGGAATCATGTGGGCTATCTGCATCCATCTTTACAAGGTGAAACTTCCCTGGTTGCAGGTGGCCAAGATCGTTTTTATCAGCGCGCTGGCTGCTCTGACCGCGCATTACGTTGCTCTGCATTTAGCGCCGTTGTGGGCCATCCTGTGCGGTGGAAGCGCTTCCTTAATCGTTCTCTTCGGGCTGATCTACATTATGCGCGTACTGGAGCCGGAAGACCACGACCGTCTTCACGTCCTGACCGCAATGCTGCCACAGCCAATCGTTCACCCCGCAGGCAAGTTTGTGACGCTGCTGACGCACCAGTAATAAATACATGCTGCCGCAGCCAATTTTCGGGTTGGGAGATGTCTTCGGGGTGGCCTGCCGGGCCAACTACCCAGCGGAGGGTTCGGCCATCGGTGTTGGTGGCGGCGACACCGCTCCGCCTCCAGTTCCATCCTGAACAACTCAAACTGAAGAATGCAAACCAGATGATAACCTATTTAGATAAACCGGTTGTAGGCGCAAGCGAGATTGTGACCCGATACCGACGAATTTGACCAATCAAACGGTGTCCAGTTTATTCGAACTAGAGGCTGCCGTCCCGCCGGGAGGTTAAGAATGGAAGTGTATCGGCGCCATCCTTCAGTAAGCGCAGTGATACCCGCATACAACGCCGAGCGATTTATTTCCGGCACGATCCAAAGCGTTCTTGCGCAAACACATAAAATCGCTGAAATCATCGTGGTGGACGATGGTTCCACGGATCGTACGGCCGAAATCGCCGCAGGTTTTCCGGGAGTACGCGTAATCCAACGGCCCAACGGAGGACCCGGCGCGGCACGGAATACCGGCATCCATGCGGCGTCGGGTGAGTGGATTGCGTTCCTCGATAGTGACGACCATTGGGTTCCTCGAAAGACAGAGATCCAGTTGGCGTGCGCCTCGCAGGAGGTAGGGGTGATCTACTCCAATCATTTCGATCCCATCCACTTCGGTAATCTCTGGCACAGGCAGGCTCATATTACGCCCAGCGGCGCGTTTGTCCGGAAACGGGCGTTGCAGGATGTTGGCGGATTTGAGGAAGCCCGGGCAGTCATGAGTGTGGAGGACCTGAATCTGTGGCTGAGGATTGCGTTGACGAATTGGCGTTTCGTGAAATCAGAGATCGGTTTATTTCTGTATCATCCGACTGAGCAGAGTCTATCCGCAAATGATTTCAAGATGGCGCGAGCGGAGCTGGTGAACATCAACATGATAGGAAAACGCGTGAGTTGCCAGCCTGAGGAAAATGAGCGAGTGAAACAGGCCAGCAGGATCGAATACGCAAAGAGCTTGATCGCCGGCCAGCGATGGGGTGAGGCTACGCAATTGCTTCAAGAATGTACACCTGGTTTCGCCTCCCGGTGGCTGTCACTAGCGGGTTTCCTGAAGATGAATCGTCTGGCCCGCACAAACATCGTTAGATGGCTCCAATCTGTAGATGAAAAGTCCTGGTCGCGTGTATGTTCGGGTGAGTGCTGTCTCCTGGAAGTTCAACGAAAGCAGTGCATGGAATCCTGCCATAAGCCCTATTTCCGCCTCCCGGAAGTCGGATAACCCACCACCAGTTGGCTGAGGCCTTGTCGAACGTGATGCCGCACGTTCGGAATCGATCGTTGAGCGCATTCGTCTGTTACTGGAGACGCTAAACTAAAATCGATCTTCAATTACTTACTTTTTATGTGTCGGCCGAGCCGAGCCATGCCGGAGAAGCTCAAGATGTGACATTCCTGGTCCTTGCGCGGCGAATAAACTCCCGCACTTTCACCGCATCCTTGCGGCCAGGAGCGGCTTCCACGCCGGAGGCCACATCCACGCCCCAGGGACGCAGCGTGGCGATGGCTTCGGCTACGTTGTCTGGGTTCAGCCCGCCCGCGGTTACCAGGCGCTTCCGCGCTTGCGCGTATTCAAAGATCGAAATGCGCGCCTCATCCCAGTCGAAAGTCAAGCCACTGCCGCCGGCGGCTGCGGTCGTCCTCGCGTCCACCAGCACCGCGTCCACGTGCGGATTCTGACTGCACTCGGCAAGCTGAACTGCACATTGCGCGGCGGTTTCCGCATTAAAGCGGATCACGCGCAGGATGCGCGGCTCCGGCCCCAGATGCTCGCGCAGCCTGGCCGGTAGATCGGAGTCCGCGTCGAAGTGCAGTTGCACGCCGGTCAGACCGCAGGCTTGAACCGTGGAGACGATCTCTTCCAGCGTCGAATCGACAAAGACGCCGATCTTCTCCACCGTTGCCGGCAGGTGCGGCGTAATCGCAGCGATTTCGGCTGCTGTCACGCGGCGCGGGCTGGGCGCAAAGACGAAGCCCACAGCATCTGCCCCGGCTTCAGCAGCCAGCAGCGCATCTTCCAGCGAAGTGTTGCCGCAGATTTTGATCCAGATGCTCATTGGACTGCCCCAATCAGCAGAGCCTTGAGTGCCGCGCCGGGATCGGCTTCGCGCATCAGGCTCTCGCCGATCAGAAAAGCATCGAAACCCGCCCCGCGCAGCCGCGCCAGGTCATCCTGTCTCGCTATCCCGCTCTCGGTCACACGCACCATAGAGGCCGGAATCCTGTCCACTAATTCAAGCGAAGTTTCGAGACGCACCTCGAATGTTTTCAGGTCACGATTGTTCACGCCAATGGCGTCGGCGCCGCTTTCGCCCAGTGTATCGAGTACGCGGTCAAGCTCCTCGGCCGTGTGCACCTCAACCAGCACATCCAGTGAAAGGTTGTGCGCCGCTTGGGCAAAGCGCTTGAGCTCGCCGTCGCTGAGCGCTGCGGCAATCAACAAAACTGCGTCCCCATGGTGCGCGCGCGTCTCCAAGATCTGGTACTCGTCTACCGTAAAGTCTTTGCGCAGGCAGGGCAAAGGAACTGCGGCCGAGGCCATCTCCAGATCGCGCAGGCTACCCTGAAAAAATGGCTCGTCAGTCAACACAGAAAGCGCCGCCGCGCCGCCCGCGAAATATAGTTGGGCAAGCCACTCCGCATCGAACTCCGCGCGAATCAGCCCCTTCGATGGCGAGGCTTTCTTGATCTCGGCAATCACCGCCGGGCCACTGGCCGCCTTCTTCCGCAGCGCCTTGGCCCATCCACGCGGCTGATGCGCGGCAGCCTTCCGCTCCAGCTCCGCCAGCGGAACACGCGCCCTGGCCGCGGCCACCGTGGCTCGCGTCGTCGCCAGAATTCTGTCGAGAGTCGTCAACATCCTGAGTCGAGTATACGAGGAAGACAGCGGAAACAGCGGCGAATGGCCTTGCGCTTCAGCAGGTAATCACAGGTGTAGCATCGAGGCTATCTCTCAACCGCCATCCTCACCGCCTCTTGCGCACTACCCGCCACTTGCACCAGCCCCCGGTTCTTCGCCTTCACGAATCCCGCCGCAACCGTTGTATCGAGAAAAGCCAGCAGCCCGTTCCAGTACCCCGCGGTATTGATGAGGATGCATGGTTTGGCGTGCAGGCCGAGTTGCGCCCAGGTGACCACCTCCACCATCTCATCCATCGTCCCGTAGCCGCCCGGCAACACCAGAAACGCATCGGCCAGCTCCACCTGGCGCGCCTTGCGCGCGTGCATGGAGGGCACCAATTCCAGTTTGGTCAGCTTCGTGTGTTCCAGCTCGCGCCCGGTCAGCACCGCGGGCAACACGCCGATTACCTCCGCTCCGCCTGCCAGGGCAGCATCGGCCACCGCGCCCATCAGCCCCACGCAGGCTCCGCCATAAACCAGTCCCAGCCCCGCGGCGGCAATGGCCGCGCCCAGCGCGCGCGCCTCGGCTGCAAATGCTGGATTGGTTCCATCTGCCGATCCGCAGAAAACCGCCACGCGGCGAACAGGTTGATGGGAATGCGTCATGGTCTTTTCAGGATAACCGCTCGGCACGCAATTTACTCGCGCTCCAGGTACTCGGCTGGCGTCAGTTCTTCCCGCCGTTGCTTCTGTATCCGTATCTGTTGGATTCTGTCGTACTCCACAGCCGACATCAATACGGCGATGTCCCGCTCATGACGCTGAATCATCACCGGCTCCCTTTGAGACAGGTCGAGGATGGCAGCGAAGTTCTGTTTGGCGTAGGTTGCAGAAACGATAGGCATATCAACAGTATAGACAAAATAGACAAAATGTACAATTTGTACAATTTATTTCAATCTATCACAGGTTCCTTTTTTTTTGCAAAATTCTGATTGTCAACGCATTCGGATTGGTGCTAGTTTGTTGGCCATGAAAACGACTCCCCCACTACCTCTCCTGACGATGGTGTGTGCCTTGTTCGGGCTGCTGCCATGCGCGTTTTCCCAGACCCCTGCGGTGAACAACACTACACCTACTGCGAGCACAGCGCCTGCCGCGCCACTTATTACCCAGGAACGACTC
Source organism: Occallatibacter sp. (assembly GCA_050011175.1). GTDB lineage: Bacteria > Acidobacteriota > Terriglobia > Terriglobales > Acidobacteriaceae > Telmatobacter. The sequence goes on from JBEKJR010000018.1 coordinate 51,560, forward strand.
GACCAGATTCGAGTCTCTTGCAAGGTGAACAGCGCAGAAAAGAAGGAGCTTCTCAAGCCGTTAGCTGATGCCTACAGGTGCGTCCAAAGACAGAAGCGTTTTGCGCGACCCGATTCCGTCCCTCATACACTCATCAAGAAGGGAACGGATGCGTTAACTGCGGCGATCGAGGCGGAGCTGAAGGCTGAGATTAGCCCCAAGCCGGATAAAGATGCAAAAAATTTGCCTCTTGTCACCATTGAGACCCCGCGCGTTATACCGGCAAGCTCGGGCGAATCAGGCAGTAATCCCCCAACTTCAGCGCCTGGGTCCTCGCTAGTTCCTCATAACGGCTCTGACGCTCAGGCCTCGCACTTCGGCACAAGTACCGCTTGTTCCACAAGCATTAAAAATGCCCAAGCAGCGGCGACCTTTCCCGGCCTTGTGCGCGTTCGGCGCCACCTTTTAGCACCCAAGGAAGCATCGGATATCTTTGGCCGCCGCCTGGGACGCCGGTATTTTGTTTATCAGGTGCGGGTGACGAACAACAGCCCGGATTTTCAGTATGTTGTGCAGGACATCTCCGTTGATTTGGCGGAGGTGTTCAAAAAGATGGGTATTCCTAACCCAGATAATACTGACCAGCGCTTTCTGGCATCCGGACGGGAGTTGAATATTTTGCGCGGCGTCCCCGAAAAGGGGATGGATTTCGATCCGCGGTACCTTACGCTGCATATCTTCCAAGGCGTGGGCAACGTGGGCGGCGCAGTCAGTAGCCTGACGCCTTTTTCCAGCGTGATGGGGCCGGCTATGGCAGCTTTCAGCGGACCGTTTATTCAGTCGTTTACCGGGATCGCTCCGGATCATACGGCGACGCAATTGAACCGGCTTAGCGATAGCGCCTTCCAGAGCAACACCCTCATCGACAAGATGCATACCAAGGTCTTTGCCGTCTTCATTCCAGAAGACCTGCTGCTCTCCGCACGGGAGCAGAAAATGTTCTGGCGCAAGACGCGCGATCTGCTGAATCAGTACAATTTCGATCAGGTGGATGTATGCGTGGACGGAACTATGGTGACTCCCGTGGCCATCACCAACCCGCCGGCCTTTTCTCCGGCTACTGACACTCTGGGTGTGTCGCAGACAATTACACTGAGCGGCGAAACCGGTGCGGACATCTACTACACCACCAACGGCAGCACGCCGGCGGTATTGCCCGCCAACAAGTATTCAGCGGCTTTCGCGTTGAAAGGCTCGGTGGGCGAGACGGTAACCGTTCAGGCCATTGCTGTAGCGTCCAACAAGGGGCAAAGTTCCGTGGCGTCCAAAAGTTATCAATTGACGCCTGATGCGCCCAAAATCGTGCCGGACAGCTCAGCCCCACCGAAATACACCATCACTTGCGCTACCTGCGCGACCATCAAGTACACGACGGATGGCTCGGACCCTACTGTTTCATCGGGTACCGCATGTTCGTCGCCGTGTACAGTTACCGGTTTAGCTGCTGGCACTACGGTCAAGGCTATTGCAATCTCCAATAATGTCCCCAGCAACGTGGCATCGCCTTCTTCTAAAGCACAGTAAGGTTGTTAGGGCGGGCGCTTTAAGGCATCGAGCCATGTCCGCAGCGCCCGCCTATCCCCCAGCCGGTACACTAGACCCAGGACCTTTCCCGCCCGGACTTGCCTCTTGCAGCCTCTCGCTGACAACCTGAATCCCCAACAGCGCGCCGCCGTCGAGGCCGCCGATGGCCCGTTGCTGATTCTCGCCGGAGCAGGCTCCGGCAAAACGCGCGTCATCACCAGCCGCATTGCATGGCTTATCCGCGAGAAGGGCGTTGCCCCGGACTCCATCCTGGCCGTCACTTTCACCAACAAGGCCGCCGGCGAGATGGGCGAGCGCGTCGACCGGCTCCTCGGCCACTCCTCCCTCGTTAAGCCCCTCATCTCCACCTTCCACTCCTTCTGCGTCCGCATCCTGCGCCGCGACATCGAGGCGCTGAAGGTAGGCAAGGATGGTCTCACCCGCGCTTTTGCTATCTACGACGAGAACGACCAGCAGGCCGTCGTCAAGCAGATCATGAAGCGCATGGGCCTGGACACCAAGCAGCTCACCCCGCGCGCGGTGCTCGGCCGCATCTCCTGGGCCAAGAATCATATGAAGGATCCCCAGGAGTACTACCTCGAATCCAGGGATCCCAACGGTGAGCGCATCGCCCACATCTACCAGGGCTACCGCGCTGAATTGCGCAAGTGCAACGCCCTCGACTTTGACGACCTGCTGCTGGAAGCCGTCCGCCTGCTCAAAGTCTCCTCTGAAGCCCGCGAGCGTTACCAGCGCCGCTATCGCTATCTGCTGGTCGACGAGTATCAGGACACCAACCGCCCCCAGTACGAGCTGATGAAGTTGCTGGCCGGTGAGCATAAGAACGTCTGTGCCGTCGGCGACGAGGACCAGAGCATCTACTCCTGGCGCGGCGCCGACATCCGCAACATTCTCGAGTTTGAACAGGATTTTCCCAACGCCCGCATCATCCGCCTGGAACAGAACTACCGCTCCACGCAGATGATTCTTGAAGCCGCCGGCGCTGTCGTCGCGAATAATATACGTCGCAAGGGAAAGAAGCTCTGGACCGATCGCCAGGGCGGTTCCCTGATCGGCTACTATGAGGCTCCTGACGGCGAAAATGAAGCGCTGTTCGTCGCCGACCGCATTCAGCATTTCCTCAGCCAGGAAAACTCGTCCAAAACGCAAGACCCCAGAAGGGGGCATTGCGCCGTCCTCTACCGCACCAATGCCCAATCCCGGCTCTTTGAGGAGGCGTTGCGCCGCTACAACATCTCCTACACCATGGTCGGCGGCTTCAGCTTCTACGAGCGCGCCGAGATTAAAGACCTGCTCGGCTATCTGCGCCTCATCCGCAACCCCCACGATTCGATGGCATTGCAGAGGATCATCAACACTCCGGCCCGCGGCATCGGCAAAACGACTCTCGAAACCCTGGAACGGCTGGCTCTGGAAACCGGCTCCTCCACCTGGGACGCGCTCTCCGCTGCCATTTCCAACCGCCTTGTCTCCGCCCGCGCGTTGATGGCCATCGCGTCCTTCCGCCAACTCATCCTCGATGCCCAGGCCATGATGGACCCAGACTTCGCCGGCAAGCTTTCCGCCGACGTTGCCGCCGAGATTGAAACCAGCGAGGACAGCAATACCGATTTCGAGTTCGGTGCTTCGTCAGCCGGTTCAGCCAGCACGGACGACAACAAACTTCCACACTTTGTCGCCAGCAGCGCTTCGCCCTTCGCCGCTCCGCCGAAGCACGGAAAGTCTGGGATTCCTGCTCAGCCTGATTCCGATGTCGAATCGGACTCAGAAGAAGTCGCGGCAAACAAGATAGCCCGCGCCTTTCGCGCCCCCGGCGATGCCGCCACCCTTCCCGAGTTGATCCGCTTTCTCCTCGATCGCACCGGCTACATCAAGGCCCTGGAAACCGAAGGCTCGCCCGAGGCTTTCAGCCGCATTGAAAACCTGAAGGAATTAGCCAACGCCGCGCACGACGCCGAGGTCCGCGGCGAGACCCTGGCCGAATTTCTGGATCACGTCGCCCTGGCCTCCGACACTGACCAGTACGACCCCGACGCCCGCGTCACCCTCATGACCCTGCACGCCGCCAAGGGCCTGGAGTTCCCCCTGGTCTTTCTCGCCGGCCTCGAAGAGGGCCTCTTCCCCCACTCTCGCACCCTCAACAACCCCGACGAACTCGAAGAAGAGCGCCGCCTCTGCTACGTCGGCATGACCCGCGCCATGAACTCCCTCATCATCACCCGCGCGCACTACCGCCGCCGCTTCGGCAACGACGCTCCGGAGATGAGCATCCCTTCTCGCTTTCTAGAAGAAGTCCCTGGCCGGCTGATTGAAAATCTCGGCGGCCGCCCTCCTGCCCAATCCATAGCCTGGTCCACTCCCGGCTACCCCCGCGCCTCAAGCCGCCGCCCCGGCCATGCCGGCGACTTTGCCGACCGGCACTATAACTACGAAGACGAAAATCAGGAAGCTCCGCGCTCCATCGACAATATCGCCCGCTTCTTCGGTGGCAAGGCTGGCCACGGCAGGCCTGGCGCGCTTCCCCGTCCGGCTGCGTCAGCCCCTGCCATGGACATCCCCGCATCCAACGGCGCGGTCAATCTAAAGAAAGGTCAGCACGTCCGTCACGCGAAGTATGGCGAAGGCACCATCCTCCAGCGCGAAGGGGACGGCGACTCCGCCAAGCTCACCATCCTCTTCAACAGCCACGGCATGAAAAAGCTGATGGAAAAGTTTGCCAATCTAAAAAAGATTTGAGCCTTTGATCACCCATAAAAACATGCTCCCAAATCTCGTGATTTGAGACTTGGGAGCACGTGTCGCTAAATGCTAATCCACTTCTTACAGCAGAAATTAATTCGGCGTCCAGAAGTTGGTAAGGCAGTTGGGAGCCGCGATGTTCTCCTGGTGGTAGATGGTGTCGCTGCCGCGGCCACAGACGGTAACCGCGGACGGCCTGCCCATGGGCGGACTGTTGCCGCAGTGCGCCTCATAGGTCGCATCGGGGTTGTAGGCGCTGGCGGTGTTCAAGGCTTGGAACCATGCCGAGATAACCGGTACGCCCAGGCGTATATCCTTTCCGAACGGGTAACCCACGCTGTCATCGATCCACATGACCGTGCGGTAACCCACCACAGTGTGCATGCCCTTGAACATCTTGAACCAGGTGTTGTACCAGGTGCGGCTGTCCGGGTAGAGGCTGCCGGGCGGGCAGGGCGCGTCGGCTGCTGACGGCACAATCTCGCAGCCATGCAGGATCCAGTAGTTAAGATGCCCGTGGTTGGCGGAGCCGTATCCTCCGGAGGCGGGAATCGAGTCAATATCGACGGCATCGGTGTGATCGTTGGTGGCAAAAATCCACCAGTTGCCGTGCCCTTCGGTCAGCGCCACTTGAACACTGTTCACGCGGTTGTTCGCGTTGGTGGTGTACTGCGCCGGAATGGCCCAATAGTACTGGGCATTGGTAAAGAGGGCGCCACCGCCCGCGAAGTTGAGGCCGCTCCAGAAGCCTTGGGCGTTGGAGAGCCACCCGCCCTCGGCATTCCGAATGACGTAACGCCCGACGGTGGGGTCTCCGGGAGGAACAAGCTGAGCCACTTCGAGCCTGTCGTCACTCTTGTCGGATGCCATCTGCGGCATGTCTGTTGTGTTGGGAGTAAGGGTGGGTGACAGCGGCGCGTTGCCATAGGGGGCATAGAGAATGACAAAGCTGTCGTCGAGGGCGCGTTGGCCCGCCGCTGAGGCGGTGGGATGGACGCGAGCCGTAATGCGGTAAGTGGGCGCCATCTGGTCGCCCTCATCGTCGTAGTAGGCGATGCCGACCGACATGACATGCACCTCTCCCATGGAAGCAAGCGGCTGTACCACCGCCGTGAGGGCGCTGTGGACCTGCTGCTGATTACGGGATTCCTGGGCCTGGTGGCTGACGGCTCCTGCCTTCCAGTGCAACGCGAAGGACTGGATGGTCCCCGCATTGTCAATGGCCAGAAGGGCGCGCGAGCCGGGTCCGTGTACCGGGTATCCCTGCACCGTGCGATGCGCCACTACAAAAGACAGATAATGCAATTGATCGCCCGGAGCAACCGCGCCGGTGGTGCCGTTCCTTTGGGCGGTCATGCCCAGCAACGCGTGCGCTGGACTCAGGGTAAACTGCGTCATGTCATGGGGTAGAATCTCGGGCCGCGCAAAAACCGTGTGCGCCAGTGAGGTGGCGGCCGCCAGATGCGGATTATTGGCAGCCACAAACTTCTCTGTCCTCAGTTGTTCCAGTTGAGGATAGATCTCGGCCTCTCCGGTCTGCGCATGCCAGTAGGCCAGAACTTTGTCCTCCTGGACCACTCCGGTCAACTGCGGGGAGACGCCCCGTTGAGCCAGGGCCGGCGTCTTCGTGAGCTGTTGGATAGCCGTCCTCTGGATGCCAATCTTGTTCAGCGTGTCCGTCAGAAACGCCGTTGGCGGAGCCTGCGCCGTCATCTTCAGGATTGGCAGGGAGCTGGGGATCTTCGGTACCAGCGTAATGGGGAAGTCGATCTTGCCGCCCTGCTGCACGGCAACTGGCAATGAAATCTGTGGCTTTGGGGAGGGATGTTGCGCGATCGCGGATACCGTGATTGCCATCAAGATCACGGCCAGCGAACTCATTCGGATTGCAACCATTGCTGGTCCATTCCGAGGGGGAAACAATGTACCTTTGTGCATGGGTTGTTCCTTTCTGAATGCTCCCTTTGGGGGGCGTTCAGATGTTGACTCATGCGAAAGGACCCCGTCAAGGATTAGTTTTTATGGATAGGAAAAGTTCCATTTTTTCTTCTACATAGACTCTCCCAACTCTCCGTTTTCCTCGCCTTGGCAGTCTTTTTTGCATAGCCCCAACCCTCTGTTTGACCCTTCGTTTGAACGCAACCATCTCCCCTGCGCCTTGTTCCGGGGTCATCGATTCTCTCCCCCTTCGCCAACCCGCTCCCTCTGCGCTACCATAATGTCAAGATCGGATACGCATATGTTCGTTGTTGTCTGGCAGTTCGAGATTGCCGAGGATAAGATTGCCGCCTTCGAGGCTGCCTATTCTCCCCAGGGCGCGTGGGCGAAACTCTTTGGCGCGTCGCCCGAGTACCGGGGAACCGAGTTGCTGCGCGATGCCTACATCCCCGGCAACTACCTCACTATCGACCGCTGGGCCAGCGAAGAGGCCTTCCGCGCCTTCCGCAAGGATCACGACCGGGAGTACGAAGCCCTGGATCGCGCCTGCGACGAGTTCACCAGCCGCGAGATTCGCGTCGGCGCTTACACCGTCTGAGAACCTTGCCTGGAACGGCATCTGTGGAAGGGGACGGGCTTTACACGCTATATGAGAAACCGCGACATGGAACGAGATGGTTTTCTCAGAAGCTACGATGACCGGATGAGAGGTAGCGCTGAATATCACAAGGGACTAAGAAGCCTCTCCATATCCGAGCACTCCCGGAAGAAATTTGAATTGAGCGGCGCGGCTAAATTCCTTCCGGGGTTTAGTGTCGTGCAATGGATCGACTCCCAAACGGAGTTGGGCGCTAATCTGCAAGCCTCCGAAGAACAGTTGAGGCAGGATTTCCGTGCGCCGTGGATTGATGCAGAAGGCAATTCCCAGCCGGGCATTGCCGGAAAACTTGCTTTTTTGCCGGCGAGCACGTACCACATGACTATTTATGATTTAGTGGTCGAGCCAACCGAAGAGGTCTGTCGGGAACTGCCAGGAATGGTCGGGAATAGTGTTTTCCCTGCGCTGAAGCATGAAATATCGATTCCGCCGGAAATGTGGTCCGAGGGCATCCTGGTAATGGGAGAAACTTCCATTGCCGCCATGCTGCATCCCATGGACCGCCGCAGCTTGGAGACACTTTGCCGCATCAGGCAGAAGCATCACGAGCTGCTGCATGGTCTCGGCGATGCCGTCGCCAATCAGCCGCCGTATGACTTTTTTGGCCATATCACGCTGGCCTACATCATTGATGATCTGTCCGAGCCGGAGTACAACTGGATGCTGAGGATTCTTTCTCGCTATGAAAGCCGCATGCTCGGGCGCTTGAGAGTGGATAGAGTGGAATTGCGCTGGTTTAATTCTATGGTAGATTGGCTGCCTTCTCTTGCCGCATTACGACTACAGGGGGGAACCCCGTAAGTTTGCGCGCTTTCCACCCTGCATACGTCTCCGGACAGTCTTTCTCATCTCGTCGATTCGCCAGACCCCGCCTGAAGCCCGGGGCAGAGCGCCCGGAGCCAGGTTCATCTTCTGAACTGCTGGCGGCATTCCCCGCATCCTCTGGGCCGTGGGGAAGGGCGGCAGGTTCACGGGCAACCCACCAGCCTTCTCTATTTCTTCGCCATTTTTTTCTGGCCTTGTCTGTCTCGCCCTGCTACAATCCCTTCGAAATGAATTCCATGCCACCGCGCCGCTTCCCCGCTGAGGTAAGCAAGAACCGGCTGCGGTGAGCACCTACTGGAGGAACCCCCATGTCATCCACCGATGACCGCGCCAAAGCCGTAGAACTTGCCCTCGCGCAGATCGAAAAACAGTTTGGAAAAGGGTCGATTGTCCGCCTCGGCTCCAAAGAAGCCCTCGTCCCCATTGCCGTCATCTCCACCGGCTCCATCAGCTTCGACGCCGCTCTGGGCGTCGGAGGCATTCCCCGAGGCCGCGTCAGCGAGGTCTTCGGTCCCGAGTCCTCCGGCAAGACCACCATCTGCTTGCAGATCATCGCCGAGGCGCAAAAGGCCGGCGGCTTGGCCGCCTTTGTCGACGCCGAGCACGCCCTCGACCCCGCCTACGCGCGCAAGCTGGGCGTGGACATTGACAACCTGCTGGTCTCGCAGCCCGACTCAGGCGAGCAGGCCCTGGAAATCACCGAGGCTCTGGTCCGCTCCGGCGCCATCGACGTGCTGGTCGTCGATTCCGTCGCCGCTCTTGTCCCCAAGGCCGAGCTGGACGGCGAGATGGGCGAATCCCACATGGGCCTCCAGGCCCGCCTCATGTCCCAGGCCCTGCGCAAGCTCACCGGCACGGTCTCCAAATCCCGCACCGCCCTCATCTTCATTAATCAGATTCGCGAAAAGATCGGCGTCATGTTCGGCAACCCCGAAACCACCACCGGCGGCCGCGCTCTCAAGTTCTACTCCTCGGTCCGCGTGGACATCCGCCGCATCGCCGCCATCAAGGACGGCGAAGCCGTCACCGGCAACCGCACCAAGGTCAAGATCGTCAAGAACAAAGTCGCAGCGCCCTTCCGCGAGGCCGAGTTCGACATCCTCTACGGCGAGGGCATCAGCAAAGAGGGCGACGTCCTCGACCTGGCCGTGGTCCACAACATCGTCGAAAAATCCGGCGCATGGTACGCCTACGCCGGCGAGCGCATCGGCCAGGGCCGCGAAAACACCCGCGCCTACCTCAAGGACAATAAAGAAGTTTTTGGCAAGCTCGACGCCGAGCTGCGCAAACGTCTCAACATCGGCGCCGTCAAGGCCGAGATCCCCGAAGTCCCTGCCACAGGCCCCGCCGAAGCCAAGGAAGCCATCCGCCCACGCAAAGGCGCAGCAACTCCCGCGGCCAGCTAAACTCCCAGGTTTCAAAGTCGAGACCTGGGCAGCCAGTTTGCTTACCCCTCGGACCTGCGCCAACCGGCAACTATTTTCAATGCGCAGTGTATCTACCTGGAATAGGGAACAAACAAATGCTAGGAATCGCACGTAACATCAGAGATTCACTCATGCTGCTCTGTCTTGCTCTATGCGGAACTGTCTTCACTGCTGCGCAATCGTCAAATGCTCCCGCTACCTGGTGGCCCGACGCATCGACCGGCCTGATGTGGTCCGGGCAGACGATGAAAGGCAGAATGAACTGGAAGGAGGCGAACGACTACTGCTCTTCTCTTCAATTTGGAGGCTACTCTGGCTGGAGGCTCCCGACGCTCGACGAAATCAATACTATCGTCTATTACAAGCATTATAAAGGAGAGTGGCAAAGAACATGCAAGTCCGTTAATGCGCGGCCGCTCGACGTTAATGATAAAGACTGCGAGAACGAATATTCTCCTTCGTACGATTCGTTGCAATTCACACTAGGAACCCGGGATTTATATGCGTCTACGTTATGGACTTCAAATATGTATAACAATCAAAGGGCATGGGTTGTAATGGCCGGTCAAATAAGAGGGGTTCCATCTTTCATGCACTCTCTCGTAGATAAACCGGATCATAACCATTTCGGCGTCATACTGACGCGCCGTCTTATGAATAGTGCGCTCTGTACTCGCCCCATTGAAGCCGATCTTCTCCAGATTGCCATTAACGCCGAGGCCAGCAGACCAGTACCGGATGTTCTTGCGTTGAAGGCCTATCTCCCGCTCAGCAAGGCGCATCAGGCATATATGGATGGCCAGTTCCAGGAGAGCATCGATCTGGCAAAAAGCGCACTGTTGGTCAAGCCCGACTTCGCGCCCGCCTACTGGGCTATGGGCCTCTCCTACGGCAAATTGGGCCAGTGGGATTTGGCCATGAGCAATTTTGAAGCGGCATTGAAGATCGACAAAGACTATGGCGATGCGAAGAGCTTCCAGAAATGGGCCAAGGAAAGCCAGAAGGCCGCGAAAACGGGAAAACGAATTAAAACGCAATCCCCTGAGTGGTACTGATCCTGTGTAACGGGTGGCACCCGCCTCAATCAAACATCACAAGATTGAATGCCCCAGGTTCGGGGTCCCCACGGACAGGTCTTAGTCCGTGGGGTGGAGATCTCGCTTTTGAAACCCGGGAGAGCTAGAACCTCATGGCGCGCAAGCGCCGCCCGCCTGGACGGCTAGTCCTCACCGCCGCCCGTGTCCATGCACAAACACCAGCATCCGCAACAACAGCAACAAAACCGCAAACACCACCGCGCACGCCAGCATCAATCGGCCGGAGCTCGCCCTGACCGTGCGCGGCTTTGCTTTGCGGGATTGATTTCGACGGTTCATCAGCAAGCCAAACCAGTGTATCGCGGACATCCAGCGTCTGGTTCACGCGGCTCCACGCTGCGACATCCGCCAAAACCTGTTTTTCCTCTTACTGATAGAATAGAAACTGCCGCAGTGTGCGGCAAATTTTTCTGTATGAGAGCACCATACAGGCTTTCTGATCACTGGCAACTGATCACTGACCACTGTATTTCCCCCAACCCACAGCCCATCGGCCAAACCAGAATTAGGAAAGCTCCCCTGTGACCCAGACGATACGCAATATCGCCATCATCGCCCATGTCGACCACGGCAAGACCACCCTGGTCGACGCCATGCTGCGCCAGTCCGGCACATTCCGCGCCAACGAGCAGGTTGCCGAGCGCGTCATGGACTCCAACGAGCTGGAGCGCGAGCGGGGCATCACCATTCTGGCCAAAAACACCGCCATCGTCTTTGAAGGCGGCAAGATCAACATCGTCGACACCCCCGGCCACGCCGATTTTGGCGGCGAGGTCGAGCGCGCCCTCAAAATGGTCGATGGCGTCATGCTTCTCGTCGACGCCGCCGAGGGTCCGCTCCCCCAAACCCGCTACGTCCTGGCCAAAGCTCTCGAAGCCAAGCTCAAGCCCATCGTGGTCATCAACAAAATCGACCGCCCCGACGCCCGCCCCCAGGAAGTCCTCAACGAAATCTACGACCTCTTCATCGACCTCGACGCCGACGAGACGCAACTCGACTTTCCCGTGCTCTACGCCGTGGCCAAGGCGGGCACGGCGACACTCGATCCGGCCAAACCCGGCGTCAACCTGCAGCCGCTCTTCGAGACCATCGTCTCCACCATTCCGCCTGCCACTGGCGACGCCGGCGGCACCCTGCAGATTCTCGTCACCAACCTCGATTACTCCGATTACTTTGGCCGCATCGCCATCTGCCGCGTCTTCCAGGGCACGCTCCACTTCGGCGACGACGTCACCATCTCCAAGCGCGACGGCTCGCTGATGAAGACGCGCATCACCAAGCTCTTCACCTTCAGCGGCCTCAAGCGCATCGAGATCACCGAAACCACCATGGGCGACATCGTCGCCGTCGCCGGCGTCGAGGGCATCACCATCGGCGAGACCATCACCAGCGTCGAAAATCCCTCTCCCCTGCCGCTCATCGTCATCGACGAGCCCACCATCGCCATTCAGTTCAGCGTCAACAACTCGCCCTTCGCCGGACGCGAGGGCCAGTACGTCACTAGCCGCAACCTGCGCGAGCGCCTGGAAAAAGAACTGCTCACCAATGTCTCCATTCGCGTCGAAGACACCGGCTCGCCCGACAGCTTCAAGGTCCTGGGCCGCGGCGAGCTGCAACTCGCCATCCTCATCGAAATGATGCGCCGCGAGGGCTTCGAGCTTTCCGCCGGACGCCCGGAGATCGTTACCAAGGTTGTCGACGGCACGCGCATGGAGCCGGTCGAACATCTCACCATCGACGTGCCCGACGCCTACACCGGCACGGTGATCGAGAAGCTCGGCCCCCGCAAGGGCGAGATGACTAAGATGCACAATCACGGCTCCGGCCGCGTGCGCCTGGAGTTCCGCGTGCCCAGCCGTGGCCTCATCGGCCTGCGCAGCGAGATGCTCACCGAAACTCGCGGGACAATTGTCATGAATTCCCTCTTCGACGGCTACATCCCCTACCAGGGCGAGATTCCGCAGCGCCCCACCGGCGCTCTGGTCGCCGACCGCCAGGGACTCACCACCACCTACTCGCTCAACGGCCTGCAGGAGCGCGGCATTTTGTTTGTCGGCCCCGGCGTCGAGGTCTACGAGGGAATGGTCATCGGCGAGCACTCTCGCGACAAGGATCTTGACGTCAACGTCGTCCGCGAAAAGCACATGACCAACATGCGCGCCTCCAGCGCCGATGAGGCCATCCGCCTGGTGCCCTACCGTAATCTCAATCTGGAGCAGGCCATCGAATTTATCGCCGATGATGAGATGGTCGAGGTCACGCCCAAATCTCTCCGCCTGCGCAAAAAGATTTTGCAACAGAATCGCCGCCCCAAGCGCTGGGAGAAGAATCTAGAGTAAACGCAGTTCGTGACATAAAGTCTCTGCAAAGCATCGTCCGCTTACCTCGATGAAATGATTTTTCGGCTTAACAATCAGCCCAATCCTTACCTGTTCCGCGACTATGAAACTTATCGAGGCATTCTTGCTGGAGTATAAGCATTCAAAGCTGCGGCGTAAGAGATGGTTCAACATAAACCATGGCTTTGGTTATTGGTGCAATCTTTCCGCAGTTCTTGCAAGATGTCCTAAATCCTATTGCATATTGTTGAGAGGGTATATCAGATCGAAAAGTAACTGAAAACACTTTATAGGCTACACCAGGATTCAACACACCGGAAATGTGTATAGCTCGCTCTTGTTCAGCGTTTCCAACAATCTTTTGGAACCCTTCAGGGTCCTTGGAATAAGTACACCTGGTGCAAAGTATTACCCAAACATCAATCTCTTCAGCTATTGTGCTTGATATGTTTCTGACACTGAATTGTACCGTAATACTTCCATCAGAATTTCGTGGAATGCTTTCCGATAGCACAGGATCAGATGAGAAATCTTGCCCTTCTTTCCATAAGGAAACTTGCAATTTAGCAAGTTCAGGAGGCTCTGGTTTACCTACTTTTCCGATGCTACTATCCAGGTCTGTCTTTGTCTTTTCTAGTGCGGTAGTGATTGTTTTTTCGGTTATGTCAAGGTTTTTTCCAAGATCTGTAACCTGCGCTTGTAAAGGAATTAATTTCTGATCAGAGTGCTCGATTGATTTCTGTACTGCGGAATTGACCGCACCTTGTATTTGCTCATTGCTTTGTTTGTCAGCGAGGGTCTGCTGATGCCATAGCAAGATGCTCCATATAACTCCACAGGCAACTATCGCGATTTTCCATCTCTTTTTCGTGCGAATTTCCAAATCTTTATCGATAAAAAGAGCAAAGAGAATCGATAGGATTGTTGGAGTGCTATTAACGAGAAAGTTAACGATTTTTAAACTTCCCCATATCCTCGGGGCATCGATTCTTCCGTAATACACCAAGACACAACACAAACCAACGCTAAGGACATAAATAGCGATGCGGCGGAGAATGATTCTTCTTTCCCGAATGCTCATGAGAGCAATCGTCTCACTGGCTTACCTTTTTGTAAAGTACATATTCCCCTCTAAAGTTCTCCTGTCTCACCGCCGGAACAGCGCCGTCACCGCCACTTCCACCACCGCGAACAGCACACTGACCGCCGCCATAAATCCCTTGGCGCGCTGCCAGTTCTGCTCGTGCCGCTCCATGCGCCGCTCCAGATCGGCGATCCGCCCGCCGTTGCCGTCGCCCATCAGACCCGTCATCTGCGTCTTCAGCACGCTCAAGTCGCTCAGCACCTGCGCTTCGAATTCATTCATCATTCGCATCCACTGAACCCCATCTGCTCGCGTTCCCTGAAAAATTTTCGCTCAACCTCACAGCGGCAAATTGATAAACAATGCCGTTGAAAACTCCGAATAATTCGGCGGCGTTGCTCCGTCGTACATCCGGATAAAAAATCTGTCATTGGCGCTGATGCGCGAAAACGTCATCGTCGGCAGCGTCGACCGCATCACCAGTCCCGGGTCCTGGCCCGCCATGAAGGTATTGTCCCTCGTCCTGACCTCGAATCCTCCGCCCGTGGGCGGTGTCACTCCGGCATTCACCGTCACCGTCGTTCCCGTCACCGCCGTCACTGTCAGTCCGGTAAGATTCGCCAGCACGGTCGGCGCAATCGGCGCTGGCAGCCATGCATCCGCGGGCATCATCGCGCTGGTCTTGATCGCCAGATCGTCGGCCCAGTCGTTGGCGAAGGCAATCGCATACTCCACGAGGTCCGGCCGGCTTGCGCTATAACTCACCTTGACCGTCCGCACCACCACCTGCGCATTCAAACTGGTGGAAGGCGCATTCAGCAGCAGCGCATCCCCCGGCCACACATCGGTAGTGAAGCTCAGCCTGGTCCCCTTGTACGTCCCGCTCCACAACGCGCTCACGCTCGCCGCCGCCTGCTCCATCACCAGTGCCGCATTGCGGCAATCCGCCGAGCTGCGCGCCGGCGGATTCGTCACCGAACCGATCCATACAGCCTCAACGGGCATTCCCGCCGCGGCCAGCGCCGCCTGGCTGGCGGTGTTCACCGCTCGCCCCACCGCCCTGCCCACCGTGCGGTAACTCACCGCAACCTGCTCGCCCGACACCGGCGTATACCCGCTGTAAAACACCAGCTTCCCCGTCCGCTCCAGATGGCATTCGGCCGCTTCAGCCGTCGTCCCAACGCGCCGCGTGTAAGGTCCGCCGCCCGGCGGCGTGCTCACCACCCAGCCCGATCCCAGATTCGTCAAATGGATCGCGCGCATCGTCCCATTCAGATTGATGCTGCTCGCCGCCACCACATTGCAAGCTCCGGGAAGGCTCGTGACCGCTCCATCATACAGCGTCACCGGCATTCCGCCCACGCCGTTGACAAACTGCTGAATCTCCATCTGCACGTTGCCCGGAGCTGCATTCCACTGTCCTCCGGCCGTAATTGCCCCGCTATCTCCAAAGGAGCGATAAACTGCCAGCCCCCGCTCGTTCTCCGCGCAATGCACGCGCACGCGCAGCGTGTATTGATAAGCCGGATTGATGGCATATGCCGCCCCCACCGCGCTTCCATTAACGAGCGGCTGCAGCGTGACGGTCCCGGTTCCCGCCTGCGCCGTCGCCTGAAAGCCCGCAATGCACGCCGCCTGTGTGTCCCTGCCGACAAAAAATCCAGCCAGCGCTCCTGTGCTCCCCGCGGCCAGTGTGACGCCAACGGCCTCCAGCAGCAGCGTTCCGCCCACCTCCACGGGATCAAGCCAGGCCAGCAGCGTTCCTCCGTCGATTCCGTTGCCGCCGTTCATCATCAGTCCGTTCGCGCCCAGCGTCAGATAACTGGCCCCGTTCGTCACGCCCCACACGCGTTCGTCGATCTGCGTTTCGTTGAAAAGTTCGCTGATGATGGTGGCCTTGGATGAAACGGGAAAGAACGGCTCCTGCGCCAGGTAAAACTGTGTCGTGACCCCATCGCCCTGAAAGTATTCGGTCACGTAAGCCACCGGCTCATGCTCGCCGCAAACCGTTACATCGTTCGCCAGCCCACGCTTCACGCTCGCCGTAAACGATAAGGTTGCCAGGTTCAGGCTGCCGTCCGTCTCGTTCAGCGCATGTACGGTCGTCTGCACTGGGGAAACCGTCAGTGCGCCATTGACCGCGCGATACGCGGCCCGCGCCATGTTGGCCACCTGCCCGGCGCTCTTGCTCCAGGGCGCGCCCGGATCGGATACAAACGTGCTCACCGCCGAACTGAGCGAAAGCCCCGCCGTCGACAGTCTACTGACTCCCGCGTGCGTTACCAGCGTCGTCAGCAGCGCCCCGGCGGTTTCGCCCGTTGCGCCTCTGCTGGCAGGCATCAGGTTCTGATCCAGAAGATACTCGTCGCTCAAAGCCTGGATCGCAATCCGGTAGCGCGGGCCCTCCATCGCCAGTCCCGCGTACTCCGGCAGCGGACTCACTGCGATGTAGCCCGTAAAGTAATAAGTCCCATCGTCGCCCGTCACCGCCATCGTTTGATTGCGCGCGGGCGTCGCCAAGCTGCCGCCAGTCGCCAGGCTCAGCCACAGTTGACACACAGAGGGCTCGTTCAGTCTGCGCTCAATCGTCAGCGGCTGCGCTGCATCGAGCGCGGCCGTGTAGTCTTGCCCGTTGATCGTGATCTTCATTGAGTCTCTCTGCCCTGCTGAACTGCTATCTTGCCCGTGCCCCATCCTTTCGCTTTTTTTCTGGCGAAAGAGTGGAAAATCTCGAACCTGGTCCGGGTGCCCCACCCTCGCCGCGTTCTTTGCGGCTAAGGTGGGAATCACTGATTCACCAATTCACTGATTCACTAATTCACTGATTCACTGTCTTTCTTACACCAGCGCCTTTGCCGCCGGCAGGAAACTCCGGTAGCAAACCACCCGCTCCCCATCCAGTGGATCGGTCACCGGCAGCGCCAGAAAATGTCCCTTGAGCAACACCCGCGCCAGCCCCGTTTTCTGCTTGCTGTCCAAAGGCGCTGCGGTCTCCTGTGCGCTGGCCGCCGTCTGCAACCTCGGATAGTGGAAGAAGATCCGCTCTCCCTGGCTGCCTTCCATCACAAACAGCGCCGACCACTCCTGATAAAAGCTGCCGCCCTCGCGATCCACAAAACCCGTCACCGCCTGCAACTTGGCGCCTGCTGCCGGAGCGCCGCCCGGCAACGCCTCGGCCAGCGTTAGTCCCGTCGTGCTTATCTGCGACACCAGCGCCACGTTGAAGGTTACCCTCCGGATGTAATCCACATCCGTCAGCGCCGTGCGCACGTATGCTCCCGAAACCGGCGCGCCCACAAATCCCGTCTGTCCCGTGTAATCCGCATCCAGCGCGATGATCGACCCGATTGAAAACTTTGCCGCATCGGCCGAGGCCAGCGCGACAAATGTTGCCGTCGATCCGCTATGCACCGTCACCGCCGAGGCTGCCTGAGCGCCATCCGCGGCCGCTGAAGCCCCGCTTGCCGGAGCCAGCAGGTTCATGTGTTGCGAGCCCGTTGCCAGCGCCATCGTCAGCTTGGTCCAGCTCAGGAATTCCAAACTCACCTGTGCTTCCAGCGTCTCCCGCACCTGCTCCAGCGGGCTGGCCGGAATTCCCGTCAACACCGCGGCGCTCTTGCTCGCCGCCTTGCGCGTGAATTCCTGAATCCATCCCAAGCTGATCCACGGCGCTGGAGGCGAGTCCAGGCTGAAACCGCCCTGCTCCGACGGATCGAAGAGCACCGGTGTATGCGCCGTCCGGTTCACCGGCGCAAAATACCCTCGTACCCGCCGCGCCACCGGGGCGGGAGCCGAAAACCAATTCGTCGCCATTTACTCCCCCTGCTCCTGGAAGCTGTAAACCGTCAGGCTTGCGGAACGGCTCAGCCGGTCCCGCTGCGCCGCCACCGGCGCAAATGCCGGCTCATCCCAAAACACATTGGTCATCATCAGGGTCGGCGGCGTTGCCGTGTAGTTGAGCTTGGGGGTGTAGAAAGGCTGCACCATCGCTGCCAACTCCTCGTCCATCTCGCTCAGCAACCGGCCGCGGTCCAATCCGCCAAAGCTTTGCGTTCCGCAGCTCTGGTAGATCACCTCGCACTGCTCGGCCACCATCGTGGAGCTCAGATCAAAATCCACGCCCAGGCCCAGCCAACGCAAAATAAACACATCGTTGGGAAGCTGGCTGAATGGAGCCTCGGCCTCCTCCGCCAGAATCCCCGGACGTACCGCTCCGCGCAGCAGGATCGTCCGCTCCGGATTGATCGCCGCCAGCCGCGTGCGCAGCGCCATATAAAACGAATCTTTCGCATTCTGCATAGTTGCTCCACGGAGGGACTAGGGACTGAGGGATTAGGGACTAGAGACCGGGGGAAAGAAGCATCCTGACAGTGCAGAGAAAAACACCGTACTCTTGATGGCAATTGCGAAAATCCTTGCATTTGCCCGAGACTTGCGTATGCCCCACTGCCTGAGTCCCTCGTCCCTATTCCCTAGTCCCTCGTCCCTGCTTTTCTCACACCGCCTGCTGTCTCGCTTCCCGCAACAGCAACCGGTACATGTACACCTGGTTGAAGGCTTCGTTGGCGGAGATCGCCTCAATCAGGTAATCCTGCCCCGCCACCGTAACCGTCAGCGTCATCGCAAAAAGAGCCTGGGCTGATTCCAGGTCCAGCGCGTTCACCTGTTGCTCCACCCCGGTCGCTGAAACCAGCAGCTCCCACTTGGACTCGCCCTTCTCCTGCCAGGTGGGCCGCAGCTTGCGCATCACCACCGGGCTAACCGCCACCTCGGAAAAAGTCGTCGCCACCAGTCCCACCTCCGACTGGCTGCTCGTTGTATTCGCGCCCGTCACCCGCAGAAGGGCCGTCGTGCCTGTCACGCTTCGCAGCAGGGCATCGGCCAGCATCCGCGGCGCTCCCACTGGATTGCGCGCCGCCGTATCGCTCATCCCTCACCCCAACCTGTTCGCCACGTAGGGACGCAGCCAGGCCTGCACTGTTTCATCCACCAGCGAACTCGAGAAATACTGCATCTGCATCGTGTCGATTTTGGTCTTGCTCGCGTTCAGCGCCGGAGTGGACTGCGCATTGCGCACGATCTGCGCGCACGCTGTCTTCACGTCGTCGCCGATCGTCGCCAACCCCGCCGTGTAGGTCACCGCCACCTCGTTGAAGGCCAGCCCCAGCAGATTCCACGGCAGCGTCAGCTCCCCGGTCGTGGCGTCGTAGCCCACCGTGCTGGGATCAATCGCCGTCCACTGTCCCGGCAGCGAAAACGCCATCGCAATCTCCACCAGCGGCTCATTCGGAAGCTCTCCCCGCCGCGGTTTTGTATAACGGCCTTCGATGCTCACCAGCGGCGTCGTAGCCGTTCCCAGCGGCGCCAGTGGCAGATAACTCAACAACACCGTCTGCGCTCCGCTTACCACCCGCAAACGCTCCGTGTACTGGATTACATTCAGGTCAGGCCGCCTGCAATAGCTGTTGATTAATGCCGTCGCGGCCGTAATCCAATCCGCCGTCGTCCCTGCCGGCAAGCCATAATTCTGGTAATCCGCTGGCTGCAGATATGCCATACTTCACCCTTCCCTCTTCTTGCGTCGTCCGTTCAATGGCCGGCGCGCTGACAAAAGGGGCTCCGCGGAACCAATCCCCTGCGATTACTTTTTGTCGCTGGGTTGGATTGCGAAGCCCCTTTGCCGGCGCTCTAACCTGCTTCCTACCGGTCCACCAGTACCTGGTAGTGAGCGTAGTTGGCGCCCTTCACCACCACGGCGCCGAACTTGACCGCGACATATTGGTAGGTCAGCGAGTTCGGCAGCCCCAGTTGGAAGATGCGTGGCGTCGGATCGCCGAGCCAATGGTACTCGATCAGCTCCTCGGTCACGATGTAGGCCGGCAATACCGCCGTGCCCGATCCCGGTGTGCCCGTGTAGCTCAGGCTCCAGTCCGGAATCAACGGCAGATCGCCCGCCTGCGTCGAAAGCATCTTCACCCGGATTCCTCCCGTGATGTTGTCGGTATTGAGCACCACGTTGAACTCCGTCTTTATCTCCCGGTCGATCAGGTCCAGCAGCACCGGGTTGGCGTAGATCGCCGTGGGCCGCACATGGAAACCGTTGCTGGCCACCATCTGCGCAATCGCTGACTTGATCCCGTCCACGATGGATGCTCCTATGGCGACGTTTGCCGTCAGGCCGCCCGCCACGATTTGCGGAATGGCGCCCATGTACTGCGTGGTCGTCGGCGTGCTCAGGCTGGTGTCGTTGCCGTTCCACAACGCCACGTCGTGCGCCACCATCACGCCGCTCACCGTGTCCACCAGGTCTTTGGCCTGGAGATAGGCAAACTGCTTCTGCTGGTCGCCCAGTTCGATGTCGAACAGGTTGTAGTTGATCTGCGAAACGATCGCCTTCAGCGGCACGCTCCGCTCCACCCGTGTCGGGCTCACCACCGTCGGCGAAATGCTGCGTGGATTCACAAAGCCGGCTGTTCCCGGATTCGGAATCGCCGTCTCCTCGAAGAACCGCGACGGGTGCCCGGTCGCCGGAACCTGCTTGATGCGCTGCCCGAAGGGGCTCGAACGCCGGCAGATGTCGAAAATCTCGGTTTGATACAACGGAACTTCGACAGCGCCCGGCCCGATATAATCTGCTGCCGCGTGAATGTCTGCAAAGGTTGCGTTCATAGGCTCTTTCCGCCCCCTCCATGGGGCCGTTCTAGCTGCTAGCTTCTAGCTCTTAGCTGCCAGCTTGTTCTGCCGGAATCCGGCTTTGGTTGAATCTCCCGGCAGGACTCGCTCCCGGTTGCTTTCCACCAGGATTGTTTTCCAGCCGCAACTTACACGCATTTCCGTACGAGCTTTTAGCTAGAAGCTGGTAGCTAGAAGCTAGTAGCTGCCTTTACGCGATCGCTCCCGCCCGCAGCAGTTGGGTCTTCACCGCGATGCGTTGTTCCAGGCTCAAGCCGGCCAGCGCCGCGTCCAGGGCGCGCACGTCGATCGGACCTTCGCCGATGCCGTGTTTGGCCAGCATTTCGCTGGTGGTCGTGGGCAGCGTCCTGCGCAGCGGGTTCAACACATTCTGCGCAGTCCCGGCCTTCACTTCGGCCAGCTCTTGCTCGGCTACGGCCAGCTTCTCCGCCAGCTCCGCTTCCCTCCGGCTCTGCTCGATGGTCGCCGATATCTTCTCCACTTCGCCGCTCAAGGCGCCTTGACGCTCCTCCAGCCAGCTCAGCGTTTTCTCCAGCAGGGTCGTTGCGGCTTCCAGCCGATCCGCAATCTCTTGCTTTTTGTTTTCCATGCCATTCCTTTCTTCAGTTGTCAGCTGACAGCAGTTAGCCATCAGTTTTTAGTGCAAGATTTCAGTTGCTGGTTCTTGCTGTTAGCTGACAGCTGATAGCTGACAGCTGCTTTTCGCTAACTCGCCATGCGGAAGCTGGTGGCCCGGTAGGCCGCCTTGTCCCGCAGCAGGATTGCCGCTCCGGTAAAGGTCACGCGGGTCAGCTTCCACACCTCGGCCCGCATATCTTCCACCCGCGCGTCGGCCAACTCATAACTCATGCCCAGCGCCTCGGGATTCTGCGCCTGGATGGCTCCCGCCACCTCGGGAAAATCCCGCGCATACAGGTAACCGCGCACCACCAGCCGCTGCCCCACCAGGTCCGCCTCGGTCAGCAGCCCGATCTTGCGCCGCGCGTCGTGACCGTCCCAGCCCGGCCGGTAGTCCACCGCCATGCCCAGCAGCGAAGGCAGTGCTTTCTCCGCTGCCCCGTGCGTCAACATCACCCGGTGTCCGCGCGCTCCCGCCGGCGCCTTGTCGCTGGCTGCGTTCACCAGCGTCAGCACCCCCTCGAACGGCACCCGGTTGGGGTGTCCATCCACGTGGGGAATTTTTACCGCCATCGCTTCCAGTCTCATTCGCTCTCCGCCCATCTGCTCTTGCCATCCGGCCGACCGCCGCTCGGCCGTGTTGTATTCCGCTAGCCTGTCTGTTCCGCAGCCGCTTCGCCCGTCAACTGCGCCGCCGCGCCATCCTGTCCCAGCGGCCCCAGCCCCCGCATCGCCCGCACCTCGTTCACCGTCAACACTCCAGCCTGCAGCAACTGCACCTGCACTGCCAGTTCTGTTGTCTCGTCCCGCGCGCTCAGTTCGTTGAAGACAAACTCAAACTCCCGCCAGCCAATGCACTTGCCGAAGAGATCCCGGGTAATATGTCCCGCCAGCAGCATCGCCATAGGCGAAATCGCCCCGCGGAAAGCCTCGTCGGCCATCTCCGACGCCGTCGACTGGTTGACATCCCTCTCCAGGCCCAGCATCAGCGGCGGCAATCCAAAGGCATTGGCCACCATGCGGATCAGAAACTCCTGCCACTCCAGCCGCATATCCGCGTCGGTCCCCTGCGCAAAGCGCAACACCTCCGGCTTCTGCTCGGTCGAGATCAGCGGCACCCGCCCGGTTCCCTCAATCTCGTCCTGCCACCAGCGAATCAGCCGGTCGTGCTGCGCGGGCGTCGCCTCGTTCAGCCATAGTGCATACTGCGCCACGGAATTCGCCGCCAGCTTGCCCGCAAACCTATGCGCGCTCAAAAACTGGTTCACCGTCTCGAAGGCCACTTCCAGCGGCCCCAGCCCGAAGGGCGTAAAGCTGCGCGGGTTCATGCGCACATACATCAGCTGGTCGTCGCGCAATTCAATCGCGCTCGACTCCAGTTGCCCGGCGAGCGCCTGCGCATAGCGCGGCGTCTCCGCCTGCCCGTCCCAGCGGGGGTTGATGCGAATCGACGCCCCGTCCACCGCCCACAGCATCGCCGGCCGTTCCCCGTCGCCGGTCGGTTCCATCTCGATGGCCCCGTACCCGCCCGTCAGCACGTCCTCGATCACCTGTTCCATCAAAGTCCGGAAGCTGTCCGACGCATTCGGCTCTTCCAGCGTTCTGCGCAGCGCGCGCGCCTTGCGTTCCGCTTGGGCCAGCTCACCGGCCTTCACGCCGCGCCGCACCCGCACCTGCCAATCCATCGCCGCAATGCGGTCCTTGATGACGTTGATCGCCCGCCGCACCAGCGGCGTCTCCGCAAACCGGCGCAGATTCACCGGCGTCGGCTTGGGCAGGTGCTGACCCGGAAACTGCACCGGACTCAGGATGGTGGGCAGCGCCAGCGTTTTGCGCTCCGCCTCCGCGTCCGCTGCGCCCGCCTCCATCTCCGCGTTCCGGCTACTCCCCGTCGCCTGCCGCCAGATCTCCCGCAACTGCTCTGCTACCTTCACGCGCACCTTCCTTTTTCAAGCTTTTAGCTGCTAGCTTCCAGCTAAAAGCTGTCTTTCAAACCCGCAGACCTGCCACCCAAAAACAAAAAAGGCACAACCCCCGAAAGGGCCATGCCTCGTCTTTGCCAGTGAACAGTGGTCAGTGATCAGTGGTCAGTGTTCGACCATCCGCTGATCCCAACCACCGTCATTCTCTGACTTTCTGCCGTTCTTGCTTCCAACAAAACCCATCCTACCGCAAACACATTAAATTATCTGCAATCCTGTGCTGATATTTTTCCGTCAGCCGCAATCTATACGAAAAGAACTGTTCACTGATCACTGTCCACTGACCACTGGCGAGCCTTCGGCTCGCCCTCACACCCTCAGCTCCCGCCGCGCCGTCTCCGCCACCCGCCCCAAATCCGACGTCGTCAGCACCCGGATCTGGTTCTCCTCCATGGTCTCCACGCCAAAACGGTACATCTCCAGCCGCTCCGGCTCCTCGTCGCTGGCGCCCAGCCTCGCCGCCGGCTCAATCACCGCCGTCAGCTCCAGGCTGGCTCGCTCCACCCGCTCGACGCCCGCCCGCAGTCCCGCCGCGGAAAAGGCCAGCACCTTGGCCATCTCCACCCCCGGCTCCAAGCTCACCGCGTGAAACATGCGCACCATCCCGTTGGGCTTGTACCCCACGTCGATGCGCAGCGGATCCCCCGGTCGGGTGTACTCCGAGGCCGCAATCCGCTTGCGCAGCAAATCCCACACCCCGGCCCGCTCAAACTCCCCGCGCATCTTGGCCTGAATCGCCGCTCTTCCGCTCAGTCTTGGAATACGCTCCCGCGGCGGAGGCTCCACATACAGCCGCATCAGCTCTTCCATTCCCGCCGGCAGGCTCTCCGCCAGGTATGCCTTGGGCTCGGTCAGTTGCACGTTCAGCGAAAGCGACTCCGAGAGCAGTTGCATCAGCTTGCCATCCGGCTCAGTCTCAAAGCGCCGCCGCAGCTCGCTCTCCATCCCCTCCAGCAGCGCGGTGTCGGCCTCCGGATCCAGGCAGCGCACCCGGCGCCAGTCGCGGGTAAACCGGACGAGAGGGGGCTCCGGGTTGGCCGCCGCCTCTCCGCTCCCTTGCTCGCGCAAAATCACCCCGATATGGACGTACTCGTTCCTCACCGCATCCGGCACATACCGGAGCAGTTGAAACGTGCATGCCCGCCGCTCGCTGCCGCTACTCATCGATGTAAGCTATCAGCCTTCAGCTATCAGCCCTCAGCTTGCCGCCGTTCCTCAGCTTGCCGCCGTTCCTCAGCTTGCCGCCGTTGTCCATTTCCAAGGCTGAAAGCTGATCGCTGAGAGCTGATCGCTGCCTCTCAATTCACCCTCCCCATGCTAGTCTCCCACCTTGTCTCTTTCCAATCCTCCTCCACATTTTTTCCCATCCCCACCCATTTCGGAAATGGCCTCCGATCCGACTTCCCGAACCCTTCAATCAGCTCCCGAATCCGGCTTCGCCGCGCCAGCAGTTTCTCCACCAGCGCCTCCATCTCGCTCTGGTCGCCGCCGTACCACTCCGGCGGAACCTCATTGGCCGCTGCCCACACCGTCTCTGCCGCCATGCTCTCCAGCCGCGTCAGCCACGGCTCAAAGGACTCCCACCCGGCAACCTCCCGGTAAACATCGTTGCGGTAATACACCCCGCGCAGCGGCAGATCCTCGAACTTCCACTCCCCGGCGTGAAAGCAATACCCGAAGTCGATGAAGACCGCCCGGTAGCGCCGCTCCCGCTGCCGGCGCGCGAAGACCGCCTGCCGCCCATTGGCGTTTCCCGTCCACTTGTCCAGCGCCAGTATCCCGGCAAACTCGGCGATATTTCTCACCTCGGCCATCTGCTCCTCGGGCAGGTAGTCCACCACCTGTCCCGGCATCAGCCCGCCCACAAATCTCGACCCAAACTGCAATCCCGCCGCGCAGCGCACCCGCGTCCGGCCCAGGTCCATCTCCAGCTCCGGCGTATTCTCCACCAGCCAGTTGGAGACATCCATCAGCTCCGTCTCCGGCGCCGTCAGCCCCGCCGCCGCCGCCAGCCTTGAGGCCAGAAACTCGTTGGCCAGCACCCGCACGTGCTGCGGGTTGTTCTGGAACTTCACCACGTACACTTGGCCATCGGCGCCCAGCATCAACTGGCCTTGCGCCCCGCCCCGCATCCGCCGGATATGCTGCACCGCCAGAACCGCCAAGCCGTGCCCCCGCTCGTATCCAACCTCACTCGAATTCTATGCGCTCAGACCACGAAATACAGCTTCCAGCTTTTAGCTTTTGCTATTAGCTCGTACTCTGCGCCATCTGTCGTGAACTCTTCTCCGGATGCGCTACAAAGGCTCCGTGTGTCACAAATGCTCCGTGCCCCATCCTTTTCGCGTTCTTTGCGAAAAGAGTGGGAAACCACCAACCTCATCCGCTCTCCCATGCACCCACAAGCTAAAAGCTAAGAGCTGATAGCTAAAAGCTGCTTTTTCCTAGAATCTCCGCCCTTGCCTCCAGCCCAATCGCCATGGCCATCACCCGGTCGTCATAGGTTCCCGGACGCGCCCCGCTCCCGCCATCCGGCCGCCGCACAAAACTGCGGCACTCGGCCAGCAGCTTCCGGCTCTGAAAACGCTCCGGCTCCTCCACCAGCGCCGCATCCAATCGCCCCAGCGCCGTCGGCCGGCTCACGGAGGTCGTCAGCCAGCCCGCCTGACCGTTCTGCCGGTAAACCTTCCCATAGCCGCAGACGCTTTCAACCAGCGCCAGAATCCCGCTGCCGTGGTTGTTCCGCTCCACCACCAGCCATGCCTGGTTGTACTCCGCGGCCAGCTCCGTCACCTGCCGCGCCAGCTCCAACCCGCCCATGTGCCCGGCAAACTCCGCGCACTGCAACCCCGTCTCCAGCTCCAGCACCTGGGCCGCCGAATAATCCCCTTCGCTTCCGCCCCCGGCAGGGTCCACCGCCACCAGGTATGTTTTGCCCTTCAGCGGCGGCAGCCAAACTTCCAGCTCCCCATTCTGCCGCACTTCAATCGGCTCCGGAGCCGTTGCCAGCCGCGCCTCAATCGCCGCCATCTCAAAGACCGAATCCCCGCTGGCCAGAAAGCAGCTCTCGCAATCCTCCGCGTACTCCTGCCTTGCCAGTCCTCGAAAATCCGCCCGTATCTGCCGCCGGAATCCGATCTGCTCCAGATCCAGCCCCTTGTGGGACATCAAATCCCGCTCTTCGTCCGTTAGGCTGGCCTCATCCGCCGCCTTCGCCCGGTACTGCCGCTCCATCCACCAGGGGAAGAAGTGCCGCACCATCCCCTGCTCGCCGGCCTTTTGCCACTCCTCGTAAAAGCATCCCCCCACCCCCTCCGGCGTCGACTCCAGAATCAGCTCCGCGCCCGGCGCCATCGCCGCTCTCAATCCCGCCAGCGTCTCCGCCGCATCGCCCGGCCACCGCGCCAGCTCCGAGCAGTGCAGATTCTGCACCGTCAATCCCCGCCCCGCGTTCCGGTCTCCCGCCGTCACCACCCGGTACTGCGCGTCCATCTCCGGAAACACAAGCTGCCGCACGTTGGCCCGCGAGGTTGCCAGCGGCCCCTCGCGCAGCGCCTCCGGCAGCCAATCCACAAAGCGGTGAACGATCCCGAAGAGCTCCTCGGCCGCCTCCTGCGAATGCGCCACCTGCAGCGTCAGCGTCCCCGGCTGGGTAATCGTCTTCAGAAAAAATCGCGCCGCCGCCCAGGTCGTCAATCCCACCTGCCGCGCCTTCAGCACGATATTCCGCGTCGCCCGCCGCCGCTCGTAGGCCCACTGCACTGCGTTCGCCCTCAGCGGCGCCGTGCTCCCCTCTCGCGTCCTCACCTGCAAAAGCCGCTCGGCCAGCTCCATCGCCACGGTTCGCCCCCGCAGGCTCGCTGGTCGTTGGTCCAAGATCTTCCCAAATCGCTCCAGCTCCTCCCGGTCCAGTTCTTCCGCGCAAAAAACCCCCGCGACTGCTGCGCATCCTCCTGTTGTTTCCTCCACGGTTCCCTCATTTCATGCGGGTAAGCATTACGGTCGATTCGGCTGAAAAATACTTTGCGCGAAATATCTTTTGCCTCATCATGCATACAATGTTCCCCGCGCCGTTGCCGCGCTGGTAATTGTCGCGCTACCCGCGCTCTCCGTTGCCTCCTGCTGCTCATACTGCTCAAGATCTTCCGGCTCTTCCTCGCCCAGAATATAGAGCAATTCTGACTCTTTGATGGTCATGTGTTACCTCATATACATGCAGGTAAATTGCAGGTTTGAGCCGACAACAAAGTTCGCGTTTGTGAGCGATGATTCATTGCCGCTGATCATGTTATAGAGCGAGATTACGGTGCTGCTAGGTTGAATTTCAGCAATCAGGTAATTGATTCCGCCGCCCGCTCCCATCCCTCCGAAATAGGATGGAGTACAAGCGCCCTCAAATGTCGCATTGTCGGCAATCGGGAGTCCGGTAATTGTTGCGTTTCCGGTAGCAGACCCCAGGTTGGTGACGTATATTTGCACCACGGCTTGCACCTGGTTGCCGTTGACCGTATACTGCCCGGCTGCGGTCGCGGTGGGCTGAGTCCCGCCGGAGCCGAACTGGAGCACGGGAGTAAAGGAAGTAGGCGCTATATATTGCGAGACTCCATTCACGCAGAGCGGGCCGCAATCCGTGTCTGGGGAACTGCCGAAAGAAACATCTCCATTTCCAAAGAAGCTGGCTACATCCGTCATCGTCCCCCCGGACGCGGCTGATTGAATTGTGCATCGCCCTGCTGGAATCGTCGCGCCTGCGTTGCTCTGCGTAGCTTGGCAGTAGAGATGCCCAAACTGATTTTGGGTAGAGCCAATCGAGGTGCTCCACCAGCCACCGTAGAAATTCGGCCCAAAAGAGGGCGTGGCCGCATATCCGCCGCCGCTGGAGCTTTTCGCGGTTTCTCCGTAAGCATTGTTCGAGATCGATGGTATGGAACTGGCAGATGAGACAGATGAATAGTCAACGCCGTAACAATTGGTATTCCCAAATGGTGGAGAAATCGTGATGGAATAATTCAGATCATTCACGCAATAGGCGCTTGAGTCGGAGTAGATATTTTTGGCCTGAATTGCGCCGCTGCCGTTCGAAATCTGCAAGATGTACTTCGTGTTGCTTCCGGCTAGATACACCGCGCTGATAGCGCTAATATCCACGTTCGTCGCCCCGCCGCCGATATAGATTACCGGGGTGGTTGTGTCGGTTGCATTGTATCCACCCTCTGTATAGAGGGACGAGATATGCACGCGGCTTGTTTTCGTGCCCAAAACGTACATAGCAGGATAAGTCTTGCCCGGATGATTCGGATTCACGCGGTCAAACACCACATCCTGCGTATACCAGGTATTTGTCGGGTCGCCAATCAACAAAGGCTGCGTGCCATAGTCTGCCGCCGTAGGGCCATCCTGGGCATCAACTTGAACGTTTCTGAATGTCGTATTGCAACAGGCATCGTAAACAACGGCTACATGAGGCACGGTCACTGTATAGGACGCGGGATTGAGGTACGCCGCTTCGAGTGAATCGAAAACTGAGTTATCCCCGTAGTGAATGGCCCGGAAAACGGCGGTCGAGGCCGTTCCTCCACTGTTTCCATCCAGCACGACCGAGAACCCCCGGTAATATCCATACCCGCCGCAAGCCGAAGAGCATCCGGGCGACGTGGTGCCGTTAGCGTCGAAAACCACTGCTCCGTTGAAGCTCCCCCCGCCAACAAACGTAAAGGAACTGGCGTCGCCTTGTTCCTCGCTGACCACGTGTGAATTATTAAATGCTTTGAATCCGTCGCTCGTCCCATCATGGACAGTACTTGTCCACTTGCAACTTGGGGTTGAAGGAAGCAGCAGCGTTATAGCAGTGCCGGAAGCGTTCCCAATGTCCAGTTCCGATGAGAACGTTGCATTGCACACCCCACGCGCATCCACTGTGCCGCCGCCCGCCGAAATCGCGGCTGAGATTGCCGAGGCAACTCCAGCGCCGGTCAACGGATAAGTATTGCCATCCACGGCAAAAACCCCATTGACTTTTGGCGAACTCACCGCCCCGGTAAAAGCCGCGCCGGAGAGCGCGGCGCCGCCCAGGTTCGTCAGCGCCCCGGATGCGGTGGCGGATCCGGTCCCTCCTGCCGTAACCGAAACCGTGCTCGCGCCGGACAGCACCGTGCCCGTGCCGTTGTAATAAGCAATCTGGCCGCTCGTGCCGGAGTTGATTGTGCCGTTGCTGCTCCCGCTCCCGCACGCCGACCCCGTATTCGTCACATATCCGGAATTGTCCACCTGCAGGCAGTTGTGCCCGCTGCTCGCCGCCAGACCCGGAAATTGAATGGATGTCGTTCCTGTAAAGGCGGCATACAACGTGCTGCTGTTCCCGCCATACACCTTGAATTGCGTGCCCGACCCTGTCTCGTAATTGACCCGCACGACTCCGGACGAATTCGATGCATCAATATAGGTGTCGCCGCTGTTCGTGCTCTGATAGGCCTTGAAGCTGTCCAATCCGCCGGTTGCCGAATTCAGCGCCCAGTTATTGCTTGCGTCCTTCACCATGTACCACTGGCTGTTCCCGTTCCAGTCTTTGTAGATGAATGACTCTTTCTGGCTCGCCGTCAATCCCGCCCACAGCGTCGCGTCAATCTCCGCATCCGTTTGGTTCTTTACCGTCGGCGTCCCCGCTAGGGTCGATGCTCCGCCCACCTGCAACGTGCCGTTGAACTGCGCATTTCCTGCGTTGCTGATCGTTGCTACCGTCGTCTCGCTTGCGCCTCCCGACCCGATAACTACTCCGCCGGTCCCCGCGTTGTTCGACCCGTTCAGCACCACCGCCCCGGTTCCTGCCGAGTTGATCACCGTCTGGTTGTTGGTGCTCGACTGCCCGTTGTTGTACTGCCCGATCGCCAGCCGGCCTACGTTGTTGAGCAAATCCTGAATCTGATAGAACTGCTCGCCCGCCGTCGCGTCCGTGAACCCATACATCCAGCGGTATCCGTAATCCGTCTGTATCTCGTTCAGCAATCCGCGCTCGTTCCCCGCGCCCGTCCCCAGCCGCAGGTGATTTGTAATCGTCGCGTCCGCCTGGCTCCCGTACCAATCCCCGTTCAAGCCGTTGAAACTCCGGTGAAATGTATCCAGGAAGCTGTTGCGTGTGCCGTTGTCCGTCAACTTTCCGGTAAACATCGTGCCGCCGGTCATCCAGTTGTTGTACGAGCTGCCCGCGTCCGCCACCACCTGGTTGGTCGAGTTCTCATTCCGCAGCCCGACAATCGTGTTGTTCTGCGCGTTCGCTCCCAGGTGCAATGCCGTCGCGCAGCCCTCCACGTCTCCGCCGGTGAACGTATTTCCATCGCCCTGCTGCAGGTTGATCCCATACGTTCCGCTGACCGGGCTGCCCCCGCTCGTCGGGCAGTCGATGTGCAGCCGCACAAACGTGCTCGCGTTCACCCAATCCGTCGTCGCGGAATTCGCTACCTGGTGCCCAATCGCGTTCACCGCCGTCTGGAATCCCGTGAATTCGTTGTCGTAGAACGTTCCTCCCGTATAATTCCCGGTTCCGTCCAGTGTCATTCCCGTCTGGTTCGCGTTACCAAGAAAATACAAGCTTTCGAGATCCAACTCTTGCGTGCGATAAGCCGCGAATCCTTGCGCGCTTGCGCTCGCCGACAACGTGGTATTGATCACCACGTTGTCCAAATGAAAACCCAGCGTGTCCGCCGCATAGGTCGGGTCGCCCACCTGCACCATCGCGCCCGCGCCCGAGTACAAAAGTACCGTCCCGCCCTGGCTTCCGCTCGCCGCGCTCGCCCCGCGCAGGGTGCACCCGCGTAGCGTCACGTTGCGCGTCCCCGCCGTCACCACCACCTGGTTGGCCGTCAAAATCGTCGCGCACGGCAACAACACCGTCGCATTCGCCGTCGAAATCGTCAGGTTCGATCCCATCGATAGAGAGCCTGTAAAATTCCGCGCGTCGCACGTTCCGCCATTCGTCGCGCTTAGCCCGCTCAGGCACGCTCCCAGTTTGGCCCCGAAATCCGCTCCCGCAAACT
Source organism: Occallatibacter sp. (assembly GCA_050011175.1). Lineage (GTDB taxonomy): Bacteria > Acidobacteriota > Terriglobia > Terriglobales > Acidobacteriaceae > Telmatobacter. Next base: position 82,574 of record JBEKJR010000018.1, read on the forward strand.
GGTCTACCTGGTAGAGCGCCCCCAGCTTGGTTGCCGTCAGCGGCCCGGTCAGCGTCCCGCCGCTCTGCGCCACTCCGCCCAGATTCGCCAACCCTCCCGCCGCGGTGGTCGCTCCCGTCCCGCCATTCCCCACCGCCACGGTCCCGGTCACATTTGCCGCTGTGCCCGATACATTTCCCGTCACGTTACCCGTTACATTGCCGGTAAGATTCCCGCTTACATTCCCCGTGACGTTGCCGGTCACGTTCCCGGCCACATTGCCGCTCACCGGCCCGTTGAACTGCGGCGCCGTCAGCGCTCCCGTCAACGTCCCGCCTGTTAGCGGCACCGTCTGTGCCACCGCTGCATCCACATAGCGCTTGTCCGCCGCCTGCAAAGGCGTCGTCGGATCGCAGCACAATGTCAGTTGCCCGCTCAGTGCCCCGCCAGACGACGTCAGCAAACTTCCCGCCAGCGCCGCAACCGACTGGTCCACATACGTCTTGCTCACCGCCTGCACGGCCTGCGCCGCCGGCATCACCTGCGCCTGCACCTGCGCCAGCGTCGCCGTCGTCGCCGCCGGAACCACCCAGTACTGGGTGTTCACTGACCCGTCGCTCAGGTAAAAAATTGCCGTGTAATACTCGCCCGCCGGCGTCGCCCCAAGGTTGGCTGCCAGACTCACGCTCACAAATCCATCTGGCGCTATCGCTACCGTCGTACTGGCGGCCGCCACCACCTGCCCGCTGGCCGTCGTAAACGTGGGCCAGCTCACCACCAGTGTTCCTGTCCCCGGCTGGCCGTTCGCAAGATACACCGTCCCCTGAACCGTCGTCGTGCTGAACGTCTGCGAGTGGGCCAGGCTTCCTATGCACAACAGGAAAAACTCCATCAACAACAGGCCTATGACTCCGCTGGCGCGCAAACCTTCGTGATTTGTGAGCTTCATCCGTCTCTCTTCTTTCTTCCCGGAAACAAGGCAGAGCGTTTTTCCTCTCCGCCCCGCTCCCCGCAAAATCTTGCCTTCATGAACAATGCATTACGTTACCGTGCCCCATCCTTTCGCCTTTTTTCTGGCGAAAGGGTGGGATGCCTCGAACTTCAATTCAAGGGTGCCCCACCCTCACCGCGTTCTTGTTCTTGCGGTTAGGGTGGGGTTTACTCGACTTATTGAATCGCTGACTTGCTAACCCCGCGATGCGGGTGCTGACTCGCTAACTTGCCGTCTCACCTTTCTCCGTCTCTGCCACCGCCTCGGCTTCGTCGCCCTTCAACTGCCGCTCCGATGCCAGACTTTCCGCATAACTGCACACACGGCTCAACTCTGGCATGTTCTCGCAATCGATGTGCCCATCCGCCAGCTCAAACAGTAGCTTGATGCTCGTCACGTTGCCGGCGAGAAAGCCCTCGATCAGCTTCTTTGCCATCTCATTGCTTTGCTCTCCGACTTGTTTGTCCACCGCCGCAATCAACTTTGCCTTGCCTGGATTGACCGCCTGTGCTTGCGTTCCTGTTCCGCGCGACCTGCCTATGGCCGCCTTCCTAACTCTTGCCAACACCATTTCTCCGCCAATCCCGTCCCGCTATTCCACGGTCTTGCTCTCTCCGCAGAAAGGGAAGGGGGGATTCCCCTTGGAACCTCCCCCTGCATTCGCCGAATTGGTTTCATCCGTCGCCGCGAAAACTCAGCGGCTTCCTGAACTCCACACCGCCTTGCTATGCCCTTCGCAGTTTCGCTTCAACTCGGAGAATGTTCTGATCTCTTCCAGAGTTTGCCTTGCCCATGTCATTCTGCCTTCGGCCGCTTTCAGCGCTTCCATGCGCGGCCCTTCGCTAAGGTAAAACATCCACTTGTTCTCTGAAGATGGACTCAGCCTCTCTTCACGCTCGCGAATCCGCGGAAGTGGTCCGAATAAACCAGGAATGCCACTTCCCGCTTCCCTGTCGTCTCTCTTCTCATTGTTCCCGTTGAATGTTTTTAGCTTAACCAATTCATAGGGAATTAACTGCAAGATTCGCTCTCCTCGTTTCTCCCGTTGTTTCAACCACTTAACCCAATATTTCCAACTCCTGCCCTTTGACAAGAATTCCAATCCAGGAAAATCAGGCACAAAAAAATTTCGTTTTTCCCAAAACGGGAGCCCGCCCCGCTCCCCACGCCCAATGTTCTACGATAGCCAAGTGACCTCCGCTGCCGCCCACTCTCCCACTCTTCTCGTTCATGGTGGCGCATGGGCCATCCCCGCCGACGCTGCTCGCGCTCATGAATCCGGTGTCCGCCGCGCCCTTGAAACCGGCTACACTCTTCTCTCGCGCGGCGCATCCGCTCTCGACGCCGTCGAAGCCGCCGTCACCGTTCTCGAGGACGATCCCACCTTCGATGCCGGCCGCGGCAGCTTTCTCACCTCCGACGGCCGCGTTCAGCTCGACGCTCTTCTCATGGACGGCGGCCGCATGAAGGCCGGCGGCGTGGCCTGTGTCGAGCGCCTGCGCAACCCCATTCAGGCCGCCCGCCTGGTCCTTGAAAAAAGTCCCCATATTTACCTCGTAGGTCCTGGCGCCGAGAACTTCGCCCGCTCCCACGGCATGACCCTCATCGACAACTCCGAACTGGTTCTCGACCGCGAGCGCAAACGCCTCGCCCATGCCCAGGCCCGCCTCTCCGCCGGCCTCGCGGACGAAACTTTTTCCGGCCCTGAATCCTCTTTGCCCGCCGACCTCCACGACGACAAAAGTCCCGAGACCGCCTTCCCAGGCAATAAATCCCATGGGGAGTTCTCAGACTCCTTGACTCACGCCGAAGGCCTCCGCCCGTCCGGCCAGGACCGTGCCGAAGGCGTTCCGCCGTCCGCGAAGGACCACGACCCTTCGGGTGCCCCAGGTCCCTCGCATTTGGGGACCTGGGAATCGATGAATCCAGCGTCTTCGCCTGACCACGCCGAAGGCAGCCCGCCGTCCGCGAAGGACTCCGGCCAGGACGACAGCCATGACACCGTCGGCGCCGTCGCTCTCGACTCCCACGGCAATCTCGCTGCCGCCACCTCCACCGGCGGAACCCTCAACAAAACTCCCGGCCGTGTCGGCGACTCCTCCCTCATCGGTTGCGGCTGTTACGCCGACAATCTCTCCGCCGCCGTTTCCCTCACCGGCTGGGGCGAACCCATCATGAAGCTGGTCCTCGGCAAGTGGGCCACCGACCGCGTCGCCTCGGGCACAGCCCCTGACATCGCCGCCCGCGAATCCATCGCCTACCTCTTCAACCGTCTCGGCGGCCACGGCGGCATCATCTTGTTAGGTCCCGACGGCCGCTTCGGGCTCGCCCACAACACCCCCGCCATGGCCTGGGGCACTGCCACTCCCCAAGGCCTCCAAACCGGCCTCGCCGTATGACCATCCATCACATCGGGTGCCTCACTCGCTCCATCATCTGCCACATCCAGCCGTGACTGCCGTCACCGCCAGACAATCCCCCCGGAACAAGAATGTTGGTCGCTATCAAGCGGAAGCCTTGCCGCTCACAGAAAGGCTCGGCTCCCGCACACTCCATCCATCGCGCGGCGGCGGCGCGCTATCCGTCCGCAAGGAGAAAGTTCATGGCCAATACCCTCGATAAAAAGGCCGATCTGGCTGGACCGGGAATCGGTGATTACAACGAATTGGAAAAAATCCTGCCCGGCGATTACCGTTCCCTGCTGACGCGCAAGGAGACCCAGCAGGCCATCTTCCATGTCAAACGCTACATCGAAGACAACCTCTGCAAGGAACTCAACCTCATGATGGTCGAGGTGCCGCTCATCGTCGATGTGGAGAGCGGGGTCAACGACATGCTCGACCGCGACGGCTCGCGCACCCCCATCCAGTTCCACATCTCCAACGATCGCGACCTCCATCCCATCGATGCCCAGGTCGTCCAGGCCGCCACCAAATGGAAGCGTCCCGCCCTCAAGCAATTCGATTGCAAGGTCGGCGAGGGCATCTGCACCGACATGCGCGCCGTGCGCAAGGATTACTTCCTCGATCACGACCACTCCGCCTACGTCGATCAGTGGGACTGGGAGCGCGTCATGACCGCTGATCAGCGCAATCTGAAATTCCTGAAAGAGATTATCGAAAAGATTTGGAAAGTGCTCGTCGGCGCGGAAAAATTCGCCCAATCTATGTTCCCCCAACTGAAAGACCCGCGCTATCCCAACCTGCCCGAGAAGCTCACCTTCCTCCACGCTGAGGAGATTCTCGACATGTATCCCACGCTGCCGCGCAAGCAGCGCGAGACCGCGATCCTGCAAAAGTATCCCGCCGTCTTCATCTACGGCATCGGCTGGCCCTTGAAGGACGGTTACCCCCACGAGATGCGCGCCGCCGATTACGACGACTGGGTCACCGACACCAGCAAGGAGACGGGCAAAGACACGCACGGCCTTAATGGCGACATCCTCGTCTGGAACACGGTCACCAAGCGCCGCCATGAGCTGACCTCGATGGGCATCCGCGTCACGGCAGAGACACTGAAACAGCAGCTCACCATGTCCAGGCAGTTGGACTTCTTGAAGCTGCCCTATCACCAGGGAATCATCACCGGCCAGATTCCCCTCTCCATCGGCGGCGGCATCGGCCAGTCACGCACCTTGATGCTGCTCCTCCGCAAGGCCCATCTCGGCGAAGTCAGCGTCACCGTGTGGCCGAAGATTCTCAAAGAGATGTGCGCCAGGAAGAATATCTTCGTGCTCGACTAGCTGTGAAGTTTCAACAGGTTGTCCATTCGATCTGAACGCGAGAAGCTGGTTGTAACGAGCAATCAACTTTCAGCAAGGAGATCGAATGGACTATCA
>JBEKJR010000019.1:0-76336 GCA_050011175.1 Occallatibacter sp.
ATGTCGGGGATGTGCCCGGCCGTTCAAACAGGGAACAGGGAATAGGGAGTAGGGAATAGAAAACATCGCGGCTCTGGACCTTGTTCATGCTTTGATTGTGCGCCAATGGAAGGTAATTATCTGCAAATGTGAGATGAAAATGCGTGAGCGGAGTCAGGAATGCCAGGTTTTGTCTTTGGCGTGGCAAAGCTGCTCCAGGTTGCAGCGGTCGCACTTAGGTTTGCGCGCTATGCAGACCGCGCGGCCGTGATGAATGAGCTGGTGGGAGAAGCCGATCCAGCGGCATCGGGGGAGAATCCGCATCAACTCCTGCTCCACCTTTTCTGGCGTCTCGCCTTTGGACAGACCCAGACGGCGCGCGATGCGGAAGACGTGCGTGTCCACCACCACGCCTTCGACTTTGCCATACGCGACGCCGAGGACGACGTTGGCGGTCTTGCGCGCTACGCCGGGAAGGGTGACTAGCTCTGCCAGTGTATTCGGAACCTTGCCGTTGAAGTCAGAGACGAGCTTGCGGGCCGCTCCCTGAATCGACTTTGCCTTGTTGTGATAGAAGCCGGTGGTGCGGATCAGAGCTTCGAGTTGTGGCAGGGTCGCCTTGGCCATCGCCGCCGGGGTAGGGAAGCGCTTAAACAACTCCGGCGTCACCATGTTCACGCGCACGTCGGTGCATTGCGCGGAGAGGATGGTGGCGACCAGCAGCTCCCAGGGCGAACGGTAGGTAAGGGCGCATTCGACGTTGGGATAGGCTTCATCGAGGCCCTCGAGAATGGCGGCGATACGGTCGGGGGCAAGAGGGCCGAGCTGTGCGGGACTTATCTTCTTGGTCGCGGTCTTGTGCGCGGATTTTTTTGCGGCAGGCTTTCGGATCGATTTCGCGGTCGCGGGCATGTGGGATTTACCTGTTGAGGTTAATGCTATCCCAAGTCCGATAATCCGAACCTAGGGCATCCGGCATCTTCGGGAATGCCCTTCGGGCTGTTACTTCACACGACGTACAATTTCATACCCGAGGGAGTCCAGCTTGCGTCTTTCCTTTGCTTCGCTCTCGATACGGCGAGTGTTCGCTTTTGTCATCGCGGCCATAGCCTTGCGGGTTAGCTCCTCCTGCGCAGCTTTCCTGGCTTGTTCGTCGAAAGACTCTGTGCATTTTGAACAGATATTGGAGTAGCCTGGCTTACCGGGCACCAGTTCGAATCTCTCCCCACATTTCGAGCAAATTATCGATGGCAACATCGCTCACCTCGTCAAGGTACATCTTATGTCAGCTTCATGAGAGAAGCCGAGCTCTTTTGCCTTGCGCCTGGAGTAAGGAGACAGCTTGCTTGTCAAAGCTGACGAATTCCTCTGCGCCCAGCCAGTGGCCTTCGTAGGCGATGACCCCGTCGGCAAAATCGCCACCTGCTTCGAGCACTTCCAAGCCCGCTTCGATAGCAGGACGGTCCAGCTCGACGTTATCGCCGCTCATCAGCAGGCGAATAGAGAGGGCAATCTCCGCGGTGGATCTTTTGTATACGCGCCGCATCACCCATACGAATTCGCAGAGCGCCGGCGTGGGCACGACGACGAGTTCAGTGCTCTGTAAGGTTTTTGCGGCTATCGGAGATTGGCGCGGGTCGTCGTGTAACGCGTCACGAAGCAGCACGTTCGTATCGACCGCGATTCTCACCGTATTCCCGCCCATCCATCGGCGATGGCTTTATTGATCTGTTTGATCGTCAGCCGGGGCGTTCCTTTTTTTGCGAGTGATCCGCTGAAAGCGGCGATCGAGCCTGTCTGTGTAGCGGGCCGTACCACCAGCCGGCCATCCGGCAGTTTGTCGGCTTCGACTTTCTGGCCGGGAACGACGTTGAGATGCCTGAGAAGTTCCTGCTTCAGGGTGATCTGGCCTTTGGCGGTAATGGTTAACGTGGTCATCGATCAGCCCTCCTTCTAGCGTCCTTCTCTATAGTAAGGCAAATGTACCTTACTGTCCAGGGCTTTCGATATCTGCGGTCAAGCCTGAAGCTTTCCATCGAGCCAGTCTTGCAGTCGTTCGATCGGCAACCTTACGCCGATGAAGAACTGTCCGAAGAGCGCATAGACCGCGCTGACCTCATCGAAACGCATCTCGTAGATGAGCTTCTTGAAGACCACGGGCGAGTCGGCGAAGAGGTCTACGGCCCATTCCCAATCGTCCATGCCAATGGAGCCGGAGATGATCTGCTTTACCACGTCGCCGTAGCGGCGGCCGATGAGGCCGTGCTCGTGCATCATGCGCTGGCGTTCTGAGAATGGAACCGTATACCAGTTGACCGTCTCGCCGCGCTTGCGGTCCATGGGGTAGAAGCAAAGGTACTTGGCATCGGGGACGGCGGGGAAGAGACGCGGGGCCATGGCAGCGGAGGCGCGCTCAAGACTGGCGGCGACTTCAGCTTGAAATTCAGAAGAGTTCGGCTCAAGGCCTTTGGCGGCGGCGGTTTCCCAGGTCTTGCGGCTGGACTCGTAGAGGCCGAGTTCGATCACCGAGACATAGGAGTGGCGGAGATCAAGAAAGTCGTAGAGCCGGGTCTGCGCAAGATCGAGTTCGACCTGGTTGAGGGCTTCGAGCGAATCGCGGAAGTGAATGAGGATCAGATCACCCTTGTGACCGAGCTGCGAGAAGAGCGCTGTGCGCACCGGCGCGTCAGATTTCGCACGTTCCAAACGCTGAAGCGTGGAAACGGCCTCAGCGGCAATTGCCTTACGTTCGCCGTCCGCGCAGGACTCGCGTTCGCCGGTTGCGCAGGAGCGCCACGCCTTCCAGTCGAAACGAAAGAACTGGTGAAGCAGGAATGAGCCTTCCAGGGTCAATGGTGCAGGGGAAAAATCAGTCAAAGCACTCTCCTCAAACTCAAATCTAACGCGCGATCACCTTCTCATCGTAGCAAAGTGAAGTTGCAGACGTGTGCAATTCTCTTTTGCGCCTCCATCGAAGCACGCGATTATCCATAGCTCTCTACGGGCTTATATACTGAAAGCGTTCATGGACGAAAAAATTATTACCTTGCTGATGCATTTTGTAACCCATGTGATCGACATGGGCGGCTACGCCGGCATTGTTGCGCTGATGGGAATCAATTCGGCCTGCATTCCGTTGCCCTCTGAAATTATCATGCCGTTTTCTGGTGTATTGACGATTTTCCACCACAACGGTTTGGATCAACTGATCGCACCTGGGCGCTTTGGCGGGGGCAATGTATGGCTTGGTTTGGCTTGCGTTGCAACTGCGGGAATGGTGGGTTGTAACCTTGGTTCGGCGTTCTCGTATTGGATTGGCGCCAAGGGCGGGCGTCCGCTGGTGGAGCGCTATGGCAAATGGGTGTTGATGAGCCACCACGATCTGGACCGCATGACACGGTTCTTTGAAAAGTACGGATCGATTACGGTGTTGCTGGCGCGGATGATGCCGGTGGTGCAGACATTTATCGCCTTCCCGGCGGGTATTGCACGGATGCCGCGACTGCGTTTTCACATCTATACCTCTGTGGGCGCGTGGATCTGGTATCTTTGCCTGGCCTATGCAGGCATGAGGCTGGGCAATGTATGGAATACGGACCCGCGCTTTCAAGAGTGGTTCCATCGCTTCCATTTGGCGGTCGAAATTGCGCTTCTGATGGGGATTGTGTGGTTCGTGTGGTCGCATGTGAAGCGCGGACGGCAGACAGATACTGCGTAATGCAGTGAATTAGATAGAGCACACGTCATGGCGTGCATTGTGGTTGTCTGAATTCGATTGGGACGGCCTGAATATCCGGGGCCATCAAAACACTTAGGAGAAACAATGGGAACAGAAGAGCAGGGCGGTCAGAAGACAGCAGGCAAGGTGGCGCCTGCCACGGGCAAACTGGGAGTGATGGTGATTGGGCTGGGCGCCGTAGCCACCACCATGATCGCCGGGGTGGAGGCCGTTCGACGCGGACTGGCCAAGCCGATCGGCTCGCTGACGCAGATGGGCACTATTCGGCTGGGTAAACGCACCGACAGCAAATCGCCGCTGATCAAGGAATTTGTGCCACTGGCCGATTTGAAGGACGTGGTCTTTGCGGGATGGGATATTTTTACCGACAACGTTTATGAGGCCGCCGCGCACGCCAAGGTGCTGGACGAGAAGTTGCTGGAGCAACTGAAGCCCTACCTGGAGACCATCAAGCCGCTGCCGGCGGTCTTCGATCAGTACTACGTGAAGCGTCTCAACGGCACGCACGTCAAGAAGGGCAAGAACAAACGCGACCTGGCCAATCAGGTGATCGCCGACATCCGCGCCTTCAAGAAGACAGTGGACCGCGTGGTGATGATCTGGTGCGCGTCCACGGAAATCTTTATTGAACCGACGGCTGTTCATCGGAGCATTGAGGCTTTCGAGAAGGGCCTTGATAACGACGACATCGCCATTGCGCCGTCACAAATATACGCTTACGCGGCGCTGAGCGAGGGCGTGCCCTTCGCCAACGGAGCGCCCAACCTGACGGTGGACACGCCGGCCATGGTCGAGCTCTCCAAACGCAACGCAGCTCCCATCTGCGGCAAGGACTTCAAGACCGGCCAGACGCTGATGAAGACGGTGTTGGCGCCGGCCTTCAAGGCGCGCCTGCTGGGCATCAGAGGCTGGTTCTCCACCAACATCCTGGGTAATCGCGACGGCGAGGTGCTGGACGATCCGCAATCGTTCAAGACCAAGGAGGAGTCCAAGCTGGGTTCGCTGGAATATATTCTGCAGCCGGAGCTATATCCCGATCTCTACAAGAGCATTTATCACAAGATTCGCATCAATTACTACCCGCCTCGCGGCGACGATAAAGAAGCCTGGGACAACATCGACATCTTCGGCTGGCTGGGCTACCCCATGCAGGTCAAGGTGAACTTCCTCTGCCGCGATTCGATTCTGGCCGCGCCCATCGCGCTCGACCTGGTGCTCTTCCTCGATCTGGCCAAGCGCACGCTGGAGTTGCGCTCCATCGGCATTCAGGAGTGGTTGAGCTTCTATCTGAAGTCGCCGCAGACCGCGGCCGGCCTCTATCCCGAGCACGATCTCTTCATTCAATCCATGAAGCTGAAAAACACCCTGCGCCACATCATGGGCGCGGACCTGATCACCCACCTCGGCCTGGAATACTACGATTAGCCACCTGCGGGGACTGGCCGTCCAGGGGATTTGCCATCCAGGCGGACGCTCCCGTTGGTCGCAAAAGCACGAACACTCCATCCGGCAGGGTGGGGCATTCTTGTATGCAAACGAGCCATGAATTCAGCAATTTAGGATTGCGTCCGATATTTGTATTCAACTGTTACCAAATGAGCGGGAAGCTGCGTCTAAATACTCGAGCGAAGCGGTCCAGTAACCTGCGCGGCATAGCCCTGCTGGGCTCCAGGCTGCGAGAATGGATTTATGCCGGAGGTGAGGGGATGAAGACTGTTCGAATATCATACAAAGCGGCGGCGTTGGCAGGATTGGCGCTGGCCTTGGCCGTGGCGGCATGGGCACAATCCACACCCGCAAGCACTACCCCGTCGAGCACTACCCCGTCGAACACGGCCCCGGCAGATACGTCCAAGCCGAGCACTTCCCCGTCGAATCCGCCTTCAGCAAGCACGCCCGCAGCCCAGCCAACTCCTGCAACCACTCCCACTGGCAGTGACACCCCGGCCGCCAAGCCCGCCGCTACCAATCCTCCCGCAACCAATCCAAAGGACAAGCCTGCACCTGGAACCACCCCGGTGGGAGGCGATACCCCGGCCAGCACCGTAAATCCGGACAAAGTAATCGAGCCGGGCAGCCAGAAGGTCAATGTGAAGCCGGGATCCATTGACGACGTGAACGCCGTGGGCAATCGCGACATCGGCGGCCGCGGCATGGGGAACTGGTACTCCACAAATTCTGAGATTAATATGGGCAGGCAGTACGCCACGATGATCGAGAAGAGCACCAAGTTCATCACCGATCCGGTGGTCACTGAATATGTGAACCGCATCGGGCAGAACATCGTGAAGAACTCCGACTGCAAGGTGCCGTTCACCATCAAGGTGATTGATTCGGATGAGATCAACGCCTTTGCGCTGCCCGGAGGCTTCTTTTACGTCAATTCAGGCTTATTGCTGAACGCCGATGAGGAGGCGGAGCTGGCTGGGGTGATGGCTCACGAGACGGCCCATGTTTGCGCTCATCATGTTGCCCGCGAGATGACACGCCTGAACTACGCACAGATCGGCATGGTTCCGGTGATGATCTTTGTTGGCGGATGGACGGGCTACGGCATCTATGAAGGCTCGCAGATAGCCTTGCCGGTCACCTTCCTCAAGTTCTCCCGCGAGTTCGAGGCGCAGGCCGACTACCTGGGCGTGCAATACATGTACCGCGCTGGATACGACCCGCAGGCCTTCATCACCTTCTTTGAAAAGGTGCAGGCGCTGGAAAAGCGCAAGCCTGGAATCGTCTCCAAGGCCTTTGCCGACCATCCGCAGACCCCGGAGCGCATCCTCCACTCCCAGGAGGAGATTGCACGCATCCTGCCGGCGCGCGACGAGTACACCGTGACTACCTCGGAGTTTGACGACGTAAAGGCGCGGCTGGCGCGCATCGAGAACAAGCGCCGCCTTACCGACTCCAAAAATACTAACAAGCCCTCGCTACGCAAGGCCGGCACCGGTTCGGGCGATTCGTCGGGCCCGTCCAGTACCTCCAACCCCAGCAGCACATCCAGCGGCGATGACAAACCCACCCTGCACCGCCGCGACGATCAGAACTAGGGTCCTATCCGTGATTTGCATTTTTGTAGCGCTGCTCTCCTGAGCGGCTGTTGTGCGGGTCTCCAGACCCGCGCACATCGCATCTGGCGGCTTGGAAGCCGCCAGTACAGCCGGTCTGGAGACCGGCGCTACAATTTGCGGATATGTTCTAAGACCGGAACGCACCATCCTCCATAACAACCCAAGCTCTTGGGGTTGGCTGTGTCTGCGCCCCAACTGGCTGTACTTTCGGCCGGAACTAGTACGGGAAACCTCCCAAATCGACATTTCCAAAGCCGATGAATTTCCTGTAAATGCCTGTAATCCCTTGAAATGACCCACGATACCGCGTTATATACAGAAGTACCGGCAGCATTGCCGGAATCCCGCCTGAGGCTACCGTACCTTCCGGAGGAAACCATGCGCAGCGCCGCCGCTCGCTCCAACCTGCTGGTCCCGGAGGTGCGCGAGGTCATGGACATTCGCCAGGCCTCGGACTATCTCGGCATCTCCTCCGACACTCTCTACAAGTACGCCTCCGAGGGCTTCGTCCCCGCCTTCAAGCTGGGCAACCGCTGGCGCTTCAAGCGCTCCCGCCTCGACGATTGGATGGACCACCAGTCCGATCTGCACGCCGCCGACGCCGACCCGGAGCAGAAGAAGCCGGTAAGGCCGGCGTTCTGAAGTGCAGGGCTGCCCAGTAGCAAAATGAAAGATTGCGTATATGAAATGGGAGTACAGAATTGTATTGATATATAGGCCTGAGATGACTATAACTAGAGTTACTGAGCGTCTCAATCAGCTAGGAAATGAAGGGTGGGAAGCTATATCTGCATGGTCTCAATCTTTTCCGTTACAAGAGGATTATGTATTGCTAAAGCGCCCAATATCAAAATAGTTCACGTCGAACCAACCGGACTTCGATGAGTGTAGATGGGTTCCGTTGCTTTCCCTGCCCCCTGTTATCCTCAACATGTGGACCACTTTCGCCGCATCGGCCTGTTGCGCCGCCGTCTGACCAAAGCAGGCCGTCACGTACCGGGCTGCCGAGCTGAAAAAACACAAAACTGATAAAATTGACTGAGAGGAAGGCAACATGGCTGCTGCAACCGCTCCCGTCATTACCCTCACTCCGGCAGAGCTGGATGACCGTCGTCTGGCCGTCGAAGGCACAATCGGGACCATGCGGATCGAAGGTTTGGAGCTAGATGAGACCACCATGCAAATCTTCAATCGCTATAAACAGGGCGAAATTTCTATGGACGAAACGAGCCGCCTACTCCACGAATACTCCGCCACAATCCGCTGAACCTCAAAGATAGACAAATAATCAGAGCGAGATCAAAGTCATTCAGTCAGCGCCTCGCTCCTGATCTCTGATCTCTGACTCCTGATCTCTGCCTCTTCCCCTGTTATCCTCAAAACGTGGACCACTTTCGCCGCATAGGCCTCTTGCGCCGCCGTTTGACCAAAGCTGGCCTTCACGGCTTGCTGGTTACCCATCTGCCCGATCTGCGCTATCTCTCTGGATTTACAGGCTCCAGCGCTGCGCTCGCCGTCACGCGCCGCAATGCGCGGCTCTTTACCGATGGCCGCTACAAGTCGCAAGCTGCCGCCGAGGTCTCCGTCGCGCAGGTTGAGATCGTCTCTGGCTCTCAAGCGGTTGCCGCCGTGCAGTGGCTGGCCGCGCAGCCTGGAGTCGAATTTGCCGGCTTCGATCCGGCTCAAACCACGGTTGCCAATCTGGCTCGCTACCGTGCCGCGTTGCCCGCGCGCCTGCGCCGCAGCTTTCTCACCGTGCTGGCAGCGCCCCTAGTTCTCCCGTTGCGCCAGATCAAGGATGAGGACGAGTTGGCGCTGATGATCGACGCGGCGTTCACCGGCTGCAAGCTCTTCGAGCACATCCTCGGCTTCATCCGGCCCGGCCTGGCGGAGGTCGAGGTAGCCGCGGAGATCGAGCACCAAGCCCGTCTACTGGGAGCCGAGGCCATGTCCTTTGAGACCATCGTTGCCTCCGGCCCGCGTTCCGCCCTGCCGCATGGTCGCGCCACTGCCGCCAAGCTGCCGCGCAGAGGCTTTGTGACCCTCGACTTCGGTGTTATTCTCAACGGGTATTGCTCGGATATGACCCGAACCGTGTACCTGGGCAAGCCGAAGGCCAGCGAGCGAGCCGCCTACGAGACGTTGTTGGAGGCGCAGGAGGCCGCGGTAGCCGCGGTGGGTTCGGGCGTTAGCTGTGCGGAGGTGGACGAGGCAGCGCGCAGAGTGTTACGCAAGGCAGAATTGGCGGAGGCTTTTTCCCACTCCACCGGCCATGGTCTCGGCCTGGAGATTCACGAGCCGCCGCGCATTGGCGCCGAGGAGACTGCCAGGCTGCTTCCCGGCATGGTCATCACCATCGAACCGGGAATTTATTTAGCCGGACGCTTCGGCATTCGCATCGAAGATATGGTGGCAGTAACCCGCAACGGAGGTCAGGTGCTAACGCCCGCGCCCAAGGCCCTGATTGAGCTCTGACCGAACTGAGTAATCAACATTGATCTAGCACCTCCCGCCCGACGGCTGGAGATCAAGGACCGAATGAAACCACAAGACATTGCAGATCTGAAACAACTGATTGAATTCCTGAAGGAATACCAGGTTGCCGAATTTGATTTGGACCGCGGCGACCTGAAGATCCGGCTCAAATTCAACCAGGCGGAGGCTTCTCCGGCGGGCTTGGCCGAATTAACGCGTCTGCTCGGTTCGGCTTCGCTGCAGGCTGCCTCGCCACACGCCGCAGTAAACCATCCTGTGCTCCAGCATGCGCCAGCGCCTGAGGCCATTGACCCGGATGCCGGCCTGCACATCGTCAAGTCGCCCATCGTCGGCACCTTTTACGGTTCGCCATCACCCGGCACAACGCAGTTTGTCTCGCCGGGAGATCGCGTTACCAAAGGGCAGGTCATCGGCGTCGTCGAGGCTATGAAGCTGATGAACGAGATCGAAGCCGATGCCACCGGCGAAATCGTCAAGTGCCTGGTTTCCAACGGCCAGCCCATCGAGTTTGGGCAGCCGCTGTTTGCGCTTAGGATCAGTTAGGATGCATGAAGTGAACGAGTGAAGAAGTGAAGGAGTGAAAAGGATGAATCTTTCTCATTAAATAATTCATTCACTCATTTTCTAATTCACTTATTCACTCATTCACTTCTTCACTTATTCACTTAAACGCAGGTTTCCCATGCTTCGTAAGGTACTGATAGCCAATCGCGGTGAAATCGCGCTGCGCGTGTTGAACGCATGCCGGGAGCTCGGCATTCGCACGGTCGCCGTATACAGCGAGGCTGACCGCCACTCGCTGCATGTGCGCTTTGCCGACGAGGCCATCTGCATTGGCCCGCCACGCGCGGCCGACAGCTACCTGAACGTACCGGCGGTCATCTCTGCCGCCGAGATCGCCGACGTGGATGCTATTCATCCCGGCTACGGCCTGCTCAGCGAGAACGCCAACTTCGCCGAGGTCTGCCGCGCCTCCAACATCAAGTTCATCGGCCCGCCGCCAGAGGTCACCCGGCTGATGGGCGAGAAGGACAAAGCGCGTCAGGCGATGAAGAGGGCGCGCGTGCCCATTCTTCCCGGCTCGGACGGTGGGGTTGCCGCCGCGGAAGAGGCGCAGGGCTGGGCAAAGAAGGTGGGCTATCCGGTCATCCTCAAGGCCAAGGCGGGCGGCGGCGGCCGCGGCATGAGAATCGTGCGCGCCCCGGAGGAGTTGCCCAATCTATTCCATGCGGCCTCCACCGAGGCGGAAAACGCCTTCGGCAACGGCGAACTGTACATGGAAAAGTTTGTCGAGAACCCGCGCCACATCGAGTTTCAAATGCTTGCCGACGAACACGGCAACGTGACCTCGCTCTTTGAGCGAGAGTGCTCCATCCAGCGACGCCATCAAAAACTCATCGAAGAAGCGCCCAGCCTGAAGGTGACGCCGAAGATGCGCGAGGAGATTGGCCGCACCCTCTGCCACTGCCTCAAGGAGATCGGCTATCAGAACGCCGGCACGGTTGAATTTTTAATGGATGAAGACGGACAGCTCTACTTTATTGAGATGAACACACGCATCCAGGTGGAGCACCCCATCACCGAGGCCATCACCGGCGTGGACATCGTGAAGGCACAGTTGCTCATTGCCGGTGGCGAGCGGCTGGACGCCATTCTACCTGCCAAGCTGGAGATCCGCGGCCACGCGATTGAGTGCCGCATTAACGCCGAGCATCCTCAGAAGTTCACCCCCTCGGCAGGCAAGATTATGGTCTTCAACGTTCCCGGCGGCAATGGCGTGCGCGTAGATACAGCGCAGTATGCCGAGAGCGTGGTCCCGCCCTACTACGACTCGCTGATTGCCAAGTTGATCGTCCATGGCCGCGACCGGGCAGAGGCGATTGCGAAAATGGAGCGCGCGCTCTCGCAGTTCGTGGTGCAGGGCATCGAGACGTCGATTCCGCTGCACCAGGCAATCTTTGCCGACCCCGGATTCCGCGCTGGCGAGTTCGATACCAAGTTCATGGAGCTTTTTCTGTCAGAGAAAGCCGGATAAATCGCTGTCCTGCAGGAGGTTATTCGGCAGAGGCTGGATCCCTGCCAAGTTTCCGGCCACCGCCAAGGGCTGGCAGGCAGCCTTCGCGCTGGTCTTGTTTCCACGTGTATCCGGTAAGGAAAAGAGCCAACCGACGAGACTAGAAAATTTTATCGCTTTTTCTTCGCTTTTTTCTGCTGACGTGTTGTATGCTGGCTTCATAACTTGGGAGGTTGTCGCATGGACTTTCAAAAGGAACTGATGGCTGAGTATGACCGCGAATTTGCTAATACACGCAAGATGCTGGCAGCGATTCCGGCGGATGCCGATTTTGCCTGGAAGCCCCACGCTAAATCCATGAGCCTGGGCCGGTTAGCCGGACACATCGCTGAGACGACTGCCGGAGAATGGGCGATTGCCACATTGACCAAGAGCAAGATGGAGTTTCCGGCGGATCACAAGTGGGATGCATACATTCCTGCCTCCACGAAGGCGATGTTGGAGCGCTTCGATCGGGAAGTTGTCGAGACCAAAGCCGCGTTGGCTGGCCTTGCGCCCGCGAAATGGGACGAGAACTGGAAGTTTATCTTCGGCGGCCAGGCCTTTATCGACGAATCCAAGTATCAGGCCTGGCGAACCTGGGTGATGAATCATATGATTCACCACCGCGCACAGTTGGGCGTCTACCTGCGCCTGCTCGGCAAGCCGGTCCCTGGAACCTATGGGCCGTCGGCGGACGAGACGTAGGCAAGGCAGGGCACTGGAGTAGCTGGCAAGTATTCCCCTGCGAAGTTGGGGGATACTAGTGTTTTTAGTTTCAGTTTTCTTCCAGAATACGAAGCAAGTTCCGACTGCCATGCACGACTCGTTCGATGCGGACTGTATTGGAACGTATGCGAAAGAGAATCACATATTGATCCAACACAGCTAATCTCGCCCCCTCGCCAATCTCCGGCCGAAGTTGATAGTGCGCCGGATGTTTGGCGATCTCCTGCATCCGGGAGCGAAGTTCACGAAGTAGCCGGATGGCCTGTCGGGGACTGTCCTGGGCGATATAGTCTGCGATCTCCTCAAGGTCGCCGGGCACGTGTGGGGATAAGCGAAGGCGCATTATCGGCCCGTTGCCTCTGGAAGAACGTCATATTTGCTTTCCAGTCGGTCGAAAACCGGGTCCGGGTCAAGTCCCTCTGCATTGTCGGAGACGGACTCTTGCCACAGCTTGCGCAGGCCAGCTACATCTTGCTCTCGCATCCTGCGCTTGTGGGTCCAGTCGCGAAGTGCATCGCGGATGACCTCGCTGTTCGACGAATACTCGCCTCCGTCAACGGCCTGGCGAACGATGGCCGCCATTTCCGAGGGAAGTGCGATACTCAGTTTCTCAATGGTAGGCATGAGGTACACTCCAGTAGTAATTAATACTACCACTTTTTTGTAGGTTGGGCTTGCAGTTGGTAGTGTCCTAATTTGGGCAACTACGTACTCGACACGCAAACCCTTACGGGCAGATGATGTCGTATGGGAGAAAAGTCCGCTTGGCAAACATCATCGTGGATTGGACTGGGGGCGTTCATGATAGCCGCTACAGTCCAAGTGGTTTCTTCTGTCTGGCCTGAAAGTATTAAGCCGCATCCTTTAATTGTCGCTGCATTTTTCGCAATAGGCGTGCTCTGCATTATCATTCCCGTTGCCAGAGTCCTCTATTTTTGGGTGACTCGGTTTAATAAAACAGATGAAATTCCCTCTCCCTCATCTCCGCTTGAAATTATCTTTGAGCCGCTTAATCCGGCAAGAAAATTTTGGTCTCTTGAAGCCAAGCAGGATTTTTATAAGCGCGTGACAGGGCCGTACTGGGAATATAGAGTGGAGATAAAGAATATTTCTCATAAGACTCTACGAAACGTGGCTGTAACAGTCGAACGGATTGGGCCATCTCCAGAAAAACCACATAGAGCCGATTTCGTTCGACTAAATGCCGACAGTTGCGATATTCAACCAGGATGTAGTGAATTGGCTGCCATTATTCGATGGCCTCATCCAAAGGTTCAGGTCGGAATGCTTGCCGGACCATCTGCATGGGGTTACGGTCCTGTATGCGTGATTGCGAGCGCAGATGATGTAGCACCCGCTAAAAGAAGATTTGCATTCAATTATGAAACCGAACAAATGCTTTTTCCCGAGGAGGCTTATTGAAACCTGAATATCACGAAGGACCGGGAGCACGTTATTCGCCGTCATCGCAGGATAAGGCTGTGGATTTCAAATAAGGACACTACCTTGCAGTTTGATCAATCGCCATCTCAGGGAGTGGTTGTTTAGTATGAATGTAGAGGTTCCGCGTCCATGTTTACTCCCCAACCAATTGGATTTATCAGCAGTCCCTACAACAACACAAGAGAGATCCCAAAGGGGCTGGGCGCCAAGCACGATGCAGAGGGCGCGCTCAATATCCTGCCCGCATTCGAGCAAGGCCTTACTGACATCGAGGGCTACTCGCATCTCATCGTGCTGTGGGTCTTCGACCATTCCGACGGCTTCGATTTGATGGCCACGCCGCCCATTGACGAGCATCGTCCCCACGGCGTGTTTTCCACGCGCTCTCCGCGTCGTCCCAATCCCATCGGCCTCACGGTTGTTGAATTGCTGGGCCGCGAGGGCGGTACGCTTCGTGTACGCGGCGTGGATATGCTCGACGGGACGCCGATTCTCGACATCAAGCCTTACCTGTCGAGCATCCCCGCGGAGAAGTTGCGCCGGGGATGGATTGCGAAGGCAGAGGCGCGCAAGGGATAAGCATCTTTTTCTGTGAAAGTCGATGGTGACCAGACAAATGAATTCTGTCCATCAGTTTCCCAAGGTATACCCCATCCTCGATGCCTCCTTCATTCCTGCCACTGGACGCGCCGAGTTTCTGCATCGGTTGGGAAGCGGGCTGGCCGATGCCGGCGTGACGCTGCTCGAGTACCGCAACAAGACTGGCACAGAGGCTGAATTGCTGGCAGATGCCGCCATTTTGCGCACTTCACTGCCTGCCGGGAAGGTAAAGTTGATTCTCGATGACAGGGCCGATCTGGTTGAAAAGACTGGTTTTGACGGAGTGCATCTGGATGCGGGCGACATGAAGCCAGCCGAGACCCGCAAGCTGCTGGGAGCAAGCCGCATCATCGGAACCTTCGGCGGCGGCGCGGCGGGGCTGGTTCCGGGGATTCTCGAAGCTCCCGCGGATTACTTCTCGATTGGGCCTGTTTTTGCGACGCGGACCAAGCAGACGGCCTCACCGCTTATCGGCATGGACGGCATAAGGCGGCTGCGTGCGGAGGCTGGCGTTCGCCCGGTGCTGGTGGCTATCGGCGGCATCACGCTGGCCACGGCGGCCGAGGCGCTCTCTGCCGGAGCCACGGTCGTCGCCATCGCCGGGGCGCTCTTTCGCCAGCCGAATCCGGCGGCCGAGTTCCGTAAGTGGATGGCTGTACTGGGATGAGCTCGATTGTCTTGAATCGAGGCAAAAATGTCCTGAATACATACAAACTGTCCCGAATTCGGGCATTCGGAGAAAAAGAAAGACAATTGCGCCCAAATCCGGTAAAACTTTCTTTACGTGAAGACAACAGACCCCAATCCCATATCTGCCTCCAACGATCCAGCTAACTCTACCCGGCTGGTGCAAAGCCTTGGCCTCTTCAGCTCCACCGCGATCGTGGTCGGATCGATGATCGGCTCCGGCATCTACATTGTCGGGGCAGACATTGCCCGCGGCGCCAAGTCCCCGGCGCTGTATCTGGGCGCGTGGGTGTTGACGGCCATCCTGACCTTTACCGCCGCGCTCAGCTACGGCGAGCTGGCGGCCATGATGCCTAAGGCCGGCGGCCAGTACGTCTACCTGCGCGAGTCGCTTGGGCCGCTGTGGGGCTTTCTCTACGGCTGGACACTCTTCCTGGTCATTCAGACGGGGACCATTGCAGCCGTCTGCGTGGCTTTCGGCAAATTTCTCGGCGTGTTTTTCCCCGCTATTTCGACGACGAACTGGCTGTGGCACATCGCTCATGTGCCCCCGCTGCGGGTGGGGCCGATGGTGCTGGGCAACATGGAGATCGGCGTCAACACCGCCAACCTGGCAGGCATCGTAGTGGTGATATTTTTGGCCGTCGTGAACATCTTCGGCGTCAAGCTGGGCGCGCTGATTCAGAACATCTTCACCTCGGCCAAGGCGCTGTCGCTTGCGGCGCTGATTCTGCTGGCATTCACGGTGGGACGCAACGCCGCAGCGTGGGAGGCCAACTTTGGGGCTGGTTGGAGCCAGTTCTGGAAGAATGCCGGCTGGAACTCGCTGCACCAGGTCCAGGTGGGCGTGGGCGGGCCGTATGTGATGGTCAACGTACTGGTGATTCTGGCCGTGGTGCAGGTGGGCTCGCTGTTTTCTTCCGACTCCTGGAACAATGTCACCTTCACCGCCGGAGAGGTGAAGAATCCCCGGCGAAACATTCCACTATCGTTGATTCTAGGCACGGGATTTGTGCTGGCAATCTATTTTCTTGTTTCGCTGAGCTACTTGCTGGTTCTCCCCATGCAGGGCGTTAAGGACGGCGCCACGGTGATGGCGCGGGGGATCCAGTTCGCAACCGAGGATCGCGTAGCCACGGCGGCATTGGAACAGATCTTCCACTCCGGCGGAGCATACCTGATGGCCGCGGCCATTCTGATCTCCACCTTCGGATGCGCCAATGGAATATCGCTCTCCGGAGCGCGCGTCTACTATGCCATGAGCCAGGACGGCCTCTTCTTCAAGCCGGTTGGCAAGCTGCACCCGCGCTACAAGACGCCCGCCGCTGGTTTGCTGGTGCAAGCTCTATGGACCGTCGTGCTGTGTGTCTCCGGTTCCTACAGCCAATTGCTGGATTACATCATCTTCGCGGTACTTGTTTTTTACATTCTCACCATCGTGGGCCTGTTTGTGCTTCGATTCAAGAAACCTGACGCCGCACGGCCTTACAAGGCCGTAGGCTACCCGGTGCTGCCGGCGCTTTACATCGCGTTGGCAGGCGGGATCTGCGTCGTATTATTGCGATACAAGCCACAGTACACGTGGCCGGGCCTGGTTCTGGTTTTGCTGGGCATTCCTGTGTATCTCTTCTGGTCGCGGCGGACGCGCGCGTCAAGCCCCTGTGAACTAAACTAATTTGAACAACTCCCGTGGAGGAAGTCCTTCATTCATGTCCAGACTGCTGCGCATCAAACCCATGTCGTTGCTTTCAAAAGAAGCTGGTGAACAAGGTGAACACACCCTCAAGCGTTCGCTGGGCGCGCTCAACCTCGTCACCCTGGGCATCGGGGCCATCATCGGAGCCGGCATATTTGTGCTCACCGGCCAGGCCGCTGCCAAGCACGCCGGCCCGGCTGTGGCGCTGAGCTTTGTGCTGGCCGGCATTACCTGCGCCTTTGCCGGCCTGTGTTACGCAGAGTTTTCCTCCATCATTCCCATCGCCGGTTCGGCATATACCTATGGCTACGCCACTCTGGGCGAGTTTGTGGCCTGGATCATCGGCTGGGACCTGGGGTTGGAGTACGGCTTTGGCGCGGCAACCGTGGCTTCAGGCTGGTCGGGTTACTGTAACAGTCTCTTGCAGCAGCTGGGCATCTATCTGCCGCCTCGGCTGACCGCCACGCCGGGCACGGTTCTGGTCTATTTTCATGATCGCTGGTTGCCGCTGACTTCGCTGCCGCCGGGAACCGAATCCGCCGGACTGCAGCACGTGACAGCACTCTTCAACCTGGTGGCGATTCTGGCGATTTTGGCCATCACCACCGTTCTGGTGATTGGCATCAAGGAATCGGCCAACCTGAATACCGCGATTGTCTTTATCAAGCTGAGCGTGGTGGGCATCTTCATCGTTCTGGGAGCCTACTTCCTGTTTCGCCACCCGGCGCTGGCCTCAGCCAACTGGCATCCGTTCATTCCGCCCTCCGACGGGCACGGCAATTTCGGATGGCACGGCATTGCCGCGGGCGCGGCTTCCATCTTCTTTGCCTACATCGGCTTCGACGCTGTCTCTACTGCTGCCCAGGAGGCCAAGAATCCGCAAAAGGATATGCCGCTGGGCATTCTTGGCTCGCTGGTTATCTGCACCATTCTCTACATTGTGGTTTCCACCATTCTTACCGGATTGGTGAACTACCACTCATTGAACGTTGCCGACCCAGTAGCCCTGGGCATCGACGCCACGGGTGTCAGCTGGGGCTCGCTGCTGGTCAAGATCGGCGCGGTCTTTGGGCTGGCGACCGTGATGCTGGTCATGCTGCTGGGCCAGTCGCGTGTCTTCTTCTCCATGTCCCGCGACGGCTTGCTGCCCAAATGGGCCTCGGCAATTCATCCCAGGTTTCGCACGCCGTGGATTTCGACCATCGCTGTTGGCGCCGTGGTGGCCATTTTGCCGGCATTCCTGCCAGTAGACCGTTTGGCCGAACTGGTCAACATCGGCACGCTGCTGGCCTTCACCATCGTCTGCGCCGGCGTCTGGATTCTGCGCGTGCGTCACCCCGATCTGCACCGGCCCTTCAAGACGCCGTTGGTGCCGCTGGTGCCTATCCTGGGCATCGTCACGGCCGTTTACCTGATGAGCAACCTCCCGCTGATTACCTGGATGGTGATGATCGGCTGGCTGTTGGTGGGGTTGGTAATTTACTTTGCCTACTCGATCCACCACAGCAAGGTGCAGAAGTTACCCAGGGCGCAAGAGGGCGACTGATGCAACAGAAGCAAGTAGCAATGCTAAACGGCCTCCCACGCGGGAGGCCGTTTGGTGTTGATGAAAAGAAGGTAATGGCCGATACTCTTTGTGAGGCTGAGTACATTCGAGAGGAAGAGGTCATGCGGATCATAGATATTCTTGAAGCTCAAACCAATTTAGAAAAACTCATTGATGAACTCAAGCCGGGTGAGTGGTTTGCAATCTCTGTCGATGGAAAGCCCAAGGTCAAAGTCATTGCGCTTACACCAGAGGAATTCAGACAGCTATCCTTGGAAGAGAAGTGACGCAAAGAAGGATGCTTTATCTCTGAACTGGCCGAATAGCAGTCATACATCCCAAGGTGTAGCCTTGAACTAATGCTTCTCGAAGAAAACAAGCCGCTTGCGCCCTTCACTACCTTCGGAATCGGTGGTCCGGCGCGCTGGTTTGTGGAGGCCGCGAGCGAAGAGGAGATTGCCGAGGCCGTTGCCTGGGCTGGGGAACACAGAGTGCCGCTCTTTGTGCTGGGTGGTGGCAGCAATTTGCTGGTCTCCGACGCTGGATTTGATGGGTTGGTACTGCGCGTGGGGTTGCATGGCATTGCGGCGACGGAGGCGCCGGACAACTTTGGCCAGAGGATTTACCAGGTCGCTGCCGGCGAGGAGTGGGACCGCTTTGTGGAGCGGACGGTGCAAGAGGACTGCGCTGGAATCGAATGTCTGGCCGGCATTCCCGGCACGGTGGGCGGGACTCCGGTGCAGAATGTAGGCGCTTACGGGCAAGAGGTCGCCTCGGTACTCTCAAGGGTGCGGGCCTATGACGTGAGGGAGCGCAACTTCGTCGAGTTTGCGGCGGACGAGTGCGGCTTCGCTTACCGCCACAGCCGCTTCAACTCGAATGATCGGGGTCGATATGTCATCACCCGCGTGGACTACCGTCTGATGCCCGGAGGCGCGCCGGCGCTGCGCTACGCGGAGCTGCAACGGGCCTTTCCGGATGGCGTGCAGCCGAGCCTGGCCGAGGTGGCGGCCCAGGTGCGCCGCATCCGCCAGGCCAAGGGAATGTTGATCATCGAGGACGATCCTGATAACCGCAGCGCGGGCAGCTTTTTTAGGAATCCCGTGGTAACTGACGAGCAATTCCGGCAGATTGAAGCCGCCAGTGAGACGGCGCCGCCGCGCTTTCCCGCCGATCCAGAAGCAGAAAATCAGGGCCTGGTAAAGGTTCCGGCAGCCTGGCTGATCGAGCATGCGGGTTTCGCCAAGGGGTATGCGCGGGGCGCTGCCGCCGTCTCCTCGCGGCACACGCTGGCGCTCGTCAATTGTGGCGGAGCCAGCGCCGCGGAGGTATTGGCGCTAGCCAGCCAGATCACAGCTGCCGTCGAAGGGCGTTTTGGCATTCGTCTGGAGATGGAGCCGATGTTGGTGGGTTTCTGATACTGAAATGCCCTGTGGATATTGCGGATTTATTTGTACTTTTACCAGATATTCACGCAACCATGCACGTCGCGCCGTGTCATAAGCAGTATCGCTTCAAAACAAAAAAATGCAGACCATTTCGCGAAAGTAGGGCATACTGAAAAGGCAGTTCAAGATTCAGATTACGGAGGATCGATGCGCTCCACGCTAAGACTGTACATCACGGCATTTGCTCTCATAGCCTTAGCGATTTTGGCATTCTCTCCTGTGCAGGGTCGCGCGCAGGCAGCTCTGCTGATGGAGGAACCGTATGGTTTTTTTGGTTCCCTCAATCCAACCGGGCACAATGCCATATATTTTGAGCGCATCTGCCCCGAAACGCCCGTCAAATTGCGCCGCTGCCAGGCCGGCGAACTGGGCTCTGTGATCGCACGCTATCAGGGCATGAATGGGTACGACTGGGTGGCGATCCCACTGGTTCCATACCTCTACGCAGTAGAGGACGCCTCCACTGTTCCCGTGCGCGCCAACCGCGCGACTATCTATCAGCTGCGCAACCGCTATTACAAAGCACATTTGCTCAGCCTGGGAGAAGATTTACCGCGAGGCAATATTGTGCATGGCGGCTGGGGTCAAATTGTGGGCCTGTCCTATGAACGGCGCATCTATGCTTTACGCTTTGGGACCACCGAGAAGCAGGATGACGAATTCATCGCGTTGATGAACGACAGTCCCAATCGTTCGCATTTCCATCTTCTTTACAACAACTGCTCGGATTTTGCGCGCATCCTGCTCAATTTCTACTTTCCCGGCGCCTTTAAACGCAGCGTCTTTCCGGATGCAGGCATGACTACCCCCAAGCAAATCACCTTTAAGCTGGAGCGCTATGCCCGCAAACATCCCGAGATACATCTCGCAATCTATGAGATTCCGCAGATTCCCGGCAGCAGGCGCATGAGCCGCTCCAACAAGAGCATCGCCCAGTCGCTGTCCACCACCGGCTATGCCATCCCCATCGCGCTGGTGAATCCATACCTGGCCGGAGGATTATTTGCGGATTACCTGGTGCGTGACCGCCATCATCTCATACCCAAACACCCGCAAATTCTGGCTCCGGACAATTTATTTGCATTGACAGCTCAGGGCCGCTCGGATGAGAATCCCGACAGCGCAGGTACGCAGGCCCCCAGCGCCGCTGCCGGCGGTTCAGCGGAAACAAAGGCAACCGCGACAACCAACTCCGGCCTGACAGAAAACAAGGTTGCTCATGAGCAAATCCTCCCAGCAGAATCTCAAAAACCACGGCCGAATTGATCCACAGTTTCACTTTGTGCTGTTTTTCGTTCTTGTTGCTAACCTGGTCTTTGCCGTATTCAACTTGGTGCACCGTTGGAGAGATACTCCCATCTCAACAGCATGGTACCTGGTGCTTTCGCTGGTGGTGTTCATTCCATTCATTAAGCTGCGCACCTATCCGCTGCGTGTGCAGGACCGCGTCATCCGGCTTGAAGAGCGGCTGCGCCTTCAGGCGCTGGCCCCCGCGAAATGGCACCCACAGATCTATCGCCTCACTGAGGACCAGTTGATCGGCCTGCGCTTTGCCGCCGATGACGAGGTTGTAGAGCTGGCCAAGCAGGCGCTGAAACACAATCTGAATCGCAAGCAGATTAAGGAGCGCATCCAGAACTGGCGCGCTGACCATTTCCGGGTCTAAAACGTGGCTTAGCCCCTTCGCCTCACGCGTCGACTAGACGGCCTTCTTCTGCGCGGTCACATACTCGCGCAACGCGGCATTGATGCGGCTTTGATAGCGCCTTCCGGTGGCGCGAAAGAACGCGATCAGGTCGGCATCCAGCCGCAGCGTGATCTGCTGCTTATTCTCCGCCGGGACCAGCTCAGAGACGCGCCGCCAGCCGCCGCCGGTCTGCTCAGGAATATCGCTTAGATCGATGTCTTCGTCGCGCATATTCTTGAGCGACTCCCATGCCTGACGCTCTTCTTCCGTCAAGACAGGAGGGTTATCGGGATCAAGCCGGTATGTCACCAGTCCAGTAGCATCGCTCTTCATTGCGAGTCGCCCTTCGTGCGGAGATCAAGCGGGTCCGCTGCCCGCGTTGTGCATAGACCACGAAAAGAATCGTCTGCTCGACGCGCCCCAGAGCAATCCACCGTTCCTCGCCGTATAGGCCGGAAGTGTCCAGACGTTCGAGCCGATTGACATCCTTGAAGACCTCGCAGGCTTTCAGAAACGGAACCCTGTGCTTGCGCAGGTTGGCTTGAGCCTTCGCGGTATCCCATTCAAACTCCACATTCATCATTATTGTACTCCAAAAGCCACTCCAAATGGAGTTCTATCTGTAGCTACAAATGGATCATTCCTCGATTTATCCTATGCTATGGCTATTGCGTATATCGCTTCTGATGCCAGATCCAGGCGGAGCGGATGATTTCGTCGAGTTGGGTGTAGCGGGGTTTCCAGCCCAGTTCGCGGATGACTTTCTCGGAGCTGGCGACGAGAACCGCGGAGTCTCCGGGGCGGCGGGGGTGGACTTCGGCAGGGATGGGATGGCCGGTGACGCGGCGGGCTGATTCAATCACTTCAAGAACGCTGAAGCCCCGTCCGTTGCCGAGGTTGAAGATCAGGCTGTTCTCGGAGGCCGCCGGAGTATCCAGGGCGTTAAGAGCCAGGAAATGGGCATCAGCGAGGTCGGAGACGTGGATGAAGTCACGGATGCAGGTGCCGTCCGGGGTGGGGTAGTCATTGCCGTAGATGCGGATGGAGGGGCGGCGGCCGAGGGCTACATCAAGAATCAGGGGAATGAGGTGGGACTCGGGCTCGTGGGCCTCACCGCGGGTGACTCCACTCGGCCCTTCCAGGGCGCCGGCCACGTTGAAGTAACGCAACGAAGCGTAGCGCAGGCCGTGAATGCGGTGGAACCAGCCGAGCATCTGCTCCGCCAGCAGCTTGGACTCGCCGTACACATTGATCGGCAGCAGACGTGCATCCTCTTTGATTGGAATCACTTCGGGTTCGCCGTAGACGGCGGCGGTGGAGCTGAACACCAGCCGGCGGGGGCCGTGGGCGAGGATGGCCTCTAGCAGTGTGAGGGTGCAGGCGGTGTTGTTGCGGAAATACTGCTCGGGATGGAGCATAGACTCGCCGGCCTCGATGAGGGCGGCAAAGTGGAGGACGCTGTCAAAGGGTGTTCCCTGGGCTTTGGCGGCGGTGAAAAGCTGATCCAGAGTGGCC
This sequence comes from Occallatibacter sp., assembly GCA_050011175.1. Taxonomy (GTDB): domain Bacteria; phylum Acidobacteriota; class Terriglobia; order Terriglobales; family Acidobacteriaceae; genus Telmatobacter. The sequence goes on from JBEKJR010000019.1 coordinate 22,687, forward strand.
CGGTCTGCCAACTCTCCCTCGACAAAATCGACACCGGGGGGTATAAGGTCGCGCCGGCCATGGCTCAGATTGTCAAAAACGACGGCATGATGCCCATTTTGAGCCAGTAATCCCGCGACAGTACCACCTATGTACCCCGCACCGCCTGTAACCAGAATCTTCACAAAAACTCGTCCTTCCCAAACACTTTCGTATAGCTTAAAGTCTAATATGTAGGGATTGGTTGTGTCGGCTGATGGCCGTCCGCCTTGACGCCGGAAAGACGGCGCAGTGATCTCATTTGTTCGTTTTATTCTCTTGCCGGGACAGAGAATGACTTTTACAGGCGCTCTGAGTGTTCGGATGTCAAGGGTCCAGGCGGCCGGCAGTCCATATTGTGAGAGTCCTCACAAGCAGGGTTTGTCCCGTGGCAGTAACTGTTTTTCGCATTACCTGCAACAAATATGCATGAACAGAGTTTTCCCTCTTTCCCCCATTCGATCTACGTATGGGCAATTTGGATCCGGCCAAGCACCCGGACACACCGCGGTCACTATGGCCGTGTGCGAGGATTGAGATTATGCCCGTGAAGCCTTCTCCAGAAAAGGCCACTTTCGGATTGCTCCCCGAGCCCGAGCGCAGCCCCGGCTCGTTCATCACCAGCGTGGTGATCAACGGGCTGATGCTGGCCGTGTTTATCTACGCTGGAGCGATGGCCAAGAAGACAATCGATCAGCATAGGTATGAAGAGACGCTGTTGGTCCTTCCAGCCAAAAAGGAGCCTCCTAAGCCCAAGGAAAAGGTGCCTCCGCCGCCGCCGATCGAGGAGCCAAAGCCCGTGGATGTGAAGTTTGAGGCGCCCCGGATCAATGTTCCTAAGCCGGAGCCCAAGCCTGAACTGAAACCGATCCAGATTGAAGCCAAGCTGCAGGTTCCGGTTATTAAGAACGCCACGCCGGAGGTGGTTCTGGGACCGCAGCCCAAACAGGTGTTGGCGCCGGCAGCCATGCCGGCGCAGGACAATCACGTCAAGCCCTCAACCAAGCCCGTCCACGTCGGCGATACCTGGGGCGTCAAACCCAATCCCAACGCCAAGGGACCGGCAACGGTGGCGGCCATTGGCAACCCCTACGGCGGAAATCAGGGACCTGTAAGCGCGCCTCACGGGGTGGTGGGCTCGACCGGCATTGGCGATGGACTAAAATATGGCAATAACAACGGCAAGCCAGGCGGAAAAGTAGCCTCAGCCGTGATTCCCGCGACCACGGTTGCGGCCCCATCAGGGAATGTGGGCAAGGTTGCCTCTGTAGGCATTCCCACGGCGTCCACAGTCGTGTCAGCCCCGAGAATCAACACTGGTCCACCCGACACTGATTTGGTGGTCATCTTCAAGCCACAGGTCGAGTACACCAGCGAAGCCAGACAGCTCAAGGTCCAGGGTGACGTGATTCTACGCGTCACCTTTACCGCATCCGGCCAGGTAGTGGTGCATGGCATCGTGCAGGGCCTGGGCCATGGCCTGGATGAAGAGGCGCGCCGCGAGATGCAACAATTTCGTTTTCGTCCCGCCACGCATCTTGGCCAGCCGGTGGACAAGACAACCAACGTTATCATTACGTTTCAATTGGCGTAACATCGGAATTGCAGGTATGAAAACATTTATGCGAAGCCGCGGGATGCTGGAACGACGCCAGCGGCAAGAAGAAGTAGTTGGAGAACCCATCTTAGGAGCCTGACATGAAGTTTCGGAATATATCCATCGCCTTGCTGCTCATCACCCTGTGCGTCCCGAGCGCGTTTGCGATGAAGTTCGGGTTGGGATTGGGCAAGAAGAAGGCGCCCAACAAGTACTCGCAGGTCCGCCAGCTCACCCCGGAGCAGGCGGCGCTGGTGGAAAAGGCCATCGGCCGGGAAAAGGTGCTGATCAAGAATATTCAGCAGCGCACGCCCCTGGTGGAGACCTACATCCAAAACACCAAGCCGGATGTCAAGCTCTACCAGGTGCCGGTATCAGACGAGTACATGTTGAGCCGCATTGACTTTGGCAAGGTCTTTTTCGACAAGATCTACGAGCCCAGGACCAAGAAAGCCAAGGCCAATCACAAATTCTTCATGGCCTCGCTGTCCTCGGTTGCCGGACTCACCAAGGCGTTGAAGCTGGACACGCATTTCGCGTACAACCCGCTGGGGTTTACGGAGATGATGTTCCTGGATCCCAGGAGTTTCGACAACCAGCACTATGCATTCAGCTTTGTACGGCGGGAGTTTCTGGGGTCGGTGCGCACATGGGTTTACGACGTGCAACCAAAGATTGCCGGCCAGGGCCGGTTCTATGGACGCATCTGGGTTGAGGACCGGGATGGCAACATTGTTCGCTTCAACGGCACGTTTACCTCGCCCAGAGCCGAGGATGACTCTCACTTCTACTTCCATTTCGACAGTTGGCGGATGAACGTGCAGCCGGGAATCTGGCTGCCGGTGGCCGTATACGTGGAGGAGACCCAGCGCACCGAAGGCGAAAAGGTCGGGCTGAAGGCCCAGACGCACTTCTGGGGCTACTCTCTCAAACTGCCTACGCGGGAGAGCGAAAATGTGAGCGTGCGCGTGGATGAAGCGGTGGACAAGAGCGACGACTCGCAGGATGTGGGTCCGCTGCAGGCCTCGCGCGCCTGGGTCACGCAGGCTGAAAACAACGTGATCGACCGGCTGGTAGAAGCCGGCCTGGTGGCGCCTCTGACCCCTGGCGGCTATGAAAACACGGTTTTGGATCAGATTGTCATCAACCTGCAAGTGCCTAATAATCTGGCATTTACGGACCAGGTACATACCCGCATCCTGCTCTCGACCACGGTGGAAACCACAACCGTCGGAAACACCATCCTGATCAGCAAGGGGCTTATCGACAGCCTGCCCAGCGAGGAAGCGATCGCCTCGGTAGTGGCCATGGAACTGGCCCACATCGTGATGGGCCACCACATCGACACCCGCTATGCCTTCAACGACCGGCTGCTGTTTCCCGACGAGGCGACCTTCAGGCGCATCGACATGTACCACTCGGATCACGACAACTTAGAGGCTGCCAAGCGCGCCATGGAGTATCTGCAGAACTCCATGTACAAGGACAGGCTGCCCTCTGCGGGGCTTTACTATGCTCAGCTGGTGGATCGGGAAAAGGTGTTGAAGGCGCTGAACACGGCTAAACTCGGCGACTCACTGCTCAAGACTGATGGAACTCCATGGATGTCCGATTTGAAGAGCATGGCTCCCGGGTTGAACTGGGATGATCTAACACAACGTCCGGCCTTACCCCTGGGCAGTTGGCTCAAGACTGATCCATGGGACGACCGGGTGCATCAAATCAACGCGAAGATCTATCCCTACATGAACCCGCGCGACAAGATGCCGCTGGAAGTGACACCGATCTTCTTCAAATTACAACGCTATGATGCTTCGCGACTGAATCAGCCCGCAGCCGGCGAAGCTCCCCAGCAACCCGCGGGCACATCACATCCTCCTGCGCAGTAGCCTTTATCGGGAATCTCTGGACTGGGGTGCGAAGTGTACTGCATTCCAGTCCAGATATTCCAAAACCTGTTCGATAAACTCTCTTGCCGGTTGCAAAGACATGCCGGGACTGAAGGTACTTTCGAATTATGAGACGATTGAGCTTGTTTTTGTTCTCGATTCTGCTTTTTGCGGGGACCGTTGCCGCCGGCGCGCAAGTGGTTCCCTCCGCCGCCGGACGGCAGGTTTCAATTACTGTCGGCGGAATGGCCTCAGCTTTTCAGCCCGACTTCGCCGGGGTATGGAACAGCAACGGCGTCGTCGCGCAAGCCGACCCCCGTCCGCTGTATGGCGTGGGCGCTTATGTGGACGTGAAGCTGAGGCGCTGGGTGCAGTTCGAGGCCGAAGCCCGCTGGCTGCGCTGGAACCAGTATAAGGGCATTTATCAGGACAACTACCTGATCGGCCCCAGGCTGCCGGTTTACCGTTTTTGGAAAGCGACCGTCTATGGCAAGGCGCTGGCTGGATATTCCAAGATGAGCTTTGATCCAGTACCCGGAGACACCGGCAAGTTCACCGACATCGCCTTCGGTGGGGGCATGGACGTGAAGCTGACCAAACGGATCAGCCTGAGAGTTCCCGATGTCGAGTACCAGTACTATCCCTACATTAACTCTCCGCTGTCGCCTTATGGGGTCAGCGTGGGCGTGGGGTACAAGATTTTCTGAGAACTGAGAACCTGGCAAACAAGAAGGGCCACTCCATCGGGGTGGCCCTCTTTTCTTGTCTGAGTTGCATTTACATCATGCCGGTGATGGCGCGCCTTCAGGGTAGTTTGGTCCGCGGCTTTCCGGCTTGAGAACCTCCTGCACGTCATTGCCGCCGGTGTCCGAGGGCGTGGCCAGACTGGAGCGCAAGGGTGAAAGTTCCTTGCCCTCGATGAGCATCTTGACCTCATCGGCGTCGATGGTCTCGCGCTCCAATAAAGCCGAGGCCATGCGATGCATGACGTCGGCGTTCGTCTCCACAATGGTATGAGCCGACTGGTAGGCCTCGTCGATCAAGCGTCGCACTTCAAGGTCGATCTGCCGGGCTGTTTCCTCACTGAAATCGCGATGCTGGGCAATCTCGCGGCCCAGGAAGATCTGCTCCTCCTTCTTGCCGAAGGTGAGGGGACCGAGGCGGCTCATGCCGTACTCACAGACCATGCGGCGGGCCAGATCGGTGGCAACCTCAATATCGCTGCCCGCGCCGGTGGACATCTGGTTGAGAAAGATTTCCTCGGCCACGCGTCCGCCATAGGACATAGCCAGTTTGGCTTCCAGATATTCGCGTGTGTAATTGTGCCGGTCGCCGGGCAAAAAAACGGTGACGCCCAGAGCCATGCCGCGAGGAATGATGGTGACCTTGTGAATGGGGTCGGAATGCTCGCGCTTGAATGAGACCAGCGCATGGCCGGCTTCGTGATAGGCGGTTACCCGCTTCTCCTCCTCAGTGAGCAGCATGGACTTGCGCTCCGCGCCCATGAGCACCTTGTCCTTAGCCACCTCGCAGTCGTACATGACCACCTGCTTGCGGTTCATGCGCGCGGCGCTCAGGGCGGCCTCGTTGACCATGTTGGCCAGGTCTGCGCCGCTAAAGCCAGGCGTGCCCCGCGCAAGCACGTTCAGGTTCACATCATCGGCGATGGGAACTTTCTTGACGTGAACGCGCAAAATCTCCTCGCGGCCACGGACATCGGGCAGGCCCACCACCACGCGGCGGTCGAAGCGGCCCGGCCTGAGCAGCGCCGGATCCAGCACGTCGGGGCGGTTGGTGGCGGCCACCAGAATCACGCCGTCGTTGGATTCAAAGCCATCCATTTCGACAAGAAGCTGATTCAACGTCTGCTCGCGCTCGTCGTGCCCGCCGCCCAGGCCCGCGCCGCGATGGCGGCCTACAGCGTCGATCTCGTCGATGAAGATGATGCAGGGCGCGTTTTTCTTGCCCTGTTCGAAGAGGTCGCGGACGCGGCTGGCGCCGACGCCGACAAACATCTCTACAAAATCCGAGCCGGAGATGGAAAAGAACGGAACGTTAGCCTCACCGGCCACGGCCCTGGCAAGAAGTGTTTTACCTGTGCCCGGAGGGCCTACCAGTAGAACGCCTTTGGGAATGCGGCCGCCGAGCTTCTGAAACTTGGCCGGCTCCCGCAGATACTCGATGATCTCCTTCAGCTCCTCCTTGGCCTCATCCACGCCGGCCACATCCTTGAAGGTAATCTTCTTTTGCTGCATGGAGAGCAGGCGCGCGCGGCTCTTGCCGAATGACATCGCCTTGTTACCGCCGGCCTGCATCTGGCGCATGAAGAAGAACCAGACTGCGATGATCAGAACAAACGGACCCAGACTCATCAGCGCCTGCACCAGGTAGTTGCTCTGTGGGTCCTTCAGATCGAAATGCGTCTTGGCCGCGTGCAACTCCTTGGCCAGGTTGTCGGCGGTGTTTCCGGAGATCGTGGTATGAAACTCATCCTTGGAGCCCTTCATGTGGCTGTGAACTTCGGTCCCTTGGATGGTAGCGTCCTGCACCTGTCCGGCCTCGATCTTGTCTAAAAGATCCGAGTAGCCGATTTCCGTAGTCTTGCCCCCCAGGTTGGCACTCTTCGTCACCAGGTTGATAAGAACCATGCCGAAGGCGATGATGCAGGCCCAGACCACGATCGATTTAACAGTCGAATTCACCCGTATTCCTCTCTTCCAGTGTTGGAAAAGCCGTCAAACGTGTCTCCAGCACTGCCTGCACACCCTTTAGACGCCTGTACGTTCCACAAAGTCACAGGAAAGCCGGGAAGCCTTGGCGGCAAACACACCCACTCTGCCGCCCGGAAGAGCAGTAACTTAAATTGTACTCTCAGGGCTGGGAGACTTGTTGCAATTATGGGGCCGGTTCCGCAGAAGCCTCCAGGCTGGCAAAAATAATGTGGATTTCCGGCACCGGTTCCACTTCGACTCCCTGCATCCAGATGATGCGGCCATCGAGTTCGAGGACCGGCCATAAGCTTCGGCTGGAGCCGGTAACTTTAAGACGCTCCAACACTTCCTTCACCTTGCGCGAGGTAGAGGAATGGCGTAGCCGGACGCGATCGCCTGGCTCCCAGTTGCGCAGCGTGGCGGTGCGAGCCTCAATTGACTTGCCTAATTCGTCAACCTCAATCCGCAGCCGCAGGCCAAAGGCCGGGGCTACTACCTCGCCGGGAATGGCTACCGTGTATTCGGGAGCAGGCTGCGCGGCCTCTTTGCCGACTGGAGCCTCTGGCAGAACGATCAGTCGCATTTCCCTTGCGGTACGCTCCACGCGAAGCCCCTTGGCCAATTGGAGCTTCTGACCGGCACGGCCTGTGAGAGCCAGATTGCGCAGTGCCTCGGTGGAGGGAAAATCGACTGCCGCGCCCAACTGTTCCGCGACCGAACGCAAGAGCCGGCGCTGGAAGGCCCGCGGAAGCGCAGCCAGCCGGTTGACATCAAGGGACAGGCCATCGCCGGCTGCTCGGCCCCCGCCCCCCTCTCCAACCCGGACAGGGCGCAACATCTGAGGCTCAAGGCGGGCCAGCTCGGCTTGCCAAAACGCCTCTTCGTCGCGGGCCAGCTGGGCCATCTGCGCCAGGTGCTCACGCAGTTGTGGGTTCCAGCCCTCCAGCAGCGGCAACAACTCGTGGCGGATGCGGTTGCGGGTGAAGGTGAGGTGGCGATTGGAGGAGTCTTCGCGCCAGCGCTGCCCTAGAGAGCGGAGATAGGACTCGACTTCTGACCGTGTAATGGAGAGCAGCGGACGCAGGATACGGCCCTCGGGAAACTCGATCACCGGATGAATGCCGCTCAGGCCCTCGGTCCAGGCTCCGCGCAGGAATTTGGCCAAGACAGTTTCGGCCTGGTCGTCGCGGGTGTGCGCGGTGGCCACCGCTTTCACCTCGCCCGAAGCCATGAGCTGCCGAAACCAACTGTAACGCAGGCGGCGCGCGGCCTCCTCAATGGTTTCGGCGTTTTCTTTGGCCGTTGTCCCGGCATCCACCCGCGCCTCATGGAAGGGCAGGCCAAGTTCGGCAGCCAGTTCCCGCGCAAAGACCAAATCGCCGTCGGCCTCCTCGCCGCGCAGTCCATGGTGCAAATGAGCGGCGTGCAACACCAGGCCCAGCTCCCGGCTTCGCTCCGCCAAGGCGCGCAACAGGGCTACGGAATCGGCGCCGCCAGAGAGGCCTACGGCGAGGCGGAGGCCGGGCTTGAGCAGCGACACATCGATGGGCAACTTAGGGCGCATCTCAAAATGATAAGGCTGCGATGCGGCGCCCTGCCGGAGGAGGTTCCAAAAGAGAGTACTGAGCATAATGTTTGCCGCAACCTGAGCCGCTTCGTTGTATACTCCAACCGATATGCAAGTCTTTGTGATTCTACCCGCTGCGGGGCTGGGAACCCGGATGGCCGGGCCGCAGCCTAAGCAGTTTCTCATCCTTGATGGGCTTCCCATCCTGATACATTCGCTGCGCGCCTTTGCCTCGGTGGAGCGGGTGACGGCTATCTATGTGGCCGTGCGCAAGACGGAGATGGAGCGCGTCCAGGCCCAGATTACCGAGTACGGATTTGCCAACCGGGTCCGTGTGGTGGAAGGCGGCGACTGCCGCCAGGAGTCTGTTTCCCATGCGCTGGACGCTTTGCCAGCCCAGCCCGACGATATTGTCCTGGTTCATGACGCCGTCCGGCCGCTGATCGACGCGGCAACCATCGAACGGACCATCGACGCGGTTCTGGAGCACGGGGCGGCCATCGTGGGAATGCCCGCAGTGGACACTATCAAGCAGGTGGAGCGGACCGCGCACGGGGCGCTGATTACCGCTACCATCCCACGTGAACTCGTAGTGCTGGCGCAGACGCCGCAGGGCTTTCGCGTTGGCATCTTGCGGAGCGCCTTCGCTGAGGCTATGGCGGACGGATTTGTGGGGACCGATGAGGCCTCTGTCCTGGAGCGCGCCGGCCTTCCGGTAGCTGTCGTGCATGGCTCTTCGGTTAATTTGAAGATAACCCAGCCGGGCGACCTGGAGTTGGCCGAATTTTACCTGCGCCAGCGCGCCCGATAGGAGCGGAATCCAAGCAATAACAGGCAAGGTAACTATGGAAACACGGATCGGATTTGGCTATGACTCGCACGTCTTCAAGCGCGGCGTGCCCTTGCGAATCGGCGGAGTCTCGCTGGACCACCCGGAAGGCCTGGCCGGCCACTCCGACGGCGACGTGCTGCTGCACGCCGTGACCGACGCCCTGCTGGGTTCCATAGCCGCCGGCGACATCGGCAGCTTTTTTCCGCCCAGCGACCCCCGCTGGAAGAACGCCGACTCGGCTATCTTCCTCAGCCTGGCCCTGGAGACGCTGCAACGCGCCGGCTACCGCATTGTGAACATCGACACCACGCTGATTCTGGCCAAGCCCAAGATCGGTCCCGTTTCCGGCGAATTGCGCACACGAGTCGCTGAACTGCTGGGCCTGGGCACGGACCAGGTGAGCATCAAAGCCAAGACCCCGGAGGGGCTGAATCTTGAACATATCGCTCAGTGCCATGCCATCGCCCTGGTGGAGCGCGTGATTGAACCGGAAGACCTGAAGAGCATGAGCGCCGTGATTGAAAGTCAGCGCCAACTGGAAGATGTCGTCGAAGATTTGCTCAGCTCCGTACACGGTGTGCCCAAAAAACGCGGCGGCCCGGACTATGATGCCGAGGAGATTCCATAGGGCAGGGAACAGGGGATAGGAAACAACGGAGGAAAGAAGATGAGGAAGACATTTTTACTATTGATCCTGGGATTGTTCCTGAACACTGCATTTGTTACGTCCTGTAAAAACTCAGCGGAGGATGAAGCAATTAAAAAGGCAGCATCCTGTACGGATAACACGAAAAGTTGCTGTCAGGCAAAACAGACCGCGTGCCGCGCAGATTGCAAAAAAGAGAATGGGAATACTCATGATCTCTGGGTATGTGAAACTCAAATATGTGATGAGGCTTACTACGACTGCATAGAAAAAGCTCGCGAATGATTGCAAGAATCTGATTGCAATTTTCTCTGTTTGGCTTTATCTTTGCTGCGAGCCTATCTCACTCCTGGAGCGTTCTGTATGCAATATTTGGCGTTTTTTCTGCAAAACGAGCCCGATCCCGAAGCCGTCAAAGCTATTCTCTTGACGATGGCTGTGCTTATCCCCATCATCATTGCGGTAGCCATTGCCATCGTTATGGTGCCCTGCTGGTTCATCCTGAAAAAGGCCGGCTTTTCGCAGTGGCTGGCGCTTTTGTGCATTGTTCCGTCGCTTGGCACCTTGGTTCTTCTCTACATTCTGGCCTTCTCCGATTGGAAGGTCGTGCCTGCGCCACCGCCTGTTTGGCAGCAGCCGCCGTATCCGCCCCAGCCGCCTTATCCACCTCGCGGATAAACTGGCCAGGATGGTCGAAGAAGCAGCACTGCTGGCGTCGCGATTGGTAACATACAATCACGATGCCTGATTCGACACCCTCCTCGGCAAAGACGCCCCGCGTCCGTTTTGCGCCCTCGCCCACCGGCTTCCTGCACGTGGGCAGCGCCCGCACTTTTATCTTCAATTGGCTATATGCCCGCCACAACCACGGAACCATGGTGTTGCGCCTGGACGACACCGATGTCGAGCGCAACACTGAGGCCAGCGTGCTGTCTATTTTTGAGGGCTTGCGTTGGCTGGGCCTCAACTGGGACGAAGAGTACAGGCAGTCCGAACGCCTTGCCCTGCACCGCCAGCAGGCCGAAGCTATCTTCGCCAAGGGCCTTGCCTATCGCGACTTCACCCCAGCCCACGCGGGTGATGACAATCATTCCTCCGCGCAGGGCGCATGGCTCTTCAACTCCGGTATGCGCGAAATGTCACGGGATGAGTCCGACCGCCGCGCCGCCGCCGGCGAGCCCTTCGCCCTGCGCTATCGCGTCCCCCGCGGCCAAAGCCGCACCCTCAGCTTCACCGACGCCGTCTACGGCCAGCAGTCAAAGCTTGCCGACGAAGTAGAAGACTTCGCCCTTCTGCGGTCGTATAATATGCCCACCTACCACCTCGCCTCCTGCGCTGACGACGCCGATTTGCGCATCAGCCACATCATCCGCGGCCAGGATCACCTCACCAACACCTTCAAGCACCTGCTGATCTTCGAAGCCCTCGGCGCACCACTGCCCCAGTTCGCCCATCTGCCTTTACTCGTTGCGCCGGATGGCGCCAAGCTCTCCAAGCGCAAGCATGGCGCCGTCGTCAGCGTGACCACTTATCGAGACGTAGGCTTTCTTCCACAGGCCTTTGTTAACTTCCTCTGCCTGCTCGGCTGGTCGCCCAAGAACGACCGCGAGTTCCTCACTCTCGACGAGCTCACCGCGGCTTTTACTCTAGAGGGCGTCAACCGCGCCAACGCGGTCATCAACTTTACCGATGAGGACCCATTTGATCCCAAAGCTGTCTGGCTCAACGCCGAGCATATCCGCGCCATGCCTGTTGAGCAGCTCAGCCCACTGCTCCAGCCCTTCTTCGAGCATGCCGGTTTTGAGACTTCGCCGGAAAAAATACTCGCCGTCACGCCGCTCATCCGCGAGCGCATCAAGCTGCTGCGCGATGCCGTCTCCGCCGCAGACTTCTTCTTTCTTCCCCAACTCGCTCCCTACGACCCCGCCGAGCTGATCCCGCAAAAGGGCGATACGGCGATGGCCCGCCGCGTTCTCCAGCACGCGCTGGAAGTTCTGCCTGCTGTCAACTTCGAACACGATTCGCTCGACCAGGCACTTCGCCAGGCCGCAGCGTCACTAGGACTCAAGGCCGGGCAGGCCTTCCAGCCCATCCGCGTAGCCGTCTGCGGACGCAAAAACGCACCGCCGCTCTTTGAAACCATGGCCGTCCTCGGCCGCGACGTCTGCCTCGCCCGCATCCGCCAGGGCGAAGAAAGTCTTCAATCGATTGCTTGAGCTGTTGTGCTTTATCAGATCCGAAAATCCGGACCTAGAGCACACAATCGTGGTAGTAAATTGAGATGTGGGACACCCGTCCCATTACAGCATCCGTAACGCTGATTGTTTCTATAAGCATATACGAGGCGAGCTACTATATATTGCCACTTGACCAGCGGCCATTCTCAAGTAAATACGAATTGCTGAAGCCGAGCGGAAGTATCGGTCCAAAGCTGTCATGTTAGAAACGGATACCTTTCTTCGTACAAAAAGCAAGCGTCGTTATCCGCCATTCGCAGGTGAAGCGGTGGACCGCCAAGCAGTTTCTTGGCGGGATCGTAGATAAGCACTAGATTTTGCTTGCGATGCTGAAAGCCTATCTTCCGCAATATCTCAGAAAGCCATGGCAGGGAAGAGACTGCAACGATTTCACTCACTTCCTTCTGTTTAAGAGCGCTGATAACAGCGGAACGATATGCTCCCTCCCAATCCTGTGGCACATCTGAATCTACTGCAAGATCAATAATTCTGCATTGGCCAGAAATTTGATTGAGCAGAAAATAACCACGAGGATTACATCCCTTAAAAAGGGTGAACAGGCTGCATTTCATCAAAGGACAATCCGCGATGTATTGCAGCCACGCCGCTGATCTGATACCCAAACAGAATGTAGAGGAATTGACGCGAAATGCGCTCTCCGGCAGATCGTATGCCTTGTTGACTTGTTTACTTGCCCAATCCGACTCTGAGATCCAGAGAGCTTTCAAACTCCAAATGGAATTACGCGCAAGACGGGCGATTTCACGCAACTCTGTTCTTTGCGGCTGAGGGCGACCGCAGTGCTGTTGCCATGGCCGAGTCACTAAAGCGAATTCGTCCAATGTTCCGTAATGCTGAAAGCCTAACTTGGGATATATAGGAAGCGCCTTTTCGGTTCCCCCAATTGTTATCGCGGTCTCATATTTCTGCAATACGTATTGAAATAATTGTCTTCCAGTACCTCTTGCTTCCTGACGAGCAGCCCAATCGATGAAAAAGCCGTTGGTAACTGGGCCAGATGGGGAAAGAAAGGAAATAGGCCACTCACAAATATGGGCCAAGATATTTCCTCCCTCGCTGATTACATAGCTCCTGCTCCCTTCCGAGCTTGGAGACGGGGAAAAGAGCTTCCATCGCAGGAATTCCGTAGATAAAAAAGGCGGCGACAAAGAAAAGGTCGATTTCAACAAATCAGCAATCGCCTCTTGCTGTTTGGCATCAGCTCGAGTAATTTCCATAAGACAACTTCCTCCTTATCGTGCTGAGTTCCATGCAGAGTCCAGTTTAGTCATCTCATAAGCCATACATCTATAATCGACTCTTGTTGTATACACGACAAGCCAATCTGCTGATCAGCCATAGCGTCAGGGCCAGTATTGCGCGGTTAAGCCGCAGATTGAGGTTCGTACACGAAAGCGCGTCCAACTTACGTCCCCAACGCTGACTCGAGAGATAGCGTATCGTTGAACAGATGCCGGACGATTCGCTCCTCCATGTGATGTGAAAGCCGCGTGGTAGCCCAGTTCCTGAGCTAACCTCTGGGTCTGCTCCGTATAACTGCTGAAGCCTCCAACCGGATAAGCGATGGTATCCGCACAGACGCCAAGTTGCTCTTGCAAAATCACTCGAGACTGGGTTAACTCCTTACGCTGCTGCTCAACACTCAATTGACTCAGCACTCGGTGCGAATGCGAGTGTGACCCAAATGCCATGCCTGCGTTGAACATTTCTTTAGCCTCACCCCAGTTAAGGAATTGTCTTCGTCCTGCTGCCGGGTCTTCTCCCTTTGTTTGCTCTTTCAAATCGTTAATAAATCGTGTGTGATCTGTATTCATGGGACTTTTATAAAGGTTCAGGACATCGCGCAGACTCTTGACAAATCCATTGATCTCGATATCAACGGCCAGATGATGGGGGTAATCTAGGAAGAACCTGCTATTTCTCGACATCCTCAACTTGTATGCAATGAAATCCCACCAAGGAATCTCTGTTGAGCCAACCATCTCTGTGGCAAGAAAAAAGACGCCTTGCACGCCATGCGACTGCAAGATAGGAAATGCCAATTCGTAATTGTCTAAATAGCCGTCATCAAATGTAATCAAAACTTTACAATGGGGTGATCTAGCCCGGTGGGTGCCATTAACGAACTCCATGGCCTCCTCAAGGGTAACCAATGAGCAATGCTGTTTCAGATAGGCAACTTGAGAATTCAGCTGGTCCGCAGTAGCGGAATAAACGCCGGGATCGAAGAGTGCTTCGTCGCGATTGCCAATCCGGTGGTAACACAAAACCAGCAGAATATCGCGCTGGGGGAGCCGCCTAAGAATGAGCAAGGCGCCACTATAAAACAGACCGTGCGCGAGCAATTCACGTTTACCACGAATCATGGCTATATCGTAGCAAATGATTCTTGTATGACCTAGTGATGCAGAGCCCATGTCGCTCTTCTTGAGCACAGTTCTCCTGTGGCATAATGAATCAAAGCCATGACCAACAATCCGGAAAGCCAACCCGCCCCAACTCCCCCCAACTTCCTCCGCGACATCATCGCCGAGGATGTGGGCACCAAAAAATACAGCGACACCGTCATCCAGACGCGCTTTCCACCCGAGCCCAACGGCTACCTTCACATCGGCCACGCCAAGGCCATCTGCATCGACTTCGGCCTGGCCGACGAGTTCGGCGGCAAGACCAACCTGCGCTTCGACGACACCAACCCTGAAAAAGAGGAGCAGGAGTACGTCGATTCCATCATGGAGGACGTCCGCTGGCTGGGCTTCCAGTGGGAGCGCCTCTGCTACGCCTCCGACTACTTTCCCCAGCTCTACGAGTGGGCTTTGAAGCTCGTCAAGGTCGGCAAGGCCTACGTCGATGACCTCTCTGCCGACGAGATTCGCCAGCACCGCGGCACTCTCACCGAGCCGGGCAAGGACAGCCCCTATCGAAATAGGTCGGCCGAAGAAAATCTTGACCTCTTTCAGAGAATGAAGGCTGGCGAGTTCCCCGACGGCACGCGCGTCCTGAGGGCCAAGATCGACATGGCGTCGCCGAATCTGAATATGCGCGATCCAGTCATGTACCGCATCCTGCACGCCTCGCACCATCGCACGGGCGATGAGTGGTGCATCTACCCCATGTACGACTACGCGCACGGCCAGTCAGATTCCATCGAGCGCGTCACCCACTCCATGTGCACGTTGGAATTCGCTGACCACCAGCCGCTCTACCGCTGGTATATCGAGCAACTCGGCATCTTCCCCTCGCAGCAGTTTGAATTCGACCGCCTCAACATCACCTACACCATGCTCAGCAAGCGCAAGCTCATCCAGCTGGTGCAGGAAAAGCGCGTCAACGGCTGGGACGATCCCCGCATGCCTACCCTCTGCGGCCTCCGCCGTCGCGGCTTCACCCCGGAAGCCATTCGCACCTTTGTCGCTGCAGCAGGCGTCTCGCGGACCAATGGGATGACGGATATCGAAATGCTCGAGCACTTCCAGCGCGACGACCTGAACCGCCGCGCCCGCCGCGCCATGGCTGTGTTGCGCCCATTGAAGCTGGTCATCGACAACTACCCCGCTGGCCCAAATACGGATCAGGTCGAGTTCGTCTTGGTCGCCAACAACCCCGAAGACCCCTCCGCAGGCACGCGCCAGGTGCCTTTTTCCCGCGAGCTTTTTATTGAACAGGACGACTTCCGCGAGATTCCTCCGCCCAAGTATTACCGTCTCTCCCCCGGCAAAGAGGTCCGCCTGCGCAACGCCTACTTCGTCACAGCACAAAGCGTGATCAAAGACGCGGCAGGCAACATCGTCGAGGTCCACTGCAGCTACGATCCGGCCAGCCGCGGCGGCAACTCCCCCGATGGCCGCAAGGTCAAGTCAACCATGCACTGGGTATCGGCCGCCCACGCCATCTCCGCCGAAATCCGTCTCTACGACAAGCTCTTCTCCAAGGCCGATCCCGGCGACGTCGCGGAAGGCGAGGATGTTCTCAGCAATCTCAACCCCAACTCCCTGGAGATCGTCACCGGCGCCAAGCTGGAGCCTTCTCTCGCCAACGCCCGGCTTGAGGACCGCTTCCAGTTCGAGCGCGTCGGCTACTTCTGTCTCGATCCGGATTCTGCGCCTGGCAAGCTGGTCTTCAACCGTACGCTGCCGCTCAAAGACTCATGGGCCAAGATTGAGAAGAAGGCAGGAGCGTAAGGCAGGGTTTGTTGTATTGATGCAGGCAATGAATCAGAAACGGATGGCATGAAGATTGCAAGATGTAACAGGTCGGCGGTAATAATCGGAGGTATCATAATCGAGACGGCACATTTCGAAAAGTAGCAAAACATTAGGGTATCTGATATAAGATCACATCCAGAGGAACCGTTTATATGGCAGATTTGGATATTTCGCAAGCCGAGGCGGATGCTCTGATTGCAATGGAAAAGCAGTGTGTCGAGAACAAAATATATCTATTTCCAGATCCAGGTGGAAGCCTATCGATTGCACTGATCTCAGCGGATAAGCGTGAGAATTTTATCCTCGACATCACACGATCTCAGATTAAACTTACAAAGGCTACGTATCAAAATCGGGCGAGGCAAGCTATCATACTCATGCGCCTTGACCTCGACGGTCCGCCTCACACAAATCCAGGACCAGATTATCAGCAAATTCCATGTCCACATCTCCATATCTATCGCGAAGGATATGGCGTCAAATGGGCTATACCGGCCCCGGTTGACCGATACCCGAATGTGCAGGACTTGATTTCCACATTCGATGCGTTCATGCGACACTGCAACATCACTGTACCACCACAAATCGAGAGAGGGCTTTTCTCATGATTGTCGCCGAGATCGAAAAACTTCTCAAAGATTACCGGGACTGGCTGAAGGACAAGACCACTCTGCGGCAGGTGAACGATACTTGGGTTGAGATCACAACGCCTTACCTTGATCGAAACAATGATGCTTTGCAGATTTACGCTCGCAGAGAAAACGGTGCTTTTATTCTGACAGACGACAGCTATATTATTCATGACCTCGAAGCCTCTGGTTGCAAACTGGACTCCGAAAAACGGAAAGACCTTTTGAAAATGACACTTAATGGGTTCGGCGTAAAACTGAATGCCGAGGCCATTGAGGTTCATGCTACGCCTGAAAACTTTCCGCTTCGCAAGCACAGTCTCATTCAGGCTATGCTTGCGGTAAATGATCTTTTTTACCTCGCTAAGCCAATTGTCGAGAGCCTCTTTTATGAAGACGTGGTTGGATGGCTCGATGCTAACGATATTCGCTATACGCCAAACGTTAAGTTTACAGGCATTAGTGGTTATGACCAGCATTTTGATTTTGCGATACCCAAATCCAAGAGGCAGCCGGAGCGCATTGTGCAGGCGATCAATAGGCCGACACGCGAAACAGCATTGCTGTTCATCAACGCATGGAGCGATACGCGACAAGTGCGCCCTCCAGAATCACGGGCGTACGCCGTTCTAAATGACGAGCAACCGATTTCTGGCGGAGTCATAGAGGCATTTCGCAACTACGACATCAAACCTGTACCATGGACTCAACGCGTTGAAGTCGTAACAGAACTTGCGGCATAACCCGCAATTACTTTTTGGCGAGTGGTTATTAGTAAAAATTGAAAACCAGATTATTCAAGTTTCGCTTTTGGACTTGTAAAACCACAATTTTCTCGCTCTTCTCGATTCCCACGATTCCTCTACGAAATCAGATACGCCCTGGGAATCCACTCATCCAGCATGACGAGAACCGCGGCCTTCGCAATCGAAAGCAGAATCAGGCTCACTTCCGCTTTGACCAGAGCCCAGTGTGTTACGGGTTAGGTGGCGCGAGTTGCGTCGGCAGGAGGTTGGGCTTGATGTAAGCCGGATCAAGCAGAGAACGGGCGGCCTGGTCGAAGGCGGCAAAGGAGCAAGGTTGGCCGGCGCGGCAGCCGGGAGGCACGAGATCGACCTCAACGGGCGGTTTGGCCAGCGTGAGAGCCTGGCCTGAACGCAACTGATCGTAGGTCTGCGCGTGGTAGAAGAGATGGACGGTGTATTGCTTCGAGTTTGAGTTCTGCCACAGTTCAAAGACGAGTTGCGAATCCGGAGGCGTGTCGTCGGTGACGCCGCCGACCTTCCAGTGCAGATTGAACAGGCCGCCGATGCGGCTCAGGTCGCTGTCGTGGCCGCCGATGTAAACCAGGCGCGCGCCGACGGGGCCGAAGGCGCCGGAAACGGGCTTAACGGGCTGGGCTTGTGCAGATTGCGCGGCCTGAGCGACCTGCTCGAGCGTGTCGAGGATGTGCGCCACCAGGTTAGAGCCTCGCGAACGAGCCGCTAAGGGCGTGCGCGTCACCAGATCAAATCCTTTGACATAGAGCGGCATGAGACGGCAGATGGTAGGCTCATCGACTCGTCCCCAACCAACTTCCGTCATGGGTTTGCCATCGACATATTCGAGCAGAAAATCCTCAATCAGCGAGGGGGCCAAGGCGAGGGGCCGGGGATCGTTGAGGATGGGCTTGGCGGCGGGATGCGCGGGGTCAGGGGCGAGGATATCGGCGAGTTTCTTGAGGCCGGGGTTTGCGGCCAGGGAAAAGAAGGCATCCGGGTCATTGCCTAAAGTTGCTCGCTGGTCAGCCGCGATCGCTTTCGCGGAGGGCGGGGGAAAGGAGTCGGGAATCGGCGAGAAGATGGGGTCCGCGATGCCGGCAGACGCAGCGACTATGTGAACAGGCGGCAGATCGCAACCCGGCTCCATGCCGGCGAAGGTGTTGCGCGTGCTTAGGATGGTGCGCTCTTGGGTATCGGCGTAAAGATAGATTTTGTTGCTGTCCGGGCAGCCGGTGACGGGAAACAGGCCCTTGCGAGCAAGGTCAAGGCGCATGTACGCGCCCATCTGGCGGATCGCTTGGGCGCCGTGCGGCGTCAGGTAACCAAGCGGAACCTCCCATTCAGGCCAGGCAGAGGAAGAACGAAGGTTAAGAGCCGAATTGGCGGAGAGGGGAGGACGGACGCCGTGGCGAGACAAGATCAACGTGAAACGAAGCTTGTCCTTATCATGATTTCTGGATGGATGGGTTTGTGCAGCGGCAACGGAAGCCGCTATCAGGATGGCCACAACAATCAGCTTTCGCATATGAATAAATTGTAAAGGCTAACAAGCCGGCAAAACTGTATTTGCCATGAGGAATGCTCTATCCGAAGATTGCCATGACCAGATGGTTGACCGCGTAAGCCGCGATCCAGGCCAGCGCCAGCATATAGAGGAACTGAATTGCAGGCCATTTCCAACTGTTGGTTTCGCGGTGGACGACAGCCATGGTCGAGGTGCATTGCATGGCGAAGGCGAAGAAGATCATCAGCGCCAGCGCGCCGCCCAGGGTCATATCGTGGTGCAGGGCGGTTTGCAGGCTAAGGGCGTGCGTGTCGGCTTGGGCGCCATACAAAGTTCCCATGGTGCTGACCATGACCTCACGAGCCAGCACGCTGGAGAGCAGGCCGATGCCGATCTTCCAGTTGAAGCCCAGCGGCGCAATGGCCGGCTCAATGAAATGGCCCAGGCGTCCGATGAGGCTGTCGGCCAGTTCGGGCGCGGAGATTTGACCGTTCGGCGCTTGAATCACCGGCAGATGAGCCAGCACCCATAGCGCCAGCGTGACACAGAGAATGATGGTGCCTGCTTGGCGCAAAAAGACACGCGCGCGGTCCATGAGGCGCAGGGCGAGCGAACGCAGCGTAGGCATGCGGTACTGTGGCAGTTCGAGTATGAAAGGCGTCTCGCTGGACTTAAGGATGGAGCTCTTGAGCAGCCATGCGGTGGTCATGGCTCCCACAAAGCCGGCCAGATAAAGGCCCAGCATGGTCAGCGTTCGCAGGCCGAGGAATCCGTGCAGATAGGTGATATTGGGAATGAAGGCGGCAATCAGGAGCATGTAGACCGGCAGGCGAGCCGAGCAGGTCATGAAGGGCGCGACCAGAATCGTAGCCATTCTATCGCGCTTGTTCTCGATGGTGCGCGTGGCCATGATGGCCGGCACGGCGCAGGCGTAGGCCGAGAGCAGGGGAATGAAGGCCTTGCCATTCAAGCCTGTTGTCCGCATCACACGGTCGGCGATCAGTGCGGCGCGGGAGAGGTAGCCAGAGTCTTCCAGGATGCCGATAAAGAGAAAGAGCAGCAGGATTTGCGGCAGAAAGACGAGCACGGAGGAGATGCCCTTCCATGCGCCGTCGAGAATCAACGATTGCAGCCATCCGGCGGGCAAAAAAGGCCGGATGAGGTTGCCGATACCGGCAAGAATGGTGCCAAAGACATCAGAGAGAGGCTGGCCGACGGAGAAGACCACTTCAAAGACGCCGACGACCACCAAAAGAAACAAAAGCGGTCCCCAGATGCGATGCAGCAGAACGTTGTCGATCTTGCGTGTGCCTTCGACGGAGAGTGGAGAGCGGTAGCCGGTACGGCGGCTCAGTTGTGCAGCCCAGGTGTGTGCGCTGGCAGCGTTGCCAACGACTGGCAGGGTAAGCGGCTTGGCGTCGACGCGGTTGGTTTGCTGATTGAGGAAGAGCGGAACGGCGTCCAGGCCGGTTCCGTTGACGGCGCTGATCTGGGCCACCGGAGTGCCCAGTTCGCGAGCCAACTCGAGGGCGTCAATGTGGCCGCCGCGAGCCTCCATCAGGTCGCTCATGTTGAGCAAAACCAGCGTCGGCAGCCCGAGCGCCAGCACCGGTGCGGCCAGCATCAGTTGACGGGTTAGGTGCAGGGAATCGAGGACCAGGAGCACGGCGTCCGGCTTGGGCGTACCCACCATCTTGCCGCGCAGCACGTCGATGGAAACGCGGGCGTCCTCGCTGTAGGGGTCGAGCGAGTAGATGCCGGGCAGGTCGATAAGCGTCAGGTCAGCGCGGCCAACCCCGGCCATCAAGCCCATGCGCTGCTCGACAGTGACACCAGGGAAGTTGGCCACCTTCTGGCGAAGTCCAGTTAACCGATTGAAAACAGTAGACTTACCGGAGTTCGGAGGGCCGATCAGCACCACGGTTCTGAGCTGCCCGGCGTGTGGCAGAGCTTTGGGCGGAACGAAGGCCGGAGTCTCGCAGCAGGCGCTCATTGGGCTGTCTCGACTTGCTGTGCTTCGGCTTGGACGAGTCGCACCCGGATGGCCGCGGCGGTCTCGCGGCGGAGGGCAATCTCCATGCCGTCCACGCCATAAACGGTGGGGTCGCCGGCCGGAGCGCGCAGCAGGACCGTGACCAGCGCATCGGGAACAAAGCCCATGTGCATCAGATGGTTCTGCACGGATTCAGGCAGGTCGAGACCCACCAGAATTCCACTTTCACCCACGTTCAATTTGCTCAGCACAGTCAACCGATGAACCTCAATGGGCCGCTCAAAATGCGAACCTGGAAAATACGACCAGAATAGTCTTATTTAAGTATACGACCAGTCTGGCTCGTGCCGCAAACAGTGGTTTTGCCATCTTCGGTAGTGTGTCAGGGTAGAATTCGTTTTGGGAAGCAGAGGAAATGGGGGACAAGGATGCAGTATCGCAGTTTTGGCAGGCTGGATTGGAAGGCTTCGGCGCTGGGTTTTGGGTGCATGCGATTTCCTACTCCGGATGGCAACCGTTTCAGCGGAAACATTGACGAGGCCGAGTCGCTGCGCATGGTTCGCCACGCCATCGACAACGGGGTGAATTATCTCGACACCGCGTACGTCTACCATGACGGCCAAAGCGAGAGATTGCTGGCGACGGCGCTCAAGGACGGCTACCGGGAAAAGGTGAGGCTGGCCACCAAGTTGCCGGTCTGGTCGGTGGAGAGCGCGGCGGATTTCGACCGAGTGCTCAACGAGCAACTGCAAAGGCTGCAAACCGACCAAATCGACTTCTACCTGTTGCACGCGCTGAACCGCACGCGTTGGCACGAAATTGTTTTGAGGCATGATCTTCTGGCTCGCGCCGAGGCCGCGCTAACCGACGGGCGCATACGGCATCTTGGATTCTCCTTTCATGATGAGTATGAGGCCTTCGAAGAGATCGTGAAGGGTAGCGATCTGTGGAGCTTTTGCCAGATTCAATACAACTACATGGACACGGAGAACCAGGCGGGCACGCGCGGCCTGAAGCTTGCGGCCAGCAAGGGCCTGGCCGTGGTGGTTATGGAGCCGTTGATGGGCGGCAGGCTGGCCGATCCGCCCCAGGATGTACGGGAAGTGATGGAGAGCTTTCCGCTGCGGCGCTCGCCGGTTGAGTGGGCGTTGCAGTGGCTTTGGGATCAGCCGGAGGTTTCGGTGGTATTGAGCGGCATGAGCACCATGACGCAAGTGGAAGAGAACCTGAGTTCTGCCGATCGCTCGGGAACGTTGAGCTTTAGCCCTGCGGAGTTGGCGCTGATTGCCGAGGTGAAGGAAAAGTACAGCGCGCGCATCACGATTCCGTGCAGCAAGTGCAACTACTGCATGCCCTGTCCCAATGGCCTGCACATTCCAGCCAATTTTGAGTTCTACAACTACGCGCACCTGTACGACAACGTGGCGGACGCGCAGTTCCGGTACAAGCTGTTTCTGAAAGAGGAGCAACGAGCGAGCGCGTGCATCTCCTGCGGCCTGTGCGAGGAGATGTGCCCGCAGGGAATCGCGATCAGCGAGCAGATGGCCAAGGTTGCCGCGCTGCTGGGATGACGAACAGTGGTCAGTGAACAGTGGACAGTGGTCAGTAAAGCCCCACGCTGCTGTGATGAGCAAATCGCCAGTTCGACGGTCGCATTTAATTATCTGCAACACAAAAATGTCGCCTTTCTCCGGATTTCATATAGTGGTACGGGCCGGAGTGTATGTTGTTGAAAAAAGGTCTGTGTCTCGCAATTGATCTAATTACCTGCAAGGAAACAGGGCCAAAAATAAATATCGTAGGGGGGAGGGGGTACCCCTCCAGGGGTCAGAGAGCAGAGATCAGAGATCAGGAACGGCCCGCGCGTCTGGAGATTGTTCATGGGATGATTGTGCGCCGAGGGAAGGTAATTATCTGCAGTGAAAATAGCGGCTAAGTGCTTTCGATTCAGCGGCGAAAAAATCAGCCGCATTTTCATTCTTTCTGGGTGCGGCCGCGCCCCATGCTGGACTGCAATAAGCGGGGGTGAAAGACAATAATTTTCAAAATTTCAGAAGCTAGATTCAGGGCACTGGCACCAGCGCATCGGGCGCAGATACCATCGGCCCACGCAGGAGGCCGAATGGGGGCTTTTCGTAGGATTGTTCTTAAGGTCCGGCGTTGGCGATTAGCGATTGGTTGAGGGCAAAGGCTTGTGTGGCAACGTGACATTCTCCTGTTGACATGGAGTGTGAGGAATATTTCCCGCCTGACCAGCAGGAAGCGTTTCACCCTCTCCAAGGATTGCCAGCGCTTCGTCCAGGAACTGTGGAGCGCCCCAATAAGTCAGGTTCCATCCCGTTCCTTCTTCCTCACAATTTGCGTGGATGTTGGAAATTTTCTGAAATCCGAAAACATGCAATGGAGCGGGCTGAGTGACACAGCGGAAACGCCTGGCGCCAACGCTTCTGGAGAACTCGGAGACCGGACCCCAGGGCATTCTGGTCATTGAATCACGTTCAATCGCGAATAGCCGATCGCGTCTCTCTTTTGGCACAGGAGGATTGAGGTACAGACTGTTCGTAGCCGGGGTGACAAATGGGAACCAACTCTTCCGTTCAAGGATGGCTCCTCCAGGGCTGTACACGGTCAAGGAAGGAACCGACCAGGCAAGCAGCAGTTTGAATCGCGTACCCTGCCACTCAAGATATGCCCCATGGCGAATATGCCACCAGACGCTTGTATGCGCGGGACATAGCAGGCACAGTGTGATGGCAATAATGAACCAGCGCAACAATCTGCGAATCCTTACGGCCTGAACAAAACCTGACCTATCCGGCATAGGCGATGAGGCGTCGGTAGGAATCGTTTCCATGGATTATCTCCGAAGCGGCTGCAAACATTATACGTGCGATTTGAATCAGCCATTTTGGGATTTGCCCTCCGTTTTGTGTCTTGCATCACAGCCACTTAGCCCCTCAGCGAAGAGACTAGAAGTCGCGGCATTTTTCCGCCCAACCCGTTATGAGGCTAAGTAAATGAGTGAAAAGGAAATGGTAATTCTGGATGGGAACGAGGCGGCCGCCTCGGTTGCCTACCGGCTCACCGAAGTGGTGGCCATCTACCCCATTACGCCGTCGTCGCCGATGGCCGAGTGGGCCGATCAGTGGCGCTCGGAGGGGAAGAAAAACATCTGGGGCGCATTGCCCATTGTGGAAGAGCTGCAGAGCGAAGGCGGGGCGGCGGGCGCGCTGCACGGCGCGTTACAGGCGGGGGCCTTCGGGACCACGTTTACGGCGTCGCAGGGGCTGCTGCTGATGATTCCCAATATGTACAAGATTGCCGGCGAGCTGACCCCGGCGACGATGCACGTGACGGCGAGGACGCTGGCGACGCACGCGCTGTCGATCTTCGGCGATCACTCCGACGTGATGGCCTGCCGCTCGACAGGATGGGCGATGCTGGCCTCCAATTCCGTGCAGGAAGTTGCCGACATGGCGCTGGTGGCGCAGATTGCCACGCTGGAATCGCGGATTCCGTTCATGCATTTCTTCGACGGCTTTCGCACATCGCACGAGGTGGGCAAGATATTCCCTATCAGCGACGAGACGATTCGCGCGCTGCTGGACGACAAATACATCATCCAGTTCCGGCAGAACGCTCTTTGCCCGGATCGCCCGTTTATTCGCGGCTCGGCGCAGAATCCGGATGTGTTCTTCCAGGCGCGCGAGGCTTGCACGCCATTCCATGCGGCGGTTCCGGGGATTGTGCAGTCGGTGATGGACCGCTTTGCCAAGGAGACCGGCCGCGCGTATCACTTGTTTGATTATTATGGCGCGAAGGATGCCGAGCGGGTGATCGTGCTGATGGGCTCCGGAGCAGAGGCTGCCGAAGAGGCCGTGGACGCGCTGAATCAGAAGGGCGAGAAGCTGGGAGTGCTGAAGGTTCGTCTCTACAAGCCTTTTGACGCCAGCGCTTTTCTGGCGGCGCTGCCGAAGACGGTGAAGTCGATTGCCGTTCTGGACCGCTGCAAGGATCCGGGCGCGAGCGGCGAACCGCTCTACATGGACGTGATGACGGTGTTAGGGGAGAATGCCGCCAAGCTGCAGTTTGCCAAAATGCCCACGGTGGTGGGCGGGCGGTATGGATTGTCGTCGAAGGAATTTACTCCGGCCATGGTCAAGGGCATCTTCGACGAGCTGGCCAAAGCCGAGCCGAAGAACCATTTCACCATCGGCATTGACGACGACGTGAGCCACAGCAGCCTGACGTACGATGCGGCCTTCTCGACGGAAGACGCGAAGACGGTGCGGGCGCTGTTTTACGGGCTGGGCTCGGACGGCACGGTGGGCGCGAACAAGAACTCGATCAAGATAATCGGCGAGCAGACGCTGAACTACGCACAGGGCTACTTTGTGTACGACTCGAAGAAGTCGGGATCGATGACAACCTCGCACCTGCGGTTTGGGCCCAAGCCGATCCGGTCCACTTATCTGATTACGCATGCCAGCTTTGTGGCCTGCCATAGCTTCAGCTTTCTGGAGAAGATGAACGTGCTGGAGGCGGCCATGCCGGGCGCGGTCTTCCTGCTCAACTCGCCGTTTTCGGCGGCTGAGGTTTGGGACAAGCTGCCCAAGACGACGCAGGACGAGATGCTGCGCAAGAAGATCGAGTTTTATGTGATCGACGGCTACGAAGTGGCGCGCAAGGCAGGCATGGGCACGCGCATCAACACCATCATGCAGACCTGCTTCTTTGCCATCAGCGGCGTATTGCCGCGTGACGAGGCGATTGCGCAGATCAAAAAGGCCATTTACAAGACCTATGGCAAGCGCGGCGAGACGGTGGTGCAGAAGAACTATGAGGCGGTGGACACAGCGCTGGCGCACCTGGAAAAGGTGAAGCTGCCGGCGGCGGTTTCGTCCAACTTCGATCTGATTCCGCCTATCTCACCCAAGGCGCCGAAGTTTGTGCGCGAGGTGTTGGGGCAGATTGCCGGTGGTCACGGCGACCAGCTTCCGGTGAGCGCGATTCCGGCAGGCGGCGCATTCCCCAGCGCAACGGCACAGTGGGAGAAGCGGAATATTGCCCAGTTTATTCCCGTCTGGGACAAGGATTTGTGCATTCAATGCGGCAAGTGCGTGATGGTTTGCCCGCACGCCGTGATTCGCGCCAAGGTCTACTCGCCGGAGCTTGCCAAGAAAGCGCCGGCCACCTTGCAGTGGGCCAAGCCGAAGTGGAAGGGAATGGAGCAGGACCGATACACGCTGCAAGTTGCTCCGGAGGATTGCACCGGATGCGGGGTGTGCGTGGAAGTTTGCCCGGCGAAGAACAAGAGCGATGCCAGCAAGAAGGCCATCAACATGGCGCTGCAGCAACCGCTGCGCGAGGTGGAGCGCGCGAACTGGGAGTTTTTCCTCGGGCTTCCCGAGGTGGATCGCAGCAAGCTATCTCACGGCCAGGTGAAGGACCTGCAACTGCTGCAGCCGCTGTTCGAGTTTTCCGGTGCCTGCGCGGGCTGCGGAGAGACGCCTTACATCAAGTTGCTGACGCAGTTGTTCGGCGACCGGCTGTATATCGCCAACGCTACCGGATGCTCATCGATTTACGGCGGGAATCTGCCCACTACGCCTTATGCCAGCAACGCACAGGGTAGGGGGCCTGCCTGGTCCAACTCGTTGTTTGAAGACAACGCCGAGTTTGGCTTCGGTATGAGGATCGCGCTCGACCAGCAAAAGGAGTTTGCCGAAATGCTGGTGACGCGGCTGGCCGGGGCCATCAGCGAGGATCTGGCGAAGGGTCTGCTGGGGGCCGCGCAGAATACCGAGACCGAGGTGAACCAGCAGCGTGAGCGGGTGAAGGCTCTGCGCGAAAAACTGGCCGGCAACAAGAACTCAGACGCGCGCAACCTGCTGGCCATCGCCGATACGCTGGTGCGCAAGAGCGTGTGGATTCTGGGCGGCGACGGCTGGGCATTTGACATCGGCTTCGGCGGGCTGGACCATGTGCTCGGCTCGGGAAAGAACGTAAACGTGTTGGTGCTGGACACCGAGGTTTACTCGAATACCGGCGGACAGATGTCCAAGGCCACGCCGCGCGGGGCGGTGGCCAAGTTTGCCGCCAGCGGCAAGACTACTAGCCGGAAAGACCTGGCCATGGAAGCCGTCAGCTACGGCTCGGTGTATGTGGCGCAGGTGGCCATCGGCGGCAACGACAGCCACGTGGTGAAGGCCTTCCAGGAGGCCGAGGCGCACAATGGGCCATCAATCATCATCGCTTATTCCAGCTGTATCGCTCATGGCTACGACCTGGTGCATGGGCTGGAGCAACAGAAGCTGGCTGTGCAGTCGGGATACTGGCCGCTGATGCGCTATAACCCCGCATTGCGCGAGGAGGGCAAGAATCCCTTCCAGCTTGACTCCAAGGCACCGTCGATCCGGCTCAAGGAGTACAGCTACCGCGAGGCGCGTTACACTATGCTGGCGCGCAGCAACCCGGAACTGGCGGCGCTTCTGCTTAAAGAAGCGCAGGATGATGTCGAGCGCCAGTGGCGGGTATACTCTGCTCGTGCGGCAATGCCGGGACGCGGGGAGACGCCGCACATCGCTCCCGAGGAGAAGCCTGAAGATAAGTCAGATCAAAAGCTGGCGGCTGATGCTGCCGGAGGTGCGGAATGATCGATTTTTCCACGAAGTATCTTGGTATGAAACTGAAAGGTCCCGTGGTGGTCTCCTCCACACCGCTGTCGGAGAGCATTGACAATGTTCGCCGCATGGAAGATTGCGGCGCCGCGGCGATCATTCTTCACTCGCTCTTCGAGGAGCAGTTGGCACTGGAATCACGGGCGCTGGACGATGATTTGTCGAGGGGCACGGAGTCCTATGCCGAATCTCTTGGCTACCTGCCCGACTTGAAGGACTACCGCATGACGCACGAAGCCTATCTCGAGCACTTGCGGGAATGCAAGAAGGCGGTGAAGATTCCCATACTGGGCAGCCTCAATGGCGCCACCCCCGGCGGGTGGGTGCGCTTTGCCAAGGATATTGAGCGGGCCGGCGCCGACGCCATCGAGTTGAACACCTACGCGCTGGCCACGGATAAGAGCCAGACCTCCACGGAAATGGAAGGGCAACTACTGAAACTTGTGTCCGCAGTTACCGCCGCGGTCAAAGTGCCAGTGTCGGTGAAGTTGTCGCAGTCGTTCACCAGCCTGCCGCACCTTGTTGCTCAACTGGAGGCGGCGGGCGCGCGCGGTGTGGCGATATTTAACCGCCTCTATCAGCCGGACTTCGACATTGAGACTCTGGAAGTGCGGCCCACCCTGCATTTCTCAAAGCCCTCGGAGTTGCTGCCGCGGTTGCACTGGGCGGCGATCCTCTACGGCAACGTGAAGCTCGACATCGCCATTACCGGCGGCGTTCACTCCGCCGAGGACGTGCTCAAGAGCATCATGGCGGGAGGAGGCGTGGTGCTGATGGCGTCAGCTCTGCACATTCACGGCATCGATCACATCAAGAAAGTGCTGGATGACATGCGCTACTGGCTGGAGAAGCGCGAATACACATCGCTCAATGAGACGCGAGGCTGCCTTAGCCGCCGCTCCGTTCCCGACACCTCTGCCTTTGACCGCGGCAACTACATCAAGACGTTAAGCTCTTACAGTTTGCGGCAGACGATCGCGGCGTTCTAGGGTGCTTCGCGCACGGCGAATCGTCCAGGTCTCTTTATGAGACCTGGGCGATTCGCATTTCTATTATTCCCGTCTACAATAGATATCAATCCGGATTAATAATCGTACGGGAAAGGCAGTCAGAATGGCTCGCATCAAACCGTTTTTCGGAATTGTACTGATGGCTTTCGCACTGCTATGCGCGGTGTGTACCGCGCAGGCTCCCGTAAAGTATGAGCCGACGCTCGCGTCACTCGACCAGCATAAGGTTCCTTTCTGGTATACCCATGCAAAGCTGGGCATCTTCATCCACTGGGGGCTGTATTCGGTGCCGGGATGGGCGCCGCTGACGCACCCGAATCACGATTTTTCCTCTGAAGACTACATTCGGAACAATCCATACGCAGAGTGGTATTACAACACCATGCGCATCGATGGCTCGCCCACGCAGGCCTACCATCGAGAGCACTACGGGGCGAATTTCAACTATTACGACTTTGCGCCGGTTTTCAATCGCGAGATTCAAAAGTGGAAGCCGGACGAGTGGGCAAAGATCTTTCGCCAGTCGGGAGCAAGATATGTGGTGCTGACCAGCAAGCATCATGAGGGCTTTACGCTGTGGCCCAGCTCGATTCCCAACCCCACGCTTCCGGCAGACCGGCAGCACGCCTCACGCGACATTGTGGGGGAGCTGACGGACGCGGTTAGGAAACAAAAGATGCAAATGGGGTTGTATTACTCCGGCGGGTACGATTGGACCTTTGTGCCGGGGCCTATCCGGACGGCCGCGGATTACGAAAAGGTGAAGCCGCAGAGCGAAGAATATGGCAAGTATGCCAACGCGCAGATTCACGAGCTGATCGAGCGCTACCATCCCTCGGTGCTGTGGAACGATATCGACTGGCCGAAGACGGGAAATGCCCTGGAGGTGGAGGCCGACTACTACAACGCGGTTCCTGAAGGCGCCATCGACGACCGCTTCGGGATTGCGCATGCGGACTTCACTTCGCCGGAATACACAAAGCCAGACCAGATCATAAAGAAAAAGTGGGAGGAGTGCAGAGGGCTGGGCCGGTCCTTTGGTTACAATCGCGCCGAAGGCGAAGCGGAGACGATCTCCGCGGGCGAACTGATCGCGCTGCTGGTGGACGTAGTGAGCAAGAACGGCAACCTGCTGCTGGATGTGGGGCCGGAGGCCGATGGAACCATTCCGCCGGTGCAGATGGAGCGCCTGAAGGAGCTAGGCGCATGGCTCAAGCAAAATGGAGCGGCAATCTACGATACGCAGCCATGGGAACATGCGGAGGGCAAGACGGTCGAGGGCGATGACCTGCGCTACACCTGGCAAGGCCACATCAATGCGATCGTGCTGGGAACTCCCAAGGCGCGGACCATGACGTTTGAAGATATCAAATGGACACCTAACTACAGGGTCTATCTCCTCGGTAATAATGGCCGGCGGAAGGAGCTGAAAACTGCTGCGGCCGGCGACAAGCTACAAGTCAGGTTGCCCGAGCAACTACCGGGCAAGTACGCCTATGTACTGGAGATTCACCGTATTCGTCACTCAGAAATAGGGTGGTAGATTCGGGCCTGCGAGAAAGCGAAGGACAGTATCTTCGATCAGGCGACAGGCGACGTGAACTTTATCCGGTAGAATTTCAGGTCTCAAAACCGAAACTTGGCCACACAGTTTTCATACCCATCAAACGTGGTCTACTTAACACAATCGAGGAATCATCGCTGTATCTTCAATAGCTCAAATAAAACGTGCCATAGACCTGCCCATGCAGCGTGCTGGAACTGCTCAGTTATAAGTGTGTTTATATGCCTTGCCTTCTCGACAAACGCCATCGACAATGTACTGTTAGATGGCTCCTCCTGAATGGTCCTAGTATCGTAATGTAATAAATCCTCCAGTTTTCTCTGAATCTCTATATCAGTACAAGCATTGATCACGGCCGGTAATCCACAAATAGCTATTTGTCTGTCGCCCCATTCACATCCCTGTCCGACTGTAATCCTCAACAACTTGTAGCTTTGTCTCTCCAACTGATTCCGCAAGCGAGCAATCTTTTCGTTTAGGCATGGATGGATAAAATAATAAGGACTCATCATAGGCAAAAGGGCATGAGAGTATTCTTCCACCCTGTATGGCTCAAGGAAATGCTGGGTTTCTATTCCAGTAACATCCTTTTCCCTTTCCTCCACGACTCCCAAAAGCCCTATGTTATAGAGTTCAGTAAATGGATGACTAGCTTGGGCACACTTAACGCAATCGACTTCAGGGCACTCAATAAGATTGTTAAACTTACGACATATCTCTATCATATCCTTCATCGTAAGCACATTAGCGGGTATATAAGAGAGCAATATCTCGCGCCTATTTTCGTCGGAAAGAGAGCGCAAGACCGGGGACACTTCCTCGAATATGTTTGATACTATATCCTCGCTTCCTACAAAATTAACAATATGCTTAAATTCGTCCTTTGTTATAGCTTGGTCCTGCGTTTTAGGCGAAATCTTGGAACAAATGCTCACCAGGTCTCGTGGCCGTCCGAGCGTGTGACGATATGTATAGGAAAACACTTTTTCTATATCGCCAGAGTAACCATTTTCGACTTCGGGAAACCCCAGAAAATCTTCATACGACGATTTGTTTTCGTAAACATCTACCAGCCTGTTCACCAACTGCTTCAAATCAGGGTGGGTATATTCGATGAAGGACATTTCACCAGAGATCGCAGCCTTGTTTGGCGACATGTAGTCAGCATAAGCCTCTTGTCTCATGGTAGTGTAGATCTTGATATGGGGATTTGTCCGCATCACGTCCCATGCAGCTTCAAGTAATCCGATCTGTACCGCCTGCCATAAGTGCCAATCGTTATAGTGTAAAAGCGCCTGATCAAGTTGGTCAATGAATATGCACATCTCAGATTGAACGCTTGCAAGTCCCTGAGACACTTTAACATGCTCCATATTTACAAAATCGCGAAAAGTCGAAATCGGGAGATTAAGCAGTTCAGCGAATACGTGAGACGGAATCCATCGACGTTTCGTGATGATAAAATCTTTTAACACAGGAGAGTGGCGCTCGATTTCACTCCAAAACGACGGAGGATTTGAATGTATCGTTGCATAATAGTGGGAAATACACGAGAGACTAATCGAAAGCTCCCAGAGATCCCTTGCGTTACGCCAGTCACGAAGGTATTTCACGTGCTGGCTGGTAGGAGATTCCAACCTTGAAACCTGATCGAGATATGGCCGATCGATTGGAATAAATATGCGCCCCGGGTGATTTGAGGTCTCGAGTTGGTGCCGCTTGTACTTCAGCAGCAGCGTCTTGCCGACCCCTTTGCTCGCTACCAGGAAGTACTTATTACCAGTTTCGATAAACTCATCAACAATATTATTCCTGAAGAGGATGGAATCAATGTCCCTTGGATCAATATTATCTGCATCCGTCTCCCACTTCATCGCATGTTCCATCTGTTTGGTTGCACCTTCCTGTAGCTTTCGGAGAATGAAGCGCTTCGAAATATCGAGCTGATAATATGCCAGCGCGTCTGTATTCCTGCGCACTCGTCTCTGATAATCACACTATAAATAGCATAATCATCCTAGGAATAGCAAGTATTATGTGCATATATTTGTATCGCGTAAGTCTAAAAGACCTTGAGCATTCGCATTACCGTCTCTTCGATCAGCTTGCAGGCGTTGGGAAGCGCGGCGGCCACGGCGGGACTGAAGTGTTCGCCTAATTCAGTTGAGCCAGCGCCGATGGTCAGTTGCAGCGCTTCGCGGGGCAGGAAATTGTAGAGCTCGCGGCCCAGGGCGAGCAGTTCGGCTGCTTTTAGATGGTGGGTAGAGTGTTCCGGGCCGCCGGGGGCTGGTTCTACGGGCGTCAGATGGAGCGAGCCGGGTTCGGAATCGAGAGAGCAATCGACAAACAGGACGGATTGGGCGCGGGCGACGTCTTCAGCCAGCTCCGGGGTCCATTGATGGTCGGCAATGACGCGCAGGCCTGGTTGATCACGGAAGCGCTGCTCGGCCCACCCGGCAAGCCAAAGCCCGACACCGTCATCTCCGCGCAACGTGTTGCCGCAGGCGAGAATGAGGCAGCGGGGTGGAGTTTGGCTCATGGATTCACTCTATAGGGGATTCCACCCTAGCCGCAAAAAGAAACCGCAGATCCTTCGACTCCCCTTCCCCTTCGCAAAACTCAGGGTCAGGGTCGCTCAGGAGCGGCGAGGGTGGGGCACCCGGTTTCGTGGTTTCCCACCCTTTCCGCAGAAATAAACGGAAAGGATGGGGCACGGGGCAACAATCGTACTGCCAAGCCCATTGAAATGTAACGTCTGGCTCGATGCCGACAGAGACGCGTGTGGGCCGGGAGGCCCACACGACAGCCGGCCAGGAGGCCGGCGCTACAGACGCGGTTAGCGGACGAGCTGGTCTATGACCTCGCCGTTGGCGTTCAACAGCGTGAGAGCCAGTGGCATCTGGCCGAAGGCGTGGGTGGAGCAACTGAGGCATGGATCGAAGGTGCGAATCACGGCCTCGATGCGGTTGAGAGCGCCGGGGGTGAACTTGCCGTCCTTGACGTAGGCCTTGGCCGACTGAAGAACGCCCTTGTTCATGGCGTTGTTGTTATGGCCTGTGGCGACAACCAAGCTGGCCCATGTCATCTTGCCGTCCTCGTCGACCTTGTAGTGGTGATTCAGAGTGCCGCGCGGGGCCTCTATCTGGCCTGCTCCCTCAAGACGATTGACGCCGGCTGTGGCACGCACATGCTTGTCGAGGATGAGCGGATCAGCGAGAATGCGCTCGATCATTTCAAGGCCGTAGAGAGCCTCGACGAGGCGCGCGTGGTGATAGAAGAAGGAGCTTTCGACCGGCCCTGTGGCCAACTGCTTGAACTCGGCCAGCTCCTTGTCGGCCTGCGGCGTTCCCATGCTCTTGACGATGTTGAGCCGCGCCAGAGGGCCAACGCGATAGCATCCCTGGGGATAGCCGAGCGGCTTGTAGTAGACGAACTTGGTGTAGCTGTAGTTTTCGACGGCCTCGCCGATCACCTCGGTGAAGCGGCTGGCAGTGATGCCGTCCTCGATGACGGCTCCCTTGGGATCGATGAGCCGCAGCGCGCCGTCAGTAAACTCGATGGACTGGTCTTCGTTGATCAGGCCAAGGTAGTTGGAGGGAAAGTTGGCGAAGACCTTGATCTCCGGCTTGAAGGAGCCAGCGATCTGCTTGTAGGTGGTCAGCGCCAGCTTGAGATGGACGTAGGCCTGGGGAATCATGGCCAGCATCTCGTCGCGGTGAGACGGGGATAGCGGTTCTGTTACGCCGCCCGGTACCACCCATCCCGTATGGATGCGCTTGGTGGCGAGCAGTTCGATGATGTGCTGGCCGAAGCGGCGCAAACCGATGCCGGCCAGTCCCAGGTCGGGCCGTGCGGCGGCCACGCCGAAGATGTTGCGCGCAGCGGGGTCGGACTCCATGCCCAGCAACAGATCAGGCGAGGAGAGATGGAAGAAGCTGAGGGCATGCGACTGGACGAGTTGGGCCATATTCAACAGGCGCCGCAGTTGCGCGGCGGTGTGCGGAATGCGAACCGCCATGATGGCTTCACAGGCTTTGGCAGAGGCCAGAAGGTGGGAGACTGGGCAGATGCCGCAGATGCGCGCCGTGAGGCTGGGCATCTCGTAAAACGGCCGGCCTTCAGAGAACTTCTCAAAGCCGCGCACCTGGGTGACGTGAAAGTGCGCGTCCTCCACCTCGCCCTGGGGGCTGAGCTGGATGGTGATCTTGCCGTGGCCTTCAAGGCGCGTAACGGGATCAATGGTGATGGTCTGGCTCATGACTCAAGCTCCAAAACGGGTGAGGGCTGAAATATCCAGCGGCGCACCGGTTATCAGCGCAGTCAACGCTGCGTGAAAGGTCTCAGCCGAGGGCGGACAGCCGGGCAGAAAAACGTCTACAGCCACAACCTCGTGGATGGGCCGCACAATTTTGAGCAGCTTGGGCACCACGATGCAGGGAATCTGCTGCTGTACGCTGGCGTTCTCGATGTACGCCCGGTTCAGAATCGCATCCGGGCCGATGGGATTACGCATGGAGGGCACGTTGCCGGCTACGGCGCAGTCGCCCATGGCGATCAGCATTTTGGAGTGGGCGCGAACCTTCTTGATTTTGATCTCGTCGTCCACCGAGGCTACAGCTCCCTCGACCAGGGCGATGTCCACCGCGTCGGGGAACTCCTTGGCGTCCACGAGAGGGCTGTAGACCACCTCGATCAGTTTAGCCAGCTCGAGAATCTTCTCATCCATGTCGAGAAACGACATATGACAGCCGGAACATCCGTCCAGCCACACAGTTGCCACTTTCAGTTTGCTCATTGCGCTTCCCTCATCTGATTCAGAAAGGCGAGAAAATCGGGATACTTGTGACGGGCAAACCCATCGCGCCAGATTTCATGTCTATCTTACTTATAGGCCCTCGCACCGGTTTTTCACCGTGACCACGGTCACTTGGAGTTGTAACCAAGATTCGCCTTAGGTGTGGCTGGAAAAGGTTCAGGATTGGGAAAACAAGGATTGGCGTTTGCGACAATCCGAGCTGGCTGCAAGCAAGACTGACGGCTGTACGTCGAGCAGGAACAAAATGCCCTTCGCATGAGCTAGCATGAAGAAGTGGCGGCTGATTGCGGCGATTGCAGGCGCGAGCCAAGGGGTTGGGATGAGATTAGGCCGATATATTTTCGCGATTTTTACAGTTTTGCTGATTGCAACACGTGCTTTTACGCAAGCGGCAACGCCGAGTTGGGGTGGGGATGGGAACGTTCGGATCAATCAGATTCAGGTGATTGGCTCGCATAACAGCTACCATGCCGGGCTATTGCCGGGAATCGCGCGGCTCGTGCAGCAGAGGGATCCCAAGGAGTTCGCCGGTCTTGATTACGCGCATGCCGGTTTGGATGTCCAGTTAAGCCACGGAGTCCGGCAGATTGAGCTGGATATCTTTGCCGACAGCAAGGGCGGTCGTTTTGCGCATCCTGCAGGACAGAAAGTGCTTGCCCAGGCCGGCATTCCGACCGATCCGGATCCTTATCCGGAGAGCGTGATGCTGAAACCGGGATTCAAAGTGATGCACATGCAGGACCTGGATTACGCCAGCAACTGCCAGCCGTTCGTCGCCTGCCTGCAGATTGTCCGCACGTGGTCCAAGGCCCATCCAGAGCATGTGCCCATCTTCATTTTGGTCGAGACAAAGCAGCATTTGCCTGACAACAAGAATCCATGGACGGCCGTTGAGCCTTTCACGGCCGACACGCTGGATGCGCTGGATGCGGAGATCCACTCGGTCTTTTCCGCGGACGAGATGATCACACCAGACCAGGTGCGTGGGCACCATCGCACGCTTGAAAAGGCCGTGCTAAAAGGCGGTTGGCCAACTATGGAGCGGGCGCGCGGCAAGGTTATTTTTCTGATGGATCAAACGGATGTAGGTACGCTTTATCTGGAGGGGCATCCTAGCCTGCGCGGGCGGGTGCTCTTCACGAACGCAATTCCCGGACAGCCCGACGCGGCATTTATCGAGAAGAATGAAGGGGATGAGGCAACGATTACTGCGCTGGTTCGCCAGGGATACCTGGTGCGCACGCGGGCAGACGCCGATACCGTGGAGGCGCGCAGCAACGATGGCCGACGCCGCGACAGCGCGCTAAGAAGCGGGGCCCAGATCGTGAGCACGGACTATCCACAGTCAGAACCTGCGAGATGGACCGGATACACAGTGGCGCTGCCCAACGGATTGCCGGCCCGCTGCAACCCCGTGATAGGGCCTGCGAGTTGCGTGGATGCGCTTTTGGAGGCGGCTCCGAAGCGCTGATTTCCAAGACACATAGCGTTTGTGGGGAAGGACGCTGAACCGCTATCCGAGCGATGGCAGGCGGTCGGAGATTCCGAAAAGGAAGATGATGCCGATAATGAAGCTGTAGGCGGCGCCGGTCCAGGCGATGGCGTGGTAGAGGCGGGGATGGTGGTGGCCGCTGGCGGTAAAAGCTCCACCCATGGTAGCGGTCATCAGGGCATTCATGGCCACCAGGCCCACGGCGAAGGCCGCCAAGCCCATCATGCCGCGCGAGGTTCCACCCAGGTTGGCGGTGAGGAAAAAGAGAGCCAACTGGCTGGGGGTTTCAGCGCCCAGGCCATGCAGGATGCCAATGATAAAGACCGATTTGCCGTTGTACATCCACTGAAAACGATCAGGTTGGGGCGCCTGAGGGTTGAAGCAGCGACGAAGTTTCCAGGCCATCCACAAGACGCCGTTAATAGCGATGGCCAGGCGGCTCTCGACGCGGCTGTGGGAGTGGCCATGCGCGTCTTTGCGGAGAATTCCCGCCACCACCCCTATGCCGAGAACGATAAGTGTGAGTCCGATCAGCCGCTCGGTCCAGTGGTCCAGGCCCTCGGGCAGGCCCATGTGCAACTCCAGCACAGCGATGCCCAGCACGGCCACCGTGAAGGCATGGCCCAGGGCATAGGTCATTCCCAGGCGCAGGCCGCTACGCCAGTTGCTCTGCACGGCGGTGATGTCGCTGATGGCTGCCAGATGATCGTAGTCGAAGCCGTGACGCAGCCCCAGCAGCAGGCAGGAGCCGAGCGCGGCATCGAGTTTCCAGTCGCCGAAAATTGGAGTCATCATGCCCAGTATAGCCGAGAATTAGCGGGATTGGCGTGTGGAGCAACCGGATAACTAATCGGGCTAACGCAGCTGGATGTGGTAATCCGAATAATCGATGGTGACGACGGTCTGGCCAAAAAGAAAGTTATTGGCAACGGCCCTGGCGTGCGTGGCCATGGCAAATCCGCTCACGTTGACGTATTGGCGCATCATCTGCGTAGGACCAGCCCAGAAAGACGGGCTCTTGGAGGCCATGCCCTGAATTTTAACGAGGGATTCGTCTTTAGCATCTACCCACATGGTTCCCACGATGAGATTGGGAGCCTTGTGTTTTGGGGTGATGTCCAGAACGAAGCATTCCCGCCCATCCAGCAGTTCTGGCCCGCCGGGCTTCAGCTTCATCTCGTAGTTTGCCGAGATAAACCACGACGCCTCGCGGGTGGCCGGATCGTTGATGCGCTTCTCATTGTCCAGCAGCGAACGAAAAGCCATCTTCTGCACAATATCCGGGCCGGACTGCGAGAGGATGGTGTAAGTCTTGCCTTCATCTCTTTTGTAAAGGGTCTTGACGGTCATCTCCGCCATCGGTTTGGTTGCGTTTTTTCCCCGGTAGACGGCATAGTGCTCGGTCACGGTGAATTCGGCGATGCCATCAAACCGGGCGTGAACCGCCGCGTCAATGCCCCGAATCACCGCCGCAGCGTCGGGCTGCTGGGCACAAATGGTGGTGGTTGTCAGCGAGGCGAAAAAACAGGCTGCAACAGCGGCCTGTACTGCGCCCAGCCGCCAGCCACGCATCCTGCTGAAACTCCTCGCAATCCCGATCATCTTATCAGTAAGTTTATCCGTTTAAGGGCTGTTGGTCACTAACCGGATGTAGCCGCCCAAATACGGAGATTGAGCCGGACAGGGCGAATCGGCGATGATTCGCTAAGCAGGTTTGCAGCGAGAGGTGTTCCAGTGGCTGAAGAAACCCACCCAAAACGAGAACTGCGTGAAGCGAGCAGATGGGGCGTGATGGTGCGCGGCGTGGTGCAGGGGGTGGGGTTTCGTCCGTTTGTTTACCGATTGGCCCTGGAGGAGGGTCTGACGGGGTTTGTCGGAAACGATACAGATGGTGTGACCATCGAGATCGAGGGGCCGGGAGACCGGGTGGAGGCGTTTCTCGACCGACTGCGCTCGCAGGCGCCGCCGCTGGCGCGGATTGACTCGGTCGCGGTGCGGGAGCTGGCCCTGGTTGGAGATTCTGGATTCCAGATCGTTGCAAGCGAAGTTTTGGGCCGCGTGAGTACCGGAATTCCGGCGGATGCGGCCACATGCCCGGATTGTTTACGCGAATTGCTGGACCCCAGGGACCGTCGCTATCGCTATCCGTTTCTGAATTGCACCAACTGCGGGCCGCGCTTCACCATTACGCGGCGGATTCCCTATGACCGGCCGCAGACCTCGATGGCCAAGTTTCCCATGTGCCCGGAGTGCCAGCGGGAGTACGAAGATCCGTTGAATCGCCGTTTCCATGCGCAACCCAATGCCTGTTGGGAGTGCGGGCCGCGGATTTGGTTGGCGGGTGCTGATGGCGCCGAGATACCCGCGGACGATGCAATGACAGCCTGCCTTGACCGGCTGGTTGCGGGCGAAATCATGGCTATCAAAGGGATCGGCGGTTTTCATTTAAGCGTGGATGCGACGAACCAGGCGGCGGTGATGCGGCTGCGCGAACGCAAGCGCCGCTATGGGAAGCCGCTGGCAGTGATGGTGCGCGACCTGGAGGCGGCACGGCAGGTGTGCGTGCTGACGGCCGAAGAAGAGGCTCTGCTATTAACGTTAGCGCGGCCAATTGTGTTGGCGCGCCGGCGCGCGGGCTGCGGCATTGCGGTAGCTGTGGCGCCGGGGATTCCCTGGCTGGGCGTCTACCTGCCTTACGCGCCATTGCAGCATCTGCTCTTTGCTGACGCTCGCGTGCGCGCGCTAGTGATGACCTCGGCCAACCTGAGCGAAGAGCCAATTGCAATCGACAACGAAGAAGCGAGGGCGCGGCTGGGCGGAATTGCAGACGCCTTCCTGATGCACGACCGCGAGATTTTGCAGCGTTGTGACGACTCGGTAGCCGCCGTGGTGGATGGAGCGCCGCAACTGTTGCGGCGAGCGCGGGGATTTGTGCCGATGGGTGTGGCGTTGCCTTTCAGTGCGCCGCCGCTGCTGGCCGTCGGAGGCCACCTGAAGAATGTCTTTGCACTGGCGAGGGGTAGGTTTGCCTACCAGAGCCAGCACCTGGGCGATCTGGAAAACCTGACGGGCCTGGAGTTTTTCCGCGAGTCGCTGGACCACCTGATGCGGACGTTTGAGATTGAGCCGCAGACCGTGGTGCACGACCTGCATCCCGGCTATCTTTCGACGACGTGGGCTCGGGAGTGGGCACAGGAGCGTGGCCTCGAGCTGATTGCCGTGCAGCATCATCATGCGCACGTGGCCGGATGCATGGCCGAGCATGGCCTTATAGGCAAGGTAATAGGCTTGGCGCTCGACGGAACAGGCTACGGAGGCGACGGAAAGATCTGGGGCGGGGAAGTGCTGATCGCGAGCCTGGCTGGCTTTGAGCGGTTTGCGCATCTCGAATATGCGCCCATGCCGGGCGGCGAGGCGGCGATCAAAGAGCCGTGGCGCATGGCGCTGGGGCACTTGCGGGCGGCGGGTTTCGATGCTGGCTCAAGAGAGACGCTGAGCCTGGTGGGCGCGACAGAGAAAGAGGCTGGTGTGCTCAAGCGGATGATGGAGCGGGGCGTGAATGTCCCGCTCACTTCGAGCCTAGGACGGCTTTTTGACGCGGTGGCTGCTGTTGTGCTGGGGCAGCGCGTGGTGGATTACGAGGCGCAAGCGGCGATTGAGCTGGAAGGAATCGCCGTGGATGAGCCGGACGACGTGCAAGGTTACGTGATGGAGTTAGCGGGTGGGAATTGGGTTGAGCAACTGCCGGTGCGAATGAGCGCAAAATTGCTGTGGCGCGAGTTACTCACAGATTTGCGGACTGGGACGAGCAAAGCACAGATTGCTGCGCGTTTTCATGACGGAGTGGCTGACGGCTTTGCCAGAGCAGCGGTGTTGGCGAGAGCTGCATCCGGATGGAATCAGGTTGTATTGAGCGGCGGGTGCATGCATAACCGGAGACTGGCGCGTCTGCTGCGGGTGAAGTTAGAGGCTGAGGGATTTGAGGTCTATCAGCATCGCCACGTAAGCCCCGGGGATGGCGGGCTGAGTTATGGGCAGGTTGCGGTGGCTGCGGCGAGGCTGAGAGCTACAAAGGTTGTGAATTGAGATTCACGGATTCATTATTGCGATACTAGTAAGACTATTCAATTGGGAGAGAGCATGTTACCTAATGGGTTGGATTACGTGACATTCTCGTGTGCGGAAAGTAGCTCATTAGCGAGTTTCTTGATTTCCCGTAGGAACTCATTAGGAGATCCTAGGGTCGAGAGCAATGCGGATCCTCTCTCAATGCGTCTGCCATGGAAATATGTTATGCCTCCTCGGAAATCCTCGCAGGTGCCATTTAACGAGTACGCCCTCCTGTTATTCTCGTCGCACATGAACTGAATATCCATAATACCTTTCGACCAAGGTAAATCATCGCTAGGGCTATTGTTGTAGACAAACTTGAGATTAGGCCAATCGGCCTCGATCAGATATGCTTGATAAGTGCCAAGTACCTTGCCGTTACTTTCATAGTTAGACCCACTCCACCGAAGGCCTCCATCGATCGCAGATGGATACACCTCACATAAATCTATTGTTATTCTTCTATTGCTTCTATTGTTTTCATGAATTGTGTAGTTATACCAATGTCCACATACGAGGCGTTGAATTCGGCGATACTTGGCTCCAAACGATGACGTTAGCTTGGCGATCATAAGTCCAAACCATGCGTATCCAGTAAGCACTTGGAGAACGGCGACTGCTCTGCAGTACCCAACTGGTCTGTAATCTCCATAGCCCAGGGTTGCTTCAGTTACGATGCTGAAGTATAGCGAGTTCGAGAATGAGTATGACTCGCTTGCCTCGTTACTGTGTAAAAACGTTGGTACGATTGCAGAGCCTTTATCGACAAATGGTGCAGAGTAATAAAGGACGGCTGAACCAAAGGTCAAAACAAGGAATATAAGCATTGTTCTTCCCCATGTCAGATCGTCCAGTGCATCGGTAAGAGGGTTACTCCTCATCTGGAATCTCCATTTTGTAAGCCTATTTGCTCGAATTGTACAACAAATACCTTATTGGCTTCATTATCTGTAAATAATTCCTGGACGCATCAACTAGCGAGCTATTGCGTGATCAAAACAGTATTATACGGAGATGCGCACTAGCTGCTCTGCTTCTTCGCGCGGACCGAGGATGGAGACGCGGGGGATGCGGCCGCGAACCATGGCGACCTCGTCGCAACGATGCAGGCGCGGGCAGCTCTGGCAGTCTTTGAAGATCTTGTCGGGCAGCTTGGTCTTGTCTTCGACGGTGCGAAATCCGAACTTGAAAAAATAGTCGGGGATGCGCGTGAAAAGACAGACGGATTGAATGCCATGCTCTTCTGCCTCAGTAATGAGAGCTGCGAGGATGCGGCTTCCGGCACCCTGGCTCTTGGCTGCGGGCATGACCGCGATGGAGCGCACTTCGCACAGATGCGGCCCGTAAAAGTGCAACGCACCACAGCCCAGAAAGACGCCGCCATCGGATAAGGCTACGGTGAAGTCGCGGATGTTTTCGCAGACCTCAGCGAATGTGCGGTGGATCAGTGTGCCTTCGGGCGCGAGCGCGTTGATCAAGTCGCAGACGTGGGGGGCGTCCGTGAGCAGTGCCTTACGAACCAGCATGCGCGGCCTCCTGTACCACGGCGTCGATCCGTTTTGATGCGGCAGCCAGGGCTTCTTTCACGCGTTCACGCGCGGTTCCTCCCGTCACATTGTGGCAATCGAGCGTGGCCGTCAGCGTTACCGCGGCAAAGAAATCGTTTTCAAATTCTTCGCCAAACTGGCGGAGTTCGTCAAGGGTGAGTGCGTCGAGTTCAACGCCTTTCTCGATGGCGAAGCGAACCGCATTGCCGATCTTTTCGTGAGCTGTGCGGAAGGGAACGCCCTTGTGAACAAGATAAGTAGCAGCGGCCATGGCATTCAGGCAACCTGACTGCGCCGCTTCTTTCATACGCTTGCGATTGAATTGAAGAGCAGCAGTAAAGCGCGCCACGAGAGATAACATCTGCGGCACAAAGCCGACGGAAAATGCCTGCTCCTGAGTCTCCTGCAAGTCCTTGTTGTAGGCCAGAGGCAGGCCTTTGAGTTGCAGC
This sequence comes from Occallatibacter sp., assembly GCA_050011175.1. Classification (GTDB taxonomy): domain Bacteria; phylum Acidobacteriota; class Terriglobia; order Terriglobales; family Acidobacteriaceae; genus Telmatobacter. The sequence goes on from JBEKJR010000019.1 coordinate 64,965, forward strand.
GTGACAGCTTCAGCCGCGCCGTGGATGCGCCCCACCTTGGCGCGGATCAGCTCGGCAAGATCGGGATTCTGTTTCTGCGGCATGGCGCTGGAGCCGGTGGAAAAGGCTTCGGGAAGCGTAACAAAACCGAATTCCGCTGTTGCAAAAAGCGTAATCTCCTCGGCAAAGCGGCTCAGATGAAGGCCTACAAAGGTGAGCGCTTGCAGATATTCCAAAATAAAATCGCGATCGCTGGTGGCGTCGATGGAGTTGGCAGTGGGCGCCGTAAAACCTAACTCGCGCGCCGTGATGGTACGGTCGAGTGCAAGCGTTGCCCCGGCCACCGCGCCGGAGCCCAGCGGACAGTAGTTGAGCCGCGCAGAGCAATCACTCAGGCGTGCAGCATCGCGCAGAATCATCTCCACATAAGCCAGCAGCCAATGCGCAACCAGCACGGGCTCGGCGCGTTGCAGGTGCGTGTAGCTGGGCATCACCGAATCGCCGGCGGCACGGGCCTGCTCGACCAGCGCATTGGCCCAGGTGGTCAGAGCACTCTGCACGAGGCTGATCTGCTTGCGCACATAGAGGCGAAGGTCAGTGGCGATCTGCTCGTTGCGGCTACGCCCGGTGTGCAGCTTGAGGCCCAGCGAGCCGACGCGCTCCACTAATGAAAGTTCGACAAAGTGATGAATGTCTTCGGCCGCCGAGTGATCGCGCACCAGCGCCTTGCCGGCCTCCGATGCGTGTTCAGTGGCAATGGCATCGAGCGCATTGCGGAGCTTCGCTGTCTCATCCTTGGTGAGAATCTTCGCGGCACAGAGGGCGGACGCGTGCGCCTTGCTGGCGGCTATCTCCTCGTCGAGAAGCCGCCAGTCAAAACCGATGGACCGCTGCCAGGATTCAAACTCCGCATCCAGCGGCTCGCGAAAACGCCCAGACCACATCTTCACTTGTTGGCCTCCTTCTGCCTGGCGCGCAGGGCTGCATGTGTACGCGCGGGAAGCGCGAGAATGCGAATGAAGCCCTTGGCGTCCTTCTGATCGTAACTCTCGCCCATGGTAAACGACGACAGCTCGCTGGAGTGAAGCGAGAAGGGGCTGGTGCGTCCGCAGATGCCGATGTTGCCCTTGTAGAGCGAGAGCCGGATCGTGCCGGTGACGTGCTCCTGAGTTTTGGTCACGAAACCGTCGAGTGCCTCGCGCAAAGGCGTGAACCACATGCCGTTGTAGACTAGGTCAGCGTATTTGAGAGCGATAATCTGCTTGTAGTGCGCCACCTCGCGCTCCAGCGTGAGCGACTCCAGCTCGCGATGAGCCGTGGTAATGAGCGTGCCGCCGGGAGTCTCATAAATGCCGCGGCTCTTCATGCCGACAAAGCGATTTTCGACGATGTCGATACGGCCCACGGCGTTACGCGCGGCGATCTCGTTGAGCTGCTCCACAATCGTGACAGGCGCAAGTTTCTTGCCATTCACGGAGAAGGGGTTGCCCTGCTCGAAACCGATCTCGACAATCTCTTCCTTGTCGGGCGCGTCCTTGGGGCTGCGCGTCCACACCCAGGTGGATTCCAAAGGCGCGTTGTTGGCGTCCTCAAGCTCGCCGCCTTCGTGGCTGATGTGCCACAGGTTGCGGTCGCGGGAATGAATCTTGGCGCGGCTCTGGGCCAGCGGCACGTTGTGAGCTTCGGCGTAGTCCAAGCAATCTTCGCGGGACTTCAAATTCCATTCACGCCAGGGAGCGATGATCTTGAGTTGCGGCGCAAGAGCCTGATAGGCGTGCTCGAAACGGACCTGGTCGTTGCCCTTGCCGGTGCAACCATGGGCTACGGCCTCGGCGCCTTCGCTGAGCGCGGTCAACACCTGATGCCTGGCGATGACGGGCCGCGCAATTGACGTGCCGAGCAGGTATTTGTACTCGTAGACCGCTCCAGAGCGCACTGTGGGAAATACGTAATCGCGCAGGAACTCCTCACGCAGGTCGAGCACGACGGCCTTCTTCGCGCCTGTTGCGTAAGCCTTGGCCACGACCTCATCCAGGTTATCGCCCTGACCCACGTCGGCGATCATGGCGATCACGTCCATGCCGTAGTTTTCGTTGAGCCAGGGAATGATGATGGAGGTGTCGAGGCCTCCGGAGTATGCCAGTACGACATTCTTTGCCATGTCTCTCCTTATATCTTCTAGCTGCTAGCAGCTCCAAGGTTCTTCAGCCCGCCGAGCAGCAACAACAGCAACGCCTTCTGCGCGTGCAGCCGGTTTTCGGCCTGGTCGAAGGCGATGGATTGCGAGCCGTCCAACACGGCATCCGTCACCTCGGCATTGCGGCGCGCGGGAAGGCAGTGCATGAAGACAGCGTGCGGCTTGGCCTTCGCCATCAATGCTTCGTTCACCTGGTAAGGCCGGAAGATCGGCTCGCGCTTGGTGGACTCGTGCTCAAAGCCCATGCTGACGCAAATGTCGGTGTAGATGGCATCCGCGCCTTCGGCGGCGGCTTGCGGATCTTGCAGCAGGCGCAGCTCACATCCGTTGGTTTGGGCAATCTCCCGTGCCTTGGTTACGATCTCGATGTCCGGCGAGTAGCCGCGTGGCGTAGCGACAGTCACATTGGTTCCCAGTTGCGCGCCAGTGAGCATCAGCGAGTGACAGACATTGTTGCCGTCTCCGACATAGGAAAAGTTGAGTCCGGCTACAGAGCCGAAATGCTCATCGAGGGTCATGAAGTCACCCAGGGCCTGGCAGGGATGCTCGAAGTCGGAGAGCGCGTTGATAACCGGCACTTTCGAATTGGCCGCCATTTCGGTGATGGTGTCGTGCGCGTAGGTTCGCAGCACGATCACATCGACCCAGCGCTCCACGTTGCGCGCTACGTCGGCGATGGACTCGCGTTCGCCGAGCGGAGAACTTGTATGGTCGACGAAGATGGCGTTGCCGCCCATGGTTTTGATTCCGGCCTCGAAGCTGAGGCGCGTGCGCAGGCTGGCCTTCTCGAACATCAGCACCATCTGTTTGGCGTCGAGTGCGCGGCGGTACTTGCCGGGATTGCGCTTGACCGCGTGGCCCAGCTTGAGAATGGCGCGCACCTCGGCGCTGGAGAGATCGGCGATGGAGCACAGGTCCTCACCGGCCAGCCGCGCTACCGCGGCAAGAATGTCGGGGTCTTTTTCGACCGAAACGGCAGGGGCGAGGGGTTCTATGATTGTTTTGCTAACCACGTGCTTGTCCTCCTGTGGAGTGGGCTGTTGATGGTACTGCCGCGTGGGCGGCATGTTCGGTGAAGATTTCGTCCAGCGCATGGATGGCGGTATCCACGTGGCCGCGTTCGAGGATATAGGGCGGTAAAAAGCGCAGGACCGTGTCGCTGGTGCAGTTGATGACGATGTGCCGCTTGAGCATCTCAGCGACGGTTTGCTTGGCCAGATCAGCGGAATCGACTTCGGCGGCAATCATCAAGCCACGGCCGCGAATGTCAACGATGGCGCTATGGCGCAAGGCCAGGGCGTGGAGTTGCGCGAGGAAATAATTGCCAACGTCGGTAACGTGGGCAAGCAGATTTTCCTTTTCGATGGTGTCGATGACAGCGATGGCCACGGCGCAGGCAAGCGGGCCTCCGCCGAAGGTGGTGCCGTGCATGCCGGCGTGGATGGCGCGAGCCGCCTCCTCCGTGCAGACGATTGCTCCCAGAGGGATGCCGCCCGCGAGTGGCTTGGCCAGCGTGGTGACATCGGGCAAAATGCCGTAGTGCTGGTAGGCGCACCACTTTCCGGTGCGTCCCATTCCGGATTGAATCTCATCGGCGATCAGCAAGGCTCCTGTCGAACTGGCCAGAGCGCGCGCCTCGGTGAAGAACTCCAGCGTGAGCGGGCGCACACCGCCTTCGCCCTGGATGGGCTCGACGAGGATGGCGCAAACTTCACTGGAGAATTTGGCGCGCAGATCGGCGATGTCGTTGAACCTGACAAACTCAACGCCGGGAACGACGGGGCCAAAGGGCTCGCGGTACTTGGCCTTGTGCGTCGTCGAGACGGCGCCGAAGGTGCGGCCGTGAAAGCTCTGCTCAAGGGCGAGGAAATTCGTGCCGATCTGCTTGCCTTCGCCGCGCAAAAGGCCGGCGTGCGCGCGAGCCAGCTTGAGCGCGCCCTCGAAGGCTTCAGTACCGGTGTTGGCAAAGAAAGCGCGATCCAGGCCGGTGCGCTCGGTGAGCCGCTGCGCCAGATCCGCCTGACCTTCGTGGTAAAACAGATTCGAAATGTGGATGAGCGCGCGGCTCTGTTTCGCGATGGCCTCCACGATTGCTGGATGGGCGTAGCCCAGCGCGTTGACGCCGATGCCGCTCAACAGGTCGAGATAGCGCTCACCCTGCTCATCGATGAGGTAGACGCCCTCGCCGCGGACGAAGAGAATGGGGTTGCGATCATATGTAGAAAGCAACAGCCGTGCTTCAGCGGCTTGAATTTGTTCGAGCCTGGTCATTTCATTTCTCCTGGTCCGTTTGTCCTGCGGACCGCTAGGCCACCATCACTTCGGTGCCGTGGACTACGCGGGAGCTGCACAGGTCGGGAAGGGAACTGGCAGCTTCCGCGGGCAAAATTCTTACGCGCTTGACGCCGTTCAAAAGAGCTTCCCGGCAGGCGCTGAGCTTGGGCAACATGCCGCCGGAGATAACCTCGCTTTTGGCCATCTCGGCGATCTGGTCGATAGAAAGCCATCGCATCACGGCGCCATTTGCGCCCTTGACGCCGGGCACGTCGGTAAGGAAGACCAGCGCATCGGCGCGGCAGGCGATAGCGCAGGCCGCGGCCATCTCGTCGGCGTTGACGTTGTAATATTCGCCGTCAAAGCCGAGCGCCATCGACGAGAGAACAGGAATGCCATTCAACTGCCAGATGGCATCGAGCCAGCGCGGATCGCTGGAGGCGATCTCGCCCGCGTAGCCAAGGTCTGGCGTGGTGAGCTTCTTGCGGGCGCGGAAGATCAGTCCGTCGCCGCCGGACAGGCCCATCGCCGGAACGCCCAGCGCGCCCAGACCGGCAACAAGTTGCTTGTTGACTTTTCCGGCCAAAACCATCAGCGCCACGTCGCGGGTTTCAGCGTCGGTGACGCGCAGACCGTTGATAAACTCGCTCTGCTTGCCAAGCGACTTGAGCATGCTGGTCAACTGTTTACCGCCGCCGTGGACCACGGCAACCTGATGGCCGTCGCGCGCCAGTTCGGCAATCGCGCGCATGCACCCATCCAGAAGAGACGGAACTTCAAGGCCAGCTCCACCCAATTTGACGACGTACTTCATTCAGAGCCCTCCGCGGCGAGTTTCATTCGAGACCTTCCGATTCGGGCCAGCCGAGCATGACATTCAGATTTTGCACGGCCTGACCGGACGCGCCCTTCAACAAGTTATCCAGGCAACTGACAATGACCGCGCGACGACCATCGGCGGCGAGTTGGAAGCCAATGTCCGCATAATTGGTGCGAACCGAGTATTGAATCTGCGGCAGCGTCTTGTCGTAAAGCCGAACCATAGGGCTTTTTGGGGGACTGCCAGCGAAAAAGTCCTCATAAACCCGCGAGATGTTGGCCCTGGTTTGCGGTTCGCGGAAATGAACGTAGATGGTGGCGAGAATACCGCGCGGAATGGGCAGCAAGTGCGGCGTAAAAATGATTTCGCTGGCGTCAATGCCGATCTGTTCCAGCAACTCCCCGGTGTGGCGATGAGAAAAAACGCCATACGCGGAGAGATTGTCGGCCGCGTACATGAAGTGCGTCCTGGCGGAGGGCGCCTTTCCCGCGCCGCTTACGCCGCTCTTGGCATCGGCGACAATGCCATGCGTGAGGTCAACCAGCCCGGCTGCCACCAGCGGCCGCAAGGGGAGAATGATGGAGGTTGCATAGCAACCAGGGTTGGCAATCAAGCGCGCGCCGGCAATCCGGGCACGATGCAGCTCGGGCATTCCGTAGACGGCCTGCGCCTGGGTGGCCGCGGCTAACTCGGAACCATCGTCCTCGAAGGCATAAACAGCACGGTTGGCCGCTTCATTCAGCCGCCATGCCGCGCTCAGGTCAATGACGCGCAAACCGCGCTTGAGTGCTTCCGGCGCCCATTCCCGCGATTGCTCGTGCGGCGTGGCGAGAAACAGAACCTCAACCCCCCGGCTGGCGAGCAGTTCCCACGAGAAGGGTTCCAGCCTGAGGTTGCCGCTGCCGCTCGAATCGGCCAGCTGCGGGTGAATCTCGATCAGCGAAACACCTCCGCGCGCCGCGTCCTTCTCGTCCACGCGTCCCGCAAATACCGGCGGCGTGCCCCTGAGACGGGGATGCCTCAACAGCAGCCTGGCCAATTCAGCGCCCGTGTACCCGGTAACTCCCACTACCGCGGTTTGAATCGTATTGGTCATGGTTCCAGCATCGCTTTCAACCGGGATTCCACATCGCCTGCGCGGTGAGGGTCAGAACAGATAATCAGTACCGTATCATCGCCGGCCAATGTGCCCACAATGTCGCTCCAGCCGGCATGGTCCAGGGCCGCGGCCAGTGGCTGGGCGCCGCCCGCGATCGTGGCTACCACCACCTGGTTCAACGCCCTCTGCACGCGCAGTCCGAAGCCTTCCATCACTCCCGTAAGCGAGGGCGTAGTGTTGTCCTCGACCTCCGGACTTGAGCCATTCGCGAATGTGTAGCCGCCGGGGCCTTTGAGGAGGCGCAACTCATGAATGTCTCGCGAGAGCGTGGCCTGGGTTACCGCAAAACCGCGGCGGCGCAGCTTGCGCCGCAAATCGTCCTGATTGGCTACTTGGCCTTGAGCCACCAGTTCACGAATCGCATTGTGACGTAGAGTTTTCATCAAACATTCCGGGCAAACCAGAAGCACGGTTACAAGCAAAACAGACTACCGTATAAATATACACCATAAGTGCATAAGTATACAAGGCCGGAAAGCTTTCGGTGGAAAACCGGGGAGAAATTATTTTTTTGCGGGACTGTGACCCATCCGCACTGTTACACTTTTGTAATATTCGCGGCAGAGGAATCACGCGTGACACGGTCGACCAAAATGCCCCAGAATGCTCCGTTATCAACCGTCAATGACTTGTTTAGCCGCGTTGCAGCGGCCGCCAGCCCCCGTGCCATCCTCTGGCAGGATGAGTTTGGCCAATGGCAACCTATCTCCTCGGACCAGATCTACCAGCGGGTGCGGGCGCTGGCCCAGGCATTCCTCAGTTGGGGCGCGCAAAAAGGCGACCGCATCGCCCTGATTGCCGAAAACCGCTGGGAGTGGGCGGTTACCGACTTCGCCACGCTGGCCATAGGCGCCGCGGATGTGCCCATCTATCCCACGCTGACCGGCGAACAAGAGGCAGCGCTGATACGCGACGCCGGTTGCCAAATAGCCGTCGTCTCTACTCGCCAGCAGTTCGATAAGCTGAACGCCGTCCGCGGCCAGACACAGTTGGAGCGGATTCTCATCATGGATTCCGGCGCTGTACCAGAAGGCGCCATCGCCTTCAGTGAAGTGCTAGCCGGAGCCGATGATCGAGGCGCAGAGCGCGACCCGGTATTCGATGCGCTGGTGCGCACAGTCGAGCCCAAGGACCTGGCCACGTTGATTTATACCTCCGGAACCACAGGCGAGCCCAAGGGAGTGGCGCTTACCCACGGCAACATTGCCGCCAATCAGAACTGTGCTCCCGAGGAATTCATCTTCACGCCCGCGGACGCATTGATCTCCTTTCTGCCTCTCTCGCACGTCACGGCGCGAGCCCTGGACTACATCATGTACGGATTCGGAGTGCAGGTGGCCTATTGTTCGCAGTTCGACAAACTGCCTCATGCCATGCGCCAGATCCGCCCCACGGTGTTTGTCGGCGTGCCGAGGGTATTCGAAAAGATACGCCAGGAGGTAGAGCGGCGCGCAGGGCTTTCGCCGGTGAAGAAGCGTTTGCTTGCATGGGCGATAGGCGTGGGTGCTGGTCACGCGGATACGGTCTATGATGGCCGCCGGCCCTCCTCGCCGCTATGGCGGCTGGCCGACAAGCTGGTCTACTCCAAGGTGCGCGAGGCCTTCGGCGGACGGGTAAGGATCTTTGTCCCCGGCGGGGCGCCCCTGGGCATCGATACGGCAAAGTGGTTCGCCTCGGTGGGAATTGCTCTTTGGGAAGGCTATGGGCTGACCGAGACCTCGCCGGTCATTGCTCTCGATACGCCTCTTACTCACCGCATGGGCTCCGTTGGCAAGCCCATATCTAATATTGAAATCAAGCTGGGCTCGGACGGCGAGTTGCTGGTTCGCGGGCCTTCGGTATTCTCCGGTTATTGGCAAAAGCCGGAGCTGACCGCTAATTGTATTGATCCCGAGGGCTGGTTTCACACCGGCGACATTGCCCACATCGACAGCGATGGCTTTGTTTTTATCACCGACCGCAAAAAGGAGTTGTTGAAGACCTCGGGCGGTAAGCTGGTGGCGCCTCAGCCGATTGAAAACAAGCTCAAGAACAGTTTGCTGGTTGCGCAGGCCGCTCTGGTGGGCGACAAGCATAAGTTTATTTCAACGCTTATTTCACCCAATTTTGTGGCGCTGGAGGAGTGGGCGCGTCACCACGGCCTCGAAGTACAGGATCGCGCCAAATTGGTGGCCGACAGCCGTGTGGTTGCACTCTACGCTGAGATTGTACGAGAGGTGAATGGCAGTCTGGCTAACTTTGAGAGCCTGAAGCGCTTTCGCGTGGTGCCCGACGAATGGTCGCAGGAGACAGGCGAGCTGACGCCCTCGATGAAGCTCAAGCGCCGTGTTATTACGGAGAAATACGCGAGCCTGATCGACGCACTTTATGAGGATGAAGCAACCTCGCACGGCGAATAGGGAAGGTCAAGCCCCGCTCCAACTCCTTGCCAAAGTGAGCACGCTTGTCCCACAGGACATGCAGCCCACGAAAGAACGGCGCGCCCCAGGCGCCCACCGCCAGCAGGCTGCCGAAGAGGATAACGGCGTCGATTGAGTACCGGCCTGCGCGCGACCAGTACGCGTCCGGCTCCAGGTCCAGCCAGACTGAAAATTCATCCAGTGTCAGCGCCGCGCCAACCCCGTAGCTGATCGACATCAAGCGGCCGAAGAAGATGGAGAGCGGGGAATGCGCGCGCCCCAGGTCCATCAGCCAGCCGTAACCGACCAGAAGCAGGATCAGAATCCCCCAGACCAGGTGATGTATGTGACGTCCATGCACGATTACCCACTGGAACGGCGCCTCATGGTGTACGATCAGCCAAACCAGAACCCGGACCCCGACAAATGTAAAAAGGAAGGAGACCGAAGCGAGAAACATGCGCTGCCGTGGACGGTCGGGGATGGTGGAGCGGACCAGGAATCCCAGCCGCGTCAACTGCAGCAGCACCAGTAAGACGACAACGACCAGGCTGGCGAAGGCCAGCAGAAACAGCGTTCCGGTTCTGGGCATACCCTATTGAAGCATTCTGAGCTTGCCGTTACAAGGAAAACCGGTCTGGGAAAGAGAACGGGGAAGCGTGAGCACGGTCACGATTTATCCATAAAGCGGCGGAGTAAACTAAATAAGGCGTCGAGACTGGCAATGACCGCCCTACGAAGAAGACCAATCGCTGGGGATACCGGTTTTCCCGTTCTGGACGTACTATTCAGGAAGATATTTCCGGCTCGGCTTTAAATGCCGTGTCTTCGATCAGGAGTTATTACGATGCGAGTCGCTTTATTGACCGGCGGCGGCGATTGCCCCGGACTGAATGCGGTGATCTATGCAGTTGTGCGCAAGGGCATCAACCACTATGGAGATGAGTTCATTGGTTTTCTCAACGGCTGGCGCGGCGTGCTGGACAATAACTTCATTCCGCTGACCCTGGAAAACACTGATGGCATCCAATTAAAGGGCGGCACCATCCTGCACTCCTCGCGCACCAACGTGAAGAAGATTCCCGGCGGCATTGAGAAGGTCCAGGAGGTTCTGAAGGCCAACAAGATCGATGCTCTGATTGCCCTGGGCGGCGACGACACGCAATCCGTGAACCTCTACCTGAACGAGAACGGCGTGCCCAGCGTGGGCGTGCCCAAAACCATTGACAACGACATCAGCGGAACTGATCAGACCTTCGGCTTCGATACCGCGGTCATGATCGCCACCGAGGCTGTTGACCGCATCCACACCACCGCCGACTCGCACAATCGCGTGGTGGTGGTCGAGGTAATGGGCCGTGACGCAGGCTGGATCGCTTATGCCTCCGGCGTGGCGGGCGGAGCGCACGTGATTCTAGTTCCCGAAAAGGAGATCGACATCGACCACGTCTGCGCACTGCTCAAGTACAACTACGACCACGGCAAGCACTACGGCGTGGTGGTGGTGGCTGAGGGCGCCAAACTACCGGAAGTGGGCCAGGTGATCAACGAATCGGCTAAACTGGATGAATTTGGGCACGTACGCCTTACCGGAATAGGAGAAGCCCTGGCGAACATGATCGAGAAGAAGACCAGCTTCGAGACACGCTCCGTAATCCTGGGCCACACCCAGCGCGGCGGCGTTCCCACGGCCTACGACCGCATCCTCGGCCAACGCTATGGCCTGCACGCCATCGATATGGTTCACGACAAGAAGTGGGGACGCATCGCCGTTCTCAGGGGCCTGGACATCACCGACATCCCCATCAAGGACGCCATTGCCACCAACCGGAAGCTGGATCAGCGTTTCTTTGACGTGATCAAGGACCTGGAAGCGAAGGTCTAGCTGCCAATTATTCTGTAAACGCAAAAAGCCATTCTCATTGCGAGGATGGCTTTTTGCGTTCCGCCTAACGTAGAGTTGGACTGTGCTCTATCGCCTCTACAAACCCGAAGACTTCGACCAGCTCTACGCTCTCGAAGAGCTTTGCTTTGAGCCTCCTTCGCGCTTTAGCCGCCACTATATGCGGCAGCTTGTCAACCGCTCGAATGGAGCGACCTGGATTGCGGAAGAGGATGGGCAAATGGCCGGCTTTGCCATTGTCGAATGGGCCGAGCGCAAGAGCGGGGTCCCCAGCGACAGGTCTTCGTCGCAGGGGTGCAAGCATGGAGTCACGGCTTACATTCAAACCATAGAGGTTACGCCGGAGGCGCGTGGCCAGGGCGTAGGTCGCGAACTGCTCAGACGCATCGAGGGCTCGGCGTGCGCGGCGGGCGCTGGGATGATCTGGCTGCACGTCGAGGCTGCAAATGCGGCAGCAACCAGGCTCTACGAAGCAAACGGCTACCGTTGTGAAGGCAGGAAAGAAAACTACTATCCCGCATTTCTCACATGCTCGTTATAGATTGCGGTGACGGTGGCTAGAAAAGTCTTGGAAAGGCCGTCTTTTCATGGCATAACTGCGTTATCGAAGCGTAGTTATTGCCGTGCGGAGGCGGCCTTTC
>JBEKJR010000020.1:0-70579 GCA_050011175.1 Occallatibacter sp.
CTGGGTAGCGAAGTTCGGTTGTGATAACCGCTGAATGCATATAAGCGGGAAGCACGCTCCAAGATGAGATCTCCCTGAAGGGCCCAGAAAGACCATCTGGTTGATAGGCTGGGTGTGAAAGCGCAGTGATGCGTGAAGCTTACCAGTACTAATCGCCCGTTCGGCTTACCATAGAATTAACTCCGCGCAGTACAGGCGGATGCTCTTCTTGACGAGCCTTGTCGAGACCAATCAATTTCGTTTTACGAGCGTGTTGCAAAACCGCAACGCGCTCGGCAAATATTTGGCGCCAGATTGCAATCCGCGTTCCTACTCGGCCCGGGAGAAACCATCCGGGACAAACTAGACGTCGCGGAAAGGCTGCGGGCAACCACCCGCCAAGCGCCATCAAGTTGAGGCGTTATCAAGGCGTGAGCCTTGAGCCGAAATCCTGAGCGTGAGCGAAGGATCTCAGATGCCTCTGACAATTTGCCGGTGACCATACTGCGAGGGATCACCCGTTCCCATCCCGAACACGGAAGTTAAGCCTCGCTGGGCCGATGGTACTGCACGGGCAACTGTGTGGGAGATTAGGTGATTGCCGGCAATTAATTCAAGCGAAAAGCCATGCCATAACGGCATGGCTTTTTTGCGGTTGGGATGATTCTAATTGCACAGACGAGGCCGACGCTATTTGTTCACTCCGCTCACATCCCAGAGCTTGATGGTGTGATCATCGCTGCCTGAAGCCAAGGTGTGGCCATCGGGGCTGAAGACTACGGAGTAGATCCAATTTGAATGGCCAGTGAGGGTGCGCAGCAACTGGCCGCTGGCCGCATCCCACAACTTGATGGTGTGGTCGTAACTACCGGAGGCCAAGGTGTGGCCATCGGGGCTGAATGCTACGGAGAAAACAGGATTCGAGTGTCCCTGAAGGGTGCGCAGCAACTGGCCGCTGGCCGCATCCCATAGCTTAATGGTTGTGTCGTCCCCCCCGGAGGCCAGTGTGCGGCCATCGGGGCTGAAGACGACGGAGAAGACACTATTTGAGTGACCTGTTAGAGTGCGTAGCAACTTGCCGCTGGCCACATCCCACAGCTTGATGGTGTCGTCGGTACTCCCCGAGGCCAAGGTGCGGCCATCGGGGCTAAAGGCTACGGAGAGGACAGAATACGTATGGCCCCGGAGGGTGCGCAGCAACTGGCCGCTGGCCGCATCCCAGAGCTTGATGGTGTTGTCGGAACTTCCGGAGGCCAGGGTGCGGCCATCGGGGCTGAAGGCTACGGAGATGACAGAATCTGAGTGGCCTGTGAGGGTGCGCAGCAACTGGCCGCTGGTCGCATCCCATATCTTAATGGTTGCGTCGTCTCCTCCGGAAGCCAGGGTGCGGCCATCGGGGCTGAAGACGACGGACAGAACAGTATGCGAGTGTTCTTGAAGGGTGCGCAGCAACTGGCCGCTGGATGCATCCCAGAGCTTGATGGTGTTGTATCCGTTACCTGAGACCAGGGTGCGGCCATCAGGGCTGAAGGCTACGGAAAAGACACTAGCTTGGCCCTTGAGGGTGCGCAGCGAATGATCACCAAACCAAAAGAGCCAGGCTGCGATGGAGACGGGGAGGAGCAAAAGCAGAGCGATGGCGTATGGCCAGAAACGGCGGCGATGGCGCTGGGGCGGGGACTCGATGGCGGCGCGCGGGGCAGCATCCGTGGTTGTGGGCGCGGGAGGCGCGGCGGCGGATTCGGCGACGAGGGTGGGCGGGTGAGTTACTGTCTTAGTGGGCCTGGCGGCGGCTGGCTTGATGGCGACGAATTTGATGGCATCGAGCGAGGCAACCACTTCGGCTGTGTTGCGAGGGCGCTGGTCGCGGTTCCTGGCGAGGAGACGGAGGACGAGGGCGTCGAGGCCGGGCCAGGCGTTGAGTTCGGGGCGCAATGAGCTGGGCGGTTGAGGCTCGGTGTTCAGGTGGTTGTACATCCAGCCTTCGATGTTCTGGGCGCGGAAGCATGTTTGGCCGGTGAGCATCTGGTAAAGGACGCCGCCGAGGGCGTAGAGATCGACGCGCTCATCCTGCTCCTCGGCGGACAGGCCGCGCCATTGCTCGGGGGCGGCGTACTCCGGGGAGAGGAGGAGGCCGCGCGTGTGGCTGATGGCGGTGGCGGTCTCTTTGACGGCGGCGATGCCGAAGTCGAGTAGTTTAGGAGTCTCGGGCTGGTCTGGTTCATGGGAGATGAGAATGTTGGCCGGCTTCACGTCGCGGTGGAGGATGTGCTTGCTGTGTGCCGCGCCGAGGCCGAGGGTGATGCCGCGCGCCAGGGCGAGAGCGCGCTCAACGGGCAATGGGCCGCTGGCGAGCAGGTGGCTGAGGTCCTGGCCCTCAACGAATTCCATGACGATGAAGGGCGCGCCGTCCTCGGCCTGGTCGAGATCGTGAACCTGGACGATGTTGGGGTGATGTAGCTCCGAGGCGGCGAGCGCTTCACGGCGAAAGCGCTTGAGGAGGGCCGGGTCCTGGCTGAGTTCGCTGGAGATGAACTTGAGCGCGCGCAGGCGGCCGAGGAGAAGGTGCTCGGCGAGATAGACAGCGCCCATGCCGCCGCGGCCGAGTAGGCGCTCAATGCGGTACTTTCCGCGGATGACAGTGCCGGGATCGAAGTCGCGAGAGGCGATGAGCAGAGCGCCGTCGTGTTCGCAATGGGTGTGGTGACTGGGGTAAGACGTGGAACAGAGCGGACAGGTTTTCACAGGCTCGATTCACCTTTCCATGCGCGGCGCCCGCCGAAGAGGACGCGGCAAAAGAGAACAGCGGGAATCGAGGATATTGTACAGCAAACAGCGCTTGAGACATGCATCCGAATGGACAGCGCTAGCTACGTCGTTATATCTTGACGATACAACCGTTCTTCTCAAGTCCATACGGCGTATGCTTGTAAAAGAAAAAGAGAGCCACCATACGATCTTCCAAATGCGAGAGTAGTTCTCGCTCAACTTCGAACGAGAAGCCAGATACACTGCCTTCGGTCCATTGGCTTGGAGAATAAGTGTAACGGTTTAAGTTATTCTTTGGATCAGTTGCATATATTGTGAGGAACTCCGTTTGATTTTGATCCTGACCAAAAAGCCTGAATAAGTCAGAGTCTGCGGCATAGGAGAGCGCATTGCCTTTAAGCAAACTAATACCTAACATATGGTTGGTTATTTCGAACACAGTACTCCCAGATCTAGCCTGCGTTGTATTAGGTTGCCCAGGTATCTTAGCAAGTATTTCACGATGCCAATCTTCAATGGATGATGTGTACAAATCATAAACCGGCTTTGTATCCTTTATTGCTGTCATTGGCTCTTTGATGCACGACATAATCGGTTGCGAGTTATCGATAAGCCCGAGCTGCAGGCACTTTTGTGTGAACGACAGCCCCTTGACAAGAGCTCTTAGAATTGCCTCATGCCCTGAGTGTTTCAGGCCCGTCGGATCGAATTCGGTGTAGCCATAGCAGACAAATAGTAGGATTGCCGTGCTGAGGCGAGCCTGTGTCTCAGTAAGCCGATTAGGCGACACGGCAGTGATATACCGTAATCCACCGCTCAGGACGTTAAGCACTTCGTTAATGCCCATTATTCTTCTCCATATTTGGCTAACTACGATGCGGTCAAGCGAGACAATATTCTTCGATTTCCCCGCAATTGTCAAGCAGGATTGCGTGATGCCGTTTTCCGTTACCCCTACACAATGCGTCGAACGCAACCTTCAGAGGATCGCTTCGAACCCCTTGCGGCGAATCACGTTGAGCAGCGCCAGCGCCGGACCTTTGGGCTGCTTGGCGCCGCGCTCCAACTGCGAGATGTAACCGACGCTCAGGTTGAGAGTCCGGGCGAAGGC
Organism: Occallatibacter sp.; assembly: GCA_050011175.1. Classification (GTDB taxonomy): domain Bacteria; phylum Acidobacteriota; class Terriglobia; order Terriglobales; family Acidobacteriaceae; genus Telmatobacter. The sequence continues at coordinate 3,860 of JBEKJR010000020.1, forward strand.
GGCCTGACTCATGTTGGCGCGCTCTCTCAACTGGCGAATCTCTTCGCCGTGGATTGGTTTGGCCGTGGGCAGCGGCTCCACTCCAAGGTGTCGAACGGTGATTTTGCGATACTCTTCGTCGTCTAGCAAGCCATGCCGGTGCAGGTCTCCGGCAGTTTCGAGAATTGCCTCCGAGATGGAGCTATTCTTCTTTGTCATCATCGACCTCCTTGAGTGAACCATCTTCAAACATAGCTTTCAACGTCTCGACATCGGCGGTAAGCAATCGCCTGCCAAACTTCCTCAACGCGATCAACTCATCCTCGCCGATATTTTCTTGGTCGTTCTTTGCAAAGCCATGTAGAAAAAAAGCCTTGCTTGCAGCGCGATAGGCAATAATCACGCGGTAGCCGCCGGATCGCCCTTGCCCCTGGCGGGCGACGCGTTGCTTGATGAGCCCGCCGCCTAAATCGGCATTCACCAGGCCTCGTTCCGCTCGCTCAATCGCTTCGCGCAGACTGTTGTCCGTTATTCCCTCGCGCCGTGCAAACCGCGAGAACCATCGTGTCTTGAGGATCTGCATAGCGCACACTAACACTATGAACTATAGCACAAAAACATATAAATTGGGGTTTACCAGGTCAGCTGTTCAGCCAGGCTGCTGAGGACTCTTGTCGGCTGGAGGCGCGGGAGGCTGCTGAACCGGGGGAGGGGGAGTTTGCGGGGCTGGAGGAGCGGGATTCTGCGCGGGCGGCGGTGCAGGATTCTGCGCGGGTGGCGGTGCGGGATTCTGTTGAGCCGGAGGAGCGGGAGCTGGCTGAACAGCTGGAATGGGATTTTGCGCGGGTGGCGGTGCGGGATTCAGTTGAGCCGGGGGAGTTGGATTCTGCGCGGGTGGTGGTGCGGGGGTCGGCTGAGCCGGAGGCGCGGGATTCTGCGCGGGTGGTGGCGCGGGATTCAGATCGGCGGGAGGAGCGCCGGGCTTGGCGGACGGGGTGAGGACAAAGCCGTTGCGGATCAGAGCGAAGCCAATCTGGGGAAACTCGGCCTGGAGGAGCTGATTTTCAGGGCCGGAGAAGAGGTCGGTTTCAGAGCCGGCGATGGTGGCGACCTGGTGGTGGACGACGACGGGATTGCCGTCAAGGGCGCCCTGCTCGTCAGCGTAGGTGGCCAACTGAATGGGAACGATGGAGCCCTCTTTTTTAGGAATGATGGCCCAAAGGTTGCGGTTGTTATGGGACACGGCAAGAACCAGAAGGGTTTCCAAAGCGCCGGGGTCGAAGTCGGGGAGGAAGACGGCCGCGAAATGCTGAGGCAGACGGGTGGTGGTAGTGTTGCCGTTGGCGGAGATGTTGAGGAGGAAGATCTTAGCCTGGCCTGGCGCCGGTTGGGGAGCGGCGGTGACGTTGACGGCCGAGCCGTTGACGGCGGCGCTCAACTGCACTTGGCGCAGGTTGTTGTCTTGGTAGAGACTCTCGGTTTTGGAGAGGGAGTAATCGAGGCCCTTCATGTTGATGATGACCAGCGCGGAGGAGTCGTAGCCGGAGGGGCTGGCGGCGAAGTTGAAGTTGGCCTTGCCGACGGATTTGCCGTGCTGCGAAACAGTGAAGTTGGCGGACTGAGCAGGGGCGGCAGGGGTTGACGCGATCAGGACGGCAAGAAGCACCGCGAGCGGTAGAAGGGCAAAATTTCGCATGAATCTCTCCATCTAATAGTCTACTAGTCTACGGAATTAGACACGGAAGGGGAGAAATGGTTGCGGGAAAACAGCTTCCAGCTATTAGCCTCTAGCTTCTAGCTGATTTTGGGACGAACCAACGATTCGTTCCCTGACATGGTGAGCGTAAATGCTCCAGGCACACGATTCGGGCTAGCGGCTAGAAGCTAAGAGCTGTTTTTCGCTGCCTTCAGCCTTTGGCGATGGCGAAGCGCTTGTTGACCTCGTGCCAGTTGACGACATTCCACCAGGCGGCGAGGTAGTCGGGGCGGCGGTTCTGGTACTTGAGGTAGTAGGCGTGCTCCCAGATGTCGTTGAACAGGATGGGATAGAGGCCCTGCGAGAGGGGCGAGTCCTGGTTGGGAGTGGTGATGACCTTGAGCTTGCCGGTCTGGAAAACCAGCCAGCCCCAACCGGAGCCGAACTGCTTGGCGGTGGTCTCGTTGAAGGTCTTTTTAAAGGTCTCGAAGTCGCCGAAGTCGGCGGTGATCTGGGCGGCGATGGGGCCTGTGGGCGCGCCTCCAACACCGTCGGAGCCGACCTTACCCATAAGACGCCAGAAGGCTGTGTGGTTGGCGTGGCCTCCGGCGTTGTTGCGGACCGCGGTGCGAATCTCCTCGGGAACCTGCGCCAGGTCGCGGATCAGGTCGTCAATGGGTTTTGCGGCCAGATGGGGGTGGTTGGCCAGCAGGGCATTGGTGTTGTTCACATAGGCCTGGTGGTGCTTGTCGTGGTGGATCTTCATCGTCTCGGTGTCGATGAACGGCTCAAGTGCGGCGTAGTCGTAGGGAAGCGGGGCAAGTTCGTATGCCATCGGTAATTTCCTCCATATAGGTTGCACTTAATAGATGCGGGAAGGCGGTGCGAAGGTGCGGGAAAGATAGAGTTTCAAAATGGATAGGGGAGAGTTTCGAGAGTCTGGCAGTGTCTATTTGGAATCTCAGTGTCAAAAATATGAAGTGATGATCAACCGGCTGGATGGCATATAATAGACTTGCCTCGGCTAAAGTCCGCGTTGATTTTAAAGCACTTAGGGCGCGGATGAAGTTGTGCTCTATCCGTACAAGCATTATCCCGCAATCTGCAGAGCCCGTTACTATTTCAGTACCGGCTAGCGCAGAGGTTCGAAAGTTGCGACGAGTATCGGCACGAGAAACAAGCGCTTTGCAAAGAAAGGATCTCCCGCGCATATGACTTCGAGTCTTCCGGACTATTCTCCGGACTCCTTGGCTCTTGACCAGCTCTCTATCAACACGCTGCGGCTGCTGGCCGTTGATGCCGTACAAAAGGCGAACAGCGGCCACCCCGGCGCGCCACTGGGATGCGCGCCCATGGCATATCTGCTGTTTCACAAGCTGATGAAGCACAATCCGGCAAATGCGAAGTGGGCGGACAGGGATAGGTTCGTGTTGTCAAACGGGCACGCTTCGGCACTGCTCTATGGAACGCTGTTTCTGGCCGGGTACGATGTGACGCTGGACGACCTGAAGAGCTTCCGGCAGTGGAAGTCGCGGACGCCGGGCCACCCGGAGCGCGGCCACACGGACGGAGTGGAAGTGACGACCGGGCCGCTGGGGCAGGGGATTGCGATGGCCGTGGGCATGGCCATGGCGGAGAAGCACCTGGCCGCGGTGTACAATCGGCCGGGATTCGAAGTGGTGGATCACCACACCTACGTGCTGCTGGGCGACGGCGACCTGATGGAGGGCGTCTCGCACGAGGCTTGCTCGCTGGCGGGAACGCTGAAGCTGGGCAAGCTGATCTGCCTTTATGACGATAACTTGATTTCGCTGGATGGGCCGACGAACCTTAGCTATACCGAGGATGCGCTGAAGCGCTTTGAGGCTTACCACTGGCACGTGCAACGGGTGGCGGATGGCAATGACCTGGCAGCGATTGAGGCGGCGATCTTGGCGGCGAAAGCGGAGACGGGCAGGCCGTCGATTATTGCCGTGCGGACAGTGATTGGCTACGGCAGCCCCAAGGCGGGTAGCAGCAAGTCACATGGCGAGCCTCTGGGCGCGGAGGCGGTGGCGGCGACCAAGAAGTTTTTTGGTTTCGCGGAGGATCAGAGCTTTGTTGTGCCGGATACAGCGCTCAAGAATTGGCGCAAGGCCGTGGAGCGCGGCGCGGGACAAGAAGCCGCGTGGAAGAAACTGTTTGAGGGCTACAGAGCGGCCAACCCGGAGCAGGCGGCGGAGTTTGAGCGCACCCAGAAGGGCGTGCTGAAGGCGGGTTGGGAGAAGACGATTCCCAGCTTCCCGACGGACAAGGCGATGGCCACGCGCAACGCAGGCGGCGTGATTCTGAACGCGATTGCCGAGCAAGTGCCGGAGCTGTTTGGCGGCGCCGCGGACCTGACCGCTTCGACCAAGACGATCTTCAAGCCGGGGGCGAACTTTCATGTAGACCCGGCGGGGCGCAACGTGTTTTTCGGAGTGCGCGAGTTTGGGATGTGCGCGGCGGTGAACGGGATTGCGGCGCACGACGGGCTGATTCCGTTTGGATCAACTTTCTTTATCTTTTCCGATTATGCGAAACCGGCGATACGGCTGGCGGCGCTGATGAAGGTTCATGCGTTCTTCATCTTTACCCATGACACGATTGCGCTGGGCGAGGATGGGCCGACGCACCAGCCGATTGAGCAACTGATGAACTACCGCGCGATTCCGGGGCTGACGGACCTGCGGCCGGCGGATGCCAACGAGACGGCGGCGGCGTGGCGGCTGGCATTGGAGCGTAAAGGGGCGTGCTTCTTTGCGCTGACGCGGCAGGATTTGCCGGTGATTGATGCGGCGAAGCACGACGTATACGCGGGAGTGAGCAAGGGCGCCTATGTGCTGCGGGAGGCGGAGAAGCCGCAGGTGGTGCTGATCGGTACGGGCAGTGAGGTTTGGCCGTGCCTGGAGGCGGCGAAGCTGTTGGCGGCCGAGGGAATCCGGGCGCGGGTGGTGAGCTTCCCGAGTTGGAGGATCTTCGAGGAGCAATCGGCGGAGTACAAGGCAAGCGTATTGCCAGCCGGAGTGCCCAAGCTGGCGGTGGAGGCTGGTTCGACAATGGGCTGGTGGAAGTATGTTGGCTCGGGCGGCGACGTGATCGGACTGGACCGCTTTGGGGCGTCAGCGCCGGGGAAGAAATTGCTTGCGGAATTTGGGTTCACCGCGGAGAATGTGGCGAAGCGGGCGAAGAAGCTGGTGAAGTAAAAACAGCCACTAGCTTCTAGCCTCTAGCTTTTAGCTTCATCGTGCCGACGGTAAGTTCCGGATTTCCTGTCGCGGCAAGAAAAGGCCCAGAGCTAGAAGCTAGAGGCTAGAAGCTAGGAGCTAATTGTGAAACTCGTCATTGCATCCGACCATGCGGGATTTTCTCTGAAGGAGGTGCTTCGCGCCTATCTTGCCAAGGCCGGCCACGAGGTGGTGGACCTGGGAGCTTATAACGCCGAACCGTCGGATTATCCCGACTTTGCCGAGAAAGTTGGTTTGGCTTTGAAGCAGGGCGTGGCGGAGCGCGGAATTCTTATCTGCGGTTCGGGTGTGGGGATCAGCGTAGTGGCCAACAAGATACCGGGGATTCGCGCCGGGATGTGCCATGATACTTACTCGGCGCACCAGGGCGTGGAGCACGAAGATATGAACGTATGCGTACTAGGATCGCGCATCATTGGCACGGCGCTGGCCTTCGAGGTGGTAGATCGGTTTATTGGGGCGCAGTTTATCGCCACGGAAGAGAGATATGTGCGGCGATTCAAGAAGGCGCTGGCTATTGAGGCGAAGTACCTGCGGTGAGGTGGGAATAGCGGAGTTGGCGGAGTTAGCGGAATAGATATGAATTAAGAACAATAGTTATATGTAAGGAGCTGTAGTTATAGATATCCCACCTTAGCGGCAAATACAAATACGCCGCGAAAGTGGGGCACCCACTTTCCATTTCATGAGACATCCGGGACCCTTCCATAGATGGAACACCTACTTTCCATTTCATGGGGCATCCATTACCCTACCGAAGATAGAGCATCCACTTTCGACATTACCTCTAGCCAGGCTGGTTGCGACCCATGCCTTTGTCCATGGCTTCGTTGGCCAGGCGGTCGGCTTGCTTGTTTGTGCCGCGGAGAGTGTGGCGCATCTCGAAGTGTTCGATGTGGCGGGAGAGGCGGCGGGCTTCTTCCCACATGGGGCGGAGTGCGGGGCTCTTTACCTTATACAAAAGCTGCATCTGCTTGACCATCAGCTCGGAGTCGGAGACCACGCGCAGGCGCTTCGCCTTGTTCACGACGGTCCAGCGCAAGACCGCCAGCAGGCCGGAGTATTCAGCGAAGTTGTTGGTCTGGATGCCGAGGTACTCGCTCAGTTCAGCTACGACGCGGCCGTTTATATCCTCGATGACGGCGCCGTAGCCGGAGGGGCCGGGATTGCCTCGGGCGCCGCCGTCGCAGTGGGCGATGAAGGCTCTGCCGGGGGCATCGGCCGCGGGATCGGGAAAGAGCGAATCGTTCATCGTCTTTCAGTGTAACGGGCCGGGATAGGGTGTTTTTGTCAAGTGCGGCAAGTTAGCCCCCGCTTCGCGGGGATAGCAGGTTAGCGAGTTAGCAAGTTGGCGGATTACCGAGACAGATTGAAATTCGTGGAATCCCACCCATTCCGCAAAGTGCGCGAAATGGATGGGGCACGGGGCCTGGTCTGATTGAGCTTCCTGGTTTCCCACCCTTTTCGGGAGGTGCTCGAAAAGGATGGGGCACGGGGCTTACCAATGCAGGCCGTTTTCGTCTATCGGAGTGCGGAGACTCCCTATCCCCGGAGCAGGTTCGATGGCGACGGATGCGGCGATCTACCCTACATCTTCGATTCCTAATCCGGCGGGTTTGGGACCGGCAGGTTTGGCCTGGCCGGCAGCCGGGAGGATACAATCCTCCTCAGGCATGGAAGCGACCAGGTCAAGGAACGGACAGAAGAGCGCCGAGGAACGGATGCAGGCTCGCATGACGGAGATGGAGCTGATCCGCGAGGCTCAGGCGGGGTCGCGGGCGGCCTTTGACGCGCTGGTGCGGCAGTATGAGCATCAGGTTCTGAGGCTGGCGCTGCATCTGACCGGCTCCGAGCACGACGCCGAGGACATTTACCAGGAGGCCTTCTTGAAGGCCTACCGGTATCTGGGGAATTTCCGGTTTGAATGCTCGTTTTATACGTGGATCTACCGGATTGTGACCAATCTTTGCCTGGACCAAATGCGGCGGCGCAAGACCCGTCGCGAGGACCGCGCAGTGATTGTGGATTACTCCGGGGGAGAGATTGACCTGCTGGCCTCAGTTTCGGACGACCGGTCGTTCTCCAACCCCGGCAGGGAGCTGGACCGGAAGCTGCTGGCAGAGCGGATACAGGCCGCGCTGGAGAAGCTGACGCCGAGGGAGCGGATGGTTTTTGAACTGAAGCACTACCAGGGGCTGCGGCTGCGCGTGATAGGAGAGATGCTGAACACCACGGAAGAGACCGCCAAGAATACGCTCTTCAGGGCGACCAAGAAGCTGAGAACACAGTTGGCGGGATTGCGATAGGCCTGCGGACGGCGGAGTAAAAACACTGCGGACGGCGGAGTTTTGGATGAGTATTGCGGTACTTTTTGAGGCTGGAAGGACGTAACGATGAAATGCGAAGTTGCACAAGAGCGGATTGTAGCGGCGGAATATGGGGAACTGGCCGAGGAACAGGCGCAGGAACTTGAGCGACACTTGGCCGGATGCCCGGAGTGCGGCAAGGAGCGGGAGAAACTTCTGGCGCTGAAGGAGTTGGCCGGAGTAAAGCCGGTCGTGGAACCGGGCGCCAACCTAATAGCACGTTCGCGGCTGAGGCTCGAGGAAGCTCTGAACGCATTGCCACCGCGGCGCTGGTATGAACGGCTGGGCCAGCGGATGAGGAATAATCTCGCCAGCCTGCAGGCGGCGCCGATAGCGGCTTGCCTGCTGCTGGTGGTTGGCGCCTGCGCGGGCCTGCTGGGCAGCAACGAGCTAGCTGCGAATCGCGCCAGGCATCCAGCGGCGGCTCAGGCAACTACGGCACGGACATCGCGGACACAGGTCCATCCAGACACGACAGCAGGAGCCGCCGCGCCAGCGGAGATAGCCAACATCTCCAGCATTGTGCGAGAGCCGAACAGCCACATGGTGGAGGTGCGGTACAACCAGCTGGTGCCGCAGCGGATGGAGGGATCGCTGGACGATCCGGCGATTCGTCAGTTGCTGATGCTGGCCAGCGAGAATTCAACATCGGCGGGCGTGCGGGACGACTCGGTGGGACTGATGGCGGCCGAGTGCAAGGCCGGGCACGGATGCCAGAAGGCGGCGGGGATACGCAACGCGCTGATGGTGGCGCTGCGCTACGACAGGAACGAGGGCGTGCGCGAGAAGGCGTTGCTGGGCCTGGAGCCTTATGTCTCCGAGGATATGCAGGTGCGGGATGCCGTGTTAGAGGCATTGATGAACGACGGCGACCCGCGCATTCGCACCGCGGCTATCAATATTCTGGCGCCGGTGGAAGCCGATACCAGCGTGCGGCAGGTGCTGTATTCGGTCTCCAATTCCGACAGCAATCCCCATATCAGGAATGTTTCACGACAGGTGTTGAACAGCGTACCGGAGATTCAATAGGAGCGTGACCTTTCGGCGACCGCATCGTCAGTAAAGAGTGCGGGGCCGGAGTCAATGCAACCGCAGGAGAAGAAGAGATGAAACATTTTTTGAGGCCGTACGGAAGATTTGGATTTGTGCTGTTGCTGGGAGCGTGGGCCGCTATGGCGACGCCGGGAGCAGCGGCGCAGGCGCGGAGCATTTACCAACAACTGGAGGATCGCAATCCGCTGCTGTTGCTGCACTCCAGCTCGCAGGGTTACCTGGGCGTGGACCTGGCGGACGTGGACCAGGAGAAGGCGCAGGCGCTCAAGTTGAAGGAAGTTCGCGGGGCGGTCATCACGCTGATCGATCACGACGCCCCGGCGGGGAAGATCGGACTAAAGGTCAACGACGTGGTGCTGCAACTGAACGGGCAGACCGTGGAGGGCGCCGAGCAGTTGCGGCGGATGCTGCGAGAGATTCCCGCGGGCCGCAAGGTGAGCCTGGAAATCAGTCGCGACGGAAACGTGCAGACGCTGTCCGTGGAGTTGGCCAACCGCAGGGCCATGGAGCACGAGGTCTGGAACAACATCGGCACTGGCGGCGACGTTTTTACGCCGGGGCCGGGAATGAACATGCTGGCGGAAGGCGATTCGCCGCTGCCGGGCGGTTTCCACATGCCGTTTTTCGGCAGCAGCCTGAATGTGGGCGCGCTGGTGGAGCCGTTGACCTCGCAGATGGCCGAGTACCTGGGCGTGGGCGGCGGAGTGATGGTCAGGCAGGTGGCGCACAAGAGCGAGGCCGACACGGCGGGACTGAAGGCTTTCGACGTGATTCTCAAGGTTGGGCCGGACGCCATCGCCACGATGGCGGATTGGGAGCGCGCACTGCATTCCAACCAGGGCAAGAGCGTGCAGGTGACGATTTTGCGCGACAAGAAACAGCAGACGCTGACCCTGCAAGTGGATTCGAAGCGCCACGGCATGCTGGAGCTGGAGGAGATTTTCCCGGCAGGGGATGGGATGGTAGTGGCGGAGATTGATCCGGAGTTTGCGCAGAATGCGGCGGATCAGGCACTGGCGCTACGCGATCAGGCCAAGGCGCTGAAGGACCAGGCCAGAGAGTTGAGCTTGGAGGTCAGCTCGCAGCAGACGGAGGAGATGCGCAAGCAGGCCGAAAAGCTGCGCGAGAGCCTCAAGTGCGAGAATTTCAAGCTCGATCCGAAACAGATGGAGCAACTGAAGCAGCAGATGGAGGAGCTGCGCAAGAACTTCAAGCCGGAAGATTTCAAACTCGACCAGAAACAGATGGATGAGCTGCAGCAGCAGATGAAGCAGCAAATGGAGCAGTTGAAGCGCCAGATGGAGGAGTTGAAGGCGCATGGCTTCGGCAATCACGTGTGAAGATTTGAAAACGCAGCACCGCATAGGGCGCCGCCGGTTTCCGGTTGGCACCCTTGCTGCGTTTGGGCGGTGCGATGTGATTCAATAAACAAGATGGCGATTGCACGGAAAAAGACGGTGCGGGGGCTGTGGATCAGGGCGACGCGGAAGGCACGCGAGCTGAGGATGGTGTTCAGCGCGCTGGCTCACACGGGGCACCCGGTACTGGCGCAGATTGTGCCGGCGCGGTTTTGCAACCTGAGTTGCGGCTACTGCAACGAGTACGACAAGGTGAGCGAGCCGGTGGCGCTGGAGGAGATGTTCCGGCGGATCGACCACCTGGGACGGCTGGGGACGGCGATGATCGGCATTAGCGGCGGGGAGCCGCTGACGCATCCGGAGCTGGACGAGATTATCCGGAGAATCCGGCGGACGGGAGCGATTGCCGGAATGATTACCAACGGATATCTGCTGAATGTGGAGCGAATCGAACGGCTGAACCGGGCCGGGTTGGATCACATGCAGATTTCCATTGATAATCTGACGCCGGACGAGGTGTCGAAAAAAAGTCTCAAGGTGCTGGACAAGAAGCTGGAGATGCTGTCGCAGTACGCCACGTTCCACGTGAACATCAATTCGGTGGTGGGCGGGGGCTTCAAGAATCCCAATGACGCGCTGGTGATCGGGCGGCGGGCGCTGGAGCTGGGCTTTGAATCGACGATTGGGATTATCCACGACGGGGACGGGCAACTGAAGCCGCTGAAGGAGGATGAGGCGCGCGTCTATTTCGAGATGACGCACCGGAAGAAGACCAACTACTCGCGCTTCGACCTGTTTCAGGAGGCGATTGTGCAGGGGCAGCCGAATGATTGGCGCTGCCGGGCGGGGTCGCGGTACCTGTATATCTGCGAGGACGGGCTGGTGCATTATTGCAGCCAGCAGAGAGGATATCCGGGCGTGCCGCTGGCCGGGTACACTACGGCGGATGTGAAGCGGGAGTTTTTGACGGCGAAAAGCTGCGCGCCGAACTGTACGATTGGATGCGTGCACCGGATCAGCTACATCGACCACTGGCGGGCGCCGCAGATTAGGATGGTTTCGCCGGGCGGGGCTGGGGCGGAGAAGCTAGTGCAGCTGGGCGGGAAGTAAGTTGCAATAGATAAAGAACAAGGGCTATATTTATCCCACCCTAGCGGCAAAAACAAAAACGCCGCGAGGGTGGGGCACCCTATATTCACTTAGAGAGATACGACGCAACCCAGAGCGGGATGCGCCGTTTTGCATTCGAACGATAAAGCCGTCAGTTGCCGGTGGGTTTCTTGGCTGGCGGCGTGGTGGATTTCTTCACAGGCGCAGCGGTAGGGGCGGGTTTGGGCGAGGCGGTGTCGGCGAAGGCCTGGTCGATGAGCTGAAAAAGCTTGCTGCGGTCGACGACTTCGACGAATGGCGCGCCCTTGGAATGGGCAGTGACCACCCAGATGGTGGGGGTATGCTCGATGCCGACGCGCTGCCCGAGGGCGTAGTCGGCCTTGACGAGCTCTGCCAGCTTGCCTTGCGGATCGATGGCAAAGGGCATGGCGAGGCCGTGGAGAGCAGCAAATTTCTCCGTGAACTGGAGCAAGACATCCGGGTTGACGATGGTGGCCTGATTGGCGAAGACCTGATCGCGGTACTCGTCGCCCAGGGCCTTGCTATGGGTGTCGAACCAGCGTGCATTGACCGCGGCGTTGAAACTCCAGGCATGCATGGGCAGCGGGAAGTCGTGGCGCACCAAGGGAATCTTATATTTGGCGGCAGCCTCTTTGAGTAAGGGGTTGGCGCGACCGCAGTCCGGGCACTCCATGTCCTCAAACTCGACCAGGGCCACGCGGGCTCCGGGGGGCGGCTTGAGGGCGGCGGGGTCATGCACCTGCGTCGTGGTCGGCGGCACGCTAAACTGGGCGTGTGCCAAGGCGGCAGCAGCAAACAGAGCAGCGACGGCGAGGCTGAGTAAAAGGCTGGTTCGCAAACGGAGAGAGAAAAAACGATGGGTAAGTGCGAAAAAACGAGTCATATCGATTGGACGGCTCCCTAACGGTTATTGTAACCACCTGCGGGCACCCGCGGTGCGGCCAACCACCTGCGGTGGGGGCACCTGCGGTGGGGCAGACGCCGCTTGCGCGGGCACAGGGTTATTAACGGTTATAGAGTGTGGTGGTGAATATACTGAGAGAAGCGGGCGAATCAGCCCGGGGAGACCGTTTGTGAGCAAGAATCAAAGCCATCGCGCCGTGGAACTTTTTTCACAGAACTACAATTGCGCCCAGTCGGTTTATGCCGCCAGCGCCACCGGCAAAGGCCTGAGCGAGGCACAACGGCTGGCGCTGGCTGCGCCCTTTGGCGGCGGAGTAGCACGGCAGGGCGAGATTTGCGGAGCGCTCACCGGGGCGTTGCTGGCGCTCGGAGAGGCTGAGGGAAAAGCCATGGCCGCCAATCCTGTTGCCGGCCGGAATGCGCTCTACGAACGGGCGCGAAAACTGACAGAGGCCTTCCGCGAGGCGCACGGGGCGATCCTGTGCCGAGAATTGACCGGCTGCGCTCTCGACACCGAAGCAGGTCAACGCGCCTTCAAGGAGCGCGGGTTGCACCAGAATCTGTGTACAAAGCTGGTGGCTTTCGCTGCCGAGCAGGTGGTGAGCATAACCGCGGCTTCACCGCAAAAGTAATTGCGACTTTTCCGTTATGAGGGCGAGTGAGCCTCTGTGCTTTCCCACCCTTCCGCAAAGAACGCAAAAGGATGGGGCACTGGGCTTTGATGCGGCGACAGACGTTTGGGAAAGCTATTTCTGCGCCGTCAGCGCGGGCCTTTCCGGCGGGTTGACCTGGGCGTTGAGGAAGTCCGCGAGGTCGTCGACATTCTGTTTGGCGCCGGTATACACTTCTCGTAAGTTTTGTGTATCAATTTGTTCTTCTCTGTGCAACGGGCATATGCCGTTGGCTTGAATGCAGGCAACGCAAATCGAACGACAGGGCTGAATGGCCCCAAGGAGAATTCCGATGAAAGTGGTGTTTAGAACGATATTTCGCGGGCAGGTTATGATCGCGGTCTGCTTACTAGCATTTTGTTTGGTTCTTCTTTCGGAGACGGCTCCGTTGGCGGCGCAGTCGCCGGTATCCGCCTTTCAACAGGCTGTGACGCAATATCAGGCGAATCCCAACAACGTGGACCTCGCCAGCAAAGTCATCAAGCTGGCCCGCGCAATGAACCAACTGCCCGCCTGCCCGGAAGAGGCGCAGAAGTATTTCAGTCGCGGGAATGATGCTCTGCAAGCGGCAAAGAAAGAATTGACCCGGCATGATGTGGAAGTGGACCTGTCCGTTGCTAATCGCCAGTTTGAATTGGCGGCGCGCACTTGTCCGTGGTGGCCTGAGGCGCGCTACAACCTGGCAAAGGCCTACGAATCCGCATTCAACTTTACCGGCGCGATCTCCAGTTTCAAGCTGTGGATGCTATTCAAGCTGTCGGATGACGAGATGCGCATCGCACAAAGCGAGATTAGTTCTCTACAGGAAAAACTCCAAAAGGATGCCGAGGGATTGGACAAGTTGAAGCCGCTGGGGTCTGGCGAAGCGGCAATTTACGAAAAGATCAAGAATGATTCAGCCGAGGTTCACAAATTCGTTATCACCCGAACCTATCTGAGAACCATTGTGCCGATGATCAAGGACATGGATCCCGATATGAAGGTGTATGACGGCAGGAAACTCCCAAAGATGCCCGAAGAACTCGAGATCAAAGATGTTATTAGCGATCAGGAATTCGAAATCTGCTGGAAGGTTATGCTGGACCAAGCTTGAGGAGAAGCGACGCAGAATTGACCCTGCATGTTTGACACTGGAGGATGACAAAGGCCCGCGGGATGCGGGCCTTTGCCGTTGTAGACGAACAGATGAAGACGGCTACTTCTGCGCCGTCAACGCGGGCTTTTGCGGCGGGTTGACCTGGGCGTTGAGAAAATCCGCGAGGTCGTCGATGTCCTGCCTTGTGCCGACCATGGGCGGCATGAAGTGGTGGTAAAGCGAGTCAGGCTTGTAATCGTGCAGCATGGTAATAAAGCTGGCAATATTGGCGCGGTCGCGTCCGGCGAGCAGGTATTTCAGTGGGCGATAGCCGCCGAGGGTGTGGCAGGAGCCGCACTCGCCGCGGAAGATGGCCTCGCCGCGGGAGTAGCTGTAAATATCCCACGTGCTCGTGTCTCCCGGAATATCAAAAAAACTGCCCTGTATGGGACCGTTCCAGACCCACATGGAGTGGGCCAGATAGCCTTCCTGATTAATGCGGCTAACGTATGGAACGCGGACGCCGTTGGCGTACATCCAGTGGCCGATGACGTAGGGTTTGCGCAACATCTCGCGGGCGTACTCGCCGGAGGCGGTGGCGATGAGCGCCAACAGCAATATGGCCATGGCGTGGGAGAGGTTGAAGTCGCGGGGATTGCGGTAGGCGAGGAAGTAAGCGACGCCCACAATGGTGGCGGAGGTGACGATAATCAGCAGGGCGATGCGGGTGATGATGGAAAATGTTCCGGAGCCGATGGTGTCGATGCCCAGGGTGAGTAATGCCTGCTGCGATGCGGGAACCATCCAGAGGTACCAGATGAGGATGAAGGGCGTGGCCACGAAGGAAGGCACCAGCCACTTGACGCTCCACTGGACCATGGTGATTTTAAGCTCGGGGTGCTTGTTGCCGTCGATGCGGCTGGCGGTGATAAGCGCCCAGATGCCGGCCAGCGCGCAACAGACGCAGGCGCGCAGAAAGAGGCTGGGCCAATAAGTGGGATTGAAGAGGGCGTACCAGAACTTGCTCGCTTCATGGCCTGTTCCGGCTACGGCCAGCCAGGCATCTCCGGGGGTGAGCATGAAGGTGAGAATGCCGTTGATGATGATGAGGGTGAAAACGGACGAGACGGCATAGACCCAGCCGACGACGAGGTGCAGTTGGGGATCGATGCGGTTCCAGGTGGAATAGTAGACGGCGATGGTGGTCAGCTCGACGATGAAGAAGACCCACTCCATAGCCCAGGCGAAGACGAAGTTATGGATGAGAGTACTGGTGGCTTCGGGGTGAGTGAGGCTGATGGCGAACCAGATGCCGACCCCGCTGACGGTGCCGAAGACGGCGGTAAGGATGAGGAAAAACCTCGAGAAGCTGGCCAGTTGTTTGAGCCATTCGGAGCGGAGCGGGCCTTCCGGCATACGAAGGGCCTTGTGCTCGGCCAGGGGAAGATAGAGGCCGCCGCCCACGGCGAATTGCGAGATCAAGACGTGGAAGATGGCGATGATGCCGATCACCCAGCCCGAGCCGAGGATTGGAATTTCCCAAAATGGATAGTTCATGGTTGCTCCGAAACAGTGAAGAAGTGAACTAGTGAACGAGTGAACTAGTGAATAAGTGAAGGAGTGAAGAAGTGAAGGAGTGAACCAGTGAAAGAGTGAAAAGGGTGAATAAACCAGTGAAAATGGCTCATGTTCCGCACAGTGCATGTTTCACTTTTTCACTCGTTCAGTTCTCCACTGATCTCTTCTTAACTGCTGTTGTTCTTCAGCTTGCTTAACAGCGCAAAGAGCATTTTCTCCACTTCATGTGAAACTCCTTGGGCCTGGTTAAGGAGTTGACTATCCGCGAACCCCAACACACCGGAGAGTTCCAATTGCGTTTGCAGCTCGCAATTCGAGGCGCGTGCGATCAGGAGGAAGTGTTTAAACTCGCGCCGGTTCATGCGCCCGTGGCCTTCCGCAATATTGCTTGGAACTGAAACCGCAGAACGTCTCAACTGAGACGTGAGCCCGAAAGCTTCTTCGCGAGGAAAATGTTGCGTGAGCCGATAGACAGCAACTGTCAATTCCATCGACCTTTGCCAAACCTGAAGGTCTCGGAATGATTGCATAGTTGGTTTCCTCCTGGGCTTATCGACAATCACTTCATGTTCCGCTTTCGTCGTTGCTCCACTTCTTTACCCGTTCACTCGTTCACTTTTTCACTCATTCACTGCTTCACCGAATCGTCCAATAGCCGATGACGGTGGTGGCCAGCAGCGCGAAGACCGCCAGCAGGCCTAAGTAGTGCGCAATGCGAGCGCGCAGTCTGGATTCCTTGCGGTTGTCATAGAAGGGAATCAGCAGCCAGAGCACAATGCTGAGCGAGAAGAGCAGAATGCCGGCAATTTCTCCGAACCCGGCATACTTGCCTGAAAAAACGAAGCCCAGCAGCTTGAGCGTCTCGAAGGGACTCATGAAGTACCACTCGGGATGTATGCCCAGCGGGGCGGGGGCGAGCGGGTCAAATTGCTTGCCCAGCGGCCAGGGAAAGACGGCGGCCAGCAGCGCCAGAATGTTCAACGCGATGAGCCACATGGCCAGGTCTTTGCGCATAAAGTCAGGGAAAAAGGGCATGGTCTTGCGCTGGCGGGCGGGTTTGGCTTCTTCGCTGGGCGGCAGTGCATTGCCGTGGCGCTGGACTAACCAAAGATGGAAGCCAAGCAGGGGTAAGAAGATGGCCGGCAGCACCACGACGTGCAGTGCAAAGAAGCGCTGGACTGTAAATTCACTCACGTCGGGACCGCCGCGCAACATATTGGCCAGTCCCGCGCCAATCCATGGAATCGCCGAGGGAATCTGCAGGCCGACCTTGGTGGCGAAGTAGCTCAACTCATCCATGGGCAGCAGGTAGCCGGAGAAGCCGAAGATCGTAGCGATGCCCAGCAGCAACATGCCGCTGAACCAGCCAAACTCGCGCGGCTTGCGGTAAGCCTTCATGAAGTAGACGGAGAACATGTGCACCAGGATGGAGAAGATCATCAAGCTGGCGGACCATGCGTGCACTGAGCGGATCAGCCAGCCGAAGTGCATGACGAAGGTGATCTGGCGGACTGACTCGTAGGCGTTTGCGCCGGGCTGGTAGTAAACCAGCAGCAGCACGCCGGTAAAGCACTGGACCATGAAGAAAAAGAGCGTGATGCCGCCCCAGTAGTACCAGAAAGACTGGGAGTGAACCGGGACGGTTTTATGGCGCACAATGGCGGCCAGCTCGCGAAGGCCCAGCCGCTCATCGGCCCAATCGTAAATTGTCTTTGTAGTCATGCTCCTATCCTTCTGACTCGCTGCTTCTCTTCCCGGCAAAGGCCCGTGCCTGAAGGCGCGCGCATATTCGCTTTCTTTCAGGGAGCTGAAGCCCCCTGCTCCCTCCGGAATCTATGACGGACAACTGTAGCATTAGCGGCAGAGCCATCCGCCATCGACGACCAGAACATGGCCGTTCACATAATTGCTTGCATCCGAGGCAAGAAAGACCGCCGCGCCGGCCAGATCGGAAGGCAAGCCCCAGCGTCCCGCGGGAATCCTGGCAAGAATAGCGGCGGAGCGCGCGGGGTCGGCCCGCAAAGCAGCGGTGTTGTCGGTGGCCATATAGCCGGGAGCGATGGCGTTGACGTTGATGCCTTTGTCGGCCCATTCATTGGCCAGCGCCTTGGTCAGTTGCGCAACCGCGCCCTTGGCCGCGGCATAACCGGGAACCAGAATGCCGCCCTGGAAGGACAGCAAGGAGGCGGTGTTGATGATCTTGCCGTGGCCTTGCGCCAGCATCAGACGGCCCGCATACTGGCTGATGAACCACACGGAGTTGAGATTGGTGTTGATGACGGTGTTCCAAAACTCTTCAGAGTGCTCGGCGGCGGGAGCGCGGCGGATGGTGCCGGCGTTGTTGACGAGAATATCGATGGAGCCGAAGGTCTTTACCGTGTCATTGACGAGCATGCGGCCGATGGCCTGATCGCAGAGATCGCCCGAGCGGCAGATAAACTTGACGCCGGTCTTCTTGACTTCTTCAAGCGTCGAATCCAACACCTTGTCGTAGTTATGCAGAGTGACATTTGCGCCTGCCTGCGCAAAGGCGATGGCCATGCCGGCTCCGAGACCCTGCCCTGATCCGGTAACCAGCGCGTTTTTACCCTTGAGGCTGAAGAGATCGAGAACTGCCATGATATTGCTCCTTTGCTTGATTGTATTGAATTGCCAATAGGCGAGGAATTTCTAACTTCGCGAGACCTCCACGCCGGTTTCGTTAACGGCTACTTTGAAGAGCCTGAGCGGCCTAGGCGGCGGGCCGCTGACGTTGGCGCCGGTATAGGCGTTGTAGACGCCGCCGTGGCAAGCGCAGTGGATGCGGTCGGCATCAGGCTCATATTGCACCGTGCAGCCCAGATGGGTGCAGACGGCGGTCATCGCCACCCACGCATCATCCTGGTGGTGAATGAGCATGGCCGGAGCGGAACCGAACTTGAACATCCTGGCCGTGCCCTTGGGCAGTATGTAATCCGCGCCCAGTTTGACTGAAGTGACGGCCGCGACCGACTCGGCCGCCTCTTCCGGCGAGGCCAGATAGCGATATACAGGATATCCGAACGCGGCGATGTAACAGGCTCCGGCCACGCCCGCCGATGCAAGAAAGGCACGGCGGGTAGCGGTGTTGGCGGGTTCTTCGACGATGTTTGCGGGAAGTTTGGTCTTTTGGCTCATAGCAGTCTCTTCGCGGGAGTTATGCCGCGCCCTCCATCACTTTTCTGGCGCGCGCCACCACGGAAACGAGCCAGCCGATCACGCCCAGTCCACCGACAAAGAGGACCAGGAAGAGGCTCACGACCCACCAATTGGTTTCGACGGCGCGATCCCAGACGTTATAGCCGGAGGCCAACAGGGTGAGATCACGAACGCCATCGCGATAGACGGTGAACATAAACTTGATAAGCACGGCAAGCAGGACGGCTACCCAACTGGGCAATATGACTTGGGCATTGGCAAACCTGCCAAATCCGATGGCAGCGGCAACCATCACCGCACATATCACCAGGGCCAGCCAGCCGTAACCGGCAAACCAGGCATATGCGAAGAGTGGGTCGGCGCGCAGGCCAACCTTGACGACTTCCGGCTGCGCGATGGCGGCCCATAACCCAACGGCCAGATAAATGGCGCCGAAGACCGCGGCCACCTTGCCTCCGAGAACGGCGACAAAGTGCTTCTCCTTGGCGGTGAAGGTGGAGCGGCCCGACAGATAGAGCAGCCACAATCCGCTGATGAACAGGCTGCCGGCCATCATCAGCAGCCAACGCGGCGTGAGTGTGGGGTCGCCGGTGGGCAGATATGCGCCCATGGCGGAGGCGGAGTACATTTTGCGCCAGACCTCGGGGCGCAGCATCAAGGTCATATTGGTGGAGAGCAGCCGGGCGATTGCTCCGGCCAGCAGCCACGCGCTCAGGCCGACCCACCAGGCCGATTTGCCCGCCTCAAGCCGCCCCGTAAACCGGTAGAGAAGCCAGTAGACCAGCATGAGAAGGCCGATAATCGAGATCCAGTAGAGGCCGATGAGCACGCTGCTGGTGTAAAGCGCGCGGCCATAAAGCACCTGGGCAAAGAGGAGCGGGGGCACGGCAAGGTTGATGACGAAGGTCATCACCACCGGAAGCCGGCGGGCCAGCGCCCGGGCGGTGACCACGGAGAGTGGCGAGCGGCGGAAAAGACTGAGCAGAACCGCCAACAACAGTCCGCCCAGCAGCATTTCCACGGCGACAAAATGCAGGGCCAGCGTGACGATATGCAGCAGTTTCAAAAGCCATATCGGCGCAGGCAAGGGAATCGGATCGACAGCGGGAAAGAGAGGCATGGCGCTCCTCAAAAGCCGTTCGGAGTGTCTCCGGTGTAGCCACCATTAGTATAGCGGAGTGAATGCGACTCGCATTTATTGTAAGGACTTGATGAAACCCTCCGCGAGGAATAACAAGATCAACCCGACAGGAATAAAGAGTGCGACCGCAATCCCTACGACAGATACAGTCCGCCTGGCGCGACGAAAATCGGGGTCGTCCGTCACAATGGCCGAAAATTTTGCCCACCAGCGAATCGCCATCACCGGGACAGCAAAGAGGACGAACAGGAAGCCTATTTCGCCAATCCTGGAAAAGAATGGGACAAACAACAAGGCGAAAAAGACAGGCATGGTGCCGGCCGCAATCTTCATATAGCTGGCGTCGTTACAGGCCTGGTTCACTCTGTCCATGGCATCCGCGGCCGCTTCAGCCGCACGAGGGTCGATTGAAGCGGAGCAGAAACGGCAGCGCTGCGACGAGGCGTCAATTGTCTCTTTACAGATTGGGCACTCAATAACTCTCATTCTGGGCTCTCCTTTCCGAGAATCATATCGCTACTGCCGAATCATCGTATCACGGACGCCAGACAGGGTTAAAGTGCTTTCATTCACACAACTGCCATCCCGCACCTCGCAATGATCTTAAACTGGCGCTTCGGTAGATCAAAGTCAAAGGGAATTATGCACAGTCTCCGCGTTTCGAAATTCCGGCAGGAATTCAATTTGGGCCACGCAGTTTCCCATAATCGAACACTACCATTGCTGGATGTCCAGGATTGCTCCTTGCGCGCTCCAGCGCCTCCCATCCATACCCAAACTAAAGTCACATGGGCTGCCGCCGATAGGACGGGAAGGGGTTCAAACAGACCTCGGCCTTAGCCACAAATTACGGAGGTCATCCGCGCGAATCGCGCGGTTGTCAAGCCCGTCGCGAATGGGCTGGCGGATGTATGCGGCCGGTGAGATTCCCCGGAATAACAGCGAAGGAGACAAACGATGAAACGGCTGTTGATTGGCGCAATGGCGCTGGCGCTGGGGGCAGTCCCCGCAGCAGCCCAGAGCCTGGAAGATCTGAACATTCAGATCCACGGTTATGCTACCCAAGGGTTCCTCTACTCTAGTGCAAATAACCTTTTCACCACCAGTTCGAGCAACGGCAGTCCGGCATGGACCGAAGCGGTGGTGAACCTGACCGCGCAGCCCAACCCAAAGCTGCGCATCGGTGTACAGGCGCGCTACGAACTGCTGGGTAACCTGGACAATGCCATCACACTGGACTGGGCCTCGGCCGACTACAAGTTGAGTGATCGCTTCGGTGTGCGTTTCGGCAAAGTCAAGACTCCTATTGGTCTGTTCAATGAGATTCAGGACATCGATCCAGGATTTATCTGGGCGCTGCTGCCGCAGGGCGTGTATCCCATCGAGAGCCGCAACTCGCTGCTTACGCATTACGGCGGCGTGGTCTACGGCACACTCAAGCTGGGCCAAAAGATGGGCAAACTCGAGTATCGCGGCTTTGGCGGTGAGCGGGTTCTTGCGGGCGACGACGGCTACTTACTGCCCACTACGGAAGAAGGCCTCGAGCTGCCCAACGGGATCAACGGCGTGACTATGGGCGGAGCTTTGCACTGGAAGACTCCTCTTGCCGGACTCATGATCGGCGCTTCCGACGCCAAAGACGAGCAATGGAGCGCCCCGGCAACGAGTTCGTACTCCTATATGGGCCTGAGTATTCCCCTGACGGGAACATTGACGATCAAGCCCACGAATGTGTATCACATTTTCGGCCAGTACGAGAAGAACAAAATCATGTTTGCAGCCGAGTACAACAGGCTACCGGCCACAGTCCCGATTTATTTGACCAGCACGCTGACCGGACCGATCACCGAGGTCATTTACACCGATCAGCGATCCTGGTATGGAATGTTCAGTTATAAAGTATCCAGCAAGCTCACGGCCGGCGTATACGACAGCCAGAATATCGATCATCAGGCGGTTCTGTGGCCTGCACGCTACTCGAAGGATTGGGCCATCAGCGGGCGCTACGATTTCAACTCTTTCCTCTATGCCAAGGCGGAGCAGCACATCATCCAGGGCACCGGTCTGAACATCGATGATGCGATGAACCCGAATGGAAAACAGACTAACTTCAAATTGACGGTACTCAAACTGGGCGTGAGCTTCTAACGCGGACGAAAGGAGAAGATTGAAATGAGAAAGCTACTGTTTGTAATTCTGCTCCTGGCCGTCGCGACGATTCTTGCCGCTCACGTGCAAGCCCAGGTGATTGTGATCGCCAATCCCGGCGTGAAGGCGACCGAAATCAGCAAAAGTGATTTGCGCGATGTGTTCACGGGCGCGGCGACGGCTTTGCCGGGCGGAGGCAGCGTGGCGCCCATTCTGCTCAAGGGCGGCACGGTGCATGAGGAGTTCTTGCGGACATACATCGGCAAAAATGACACCTCCTACAGGGCGGTCTGGCGCAGCCTGGTGTTTTCCGGGCAGGCATCCATGCCCAAAAGCCTGGACACGGACGCGGCCGTTGTGGAGTTTGTGGCGCATAACGCTGGCGCCATCGGCTACATCGGCAAGGCAACCCCACACGAAGGCGTGAGAGTGCTCGTAGTCAGGTAATTGCCATGTTTAAGAACTCGAAGATCAAGACGAAAATTCTGCGCATCCTGGCCGTGCTGGCCGGCGGCTATGTGCTTTTGCTGGGGATGGTGCAGCTTTCGTCCACCGCCACGCATAGCCGAATGTCGCAGATATCCTCCTCTCTGTTCCCTGCCGCGCTGCGCATGCAGGAGGCAGAGGCGGCCCTCGAGCGGATGAAAAAGCACTACGGGGATGCCGTAGTGCTGCTGGATTCCAGGTCGCTGGAGAGCGCCGAGAAAGATGCTGAAGCCACGACTGAGGCGCTGGGGCAAGTGAAAGCGTTGCTATCCTCTTCGCCGGAGCTGGGCAGGCAAGCCGATGCTTTGCTGGCCCAGTTCTCTTCGATCCGGTCGCGCGATCACGATACGTATACGACGTTCTTGGCGGCCACGGGCGGGCCCAGCGACGAAATGATGGCGCAAGTGGGCGCGCTGGGCAAGGACAACAAGGCGCTAACCGACTCCATGAACCAGTTTGACAAGGCTATCTCCGCCAATTTCCAAACACAGCTGGATACAGTCGATTCCTACTCCGTGCGCAGCCGGATATCGGGACTGGTATTGTCCGTGCTCGCATTGGGCGCATGCGCCTTTACCTGGTGGCTGGTCCAGTTAAAGATTGTACTTCCACTCCGTTCCCTGGCGCTGCGTATGCAGGATATTGCCCAGGGGGAGGGTGATCTGACCCGCCGCGTCGAGGTGAAGGGGAATGATGAAATCGACGAGGTGGGCATCTGGTTCAATGTCTTCATAGGCCGAATGGAAGACATTGTACGTCGCGTAGTCGAGCACGCGCGCACCCTGGGCACGGCCGTCACGGAACTGGCTGCAACCGCGCGTGACACCGCCATACAAGCTCAACAGCAGCAGGAGCAAGCGGCCCGCATCAGCGCAACCATGAGTGAAATGTCCTCTGCTATCCATGAGATCAGCCAGACTACCCAGAGAGCAGCCGTGGATGCTAGCAACGCAGAAAAGAGCGCGCACACCGGCGGACAGACGATTAATACCACGGTTCAAACCATTGGGGATTTGCTTATATCGAACCAGGAGACTTCATCCCGGATTGAGGAGTTGGGCCGGTCCAGCGACGCCATCGGGAAGATCATCAATGTTATTGATGAAATTGCCGGCCAGACCAACCTGCTTGCGTTGAACGCATCGATCGAGGCGGCGCGGGCTGGCGAGCATGGGCGCGGCTTTGCGGTGGTGGCCGGCGAGGTGCGGCGTCTGGCCGAGCGGACCAGCGAAGCCACCAAGGAGATTGACCAGACGGTGCGGGCGATTCAGCAGGGCACGACAGAGGCCGTCGAGGCGATGCGCTCCAGCATGCGCCATGTGCAAAGCGGCGTGGGCTCGGCGCGTTCGGCGGGCGAGGCGCTCACCAGCATCATTCACGGTTCGGAGTCGGTGCAGAAGATGGTGACACATATAGCCGCCGCGGCGACAGAACAGTCATATTCCACGCAATCAGTAAGCACCAACGTGGCCGAGATCGCCTTGATCATTCAGCGAACGGCGGCCGGTTCGCAGCAATCGGTGGAGGCTTGCCAGCAACTAGCCTCATTGGCAAACGAACTGACCAGCCTGGTGGGCGTGTTTAAAGTTGGGCAAGACAGCACGGAGGAGGCTTGCAAAACCGCGCCGGAAGTGTTTCAATCAGGATATTGAAACAGGGGTGCTCCACGAGGTGGGGCTGAGAAATACCCTCGAACCCGATCCGGATAATACCGGCGTGGGAAGCTTTCGCAGCCGAACGGCCCTCTTCCTCGAATCGCAGTTGAACACACTTGTTTCATGGAGTTGGAAACAAGGGGAATTTATGTTCATTACTGCTGGAGCCGATTCGGCCCATATTGCATTTCAACCGCATACGCTCAGGATTCCTGGTCCGCTTCCTGGCCGGGCGGCTGCCTGCCGCCGAGCACGCGCGTTCTGGGCGGCAGGATTTCTGCTTTGCTGCCTGGTAGCACTGGGAGCCACCGCACAGAGCCCAACACCTGCGCAGGACGGGCAGGCTCCTCCTGCCGAGACACCCAAGCCGGCCCCAACCACGCAGAAAATACCACGGGTGATTACCACGGTCGAAGTGCACGCCGAGGTGAAGAATGACTACAGCACAATCGGGGTGGATTTTGGCACGCTGGATGGCGCATTCGTGTTGGCGAAGGACATACCGCTGTCGCTGACGGTGGCAACCAAAGCGCTACTCGACGACCAGATGGCGCGGGTGCTTTCTGACGCGGTAAAAAATGATGCTTCCATTGGCGAGGATTACGCGCCGGTGGGCTACTATGGCGACTTTTCGATTCGGGGCTTCCCAATCGACCTTGGCTCAGGAATCCAGATCAACGGAATGACCGTTGCCGGCGAACAGGATGTGCCGCTGGAAAACAAGGAGCGTGTCGAATTCGTCAAAGGCATTGCCGGGGTGGAGAGCGGGGTGGCCTCAGCGGGCGGAGTGATCAACTACGTGACCAAGGAGCAATATTGGGGCGAACCCCGGACTCTCGACCTGGCTACGGACCATCGCGGAAGTTCATACGGCGCGATTGACCTCAACTTTCCGCGCAGATTCATGAAGGATGGCCTTCGCATCAGCCTGGCAGGTGAAAACATGCACACCTATGTGGAAAGCGCGAACGGCTGGCGGGGAATGGGAGCAGCGGAAGGCATATGGCAAGTGAATCCGGTTACGATGCTGTGGACTGACTTCGAATACCAGCATAAAGTTCAGCGCTCCGAGGCCGGTTTTCAACTGCTGGGCGGCAGCACAGTGCCTGCGCGGGCATTTCCTTCCGTCATGCTGGGAGACCAATCCTGGTCAAAGCCGAATACCTTTGACGTATTCAATGCCAGTTCACGGATGCTGCATAAGATCAATGCGAATTGGTATGCTCGCCTGGCTGGCTCCTATAGCCATTCGTTGATCGACGACAACGTGATCTGGCCCTATGGCGCTGCGCTGGACGCGAGCGGCAACTCGCTTTGTCCCAACTCACCGGTTTATTTTTTCTGCCCGAATGGCAGCTATGAGATCTACGACTACCGCAGCCCGGGAGAATTGCGCATCAATGCGGTGGGCGAGGCGCTCATGCAGGGCCACTTCAAAACCGGCAAAGTTGCACACGACTTTGTTGCCGGTGGAACGCTCTTTCATCGCACTGTGGACCTGTCGCCGAGCATCGTCTACACGGCGCTGGGGGTCGAGAATATCTTTCAGCCGAATATCGCCTACGCGCCGGAGAGTCCCTATCAACACGCGGGTCCATCGCAACTTGCCGACTTCAACCACCAAACTGCGGCTTTGGTGCAGGACCGCGCGCACTTGCCCGGAGGCGTAGTGTTGCAAGCAGGCGGACGTTTTGTGGATGTGAGCGACTTCAACTATGCCACTCCGCGCAAGATCTGGCTTCCGCAGTTTGCCATTACCTACACGCCGCAAAAGCCAGCCGGTCCGACCCATCCGCTCACCTTTTATGCCAACTATGGTGTGCTGCTCTCGCTGGGGCCACAGGCGCCGTGGTGGGTGGATAATTCGAACCAGTTTCTGGAACCGTTTTTCACAAGGCAGTCCGAGATTGGCGTGAAGTACGAGCGCATAATCCTGCTGACCGCTGCACTGTTCCGGATGCGCCAGCCGTTTTTCTATCCCAAAGTGATTCAGGCGGCTGACAGCTTTTGCGCAAGTGGTGTGAATGCCGGAGATCTGTGCTTTGAATCCGAGGGGCACGAAACGCACGACGGGATCGAGTTGAATGCGCAGGGCAAAGCGGCGAAATGGATGCAACTGAGCGGGTCAATCACGGCCATGAGAGCAACTTCGAGCGATACCGGCACGCCCGCCTACGATAACAAGCAGGTTTTGAATGTGCCCCATCTGCGCACGACATTCTTTGCTGATCTTGCGCTGCCCCATGCGCGCGGATTACACCTGATGCCGGGCTGGAGTTACACCGGCCGCAAGGAAGCTACGCGCGACGATGCGGTTAGCGTCTCCGGCTACAACTTATTCAACCTGGGAGCGCGCTACACTCCGGGCGGCGAGAAAGGCCACATCACTCTGCGCCTTTATGCCGATAACATCACCGACAAGCGCTACTGGAAGGATACCGGCGCGAATTACGGCGACACCTTCATCCACCTGGGCGCACCGGCGACGGTGAGGCTCTCGGCGCATTACACTTTCTAGGTTTGCGAATGAGGGCAGAGGACGCACCGGCGATGAACACGACGGCATGGGCGCATGGATTGGACGGCAGGCTGGTGGACCCCGACTGGCCGCCGCTCACGCTGAGCGAAGTGCGCGAGTTGCTCGCTCTGTTTCCCGGCTGCGGCGAACCTGTTGAGATTCTGTCCGTGAGCCCGCGGCCATTTTCCGCGGCGAGCGTAGTGGCGACGAAGGGCGGGCGAGTGTTTGTCAAACGCCATCATAGATCGGTGCGCGACCGGGAGGGATTGCTCGAGGAGCATCGATTCATGAAACATCTTCGCAAGCACGGCGCGCCGGTGCCGGACGTGCTTGCGGCTTCTTCGGGCGAGACGGCAATTGAGCGCGGCGAGTGGACTTATGAAGTGCATGAAGCGCCGGCAGGCGTGGACCTTTATGAAGACGCGCTTTCGTGGACGCCGTTTCGCTCGGCGGCGCACGCGAGCTCCGCGGGAGAGGCGCTGGCACGACTGCATTTGGCATCGCATGGATTCGATGAGTCGCGGCGTAAAACGCAACCACTGGTGGCGGGCTTTACGATCTTTGCGGCAGAGAATCCGCGCGCGGGGATGAAGCGCTACCTGGCGGCGCGTCCGGCGTTGGCCGAGGATGCGGATGTGCGCGAAGGCAGCGTCGAAGCACTCGAATTGCTGGCGCCGTTTCATGCGGAACTGAGACCGTTGTTGCCTGCGCTAAAGCCGATGTGGACGCACAACGATCTGCATGCATCGAACCTTCTGTGGAGCGATGCAAGCGACGATGCGCGGGCAGTGGCAGTGATCGATTTCGGGCTCGCCGATCGCACTAACGCCGTACACGACCTGGCGCAGGCCATCGAGCGCAACATTGTGGAGTGGCTTGATCTGATCGAAGACACTACGCAAGGCGAAGGAGTGCGCGTGCATGTCGATCATCTGGAGGCGCTGCTCGACGGCTACGAGCAGGTGCGGCCATTATCGGAGGAAGAGACCGCGGCCCTGGCTCCGATGACGGCACTGTGCCACGCGGAGTTTGCGCTGACGGAAGCGGATTACTTTCTGAGCGTGCTGCACTCGAAGGAAAAAGCGAGGCTGGCCTCGATGGATTACCTCGCAGGTCATGCGCGCTGGTTTCGCGGCGCGGGCGGGCAGAAGCTGCTGGATGCGATTAGTCGCTGGGCGACAGCACGAACGAGAGTTGGGAAGCAATGAACCTGGCGGCAATGGATAATTACATCTTCAGTCATTGGCTGGAGATCATCGGCGCCGTAACAGCCATTCTGAGCATTTGGCTTACGACCAAGCGAAAGATTGTGTGCTGGCCGATTGGGATCATATCCGACTTTGCTTATCTGGCGATTTCCTATCATGCGCAGCTTTTCTCTTTTGCGCTGCTGCTTGTGGGCGGTCTGCCGCTGTCGTTCTATGGATGGTGGCATTGGGCGCAGGGCGCGCGCGAGGAGGGCGAGGTGCGCGTGGTTCGTCTGCCTCTGCCAGAATTGATGGTGGGCGTGGCCGCCGGAGCATTGGGAGGCATCGCGCTGGGCGTATGGATGAAGCACTACCATGCGGCGCTGCCTTTTGTGGATGCGCTGCTTGCGAGTTATAGCGTGCTGGGCGGCTGGTGGCAAGCGCGCAAGCATATCGCCAACTGGTGGCTGTGGATTGTGGTGGACGTGGTCTATGTGGGAGAGTTTCTCTACAAGAACCTGCAATTAACCGCCTTACTCTATGCGACCTTCGTCGCACTGGCAGTGCTGGGCTTACGCGATTGGCGGAGGGCGGAGAGGACTCAAACCGCGGCCTGAACGACGTTGCGCAGCGGCTCGCCATTGATATAGCGGTGCAACTCATCGGCGGCGGTCTTGAGTGAACGGGGCGCAAACTGCAGGCTCGATCCGGCTACGTGAGGCGTGAGCAGCAGGTTGGGGCAACTCCACAACGGATGGCCTGCGGGCAGCGGCTCGGGATCGGTGACGTCGAGAGCGGCGCGAATGTGGCCGGCGTTGAGCGCGTCAACCAATGCGTCTGTGTCCACGATGGGACCACGAGCGGCATTGACCAGCAGCGCGCCCTGCCGCATCAGAGCGAGTTGGCGGCGGCCTATCAGATGATGCGACTCGGCGGTGTGGGGCAGGATCAGGATCACAACTTCCGCTTGCGGCAAGAGGCTGTCGAGTTCGCTGGCGGCGTGAACCGGCGGTTTGGTTCGCGCGTTGCGGGCGATGCGCACCAGCTCCACATGAAAGGGCGCGAGCATGCGCTCGATCTCCTTGCCGATGGCGCCGTAGCCCACCAGCAACACGGTCTTGCCGGTAAGTTCTTCCAGCATGACGGGCGGATAATGCGGGCGTGCATCGCCGGTGATGCGGGCGTAGTGAGCGCCGGCCTCAAAGCGACGCTTCCACACGCCGGAGCGCTGCACGTCGAGATAAAGCGGGAAGTACTTCAACATGGCCAGAATAGCGCCGAGAATCCACTCGGAAGTGGAGACGTTGTGCGCGCCATGGGCGTTGCAGATGATGACGTGCGGCCCGGCCAAAGGGGGAATCCACTCCGTGCCGGCCATCAACGACAGGATCAGCCGCACACTGCGCAGCCGTGGCCACTGGCTCATGGCACGCTTCGGATAAGGGTCGGGAATCCAGACATCGATGTCGACGTCGTGGTCAAGATCGTTGGGCAGAGGAATGAGTTCGACTTCCGGAGGGAAATCGCGCAATAACTCCGCAGCCAGGGTGGCTGAGTAACCGACTCGCAGCATGGAATGTGTCGCCCGGAGAAAACGGGATTCTGTGCAACATACTACACGATATGGGATGTCCCCGGCAGCGTTTTGATTCGCTTTCTTTATTGACAGAACAAAAATCAGACTGTGAGCAATTCCGTATAGACGGCCATGCCGACTACCGCATCGACGCCCAGCGCGTCCAACGCATCAACCTCCTGCCGCGAGCGAATGCCACCGGCCACGATAAGCTGGCGCTGGGTAAGCCTGCGCAGGCGCGCGGCAATGGGGATGGGAAAGCCCTGCATCAGCCCTTCGCCGTCTACGTGCGTGTAGAGAAATGCGGCAATGTGGGATTCGAGTTGCGGAATTGCCTCATCGGGAGTGAGCGCCACCTGCGCCTTCCAGCCCTTCACGGTGATTTGGCCGTTCTTTGTGTCGATGCCGGCGACAACGCGGTCTACACCCACGCTGGCGGCGAGTTCCGCGGCAAATCTGGTGTTGACTGCGCCCTCCTCGGAGAAAAAAGCTGATCCGATGATGACGCGCTTTGCGCCCGAGGCGAGCACTTGTTGCGCGCGCTCGATGGAATGAATGCCGCCACCGGCCTGAACAGGCAGTCGCATGGCAATCTGCGCGACAAGTTCGGAGTTATCACCCTGGCGCATGGCCGCGTCCAGATCAATCAACTGGACTAAAGGGAATTTGGAGAACTTTTCAATCCAGTATTCGAAGTCGTCAAAGGCCAAGCGCAATTTTTCGCCCTGCACAAGCTGAACTATGCGCCCGCCGAGCAAATCGATAGAAGGAATCAGCATGGGAGCCTCACGGAAACGCCGGCTTTGGCCAGCTCTTCTTTGAGCGAGCGCGCGCTGGAGACGCCGAAGTGAAAGATGCTGGCGGCCAACGCCGCGTCAGCTTTGCCGCGCCCAAAGACATCGACAAAATGCTCCACGGTTCCCGCGCCGCCGGAGGCAATAACGGGAATGTTGACGGCCTCGCTCACTGCCGCGGTCAACTCGCAGTCGAAGCCGGCGCGCGTTCCGTCGGCGTTCATGGAGGTGAGCAGGATTTCACCCGCGCCGCGAGACTCAGCCTCGCGCGCCCACTCGACTGCGCGGCGGCTAGTTAGTTTGCGCCCGCCCTGCACAAAGACCTGCGCATCGCGCACCGGGTCGGCGGCTTCGGGGTCGCGGCGCGCATCAATGGCGACGACGACCGCCTGCGCGCCGAAGCTGCGGCCGATGGCGTCGATCAACGTTGGATCGGCGAGCGCGGCGGAGTTCACGCTGACCTTGTCCGCGCCGGCCTCGAAGACCTGCGCCGCATCGTCCGCGGTGCGAATGCCGCCGCCCACGCAAAAGGGAACGAATAGTTCGCGAGCGGTCCGGCGAACGGTGTCGAGCAGCGTCTGCCGGCCTTCGTGCGTCGCGGTAATGTCGAGCAGGACGATTTCGTCGGCGCCCTCGCGGGCATGACGCGCGGCCTGCGTTGCCGGATCGCCCGCGTCGATCAGATCGACGAACTGTACGCCTTTGACGACGCGTCCGTCATGGACATCGAGGCAGGCGATGATGCGCTTGGTAATCATTCATCACCCTTCCATTTGAGAAAGTTACCGAGAATCTTCAGCCCGGTTGCTCCGGACTTCTCCGGATGAAATTGCACGCCCATCACGTTACCGCGTTCGATGGCGGATGCGAAGGGCTCAATATAGTAAGTGGTGGCAGCGGTGTCGGCGGTGACGGGAGCCTTGTAGGAGTGGGTGAAGTAGACGTACTCGCAGGGTTCGACACCGGCGAGAAGGCGTGAGCTGGGGCGGATTTCAAGCGAATTCCAACCGACGTGCGGAACTTTTTCTGTGCTTTCGGAGAAACGCGTACACTTTTCCGCGAAATGAGCGAGGCCCGGCTGAGCGGGCGCTTCGCTGGAGCCTGCGTAGAGCCATTGCATTCCAACACAGATTCCGAGGAAGGGAATGCCGCGC
This sequence comes from Occallatibacter sp., assembly GCA_050011175.1. Lineage (GTDB taxonomy): Bacteria > Acidobacteriota > Terriglobia > Terriglobales > Acidobacteriaceae > Telmatobacter. The sequence continues at coordinate 34,772 of JBEKJR010000020.1, forward strand.
GCGATGGCTGCTCGAATCGCTGTCGTGAGGCCGGTCGCGTCCAGCCGCTCGGTAGCCGCGAAGTGGCCTACGCCTGGAAGCACGATGCACTCGGCAGTCTCGACAAGCGAAAGGTCGCCGTCCGTAACGACCGTCTCCGCGCCCACGTGGCGCAGGGCCTTGAGCACCGAAGTCAGATTGCCGGCTTTGTAATCGATTACGGTTACGCGCATTAGAGCAGTCCCTTCGTCGAAGGCAGCATTTTGCCCAGTTGTTTGTCGCGCGAGCAGGCTACGCGCAACGCCCGCGCGAAGGCCTTAAAGATGGCCTCAATCTTGTGGTGGCTGGAGCGGCCGTACATCGTCTTCACGTGAACGTTGGCGCGCGCCCCGCGGGCAAAGCCCTCAAAGAAATCCGTCACCAGTTCAGTTTGCAAGTCGCCCACCAGGCGCGTGCGAACTTTGGTTTCGACGGCAAAGGCTGCGCGGCCACTGAGATCGATGGCGGCGATGGCCAGGGTTTCGTCCATGGGCATGAGAAAGTAACCGGCGCGCAGAATGCCGCGCTTATCGCCCAGGGCGCGGTCGAAGGCCTCGCCCAGCGCAATGCCCACGTCCTCGACAGTGTGGTGCTGGTCGACATCCAGATCGCCTTTGCAGGCGAGGTCGAGGTCGAATGCGCCATGGCGCGAGAACAGCTCCAGCATGTGATCGAAGAAGCGAATGCCGGTGGAGATTTTGTATTGGCCGCTGCCTTCGATTGTGAGCTTGATGGCAATGCAAGTTTCCGCAGTGTCTCGTTGAATGACGGCGGTGCGCGTTTTCAGATTAGTCGCGACTGATTTCTTTATTGTCATTGCGCCTCTTTTCCGGCCCGTAATGTGGCCAGCGTTTCGTTGAGAGCTACGGCGGCTTGCCGCATCTGCTCACGCGTTCCGATGGTGATGCGCACTCGGGCCAAGCAGCCGGGATCGCTGGAGCGGTCGCGAACCAGAACGCCCGCGGCGCTCATCAGGCGCGTAAACTCCCTGTGCTGCGCGCCGATATCGACGAGGACAAAATTGGCGCGACTGGGCCAGCGGCGGATGCCAACTTTATCGAGTGCGGCCTCGAACTCCGCGCGCGCCTGGAGCACCTCGCCGACGTACCAGTCGAGATAGGCGGTATCTTCGAGCGCGGGCGGAAGGCAGGCCAGCGCCAGCGAATTCACGCTGTACGGCGAGAGTACGCGCTTGACCCAGCGCATCAACTCCACGGGACCGGCGAGCAAGCCGAGGCGCAGCCCGGCAAGACCATAGGCTTTGGAAAATGTTCGTGCCACAATCAAATTGGGAATTACTCCGATCTGATCGATGACCGTCTCGCCATGAAAGTGGAAGTAGGCTTCATCGACCAACAGCACGGCGTGGGGCGCGCGCGCGGCAATTTCAAGCAACTGCGCGCGCGTGGCCGCGGAACCGGAAGGGCTGTTGGGGTTGGCGATGGCGATAACTTTTGTGCGCGGCGTGATGGCCGCGAGCAGTCGCGCGAAGGGAAACCGCAAATCATCGCTGGCAAGCACGGCAACCACGCGCGAGTCGGTGGCTGATGCATAAACCTCATACATGGTGTAGGTGGGCACGGGCAGCAGCAATTCGTCGCAGTCTTCGAGGAAGGTCTCAAAGAGCACGTGAATGGCTTCGTCCACGCCGTTGGTGAGAGCAACCTGCCCGGGAGCGCGGCCAAGATGTGCGGCGACGAGGGCCTCGACCGGCTCACGTTCGGGATAACGCGTGAGGCTGCCGGCGGAGATGCGGCCCAGAACATCGCGCACCTTGGGCGAGCAGGCCACGGTGTTCTCGTTGAAGTCCAGGCGCAGCGCGTCGCGGTTGCCGAGCGGAGGGTGATACTCCTTCATGGCCTGAACGCGCGCGCGCGGTTGGGGGTAGCGAGAGTTTACGGCTTCAGTCACGGAGCCTCCTCTTCTGAATTCGTGTACGAATGGCTTCGGCATGGCCGATGAGTCCTTCGGCCTCAGCCATAAGAGCTGCTTGTGGGCCGAGTGTGCGCAGGCCTTGCTCCGAATACTGCTGCACGGTGATAAGTTTGACAAAGTCGTTGACGCTGAGGCCGCCACGCACCCGCGCCGTGCCGCCGGTGGGCAGGGTGTGATTGGGGCCGGAGATGTAATCTCCCATGGGCTGCGAGGACCAGCCGCCCACGAAGACCGAGCCTGCATTCTGCACCCAATCGAGATCGCCGGCGGCGTCCACGGTGAGATGCTCGGACGCGAGACGATTGGTGATGGCGCGGGCTTCGTCTATGTTTGCGGCGACGATAACCAGGCCATTGCGATCGAGGGACTGACGCGCGACAGGATTCAAGCGGCTGCGCAGTTTGGCCTCGACCATGACCGCTTTGGCAAGATCGGCACGCGTGGTGATGAAGATGGCCAACGCTTTGGGATCGTGCTCGGCCTGCGCAACCATATCAGAGGCGATGCAGGCCGCGTTGCCGTTTTCGCTGGTGACGACAATCTCCGTAGGTCCGGCGAGCATGTCGATGGCGCAGTCGAAGGCCACGAGACGTTTGGCGGCGGTGACGTAAAGATTGCCGGGGCCGACGATCTTGGTGACACGCGGAATCGTTGCTGTGCCATAGGCCAGCGCGGCAACGGCGTGCGCGCCGCCGAGGCGATAGAACTCGGTGATGCCGAGCAAATGCGCTGCGGCGAGGGCTTCCGGCGCGGGCTTGGGAGAAACCACGACGATGCGCTCGACGCCTGCCACCTGCGCTGGAATGGCGGTCATGAGCAGAGTGGAAGGGAGCGGATGGCGGCCACTGGGCACGTAGCAGCCCACCGAACCGAGGGGACGAACAAGCTGGCCGGTGGTGAGGCCGGGGATGGGTTCATCGCTGAATGAGGCGGACAGTTGTGAAACGGCAAAGGAGCGAATCTGTCCGGCTGCTGTGGAAAGCGCCTGTTGCATTGCTGGAGAGACGGCCTTCCACGCAGCCGCCATCTCTTCTTGCGTGACACGCATAGCGGAGGCGCCGGCGAGCCCGTCGAATTTGGCAGCGTAGCGAAGCAGAGCGCGGTCACCCTGCTTGCGCACATCGGCCACAATGCGCTTGACAGCAGGCAGCACAGCATCGAGCGCCGCTCCGCCACGATCTTCAAGCGCGGCGAGAAGTTCTGCTGTTTGTTGTGCACCGCGTCCTGTTGTCCAGATTATTTTCATTGCAATTCTCCGCGCTAGAGCACAACCTTGTTGAGCGGATACTCGACGATGCCCGTTGCATTCGCCGCCTTCAGACGCGGAATCACGTCGCGGGCTACCCGCTCTTCGACGATGGTGTTGACCGCAACCCAATCGGAGTTGCTGAGTTGGGAAATGGTGGGCGAGTTGAGAGCCGGCAGTACGGCAAGAACCGCGTCAAGATCTGCACGCCGTACATTGAGCATCAGTCCGACCTGCGATTGCGCATCGATGGCGCCGCGCAGCATGAGCGCAATCTGAGTGAGCTTCTCGCGCTTCCACGGGTTGGCAAGAGCAGCTTGGCCGGCGATGAGATGCGTCTCGCTCTCCATGATAGTGTCGATAATCTTGAGGTGGTTGGCCTTGAGCGAGCTGCCGGTCTCAGTAACCTCGACGATGGCGTCGGCCAGCATGGGCGGCTTCACTTCCGTTGCGCCCCAACTGAATTCGACCTTGACGTTGACGCCCTTGGCGGCGAAGTAGCGCTTGCTGACTTCGACTAACTCAGTCGCCACGATTTTGCCCTCGAGGTCTTCGGCCTTTTCGAAGCCGCTGCCTTCAGGGACGGCCAGCACCCAGCGCACCTTGCGGCGGCTCTGCTTGGCGTAGGTGAGGGTGGTGACGCTGGTGACCTCGAGGCCGCTCTCGACCACCCAGTCGATGCCGGTGAGGCCGGCGTCGAGGACGCCATGATCGACATAGCGCGCCATCTCCTGGGCGCGGATCAACATGCACTCGATCTCGGGATCGTCGATGGATGGGAAGTAGGAGCGTCCGTCGGCGTAGATGTTCCATCCGGCGCGCTTGAAGAGAGCGATAGTGGCATCCTGCAAACTGCCTTTGGGAATGCCGAGTCTGAGTTTGTTAGCCACGAGTTACCTCTTTCTTGTCGCCAGATTGTTGGTTGGCCGAGCTCACGGGTTTGGTGAAGCAACTGACCGTGCCCTCGTGGCATACGAGTCCGTCGCCCTCGACCACCACGCGAAAGAGCAGCGCGTCGTTGTCGCAGTCGGTTGCGGCGGAGACGACGCGCAGGCGGTTGCCGCTGGTTTCGCCCTTCATCCACAGCTTCTGGCGGGTGCGGCTCCAGAAGGTGACGAAGCCGGTCTCCATGGTTTTTGCGTAGCTGGCGGGGTTGAGAAAGCCCAGCATCAGCACCTCGCCGGTGCGCGCATCCTGCACAATGCCGGGCGCGAGGCCGTCCATCTTGTCGAAATCGATTGTGGGGTTCGTATTACTCATTGTTTTCCTTGGTTTTGGTTGATTTTTGCCTGGGAATACGAAAAAGCCCGCGGGCTGAGTCGCCGGCGGGCTTGTTTTTTTTGATCTCTCTGGCCGTTTATTTCAGGCCATGGCAATCCGCCGGCATGGAGGTTCCATGATGATGGTGGTGACCGTGATGGCGGTGGCTCTGCATCTGATTAAGAGATTAAGGGAAAACCGGCGTTGTGTCAAATCTTTTTCTTGCGGATGGGGCGGGGCAGGGCGGAGAATGGAGCCGTGCGAACTGGAGCGCGATTCACGGCGGCAGCAGTAGTAATGCTGGGCCTTTGCCTGGCCGGGGCGGCGCCATGTCAGGATCGGGACACTCGCGGCATCCCCAAAACATCAGCAACAGCTCCGCCAGAGGCGGCGCGCGTGGACATCAATCACGCCAGCGTGGAGGAACTGCTGAAAGTTCCCGGCATGACGCCGAGTTGGGCGGGACGCATCGTTCGCTTCCGGCCTTACCGCACCAAGCTGGACCTGGTGGAGTACGGCATCGTGACCAGCCAGGTCTACGACAAGATCAAAGATTACGTGATTGCGCACCAGAGGGCGCAGTAATAGTAGACTGTCGAACTTTGTGGTATCCCACTCTTTCAGCCTTCCGTCATTAGTGCCGAACCGAACCGTAGCCCCTGTGAGCTAAATCACTCAGAGAAAATAATTTTGTAGAAGTGTAGACAACGACCAGTTTCGTATAGTAACGTCCTTCAAATCATAGGGAAACGGGAATCTCATCTCAGGACATTGCTAGTGGATTGAGCAATCAATCATGGGAAACGGGAATCCAGATTCAAGCCCTGAATAGCTGATTGGATGCCGAATTGAGGGAACGACAAGGAAAAAGGAGATCATCATGCGACGGACGTTGCTTATGTTGCTGATTGTATTGTTCAGTGGTCTGGCGGCTCGATCTCAGCCTCAACGGGTCAAGAATGTACAGATCTACGCGGCGCCGGGGTTTCAATTCAGTCAGATCGACACCATCTGTATTGCCCACCCTATCGATCTCAGAACAGACAGGACCGAACGGATTTATCTCTCAGGAGATGACCCTGCTCCTAATGTAAAGTTGTGTAAAGGTTATGGTTCATGTGAGACTATTATTGATTCAAACAAACATTCTTATTCGATCCAATCGCGTCTCGCCTTGGATTTCAATAAACGCGGTTACGACACAGTGAATTGTAAACCCGTTAACGCAACGCTGGACGATTTGAATAAGCCAAATGAATTGTGGATTCGTAAACTGGATTTCGGGGAGTCTAGGTGGCTCTTTTTGCTGGTAGTTGAAGATGCGAATAGTACTTATAAAACCAATGTACCATTGGGTTTGATATATGGGGCTCCGAAGGCCAATTTCGGCCGTGGTAGCGCATTCGTTTCTGGATATCTTTTCGACAAGCAGTCAGCTAGTCTTGTCTGGAGTTCCAAAGAAGTCTGTAATCAGTGTGTACGCGGATACGGCGAAATGAAGGGCAGCAATGCCGGGGCTGAATTTATGGAACGCCAAGAGGCTCTCTTGTGGGCAATATCTGGTTCCTTCGGGCTTCTCGATAAATTTGAGAAGAGGAAGAAACACCATGAGAATTGATGTGCTGCTTCGCCAGACAAAAGCGGAAAGGTTGGGGCACGTAGCAGTATAGGTATTATGCCTCGGCTGGCGGCGGCAGATCGTCGTCCCCGCGCCTGAGCAGCCTGCTTAAAATCACGTAAAGCACCGGGATAAAGAACAGATTGAGGACGGTGGAGAGCAACATTCCGCCGACGATGGTGGTGCCCACGGAGCGGCGGCCAATGGCGCCCGCGCCGGTGGCAAAGACCAGGGGCATAATGCCGAGGATGAAGGCGAATGAGGTCATCAGAATAGGCCGCAGACGCAACGAGCCTGCCTCGGCGGCGGCATCGGCGATGGAGCGTCCCTTGCGGCGTATCTGCTCGGCAAACTCGACAATGAGAATCGAGTTTTTCGCCGAGAGGCCGATGAGCATGACCAGGCCGATCTGGCAGTAGACATCGTTCGATTGGCCTCGCCACGAGACCAGGCAAAGCGCTCCCAGCACCGCCATGGGCACGGCCAGAAGAATGATGAAGGGCAGCGCAAAGCTCTCGTACTGCGCCGAGAGAGTGAGATAAACAACCAAGATGCCGAGGCCGAAGATGATAAGCGCTTTGCCGCTGGACTCGATCTCGTCCAGCGTCAGGCCGGTCCACTCGAAGCCCATGCCAGGCATCATGGTCTTTGTGGCCAAATCCTCCATGCCGGTAATTCCCTGTCCGGAGCTATAACCCGGCGCGGGAGAGCCGTCGATTTCGACGGCGCGGAAGAGGTTGTAGTGTGTGATGACCGGAGGACCGGAGCTTTCAGTCATCCTGGCCAGATTGTCGAGCGGCACCATCTGTCCGGAGTCGGAACGCACGTAGTAGCTGTGCAGGTCGCGGGCCAACATGCGGAAGGGCTGATCGGCCTGCACAAATACGCGATAGGTGCGGTTGTTGAAATCGAAGTCATTGATGTACTCCGATCCCATAAAAACGCCCAACGTGGTGGTGATCTGCGCAAGCGAAACGTTCATCGCCTTGGCCTTCTCGCGGTCGATGGTGACCAGCACTTGCGGGTCGTTGGCCGAGTAGGTGGTGATGAGCCCGGTCATGTCCTTGCGCTGGCGGCTCGCGCCTACAATCTGGTGTGCCACGTGGTCCAGGTCGGTGAGCGTGTTGGCGCCCCGGTCCTGGAGCATGAATTGGAAGCCGCCATAGGCGCCGATGCCCGGCACGGCCGGAGGCTGCAGGATGGCCACCATGCCGCCGTTGGGAGCGAACATCAGGCTCTGCAACTTGGGAGTGAGGTCAGCCACAATGTCGGCGGTGGAGTGGCCCTTGCCGCGCCGTTGATCGAAGGGCTTGGTGGAGACAAACATCATGCCCGAGTTCGAGGCGTTGCCTGCCATGCTGAAGCCCATCACCGAGAAAGCGCCGGCAATGTCGGGGTTCTGGCCGATGATGGCCTCGGCGCGATCCGACAATGCAGTGGTGTAGGCCAGCGACGAGCCAGGCGGCGCCTGTACTACCACATACAGGAAACCCCGGTCCTCCTGGGGAATGAAGCCGGTGGGAACGTGCCGGTACATCCACACGGTTGCGCCCAGGCCGGCGAAAAAGAGCACCAGCAACACGTTGCGCAACTGGAGCGCGGCGTGAATCGATCTTGCATATGTGCTGGCCAGCCAGCTGATTTGCCGGTCGGCGGAGTGTATGAATCGTGCAAAGAGGCGCGAAACAGGCGCGATGCGCAGAAAGTCGAGCTGATGGGGCCGGTCTTCTTCGCCGCGCAAAAACATCGCCGACAGAGCCGGCGAAAGCGTGAGCGCGTTGAAGGCCGAGATGGCGATGGAAAACGCGATGGTCAGCGAGAACTGGCGATAGAGGATGCCGGTGGTGCCGGGGAAAAATGAGACCGGCACGAAGACCGCGATCAAAACCAGGGAGGTCGCAATGACGGCGCTGGTGACTTCGCCCATGGCGCGCGAAGTGGCCTCGTGCGGGTCAGAGTGCTCCATGGCGATGTGCCGTTGCACGTTCTCGATGACCACGATGGCGTCGTCGACCACTAATCCGGTGGCCAATGTGATGCCGAAGAGGGTGAGCGAGTTGATAGAGAAGCCGAACAACTTGATAAAAGCGAAGGTGCCGATCAGCGAGACCGGAATGGTGACGGCGGGAATAATGGTGGCGCGCCAGTCCAGCAGGAAGAGAAAAATGACGGTGATGACGATGAAGATGGCCGCCGTCAATGTTATCAGCACTTCGCGAATGGATTCGCCGACTACCGTGGTGGTATCGAAGGCGATGGCGTATTCCAGCCCCGGCGGAAAGCTCTTGCTGAGTTCCTCCAGAGCGGCCTTGGCCTTGTTGTCCACATCGAGGGCGTTGGCGTTGGAGAGCTGCTCGACGCCGATGCCCATGGCATCGCGCCCATGGAACTTGAGCGCGGAACTGTAGTCTTCGGCGCCCACCTCCGAGTGGCCCACATCCTTGAGCAGCACCAGGCCGTTGGCGGAGTTTTTGACAATAATGTTGTCGAACTCCTGGGGACTGGTGAGCCGGCCCACCACTCGCACCGGCATCTGGAAGGACTGCTTCGCGTCCGCGGGAGGCTGGCCAAGCTGACCCGCGGGAATTTCGACGTTCTGCTCAATCAGCGCGTTCACTACATCGGTGGCGGTGAGCTTGCGGGCGGCCAGGCGCGACGGATCAAGCCAGACGCGCATGGCGTACTTGCGCTCGCCGAAGATCAACACGTCGCCTACGCCGGGCACGCGCTTAAGGGCGTCCTTTACGTAAATGTCGAGGTAGTTGGAGATGAACTCGGACGAGTAGCGGCCATCGCGGGTGAAGAAGCCGGCGCCGAAGACGAAGTTGAAGCTCTGTTTGGAGATGGTGATGCCGGTCGCATTGACCGCCGCGGGCAACCGGCCCTGCACGCTGGCCACGCGGTTCTGCACGTCCACGGCGGCAATGTCCAGGTCGTAGCCGGTCTTGAAGGTCGTGGTGATCACGCTGGTTCCGCTATTGGTGCTCGACGAACTGATGTAGCGCATTCCTTCAACGCCGTTGATCGACTCTTCGAGAGGTATGGTGACGGCCTTCTCGACGGTGTCGGCGTTGGCGCCCACGTAGTTGCACGCCACGGATATCTGCGGGGGCGTGAGCGTGGGGTACATGGCGACCGGCAGGTTGGGAATGCACACCGCGCCCGCCAGAATGATCAGCAGCGCGCAGACCGTGGCAAAGACTGGCCGATGAATAAAGAAATCGACGAACAAGGGTTAGTTCCTTTCAGGAATATCGAGTGCAGCGGGCGCCAATTCTGTCGTAAAAAATATGCTGATTCGCCCTGCACTCCTCAGCCGCCCATGGGCTTCACCGGCATATCATTCACCAGAAACTGCGTGCTCGACACGATGACCCGGTCGCCGGCGTTCAGTCCCGAGGAGATGGAGTAGTTGTTGCCCACCGTATCGCCCAGCGTGACCGCGACTTGGCGGGCCACAAAGCGGCCGTTCTGCGGCTGCGCTACGAAGACAAAGCTCTGCCCGCCTTGGCGCGTAACCGCCAGCACCGGCACAACCGCCATGGGGGTGGTGCTCCATATGACGCGCGCCTTGATAATCTGCGCGTTGCGCAGCACCTCCGGCGCGGTGTGGACCGGGGCCTTCACCAAAATGCTCTGCAAAGTGCTATCCACCTGCGGCGAGAGAAAATCAATCTTCGTCTTGTCGAGTACCTTGCCAACGTTATCCGTTAGCTCCACATCCAGCCCCATGCGCACCTGACCGGCGCGCTCCGTGGGAACGTAGATGTAGGCTTCCAGGTCCTTGTTCTCATCCACCGTGGTAAGCACAGTGGTAGAGGCAACGTAGTCGCCCACATGCACCGGAATGTCACCCACCACGCCGGCAAATGGAGCACGGATGGTGTAGTAGGCCAATTGCTCTTCCTGCGTCTTGCGCAGTTCCAGGGCCGACTCGTAGTCCGCCTTGGCGTTTTCAAAAGTCTGCTGCGCCTGCTCAAAGGCGTCGCGGCTGGTGATGTCCGCCTCAAAGAGCTTGCGCTGCCGCTCGACCTCCCGGATGTTGTAGTCGTAGAGCGCCTTCTTCTGCCGCTCCGTGGCGCGCTGCGACTCGACGGCGGCCGTCTGGCGCTGCGGGTCGATCTTCATCAACGTTTGACCAGCCTTCACGTGGTCGCCGGAGCGGGCGTGAATCTGCGTCAGCCGTCCCTCCACCTGTGGTTGCAGGGTGGCCGAGCGGCGCGACTTGATGGTGGCCACATACTCACTCGTCTGAGGCACCGGCGCAAGGGTGACCGTCACCGTCTGCACCGGCATACCCTGCATCCCGGCAGCAGCCTGAGCCGGCGGCTTATTCTCGCAGCCCGTAGCTGCCAACCCAAGAAGAACAAAACAACCTATCCAAAGAATGCGTTTCAAAGCGATCTTCCTCACTCTTGTGTTGCCTTCCCTATTGTAATGGGCCGCCTGCGACCGGGGCACTGACGCAGTTGCATCTTATACACGCTTTCCCTGGCTCATTCCGGGACTCGCCGGCGCCGCGAAGTGGCTCCAGATTCTTTGACATGGCCCCTCTGAGTTGATAGCCTGAAATAGGGCGCATCCGGCCAATCCTGGCCAATTCCTCGCCCTCTTGAGCGTCCCCGTCGTCTAGCCCGGCCTAGGACACCGCCCTTTCACGGCGATAACACGGGTTCAAATCCCGTCGGGGACGCCAATTGAATCAACAACTTAACAAAACGCCAGGAATCGACTGGCCGGTGCGCCAATTTTATTCACAGGATTTTCATTGCAAAACTTGGAGGAGGTGTATGCTATCGGCATGAAAATCAAGCAAGTTCTACCTGTCTTGAGCTTGGTATTTGCACTCTGCCTGATCGGCCCTACGGCAACGACAGTCGCTCAAACGGACGAGGCCGCTCAGATTCAAACGAAATACCCCGACGCTGATATGGCTCTTCGGGAGGTCAGAACGGCGGTTTACGCATACACGTTTTTCAAGCCCACCGTAATCGGCAGCTTACCAGAGACAATAAAAGATCCTCGTTTGTCTTTCGTCCAAAGTTGCGTATTCTGCGGGAAGAAACTTGTGTTCCTGGGCGACGTGAACGCTTTCATTGGATTTATTGGTAACAGTGACATGAGTTCACGCATAATCAATGCCGCTTCAATCGACTATGATCTAAACCACAAAGATAACCCGCCGCTGGCTGCTCTGGGTGTTATTGAATTCAATGAGAACGGTATCGTGAAATCAGATAAAGCCAAGACTGGATTGGTAAATTTTACATCAACGCTTACATTCAAAGACAATGGTCGTGCCCGCACAATTATTCTGAGTAACATCAACTGCTGGATGAATCGCGGGGGCGACAATTGGATTTCATTCTCAGTTGGGAACGCACAGGAGTTGAATAGCAGCAGTGATACTACCGGGGCCGATGTCCCCGTGATAGTAAGCATGGCTCGGAAAGGCCTTAACGGTAAAGTGACGGTTCGCATTGCTGGTAAATATGCTTTTCACCCGATGATGAAGGACCAAACTACCCTTGTATTCGTTCCAGCGATTGTCGCTGCATCGAAACCTCAGTCACACCCGCATTGATTCTTTCGAGCGGCCGGACGCTCTTGAGGGTTGAGAATGATGCAACTAAAAGGAGATTGGGATGGGAGTAAGAACCGGTCGTATCACACATCGTATGGCTGTATCTCTATTAGCCGCAGGAGTCATTGCCCTTTCGGCAACTTTAATGCAATCTCAATCTCTCGGCGGAGACTTCAGGAACACCACCATCAATATTGGCAAGAACATCAACGGCGATATGGATATGGGGATTCAAGATGGGGATGACGGCAATCGTGCCGCCACAGGCGGTGTCACTGTAAAGGGAGGAGAGGCAGTTTCGTTTGACGGTCGTGGACACCTGAAGACTAATATTGCTGGGTTCTGGAAGGCCATCGGCGCTGCAAAATACAGGGTCGTCATCTATGACCCCAATGGGAACGGAATCTTGTTAATAGAACTACAAGGAGACGTGAGGTGGAACTCAAATCGTAATGTTGTTAAAGGGGCAGAGAACTTTCTCCGAGTCACTACAAGCACCATTAATAAATTCGTCGAGATCACGAAAAGAGAAACTCGAAATGGCAGATTAGTGCTTACTGCAAAGAATGGCTCTGTCTATACGATTTATAACCTTTCGTGCGATTTTACTGCTACAGGCCTCCGTGTACAAGCGGCGCACTGATAGTTGACGCGCTAAGGCAGCGCAAACGGGTAGTGCCACATCTATCCTGCGTCTTTGCCCGCTTTGCTTGTCACAATACCGCGCTTTTCCCGCGCTTTTTCCAGCGCCGTCAAATCGCCACCGAAGGGGGTGCACAAGACGCAAATCAGCTCAGCCTTGCCCTAAAATCTCACTATGACCGATGCCTCCTGGACGATCCGCGGGTTGCGTGAAGCTCTTGCCGCTGAGTCGGTATGGCCCGTCGATCTGGCTGAAATGGCTCTGGCCCGCGCCAACGGGAACCAAAGCCACAACACCTACCTGTGGCAGAACCCGGCGTGGACGCTGGCTGAAGCGGCGCGCGCGGGAGCCGTGCCGCGCGGCGAGGGAGGCCCATTCGGCGATGGTCGCGGCGCGCTGTGGGGCCTGCCCATCTCGGTGAAGGATTGCTTCGACCTGGCCGGCGCACCCACCAGTTGCGGCGTGCGCGCCTATCGCGAGCTCTCTGGCCTCGCCGAGCGCGATTCCTGGCTGGTGGAAAGGCTTCGCGCAGCCGGCGCGGTCATCATCGGCAAGACTCACCTGCACCCGCTGGCCTACGGCATCACCGGCGAAAATCCCGACTTTGGCGATTGCCTTCAGCCGGGCAATGAGGGCGCGCTGACGGGCGGCTCGTCCTCGGGCGCGGCGGCCAGCGTGCTGGAGGGATCGGCTGTGGCTGCGCTGGGCACAGACACCGGCGGGTCCATCCGCGCGCCCGCCGCGCTGTGCGGATTGGCCGGGTATCGCGCCTCGCTGGGCCGCGGCGATTGGCGAGGCGGCGCGCACCTGGCGCAATCCTTTGACACCATGGGATGGATCTTTCGCGATCTGGAAGATGCGCCGCTGCTTGCTGGGTTCCTGGCGCCCGCGAATCCGGCTTCAACCCCAGCCTTCACGCGTTTTGCGGTTCCGGATGAAAGCTTCTTCCATGATTGTGAAGCGGAGATTCTCGCCAGCCTACACGCCACCATCTCCGAGTTGGAGTCCCTCGGCTTGCGCGCTATCAAAATTGATGCGAATTGGTGGGACGAATCCTTCGAGATCTATGCGCCCATTCAGGCCTGGGAGGCAGCGCGCATCCACGCCGGCCGCATTGACCGCTACGAACCAGGCCTCCGCGAGCGGCTGGAGTGGGGCGCGCGCATCACATCCGTGGAAATCTCCGCATTGCGCCAACGCCACGTAAGGTTCACGGCCCGCATGGACGAAGTTTTTACAGCGCATGGTTTGCTGCTGATACCTGCCACGCCTGTCGCGTGCCTGGCGGCCGGCGCGGATCACAGCAAGACTCGTGTCCGGCTCCTGCGCTACACCACGCCGTTCAGCATGGCGGGAGTTCCGGTGGTCACGCTTCCCTGCGCAGCCGGCGGTATGCAACTGGCCGCCGCGCGCGGCTGCGATGAATCCCTGGTGGAGTTCGCGGCACAGCTCGGCTCGCGCAGAAAACAAGCGGCGACTAATTAGCTAATTTCTAAGCCGGCTTTTTCCTCGCCCAGTGCAGGGGCCAGCCGCGCCGTAACGCTTCGTCAAGTTCTGCCAGGGCATCTTCCGTTGGGTTCTGCGCGTCGATTGCCTGCAGCAGGCGCAGGCTGCAATCGCGCACTTTTTCCGCCAACTCTTTGTCGCGGTCTCGCAAAGCCCGGACGAGAAAACCGCCTTGAATGGCGGCATGAACGCGGCGCACGCCAATCTCCGTCGGCTCGCCTTCGCTGGCAAGCTCCGGATCGTCCGTGAAACTTCCATGCACGGCCACGCGCCGTGAAGTTGCGCCCGTCGAGAAGATGGCGAATACGCCCTGCTCGCCGAGAGAATACGCCTGCCGTGCCGTGATTCCGCCGGACCACATCAGCTTCACGCCAAGCTCCCGGCCGCGCTGCTCCAGTGCGGCAATTTGGTCCAGTGTCAATATTCCTTTGGCTTCCGTGTCCCGCTCGTCGCGCAACAGATGACGCCCGGCGATCCGGTCTGGGCAGTCGAAGAGCGCCAGTTTCGCTCCCGCTCCGCGCACCTTTTCCATCCACAGAAGTGCTGCTTCTATGCATCGCGATTCATCGAAAATGTCGTCGTGCGTCACCAGAGGCGTGTCGACATAGAAGGCCGGAATCGCCGTCCATCCCTTCGTCCAGCGGCTGATCAGCCCAACCACCTGCACCTGCTCGTCGAGAGTCAGCGGCACAAGCCCGTATTTGCCCGCCGTGAATCCATAGGAACGCGTGGTGTGCAAGCCGGTCCAAATCGTTCTCGCTGCCGAATCGGTATCGACTTGATAGCGATACACAAGCCGGACCTTCTGCTGCCGGGCGACGGCAAACAGATCGCGCAGCGCGCTTGCCTCCAGAATATTGAGCAGAGACTGGATACTCATGCGCTGGCGCGCGCCAAAGAGCAGCTCTCCGTCAATCGCGACCTCTGCGATTCCGGTCTGCACAGCGATTTCGATCACGCGCATGATCTCCTCGGTCTCCGCGCCCGCGCGGATCTCGCCTCCGCAGATCGATAGCAGAGAGATTTGGTGGAGCGAAGAGGGACCGAGAAGCCCTTGGCTGCGTCCGGCCTCCAGTTTTGCCACCAGCTTTCGAACCGTTTCAAGCGAGTCTCCCGGCTGCACGATCAGCCGGACGGTGAGTGGCCGTGGATTGCCATCGGGAGTTTTCAGAAACGGACGAAACGCCGCAAAAACTCCCACCAGCCACTTTTCTTCGTTCGCGGCTGCATCGGCTACGGCAAACTCCGGGAAGAGCCGGTAGAGCCGGGCGTTGACTCTGACTCCAACGTTGGTGGAGCAAAGGGTGCGCCCAAAGGCCGCGGCAATCAGTTTTGCGTATTCTTCCGGCCCAATCGGACCTTCGCCCGCGCTCACCATGCGTTCGCCGTCAATCATCACGCCGAGCGGTGTGGCGCTGGCGGGATTGAGCGCACGCGCTTTGGCGGACGCATACGCCGCATGAGCAATGATCTGCGCGTTCTCGCCCTCGTCGCTCACTGCCAGCAGCGGCCCGTAGGCCTCGCAGTCGTACTCATCCAGCCGCCGGGTCCATGGCGGATACAAGACCGGAGATTCGGCCAGAAGGTCGCGCAGCGTTTCCGCATCCTCCGCGCGAACGCCGGCAAGATGAAGCGCTTTTTTCTCATACCACTCCCGGAGCGCCTGCTGATGCTGCTCAAACGAAGCCTGCGCCAATTGGGAGTGAAGTGCAACGGGAGCCGCGAGCAAGGCTGCTCCCTGAAGGAATTTTCTTCGCGTGACGGCTGAATCTGATTTGCTCAACTCTCAACCTCCAATCTCGCGCATTCGAAATCTTCTGCTCCCACCATCCTGTCTTCAGCTAATGCCCGGCCACGCACCCGGCTTGTGCCGCTCTTGGCGATAGCTTCCAGGTGAACGCGAGCAGCACAATTCCCAGAAAAGTCGATATTGCGATGGCATAAAGCGCAACATCCCAGTTATATTTCTCCACCAATGTGCCGATGCCTTTACTCTCGGCCATGCGCCCCAGAGAGCCAAAAATCGAGATAAAGCCGTTCGCGGTGCCTACCGCTTTTTTCGAGGTAGCATCCAGCGAACAAATACCTAATAACATGACAGCCGGATAAACAAAGAAACCGATAATGCCGAATAGCGCCATGTCCAGCCATAACTTATTATCCGGGCTATATAGGATGCCCATGAAAGCAAGAAACACGGGAATCATGCAGAACAGGCAAATCATTCCCCGGCGCCCGCCCAACTTATCGGATAGCCATCCCACTAGGACTGTGCTCAGCATTGCGGAAAACTCCAGAATGAAGGTGCCGATTCCTCCCTCGCCCAGGCTGGCGTGCTTAACCTCTTTCAGATAAGTTGGCCCCCAGTCGAGCATGGCATATCTGGCCACGTAGGCAAAGAAGTTGGCGCCGGCAAAAAGCCATAGATAACGATTTTTCAGGATGTAATGTACGAATAACTCTCGAGTTCCCAGCTCCTTTTCGCCATCGATGCTGCCGCCTTCCGGATAGTCGTTGTGATATTCCTCAATCGACGGTAGCCCCACAGACTGCGGCGTGTCCCTGAGCCTCAAGACAAGATACAACGCGCATAGCAATGCCAATATGCCGGGAACATAAAATGCCGAGCGCCATCCGAGTCTCGCGGCGCAGAAGGCGGCAATGATTCCAATCAGCCCGCCGCCCACATTCTGGGCGAGGTTCCAGAAGGCAAAGACCGTTCCCCTCTCGCGGATACTATACCAGTGGCTTATGGAGCGACCGCAAGGAGCCCATCCCATGCTTTGCGCCAGCCCGTTCAAAATCCAGAGAGCCAGGTGCATGTGGTAATTGCTGGCGGATGAAAATACAAAATTGCAAATGGCGGTCAACAGCAATCCCAGCGGCATGAAGTAACGTGGATTACTCCGGTCTGACAAGGACCCCATAAAAAATCTGCCCAGGCCATACACGAATACCATTAACGCAAGCATGTCCCCGATCTGCCCTTTCGAGTAATGGAGCGCCTGCCCCATCTCCTTGGAGACAACCGGGAGATTGTTCCGGACCAGATAAAACGCGGCGTAACCAATAAAGGTGGATTCCAGAATTCGCCATCGCAATTTTGGGTAAAGCCGTTTAATCTGCTGCTCAGGAAGTCTGGCAATATGCGCGGCGGGTCCGGGCAGGAGAAAATTGCGAATCATTGCCAGCCTCACTGAATATGTAATTCGCGCGAGCGGATCATGAAAAACAACAATGGAATTTTCTTTCTGTTTTCATGGCCACGAAACAATATACCATTCATTGCTTCAGGCCGGACGGGCAGCCTTTTCAACAAAGTAGGTAATCAGCCTTGCCGGCAAGAAGCGCACGAGGAAGGCATTGAGCCTTCCGCCGAAGTAGGGGATAAGCGTGCGCTGGCCGCGCGCCAGGGCTGCGACCGCGAGCCGCGCCACGTCCGGGGCCGATTGCTGGCCGCGGCCTTTGAAGACTCCGGCACGGGATACGTCCCAGAACTCGCTTTGGGTGGGTCCTGGGCAGAGGGCCGTCACTTTGACGTCGAAGCGGGCCATCTCAGCGGCCAGCCCCAGAGCAAAGAAGCGGTCGAAGGCCTTGCTGGCCGCGTAGGTAGCGAAGTAGGGCAGGGGCTGGAAGCTGGCTGTCGAGGCCAGAACCAGCACCCAGCCGCGGCGCCGCTCCACCATGCGCGGAACAAACAGCCGGGTCAGCCGCACCATGGCCTCGCAGTTGACGCGCACCTGGCTCAACTCCTGGGCAATCTCGCTCTGGGTGAAGGCCCCATACTGGCCGATACCGGCGTTGTTGATGAGAATGTCGACGGTAAGGCCAGCGCCTTCCGTGGCGTCATAGATCATCTGCGGCGCGGAGGGATCGTTCAGGTCCGCCGTGACGATGCGGACCTCTGTTCCTTTGGCCTTGAGTTCGCCGGCCAGCGCCTCCAGCCGGTCGCGCCGGCGCGCCGTCAAAATGAGCCTGGCTCCGTGCTTTGCCAGCTCCCTCGCCAACGCCGCGCCAATTCCCGCGCTGGCTCCGGTCACCAGCGCCCATTTGCCGTTGAAATCCTGTGTGCTTGACATTGCAAAATCATCATAACGGATTCTGCGTGACCGAATGAGGTTCAGCTAACCAGCAATTCCTGATTTGCGCGTGACCGGCTAGATGCCAGGAGACATCAACTCGCCTTCAAACTCCTCGTTCAGCCACTTGGAAAAAGCAGAAAACTCCTCGTCGCGGCCCAGGAAGTCGCGAACCATTTGACGTCCCGGCTTCGACCCTCCCTGTTCGATAACCAATTTGCGGTAGCGGCTGCCGGCATCGCAGCCCAGCAGGTTGGCGGGATCGAACTGGGCGAAGAAGTCCAGCGCGATGACCTTATCAAAGGCATAGGTATAGTAGTTCGACGAGTAGCCGGTGAGATGGCCGAAGCTCGCATACATGCGGTTGCCTTCCAGCCAGGTCCAGGGTTGCAGGCTCTGGTAAAGCTGCCGGGTGGTGAGGTCCAGGTCCAGGCCCGCCGGGTTGCGGTCGTGCAAGTCGAGCGAGAGCGTGGTGTAGTAGAGCTGCGAACGAACCCAATCGGCGCGTCCAAAGGCTCCGGCCAGCTTCATTTTTTTGATGATCTCAGAAGGGAGCGTCTCGCCGGTTTGATAATGTCTGGCAAAGGCCTGGAGCAGCTTTTCGTCGCGGAAGAACTCTTCCAGCATCTGCGAAGGCACCTCAACGAAATCGCCCTCGGTGGCGAATCCGCTGATGCCTGCCCACTCGGTGTGGCCGCCCAGGATGGCGTGCATCAGGTGGCCGAACTCGTGGAAAAACGTTACTACGTCGCTGTATTGCAGCAAGCCGGGGTCGCCCGCGTCGCCGCCTGGGAAGTTGCAGATGAGCGCGGCTTCGGGCAGCACGCGTCCGCGCACACCCCTGACCACCGGCGCGGCGGAAAACCATTTGTCCTTGCCATCGCGGGGGTGCATGTCGAGATAAAAGCGGCCGACAATTCGGCCTCCGTCGAAAACCTCGAAGACCGAGACGTCCGGGTGCCACGCCGGCGCCGTCGAGTGGCGAAATTCAATCTTGAACAAGCGCGCCGCCGTTTCCAGTACGCCTGCCTCCACCTGCGCGTAAGGGAAGTAAGGACGCACGGATTGTGAGTCGAAGTCGAAAGCGGAGCGGCGAAACTGCTCGTACCAGTAGCCGCGGCTGGCGATGTCGATAGCCGCCAACTCCGGCCTGCGCCGGCGGGTAAAATTGACAATCAGTTCGTGCTCGCGGCGCGCGCCCTCCAGGCTGGCCTCGTTGAGTTTGGTCAGAAACGCGCGTACGTTGGCCGCCGAAGCCATCATCTGGTCGGCGGTGGCCAGATCGGCCCAACTGCGGTAGCCGAGCACATCGGCAATCTCCTGGCGCGTGGCCAGCAGGTCCAGAAGAATTTGCCGGTTAACCGGGTAGGCGCGGGTGTTGTAGGCCATGAACATGCGCTCGCGCAGCGCGGCATTCGCGGCAAAGGTCATCACCGGCTGCATATCGGGCGGGTCGGTCGAGAGCGCGATGCGGCCATCGACATCTGCCGGATGCCGCGCGAGGTAGTCTGCGGGCAGGCCATCCAGCTCGGCGGGCGTGGCCTCAATGGTCTTCGCGCCCTCCTGAATATTGCGGCTGAATTCGAGCGAGAGCTGCGTAGCCTTATCGTGCAGGCGCTGCAGACGGTCGCGCGTGGCCTGGTCCTTGTCCACGCCGGCCAACCGATAGCAGAGCAGCGTACGTTCGACGTAGTGCTTTGTCGCCGCGCTGATAGGAGGATTGGCCCCTCCCAAATCGATGGCAGCAAGAGCCTCGTAGACGGCTCGGTTCAGGCTCAGGGCGCTGGCGGCCTGCGCCACCCGCTGCGCTTCCATCTGCGCCTGGTCGCGCACCGTTTTATCGGCGGCCACGGAATTCAATATGCCTGCCTGCGCGCCGGCCAGGCTGAGTTGCTCAATGGCCTCGTCGTAAAGGCGCAGCGAGTTCGCCGGCGTGCGCTCGCCCTCGACCGCCAACAGGGCAGACAACGCTGCTTCATGCGCTGCCAGGCGCGCGCTGACCCAGGCGGAAAGCGCCCCTGCGGAATCGGCCCCGCCCGCCTCCCAGGCGTGAAGGTTCTGCGATGCGGCAACAACGGCAGGGGTTTCGGGCTGCATGGCGGGCAAACGCCTCCAGACTTCTAGGTTGTCACAGCGGGCGGGGTTCGCGCCTCATCCGTAAGGAAGGATCAGAAAGACAAAACGACTGCAGGCCGAAATCGTAGATGATAGGTTCGCAGCGAAAAAACGGAAGCAGTTGACGTTAACCAGGCGAGAAATAAATCAGTCTTCCATGTAAGTTATTGATAAATATGGTAGGCACGACTGGACTCGAACCAGCGACCTCTTCCGTGTCAAGGAAGCGCTCTAACCAACTGAGCTACGCGCCTGCAATGCGACTTCAGGTAGTCTATCAGGAAGCGGGCGGCGGGAAAAGTTGGGCAAGCAACACCCGTCATGCTGTACCATCGTTGTTTGTTGTCCTGAAACCTTTATGCCAGACTCTGCCAGTGAACGATCAAAGCGATTCCGCACCACTCCCAACCTGCTCACGCTGTCGCGCATCTGCCTGGCGCCGCTTCTGGTGGCCGCCATCCTGGACAACCACTATGCGCTGAGTTTTGGCCTCTTCGCGGTTGCCGGCCTGACCGACGCGCTGGACGGCTTGCTGGCTCGCGCGCTGAAGCAATACACCATGCTGGGACAGTACCTTGACCCGGTGGCCGACAAGCTGTTGCTCAGCACGCTCTTCCTGGTGCTCACCTACAAAGGGCTGATTCCGGCGCGGGTGACGGCGCTGGTTCTGGGCAGGGATGTGGGCATTCTGGTGGTGGCGGCGATTCTCTATGCGGCCACGGGACGGCGGGAGTTCCGCCCCAGCCTCTTAGGCAAAGGCAGCACCCTGGCCCAACTTGCCGCAGTGGCTGCCGTGCTGGTGCAAGCCATGTTGCTGGATCAACATATTGCAATCCGCTGGGTGGAGATCTTCAAGCAATTTGCGCTCTGGGCCACCATGGTTCTCGCCGCCGCTTCCGGACTGCATTACTCCTGGGTCTCAGCCAGACGCGTAGGCGCTCAGGGCGCCAACGGCCATGGAACCAACAACCACAGCGGCAAATAAACAGGCCTGGCCCTCATGCCTCTCAGAGTATTTTTGCTGATAGTGTAAGGATGCTCCGTGCCCCATCCATTTCACGTTCTTTGTGAAATGGGTGGGAAACCACTAAACCCACCCTACAGGAACTGTGAAAATGCTCCAGCCTCTCAGGCTGGCGCATAACCTCTTCAGTCCCCCAGCGAGCCAGGGGACGGCGCTCTGATTCAGGAGTCTTCCAGGCTGGGTTCTGGTTCGGCGGTGGTCTCTTCAATCTCCATGTCGCGAAACTCTTCGGAGTCAAAAACCTCGCCACAATCCTGGCACTCGACATATTCGCTGTCATCGTGCCGGGAAACGACGCGTACCCTGGGGTGTTTGCAGGCTGTTGCCATCGGTCGTAGTATCGGTGGAAGAAAGTACTCTTCCCGCCAGATTGTATCGGCATTTTCCCCCATTTGAAAACCATATCTGATGAATTTTTCTATTTATTAGGGATTTTCAGAGGGCAAAAAGAAAAATTTCAGGCCGGGGGCTTGTAATTCCGACAGAAATAGTCGTATACTAAATACGGACCAAAGAGGTCGGATATTCGATGCTCAAATTGACCAAAAAAGCGGATTACGGCCTAATGGCGCTCAAGTACCTGGCCGAGCACCCGGAAACGCCTGCGCTCAGCGCCAAAGACGTGGCCGATGCCTACGGAATTCCGGCCCAACTGCTGGCTAAAATCCTGCAACAGTTGACCAAATCCGGGCTGCTGCGCTCCACCGCCGGCATGAACGGCGGCTATGCGCTGGCCCGGGAGGCGCGCTCGATTTCGGCCTATGAGGTGATTCTGGCCATCGACGGGCCGTTTTTCATCACCTCCTGCACCAAGGGCAAGACCGGCTGCGAGCTGGGCGCTAGCTGCACCATCAAGGAGCCGCTGGCGCGGGTGAACGAGACCATTGCCGGAGTCCTGAAGAGCATCAGCATTCAGGATCTGGCGGAACACGAACAACCGGCGGTGCAAGAGCTGGTTGCATTGAAACTGTAATGAGCGGTGTTAGCGGTTAGCGGAGTTAGTAGAGCGTGTTTCATAAACCCGCTTTGTATCAGGGCACGACTTCAGTCGTGCCGAAAAGGGCCATGAAAACAAGGGGTTTTAACCCCTGAGGGATTGCAAACGAGACTCGGCGGCTATTTATGAAACACGCTCTAGGAATGGCGAACACCGCTAACTACGCTAACAACGCTAACGAAGGATGGAGACCAAAATGAATACATTCACCAGCCAGGTAAAAGCGCCCGCGGGCGTACACCTGCCGATTTATATGGACAACCACGCCACCACCCCGCTGGACCCGCGGGTTCTGGAAGCGATGATACCTTACTTCACCACCAAGTTCGGCAACGCGGCCAGCCGCAACCACTCCTTTGGCTGGGAGGCTGAAGCTGCCGTGGAGGCGGCGCGCGAGCAGATTGCTCAACTCATCGGCGCGACGGCCAAGGAGATCATCTTCACCAGCGGCGCCACCGAAAGCGACAACCTCGCCATCAAAGGCATTGCCGAAATGTACCGCGAGCGTGGCAACCACATCATCACCCAGGTGACCGAACACAAGGCTGTGCTGGACACCTGCAAGCGGCTGGAGAAGCACGGCTACCGCGTCACCTATCTGCCGGTGAAGGCCGACGGGCTTATCGACCTCGACGACCTGCGTCGGGCCATCGACGACAAGACCATTTTGGTCACCATCATGGCCGCCAACAACGAAATCGGCGTCCTGCAACCCATCGCCGAAATCGGCAAGCTCTGTCACGAGTGCGGCGTGCTCTTCCACACCGACGCGGTGCAGGCGGTGGGCAAGGTTCCGGTGAACGTAATCGCCGACAACATCGACGTGCTGTCGATCTCCGCGCACAAGCTTTACGGGCCCAAGGGCGTAGGCGCGCTCTATGTGCGGCGGCGCAGCCCGCGCGTGCAGATTGCGGCGCAGATTGACGGCGGCGGCCACGAGCGCGGCATGAGGTCCGGCACGCTCAATGTTCCCGGCATTGTCGGTCTGGGCAAAGCCTGCGAGTTAGCCCAGGCAGAAATGCAGCAAGAGGGCCGCCGTCTGCAAGACCTGCGCGAGCGGCTCAAGGAAAAGCTCGAAGCGGCACTCGACTACGTTCATGTCAACGGCTCCTGGGAGCATCGCCTTCCCGGCAACCTGAACATGAGTTTTGTCTATGTCGAGGGCGAGTCGCTGCTGATGGGCATCAATGATGTTGCGGTCTCCAGCGGTTCGGCCTGCACCTCGGCTACGCTGGAGCCTTCGTATGTTTTGAAGGCGCTGGGGCTGGGCGACGATGTGGCGCATAGCTCGATCCGCTTCGGGCTGGGCCGCTTCAACACCCAGGCCGAAGTGGACTACGTGGCCGATAAGGTCATCGAAGTCGTTAAGCATCTGCGCAAACTATCACCGCTCTACGAGATGGTGCAGGAAGGCATCGACCTGACCAAGATCGAGTGGCAGGCGCATTAAAACGCAGCTTTCAGCCTTCAGCTCTCAGCTTTCAGACAAATGCTGAAACGGGTGCAATCAAACTGAAAGCTGAAAGCTGAGAGCTGAAGGCTGAAAGCTAACACGCGGCTTCCCCCCGCAAAAGGAGCAAACACATGGCATACAGCGACAAGGTGATTGACCACTACAACAATCCGCGCAACGTGGGCCAACTGGACAAGGCATCGACGGAGGTCGGCACGGGTCTGGTGGGCGCGCCGGAGTGCGGCGACGTGATGCGCTTGCAGATTCGCGTCAACCCCGCGACGCAGGTCATCGAAGAGGCCAAGTTCAAGACCTTCGGCTGCGGCTCGGCGATTGCCAGCTCCTCGCTGGCCACGGAATGGATCAAGGGCCGGACTGTCGATGACGCGCTGGGCATCAAGAACACCGACATCGTGAAGGAGCTTTCGCTGCCGCCGGTCAAGATTCATTGCTCGGTCCTGGCCGAGGATGCGATTCGCGCGGCCATCGGTGACTGGAAGAAGAAAAACGGCAACGCGGCGGAAACGGCCGAGGCCGCGGTGAAGTAGCGTGCTTGGAAACGGTTTTCCATGAATACTTCCGGCCTCAATGACTTCGAGCTTCAAGGGTTTCCGGTCTCAAGGGTTTTGAGCTTAATGGTTTTCGGCCCCGAATGCTCCCGGCTTCAATGGGTGAATCGGGATTCCACGAATGCCGGCCCCATAGGGGCCAGGGATGTTAGCCCAGGATGGACCTGGACCTGAGCGAAGCGAAGGACCAGGGGAATCCTGGGGAAGGCGAAAGGAAAGTCGATGGGCAGCCCCGTAGGGGCGGCGTGAATAGAAATCGAGGCAGTTATGACGAACGTAGTTACCATCAGATCGCAAAATTCGGCGCCTGCGGTAGGGCCAACGCCGCCTTCTGCGGCAACAGAAGCACCGCCGCAAGGTTTGCAAATCACGGAGAAAGCCATCCAGCGCATTCGCGCGGCCATGGCCAAGGAAGGCATTTCGCCCACAGAAGGCGGGCTGCGCCTGGGCGTGATGGGCGGCGGCTGCTCGGGGCTTTCCTACTCCATCAAATTCGACACGCAGCCCCGCGAGCGCGACCGCATTTTTGAGTTCGACGGCGTGAAGGTCTTCGTCGACCCCAAATCATTTTTATACCTGCACGGCATG
Source organism: Occallatibacter sp. (assembly GCA_050011175.1). GTDB lineage: Bacteria > Acidobacteriota > Terriglobia > Terriglobales > Acidobacteriaceae > Telmatobacter. The sequence goes on from JBEKJR010000020.1 coordinate 59,407, forward strand.
ACGCTGGACTACGAAGAAACGCTGATGCGCCAGGGATTCAACTTCATTAACCCCAACTCCAAGCGCTCCTGCAGTTGCGGGTCATCGTTTTCGGCGTAAAGATTTGCGTAATCCTGGGAGGAAAGATGAACAGGACGGTTCGTGGCGCGAGATTCATTTCGATATTATTGGCCATCCTGATTGCATCATCGTTTGCGCGGGCGCAATGGGCGCCCATGGTTACCGATAAGGATGCGGCGGCGCGCATTGCCTGGTGGCGGGACGCCAAGTTCGGCCTCTTCATGCATTGGGGCGTTTACTCCATCCTTGGCCGCGGCGAGTGGGTTCAATGGCAGGAGCAAATTCCCGTAGACGAGTATGCCAAGCTGGCAGACCAGTTTCATCCCGATAAATTTGACCCGGACGCGTGGGCCGAGCTAGCCAAATCAGCTGGCATGAAGTACACCGTGCTGACCGCTCGCCACCATGACGGGTTTGCGCTCTTCGACGATCCGGAGAGCAATTTCACGGCGGTGAAGTCCGCCGCGCATCACGATTTTGTTGCTGACTATGTGACGGCGATGCGCAAGGCCGGGCTGCGCGTGGGCCTGTACTACTCGCCGCTCGACTGGCGCTATCCGGGCTTCTTCTTTCCGGGCATCTATAAGCCGAACGCGGAAGAAATGCGGGCACAGTATCATCGCCAACTGAACCAGCTGGCCTCTCACTATGGCAAGCTCGACATTCTCTGGTTTGACGGCGGCGGCGGCGACTGGCTGGGCTTCGGCGGGGTCACCTTCAAGGGCGGATGGCACGGCCGGCCCAAGGGCGAGCGCTATACCGGTTCTTTCAGTTGGCAGGACGATGAAGCCGTCAACAATCTAAGAAAGCTTCAGCCCTCCATCATCATCAACAACCGGACCGATGCTGCGGCGGATTTTAAATCGCGTGAAGGCGACAGGGCGTTGGGCGATTTTGATAACCAGGTCCCGTGGGAGCTTTGCACCACCCTGACCGAGGGCGCGTGGGGATACGTGCCCGGCGCAAAGATCAAGCCTCTGGATTACCTCATTCGCCTGCTGGTCTCCGCCGTGGGTCGCGACGGAAATTTTCTGCTGAACGTCGGCCCGCGGCCGGATGGGCAAATTGACCCGGCGCAAGCGGCGCGGTTGCGCGAGATGGGCGAGTGGCTCCATCAATATGGCGAGAGCATCTACGCCACGCGCGGCGGCCCATATCTGCCGGGAGATTTTGGGGTTTCAACCTATCGCGACAAAACCATCTATCTGCACATTCTTAATCCGGCCGGCGCGACGTTGACGCTGCCGGCGCTCCCGGCAAAAATTCTGGCCTGCTCTTCGCTTACCGGCGGAGAGGCCTCCTGCAAGCAGAGCGATTCCGGAGTGGAAGTAACTCTGAGCGAAAATGCCAGCGCAATCGATACCATCGTTCAGATGACTCTGGCGTCGCCGGCAACAGAGATCAAACCGATTGCCACTCCGGTTAATCCCAAAGCAGTTTTTGAAAGACAGTAAGAGGGAAGCCATGTTCAAGGTTCTCGATTCCGCGGTTCCCGTTGCCTGTTGGTCGTGTTCCATCGGCCACAACGATTCCACGCTCTTTTGTCCGCATTGCAGCAAGATTCAGCCCCCGCCCGGCGGCGATTATTATTCAGTCTTTGGACTGGAGCCAAAGCTTAACCTCGATCTGGCCGCGCTGGAGCACGAATTTCACCGCCTGAGCCGCAAGCTGCATCCTGATCGCTTTGCCCGTGCTCAGGACAACGAAAAGCAATGGAGTCTGGCCGACACGGCGCTGCTCAACGACGCTTACCGCACTCTCAAGGATCCTCTGCGCCGCACTGAATACCTGCTCAAGCTGCTGGGAGCGGAGGTTAGCGACGAGGATAAACGCAAAGAAGAAAAAAACGCGCGCGTTCCCGCTGATCTGTTGGAAGAGGTCTTCGAGCTGAACATGCAGCTCGAAGAGATGCGCACGGCGCGCGCGACAGGCGAAGAAAATCCAGCGTTGCACGTCAGCCTGGATCAAGCCAAGAGGAAATTCGACGTTCTGCTGGGAACGGTGGACGAAGAGCTGCGCGAAGAGTGGAGCGCATGGGATGAGGGAGACGCCGCCACGCGGCCAGCGTCGCAAAAGAGAATGATGGCGCTGCTCGACCGTCGGCGCTACCTCAGCAATCTGGTCCGCGACGTGAACGAAGTTTTAGGAGCCTGAGACGAGCATGGCTGAAGGACGCGTAGTCGGAATTGATCTGGGAACCACCAACTCCCTGGTCGCCTACATGGAGGGCGACTCGCCGGTGGTGATTCCCGGCGTCGATGGCTCCAATCTGGTGCCGTCGGTGGTGGCGCTCGACCCGATTCCGGTCCCCATCCCTGCCGATGGCTATCGTCCCAAGGTCACCGTGGGCAACAGCGCTCGCAAAGCGCTCATCCAGACGCCGGAGCGTGTGATTTATTCCGTCAAGCGGCTGATGGGCCGCGGACTCGAAGAAATTCAGGAAGAGTTGAAGCTCTTTCCCTTCCACCTGGCCCGTGACACTGAAGCCGGCGAGATCCCTCGGATACAGTTGGGCGAGCTTCGCTTTACGCCGCCGGAGATATCGGCTTACATCCTGCGCCAACTCAAGCGCAACGCCGAGCGGTTCTTCTCCGCGCCGGTTACGCAGGCAGTCATCACCGTGCCCGCCTACTTCAACGACGCGCAGCGCCAGGCCACCAAGGACGCGGGCCGCATGGCCGGGCTTGAAGTGCTGCGGCTGGTCAACGAACCGACCGCGGCGGCTCTGGCCTACGGGCTCGATCGCGCCAAGTCGGGAACGATTGCCGTCTACGATCTGGGCGGTGGGACTTTTGACATTTCGATTCTCAAGCTGCGCGACGGCATCTTCGAGGTGCAGTCCACCAATGGCGACACGCACCTGGGCGGCGACGACATCGACAACCTTCTGCTGGCCATCGCGCTCAACGAAATTCACGCCGAGCACGGCGTCGATCTGCGGCAGCATCCGGGCGCGGTGCAGGCCGTGCGCAAGGCCGCCATCGAGGCCAAAGTCAAGCTCTCCACCGAGCCCATGGCGCGCTTCGACATCGAACTGCCCAACGGCGACCGCTATCAGCGTGAAATTCCCCGCGAAGTCTTTGAGATACTCATCGAGCCGGTGCTCAAGCGCACGGTGGGTCCTTGCAAGCAGGCGCTCGCCGACGCCGGCATTACCCCCGAACAGATTGACGAGGTGGTGCTGGTGGGCGGCTCAACTCGCATCCCCGCGGTGCGTCAACTGGTCGATGAGCTTTTTCGCCTCGCTGCTCGCGGCAAACGCCCGCACACCGAGCTGAATCCCGACGAGGTCGTCGCGCTGGGCGCGGCGGTGCAAGCCAACATTCTGGCCGGAGCATCCAAGTCCACAGAAGAAATGCTGTTGCTCGATGTGACGCCGCTCTCGCTGGGCATTGAGGCGCTGGGCGGAACCGTGGCGCGCATCATTCAGCGCAACTCCACGATTCCCGCTTCGGCCACCGAACACTTTACAACCGGAGTGGATGGCCAGACCAACGTCGCCATTCATGTCGTTCAGGGCGAGCGCGAGCTGGCCGCCGATTGCCGCTCTCTAGCGCGCTTTGACCTAAAAGGAATTCCGCCGATGAGCGCCGGATTGCCGCGCATTGAAGTCAAGTTCCTCATCGACGCCGACGGCATTTTGCACGTTACCGCGCGTGAGCAGCGCAGCGGAACGGCGGCGCAGATTGAAGTGAAGCCGACCTATGGCCTGACCGACGAACAGGTCGAGAGCATGATTCTGGATTCTTTCGACCACGCGGAGGCGGACTTTGCCAAGCGGCTTCTGATCGAAGCGCGTAACGAAGCGGAAACGATTCTGGCAGCGGTGGAGCGAGCACCGCAGAATCCGGCGTGGAATCAGTTGACCGGCGACGAGAAGACCGCCATCAAGCTGGCCAGCGATTACCTGATCAAGGCCAAACAGACCGAGGATTCGGCAGCCATCCGCGAAGCGACGCTGATCCTCGACCACGCCACGCGCCGCTTTGCGGAATTGATGATGGAGGCCGCCGTCTCCAGCGCGCTGCGCGGCAAGACCATGAACACAGCGGGCGAGGAGCTGGCCGAGACCGTGACCGCGCCGCACGCCATGGCGCCGGCGGAGTTCAAGTGACCGCGGAGTTAGCGGTGTTGGCAGAGTTAGCGGAGTTAGCCGGTCAGTAAGTCGGCGAGTTATTGACGCCTGCATGAGTAATGTCCGCGCAAACGCGCCGGAGGCGCAGAGTTGGTTAGCCCCGCGCTTCAGCGTGGGGAAAAGGGATTCCATAAGTTCGTTACGGAGTCCTGTAAGGACGGCGCTTGGACATTTTTTACAGGAACCAATAGCGAGTCAGCAGGCCAGTACGGAAGGAACGGAATTGTATGAGCGAACCAACTGAAAAAAACATTCCCGCCGAAAAGCTGGTGCGCGTCACCTTTTTGCCCGAAGGAAAGACGGTGGAGTTCGAGTTCGGCGCGCTGTCATACGAGCATCATGGCAAGCCGATGTCGTTTCTCGACGTGGCGGAAAACCACGGCGTCTTTCTCGATCACGCCTGCGGCGGCGTCTGCGCCTGCTCCACCTGCCATGTGCTGATCAAGGCCGGCGAGAGCGGACTCACCCCGGCGGACGACGACGAATTGGACCGGCTGGACATGGCCGCCGATCAGCAGTTGAATTCGCGGTTGGGCTGCCAGGCCGTCATCACCCGCCCCGGCGACTATGTGGTTGAGATTCCCAAGTGGAATCGCAACTACGTCTCCGAGGGAAAGCCTCTGGCCCTGGCCGAAGAAAAATAAGGAGACCCCGATGCCGCGCGAAATTTTCTGGACTGACGCCGAAAAGATTGGCATTCAACTGCATGAAAAGTTTCCGGCCGTGGATCCGTTGACGGTGCGCTTCACCGATCTGCATCGCTTCGTGACGGAGTTGGAAGGCTTTGCCGACGACCCGGCAAAGTCGAACGAGGCGCGTCTGGAGGCCATTCAGATGGCCTGGCACGAGGAGTTCGAGGACGCGCAGGGGTGAATAAATTCTAACTGAATCAGCGACCGTCTCGCTCTTCCGCCCAGACTTGGTCCATCACTTCCTGCGAGATCATAGTGCCGGTAGGCTCGGGCAACTTGTATCCCTTTGGGCGGGGCATCTTCGGGGGCGTAAGAATACCTTTGGCAATGAGACGCCGTTCACGCTCGTCCAGACCTTCAATGTTTGAGTTCTCCATAACTTTACTTTAGTGCAATATGACCAACCTGGTCACATTCTTCATCTCCGCTCGTAATCCTCCCGCTCACTCCAGCCAAACGCGCCTTCAAAGTGCTGAAACTCCTTCTTTTCGCCAGGCACAAGGTAAACGCTGAGCACGTCGAAGCGCACCGGCGGGGCGGTCTCCTGGGGCAACTGGCGAACATATTGGCGGGCCAGGCGGCGGAGGGTGTTGCGCTTGTGAGAGTCGACGGCGATTTCGGCTGGATTGGTATCGCGAACGGTGCGGGTCTTCACTTCGACAAAACACAGCATTGGCCCCTGCCAGGCAATCAGGTCCACATCGCCGGGCAAGTCGCCCGACGACCAGCGCCGCGCCACCACGGTGTAGCCCTTACGGCGCAGATGGAAAAAAGCCGCATTCTCGCCTTCAATGCCGGTGACCAGGTGAACGGGCAGGCCCTTGTCTCCTCCTCGCCTGCGCGCCACCCATCCCAGGCCTGCCAGCGCGCGTTCCTCGCAGCCGATCCGCATCTGCTCAAACCATCCCATGGCATTCCATTCTCATCACAATGAGCGAAAGGATCAAATCCAAAAACGCAAATCAGGAAGTTCAACCGGCAACGCCATGCGGGGATTACGTCAATCGAAGGCGTGGTCTCTGATGAGCCTTGTTCAGTAGAGCGTCTCTTCGACAAGATAAACGTCGATCACACTCCCTTTTGCTGTCTGTTTACTTGCGATGTAATAAAGTGAATTGGCAGCATCAAAGACGGTTCTTTTCATCAGGAGGCCATCGTAAAGTGTGCCCTCTTTGCCATCAATCACGACAGTCCACTTCTCGCCAATCTTGGCCCCATAGGCCACTCGCCGGCTGTCCGGGCTGAAGACGAGAACGTCGATGTTATCGTAGGTCTTCTCCTCTTTGCCATCCACTACGACAAAACCCTTCTCGCCAACCATCGCCATATAGGCCGCCCGTCGGCTGTCCGGGCTGAAGATGAGACTCCCCTCGCCGATGCCATCGTAGGATTTTTCCTCTTTGCCATCCACCACGACAACTTGCTTGTTACCAACTTGTGCCCCATAGGCCACTCGCCGGCTGTCCGGGCTAAAGATGGGAGTCCCCTCGCAGATGCCATCGTGGGATTTCTCCTCCTTGCCGTCCACCACGATAACTTGCTGGTTGCCAACCCAGGCCACGTAGGCTACCCGCCGGCTGTCCGGACTGAAGATGAGACTTCCCTTGTCGATGCTATCGTAGGATTTTTCCTCTTTGCCATCCACTACGACAAACTGCTTTGCGCCAACTTTTGCCACGTAGGTCACCCGCCGGCTGTCCGGGCTGAAGATGAGACTCCCCTTGTCGATGCCATCGTAGGATTTTTCCTCTTTGCCATTCACCACGACAAACCATTTGTTGCCAACTATGGCCATATAGGCTACCCGCCGGCTGTCCGGGCTGAAGAAAAGACTTCCCACGCCGATGTCATCGTAGGATTTCTCCTCCTTGCTATTCACCACAACAACGGCCTTCTTGCCCACTTGGGCCGCATAGGCCACCCGATGGCTGTCCGGGCTGAAGGTGATACTCCCTTTGCGGATGCCGTCGTAAGGTTTCTCCTCTTTGCCATCCACTACGACAATCCACTTCTTGCCAACTCCCGCCGCATAGGCCACCCGCCGGCTGTCCGGGCTGAAGATGAGACTTCTGTCGTGGATGTCATCATATGGTTTCTCCTCTTTACTATCCACCACGACAAACCACTTCGCGCCAATTTGAGCCTCATAGGCCACCCGTCGGCTGTCCGGGCTGAAGATGAGACTGCCCTCTCCGTCGTAGGGTATATCCTCTTTGCCGTCCACCACAACAGCCAGCTTCGCGCCGACTTTAACCGCATAGGCCACTCGCCGGCTGTCCGGGCTGAAGATGGGTCCGTCGTAGATGCCATCGTAGGATTTCTCCTCTTTGCCATCCACCACGACAACCTGTTTCTCGCCAACTCGAGCCACATAGGCGATCCGCCGGCTGTCCGGGCTGAAAACAGGATCCACCCCCATTGTCGATAGGTTGAGATGACAGATCAGCTTTTCAGCGGCGGTTCTTTGCCCGGTTGCGGGCGCAGTTGTCTGGGTCCAGCCGGTGGCGGGAAGGAGCAGGGGGAGCAGGAGCAGGGCCTTGATCGTTCTCATCGTTTTCCTCTTTCCGGGCATCGCACAATGGCCGTGCAATCTGGCGATAGAAAGCTCCGCGCCTCATACCTTGAAAAGATGGCGGATGGAGGTGAATAGCCGACGGAGAGGAGTCCGGCGCAAAAGCTGGATGCGAGCTACCCTCCGAAAGCAAGATGATTATATCCCTTTCACGGATGCCTGCTCTGTCTCAGGCGCGTTGATTTTCCTTTTCCACCAGCGTAATCGCCTCCTCAAGAATGTCCAGCGCCACGGTGGCTTCCTGTTCGCTGACAATGAGCGGCGGGCAAATACGCAACGAGGTTTCGCCGCAACCCAATACCATCAACCCGCGCTCGAAGGCCAGAGTTTCCACGCGGTTGCGCAAGGCGGGCACGGGCTCGCGCGTAGCCTTGTCCTTCACCAGCTCAATGCCGATCATCAGGCCGCGTCCGCGCACGTCACCCACCAGCGGATGGGATTTCTTCCAGCCGTTGAGCCGCTCCAGCATCATCCCTCCCACGCGGGCGGCGTTGGCCATTCCCTCGCGCGACAAAATATCCAGAGTCGCCAGCGCGGCGGCAATGGAAACCGGATTGCCGCCGAAGGTGGAGGCGTGCGAGCCCGGCGCCCAGTTCATAATCTTCGCGCGGCTCATGCAGATGCCCAGCGGCATTCCCGATGCGATGCCCTTGGCCATGCAGACGATGTCCGGCTCCACGCCGGAGTGCTCGATGGCCCACCACTTGCCGGTGCGGCCCGCGCCGCATTGCACCTCGTCCACCACCAGCAGAATGCCGTGCCGGTCGCAGATGCCGCGCAACTCACGCATGAAGTTGTCGGGCGCCACCACGTAGCCGCCCTCGCCCTGGATGGGCTCGATAAAAATGGCGGCCACCTCCTCCGCCGGAAGCGCGCTCTTGAATAGTTTTTCCTCGATTGCTCGCGCGCACTCCAGCGCAAAGGCTTCCTCTTCCTGCTCGCCGTCCGCGCAGCCGCGATAGGCGTATGGATAACGAACATGGGTCACGCCGGGAAGCAGCGGCCCAAAGCGGCGTTTCTGCTGCGGCTTTGAGGCGGTCAGCGACAACGCGCCCATGGTGCGGCCGTGAAATGCGCCCAGGAAAGAGATGATGTGCTGACGGCCGGTGTGGTAGCGCGCCAGCTTGAGGGCGCATTCAATGGCCTCGGTGCCGGAGTTGCCGTAGAAAAATTTGTGCGGTCCGGGCATGGGAGCGATGGCCGAGAGCCGCGTGGCCAGTTCCGTAAGCGGCTCGTGGTAGAAGTCGGTTCCGGAGATGTGAATCAGCTCGGCGGCCTGCTTTTGGATGGCGGCGACCACTTCGGGGTGGCAGTGGCCGGTGGAAGCTACGGCGATGCCCGCCGCGAAGTCCAGAAACTCGTTGCCGTCCACGTCTTCCAAACGACAGCCGCGGCCGCGTCTGGCCACCAGGGGATAAGAGCGGGTGTAGCTGGGCGAGATGAGCCGGTCGTCGGCCTCGATGGCGGCCTTAGCCTTGGGTCCTGGCAGTGGGCAAATGAGTTTGGGCCCGTATTTTGCGTGCAATTCTTGCTTAGTCATTTCTATATCTCCTCGACGGATTCGGTTGTGCGGTTCTGCGGCATCAGTTAGATGCAGGGCCGCGGATCCCAAAAAGGGAGGGATCGTCCAGTTCTGTTCGCCCTGAGGACGAAGTAGAGCGGGAGAGTATCTTCGGCGGAGCTGACCTAATCGCCGCCGAAGAGGCTAGGTCGAGAGAGGTTGGGAAGCGCGTGCAGAGGTCGCTGCGGGCAGAGGCCGCGCGCGCAGGACCGCGACCAGCGCCTGTTGGCCGGTGCAAGCAGTCGATGGGTGGCGCGCGTATACATAAAATCCCCGCTGGTTTGAGAATAGTACATTTTCGCTCGTTCTGTACAGGGAGGCCGCGCCGCACTGCCTCGAAGCATTAGCATGGAATCAACCCATGAAGAACTCTTCTGCACACTCGGCAAAGAAAGCGGTCTCCACGGCCTCCATCGTGCTGTCCTTCGCCAGTGTCTACTTCTTCTGGGGTTCCACCTATACGGCCATCCGCATCGGAGCGGCCCAGATGCCGGCGTTGCTGCTGGCCGGGACGCGATTTTTCATTGCCGGCGCGATTCTGCTGGCCTGGTGCCGTTGGCGCGGGCTGCGCCTCCTGTGGCCGCCGCGGACCATGCTGATTCTCGGCCTGGTCGGGCTCTTTCTGCTCAGCGGAAGCAATGTGGCCCTGGTCTACGCGGAAAAAACCGTCCCCAGCGGGCTGGCTTCGCTGGTGCTGGCGTCGATTCCTCTCTTCGTGGCGCTGGCCGAGATGCTGCTGCCATGGGGCGAGCCGCTGCCGGCGCGCGGCTGGCTGGGCATGGCGCTGGGTTTTGCCGGCCTGGCTGCGCTGGTATGGCCCTCGCTGCTCATCGGTTTCGCCGGGGACTCTGCGCGCCTGCTGGCCATCGGCGCGCTGCTGGCCGGAGCCTGTGCCTGGACCGCGGGCAGCATCCTCTCGCGCCACGCGCGCCTGCCGGTCAACAGCTTTGTGGCCGCGGCCTGGCAAATGCTGATCGCCGGCGCATTCAGCACCCTGCTGGGAACCGTGCTGGGCCAATGGCCCGGCTTTCATATGAATCTGGCCTCGGTTGGTTCGCAAGCCTGGCTCATAACCGGCGGCTCGCTCGTGGGCTACTCCGCCTACATCTATCTGCTGGAGCACGTGCCGGTGGCCAAGGTCGCATCCTATTGTTATGTGAACCCGGTGGTCGCGGTTCTGCTGGGCGTCATTCTACTCGGTGAACGGCCGGAGCGGGCCGAATATGCCGGCATGGCGGCCATCGTGGTGGCCGTCTTCGTGATAACCACCGCGCAGGTCAAAACCAAAGACAGGCCGCGGGCCGGCGATTCCCGGTTTGCCGGGGAGTTAAAGCCGCCGTTGGCGGAGTGAATACTGGCTGTTTCGAAAGGATTGCAGCGATCTGGGATGATCTGCAAAGATTGGAACGACAAGGAGAACTTCTGCAATGGTCAGACTTCTGGCTCAATGGCTCTTGAGCGCCTTTGCCCTGCTGGTTGTTTCCAACATCGTGCCCGGCTTTAAGTTGGACGATTTGGGCTCGGCGCTGGCGGCTGCCTTGATCATCGGCCTGCTCAATGCCACGGTGGGCTTCTTCCTGAAGGTGATTACCTTCCCCATCAGCATTCTCACCCTGGGAATCTTCCTGCTGGTCATCAACGGACTGATGATCTGGCTGGCGTCAAGCATCGTCCGCGGCTTTCATGTGGACGGATTCTGGCCGGCCTTCTGGGGCGCTGTGGTGCTGGCCTTGCTGGGTATGCTCCTTCAGGCGTTCACCAAGGACGCGTAAGCGTGCGCGTCCTGGAGCTGGTTGCATGAATCGGCTTTGTGTCAGTCGTCCACCGGCTTCGCCGACCCGCGAAGCATAAAACTGTAGCGCCGGCCTCCCGGCCGGCTGTAGCGGGGGTCTCCAGACCCACGCTTCTCACACATGCACGGTGCTTATTCTTCAACGACTTGCAAATTTATTTCTTTTTAGGGCACGACTATATAGGCTGCGGATAAAACGTCAATGTGTTGCACGAAGTGTCAGGGCACGACTTTAGAGGCTGCGGAAAAACTCACGTATTTGTTCGCTGTTGCTCTCCGCAGGGCGGTTCGAGCGCCATTTTGTCGGCTTAGCGGCCGATTGGCGGTGATAGTTTTGTCTCTTGAGGCCGCTTTGAGCGGC
>JBEKJR010000021.1:0-55094 GCA_050011175.1 Occallatibacter sp.
TACGTCCATCGTTTTCCATGGCATTGCCCTTGCACCTCCGCGCTCGCTTGCGCTCGCGCGGAAGTGTAAAGCATGTACAGAGACAATGTGTAAAGGATGTCATGGAACTGAACAGCGAGGGACCTGGGGCACCCGCTAGGATATGCGGCGTGGTTACAATGGCTGCATGAGCGATTCAGCGGAAGTTGTGGCGCGGGCGTTTGTGGCGGCGATTAACCGGCAGGATGTGGAGGGGCTGGCGGGGTTGATGACGCCGGGGCACAGGTTTGTGGATTCGCTGGGGAATGCGGTCGAGGGCCGGGAGAAGATGCGTGCGGGGTGGGTTGGGTATTTCAGGATGGTTCCGGATTTTTCGGTTGTGGTGGAGGAAATCTATTGTGCTCAAAAGGGTAAAAATGCAGGTCCTTCGACTACGCTGCGCTCCGCTCAGGATGACAACCTTTTTTTGAGTTCCACTCAGGATGACAAGCAAAAATTACGCTCCGCTCAGGATGTGGTGGTGATGCTGGGAAGGGCGCGGGGGACGTACTGTCCCGATGATGAATCACTTCCCAGGTCCCCAAATGCGAGGGAGCTCCACCCCACGGACGAAGACCTGTCCCTTCACCCCAGCGCACAAAGATCATGCGCCGGGGACCCCGAATCCGTGGGGACCCCGGTTCTTGGCCACCCGGAATTGAAGGCGGAGAACCGGTGGGAGACGCCAGCGGCGTGGCGGGCGGTGGTGGAGGGCGGGTTGGTGGCGGAGTGGCGGGTGTATACCGATAACGAGCCGATGCGGGAGAGGATGAGAGTAGGGAATAGGGAGTAGGGAATAGGGAATAGGGAATAGTCACCCCAGCGCACAAAGATCATGCCCCTCACCCCAACGAGCAGAAATCGCTCGTTGGGGGCCCCGAGTCGCCGGGGACCCCGAAGGCACAAAAACAAAGACGTGCCGAGGATGGGGCACCGACTGTCGGGATGATGCCGGGCCGTCAGCCCCGGCATCATCCCGAAAATCTAATTTTATTTTTTGAAGCGTTCCCAGGGTTTCACCCTGCCACCCCACGGACGAAGACCTGTCCGTGGGGACCCCAGCCCTGGGCTATTATCACCGCCTCCCGCTGGGAGGCACAGAAAAGTGCATCCCTCAGGGGCTAAAGCCCGCGCTAGTTTTTATTGCGTTATCGGCACGACTAAAGCCGTGCCCTGATACAAAGCTACCTGAGTTCAGATTTGTGGTTTTCCACCCTTGCGACAGAAAGAAATCGCAAGGATGGGGCACGGTGCTTTTGTGGGTGGGGAAAATAGAAAAGCAGGTCCTTCGACTACGCTCAGGATGACAAGCTATAGATATCCCAGGTCCCCAAATGCGAGGGACTTGGGGCACCCGGCCCTGACTATAAAAAACAACAGATATAAATATCCCACCTTAACCGCAAGGAACGCGGCGAAGGTGGGGCACCCTATATCCGAATTAGGTGGGGCACCCGTATCAAATTGAGTTAACGGTTAGCGGGCGGGGGGCCGGGGTCGTCCTGCTTTTCGCTGGTGACGTTTTCGCCGGCGACGGAGATGCGCAACTGGCGGAGGAAGCTGAGGTCGTTTTGGGAGAAGGGCTGGTCGATGTTGATGCCGGCGGGGACTTCGGCGCGCGCGTCCTCTTTGGAGGAGAGGTCGTTGAGGGCGATAGAGGCTTCGAGCATGAGGAGGACATCGAAGCCGTTCTGGCGGATGTCCTGAACGACGCCGGCGATCTGCTCGTTCTCGATGACCGCCTCGTGGATGGCCTCGCCGAGTTGCTGAATGAGTTCGCGCAGACGTGATGTCACAGGCACCTCCAGGGGCGGCGGCCGGCGCGGTGGATGCGGGGGCAGCGGCATGGGACTTATCTACCATACTTCCGTTGCGGCCCGCGAGCAAGTGGGGGCGGCGGAGGCAGGCCAAAAAGCGGAGGAGCAACCTCCGCTGCTACCATCATAGCGGAATGAAGGCAGAGAATATAGGGCGCGTGCTGGGAATCGGGCTGCGAGTTGCCGGGCGGATGGCCGGACAGAAGCTGGCGGGCGGAGCGCAGGCGGCGGGCGCGCAGACGGCGGGCGGAGCGCAGGCTGGGCAAAATATACAAACTGGACAAGTTGGACGAGCTGGACGGGCTGGACGAGCTGGACAGGCGGCGGCGAGCGGGCGGGCGGCGAAACAGGCGGACGTGCGGGCGAAGGGACAGGCGGCGGGACGGACGGCGAAGGGAGTGGCGCGCGGTGTGGGAGGATTTTTGCGGCCCTTTCGTCGAGTGGGCGGCATTTTGTGGCTGGAGGTGACGGGCGCGTTCTTCTTATTGTTTGCGGTGGCCGCTGCCCTGCCCCTGTGGCGCCACCGGCCGAGCAACTTCTACGGTTCCTATGATAAGAATTTTTTGGCCGCCGCCGGGATTATGGTGGTTTTTTTCTATCTGGGCGTGAGCTCGTTCTGGCGGGCGCGGAGGCGGTGAGGGGGCGTCGCTTGCTTCCTGTTTGCCTGCCTGATCCAAAACATGAAGGCCTGGTTTGACCACGGGGCTGGTGCGTATCTATTGTAAGCAGTGCGACAGCAGCAATGAAAGGAAGAGTTATGAGTGATGCAACCGCGCCCGCCGCCACGCCGCTGAAGAAGACCGCACTGAATGCCGCGCACCGCGCGCTGAAGGCCAAGATGGTGGATTTTGGCGGATGGGATATGCCGGTGGAGTATCCAGCGAATGGCGGAGGACTGATTGCGGAACACATGGCGGTGCGCACCGGCGTGGGATTGTTCGACGTGAGCCATATGGGCGAGATTTGGTTTCGCGGAGCGGGCGCACTGGCCGCGGTGCAGCACGTGACGATGAATGACGCGTCGCGGTTGAAGGATGGGCAGGCGCAGTACTCCGCGCTGCTGACGCCGGAGGGTTGCTATGTGGATGACGTGCTGGTGCACCGGGCGAGCGAGAACGATTACCTGCTGGTGGTGAATGCAAGCAACACGGACAAAGATTTTGCGTGGATTGTGAAGCAGGTGGGGGCGTGGGCAGCGGTGCGGATTACGGACGAGTCGGCCAGTTATTCGCAATTGGCGGTGCAGGGGCCGCGGGGGCTGGAGACGCTGCAAAAGCTAACGAAGACGGGGCTGGCGGCGATCCGGAATTATTGGTTTACGTGGGGCGAGGTGGCGGGAGTGCCGGACGTGTTGATCGCGCGCTCGGGCTACACGGGCGAGGATGGCTTTGAGATTTATTTTCCGAGCGAGGTGGCGACGGCGGAGAAAGTGTGGAACGCGCTGCTGGAGGCGGGACGGGAGTTTGGTATTCGGCCGTGCGGGCTGGGAGCGCGCAACACGCTGCGACTGGAGGCGGGCATGCCGCTCTATGGGCACGAGATCAGCGACACGGTGAATGTGTTTGAGGGCGGGCTGGAGCGCTGGCTGAAGCTGGAGAAGGGCGAGTTTATTGGGCGCGAGGCGCTGCTGGCGGTGCAGGCGGCGGGCGGGCCGAAGCGGAAGCTGGTGGGGCTGGAGATGGTGGAGCGGGGGATTGCGCGGGATGGGTACGCGGTGATGTCACTGGAGGGAGAAGAGATTGGCCGGATTACTTCCGGATCACCCGCGCCGTTCTTGAAGACAAATATTGCTTTTACGATGGTGCCAGCGGCGGTGGCTGCCAGTGGCGCGGATGTGCTGGTGCAGGTGAGGGCGAATCGGGTGAGGGCGAAGCAGGTGCCGGCGCCGTTTTATAAGAGGGTGAAGAAGTAGTTTGGAGTTGTCCAGACTTCAGCATTTTCCACTACAAAATGAAGCGTTGAAATTGCCGCCACGCCAGGCGCTACAATAGAAGCATGGATACGATCCTGCGCAAGTACACGAGCTTCACTGAGATGAAGGCTGACGAATATCGCTACTGGCAGAGTCGGCCCGTGCATGAGCGGATGGACGCGGTTGAGGAGATGATCCAGTCCGCCTACGCGCTGAAAGGCTGGGAGATCAAGCCGGATGTACCAAGATTACAAAGACCTTTTGTCCGCCTTTCATGCCCATGGAGTTAGATACCTCGTTGTAGGGGCATACGCGGTTATCTATCACGCACAACCCCGCTTTACGAAGGACCTCGATCTTTTCATCAAAGCCGACCCTGCGAACGCGCAAGCGATCTACGCCGCTCTCGCTGCATTCGGCGCGCCTCTCCAGGGCATCCAGCCGGAAGACTTCGCCGAGCGCGGCAGTTTCTTTCGCTTTGGAAACGATCCGCGCTGCATCGATATTCTTCCCGATATTCCAGGCGTTGAATTTGAGGCGGCCTGGGAGCGGCGCGTTGAAGGCGTGATCGATCCGAAGAGCGGTCTTAAGGCGTATTTCATCTCCGCCCCCGATCTCATCGCGGCGAAGCTGGCTGCAGGGAGACCGCAGGATCTCGCGGACGCGGAGGCTATACGCAAGGCCGCCGAAGCTGCGACCGCCGCAACCCTCAAAAAACGACCGGAGGGGTAAGGGTGAGGTGGTTAGAAGCAGCGAGATACGATTAGGCTGGCGCTCGACTAAAGAGCGGAATCCCAACTGGCAAGTCTGATGACAAACAAACGGATGTGGGATCGGAGTTGATTCTCACACCTGCATGACTTCGGCTTCTTTTCTTTGGGAGAGCTCTTCCATGCGGCGGATCTCCTCGTCGGTCATCTTCTGGACCTCTTCGAGGGCGCGCTTCTCCTCGTCCTCGCTGATCTTCTTTTCTTTGGCCATCTTCTTGAGGGCTTCGTTGCCGTCGCGGCGGACGTTGCGGACGGCGGTGCGGTGCTCCTCGAGGATTTTGTGGAGGTGCTTGCAGACTTCGCGGCGGCGCTCCTCGGTCATGGGCGGAACGGGAACGCGCAGCACCTTGCCGTCGGAGAGGGGATTGAAGCCGAGATCGGCGACGCGGATGGACTTCTCGACCTCCTTGAGGATGTTGGGGTCATAAGGCGAGATGACGATGAGCTGCGGCTCGGGAGCGGAGAGCTGGGCGAGCTGGTTGATGGGGGTGGGCGTGCCGTAGTAGTCCACCTTGACCTGGTCGAGCATGTGTACGCTGGCGCGGCCGGTGCGGGTGGCGGCCAGGCTGGCCTGGAAGGTGGCCACGGACTGGTCCATGCGGTGGCGAAGGTCTGTGCTGAGCTGCTTGAGCGCCGGAATACCGGCCATGATCGAGACTGCCATAGGGTTCGTCCTCGCTTACATCCAAAACAATATATTAGCGAATCGGGGCGGTGGGGAGATTTGGACGGAACGAAGGATGGAGGATGCCGCATTGGGATTGCGGTGGATATGACAATCCATTATACTGTCATACAGGAGACAATCATGCCTACAAACCGCCGCTCCCGTGCATTCACCATCTCCATGCCGCCAGAGATGGCCGAGAAGGCCCAATTTCTCGCAAAGCAACAAAATCGCACCATGAGCGAGCTCATGCGCGAGGCATTCCGCGTGTACCAAAGGGACGAAATCAGCCGGATGATCGATGAAACGGCGGCCTACGCCGCAACACGCAACCCAATGGGATACACGGAAGAAGACATCCCCCGGCTGGTTAAAGAGGTTCGGGCGGAGATGCGAGCGGAGAAGGAAGCAGCCGCAGCACAGGTTCGCTCGTGATTGTCGTTATTGATGCAAACGTGTGGGTTTCGGCCCTTCAATTCGGCGGCAAGCACACAGCGCCTATTCGAGCAGTTGAGAAGGCTCTGCGTAGGGACACGCTCGCAACCTCACAGGAGATCAATGCGGAGATTCGACGCATTTTGGTAGAGAAGTTTCTGTGGTCTTCCGGAGAAACTGAGCGGTTGATCACCGCATACTTCAAGAGAGCGATCTATGTTACGATCTCCGGCTTCATCCGCGTCTGCCGCGACCCGAATGACGATATGGTTCTGGAGTGCGCGGTGCTGGCTGGCGCGCAGGTGATTGTTTCCGGCGATAAGGATCTATTGGTGATGGGTTCCTTTCGCGGAATTCGCATTGTGACGCCGGCGGAGTTCCTCGCAGAGAACGCGTAATTAACTATCAGTAATTATTACCCTCCGCGCGGTCTGCACGCACGATTTATACATCAATCTTCAGGCGATGAATATTTAAGCCAGAAGTAGCGGATCACAAAAGCGCCCACGATGATTGAGCAGGTGAGGCCCACCCAAAAGCCCCAGACAATCCCTCCCAGACCAGCAAGTCCATAGGCGTGAGGGTATGCGATTGAAAGCCACTTTATATAAATCCAAAAGGTTGTAATGCCACAAATTACAACCGTCAGCGCCATGGCCAGCAGAGTGCAGATCGTGACTAGAAACATCTTCATCATGACACCCGTAACCCGACCTTATGCTACTACCGTCAGTCCGGTGGCGGCGGCTTGTTCGTGGGCGTGGTAGCTGGAGCGGACCAGAGGGCCGGACTCGACGTGGCGGAAGCCGAGCTTGAGGGCTTTGGTTTTTAGCTCGGCGAATTCGCGGGGGGTGTAGAGTCGGGCCATGGGCAGGTGGTCGCGCGAGGGGCGCAGATATTGGCCGATGGTGAGGATGTCGCAGCCGACGGCGGCGAGATCGCGGAAGACGGCGAGCAGTTCGGAGGTCTCCTCGCCCAGGCCGACCATGACGCCCGATTTGGTGAGACCTTTGGGGTTTAGTGTTTTGGAGTAGCGCAGGAGTTCGATGGATCGTTCGTAGCGCGCGCCGGAGCGGACGGTGCGATAGAGGCGGGGCACCGTTTCGACGTTGTGGTTGAGCACCTGCGGTGCGGCAGCGACTACGACTGCAATGGCGCTTCGATCGCCCTGAAAGTCGGGGATGAGGACTTCGACGCGGCAGTTGGGGGAGAGGCGGCGAATCTCCGAGATGACCATGGCGAAGGCGCGCGCGCCGCCGAGGAGGTCGTCGTCGCGGTCGACGCTGGTGATGACGGCGTACTCCAGTCCGAGAGCGGAGACGGCCTGAGCGACGCGGCGGGGCTCGTCGAAATCGATGGGCGCGGGGCGGCCCTTGGGCACGGCACAGAATCCGCAGCGACGGGTGCAGAGATTGCCGAGCATCATGAAGGCAGCGGTTTTGTGGTGCCAGCACTCGCCGATGTTGGGGCAGTGGGCGCTCTCGCAGACGGTGTGGAGCTGGAGCGAGCGGGCGAGTTGCTTGAGGGAATGGTAGTTCTCGCCGATTGGGGCGCGGGCCTTGAGCCAGGCGGGCTTGGGCGCAGGAGTTTTGAGGGCGGGGGAGATCTGGACCAGTTCTGTCACGTATTTATTGTAGCGGGAGGCTCGTCGACCAAACTATGGATGCGGTTCTCCCCTCTTCTGCGTTTCTCAAATATCCGACTCTAGACATTTTCACAGTTTCCATGAGGCTGATTCTGTGGTTTCCCACCCATTTCACCCAGAACGTGAAATGGATGGGGCACGGAGCATCCTTACACTATCGGTGAAAATGCTCTAAATCGAAGCAATCTTTGAAGATAGGGGATTTTTGAGGTTGGCGGGCAATCTGACCATGGTCATATGACCATGGTCAGGAGTATACTGAAGCTGTCAGGAGGGTTCCGATGAAGACGATACCGATTGGCGAGTTCAAGGCCAAGTGCCTGGGAGTGATGGCCGAGATGAATGCCACCGGCCAGCCCGTTCTGGTCACGAAGCGGGGCAAGCCGTACGCGCGGGTATTGCTTCCTAACGAGCAGACGCCTGCGGAGGCTTCCGACTCGATCTTTGGTTTTATGCGGGGGACGGCGACTATTACCGGAGACATCGTCTCGTCGCCGTTCACGGATAAAGAATGGGAGCAGATGTTCAACGAGAAATGGGATCGATTTGAACAAGGGGCTGCTGAGTGATCCTGCTCGACTCCCATGTGGTGATTTGGCTCGCGCTAACTCCGGAAAAGATTTCACCGGCGGCGACTGCCGCAATCAGGGAAGTCGAATCCGCGGGAGCGCTTTCATGTATCTCCGTCATGACAATCTATGAAGTAGCAAACGCGATTCGTCTCGGTCGAATTCAGCCAATCATCCCGCATCAGGTTTTTCTCAATCGCATCAGAAGCCGGTTCAAAGTATTTCCAGTCAGCGAAATGATTGCTCAATGTGCCGCGGAGTTGCCCGCGCCCTTCCACGGCGACCCAATGGGCCGGATCATTACCGCAACCGCCATTGTGGAAGGTTGCACACTGATTACCAAAGACGAACAGATCCGCGAGGCCAATCACTGCAAAGTGATTTGGTAGCCGTATAGGGAGGAGTTGCTCATGAGGCGCTGGTTTCTGTTGCTTGGAATCACGCTTGCCGCGGGGGCGATGGCGCCTCTGTCGACGGGGCAATCGTCCTATCAACCCGCCACACCGCCAAGCAGCCGGGCATTCACCGGCACGCTCGGCCGGCATCCTGTCGTAGCCCTCACCTTTGACGATCTTCCCGCTGCGGGCAGCCTGCCGGCGGGTGATACATACTCCAGAATCGCCGCGACGCTGGTTGCCGAACTCAAGGCTAACCACCTCAAGGGCACATACGGTTTTGTGAACGCCGTGACACTGGAGAATGATCCCGACGCGCAACAGGCGATGCGCATCTGGGTCGATGCGGGGATGAAAATCGGCAATCACACATGGTCGCATCCATCGATCAACAACGGCACCGTAGAGGTTTTTGAACATAATATCGCCCTCAACGAGCCGGCGCTGACTCAGTATGCCAGCGGGAGCGACTGGCACTGGTTCCGCTATCCGTTTCTGTGGGAGGGCGAGACGCTGGAGAAGCGCCACGCGGTGCGCGCCTATCTCAGCGAACACGGCTACCGCGTGGCCCAGGTGACGCTGAGCTTTGAGGATTACGCGTGGAACGATGCTTACGGGCGCTGCGTGGCCAAGCAGGACGAGGCGGCGATTGCCTGGCTGCGGCAGAGTTACCTGGAAAACGCGGCGGAGTACATCCGGCTGGGCCGCGAAGAGGAGCACACCGCCTTCGGGCATGAGATTCCCAACGTGATGCTGCTGCACGCCACGGCTTTTACCACGCTGATGCTGCCTGAGCTGATCGACCAACTGCGCAGGGAGGGTTTTCGTTTTGCCTCGCTGGCCAAGGTGGAAAAGAACGCCGCCTACGCACAGGACCCCGACGCTGCGCTGCAGTATGGCGGCACGCTGCCCGATCAGTTCATGGACTCACGCCACCTGCCCTACCCGCCCTACAAGCCTAAGCCGACGGAGAAGTTGCAGAGTCTTTGCAAGTGAGGCTGGCACGGCTTCAGAGCATTTTCAGAGATAGTGTAATGTCAGTCAACTTTCTCGTATCCCACCCTTGCCGCAGAAAAAAGCGGAAAGGATGGGGCACGAGGCATTACAGAAACAATGAAAAGTCTCTATTGCAGCGGACACCTGATCATTTCTTAGATTCAGGCGGAGGCGGAGGCGCGGGTATCGGCGCCGGCGTCTTCAAATACTTGTTCCACCAGGCCAGCCAGCGCTGGTAACGGTCGCGAATGAAACTGGGGCGGGTGAAGCCGTGGAATTGATCGGGGTAGACGACCAGCTCGGTAGGCACGCCCAATGAACGAAGCGCCTGGTACAACTGCTCGCCGCCGAGGATGGGCACGTTGAAGTCCGCCGTGCCGCCCATGTAGAGCGTGGGCGTGTGCATGCGCTTGTCGGCTTCCAGATACGGGTAACTGAGCTTGAGATAGAGCTTGGCAGCTTTCCAGGGCGGACCGAGCTCGTAATCGTACTGCTGGATGTACTGATCGACACCATAAAAGGAGAGCGGAGCCGCGCTGCCCGCACCGCTGATGGCGGCCTTGAAACGGCCGTCGGTGGCGGTGGTGTAGTCGGTAAGGATGCCGCCGTAGCTCCAGCCGCCGATGCCGAGGCGGGCGGGGTCGGCTACACCGAGGGCGACCGCTTTGTCAACGCCGGCGAGCAGGTCTTCGACCTCCTTGTGACCCCAGTCGGCAAAGATGGACTTGGCGTAGTCCTGGCCGCGTCCGGAGCTGCCGCGGTAGTTGACATTGAGCACGGCATAGCCATTGGCCGAGAGCCATTGGTTCAGAAATTCGAAGCTGTGTTCATCCTGGCCGTTGGGGCCGCCGTGGATGAAGAGAATCATGGGGACAGGCGAGCCCGCTTTGAAGTCCGCCGGCCGGGTGAGCAGGGCATGAACATCGGCGCCGTCGCGGCTGTTGAATTGGATCTCCTCCGCGGGAACGAGGTTGAGTTCGGCTGCCAGGGCATCGTTGTGCGAGGTGAGCTTGCGCAAAGCGCCATCTTCAAGGGCGTAAATCCCGGCAGGCGCGGTGTCGCTGGTGTAGAGGACAGCGGTGTGGCCAGCGGCAGTGAACCAGGATATAACGACGCCGGGCTGGGCCAGGAGGCGCTTGGCTCCGTTGCCGGATAACTCCACCTCGGCGGGATACTGCGAACGGTCGTCGGCAACCAGATAGCCGAGCTTGTTCTCGGCGAAGAAACGGGGATCGCTGACGCCACGATCGAGCGCAGCAGCGGGATAGGAGACCTTGCCGTCGAGCGTGACAACAGCGGGGCGAGCCTGTGAATAGGCATCGAGTTCGAGTTTTGCGCCCTGGGTGTAGGCGATGGATTTGGAATCCGGCGACCAGGAAAGCGGCCCGTTGTCAGGACCGGGCCAGGTGGTGAGCTTGCGGGCGGCAGAGCCGGCTTTGGGAGCCACCACAAAGACGTCGGTGTTGTTGGTGCGGTCGGGATCGGGATCCTGGTTGCTGACAAAGGCGATCCATGCGCCATCGGGCGACCAGGCGGGGTCGGCCTCTTCAACATTTTTTGCCGTGGTGAGCTTTTCGTATTTTTTGCCGGCCAGGTCGAAGATGTAGAGCGCGTTCCAGGCGTCGTTGCGGAGGTAGCCCTGGATGTCCTGCTTGAAGTGATAACGGTCAATGACGATGGGCTTGGGCGGAGCGGGGGGCTTGCCTTCCTCGGCGTCGGGCTCGACCTTGGGATGGAGCATCAGGAGCAGCGATTTGGAGTCCGGCGACCAGATGTAGCTTTCGATCTCCTGATCGGTTACGGCGGTGAGTTGCTGGGCCTCGCCGCCTCGGCGGTCGAGGAGCCACACCTGCGCGCCCTTGGCAGGGCCCGGCCGCGAGGAGAGAAAGCTGATGTAACGGCCGTCGGGGCTGAAGCGCGGCAAGGAGGCGCTCTCGTTGGCATAGGTCAACTGAACGCGTGCCGAGCCGTCCCATTTCACCATCCACAGGCGGGCGTAGGTTTTGTCCTCTTTGGTGTCGATCTGGGAGACGGTGTAAACCACCCAATCGCCGTCGGGCGAGACAACCGGTTCGGATACGTGCTGCAAACGGGCCAGGTCATCGAGGGTGATGGCGCGCTTTTTGGGGGCGTCGGCGGCACGTGACGGGGCGATTGCCGCCAGGGCCAGAGCAAGGCAGAGAAAGGGCTTGAGGATTGGATGGCGCATGGGCAAAGATTATCATTTGCGGGCCGGGAGGCGGAGGCGGATTGGGGCGACCTAGCGCTAAGTCTGTGTGATTTAGTCATTGTGCCTGGAGTATGTGCGGGCGAGGACGCCCGCACGACAGCCGGCCAGGAGGCCGGCGCTACATTCCTACCATTACAAATTCACGCGGTCACAGTACTAGCGCAGTTTAGAGCGCACCTCGGCGCGGATTAGATAGAGGAAGAAGACGAGGTTGAGCAGGCCCTGGACGAGAAAGGGCAGCTCGTGCAGGCTGGCGAAAGACCACAGGTTGTAGACAACTATGAGGAAGACGGCGCCGAGAGCCATGGCCCATGCCCAGCGCAAGAGCAGCAGCAGGCCGGCAGCGGCGGTGATGAAGCCGGCGGCAAGGACGAGAAAGAGCGGCGAATTGGAGTGGGTGACAACTACGCCCACGATGATGAAGCCGGAGAGCAACAGCAGATAGAGGCTGATGGCGATCAGACCAGGGAGCGAAAGAAGATTGCGGGGCGGAGGTTGGGCGGGGTTCATTTTGTTTATGTGGCTCCTCGTGTGGGCCTGATTACTTCATTTGCTATCCCACCCTTTCCGCAGAAAAAAACGGAAAGGATGGGGCACGGAAGCATTGCATGTTGATTTCAGTGGTGATTTCCCACCCTAGCGACAAAAGTTACAAGAAGCAGATCCTTCGACTCCGCTACGCTCCGCTCAGGATGACAGCGGCGAGGGTGGGGCACCCGGAGTGTTTCTATTCCACGGCGGCGATGGCTTCGGCGATGCTGTCGATGGCTTGCAACTCGGCGTTGCTGCCGGGGCGGTGGCCGTTGACGAGGATGGAGAAGACGATGGTTCTGCCGCTCGAGGCGGTCAGATAGCCGGAGAGGGCGTTGGCCTCGTTGTGCGTGCCGGTCTTGGCCCAGAGGTTGCCCTTCAGCGGCGAGTTATTGAAGCGGTCAGAGAGGGTGCCGTCCACGCCGGCAATGGGCAGAGTGTTGCGCCAAGCAGCTCCCCAGGGCTGGCGCGCGGCGTAGGAGAGCAGTTGCGTCAAGGCACGGGGAGCGATGCGGTCGTCGGGACTCATGCCGGAGCCGTCATAGAAGAAGAAATCGTTGTCGTCCACGCCGGCGTCGACGAGAAACTGGCGGACGACGCGGGCGCCTTCAGCAAAGCTGCCATCGGAACCGTGAACCTTGCCCAGCAGTCGCAGCAGCAGTTCGGCGTGGAGGTTCTGGCTGATCTTGTTGATGAGCGTAATGTCCTGGCTGACGGGAACGGAGATGTGCGTGGCGAGCACATTGCGGCCATCTGTGTGCGCGGCCACGGTGGACAGGGTGGAGCGGGTGAGCTGGAGCGGCTGGGCGCGCTCGGCGGCAAATTCGACGGTCGCATTCGAGGGCCGGTGGCGAGAGACAGCGCCGCCCCAAACCGTGATGCTGCGGACGCGGAGCGCTTCCCAAAATGCCGCGGCGGTAAACTCGGCGGGGTCGTCGACGGCCAGATCGGCATGATAGCCGCCGGGCGGAAGTGTGCCCCAGGCGCGGAATATCCGGTTGCCGGAATGGCGGGCAAGGCCGAGGTGAGCGGAGGGTGGCGCGGTCGCGTCCTGAGCCGAGGAGATCATGGAGCTGTCGAGAGCGTAGTAGTCCAGATTCGGGGTCCACTGAGCTATGGCGGCGGGGGGATGGATTCCTTCTGTCGAGTCCGGGTTGTTCGAGACCGGGGCCGCGGTCAGCGTTAACTGCATGGTGTTTTCATTAAAGGTGAGGGCGGAGATGGGCGCGGCGTAGTCCCATTGCAGATCGTCCCAGGGCCAGTCGATGCCGTAAGGCTGGTCAGGAAAAAAGCTGTCGTCGCCCACCACGCTGCCATCGACGACGTTCACACCAGCGTGCTCCACCTGCTGGGCCAACAGATCGAGCGGCTTCATTCTGTTGAGCGGCGGCGCGGGCGCAGCGGTTGCGGAAGGGGCGGCGGAGGGCGCGAGTACGTGGTAGGGATAGCCGCGGGCGCTCAGGGTGGGGTCGCCTACTCCAAGCAGAATCAGGTCGCCATGCAGGATACCTTCGCTGTCGATTTCGCCATCGGTCACCACGTTGGTAGTCCAGGTGAGGGTTTCGACGGGCAGCAGGGCATAGGCCGCGGCGGTGGTTACGAGCTTGGCGTTCGAGGCAGGGGTAAAAAGGCGGCTCTCATTCAGCCTGTAGAGCGGCTGGCCTTCGAGGGTGGTCACGCTGATGCCGAATTGGGCATGGCTCAAGGCCGGGTCGGCCAGAATGGAGCTGATGCGTCCGGCCAGAGGCCCGGTGGAGGGAAAGACCTGCTGCGCGGGATTGCCGGAGGATTGCGCCGTCAGCAGGGGAGAAGAAACGAAAGCAAGAACCAGCAAAAGCGCCGGTAATGGACGAAAGGTCGCCATGGAGGGAGTTTAGCAGGAGAGGAAGAGTCCACGGCGTACCATCATAAAGTAAATGTTGTTAATCAGGTCGCGGTGTTTGGATGAAGAGCATATTCTGTTACCGACCGAGGACTGGCAAAGAAGAATGATCACTTCCGCACGTAAAGTTACGCGATGGCAACTGCGCAGCCGCTCGCTGGAGCTGGGCCGGCGGACGCTGGTGATGGGCATTGTCAACATTACGCCGGACTCGTTCAGCGATGGAGGGCTGTTTTTCAAGCCGGAAGCGGCCGTGACGCATGGGCTGCGATTGCTGGACGAGGGAGCCGATTTGCTTGACCTGGGCGCGGAGAGCACGCGGCCGGGATCGCGGGCGGGCAGCTCCGCTGTTTCTTCTTTTGGGCCAGCGGTTAGCGCGGAGGAGGAGCAGGCGCGGTTGTTGCCGGTGGTGGAAGGGATTCTGCGGGCGCGGCCTGGGGCAGTGATTTCGGTGGATACGTACAAGGCGGCTACGGCGCGGGCGGTGCTTAAGTCGGGCGCGGAGATGGTGAACGACGTGAGCGGCTTCATGTGGGATGCGGAGATGGCGCGGGCTTGCGCGGAGGCTGTCTGCGGAGTGGTGCTGATGCACACGCGGGGACGACCAGAGGAGTGGAGCGCGCAACCGCAACTGGGGGCGGATGAAGTGATGGATACAGTGAAGGCGGGGTTGACGGCGAGCCTGAAAAAAGCCACGGCGGCAGGGATTGCGCTGGAGAGTATTGTGCTTGATCCCGGCTACGGATTCGGCAAGCGCAATGAGGAAAATTATTTTCTGCTAACGCGGCAGGCGGAACTGCTGGCGCTGGGAAGGCCGCTGCTGGCCGGAGTCAGCCGAAAATCGTTTTTAGGACGGACGCTGGCGCCGCTGCATGGAGGGAGCGACGCGCCAGTTGAGGCTCGAGAGACGGCCAGTGCGGCGGCGATGACAGCGGCCATCCTGCATGGAGCGTCGATTGTGCGGGCTCATGCGGTGCGGCAAGCGGTAGAGGCGGCGCGGATTGCGGATGCGGTGCTGGGAGGTCAGTGAATCGAGTTATTGAACTTTTTTAATTCCCACCCTAGATCACCCCAGCGAGCAAAAACCGCTCGCCGGGGACCCCGATAGCCGCAAACACAAGGACGCGGCGAGGGTGGGGCACCCGATGGATTGCAATGGTCTGATGTGAACAGACACGGGTGCGACAAACTGTTAGGCTTGTGCAGCGAAGGTGAGATACGGCATTGATAAAGGCCGGTCCGGCTTCCTTGAAGGCGCTTGGAAGGCCGTGTAGTCCATGCCCGCCCACGAAATTCTGCTGGAAGCCAAAAAACTCCACAAAGTCAGCGACAGCCTCGATGTGCTGGCGGCACAACATGCACCCCTGGCGGAAGCGCTCACGATTCTGTCGGGCAGCGTGCGCAACTCGGCCACGCTGCTGGAGGTTCTGGTTTCGCTGAGGATGGGGCCGGCGTCAGGGTTGGATTAGAGCATTTTCACAGTTCCTGTAGGGTGGGTTTAGTGGTTTCCCACCCATTTCACAAAGAACGTGAAATGGATGGGGCACGGAGCATCCTTACACTATCAGTAAAAATGCTCTAGACAAGAAACCGGCGTGCGTATCACTTAAGGGGGGAAACCGTGAATAAGAAGAGCAGGATCGAGCTAGATCGAGAGATTCTCTCCAGCGTGACGAAAGAGATGGAGAAACCGCGGCTGGCGGCGTCGGTGCGCGACAGCCAGGAAGCCGAGGCCGCGCTGGCAGCCAGAGCGCTTGCGGTTCATCCCGCGAAAGCATGAGGAGCCGGCGCCAAGTATCGAATGCGAGAGCTGGGTATGCCGGTTGTGTGGGTTATTGCCTTTCTGAAGCAAGATAGATTACTACGCCGCCGAGCAGCGCCAAGGTGGCCAGGGCGGGAATCAGCACCATGAGACTCCAGCCGGGATTGAGAAGCGCGGACTGGCCCAAATTATCGAGGTGAAGGCTGTACGCTTCGGGGAGTTGTTCGAGCCAGGAGAGCCAGCTTAGGCCTTGCCTCGCCTGTGACGCCAGCAATCCCACCACAACGAGCAAATTGATCAACAGAGCAAAGATTTGCGCGCCCAGGAAGGGCTTGCCAATGCGCTCGAGGGCGGCATTGCGGCGGCGGAGTTGAGCGCGCCACCAGAGTGCGCTTGGCGAGCCGATGCGGGCCGCGCCGGCTGATTCGGCGCGCGCATGCAGGAAGGCGCCGGCTACCAAAACCAGGTCGCCGCAGGAGCGGCAGGCGCTCACATGGTCGCGCAGTTCGGACGCACAGGCGGCCGGCCACTGGCCGCGCCGGAGCAGTTCCGCCACTTCTTTTTCACGGGAACAGGGATTCAGCATTATGGCTGCCTCCATTCTGGTTTCCTCTGGCTTGGTTGCCTCCGGGGAATTGAACTCTGCTCGCGAAGCAGGCTGGCAATTTTACGCCGCGCGCGAAAGAGCAGGAGGCGAATGCTGACCGAGGCCAGGCCGGTGATCTGGGCAATTTCGCGGTGGGTGTAGCCCTCGGCGTGGGCGAGCCAGAGCAGTTGCCGCTCGCGGGGCTTCATGCGGGCGAGCGCCGGACCAAGCAAATCGGCCGGGGCTGAGCTGGGGTTCGAGGCGAAGAACTCCTCGGGAATCTCCTCGATGGAGGTTTGGCGAGGACGCCGCCAGAGGTCGCGGAGCAAGTTGGTGGCGATGCGGAAGAGATAGCGCCGGCCGGCGACCTCGCCTTCTTCAGGCTGCGATGCGCAGAGGAAGCGGACGAAACTCTCCTGCATCAGGTCGTCGGCCAGCGCGGGATCTCCTGAGACTCGCGCCAGGTAAGCCCAGAGAGGCCGCGCCGAACGCTCGTAAAAACCGGCAAACGCGTCGCTATCCATAGGCATATCTGCTACCCGCGGCGCGTCGCCGGCTAATACGTTCGGAAGAACGGATTCCCTGTGCATCGGCAAAGGCTCTTTCATCGAAATGACCAGCCCTCCGGCTCACTACTGTTTCTTTGAGTCGACGGGGGCTTTGGGGTTCTCCGGCATGAGGCCGAGACGGCCGGCCAGTACCCAGGTCACGCCTGCGGAGATGATAAATCCCAGGCCGGGCATGAGGACGAGAGTTCCAAAGACCAGCATGGGGATATTCGTATCCGTGCCGGCAGAACGAAGGAGGTAGCAGCCCAAGCCCAGCAGAACCAGCACAATGCCGATCTGTAGCGGGGTGAGCACTCGAGCCAAGGCATTGGGCACACGCTTCTCCTGCTCAAAGCCGAGCGGGATAGGTGCAGCTTCAAGGAATCGCTTGCCGGCTTCGGTTTCCATGTAAGCCGCCAGTTCCTGGCTGGAGTTGAATTTGTCGATCAGTTTGCCGTGGACCTCGCTTTGCAGCTTGAAGATACGGCTCCAGCGGCGGCTCTCCGAAAGTTGGCGGATCAGCCAGATAAGCGCGCCAAGAAAACAGGCAAAGGCCAGAACGGGCGGCATGTCGCTGATGAATTCCTCCGTGGCCGGCCGTCCGTGGTATTGCTGGTCGGAGGGCTGGGGCATCTCCGGCCATACCGCGCGTTGCAGGACCTGATCGCGCCGCCCGCCTTGTCCGTTCAAGCGGGTGAAGAGGTAGAACTCCGGATTGCGAACGATTTCGGGATGAGCGGCAAGAAACTGCGCCAACTGCGGGTTGTTGCGGCTCACATACTCCTGGTTGGAGAGTAGCGACGGGTCATAAGCCACGACGTTGGTCAGAGTCGGGCTGAGACGCAGCAGCTTGATGAGCTGATCCTGAGTTGTGGCCATTGCGTCGGATTCTCTCTGAAGGTCCTGGTTGGTAGGAGCTGTGGCCGCAGGCTTGGCGGGCGGAGCGGGCCGGGTTTGCGCGGTGGCAAGAGCGGCGAGCATTAAGGCCGGCAGGGCGACGGAGCGAAGAACCCAAGGCAGGATGCGATTGCGATGATTCATTTGAATTTTCCTCTCACGTGAAGCGCGCTGATGAGCGCCTTCTACCGATACAACGAATGAGAAGGGTGGTTGGTTAACAGGAGTTCGCGATTATCCCATGCAAAATCATGCGGAGGACAGTCAGAAGCCTAATTTCATGTTCCACTGGGAATACGCCACATGACGTGGCTAACCAACGTATTTTCATGGAAATAGAAGAATCTTGAGATTGCATATAATTTGTCGCTTGCGTACTATAATTTTTGTAGAATTCACAGAACGTTGCGGGGCACTCCTGTGTCGGGAGGTTATAAATAGGACTTGGCTGGGGTGCGTTCTTGATTCAAAGGTCAGGTTGATGTGTTATTCTTCCTTCCATCAATTTATGACCGATTTATGACCGATTTGAACGAAATCTACAGTTCTCCGAAAGTATTGTTTTGGCTGACCTTGCTGGGACTGTATGGTACTGCTGAAGGCTTGGGAAGACTTGTACGGCACATACTGCCGCATTTTCAAAATTTGATGGCGCGGTGGCGCAGCGGCACGCATGATACGGATTATTACTTTTCCTACCGGGAGAGTGGTTACATCATTATGCCGGGAGGAACAGATTACGTAAACTCAAGAAGGGAACGGGTTGTAGCCCTGAAACGTATTGAGGATGTGCCCTTCACGTACAATTGGACTGGTGAGGGTACAATCACCGAAGAACTCTATCCAGACACTTATACTCTGGAAAATCTACCGCGAGTCGCTGGTCAAAGTTCATCGCGAAAGCGTGTAAAATTTGGTATTGCACTCGAAAAAGGCAAAGTGGCGGAATATACTGTTCTTCTGAAATGCAAGCAAAACGGGAAAGGCCCCGAACCGTTTTTGAGTTCCCTGTGCCACCACAGAGTGGACGAATTGTTACTTCGGGTTGCTTTTCCGGAGAATCTTTTGCCAGATCAGGTAATCTATATCAAGAGAAATGCCGATGGAATAGAAAAAAGCCGTGAATTGATCAAGGAAAGGGACAGACTGACCGGCGAATTCCGTAAACTCATCAGATATCCAGAACCGCATGCAGCACACGTTCTGGAGTGGCAAGGCATTTCGATAACGAAGGAAGCGAGGGCATGATGGACGGAAACGATGAGGCAGTATAAGAAGATTCGCTCAAACTTTTACGTTTAACTGAGAACACCGCCTCCCCGGCGGTGTTTCTCATTTAGCAACAGCAACATACAATCAGGACACTACCCAATATTCGCGACGAAACTGCTTAGGGTTTATCATCATAGGTGGCGCCGTGTGGTGGGCTGCGCCTTCGTATTGCAGCCCGGGAAATGCGCGGACCTTCCAAACAGGCCGCCGGGGCTGCGGCATCTTACACAAAAGACGGACTCCAACGACAGGCTTCAGGGAACGGACGACATGCGAGCAAAGACGGCGGTAGTGTTAGGCGCCCAGTGGGGCGACGAGGGCAAGGGAAAGATCGTGGACGTGCTGAGCGAGCGGTTTACGGCGGTGGCGCGCTACGCCGGCGGGCATAACGCCGGGCACACGGTCATCATCAGCGGGCAGAAGTTTATCCTGCAACTGATTCCCTGCGGAGTGCTCAGGCCGGGTTGCCGGGGGGTGATCGGCAACGGCGTGGTGCTGGACCCGATTGCGTTTCTGAAGGAGGTTGCCAAGCTGCGCGGGCTGGGCGTAGCGGTGGATGAGCGGCTTTTTGTTTCGAACCGGGCGCAGGTGATTCTGCCCTATCACCGGATGATGGAGCTGGCGGCGGAAAGCGCGCCGGGGCGGAAGAAAATTGGGACGACCAGCCGGGGGATCGGGCCGGCCTACGAGGACAAGATGGCGCGCAGCGGGTTGCGGGTGGTGGACCTGCTGAGACCGGAGCTGCTGAAGACGCACATTGAGGCGGCCTGCGCGGAGAAGAACACCATTGCCAAGGCGCTGTTCGGGAGCGGGAGCACAGCCCTCGACCCGGCGCAGATGTATGAAGAATACGCGGCGGCGGCGGAGCAGGTAAGGCCGTTTGTGACGGACACGGCCCGCTTGCTGAACAAGATATTGGCCGAGGGCGGCAGCGTGATGTTCGAGGGTGCGCAGGGAACGATGCTGGACATCGACCATGGGACGTATCCGTTTGTGACCTCGTCATCGGCGACGGCAGGAGGGGCAGCGACGGGAACCGGCGTGGGACCGACGAATATCGGCATGGTGATCAGCGTGGCCAAGGCCTACGCGACGCGGGTGGGCGAGGGGCCGTTCCCGACGGAAATCAAGGATGCGGTGGGCGAACAACTGAGAGCGCGCGGCAACGAATATGGCGCGGTGACGGGGCGGCCCAGGCGGTGCGGCTGGCTGGACATCCCGCTGCTGCGCTACTCCAACCAGGTGAACGGCGCTGAGTGGCTGGTGATTACCAAGCTGGACGTGCTGGACGAGCTGGAGGAGATTCCCATCTGCGTGGGCTATGAGATCGCAGGCCGGGTGACGGACGAGATTCCCGCCGACGTGCAGGGGCTGGAACGGATCAAGCCGGTCTATACCAGGATGAAGGGTTGGCGGAGTTCGACTGAGGGGATCAAGGAGTTCGACAAATTGCCGGCGGCGGCGAGAGAGTATCTGCGTTTTCAGGAACGGGAAAGCGGAGCCAGAATCGGAATGGTATCGACCGGCCCGGATCGGGACCAAACGATTCTTCTTCCGGAATTTGCCGCGGCTCTGGGAGAGATTCACGCATAAACCTGATCTGTTTCGAATTTCGTGAACCAGCGAATAACTTTACTCGAACGGAATGTCAACCTCGGCAAAGCTGCCTGGCATTGCTGAGTTCACGTTGGCTTATTCGCTTTGCCGGTTCAAACGTGCAATGAACACGCCGCAATCAATCGCCTTGACCGTACCGGGCCGCGCCCTATCAAGGGCGATGGAGATTTCATGAATGTGCGGCCTGATCACCGGCCAGTTGATCGTGGATAGAATCAGCACCGCAAACGGACGGCCTTCAAGCCGCTGCTGTTCGCCCATGTTCTTGTCGCCGGTCAGAAAAACGTTGAAGTGCCCCCGCTCGATCAGTTCCAGCAACGCGCCGTTTTTGATACCACCCCACTGCATACCGACCACGGTATGAATCTCATGCCGGGGCAGGGACCGCGCCAGCTTGCCCGGCACGTCCTCATCGAACAGAACCTTCAATGTTGCACCTGAAATTGATGCTCGGCGCGATAGTTGAGTATAGCTTCGATAGCATCGCGTCCAGCTTCCGGGTAGCAATCCAGTGTTTCAGCAATAGCTGCATCCGGCGATAATCCCTCATCGCGGAAAGCGTCATAGTTCCCGGTGATGGCGTCCACCGGCAGGCGGGTGTTTTTGAGCAGCGGCGCGCCGCTGACCTTACCGGGGATAATTTCAACCAAGGGGCATTGGGACCAATCGAGAGTTGATGTCGCCATATTCGTTCCCTCCCTTCCATCGTAAACCTTTTACCACCACCGGATAACAGCGGCCCGCAAAGAAAATCTCTCTGCGGCAGACCCTTGGCCCTGGCGGGTTTTTCCGGTCTGTGCGGGGAGTTTGGGCACAATTTCCATTATGAAACCGGAGAGGGTTGCCGCAACATTCTGGGCAGTCGCCGTCCTGACTGACGCAGCGACCGCACAGAAGCCGCCGGAAAACCCTATAGTAGACCTAACGGCGATCTACAGTCCTTGAGTGATGGCTGGATCATGCGCCGGAGAGTGATTCTGGAGAGTTTGCCGCTCAGACAAGAGAGAAACAAACGCTATGATCAGCTTTGCCGTACGGTTGAAGTTTGCCTCGGAAGACCGAGCCAAAGTTGCCGAATCTCTGCGCCTACTGGCCATGGCCTCGCGCCAGGAACCAGGATGCATCAGTTACATTCCACACCATTTGGAGGACGATCCGGACACTGTGCTGATCTATGAGCAGTACCGGGACGCGAAGGCGCTGGAGGCGCACCGCGAGTCGGAGCACTTCAAAAACCATGCCGTCTGCGGGCTCTACCAGAAGATGCGGGAGCGCAGTATCGAGAACCTGGTGGCCCTGGTTTAGAGCTGTTACACAAATTACGTGCTCTCTCTGGCATCGAGCAAGGTGGCTTTTACTTCCACCCCAGTGAGCAAAGATCGCTCACTGGGGACCCCGGTTGAGGAAAAAGCCACTCAGCGGCAGTGGCTTCGGAGTAAAGCAATTGTGGAACCGCTGTAAGGCTTCGCGCCGGCCCAACCGGGGAATCTGAAGTATGCGGCTAGATTTGCAGAGAATTCACTGAATGGTGATGCTTTTCTTGCTGAAATCGATTGACCTGCGCGGCATTTCGGGGATAGTATCCGTTTCGAGTATGCACCTATCCGCGCTACACCCCTTCAAGCCTAACCGCTACCGGCGGTTGTATGCCTTGGTGTTCCTGCTGGGGCTGGGCGCTTACGTACCGGCGCTTTATTCCGCGCCTCAGCACGGCGGTCAGTATGGCGCTCAGCACAGCGGATTGCCTCGAGGAGAGAAGCACGAGGGCCGGCGCGAGATTGACGTGTTGGAAGAAAAGTGGCGTAATGCCGTGCTGACGGGGGATTACGTTGTCATGGGCAACCTGCTGGCGGACGATTATATCTCCATCAGCGCCAGCGGAACCCTGCAAACCAAAGAGGACACCCTGACTAGGATGCGTAGCGGGCAAAGGCATATTACGGCCATCGAAGTATCCGACAGCAAGGTGCGCTTCTACGGAACCACGGCGCTGGTCACATCGTTTGCCCATGTGACGGGCATCAACGCTGACGGAGAAGCTATCGGAGACTTTCGCTACACTCACGTCTATGCGCGCAATGTGCAGGGCAAGTGGAAGATGGTGAGTTCCGAGTCCAGCCGGATTCGCGAACCCGGCGCGCGCAAGTAACTGCGGACGAGAGAGCAGTCACCGGCCAGAAGAGGGATTCCCTTACAATTGAGCGATGCCCGAGTTGCCTGAGGTGGAGACGATCGCTCGCGGGGTAAATGAGCGCATTCGCGGAGACCGCATCGTCGAGGTTTGGTTCAGCCGGCATCCGCAGCCTTTCAAGACGCCAGCGGCGCGCCAGGCCAGGGAGTTGGAAGGACGCGGGATTCTGGCTGTGCATCGCACCGGAAAGCACATCGTGTGCGAGCTAGGGGGTCCTGCGGACGGCAGTGTCCACTCCCACCCTAGATCACCCCAGCAAGCAAAAATCGCTCGCCGGGGACCCCGAAGCCGCAAAAACAAGGACGCGGCGAGGGTGGGGCACCCAGGCTCTGGTTTGGGGGAGCTGGAGAACGAGCCGGCAGCGCAATGGATTGTGCACCTGGGCATGACGGGGAGATTGCTGGTGACTACCCCGGATGCTTCGATTGCGGCCCACACCCATGCGCGGCTGAGCCTGTTGAGCGGCCGGGAGTTGCGCTTTGTGGATCCGCGGCGATTTGGGCGGCTGGAGTTTCGCGATTTAAGCCGCAGGGCCGGTTTTTGCGCTGCGGGCATCGATCCCCTGACGGTAACGGCAGAGGAGTTTGCGCGGCTTTTTCGCGGGCGCAAGTTGGCCATCAAGGCGGCGCTGCTCAACCAGAAACTGCTCTCCGGAGTGGGCAACATCTACGCCGACGAGAGCTTGTTTCGCGCCGGCATCCGGCCACGCCGACGGAGCGGGCGTCTGAGCAGGGCGGAACTAGAAGGGCTGCGGCTGGCTCTGCGCGAGGTTCTGAAGCACGCGATCCGGCTGGGCGGGTCCTCAGTGAGTGATTATGTGGACGCCGATGGGGTGCGCGGCTTCTTCCAACAGGAGCACTGCGTCTACCTACGCACGGGGCTTCCCTGCCGCCTTTGCCAGACTCCGATCCGGCGCATTGTGGTGGCAGGACGGGGAACGCATTACTGTCCGCGCTGCCAGAGATAAACACGCCTCTATGATTTTTTGGAGAATCTCCGTCAAGAAACATCCAAAATCGAGGATAATTTTTCATTTTGGATTTCGTAAGCTATTGATATAAAAGAGACACCTGATTGGAACCATAATTGCTACTAGGTAGACGCCAGTGATGTACGGCGCTGGTAGAGTTCTGACCAGCCCAAAGAAGAGCAGACACCCGGCACGAGCATCCGCCAACGTAGCGGCCCTCAACAGAGGCGAACCGGCCTGGTAAGCCTGCAGAAGGTATGGCGAGATTGTCGCCGTCAACTATTATTTGGGAGGCCAGTGACAGCGCAAGATTATGAAACGCCACTCTATATGGAGTGGCGTTTCCTGCATTTGGGGTACTATTGTGCGCCGGGATGGAGACGCGTCGCGTGGAGATTGCTTGCCAGCCGCACGAGTTCCCTGTAGTATGAGAGTTGTGCCTATCAAGCGGCTGACGCGAGCCACCCGAAAGGGCAGAGCAAGCTCGCCGCGAGCAAGAGAACTTCGCAGGGCAGGCCATGTTATGGCAATCTGCAGGCGACAGTTTCATAGGAAGGGCAACACCTGAAAAGGGCGCTGGCCGCGCCGTTACGATTCTGACAAGAGGATGGAGCAGTTTTTTCAGGCTCCAGTGTGCGCGGCAGGTAAACAGCATTTCACAGAGGCTATACAGAGTTTTTCGGGAACCGTAGAGGCTCAGCCAGAACCTTCAATCGGAGCGATAGTCTATGAGAAACGCTCTCCCCCGGCTAGAATTCTGTGAAAGCGCCTCGGGCGTCTGCACACACGGCAGATTGCCCGGAGCCTGGCTATAGAGCCGTTTGCAGAGATGCAACCGCGGTTTTTCTCTGTTCACCGTCGTGATTTCCGCGCAGAATTGTGCGGCGGCGGACCAGGGAACCTCACAGCGGACAGGAACTTCCGGCAGAAATAGGCTGAACCAGTAAACGGAAGAAATCAGTTAGCAATACAACAGGAAACCAACGCATGACGACAGAATTTACGGATCCCCAAAGTGAATTGGGGCCGGTTCCGGCCAATGAGCAGGGACAATCGCAGGGGCATCGGCGCCGCCGTCGCCGCCGTAAGAACAAGAACCGCCAGGCCGGCACGGTTCCAGCACAACCAGCGCTGCAGGCGCAACAGCCCCAGGCAGAGATCCCGGCGCAGCCTCAGCGGCCGCCGGTGAAGCATAAGACGGCCTCCCATCACCAAGGCGGACACCCGCACCAGGAACGGAAGAAGAAGAAAAAGTTCTTCCAGAAGGGCGCGCCGGCACAGCCGGGCAACAGCATTTCATCCCCGCCGCAGGGCAAGCGCAAGGCGCGGCAGAAGGGACCCAGGGAGTTTGTGGGTCCGATGGACCATAGCTACCGCCTGGTGAACGGCAACATCGCCGACGGTCCGCCTTCGACTATCCCAATTGCAGGCAACGGCTACAACGGCAGCTATTACCCGGACGTCTACGAGCCTCAGCCCATGGTTGCCGTGCGCGAAGACGCGCCGACGCGCATCTACTGCTTCATTGAGGATATGTTCATCCTGGCCAAGATTCAGGAAACGGCCCGCAAACTGGGCGTGAAGGTGGAGTTTGTGAAGGGCAACGACAAGGATGCGTTGGTGGCCAAGCTGGCCGAGTTGCCGGAAAACGAGCGGCCCAAACTGCTGGTCTTTGACCTGAACAATCTGAACGCCAAGCCGTTGACGCTGATTCCCAAGTTCAAGGCCAAACTGAAGAAAGCGACGTCGATCATCGGCTTTCTCAATCACCTGCAGGGCGAACTGAAGGCCAAGGCCATTGAGGCGGGATGCGACACGGTGATGCCGCGGTCGGCTTTTTCGCAAAGCCTGCCCAGCCTGCTGCGCCGCTATGGGATGGAAGAGGAAGAGGAGTATGCGGCCCAACCTGTTTAGGGGATACATATGCACGACAAGAGGGCGCTTCCGCTAAGGGAGCGCCCTCTTTTACGTCAGTGGAAGTCTACCCCGGAGGCCAGGCGAGGGGGCGGCCACCGAGTAGGTGGACGTGGAGGTGATCGACGGTCTGTCCGCCGTCCGGGCCGGCGTTGATCACCAAGCGGTAGCCCTTGACCAGGCCCTTCTCGCGGGCGATCTCTGTGGCGGCCCATAGCAGATGGCCGAGCAGCTTGCCATCCGTCTTATCGGTATCGTCTATCGAGGCGATATGTTCGCGCGGCGCCACCAGCACATGGACGGGCGCCTGGGGGTGAAGGTCGGCGAAGGCGTAGCAGAGCTCGTCCTCGTAGACCGCCTTAGAGGGAATGCTTCCGTCAATGATCTTACAAAAGATGCAATTCATGGCGCGTCCAGTTTACAGGAACTGGAGAGTTTTCCGACTGTTTTGTTTGTTCGCGTATACAATTTAGGGCGACGGGTAAAGCGACCCGGCCGAGTTGGTTAAAGCAGCGTTTTCGTCCGGTTGGGAAGGAGAGCGATGAGGAAGCTGATTGTTCTGGCGGGTTTGATGTTGCTGGGCGGGATGGTTTGTCCGGCTCAGACGGCGAGCGTGACGGGAGAGTGGCGCGGCATCTGGACCAATCCGGAGGGGGTGGTCTTTACGGCGGAGATGACGCTGGAGACGGGGCCCAGTTGCAAGACCTGCGCGGTGATCAGCGAGGGCGGCATCCGGGGAAGGATCGTGTGGACACTGCGCAAGGCGGGTTCAAAAGCGACCCCGGAGACTGACGGCACGACGTTTACGGAGCTGGTGAAGGGCGAGATGAAGGGCAGCGGGCTGCTGGTGCTGAGCGGCTACGAAATCGACGACCCGAGCCACATGAAGGGCACGGACCAGTACCGGCTGGCCATCTCCGACAACGGCAAGGTGATGGGCGGCATCACGCTGAATGGCGGTTCGTGGACGGGGCAGTTCATCGCGGCGCGGGCGCAGCCCCCGGAGCGGCGCGCTCCGCAATAAGCACTCCGCAACACCGAGGAGCTTAGAGCATCTGCCTTGAAGGTGTAGGAGGATCAACCTTCCCTTAGGGGCTAAATAGGCTGCGGAAAAAGCCTTTTTCACACGAAAAGCATCCCTCAGGGGCTAAAGCCCTTCATTTATTTTGTCGCACGTACGGCACGACTGAAGTCGTGCCCTGACACTTCTTGAATCGCCAAATGAGTTTTTCCGTAAGCTGTAAAGTCATGCCCTTTCAAAACATCGACTTATTAAGAGGTTCCCTAACAGGCCGGGGTAAAACTGCCACCTCCGCCAACTTTGCTGATAGAATTTAGCATGGAAACCATACAGTACAACCTTCCGCAAAGCCGCATCCCCCTTGCGTGGTACAACATTGCCGCCGATCTGCCCAAGCCGATGGCGCCACCGTTGCACCCCGGAACACTGAAACCCCTCGGCCCAGAGGATTTGGCACCGCTATTTCCGATGGCCCTGATTATGCAAGAGGTGAGCCAGGAGCGGGAGATCGAGATTCCCGGCGAAGTGCGGCAACTGTATGCGCAGTGGCGTCCCTCGCCGCTGTTCCGGGCGCGCCGCCTGGAGAAGGCGCTGGATACGCCTGCGCATATTTACTACAAGTATGAGGGCGTAAGCCCGGCCGGTTCGCACAAGCTCAACACCGCCCTGGCGCAGGCTTATTACAACAAGAAGGAAGGCACCAAGCACCTTTCAACGGAGACGGGAGCCGGCCAATGGGGTTCGGCTTTGGCCATGGCCTGCGCGTTCTTCGGCCTGGATTGCAAGGTGTATATGGTGCGGGTGAGCTATGACCAGAAGCCGTATCGCCGCGCATTGATGGAGGCCTTTGGAGCCTCGGTGAGCGCCAGCCCGAGCAACGAGACGGAGTCGGGCCGAGCAATTCTGGCGGCACATCCGGATTCGAACGGGTCGCTGGGAATTGCCATTTCAGAGGCCGTGGAAGTGGCAGCCAAGGACCCGCACACCAAGTACTCGCTGGGCAGCGTTCTGAATCACGTACTGCTGCACCAGACGGTAATTGGCCTGGAGGCAATGGAGCAGATGGCCCTGGCGGACGATGAGCCCGACATAATTATTGGTTGCACGGGCGGCGGATCGAACTTTGCCGGGCTGGTGATGCCGTATGTGGGGCGCAAGATCAAGGGGCAATGCAAGGCGCGCGTGGTGGCCGTGGAACCGGCCGCCTGCCCCAGCCTGACCAAGGGCAGATTTACTTATGATTTTGGAGACACCGGCCACCTGACACCGCTGGTGAAGATGTACACGTTGGGAAGCACCTTCGTACCCCCAGGAATTCATGCCGGCGGTTTGCGTTACCACGGCATGGCGCCGCTAGTGTCGCACATAATGGGCCTGGGATTGGCCGAAGCCACCTCCGTGCAGCAGTTGGACGCTTTTGCCGCAGGGATTCAGTTTGCCCGCTCCGAGGGAATCATGCCCGCGCCGGAGGCCAACCATGCCATTGCCGTGGCCATCACCGAAGCCCTGCGCGCCAAGAAAGAAGGCAAACAGCGGACAATTCTCTTCAATCTCAGCGGGCATGGGCACTTCGACATGCAATCGTACATCGCCTACCAGGCCGGGAAGCTGGAGAACTACGAGTATCCGGCCGAGGAGATTGCGATGGCGCTGGCAGGCCTGCCCGCAGTGGGATAAAGCAGGGAATAGGGATTAGAGCATTTTCACAGTTCCTGTAGGGTGGGTTTAGTGGTTTCCCACCCATTTCACAAAGAACGTGAAATGGATGGGGCACGGAGCATCCTTACACTATCAGTAAAAATGTTCTAGAGCTCAGAGATTCGATGAAACTATCGAGTTTGTGATGCGACGATAGACGGCTCACCGCGAAGGGGTGCAACCAATTTGGGGACAAATAAAAAATGGCCTGCGTCTTCAAGTCGCCGTAGGTCATTTTTATTGGCTCAAACTTTTACGCGGAATCTGCCGGGCAAAATTTGCCGCAGCGCTAGTTCACAACCAGCACGAAGGTGGTGGAGTGGGTAATGGCGGTGACACCGTTGCTGGACTGCGCGGTGACGGTGACGTTGTAGGTTCCCGCCGGGGTCGCTGGGTTGGCGGACGGGCCGTGATGTTCGTAGTAGTAGCGCGGGTTGCAGCCGGTTGTGCCCAGCAGGGTGACCAGGCCGACGAAGGCCACGAGCGAGAGCCGGGTAAGCCAAGAACGCCGGCGCGCTCCGAAGGCCAGACCGCCCAGGCCAAGAGCACCGGGCAGCAGAAACGCCCAGGCGATGGGATTGGGCCTGTTGCCTGGCGGGGTTGGTGGCGTGGCCTTGACGGTGGAAGCCGCGTAAGTCTGAATCACCATGGTGCTGGTGGGCGGACAGGCGGAAGCGGGCGAACCGCTGAGACAACTTTCCGGGGTGGTGGAGAGAATTTCCAGATTTTCCGGGGTGGCGCTGCATGTAGCCCCGTCGGGCAGGCTGGAACAGGAGAGCGTAACGAACATCGGAGCCGTCAACGAGGAGGTAAACTCCACCGACGGGGCTACGGTAATGGTGAAGGTGCCCGACTGGCCTGCAGTGAGGGTGAGGGTGTTGGCGGCAGACGAGGACGGGGAGAAATTGGAGACGGCAACGGTAAATTCGCACTCCGTGGTAACGCTGACGGCGATAGCCGGTGAAGAGGACGAAGCCGAGTAGCCGCTGATTCCGGGAAAGCTGGCGGTGAGGCTATGACTGCCGGCCGCCAGGGCAACCGATGGGCTGGCAGTTCCCGAGGAACTGAGGGCCACCGTGGCCAACTGAACGGAATTGCCCTCGAACTGGTCCAGGATGGTCACGGTGCCGCTGGTGACCGGGGTTCCGCCGGCAGCCACGGTTACCGTAAGAGGCTGCACGCAACCGTTCAGGGCGCCAGCAGTCAGCGTCGTTGTCGTGGGTGAGCCGCCAACGGGAAACGCCAGCGCGGGCGCGGCCAGCGCTATCACCAATCCTGCAATCAACACAAGCCGCGAACCGCGGCAGTTTATGCCTCTCACTTGCACCTGCTCCAAAGATCAAAATAGAGTGCCGCCCACTTGCCGCAGCCCAGAACCTTATTGTATCCGTCGGGGGCGGACCGGGGCCAACCGGCGCACCGCTAACTGCGCCAAATGGCAAAAGAATAGGCAGGGAGCAACTCCTGCAATGGTTGGACGCGGCGCAACAGGAATGGGGAGTTCGGAGTGGCAGTCACCGCCGGTGACCGGAAGAGGGGGCTATCATGCCATGGAGAGCGAAAACAGTGGTATGCTTTGGCCATCGATTTTGCTTACAATAGCAGGGCGTTGAAGCAGGCGAGAGTGATGCATGAAGACCTGTCCTGTATGTGATACGCCGTATCCGGACCAGCACGCCACCTGCCCCACGGACGGGGCAGTTCTGATCGAGACGCGGGAGCTGGAGCCGGGCCACATCGTGCGCGGCAAGTATCGCATTATGCGCAAGTTGGGCGCGGGCGGGATGGGCGTGGTCTACCTGGGCGAGCACCTGTTGCTGGGCGGGCAACTGGCACTCAAGTTCCTGGCCACCGAGCTGAGCCGCAACCCCCAGTTCATCAGGCGCTTCCGCCAGGAGGCGCGGGCTGCCTACCAGTTACGCCACCCTAATATAGTCGAGGTGGTTGACCTGGACCAGGACGAGGATGGCAGCCTGTTTATCGCCATGGAGTTCGTGGCCGGTCCAAGCCTTCGTTCGGTGCTTCAGCAGGTGTCCAACGGCCTGCCCGTGGAGCGTTCCCTGCATGTTGCCCGCGGCCTGGCAGCCGGTCTGGCCGCAGCCCACGCCCGGGGCGCCATTCATCGCGACATCAAGCCGGAGAACATCCTGCTGGGGACACAGCCCGACGGCAGCGAGCAGCCCAAGGTGCTGGATTTCGGCATTGCCGCCATGACCGAGGGCATCACCAACCTAAGCCGCACCCACGGTCTGTTGCTGACCCCGGAATACGCCGCGCCGGAGCAGTGGCGGGGCATGCCCGCAGCCGAGCTGGACGGCCGCACCGACCTCTACGCCCTGGGCGGGGTGCTCTACGAGATGCTCGCCGGGCAAACCCCTTTCCATGCCCAGAACATGGAAGGTTGGATGTACCAGCACTTGCAGGGAGTGCCGCAGCCGCTCGACCGGTTGCGGCCGGAACTGGCCAGGGAGCATCCGGGGCTGGAAGCCATTGTCATGCGCCTGCTGGCCCGGGAGCGCGAGCAGCGTTTCCCCTCTGCGGCAGCGTTTTTAGAAGCAATTGCATCCCGGGACATGATTGCGCCCCGGCGGCTCTCGTCCCGCCCCAAAACCTTACCTGAAGCGCCTCCCATGCCCATCCCGAAGGCCGAACCCAAAGCAAAGCGCTCGGGGAGCCCGGTGTGGGTCATTGCGGCGATTCTGATTGCAATCGGCCTGGGGATCTGGGCTGCGATGCGGTTCACGCAGGCCACGAATGCTACAGCTGTCCCGAAACTCAATCCGCCGGGAGGCACATACTCCAAAACGCAATCGGTGACCATCTCCGACGCAACCCCCAATGCCGTCATCCACTTCACCACGGATGGCAGCCCGCCCACGGATGGGTCGCCCATCTATTTCCTGCCCATTTCATCGCTGCCCAGCGGCGCGGAGGTCCGCGCCATGGCCACAGCCATAGGCCACTCGCCCAGCACCGAGGCCAGCGGCACGTATCACTGGTCCGATGCGAAGCTGCTGGCCGCCAAACCGCCGGAGGACAGCGCCTACGAGCAAGGCAAAGCTGCGTTTGAGAGCAAGGACTACACCCTGGCACGGACGCTTTTCACCAAGGCCTGTGACGGCGAAAATATGAATGCATGCAACTACCTCGGCGTTCTCTACGGCCAG
Organism: Occallatibacter sp.; assembly: GCA_050011175.1. Taxonomy (GTDB): domain Bacteria; phylum Acidobacteriota; class Terriglobia; order Terriglobales; family Acidobacteriaceae; genus Telmatobacter. Next base: position 31,511 of record JBEKJR010000021.1, read on the forward strand.
GGCCTGGGCGGCGCGCTGGACAAGGGGAAGGCACACGAGTTATTCCAGAAGGCCTGCGAACAGGGGTACCTTTCCAGTTGCGCCAGCCTCGGCATCATGTACCAGGACTCCGGGAATAAAGACGAAGCGCGCAGATACTTTCAGAAAGCCTGTGACGAGTCTCAAGTTGAGAAGGTGAAGACCGAGGCCTGCAAACTGCTGCACAGTGTACAGTAAGCTGGGGAGCCGAAGAATCCGTCTGATTCATTAGCAACAACCGGCCCTTCTGGGCAGAAACCGGGGCGGGCGAAACGGCCTGGACGCAATATGCGCGAAAGAACAACAGCAGTTTGGACGATGGCGGCGGCCTTGATGATGGCGGTCTGTCCGGTGCTAGCGCAACAGGATGAGGGTCCGATTCTGCGCCCGAAGCCACAACCCAAGCCGGCGACGCCGAGCGCAACGCTGCTGGTGACGTGCGATCTGGCCTGCAACTGGAAACTGGACGGCAAGGAGCGCGGACACATTGCGGCGGGGAACTCGGCCACCGCAAAGGTCGAACTGGGCGAGCACATTGTGGTTGCCACCACCGAGGATGGCCTGGACAAAGTGCAACAGATTGCTGAAGTCAAGGCCGCCGGGCAGAAGGTGGTGAACCTTGAACTTCAGCCGGTGCGCATTTTGCGGCTCGAGGCCGAGCAGGAAGCGCGGGACAAGGCCGAGATTATTAATGCAAGGTTGATTGTGATGTGCGACCTGGCGTGCGTGTGGAAGCTGGATGGCAAGGAGCGGGGACACATTGCGGCAGGTGACTCGGCCAACATGAAGGCTGAGCCCGGCCAGCACCTGGTGACTGCCACAAGCGAAGACGGCGTCGATCAGGTGAAGCAACTCTGCGAGATCCATGCCGAGGGGCAGACGGTGGTGAGCATCGATCTCAAGCCAGTGCGCGACGCGCGGCTCAAAACCACACAGCATGCACGGGAGAAGGCGGCGCTAGAGGATGCAGGCAAGATCTGGACAGATCCTGAAACCCGGCTGATGTGGACGAAAAAGGATAACGGCAACGATGTGAACTGGCAGAAGGCGAGGATTTATTGCCGGAATCTGCGATTAGCCGGTTACTCCGACTGGCGCCTGCCGGCAATCGACGAATTGAGCGGCCTCTACGATGCAAAGGTCAATATAGCTGGACAACTGGGCAGCGGCAGCCCGGCCACCTGGCACGTGAAGGGCAACCTGCAATTATCCGGCTGGCAATGGAGCAACACGCAGGGAAATGCATCGTGGGAGGCGTGGCTCTTTCTTTTCGCCAATGGGGAGCGGTACTCCTCCCCACTAGTTGGCAGCGGCCTCGACCGCGTGTTGTGCGTGCGCCGTTCGGCAGAATGAGGCAAGCGCATCGGTTCTTTCTTCTTTTACCCACAACTTTTCTGATTGAGAGCGGGTTTATACGGAGTGCTGAGGTGCTTTTTGCGCGTTGAACCCGGAGGGTGGAATGATCGCAAAGAATCGGGCAGTCATGGCGTTGATGATCACGGTGTTGGCGTTGGGCGCGGGGATGGCGTACGGACAGCAGACGCCACCGGCGCAACAGACACAACAGCAACAGGCACAACAGGATGAGGGACCAATTCTGATGCCGAAGACGCAGTCGGCCAAACCTGCCCCGGCCAAGCCGGCTACCCCAACGCTGACGGTGAGCTGCGACCTGGCCTGCAACTGGACGCTGGACGGCACGGCGAAAGGCCGCATCGACGCTGGAGCCTCGGTGAAGGCGAAGGTTAAGGCCGGTCCGCACACCGTGACAGCGGAGACCGAAGACGCACTGGACAAGGCGGAAAACGAGATTACCGTCAAGGCTACCGGGCAGACCAGCCTGCACCTCTTGCTGCAATCCGTGCGCGATGCCCGCCTCAAGGCGGAGCAGGAGGCAAAAGACAAGGCCGATCAAGAAGCTCAGGCCAAGGCCGAGCAGGAGGCGAAAGACAAGGCCGAGCAGGAAGCAAAGGCCAAGGCCGAGCAGGAAGCGCGAGACAAGGCGTTTATAGAGGCAAGACACAAGGCCTCGCAGGAGGCTCAGGCCAAGGCCGAGCAGGAGGCACGGGATAAGGCGTTTATCGAGGCAAGAGACAAGGCTTCGCGAGAGGCTCAGGCCAGGGCCGAACAGGAGGCGCACGATAAAGCCGTGCGCGATGAGTGGGACAGAGAACATCCGGGGCGCGCGCAAGCCGGGCAGCAGAATCAGCCCGGCGGTGTGTGGACTGATCCGGCGACGGGGTTGATGTGGACCCGGAAGGACAATGGCTTCGCCCTGAGGTGGCAGCCGGCGGTGGAGTACTGCCGCAACCTGCAACTTGGGGGGTACTCGAACTGGCGCTTGCCAAAGATTGACGAATTGAAGACGATCTACAACCCCAACGCCGGGGTTGCCTGCGGCGCTAATGGCTATATGTCTTGCCAGATCAAAGGCGGAATTCGACTCACTTCCGGCGTGGTGTGGAGCAGCAGCGGCGGAGATGAGCCTCAGACGATGCGCGGTTTCATTTTCCGCGGCCAGGGCGAATTAAAACGGCACGTGGTTCAACTGGATAAGCGCGGGGCGAGTTACGATCGCGCCTTGTGCGTGCGACGTGCCGAACAATGATTTTTTAGTCAATCATCCTTCCCTTCCCGCTTCGATTCGGAGCGGGAAGTTTATTCGGGCACGTTTCCATGCAGTACGAAGGCTTGCGGCGCTGCGTTATCCTTGATTGTTTGAGGAGAATGCCATGAGCCAGTCCCCTGCCCGCCCCCAACTTGCCCATCTGACCGCCGCACTGGACGAATTGCGCGCCAAAGGCACCTACTTCAAGCTGCGCATTCTGGACGACCAACAGGCGCCGGTGTGCCATTACGACGGGCGCAAGGTGATCAACCTGGCCAGCAACAATTACCTGGGGCTGGCCAACGATCCCCGGCTGATTGAGGCGGCGCTCGGGGCGACGCGGAAGTTCGGCGTGGGCTCGGGCGCGGTGCGGACGATTGCGGGAACCATGCGCATCCACATGGAGCTGGAAGAAAAGATTGCGCGCTTCAAGAACGTGGAGGCCTGCGTGGTCTTCCAGAGCGGCTTTACGGCCAACGCGGGAGCGGTGAGCTCGATTCTGGGCAAGGAGGACTTTATCCTCTCCGATGAACTGAACCACGCCAGCATTATCGACGGGGCGCGGCTGTCACGGGCGACTATTAAAGTTTTCCGGCACAAGGACACGGCCCACTGCGAGGAACTGCTCAAGGAGGTGGCCAACGAGCCGGGAAAGAAGCTGGTGATCACCGATGGCGTCTTCAGCATGGACGGCGACATCGGGCCGGTGGACAAGCTGGCCGCGCTGGCGGAAAAATATGGCGCCATCATGATGGTGGACGACGCCCACGCCTCGGGCGTGCTGGGGCGCAACGGGCGCGGCTCGGTGGATCACTTTGGGGTGCACGGCAAGGTGGATGTGCAGGTGGGCACGCTGTCGAAGGCCATCGGCTGCCTGGGCGGCTACGTCTGCGGGAGTCGCGATCTGATCGACTACCTCTACCACCGGGCGCGGCCGTTTCTGTTTTCCACTTCGCACCCGCCGGCGGTGGCGGCTGCGTGCATGGCTGCTTTTGACATTCTGGAGCAGGAGCCGGAGCGCATCGAGCGGCTGTGGAAGAACACGCGATTTTTTCAGGGCGAGCTGAAGCGCGCGGACTTCAACGTGGGAGGAGTGAACACGCCGACCAGCGAAACGCCGATTACGCCGATTATCATTGGCGACGGGCGCAAGACGATGGAGTTTTCGCGGGCGCTGTTTGAGGAGGGCGTGATGGGGACCGGGATTGCGTTTCCGACGGTGCCCGAAGGCAAGGCGAGAATCCGCCTGATTTTGACCAGCGAACATACCAAGACGCAACTGGAGCAGGCGCTGGAGACGCTGGAGCGGGTGGCCAGGCGGATGGGGATACTGGGATAACAACGCCTGGGATTTCCCTGAAGCTCTTTGTTCTTTATTTGCGTGCCAAGGCTTTGTTACAGCCCCTGGCACTCGGCAAGGAACTTCTGGACTACCTGTTTGGCCTCAGTAATTTGTATGAACTTGTCATTCTCCCACATTTCCCTAATCGCCGCCACCTGTGTTGGCATCAGATGCCAGGAAAGTGGCGGGTCGGGCACTTGGTCTCCTTCGCCGGCCGGATCGAAATCGAAATTGACGTCCTGGATTGTAATTCCATGGCATTGCCACTTGTCCTGCAGCATCTTCAATTCAATGTCGCGATGAGAGGCTTGGCCGACGGTGCGCACATGCATGAGGGTGGAGAGCGGCGCTACGAGTTGCTTAACCCATCCTCCATTAGTCTTTTCTGGAAAGGCTGGGGGAATGGAGGGAAAACCATTGATTTGGATCACCAATACCTGCCTTACCTCTTTTGTTGCTGTAAGGGCCTGGTCAAGCCACTCCGTCAACGTGGCCATGCCGTAATTGTCATAAAAGCCGCCATCGATAATGTGCGGCTGCTGGTTAGCCTTATCGGGCCGCGCAGCCGGCGACACATAGGGAAAGCTGGCGGAGAGCCGGGCGGCACGCACCACGGAGACATCTTTCTTTTGATGGCCCTCCTGGTGCAGCCGGTCTCCATCTTCCCACCCGATCGACAGTCTCCGAGTATCCCCGTTGACATCCGATGTTCCCAAAAGCAAAGGTCCTCCTACCTCAACCATCGACGAGTTCATAATGAGCGCGGGTAGTTTTCCAGCGGTGACCTGTTGATTCCAGGCGCTCAGCCGGATGCCCAGTTGGGGCGGGCAATTCGGCAGCGCCACGTTCCCTTGCCAGGCGCGTTCCATCGCTTCCGCGCGGTCGATCATCAGCTTGCCGCAGGGCCAGGGAAGAAAGAGGCGCCATAGATCGGGCCACGCCAGCCCCCAGGCCACCTCATCCAGGCTGCTGGATCTTGCTGCGGCCGATGGAGGCCGCCCGGTTTTGCCGTTGGCCAGCCAGTTCACATAGCAGGCGCTGCCCATGCTGCCGCCGGAGATGGCGCTGATGAGGCATAAGGCGTTATCAAACACGCCCTCGGTCAGTACGCTCAGCCCTTCGAGCACTTGCGCGGTCCAGGCCGCGGCCTGGATTCCTCCACCCGCTGACGCCACCACAATAGCGCATTTACGATTATTGGCCACCAGCACCGGCCCAGGCCGCGGAGCGGGCACGGGGTCGCGGTCCACCATCGAATAGGTGTAATCCGTACCTCGAATCCAGGCACTGACTGCGGCTCCAAGGGCGATCAGCAGCAGCAGCGGTGTGTGCCACCGCACAAGCAGGAGCTCTGCCGCCGTACCGACCCAGCCAAGCATCATCACGACCATCATCAGAGATGCCAGAGCAGGCACCGTCGGCCGTTTGCCCAGAAAGCAATACCCGTAGATTCCCAGAGCCACATAGAACAGGAAGCTTGCCGCGATGGCCGGAATCAGCCTAACATGGACAAGCCCGAGGGCTACCCAGGCGACTACGAATCCTATGGCCAGCGCGAAGAGGGCAAAACAGATCATTCGCCCCAGCAGACGCCGCTTGAAACGCTGCAGGTTCTGGGCTGCGCAGACCCAGATGGCAACCACGACCACGGATAGAGTCCATGCGCAGAGCAGTGCTGGAACTCCCAGCAGCCATCCGCCGGCCGGGCAAAAAAACGGACCGCCGAAGACAAGAGGATGGCCGCCACTGGTGATCCGCTGCGGACCACAGAGCAACGCCCAGCGGGCCGTACCATACGCTTCGCCGGCTACGGCAAATGCGGCCAGCGTGGCGATAAAAAGCCGCCACGGGTAGCGCCCCTGCCAGGGATGTTTTCTGTTGGGATCGTCATTGGGGCTCAGTTCCAGGTCGAATAATCCCTGCAGCATCGTCTTGCCGCCGGTAACGGCAAAGGGTGGAAAGACCAGAAGGAAAAGAGCCAGTGTCAAGGGAATCCAGAGGGTCTGCAGCAGTCCGTAGTACGCCGCCAGCGCCAGCGGAACTGATAGGCACAGCAGCACAAGAAAGGTGGTTGCGTTGGCGCGAAAGCGTTTCATCGTCTACCTCGATTCAGAAAGCCGGGGGTTGCTTTGCCAGATGCGGGTTGAGCGATAGTGAAACTCGATGAGGAAAGCAAGATTCTTATAACACGATTTTCGGCCTCATACAATCGAAAATCCAGATCGGCCGCGAGACTTGCGGCTATGCATAAAGCGTGCGAGGGATTGCACACTGGTAGTGCGGCAGTGGACAATCAAGTCCATGATCGCTCACTTGCGCGGAAAGCTTATCTATAAACAGCCCGGCCAGGCTATCGTCGAGGCGGCCGGGGTGGGCTACGACGTCACGATTTCCGTGCCCACCTTTACGGCGCTGCCCTCGGTGGGCGCCGAGGCCGCGCTGCACATTCACACCCACGTCAGCGCCGATCAGATTGCCCTGTTCGGCTTTCTCGACCGCGAAGAGAAGCGGCTGTTTGAGCGGCTGATTACGGTGAGCGGCGTGGGGCCCAAGCTGGCGATCAAGATGCTGAGCGGGTTGTCGAGCGAGCGAACGGTGCAGGCCATTCGCGGGCAGGATCACGCGCAACTGACTCACATTCCCGGCGTGGGCAAGAAGCTGGCCGAGCGGCTGGTGGTGGAGCTGAAGGACAAGCTGGACGATTTTGCCGTTGCTCCGGCGCCATCGTCCGTTCAGGGGCCAGCGGCGGAAGATGTTCTCTCGGCGCTGGTGAACCTGGGCTATCAGCGCGCAGCCGCAGAAAAGGCCATCGAACAGGCCGTGGCCAAGGAGGCCGCGTTGCGGGCTGATTTCGACGGGCTGTTCCGGGGAGCGCTGAAGGTGATCCGGTAAACCACCTGCGCCACCTACAGTGAGGGGACTGGCCGTTCAGGCAGGCGCGCTTTGCGCTCGAGGTTCGTGGTCTCCCTAGTGCGAAAATCGGGAACTCCACCCCACGGACGAAGACCTGTCCATGGGGACCCCGGACCTGGGGCACCTTGCGTGGCGAACTTGCTGAATTGTTCTTTTGGCCGATTGACTGCACAAAGCGCGGGCTGATCATCTCGCGTCCTATTACGATATAGCGATTCCTGACGGTCATGTACGGTATCTGTCTTTCCGGCCCGGCGTTAAGCCACGTACAAATATATTGGGCTAACAATAAAGGAGCCAGCATCGAAATGAATCGCAGAAAGTTCATCCAAAACTCACTGATGGTTGGCGGGGCATTGGCTGCCGGCAAGGGATTGGCGGCCACCGAGTCCCCGGCGCCACCGCAGGTTGCGGGCGCTATCTCGCCCGCGCAAATCGCAGCCGCGCGCTTTCCCAAGGACTTTCTCTGGGGCATGGCCACCTCCGCTTACCAGGTGGAAGGCGCATGGAATACCGGTGGCAAAGGCGAATCGATCTGGGACCGGGAAGCTCACACGCCGGGTAAGATCCGGGATGGCTCGAACGGCGATGTGGCCTGCGACCAGTACCACCGCTACAAGGAAGACATCGCCATTATGAAGCGCCTGAATACGAAGAGCTACCGCTTTTCGACTTCATGGCCGCGCATCCTGCCCGAGGGTACGGGCCAGGTGAACCAGAAGGGTCTCGACTATTACAGCCGCCTGACCGATGCCTTGCTGGAGGCGGGTATTCGCCCCTTCTGCACTATCTACCACTGGGACCTGCCGCAGGCGCTCGAGGACCGCGGCGGCTGGCCAAATCGCGATCTGGCCAGTTATTTTGCCGACTTTACCGCGATCCTGGCCAAGAATCTCGGTGACCGCATCACAGTTTGGGCGCCGTTCAACATGCCCACGTATTTTACGTATCATGGTTATGGCAACGGAGGGGATCCTCCCCATAAGAACAACATCGATCTGTTTCTCAGGGCCGCGCACACTGTCAACCTGGCGCAGGGCATGGCCTTTCGCGCTATCAAGGCAGCATCCTCGAAAGCCACCGTGGGCAGCGCCTATGGCATGGAGCCGGTTTATCCAAAGACCGGCAGCGAAGCGGATCGCGCGGCTGCCGCGCGCTATCATGCAGCCCACAACCTCTACTGCATCGAACCGGCCTTCCATGGCACTTATCCCAAGGCTTTCATCGGCGAGATCCCCTATGAAGCCATGGGATTCAAAGCGGGCGACGAAATGATCATGAAGGTTCCCCTGGATTGGGTGGGGGTTCATTACTACCTCCGGCTGATCGCTTCGGACGGGAGCAACGGAGCGAAGCCCGATGTATCGAGCCACAATCCGCTGGCACAAATCCACATCGAATTGGGCCATGACGGGCCGAAGACCGATGGCGGCTGGGAGATGTGGCCGCATGGCCTCTATGACCTGATGATGCAGTTTTCGCGCGACTATAACCATCCCATCATCGAGATCACGGAGACCGGCGGAGTTTTTATGGACGCTCCCGACGCCAATGGCCGTGTCGCCGATACTCGCCGCATCGAGTTTTACCGCCAGCACCTGGCCGAGCTGGCGCGCGCCATGGCCGACGGAGCCAGAGTGCGCGCCTATCATGCCTGGAGTTTGCTGGATAACTTCGAGTGGGCTGACGGCTATACGCGGCGATATGGACTGACCTATGTGGACTTCGCCACGCAGAAGCGCACCATCAAGGATTCAGGGTATTGGTATGGCCGTGTCGCCGCCGCCGGCCGGCTGGATGTGTGATCCGATAAACTTACATTCATTATGGTTCGCGCCACAAAATCCGCACCCATTGCACCTGCCGCCCACCTACGCCCCGAGGGGCTAGCCTTTCTGCGCAATCTCAAACGAAACAACGATCGCGGATGGTTTACGCCGCGCAAGGCCATCTTCGAGGCGGAGCTGAAGGAGCCGATGCTGGCCATCATCCGCAAGGTCAGCGAGACGATGGAAAGTTTTGCTCCGGCCTATGTGCGGCCCGCGGAGAAATGCCTGTTCAGGATTTATCGCGATACCCGCTTCAGCGCCGACAAGAAACCTTACAAGACACATGTGGCCGCGTGGTGGATGCTGGAAGGGCTGAAGAAGACCTCCGGGGCGGGATTCTACTTCCACGTTGACGACAAGGAAGTGATTATCGCCGCCGGAGCGTGGATGCCGGAAAAAGATCAACTGGCCGCCATTCGCCATTGGCTGCTGGAGCACCACGCGGAGTTTCGCAAGGTGCTGCGGACAGCGGCGATTCGGAGGGTTTATGGGGAATTCGAAGGCAATGTGCTGACGCGTCCGCCGAAGGGGTTTCCCTGCGAGCATCCGGGGATGGATTTGATACGCTGCCGGCAGTGGGGACTGAGCACCTCGCTGCCCGCCAAGGCGGCGCTGAGGGCGGATTTTGCGGCAATGTTGGCGCGCCATTTCCGGCTGGCCGCGCCGGTGGTGGTGGCGCTGAATACGCCGATACTGGCGACGTTGGCACCCAGAAAGAAGGTGCTTTTCGGGTTGGATTAGGCACTGCGCACAGCAGCATTTTGGACAGGTTTTTCAGGCGGAAAGCACTCTGGAACCTCCAAATCCCAGTAAATACAGGCAAAAACCGAAGAAAATACAATAAAACCCACAAAAAAATGGGAAAAACACCAATTTTTGCCTTGACTTTACACCTTCAAATGTCGCAAGGTAACGAACGACGGGTACTCCGACCCGCATGAATACAGGAGATTCGAGCAATCGTTGCCTGACTCCCCCATGCGGAACGCATTTCGCGACGGAAGCCCAGGCAACCTCGGCGCGCCCAAGGGCGTGCCCGAAAAGGAGATCACACAATGGCAGCAGGATTGACGAAAACAGCACTGACCCGGCTTCTGGCAGAGAAAATGGAATTGACCAACAAGCAAGTCACCGCCTTCATGGAGTTGCTGGCGGATACGGCCATCAAGGAAACCAAGAAGAGCGGCGTATTTGTGATACCCGGCATCGGCCGCCTGGTGAAGGCGGAGCGCAAGGCCCGCATCGGACGCAACCCGCAGACCGGCGAAGCCATCAAGATCAAGGCCAAGACGGTGGTTAAGTTCCGCGTGGCCAAGGCCGCCAAGGACGCGATCGCCCCACCGAAGAAGTAGTCACAGTATCCCTGGACCGAAGACGACGAAGAGGAGGAGCCTGAGGGCTTCTCCCCTTTGTTTTTTTATTTTGCGGAATCTCTGGGCACCAGAGCTGTTGCGGGCGAGAGGCGCAAAGTAAGCCTTGCTCCGATGGGTGATTTTGTTCACATAATCTGTAGATAAACTATTTCCCTATTCCTCGGCACATTGGGTGTAAAATCCGGTGCGGGTGAGGAAACAGCTATGAAGAGATTTCTATTAGTGGCTGTTCTTTTCGGGTTGGCAGCTGTGGCGCTGAGTCCCACGTCTGCGGCACAAAATACTTGCGGCTGCTACTGCATGAAGATGCTCCCCCCTCCTTGCAGCGACGATGCCTGCAAACAGGCTTGCGGGTGGACCAGCGGCCGCTCTGCGAGATCGGTGGACTGCGGCGGCGGCCGTTCGTGTCCCGCTGGAGAGACGTGCGCATCGGGTAGTGGTTGCATTCGGGCGGGATACGTCCAATGTGGGAATGGCCAGTGTCCTCCCGGACAGAAATGCATAGCAGCTGGCAAGTGTATTCCGAATACCGGCATCGACTGTGGGGATGGACACGATTGGTGTCCTGCCGGAAAGAAATGCACAGCAGATGGCAAGTGCGTCACGAATACTGACATCGACTGTGGGGATGGCCATTGGTGCCGCGCGGGATACACCTGTACCTCTGGAGGTATGTGTGTACCACCGGGAAGAGTGGAATGTGGTGGTTATACATGCCCTGCCGGAGATACATGCCTGGGGGATAATAAATGTTTGCCGGCAGGCCGCATCGATTGCGGGAACGGTCATACCTGTCCTGTTGGGGAGAGTTGTAAAACCGGCGGCGGTTGTGAGTCGCAGGCCGCCAGCCAGCAACGCCAGCAAGTAGCCGCTGAGCGAAAGAAGCTTGATGAGGAAAAAGCCAAACAGCAGCAGGCGGATTTCGAGAAGAAGAAGGCGCAGCTCCTCAGCGACATGAATAATGCGAGCTCCAGCCAGGCTGCGGGCAAACCGCTTGCGTGGGAGCAAGGCCGCCCGGAGCGCAAGGCATGGTCGGATGAACTGCGACGCGCTATCGGGCCTAATCTCGTTGTACTTGAGACAGCGACCGACATCACGCAGTTCGCGCCGAACTACGCGAGTCTCTCGAAAAGCCAACGCCTTGATGTCTGGGCTGCTCTCTTCGAGGCAATTGTATCCTTTGAAGACGCAACCTTCGACCCCACTAAATCGGTTCTTGAAGATAAGATCTTGAACAAAAAAACAAAGAAGTATTATACGCCCTATCCTTCCATCGGCCTTTTTCAGCTTAGCTACAAGGAGCAGTCGGCCTATGGTTGGAAGGAGGACATGAAGTCAAAGTATCTCGAAGATCCGCTGGCGAACATCAGGTGCGGAGTTAAGGTTCTAACTTATTGGGTGAAACACGACCATGTAATTGCGAGCGGCGGTGACAAAGACCCCCGTGGCGGCGCCCAGTATTGGAAAGTCCTTCGGGAAGGACATCATATCAAAGATATCCAGAAAATGGTGAAGGAGCAAGCACTGGCCGAGGGATTGCCATCAGGCAAGCAACCGAAATAATAGGTGCTGCTCGACATTCCGCGTTCAATCAGAAAATACCGCACCAATGGAGAAAAGAGTCCATGAAGACAAGAACGATTCTATTTGCGCTCATGCTGATAGCGCTGTCATGTGCAGTCGTGGTTCTAGCGCGGGCGCAGACAGCCAGACCCTCTGCACCGGCAAGGCCGCAGGCCGGCGCAGGGACTCAGTCGCCTCAGGCCAGGCTGAAACAGTACGTAGCCGATCTGCAGAACAACCCCGACGATACGGAGTTGCGCGGCAAGATCATCGCCCTGGCGTGGACCATGAAACCTCCGCCGGCGATTCCCGATGAAGCCCATGGGCATTACGTTACGGCTGCAAACTTCGTAGTGGCGGCCAATGACAACAGCGGCTTCGAACAGGCCATTGGGGAATACAAGGCGACATTGCTGGCTGCTCCCTGGTGGGCCGATGCCTACAAGAAGCTGGCCATGGTCCAGAAGGCCGCGGACCATTATGACGAAGCCATCGCCAGCCTGAACCTCTATCTGCTCACCCAGCCCGCCGACGCCCACGACACCCAGTACGAGATATCCAAGCTCAAGACACTGAAGCAGGCGGAGGAGGCGACCATAACAGAGAAGGTTAAGAAAGAAATCGCCTTTAATTTTTCGGTGGACGAGGCCAAGGTGACCCCCGGCACCAGATTCAAGGAGGACCTGGGCGTGAATCGGGAGGACGCCGCGAGTTGGGTGAACATGGACGCTCTGGAGGTAGATCTTACTTCGGACTTCGACCTGAAGATATCGGAGATTCCTAATGAAGATCTCGCTAAGTTCAAGACTGTCCAGGACGTGATCGACTATATCTATAAGAACGAGAGGAAACCGCCTCGGTGGTGACCTAAAAACCGGCCAAAGGGATTGGCTTTGGAGGTGATTGTTTTTCCCCTGCCGCAGCGTGTTTGTGCAAGACGCGGCTTGAGTTGCCGGGGCCAGTGGCTTGAATCCCGATCTGGACTTCAATACGACCAGATTCCTGGTCACTTTTCCAAGGAGACAGAAGCCAGGAAGGTTTCTGTGCCCATGATTTTTCCGCTATTGATTGCTATAGCCCTTCCGGCGCAGGCGCAGCCTCTACACTATCTACAGCAAATGATTGGCCGGGAATCGAGTCACGATACAATCGCCGCCGTCTCTACGCCTCCGGGGCGCGGGGGCATCGGGATTGTGCGGCTGAGCGGACCTCTGGCGGCGTCGATCGTTGCGCGCGCAGTATTCCTCAATAGATCAGCTTGAGCGAAAACTGAATCTGACGCGAGTTACCAGCGGTCTTGCTGATCTCTCCAAAGCCGGAGCCGGTGAGGATATTCGCGGGCAGGCCCATGGTGACGATGTTGAAGAGGTTGAAGAACTCCGAGCGGAATTGCAGGTCCATGCGTTCAGCGCCGCTGCTGCGACGGCCGAAGGGCGTGTCTTTGATCAGCGCAAAGTCGAAGTTAAAAAAAGCCGGACCGCGGAAGGTATTGCGCCCCAGCGTGCCGAATCGGCCCTGATTTGGACCCGTGCCGCCCGCTACATGAATGGGAATGCTGAAGAAGGCCGTGGCGTTGTTGGCGCCTTCACCGAAGTAGTCCTGGCGGTCTTTGCGCGCAGTGGAAAGGTGCGGTACGGCGATCTGATCGGGACGGTCCACGCCGATCGATCCGGCTCCGGTCTGCTGTATGCCGCTGAAGACGGTAAAGGGCAAGCCCGAACTGATGCTGGATATACTCAGCAGCTCCCAGCCGCCGGTGGCCTTCTTGCCCGCGGAACGCAGAAAACTAACACGGTTCAGGTGCAAGTCCTGGGCCGCGCTCAAGCCAAAGCTATGGTTCACATCGAATGACGACGCGCTTTTTTCCGCACGCATGTCATAGGGATTCTGCGGAGGGCTGCCGCTGATCACTCCGCTGGCGTCGTCGATTGACTTACCCCAGGTGTAACTCGCCTGGATGCCCGGACCGCCATGTCCTACGGTTCCGGCGAGCGAGGTTTGCAGCGCGTGGTAAGTGGAGTGAGCATCCGCGACCATGACGTTTTCCACGCCGAAGCCGCCGATGACGTTGCCCGAGCTGTCGAACAGAGTGTGCGGCGCAAAAGCCGGTGTGGCGCCGGGATAGGCGTTGGGGTAGCTATAGCGCGGAAGTTTGACGCCTGCCGTGCCCACATAACTTGCGTTGGCGGCGAGGTTGCCGAATTTGCGCTCCAGTCCGGCCGTCCAGGTGTATAGAGTTCCGTTGCCGAAGGAACGGTCGATGCCGCTGAGATTCAGATCGCTGACGCCATGGCCGGGCGTGAGGGCGGCCACATCCTGCTCGTATCGATTTACATCCATCACCGTGTTGGGCGCGACGGCGCGAGTGCTCCCGGAGGCGAAAATGTCGACGCCGCCGGGCGTATAGGTCCGGGGAAGTTCGGCGGGGGTAATCTGGAAACCGTAGTGGATGGGCGCGCCAGCGGCGGAAAGCAGGCGCGGGTAGACCGCGAAGGGAGTGGCTCCGGTGAGGAAGTTATCCTGCCAGATATTGGGCGGGATCACAGTGACTCCACCGCCCGCGTGAGCCGTTAACTTGCTTGTAACTTGCCACGCGGCCTGGACGCGCGGACCCCAGCCATTCCAGTTGGTGCGGTAGCCGGGCTGCGGGTTGACGACAAACTCCTGCACGCCGTTCACCGTGAGAAAGCTCGATGTGCGGCGGGCGCGCTCGGTGATGGGAGTATATAACTCCCAGCGCACACCATAGTCCAGGGTGAAGCGGGGAGTTACCTTCCATGTGTCTTGGAGATAGACGCTGAAGTTATTGCGGTTGATGGCCGCCGGGCCGATGTGCGCGCCGTTGGAAAAGTAAGGAGGCGCAATGGCCACGGTATAGACGAAGGGACTGCCGGAGAGGAAGCTGGAGAGCGTGTCGGGGAAGGGATCGCCGAGGCTAATATTGTGCGTGCCGCTCTGGGACTGAATGGACTCGTCGGCGTAAGCCGCGCCTCCGCCAAAATCGTACTCGCCGTTGGGGCTGATGCCGAAGTAGGTGGTGTCGCGATTGAGTCGCGCCTCGAAACCGGCCTTGAAGGCGTGGCGCGTGGTGACATGGGAGATGTATTGGCGACCCTGAAAAAGATTTCCGTAGGCTTGCATCACCGACCCGGCCGCGGAGTTGAATGCTTCAAATAAACCATTGCTGAATTTTACAGCGGGGTCGGTGCGGTTGGGCGTGGGAAAGCCCGGCGTGGAACGGGTGATGCTCACCGAGGATTCGAGCGTGAGCCGAGGAGAAACGGTGCGCGTGTACGTTACCACTACGTTGCGCTGGTGGTCGATGTACTGGATGCCGAAAGAGGGATCGATGGCCGTCTGGTCTGGATTGGTTGTGGGGCCGGTGAGATTATCCCAACTGAAACGCGCAATGAATTGGCCCTTGGTGGAGAACTTGTGATCCAGACGCAGCGAGAACTGGTTAGCGTCGGTGGCCACCTTGGATGCGGTTGCGTAAGTGTTCGCGCCAAAGGGTCCGCTAGGATTGTTTGGAATCGGGTAGCGCGCCAGCACCGCGGCAATGCCTGAATCGACAGGCACATAAAGAGTGTCAGTGCTCGTCGCTTTGGTGACAGGGTCGACGTAAGTCACGAGGTCGCAAACGTAACCGCTATGCACGCAACTCGTATTATCGGGCCGCTGATCGGCTGAAGGCACGGGCATCACCTGCGTGGTGCCCAGCACCTGGCGGAAGCCCTGGTACTGGGCGAAGTAGAAGGTGCGCTTGCGGCCGTCGTAGACTCGCGGGAGATAAACCGGGCCGCCACTGGTGAGGCCGAACTCGTTGCGGCGGAAGGGCGGAATGCGGCCGGGATAGACCGGGGTGGAATGGTCGAAGTAGTTGCGCGCGTCGAAGGCGGAGTTGCGCACAAACTCGAAGAAGGAACCGTGAAAGCCGCTGGCGCCGGAGCGGGTGCGAATGTTGGTGAAGCCCGCGGCGCCGCGCCCGATCTCGGCCGGCATCCAGCCGGAGCTGGAATCGATACCCTCGACCGCGTCCACGTTGAAGTTGGTAAAGGTGGCTCCGCCCATCTCCGGATCGCTGATGTCGGCGCCGTCCATGGCGAAGGTCGCCTCGACGCCGCGCTGGCCGTTGATGGCGAACTGCGCGGTGAAGTTGGTTGCGCCGTTGACGTCGGTCATGGTTCCGGCGGCCAGCAGCAGCAGGGTGCTGAAGTCGCGCTTGTTGAGGGGCAGCTCACTTACCGCCTGGCTCGACAACTGCTCGCCGCCGGTGGCGGACTGGCTTTTGAGCATGGCGACAGTGAGTTCACCGCGGACGGAGAGAGTGAGCGCAACCGCGGGCGCGGCCGGCGCCAGATCGATGGGCAGGGCGTAGTCAAAAATGCGACCATCCGTCTTCACGGTGAGCCTGTACTGGCCTTGAGGCAGGGCCGCCAGGCGGAAGCGGCCATCGGAGCTTGTAACGGCCTCGGCTTGCGCGTCGTTGCCAGCCAGCCGGACCTTGGCGGCGGAGATGGGCGCGCCGGCTGCGTTGCGCAGTATTCCCTGCCAAACGGACTGCACGGCCGGCTGTGCGCACACTTTTGACGCCGGCAGGAGCAGTGCAGCAAGCGCCAGAACCAATAATGCCTTGCGGATACGGCCCGTATTGGAGCTTGCAGTTACGAGCTCGCTACACAACGGCATGGAAAAACTGTATCGATGGATGTCCGGCATTGCGATCACTTTCAGATTTCGTTGAGCATGAAAGCTATTTTATGCGATATGCGATCCTACGCGTCACGATCACTTAACGGGATGCAAAATAGCGGAACCCGCAAGAGCGTAACGACTATGCAGAAGATTAAATCAGGAGACTAGAGCGGAACCAGAGTCGCTGTACCGGAAAGCAACCGAATTATGGCGTCAGCCTCTACACTATCTACAGCAAATGATTGGCCGGGAATCGAGTCACGATACTATTGCCGCCGTCTCCACGCCACCGGGGCGCGGGGGCATTGGGATTGTGCGGCTGAGCGGACCGCTGGCTGCATCGATTGCGGCGCAACTGGTGCGGTTGCGGCAGCCGCTGGAGCATGGACGGGCACGGCTGGCCGATGTGGTGGATGAAGACGCGAGCAAAGACGCAGAGCGCATCGACGAGGCGGTGGTCACGTATTTTGGTGCTCCGCACTCTTACACTGCCGAAGACCTGGTGGAGATTGCCGCACACGGCTCGCCGGTGGTGCTGGAGCTGCTGCTGGGCCGCGCTGTAAAGCTGGGCGCGCGGCTGGCTGAACCGGGCGAGTTTACGCTGCGCGCATTTCTGGCCGGCAAGCTGGACCTGACGCAAGCCGAGGCGGTGCGCGACCTGATTGAGGCGCAGACGCTGACTCAGGCCAGGCTGGCCGCCAGCCAGATGGGCGGCGCTCTCAGCCGGCGCGTGGGGCCGGTGAAGCAGTCGCTGGTGGAACTTGTCGCGCTGCTCGAAGCGGGCATTGATTTTGCCGAGGACGACGTGGAGTTGACGACGCAAGCCGAGATCGCCAGCCGGATTGCTGCGTTGACGCCGCCGCTGGCCGCTCTGGAAGCGAGCTTCGCTTGCGGGCGCATTGTTCACGACGGACTGACACTGGCCATTGTAGGCAGGCCCAACGTGGGCAAGAGCTCGCTCTTCAACTGTCTCGTGGAGCGCGAGCGAGCCATCGTGACCGCAACTCCCGGCACCACTCGCGACACGGTCAGCGAGCGGATTTCGCTGGAGGGGATTCCGCTGGAGCTGGTGGACACAGCGGGGTTGCGTGAGGGCTTGCGCGAAGGCCTGGAGGAAGCCGAGCAACTGGGCATCCGCCGCAGCCGCGAGGCGCTGGCCGACGCCGCGCTGGTGGTGGTGGTGCTGGACGCGACTGAGCCGATGAACGACGAGGAGCGAGGGCTACTGGCTGCTGTTGAGGGCCGCCCGGCACTGGTGGCGGTGAACAAGAGCGACCTGGTCCGGAATCTGCCCGAAGCCGAGAGGCCGCTGCCGGATTGCGGCGAGCTGCCCGCGCTGGCCACATCTGCGCTCACTTGCGAGGGGATTCCTGCGCTGCGCGAGCGCATTCTCGAGCTGGCCACTGGCGGCGCCGCCGCCGAGCCGGGAATGTTAACCAGCCTTCGCCACCAGCAGGCCGTTGCCACGGCACTGGCGGCGCTGTCCGATGCTGCGCAGGCCAACGCCGACGCGATTCCCCACGAGATGATCCTGCTGGACCTCTACCGCGCCCTCTGGGCCCTCGACTCGCTGACCGGGCAGACCACTCCCGACGACATTCTGAATCTGATATTTTCAACCTTCTGCATCGGAAAGTAGCCAGAGGCGGCAACCTGTGGGGTTGTAGCCAGAGGAACATCTATTTGCGACCAGTTTTCCGCAGCCTTGTGACCCGAATGCGGTGATAAGATGGGTTGCATTCGTTTACATAGGCGGAGCGGATTGGGCGCCGGTGTCGTATGGTTTTTCCGGTTGTTGGCCTGTTTAGCTCCGGCACCACAGAGGGGAAACATAAGGATGGTTGCATTTCCGAATCGAATTTTGCTCGTCGGTTTTGGAGCGGTGGCGCGTTGTACGCTGCCAATTTTGGTCAAACACATGAGCATCGATCCCAAGCGGGTCACCATCATAGATTTTGATCAAAACGATGATGCTCTGAAGCCCTGGATCGAGCAGGGCATGACCTTTATCAAGGATCGCGTGACCGAGGAGAATCTGGGCAGCCTGCTGGGAAAGCACCTCTCGGCGGGAGACCTGCTCATCGACCTGGCGTGGAATATTGATTGCCGCGAAATTGTGCAGTGGTGCCACGACAAGGGCGTCCTCTATGTGAACACGTCGGTTGAGCTCTGGGACCCCTACGCTGGCGCCGAAAATAAGCCCCCAACCGAGCGAACCCTCTACTGGCGCCACATGAATTTGCGGCGAATGATCTCCAAATGGAGCGAGCCGGGGCCAACGGCGGTGATTGAACACGGCGCCAACCCCGGCCTGATCAGCCATTTCACCAAACACGCGCTGCTGGACATTGCGCATCGCGCGCTGGCGGAAAAGAAATTCGGCGGGGCTCAAGGGGAGAAGATCGCTCACCACGCCAAGGCGCGGAATTTCAACCACCTTGCCCATGAACTCGGCGTCAAGGTCATTCATTGCAGCGAGCGCGACACGCAGATCACAGATCAGCCCAAGCAGGTGAACGAGTTCGTCAATACGTGGAGTGTTGAAGGCTTCCGGGAGGAAGGGACGACCACAGCCGAGATGGGCTGGGGCACGCATGAGAAAGAGCTGCCCGCCCTGGCCTTCGAGCATGCGGACGGTCCCAAGAACCAGATCTGCCTGGCGCGGATGGGCATCAACACGCTGGTTGCGAGCTGGGTGCCGCCCAATCACGAAATCGTAGGCATGATCGTGCGCCACGGCGAGGCGTTCACCATCAGCGATAAGCTCACCGTTTGGGAAAACGGCAAGACGATCTACCGCCCCACGGTACACTACGCGTATTGCCCGTGCGACGCGGCCATTGCCTCGCTCTACGAGCTACGTGGCTACGACTACCGGTTGCAGCCGAACATCCGCATCATGACGGACGAAATCATCAGCGGAGCCGATATTCTGGGCGCGTTGGTCATGGGGCATCCTTACCAATCGTGGTGGTGCGGAACCGATCTGGATATCGAGGAGTCGCGCCGCCTGGTGCCGCATCAGAACGCCACCACGATGCAGGTGGCTATCTCCGTTGTCGCCGCCTGCATGTGGATGCACGAGAACCCGCGCCGCGGGCTGTGCGTGCCGGACGACTTGCCGCACGACTTTGTGCTGGACATCAGCAAGCCCTATCTGGGCAAATTTGTCTCCGTGTCCTCGGATTGGACTCCGCTGAAGCATTACTCCAACTTTTTCAGCGGCTATAACCAGCCGCAGCTAGACAGGTCGGACCCGTGGCAGTTCAAGAATTTTCTCATCACCGAAGGAGACGGCATTTGAAAGCCAGTGCGGCGGGACGGGAATCCGCAAACTCGTAATGATTTTGGTGCGACTCAATGATCAAGACTTTAGGATATTCGCTCTGAAGGCAGAGCCACAAAATTATGCAGGCTGACATCAACAACGGTTGGTTACCGCTCCTTTCGGTTGACCTCGATGCTGTAAACGCACTGGCAGATCGTATTCACACGACCCTACCTGAGCGGCCAGAAGTCTTTGAAGAAAAAGTCAAGCTCTTTCCTAATGGATGCAGAAAACTCGTGTTAAACTGCCGCATAGTTGGATATGGGATTTCCCATCCATGGATGCTAAATTCGATTCCGCCATTAGACGAATTTCTCAAGGCCCTGCCCAAAAATCCGGAATGCGTTTACCTCCATGACATAGTTGTTGCGCCGGAAGCACGAGGTTTGGGCGCGGCATCACGCTACGTGGATTACCTCAAACAGCTGGCATATGACATTAATATAATGTCCCTTGCACTTGTATCGGTATATGGTACCGATGTATTATGGAGCCGTTTCGGTTTCAGGACGGTTTTAAATTCTGACTTGAGCTTCAAGCTAGTTTCATACGGAGCGACAGCCAAGTACATGATTTGCGACCTAAAATGATCGAGTTCATCAAGAAATTCTGCGCCTATTTTGCCACGTCAATCACATTCCTGATTGGTGTAAAAGCAGCTGTTGGAATCGGATTTTCATGGAATTTACTGATCATTGTTACAGTGATATTTACTTTTGCATGTGCCGGAATCGCTTGGGCTGAAGTACATTATCAAATTATACTAGGGTCTTCGAAACTCATGGGTGGCGAGAATAATGGATCGCTTTCGCTGATAATTCGACGCTCATTCGATCGCATCATATTTGCTGCACGAGATGATGAATCAATCGCACTTAAAGCAAACAAAATCGTCAAACACGAGTTGGATAAACGATGTATAAGCTATGAAGATTATAGGAAATGGCGGCGATTAAACCCAATGGTGTTTACGGCAATTACCGATAATGAAAACCAACTCGTTGGATTTTTTGACGTGTTTCCCTTAACAGAAGAAGCAGCCCACCATCTTATCTCTGGCAAAATTGACGAACACGAATTGAGCATTAAGGCGATTCTCCCGCATAATAAGAATAGCGACGCAAAATATATTTACATCGCCTCACTAATGCTCAATCCAAAACAACAGGTTTTCATCCGAATTGTTGCCAAAGAGGTTCTTCTATTGAAACTTGCTGAGTTCCTTCTGGTCAATTTTCCGCCCAATGAAGAAAGGGTGATTTTCGCATATGCTCACACTAAATTTGGTGATAGGCTGTTGAAGAACACAGAATTTAGAAACACAGCATTACCCAAACAAAACAAGCAAGGCGATCCACTATATGAGCTTTCACCCAATGGCTATAGGAACTTGGCCAAAACATATAGCGATCTGATTAGCGGCGAAAGAAAGACCAAACGGCGTTATCGAGGTTGAAACGTTTGATGGAATGACAAGTATGTTATGCACAAGGGACCACATTTACTGAAAAGAAGGGTTAAGCTATGGATCCTAACACACTGCTTGATCTCGCTAAGCAACACGGCACCCCGTTGGTAGTCGTGGATCATAAGGTGCTGCGAACAAACTACGAGCAATTCCGAACGCTGCTGCCGCGCGTGCAGGTCTACTATTCGGTCAAGGCCAACAGCGACCCGGCGATTGTGCAAACGTTCTACGATGCCGGAGCCAGTTTCGACGTGGCCAGCATGGCCGAGTTTTTAATCGTTCACGAAAAAATCGAGCATCTTCCGCCCGAAGAGAAACAGGCCTATATATGGGATCGCATCATTTACGCGAACCCGATTAAAGCGATCGAAACGCTCGAACGATTGGATCCCTACAAGCCGCTGGTCACCTACGATAACTACGAAGAAGTGATCAAGATCGCCCGCTATGCGCCGCACGCGGGCCTGGTGCTGCGGATACGCGTTCCCAGCACCGGGTCGATGGTGGAGCTGGCAAGCAAATTTGGCGCCCTGCCGGGCGAGGCCGTGGACCTGATCGCCTTCGCTCACAATAACAAGCTGGAGGTCGAGGGGTTGAGCTTCCACGTCGGCAGCCAGTGCACTAATCTGAAGAACTATAGCGAGGCGCTGACCATTGCCGCGGGCGTCTTTGCAGAGGCCAAGGCGCGCGATTTCGATCTCAAGATCCTCGACATCGGCGGTGGTTTTCCCGCCCCCTATGACGACTCGGTCCCCCCTTTCAAGAAACTCGCCAAAATGTTGAACTCCGAGTTAGACCGTCTTTTCCCCGCGCCGATTGAAATCCTCGCCGAGCCGGGGCGTTTTATGGTCGCCAGCGCCGCCACCGCCGTCGCCCAGATCATCGGTAAATCCGTTCGCGGCGGCAAGCTTAGTTACTATCTCAACGATGGCGTCTATCAAACCTTTAGCGGCATCATCTTTGATCACGCCCAGTACCACCTGAAAAGTTTTAATGACGGCCCTACTCAGTTCTGCGCCGTCTACGGCCCCACGTGCGATGCACTCGATACCATCGGCCTGGTCGAACAGCTTCCGGTCCTGGACATGGGCGAACTGGTCTACTCGGAAAACATAGGCGCCTATTCCAGCGCCAGCAGCACGTACTTCAACGGTTTTCCGCCGGCCAAGGTTGTGCATGTGAACCAGTGATAGAGGGCGCCCCAGGTTCGGGGTTCCCACGGACTCGGGGTCCCCGGCGAGCGATCTTTGCTCGCTGGGGTGAAGGGACAGGTCTTCGTTCATGGGGTGGAGTTCCGGGTTATCGGACCTAGGAGTCTACCGAGCCATACGTCTCTCATGGATTGCTCGCCGGCTTCGCGGTTCGCAGACAGAGGGTGTTTCCGCCAGCCAGCATGAGCGACAAAGACATAACAAGATATCCTGCGCGCGCATTGCCGGTAAGCGCGGAAAAGGCTCCCCAGCTGATGAGCGCAAAGAAGACAAGCCTGGTGGCACTCTTGCGCGTTGCGTAGGCCGCGGCGGGAACCTGGAAGAGAAAATAGCCGAAAAAGAAGACCGACCCCAGAAATGCCGCCCGTGATTCGGTGATGTTGAGTGACGTGGCGAGCCCGGCAGCCGCGCCAAAGCCGAAATTCGAGCGGCCTAGATAGGCCAGGCTATAGGTAACGAAGACCGCCGGCATGAGGAATATCCAGCGACGCCGTAAACCGCGCCGTTGCTTGGCCGCATCCTGGACCTGTTCATGGGGCACACAAGTGTTATAGCATCCCTGAGCGCAGGAGCTTCAAATTGAGGCGCCTCTCTACACCAGGCCCACGTCTCAGACTCGCCGGCAACCATCGCACCGCCTGAAACCGGGGAATGTCAAGTTCGAAAGCTGGCTTGACGATATCGGTCTTGGGTATATAAGATGTCATACAACTTCAATGACAAGGGCGCACCTAACCCGCGTGCAGCGCGCCGGCGTGAAGAATCAGGTTTTCGAGCAGCTCCGGAACCAGATCTTGGAGCGGAAGTGGCCGCCCAGCGCAAAGCTCCCCTCGGAGAACGCCCTTGCCGTGGCGCTGGGAGTGAGCCGTGTCTCGATCCGGGAGGCCCTGCATATGCTGGCGTCCCTGGGGCTGTTGGAGACGCGGCACGGCGGTGGCACGTATGTGCGCGAATACTCCGGGGAGCTCCTCTTCAGTCCCCTCCTTCCCATGCTCGCCCTGGACACGCTGGACATCCTTCACGTGCTCGAATACAGGAAGATCATGGAGAAGGGGATCATGTCCCTGGTGGTAAAGCGCGTGGGAAACGCGGAGATAGAGGAGCTGGAATACGCCTTCCGGACCATGGAGGAACACCGGAACGACGCGCACGCCTTCGCCCAGGCGGACCTGAGTTTCCATCTGGCTTTGGCAAAGGCGACGGGTAATCCTGTCGTCATCAAGGTGAACGCCGTCA
>JBEKJR010000022.1:0-53240 GCA_050011175.1 Occallatibacter sp.
CCAGCGCATGTGCGCCTGACGAAGCTCAACCACCGCCCGCTCCATCTGGGCGCACGTCTGGTTGGGGTGTCGCCTCGCTGCCCGGTTCACTTCCAGCAGACCCTCGACGCCATGCTGCCGGTAGCGCCGCAGCCACACGTAGCCCGTGTCGCGGCATATGCCATAGCAAGCACACAGGTCCGCCATGGTCTGCTCATCGCGCTCATACTCAAAGACAAAGCGCAGCTTCTCTTCCATCACACTGCTCGATTTCCAGGCCATGATGACGTTTGTACCGCCATCGCTCCTCGTCGCAGTGTCGGAGATGATCCCGGTCTAATATGTCGGACTTCCGCCCGGTCTATACCCCCTGAGGGGGTACCCCCACCCCCCCTATACCCATCTGGGGTATAAATTTCCCCTGAAACCTTGCAGATTATTTGTAACCTCCTTGGAATCAACGCCTGTGGAAAATTTTTAGCCCCAAACTCTCCCACATCGTGAGATTTGGCCTCTGAAAATCACCGGAAAAATCCGGTTTTTCACCCAAAAACAGCTCCAAATCATCGTTCCAGAGCCTTTTCGCAAACTCGCTAACAGAAAAGGCCCCAAAATTCGGGGGCCTTTTCGCTAACTCGCTAATGTGCGCGAAGCGCACGCTAACTCGCTGCCTTTACGCCATCGCTTCGCGGCTCATCGGCTCGAACTTCAACTGGTTTGTCTTGCGGTCCACGTCGATGCGGACGTGCGCGCCGTTAAGAACTTCGCCGTTGAGAATCTTGATGGCCAGCGGGTCTTGAATCATGCGCTGCAAGGCTCGCTTCAGCGGACGCGCTCCGTAAGCCGCATCGGAGCCTGCCGCTAAAATCAGTTGCCGCGCCGACTCGGTGAGTTCCAGCGAAATCTGCCGCTCTTCGAGCAGCTTCCTGACTTCGGCGAGCCGCAGGTCGAGAATCTTGCTCATCTGCGTCGCGCCCAGCGGACGGAAGATTACGATGTCGTCCACGCGATTCAAAAACTCCGGCCGGAAGTGTTCGCGCAAGACGCGCATCACCGATTCGCGAGCCATATCGAAGTCGTGCTCGCTCTTGAGCGCGTCGCCTGCCAGCAGAGGCGCGCCTAAGTTGGAGGTCATAATCAGCACGGTGTTCTTGAAATCGACAGTCCGGCCCTTTGAGTCGGTCAACCGGCCGTCGTCCATAATCTGAAGCAGAATATTGAAGACATCGGGATGCGCCTTCTCGATCTCGTCGAAGAGAATCACGGCATAGGGACGGCGCCGGACAGACTCGGTCAACTGTCCGCCTTCGTCGTAGCCGACGTAGCCCGGCGGCGCGCCGATTAATCGTGCAACAGCGTGCTTCTCCATGTACTCGCTCATGTCGATGCGCACCATGGCCTGCTCATTGTCGAAAAGAAACTCGGCCAGCGCGCGCGCGGTTTCCGTCTTGCCCACGCCAGTAGGACCGAGAAAAATGAACGAACCAATCGGCCGCCGCGGATCGCTTAAACCGGCGCGAGAACGCCGAATCGCATTGGCGACGATGGTCAGCGCCGCATCCTGCCCGATGACCCGCTCGCGCAGCCTTTGCTCCATTTCGACGAGCTTCTTGACTTCGCCCTCTAACATGCGCGAAACAGGAATTCCCGTCCACTTGCTCACGATTTTGGCGATGTCTTCCTCATCGACCTCTTCCTTCAACAGGCGCGCAGGGGCTCCGTCCTTCTGCGCCCCGTCTTGCGCGGCGTTCAGTTTCTTCAGCTCGGCTTCCAGTTTGGGCAGCTCTCCATACTGAATCTGCGCGGCGCGGTCAAGTTGCCCCTTGCGCGTCTGCTCCTCGGCCTCAAAGCGCAATGCCTCAATCTTTTTCTTGATTTCGCTGATACGGCTGATGGCCTCGCGCTCGCGCGTCCATCGCGCGCGCAGCGCTGTGATCTTCTCCTTCAGTGCGGCAACTTCGCGATCGACTTCCTTGCGCCGCCCGATGCTGTTGGCGTCGGTCTCACGCTTCAGAGCAGCACGCTCGATTTCCAGCGATGTGGCCTCGCGTTCCAGTTGGTCAATCTCGGTGGGCACGGAGCCGATCTGAATGGCCAGCGAAGCCGCTGCCTCATCCACCAGGTCGATGGCCTTGTCGGGCAAAAAGCGGTCGCTAATATAGCGATGCGAGAGCATCGCTGCGGCCACAATTGCCGCATCCTTGATGCGCACGTTGTGATGTGCCTCGTAGCGATCCTTCAAGCCGCGTAAAATTGCGATGGTGTCTTCCACATTTGGCTCGCCGACGTAAACAATCTGGAAGCGCCGCTCCAGCGCCGCATCCTTCTCGATGTACTTGCGGTACTCATTTAATGTTGTCGCCCCGATGGCCCGCAGTTCGCCGCGCGCCAGAGCAGGCTTGAGCATATTGCTGGCGTCGATGGCGCCCTCGGCCGCGCCCGCGCCAACCAACGTGTGCAGCTCGTCGATAAACAGCACAATCTCGCCTTTCGATTCTTCAATCTCCTTGAGCACCGCCTTTAGCCGGTCCTCGAACTCGCCACGATATTTTGCCCCGGCCAGCATCGAACCGAGATCGAGCGAGATCACGCGCTTGTTGCGCAGACTTTCCGGCACGTCACCGGAGACGATGCGCCGCGCCAGGCCCTCGACAATGGCCGTCTTGCCCACGCCAGGTTCGCCGATCAGTACGGGATTGTTTTTGGTGCGCCGGCTCAGCACCTGGATCACGCGGCGAATCTCCTCGTCGCGGCCGATAACCGGGTCCAGCTTGCCGCGCCGCGCAAGATCGGTAAGATCTTTCGCGTATTTTTCGAGAGCTTGGAATTTGCCTTCCGGGTTCTGATCCGTCACGCGCTGCGAACCGCGTACTGCGGTCAGCGCCTTCAGAATTGCCTCGTGCGTTGCGCCCAGCGTGACCAGCGCCTCGCGCGCGGCGTCGTTCTTCTGGTGAGCCACACCCAACAGAAGATGCTCGGTCGATACATATTCATCTTTGAAGTTGGCGGCCTCGCGAAATGCCTGGTCGAGTACCTTATTGAGTGCCTGGCTCACACCGGGCTGCGCAGCGGCTCCTGCCACACGCGGTAACTTCTCCTCGATTTGGTGCAGGTCATGCTCCAGCCGTTCTGCAGGAACGCCGATTTTGCCCAGCACGGAGGGGATCACACCCTCGCGATCCTCTACTAACGCTAGCAGCAGATGCACCGGCTGGACCTCAGGGTTGCCAAGTTCGGTAGCCTGTGCCTGCGCATGCTCCATCGCCTGTTGCGACTTGACAGTAAGTTTTTCCCAGCGTATAGCCATTACTTCTCTCCAGTTAGCGGGTTGCAGACTTGTGCTGAGGTTCTATAGGGAATTGGAATCTCCTATTATATGGGACGAACGAATACCAAACAGACTTCTCCTTCAACACATTACCGACAATCATCCGTTCTTCGTTCGATACAAAAACGACGATATAGTCAACTTCTTCTAAACTAATCGCACAGTCTCTCAGTGTACTTTCGTACAGAATACCTGCAACGTCTTCAAGCAGGAGCGCGGTCTTGAAACCCTGCTCCTTGTACTTCGTCAGTTTAGGAATCTTCTCTCTAACTGCCCGCCCAAGCCTATCGCTTTGTAGAGCTTTCTGGTTCTCTTGTTGTTGAGGTATGCGCCCGACGTTTCCGTTCAACCGTTCACAGTCCCCACCACACGTAAGTGTTATTTTATGCCCTTCATATTCAGTCTGTATCCAACTGTCCACTAGTAGCAGCTTCGGGGTGGTCTCCACTACCCAAGAAGAGATAGCACTGACAAACCGCTCCCTACTCTTCCCAACAAGGGAACCCACGATTATTGGTGGAACGGTAAGAATATAATAATGATCGCCGGGAAGTCGCTTTCTACAGCCAGCATTGATCGAATCGACGATATCGTACGATCTGTTCACATACTCAATCTGCCCATCGAAAGATTCAACAATGGTATGCTCAACCGCAATCTTGTCATTTTCCTTGCCGCTGGGGAACAGAAGGAAGTCAACGTCACGTGTGCTTCGATTTACCTCATCAGGCGATTCAGACTCCCAGTCTTCTATTCCCGTGAGAGACCTGAGAATGGTTATAAACGCGTCTCGTGCGTTAAGTTCATTCGGTTTTTTTTCGTTCGGTTTCTTCATAATCTTGACCGAATTTTCCATTTTGCTTTCTTGGGGACGACAATATATCGCCAGTTTCAACCTACCGCCGATTCCATCATTGTGGCTTCTCCTGATGCGCCTTAAACCACCTCCACACTCCTCGAAACGCCATGTACCCGCAGTATAGAGGGCCAAGAGTGTAGAGGATAGGGTCTTGAACATAAACTTGAAACTTCGTCCCTTCAGTAAACGAAAATATTGGCACGATCGCTTTCATCATTGCCACCACGAAGACTCCAACCATTGCAGCCATCAACGCAAATATCAACGAGACAAAAACCTTAAGAATCTTGAGCATTTGGTCTTATCCCTTCTACCTCGTCAGTATATGGCTTCAGGATCGGACTCAAGAAAGTGGGAGCCCTTCGACATTTTTGAGGGCTCCCGCTGACAATGGTCATTTAGTCTTACGCCACTTTGATCTCGATCTGCTTGGGCTGGGCTTCCGGCTTCTTGGCCAGCTCCAGCTTCAGCACACCCGCATTGTAATTGGCCGCGATGCTCTCCGTATCCACAGTCGAAGGCAGAGTGAAGGCGCGATAGAAGCTGCCGTAACGCCGTTCGATGCGATGGAAGTTTTCCTCCTTCTCCTCTTTCTCGAACTTGCGCTCGCCTTTGACGGTCAGCGTGTGGTTCTCCACGCTCACGTCCAGGTCCTTCTGCTCAATGCCCGGCACTTCCAGCTTGAGCATCACCTTCTTGTCGTCCTCATAGATGTCGACCGCCGGCACAAAACTGGCCGTGGTTAACGGATTTTCCCCTTCGTTCAGATCGCGGAACAAAGAGTTGACGCGGTTCTGCAATGCTACGACTTCGCGAAATGGGTCCCAACGAGTGATTGCCATTAGAGTGTACCTCCTGATGTTTGAATTGGATGGGCCGGAAGCTGAATTTCCGCCGCTCAACCAACCCAATACAATCATAGCATAATTAAATAAGATAATATGCGCACATTACGCTCACATATTTAGAAAATTTATATCTATGTTTATTATCAATAACTTATGCGCGGAAATAATCAGTATCAACGTTGTTTTATCACAAATCCGGTTGGTTACTGCCGCTTCCCGCTCCATTCCAAGTAGCTCGTGAACTCCGTTTGGCCCGGCATTTTCATCTCAAACTGGCCGCTCATTACTCCGTCCAGGAAGGTGTAACTCAGTCGGTACTGCGACCCCGGCTGCGCTGCGTCAGAAAGGAAAACCACCGTTCCGGGCTTGGGTATGGAGACAGCATAGTGTATGACGTGACCTTCGTTGTCGAAATAAATGGCCTCCAGCGCGGCTCCATTGCTGGCGGGATAAATGTAGAGCAGATCGCTGTGCTGGCAATCGAAGTCGTCCGGGGCAGAGCAGGAACCGCTTCTGGAGTGCCGCGCCATCAAATGGTTGCGCAGCTCCATCCGGAAGGAGTAACTGGCGGAGACCTGTGCCTGAGCCACTCCGCCTGTGGTCTTTGCCTCCCATAATCCGAGTAGAAAACGCAGCCCTGCCCACGGATCGGACTTGGCGGAGGTTGGTGTAGGAGGCTGCCCTGGAACCTGCGCGGCGGTTTGCACGCTAGGTTGCGCTGGGGGCGGCGTGGAAGTTTGTGCGGATACGCCGCAGGCCGTCAACAGGGCTATTACAGCCAACAGTACAGTGCATTTCTTCATAGGCAGAGTCTACTTCAGCGCGGCAGCTTGCCGGCGGTCAAATCCGAAATAGATGCTCCCGTGTTTCCCAATTTCAACCACCCACTACAATAAGGAAAGATGCTGCTTCTCTCCGCCCTTCCCGCGTTTATCGACTGGCACTGGCTTTGGCTTACCGTGGCCGCATTCCTGGCCGGGGTGCTCAATGCCGTGGCCGGGGGCGGCTCGTTTTTGCTCTTTCCCGCCATGTTGGGGATGAAGAACATGCTGCCTATCCAGGCTAACGCCACCAATACGGTGGCTCTGTGGTGCGGTCAGCTCACCTCGGTTGCGGCTTATCGCTACGACATCCGCAAAAACCTTCGTCTTGCCTTGCCTATGGGCGTGGCCGGTTTAATCGGCGGTGCGTCCGGCGCTCTGGTGCTGCTCCACACGCCGCAGATGACTTTTCTGCACCTGGTGCCTTGGCTGTTGCTGATCTCCTCCTCAATCTTCGCTTTCACCGGCCCGGTCTCCCGCTTGCTGGCCCGACGCAAAGGCCACCTCGCCGCTGCCCAACACCCGCCGCGCCGTCTACCAGTCTTTCTGGCCACCATGTCGGTATGTTTTTATATCGGATACTTCGGCGCCGGCGCCGGCTTCTTGCTCATCACTGTACTCTCACTCTTCGGCTACCGGGACCTGCACGAGATCAACGCCCTCAAGGTGGTCTCCGCCACCCTGGCCAACGGGATTGCCTTCATCCTCTTTGTGGCAAATGGTCAGGTCGTCTGGCGCTACTGCCTGTTGGCCATGGTCACCTGCGCCATCGGCGGTTACTCCTCAGCCCGTTGGGTACGTCACATTCCGCAGCCCACACTCCGCGGTCTGGTCATTTGTATAGGTCTCTTCATGGCCGCATGGTTCTTTTGGAGGCAGTAGGCCAAGGACTGCTAACAGCTCACAGTAAACAGCTCATAGTGAACGCTGCCAACTGTCAGCTATTCGCTGTGGGCTGTAGACTGGACCCATGAGCCACGAAGGCATCCGCATCGCTTCCAGGGACCAGGAAAGCCTTGAGAAAGAGGCCGAACGTCCTCTGCCGCGCATCAGCATCACCCCGGAGAAGGTCAAGGTTCTGATTACCGAGGGCAAGGGCATGGAGATCGATTGGGCCGACGGCCACCGCAGTGCATGGAGCTTTGCCTGGCTGCGCGAGGCATGCCCCTGCGCCACCTGCGTTGAAGAGCGCAAGCAGCAAGGCCGCACAGCCGGCCAGCCCAAGCCCAGGCCAACCACCGTCCTGCCCATGTACACCCCTCCCGCGAAGCCGGCCAGCGCGCAGGCTATAGGACGCTACGCCATTCAGTTCAACTGGCAAGACGGCCACTCCGGAGGCATCTACTCCTGGGATTACCTGCGACGCGTTTGCCAGTGCCGCGAATGTACCTTCGCCTCCGAGGAAGCCACCGGCACGCCCAACTAAGCGCATTCCTGCAGAGTTGGTTACACTGGTTTTCAGGTTTCGGATCAGGAGGCTCGCGTGCGCAAAATTGCCGCCCTGTTTTTCGCGTTTCTTCTTTCAATCCTGGCCCCGCAGGCTATTGCGGATGTGGATGCCATTCATTCCGACCGGCTTCCGCAGGAGACAGCCGTGCTAGCAGCACTCGACGACGTCCGACAGCTTGAGCCGTACAGCCATTCCTGGACCAATAATTGGAGATTTGAGATTGCCAAAGAGGAGGTGGCAACACGCCTTGGCAAAGACCTGGGCTTTCTCACTCTCGCGCTGAAGAATCATCCGGACAACGCCGAACTGCTGCTACTGACCGGTTTGGTGGCGCACTATGCCTACAATCTCGATGTAGACGGCAGTTATGACATCACGCTGAATGTGCTGGCTCAGGCACAAAAGCTGGTTCCGTCTGACGTGCGCGCTCCTTGGTTTCGAGCCACGCATCTCTGCCAGACCACTCAACCCAAAGCTGGCGCCGATGAGTTTCTGTCAATTGAAGCCGGTCATGCATGGGATCAACTGCCCGTAGCTTTTTGGGACGATTACATGGCGTGCGCCGTACTGACGAATATGCCCGCACATGCCCTGCGTGCGGCCGATCATCTGGAGAAGTTACACGCGCCTGATTCGAAAGTGCGTGCTGCTCTTGTAGACATTGCCCGTAAACGATTTAACGCCTTTGATCCGAAAAAGGAGTACGATCCAAAGGAAGTGTGGTATAGCGAAGTCGCTGGTGAGGATTGGGATTATACCTGTACGACTTGTGGTCTGCGTCTACGAGCGCGCGGCAACTGGTCGATTGATCGACTGGAAGTGAACCAGGGGTCAGGAGTTGCCATCATCGGCACGGGTCCCTACCAAGCTACTGTCCGCAACATGAGTCCCAGCATTCTCCTACTTGTCAAGCAGGCCGAGGAAAACGAAACCCTTCTGGATTACTCCAAGAAGTTTTTGAAGGGAACCGCCTTCACGATATTTACACCTGCTCGTTGCCCGGCTGCGGAATGCATAGCGATCAAAGCTTTACAGCCAGGAATGTACGAGAAGGATGGAGATGGACACGGTCGCATAGTGGTCTTCGAGCGGAATCAGCCCGAGTTTCCGGGACTGATCTTTGAAACGCCTCAAGAGATACCCAAGTCGGATGGTGGAGAAAGCGTGAAGTATTACCGCCCCAGCCAAACGAAGCAGCGCATTCCCGGCAAGCTCTACTACCTTATTCTGTTGGACACGGCAGCCTCGATTGAGGAGCCAGCCATGATAGATTTCGACTTCTTTCTTGAAAACCTGACCGTGGAGTAGCTCCGCCCTCTCCAACCGCCACCGCTACAGCGGATACCGCTCGGTCAGGGTAAACGGATGACAGCCCCGGCGCCTGCCGGCCCCTATCGTCTACAATGGCCGGTATCCGGACCGTGGAGGTTTGTCCTGTTTGCCGTGCTCATGACTCCTCTGAATCCCGTCGCCCACCTGCTGCATGGGCTGCCCATGAGGCTCTCCGCGCTGTTGCTCTTCGCTCCGCAATTCAGCGTGCGCCACCAGATACAGGGGCTCTTTTACGACCCGTTCTCCACGGTGACCCATCACTGGAACTGGTTTGATCTGACGATGCTCATCCCCTATTTTGCGGTGATGATCATCCTGTCGTTCTATGGCATTCATCGCTACACCATGTGCTACCTCTATTTCAAATACAAAAATAACTACAAACCCGACCCGCCCCGGCACTTCAAAGTACTGCCGCGGGTGACCGTGCAACTGCCCATCTTCAACGAGCAATTCGTCATCGACCGGCTGATTGATGCGGTATGCGCCATGGAGTATCCGCGCGAAAAGCTGGAGATTCAGGTGCTCGACGATTCGACCGACGAGACTCGGCAGGTAGCGTCCGAGATCGTTGCTCGCTACGCGGCATTGGGACACCCCATCACCTACATTCACCGGACAAATCGCTACGGCTACAAGGCCGGGGCGCTGGATGCGGGCCTGAAAGTAGCCAAAGGCGAGTACGTGGCCATCTTCGATGCTGACTTTGTGCCCCCGGCGGACTGGCTGATGAAGGTCATCCACCACTTTGCCGAGCCGGAGATCGGCATGGTGCAGACCCGCTGGGCGCACATGAATCGCGACTACAGCATGCTGACCCAGATCGAGGCCATCCTGCTCGACGGACACTTCATCATCGAGCACGGTGCGCGGGTGCGCTCCGGCGATTTCTTCAACTTCAACGGCACGGCCGGCATGTGGCGCATCAAAGCTATCTTCGACGGCGGCGGTTGGCAGCATGACACCCTTACCGAAGACACCGACCTGAGTTATCGCTCGCAGTTAGCCGGATGGAAGTTCAAGTATCTGCCTGAGGTGGAGTGCCCATCAGAGCTGCCCATCGAAATGACCGCCTTCAAGACGCAGCAGGCGCGCTGGGCCAAGGGGCTGATTCAGACCAGCATCAAGGTGCTGCCCATGATGTTCAAATCCAACGTCCCGCGGAAGATCAAGGTCGAGGCCGTTTACCATCTGACGGCCAATCTGAGCTACCCGATGATGGTCATTATGACAGCGTTCCTGATGCCCGCCATGATCGTGCGCTTCTACCAGGGCTGGTTCCAGATGCTGCTCTTCGATGTGCCGCTGTTTACGGCCTCCAGCTTGTCCATCGCCATCTTCTACCTGACGGCGGAGCGTGAACTCTACCCGAAAAGCTGGTTGAAGACCTTTCTCTATCTGCCCTTCCTGATGGCCTTGGGCATCGGCCTCACGGTGACAAATACCAAGGCGGTGATGGAGGCCCTGCTTGGCATCAAAAGCGCCTTTGTGCGCACTCCCAAGTACCGCGTGGCCAAGAAGGGCGAAAAATCCCAGGCCGCCAAGTACCGCAAGCGGCTCAAACTGGCTCCGTGGATCGAGCTACTGGTTGGCGGCTACTTCTTCTTGGCCATTCTCTACACCTTTACCAACAACAACTACTTCACCGCGCCGTTTCTGATCCTGTTTGTCATCGGCTACTGGTACACCGGGCTGATGAGCCTGCTGCAAGGCCGCTTCGAACGCTGGCGCACCGGCGCCGTAGCCAACATCGACGAATCCAGCCCCAAGCCATTCCCGGTGGGAGTGTGAAGAAGATCAATTTCCAGGGTGGGTACGATGCAAGCCGTTCAGGATAATTTGCCGCATAACTTTATGTATTATTGGTGGGTCTTGTTCGTGGCCCAGTTTCCCATTTCATCGTTCATCATGAGCTATGTGAGCGGTTGGCATAGATTAACAATGCGATTCAGCGCGCAATGGGAGCCGTATGGACAAACCCAGAGCACAGGGCTGTTCCCCTATAGTGTGCAGATGCGTTTTACCAACTACAACTTCCTCATCCGCATAACGGCCGCCGAGGACGCCCTCTATCTTTCAGTGCTCTTTTTCCTCCGTATCTGTCATCCTCCGCTTCGCGTTCCATGGGATGAAATCCAATTCAGCCGTACAAAGTCTATTTGGGGGTCGTATGTGGTCCTTACGCTCGGTAACCAGGAAAAGATTCCCATGCGCATCTCTGAGAGCATGGCTCGTAAGCTGGGAATTCTGGAACGCATTCCCAACTGAACTCCCTCCGCTACAATAGTTTTCAAGCGTCTGCCGCGCCGAAACTCAAATTTCCGGCCCTCCAGGCGCATCGGAGCATTATGCTTGCCACAAATTTGACCGAAGCCCTCACCTTTGACGACGTGTTGCTGGTGCCTGCCTACAGTGACGTGGTCCCCATGCAGGTCAGCACGCAGACCCAGTTGACCCGCGCGATAACGTTGAACACCCCGCTGATCTCCTCGGCCATGGACACGGTGACCGAGTCGCGCATGGCCATCGCCATGGCGCAGCAGGGCGGCATCGGCATTGTGCACCGCAATCTGTCCATCCCCGACCAGGCCGGCGAGATCGACAAAGTGAAACGCTCGGAGAGCGGCATGATCGTGGACCCTGTGACCATTGGCCCGGACCAGATGATCGGCGACGCGCTGGAAGTGATGCGGCGCTACAAAATCTCCGGCGTGCCGGTAACGCAGGGCAAGCGGCTAGTGGGTATCCTGACCAATCGCGACCTGCGCTTTGAGACCCGCACCGATGTGCCGGTGGGCGACGTGATGACCAAGGAGAATCTGATTACGGTTCCCGTAGGAACTACGCTTGAAGAGGCCGAGCGGATTCTGCACAAGCATCGCGTGGAAAAGCTGCTGGTGGTGAACGATCAGTTCGAGCTGAAGGGACTGATCACGGTCAAGGACATCCAGAAGAAGCTGAAATATCCCAACGCCAGCAAGGACGAAAAGGGCCGGCTGCGGGTGGGCGGCGCCATCGGAGCGACCGGAGACTATATGGAGCGGGCGGCGGAGCTGGTGCGGGCGCGCGTAGATGTGCTGGCTGTCGATTCGGCGCATGGCCACTCATCGCGCGTGCTGGAAGCCGTGCGCGAGGTGAAGAAGGCTTTCCCGGGCGTGGGCTTGCTGGCTGGTAACGTGGCCACCTACGAGGGCACGCTGGCGCTGATCGATGCCGGCGCAGATGCGGTGAAGGTCGGCATCGGGCCGGGTTCGATTTGCACCACGCGCATGGTCACCGGCGCGGGAATGCCGCAGATTACGGCCATTGCCGAGGCAGCGCGCGCCGCCCGCGAGCGCGGAATTCCGGTGATTGCCGATGGCGGCATCAAGTACTCAGGCGAGATCACCAAGGCTATTGCCGCCGGAGCGAGTACGGTAATGATCGGATCACTCTTTGCCGGCGTGGACGAAAGCCCCGGCGAGACCATCCTCTACCAGGGCCGCAGCTTCAAGAGCTATCGCGGCATGGGCTCGCTGACCGCCATGAGCCAGGGCTCAGGCGAACGCTACTTCCAAAGCACTGATGATATGGCCAGCGCTGAGTTGGGCAGCGAGGGCGTGGTACAGCGCGAGCGCGCCAGCCAGAACCGCCTGGCCAAGTTTGTCCCCGAGGGCATCGAAGGACGTGTGCCCTACCGCGGGCCGCTCGAGGCCATGGTCTTTCAGTTGGTTGGCGGCCTACGCTCCGGCATGGGCTACCTGGGCTGCGCAACCATTCGCGACCTTCAGGAAAAAGCGCAGTTTGTGCGCATCAGCGGCGCCGGACTGCGCGAGAGCCATGTGCACGACGTGATCATTACGCGGGAGGCGCCTAACTATCGCGTTGAATGACGGAATTGCAGAACTGGCGAGAAGCGCGCACAATAAAAACCCCGCCGGGGAAGGACGGGGTTCATGCTGGATAAGAGGCCAGGATTCTACTCGGTAGACGGCTTCAGGCCTTGGCAACCTTGCCTTCCTTGATGCAACTGGCGCAGACGCGGAGCTTCTTGGGTTGGCCGTTGACCAGGGCCTTCACAGCCTGCAGATTCACGCTCCAGCGCCGCCGCGTGATGTTGTGGGCGTGAGAGATATTATTGCCGAAACGCGGGCCCTTCCCGCAGATATCGCATATTTGTGCCATGACATAGCTCCAAACTCAAGTGTTTCGCGCTGCCGGAATATGGATAGACACACAGCCCCACCGGCTTGCCGAAACTCCATTATACCCGGAACCGGGGGCTGGGCCAAACCGCACCTTAACCCTTTGAAAAAGGATGCGTTCCAGGTTACCGGATTTGGTCTGTGACTACTGTGACGGCGGAAGGCGGAGCGGAAATGGAAGCGGAAGCTGGCGATGGCGGCGGTTCGCAAGACAACAGCGAGTCAGCGAGGCAGCGAGATAGCAAAACGGCGGATTCGCAAGTTAGTCGAGGCGATTCGTGAGAAGATAAGGGAGGAAAGGATAGAGGGTTGAAAACCGGGTGGTTGGATATCCCAGGTTTCAATGGAGAAACCTCCACCCCACGTACGACGACCTATCCGTGGGGACCCCGGACCTGGGATGCCCGCTAGTTCGCAAGCCAGCAATTCCCCGGAAACGGTCTTCTGCAAATAAACTGCACAAATGCGGACGCAGGAGTGTATATTGGTCCAATAAATCAAACGGACCACTGATGGTGCAGCAAGGGAGACCATTCCATGAATGATTCGTTCATTGCAAAATCCTTGTTCGAAGTGCTGGCAAACAGGAACAAGAACTTGGCAAAGCGCTTTCTGGCGATCCAGGCGCTGGCGTTGACGGACTGGATCCCGCTTTTGAGCCAAGACCATGGTTCCCAGGCAGGCCTTGTCCACCTCATCAACGTGGGACGCAATGTGGAAAAGATGATCCCAAAAAAAACTAAGGAGAAATTGAACGACGGGGAGATTTTCCTTTTGCTGACCGCCATTCTGTTTCACGATATCGGACGCATATCGTCCCCCGCAGACCCACAGCCGCCTATTGCGTGCCAAAGTTATCCTCGCTGTAAGAAAACAGAAGATCCAAATGCATTTAATTACCTTCGTTGCAAGAAACCTGGCTGGGATCATTTTAGAGAGAGCGAAAAACTGATTAAGGATCACGGGGAAGTACTCGGGTTGCCCGACGCTATGGCAGTCCGGTACTGTGCTCTTCTGGCATATTGTCATGGCCTCTCCCGGCCGCCACGTAATAAAGAACAAGCCACATTTGCTGATTTAGAGCTACCGGATGGAAAGAAATGTCCTCTGACTGAGGAGTACAAACGTGAATTCAGGAATACTTCGATAGAGCCGTATGGCTCCGTTCGTATTCCTCTGCTGGCGGCATTGCTACGCATCGCGGATGAAACAGAAAATCACTGGACACGTGCGATCCACAAACGTTGGAAAGTCTACTACAAAGAAAAGAAAGAAGACCTCTACAAAGACTTCCGACAGTTTGTGGAAGACGTGGAATTCTGCCATACAGGGGAGTGCATCATATTGCATCTTGCCCTAGACGAGGGAATAGAGGAAAAAATGAAGAAAATTGTTAATATTGCACGCGAGAGCGATGCGGTTCTTAAGATGTGGGGCTCGGAGTTGCGGCCTTTAGGCCTCAATTTCCGCCAAGTGTTCTTCGAATCCGAAGGCAAGCTTTGGAGGTTTAGTAATAAAGACTATGAGGATGAGAAAAGTTTATCATGCGAGATACGAATCAACGACATTATGGCGAATGTGATGAAGAAGGATAGCGATATCATTCGGGAACTAGTGAAAGCCCTAAAGAGACTTTCCAACGATACCATGGGGCATCATGATTTTCCGTGGTCTGCAGTGGAGGCAGAAGTTGGCAGGCCTCTTACAAGTCGTGACAGGTGGCTTGTCGAAAGAATGGTGGACTGGGTTCCCGAAGCCATCAGCGTAGACCTTAACACGCATCATGTGCGAATAACAATAGAAAAGGACAAAGACCCCTGGAAAGAACTGATTGGAGGATAAGATGGCTGAACTTGAAAGAGTCTTTCTTGAAACTGGCGATAAAGAGTTGAACAATCTACTGAACGCAGATGATGGCGACAAGGGTCTCTGTGCCGGGCGACTTATTGTAGAGGGAGGTAAGGTCACAGATACCGATGGAAAGGTTCAATTCGATGAAACCTCGATTGTGTTGATTGAAGGGGGAGCCGGAACGGGGAAGACAACATTGGCGCTGCAAATTGCCAGCGCCGTCGCAGGAAAAATACGAGAGCAAGAACCGAAGAACTGGACCGTCATCTATTTAAGTCTGGAACAGACCCCATCCTCACTCAGACATGTAGCGGAGAGCTTTGGTTTTGGCGGTAAGAATGGACCTAAAATGTTTCCTATACTGGCTGCAGATACACAGCCTGAAGCGCATCAGGTTCTGTTTTCCCGCTTATCGCCACTTCCTCTGTCGGAATCCAAGAAAGATACCGCGGCGGAGAATACATTTGAAACCAGATTTGCCGAACTTCAACATATGGCATTAAAACAGTCCAGCGCTACAGATTATAGGGCACTTTTTGTGATCGACAGCCTGAGTGCATTTATAGGAAAACCTCTTGAGCGTAGCCAACTCTATCAACTATTTACGCTTTTTCGGACACAAAAGATTCCACTGATCGTAACGCTGGAACAGCCCGACAATACAAACTCCAGCGGAGGGTCCGAGTTTGAAATTCCCTGCTTTCTCGCCGACATTGTCATCAAGCTGACGCGCGAGCCCGGATCGGACTATCTGCAGTTTTACTTGGAGGTTTCAAAATCGCGAGTGTGCCGCCAGGGATTGGGAAAGCACTTATATAAAACGCGCACCGTCGAGTATGCCAAGGAAACAGGTGATAAAGATAGGACCGGACTTGTTGTGTACCCATCCGTGCACTTCATCCTTTCTCAAGCCAGAAGTGACCAAGTCAAAAGTCCGCACGATGGATTCATTATTGCCAAAGAGCTTAACAAGGAAGAACTACTTGACTTAGAGCCATTAATAAAGCATCCAGCATGCTTTGCACTTCAAGGCCCAGCAGGCACGCATAAGTTGGCATTGGGGTTGAATCTTGGGGTCAGTTACGTTGTTGAAACGGGAATGGATAAGGACAAGGAAGAGTTTATAAAACAATTCCAGTGCAGGTTTAAGGTTGCGAAATTGCCAGAATTCTTAAAGGCAAAATTGCTCGTAGTTACCTTTGGCGGGCAGGGCGAGATTAAGTTTGATGGTGTGGCTTGGTTAAAGGAGCAAAGCTACCTGCGAGAATTAATAAACCCTACGGATACTTCAGCAACGCAGTCTGGGAAGACCAAGCAAACACAGGAAACTTACTGCGCCAGTAATTATAAGAAGATATTAAATCTTGAAAGAATATATGAGACAGACAGTGTGTGTGCGAAAAGAGCCGAGGTCACAGTGTTGACGTTTCAAATTGGGGTTTTGACGCCGGAAGAATGCATCTACAGGATACGGGAGGTGCTGAATCAACAACCGGAAGAAAGTCCATTTCACTCAGTGCTCATCTCGGACACTGCAGAACTCTGTACTGGTTTTCCTTTGTTGAGCAAAGACCCAATGTTCTTCGTTGCGCTTCTTGACTTGTTCGCGTCCAAGAGACTACTCACGGTGGGTCTTGGGGTTCGTTCTCCTGATTCGCCCTATCTACGTGATATCAATCTGGCGCTGATGGCCAAGGCTACACACCGTATGAGGTTCTACCACTATCCGGAGGTAGAGGAACTGATGGAGGAAATGGTAGATGATAAACGTAGGAAGGAAAACCCTAAGGGCAAGGAACTAACACCTTTGACAGAGCAGCTCGTAAGTGTCGTTATCGATAATGTGACCGGCAAACATTATAAACGTGAGCCTAAATGGATGCGGGTTGAAGAAGGCGATCCTATGAAAATAATGGTTAGTGGCAGAGAGGAGCTATATAAACCAAAGATTCTCAAGTTTCTAACTTTCGATGATCCGGGGATTATACTTGATGCCAAAGCCAAAATTGCCAACACTGCTTTAACTCAGGAGGAGGGTAAAACGATAGACGTATAATCCGTAGGCACTGCGTTCCAGTAATTGCAACGAGATCAGAAGTATCCTGACACTCAAATCAAAGTGCCCAGTTTATCGTAATAAAGAGTGAGGCGGTATGTCTATTGCGGATAAGTTATGTGATGCCTAGGCTGAGGTTGAGGAGTCCCGCCCATATGGATCGGAGATTCGGTTATTTAGACTCAGCGGCAAAGGCGTCGGCTTCGCGGTTCATCTCCTCGACGGTGACGGCGTGGGAGAACAAGATCACGCGGTAGCGGAAGCTGGCCGTTTGGTTTTTCTCGAGAGTCAGGTCCAAGGCTGGCAGCTTGGGGTTGAAGATGCTGGGGCCGAGGGGGTTGGCAGCGAAGAGGCCGTAACCACGAGCGTGCCAGGTGGTGGGATAACCGGGATTGGCGGGGTGGTCGAGGATGGCGATGGCGACGGTGTGGCTGCCAGTGTGGCCAGTGAGAGTGCACCAGCGGCCGCGGGTTCCCCAGGCGGCGTCGCCTTTGACACCCTCGCTGGTGAGATAGACGCCGGTGGCACTGGAGGTATCGGCGGCATCAACCTTGGTGGGCCTTCCGCTGGCGTCGAGAAAGATGCCGCCCTTTTCCGTGGGCGATTCGAGCCAGTTGGCGACTCGCAGGCCGAGGAGGCCATCCTTTGCGTCCTTGAAGACAACGCGGTCGATGGCGGTGAGGGTGATGGACAAATCGATGACGCGAGCATGAGGGCGGCGCGCGAAGATATAGCGAGTAGTTTGGTTGAGAATCTGCTCGTTATCGCCAGTTACCCAGACCGACTCGACGACTAACTCTCCGCGATTGCGGCCGCTTTTAGTGGAGATGACTTTCGTGTGAAGAATCGTGCCCATCTTTGCGCGGTTTTCGGGCTTGATGGCGTCGGAGTTATTCCAGAAATCGAAGCCGTTGACGCTTTCGTAGTTGAACCACAGGCCGGCGTGGTGGGGGTGGTCGACGCGCTCGCCGGGGCGGGGCGAGAGCGGGTAGCCGCGCGTGACGGTGACGCCTTCGTCGGTAATGAGCGGATAGAGAACGGGCTTTTTGAGCGTAGTGGGCCAGATGTAAGAGGTGAAGGGCTGGCCGTCGATAGTGACGTCAACGCGACGGTTGGCTTCATCGGCGACGACCTGGACGCCTTTGGAGGGGGAGGAGAAGGCGCTGGCCGCAAAGATGACGCTTGTGGCGAGAAGAGCGAACGACACGGACTTGCTCATAGTAAGTGTCCCCTGTGATGCTCGTAGACCTTGCCCCCTACCATGACCTGTTGCGTCTTGTCGTCGAAGGTGACTTTCTGGCCGGTCTGTATGGCGGCGATGTTCATGCAGAGGGCTACGGAGTGATTGTAGCCGGCTTCGATAGGTGCGTTGGGAGTTTTGCGCGAGCGGACACACTCCATCCAATTGCGCATGTTGGCCAAGGTCATGGAATCGCCGCCGGTGTTGGCGTCGGTGGAGGCGGCCTCGGCTTTTTCGACGAGCGAGAAACTGGGCAGAAGATTTTCCTTGAGGCCCATGGCCGCGGCTTCGCGCGCGCGCAGGCCGCCGGTGGGCGTGACGGTCTGCTTGTCCATGTCGATCATGCCGCCGTTGGAGTAGTAGAGTTCCTTGACGCCACCGGCGGAGTTGGTGAAGCGCGAAGAGTACTGCAACTGGAAACCTTTGCTGAGGTCGTCGAGCGGACCGTAATCGAAGACGGCGGTCATGGTGTCCCAGTTTGTGCGGCCATCCTTCCAGAGGTAGATGCCGCCGTTGGCGACGACGCTGCGCGGATGAGGCAGGCCAGTGAACCAATGCACGGTGTCGATCTGGTGGACGAGCCACTGATCGGGGATGCCGGAGGAATAAGGCCAAAAGAGGCGGAACTCGAGGTACTTGCGGGCATCGAAGGGCTCGTAGGGGCGGTTGAAGAGGAAGCGCTTCCAGTCGGTGTCCTGCTCCTTAAGGAGGGATACGACGTCGGGGCGGCGCCAGCGGCCGGGCTGATTGACGTTCCAGGTCATCTCGACCATAACGATATCGCCAAATTTTCCTGACTTGATGTACTCGGCAGCCTTCATATAGGCAGGCGTAGAGCGGCGCTGGGTTCCAACCTGGACGATTTTTCCGGTCTTTTTGACGGCGGCGAGGAATTGGCGGGCGTCGTCCATGGTGTCCGCAGTGGGTTTCTCGACATAGGCATCGCGGCCGGCGTTAACGGCCTCGATGCCGTGCAGAGCGTGCTGGAAGTCGGCGGTGGCGACGAGAACAGCATCGACGTCTTTGCGGGCATAGAGCTCATCGTTGTTGCGGGCTGCTTCGACGGTGTTGCCGCTGAGTTTCTGGATATAGG
Organism: Occallatibacter sp.; assembly: GCA_050011175.1. Classification (GTDB taxonomy): domain Bacteria; phylum Acidobacteriota; class Terriglobia; order Terriglobales; family Acidobacteriaceae; genus Telmatobacter. Next base: position 19,042 of record JBEKJR010000022.1, read on the forward strand.
CGATGCCCTCTTCGCGGCGGCGGCTCCAGAGATCGGAGATAGCGGTGAACTGGAAGTTCAGCTCCTTGGAATGCTGCAAAAAAGCGGGAATCAAGGACTGCTTCATGCGGTCGCCGCAGCCGACAACGCCGACGTTGACGCGGTCGTTGGCGCCCAGGATGGCAGCATAGCTGCGTGCATTCCACGAGACGGCTGAAGCGGCCACTGCCGCGCCGCTTACCTTCAAAAAATCCCTGCGATTGCTGTTCTTAAGTGTCATGTTGCTCCTGTCTGGTGAGCTTCCAGCCCAAGCCGCGCAATGGCTCCATTATATTCGGCTACCGGGCGCGTTTTCAGCGAACTTGATACGAAAAGATGCCCCGTTTCAATCATCGAAACGGGGCACTTGTTCAAGGGTTAGTTGTTGGAGGTTGATTAGAAGCACCTTAGAAGTTGATCTTGATACTGCCCTGGAAGACGCGGGCCTGGTTGAATGTTGCCGAGACCTGACCAAAGGTCGACGACGTAAGAGTTGCGGCGCCTCCGGAATTAGCTGGAAGCGAGCCGGTTGTTGAGCTAGATGGAGGTTGGAAGTCAGGGTGATTCGGCACGTTGAACGCCTCGAGCCGGAGCGTTGTCGTCAAGTCCTTTTTGATTGTGAAGATACGCGAGATCTGGGCGTCGAACTGCAGCGCCTTCGGCCCGCGGAAGGAGTTCCTGCCAATGTTTCCGTAGGTTCCTAATTGCGGGCAGGCTCCCGTAGTGGTTGATGTACAGGACGCAGTCACCTGCGCGAAAGCTGCCGGATTCAGGTATTCGCGGTTCGCTTCTCCTGGTTCATGGTGGAACTTCACCTCGGCGTACGGATTCACGCCGGCTACCAGGTTAGGACGATCATTGCCCACGTCGGTCAGCGAGTTGTCCTGACCCGACAGGACGGTGAAGGGTATGCCGGTTTGAATGTGGATGAGCGGCGCGAGCTCCCAGTTATTGACGATGAGTTTTTCGAGGTGGTTCAGGTGATTGTTGAAGCCGCTTTTGGCGACCAGGACCACATTCTCGATATGCCGGAAGTCCGAGCCGCACGGGCCGTAATCCATCTTCAGGTTGTTGGGATTCTCGACGGTCGTGTTGGCCAGATCGCCCTGGGCATCCTCGATATCCAGGCACTTCGACCAGGTCCAGTTGGCCATCAGGCTGAAGGTGCTCGACATGCGGTGCTGAATGGAAGCGATCAAGCCGTTGTAATTGGCAGTGGCCCCGTCGTCGACGATGACCGAGCCAGAGCCGCCACCCAGGTATTGGTTGCCGCCGGTGGGTTTTCCGCCCGTGTTCGTACCCGCCGGATTCTCCGTGGTGAGCAGGAACCGGGCGGCGTAGTTCGGGCCTTTGGCCTGGGAGCAGTTGCTGCCAGCCGTCCCGGACGTGATGGCCGCCGGTCCTGTGGCCACGAGGCCCGTGCAGGTCGGGTTCGATCCACTGCCCCACATTCCTGGGACAAACACAGCTGGATCGAATGGCACGCCAACCGGATCGTGCCTGGTCGTGTTGCCGATGTAGTCCACCGTAGCCTGCCAGCCATGCCCGAATTCACGTTGAATGCTGAGGGTCCATTGAATCGTATACGCGGGCCTGAACTGCTGTGGCATTACGATGAACTGCGATTGCGGGAAGAACAGCGCCTGCGAGGGGGATGGAACCGCGGGCTGAGGGAACGGGCTGGACGTAAAAGCGCCGTTGGCCCAGGGGTTGCTGAAGTTGATGGGAGGTTGGCCCGTGGCCTGCGTCTGGGTGACGGCTGTGGCGAATGGCGGGTTCTGCTGGTTGCGTTGGGAGGTGAAGAAGTTTGGATTGTCGAACATCAGCGCGCCGCCGGCGCGAACCACAGTCTTGCCGTTGCCGATCGGATCATAGGAGGCGCCGACATTGGGAGAGAACTGCCCATAGGAGTTCTGGGTGAATTGGCGGCTGACGCCCGCATCGCCGTAGTAGAGAGCACCCGCGGGCGCGTTTGGATAAACCGAGCTGGATGTATTGGCCAGGAAGTCGGCCCGGTTAAAGACCACACCGCGATTGAAGTAATCGTGCGGCATGACATTGGGGCCGTAGCGCAGGCCGGCAATCAGCGTCAAACGCGAAGTGGCGTGATACGTGTCCTGCACATAGAGGCTGGGAATCGGCCCGCGCAGTGAGTTCTGCTGCTTTTTGCTCTGCTGGAACGGGCTTGCCGAACCGAGCGTCCCCCACATGAAGTCGAGATTCTGATCGCCGATGGTGCTGCCGCCGGCGGGTCCGCTGCCGCTATATTCGCCGTTGAAGGTGAAAATGCCGTTGCCTTCATAGACGTTGCCGATATTGAGCTGGTTCTGCACCCACTCACCGCCGAACGCGATCTGGTGCTTGCCTTTTACCCAGGTCACGTCGTCGTTGATGACGCCGGTGTTGTCATTGAAGTGCGCCACCGAGTTGGTGCCGCCTCCGATAGAGAATTTACCTTCGGTCATCTGTAATCCGTTGGGAACGGCCTGATAGACATTGACGCCCAGCGTTGCGGCATTGATGTCGTTCGGCGCGTAGCCGCGGTTGTTGACACGGCGCAGGATGGTGATGTGGGCCGCATTCACGATGTTCGGCGTGATGGTGTACGCATCGCCGAGGGTGAAGGTCTGCACGCGCTGAATGTTACCGGATTGCGTGGTGATGAGGATGTTGGTCGGCGAGTAGTACGCCGGGAACTGATAGCCGTCGACAAAGTAGCGGCCGTAGATGATCTGCTTGGAGCTAACCGTGTAATCCACCCTGGTTGTGAACTGATTGCTGGTGACTGCCCAGGGGATGGCGTAGAAAACAAACCCGCAGTTATTCGGATCCAGCGCCGAATTGATGGGAGGCAGGTATCTTTGGAGCGCCAGCGCCTGCGCGTTGTAAGTGGGCGTGGTCGCATACTGATTTCCCGTCAAAGTCGTGCCGGTGAGCGGGTCGACGAGCGGGATAGGCGCATGGGTCGAGTTGCACGGGTTGCTGCCCGAGACACTTGGATTGCCGTCTGTGGTCGACCAATTGCCGGCCAGGTTCTGTGCCGTCGGCACCGTGGCCTGTGTGCTCGACTGCGACTGTTTGGCGACCCAACGTTGGTAGGCCGCGAAGGCGAACATCTTATTGCGCTTGATGGGTCCGCCGAAGGTGCCGCCGAACTGGTTCTGGTGCAGTGTGTCGGGCTTGGACGAGAAGAAATTCGTGGCATCAATGTAGTTGTTGCGGATGAACTCGAATCCCTCGCCGTGGAACTTGTTTGTACCCGACTTGGTGACGACGTTGACCATGCCGCCCACGTGGCCGCCGTCCTGCGCGCCCAGATCGGTCGACTCGACGCTGAATTCGCTCACCGCATCGGGAATCGGATAGGGCAGATTGCCGTTGGCCATGTAGTCTTGGTTGTCGCCGCCATCGAGGCGCCAGAGGGTGGTATTGCCGCCACCGCCTGCGATAGAGACCGATATGGTTGCGTAGGAGTACTTGCTGCCAGTGAAGTCCCCGGCGGGCGCTGCATTGGAGCCACCGGAGAGGGTGATGAGCTGGGTCATCTGCCTGCCGTTGAGCGGCATTTCATTCACTTCGTTCTGGTCAATTGTCTGTTTGAACGTCGCGTCCTCGGTCTGCAAGGCCAGAGCGGTTGCCTGGACCTCGATCGTCTGGTTGGCAGCGCCCACCTGCATGACCGGGTTTACGGCAATACTGCTGCCAACCTCGAGAACGATATTCGTTTGGCGGTAGCCCTGAAAGCCAGCAGCCGTCACTTCCACGGTATACGTGCCGATGGCAATGTTGGGAAAGCTGTACAGTCCGCCGCTGCTCGAGACTGTCTTATGTTTCACCTGGGTAGCGACGTTGGTGGCAGTGACCGATGCATTTTGAATCAAGGCGCCGGTGGCATCCGTGACGACACCTTGGATACTCGCGGTGCCCGCGGTCTGAGAGTTCACCTTTGCGGCGAACAGAACGACGACAACACAGAAGAAAACGGCCAACCAGCGGTCGACCATTCCTTGTGGTTTACAGCATGGATATTGCATTGAAGCCTCCAAATAGGTTGTTGATTGTGAACAGGTTAGGGCCGGTACTCGAATCGTGAATACTCGATTTTTAGTCATCGGGAATCGGACCCAGCAGTTGCGGACCGATATTGCCGGCCTGATCTACTGATGCGAACGTATACAGAGGTCAGACCACAATTGTCAAGAGTAATTATATCGAATTATTAGAACAGTCTTAAAAGGCTTCATTTTGGCATATAACGTAATATTTATCAATATCTTATAGAAACGATTTAAAAGTTATATTTAAATTATTGCCGAATAAGTGGTCAATCGCTTGGCGTAGCTATCTTCGTAGTAGATTTCCGACAGCATAGAGGTCAGACCATATCAGACAATAATTGTCAGGTTCGGAACAGAGCACAGGTGCTGGAGAGAGATAGTACTAATGAAAAGCCGGCCCGCTTCTCATGGTGAGGGGCGGGCCGGTTTTCTTTGCTGTTAAGTTGCTTTATGCCTTGGCGGAGGTGCGGGCGCCGAGGTCGGCGGCTAGTTTCTCGGTGGAGAAGGCTTCGATGAGGTCTCCTGCTTTGAGATCGTTGAAGCCGCTGAGACCGATGCCACACTCCATTCCATTGGTGACCTCGCGAGCGTCGTCCTTGAAGCGCTTGAGGGAGACCACCTTGCCCTTGAAGAGCTGCTCGGAGCCGCGCATGACCTTGATCTCGGCGTCACGACGGATGACTCCATCCTGCACGCGGCAGCCGGCGATTGTGCCGATCTTGGGAATCTTGAAGATGTTGAGGACTTCGGCACGGCCGATGTAGTTCTCCTTGAAAACGGGCTCTAACATGCCGAGCATGGCCAGGCGCATCTCGTCCTGCAACTCGTAGATGATGGAGTGGAGGCGAATCTGGACGCCTTCCTGCTGCGCCAGCTCGGCGGCCTTGCGCTCCGGACGGACGTTGAAACCGATGATGATGGCGTTGGAGGCAGTGGCCAGCAGGACGTCAGATTCTGTAATGGACCCGACGCCGCTGTGGATGACCTTGACGCGCACCTTCTCCGTGGACATGAGAACGAGTGAATCGGCTAAAACTTCGACCGAGCCGGTGACGTCGCCCTTGATGATGAGGGGCAGGTCTTTGACGCCGGCGGTGCGAATCTGCTCGGCAAGACCTTCAAGCGAGACGCGGGAGCTCTTGGCGAGTTGGGCGTCGCGCTCCTTCATCTTGCGGTATTGGGCGATGCCCTTGGCCTTGTCGCGGTCGGCTACGACCAGGAAGGTGTCTCCGGCGTCGGGCATGGCCTCGAGGCCGAGGACTTCGACGGGGGTAGAAGGGCCGGCAACTTCGAGGGCGCGCCCACGGTCATCAAACATGGCGCGAACCTTACCGAAGGTGTTGCCAACGATGTAGCTCTCGTTGAGGTGAAGGGTTCCATCCTGGACGAGGACAGAGGCGACAGCGCCGCGTCCGCGATCGAGCTTGGCTTCCAGGACCGAACCGACGGCTTTGCGTCCGGGAGTGGCCTTGGGGGCCTTGATGTCGGAGACTAGGCAAATCATCTCGAGAAGAAGGTCAAGGTTGAGTCGCTTTTTTGCGGAGACTTCGACGAAAACGGTGCCTTCTCCGGCGGTTGCCCACTCTTCGGGAACGAGACCGCGATCGGCGAGCTGTTTTTTGACGCGCTCGGTGTTGGCGTTGGGCTTGTCGATCTTATTGATGGCCACAATGATGGGGACGGCGGCGGCCTTGGCGTGGTCGATGGCCTCCAGCGTCTGCGGCATGACACCGTCGTCGGCGGCGACCACGATGACCACGATGTCGGTCACTTTAGCGCCGCGGGCTCTCATGCGGGTAAACGCTTCGTGACCGGGTGTGTCGAGGAAGACGATCTCTCGGCCGGAAGCGGGCGAGCCTTCCTTGGCAAACTTCACCTTGTAAGCGCCGATGTGCTGGGTGATGCCGCCGGCTTCTCCCGCGGCTACGTCGGTTTCGCGGATGGCATCAAGCAGGGAGGTCTTGCCATGATCGACGTGGCCCATGACAGTGACGACGGGCGAACGGGGAACCTCCAGCTCGCTGATATTTTCGGCTTCGAGGACTTCTTCGATGGCCTGGTTGGCGATCTCTTCTTCGTAGCTGATGACGGTTGCGGCGGCGCCGAACTTGGTGGCCACATCCTTGACCATCTCGGCGTCAAGGGACTGGTTGACGGTGACGAAGATGCCGCTCATGAGCAGCGTGGCGATGAGGTCCTTGGCGCGGACGTCGAGCTTTTCGGCCAGGTCCTTGACGCTGATGCCCTCGGTGACGGTGATTTCACGGGTGATGGGAAGGGGCTCGCCACCGAATTGGACACCAGCATAGCGCGGCGGCGGCACAAAGCCCTTCATCGGGCCTTCTTTGGTTTTTGGATACTGCGGGCGACCGCCGCGGCCTCTGGATGAGGCGCGCTGCGGGCGCGGGGCCTCGCCTGCCGGCGGGATGCTGCTGGGGCGGGGTGGACCACCGGGGCGAGGCGCACCATAACCGGGACGCGCGCCGTATGGGGGACGAGTTCCTGGGACGCCGGGGGCGCCAGTGCCGGCATAAGCGCCAGAAGTGGAACGAGTGGGATGCTTGGGACGCGGACCGCCGGGGAACTGGCCTGCTCCGGGTGTGCGCTGAGGATAGCCGCCAGTGGCTCCGGAGGGCCTGCGGAAGATCGGCTCTCCGCGCCGAATGCCGCCTGCAGCAGTTCCTGCGCCAGCTGCGGGAGGAAGATCCGCCGTAGGAGGCGCGGTGTAAACCGGACGAGGCCCTGTTTGCGGCATTACCATGCGCCGGGCAGGGAGCGCCGGTGTGGGCGCCGCGGCGCGCGCGTGCCCCTTTCCACGATGGGTGGGCGGGTGTGCTGGCGCAGCAGCCGCCAGATCGGCGGCTTCTCCGGTGAATAAAGATTTCTGCTCGGAAGCCAAGGCAGCCGCAGCCATCGACATCTCAATCTCGGCAGGTTCAGCGGTTCTGGCGGCCTTAGCTTTGGTATGTGGCAGCGCGACGGCCTTGGTTGTGGCGGCTGGCGTGACGTGTTCAGGAACTGGTTTGGCCGCTTTTGCCGGCGGCTTGACCACCACGGCTCCAGCAGGTGGAACAACGGCGACGGCCGGACGTTGCGCGGCCGCGGCGCCTGATGGAGCCTTGGCGACCACCGCCTTTGATGGGGGGCGAGAGGCAATGGCGGGCGCTGACACAGGCTTGGCGACGATAGGCGGTGCGGATCGAGGTTGGGGAACAATCTTGCGCGGTTCCGGCTTGGCTGGCGCCGCAGGCGGCTTGACGGCAACCACAGCCGGGGGCGCCGGACGCGCGGGCGCCTTCACAGGTTCCGCTGCCGCTCGCTTCAGAGGCAGGCGGCTCTTACGGGCTTCAGCCTCTTCTTCCTGCTTCTTGGCCAGAACGGCCTTCAGCACGTCGCCGGGCTTGGAGATATGCGAGAGATCAATTTTCGGGGCAAGGACCTGCGGGGCGCGAGAGGCCGGTGTGCTTGCCGCGCTCGCTGTTTTCGCCGCGCGCTTAAAGTGCGCGCGAACCTTGTCGGCCTCATCCTCCTCCAGCGAACTGGAGTGAGTCTTGCCGGCGCCCAGACCGAGCTCCGCCAATATATCAAGAACTTGCCGGCTCTTGACTTCCATCTCTCGCGCGAGATCGTTGATACGAACCTTACTCATCCGCCTCTTTTCAAAATCAGTCGCCCAAAGCCCTTAGTTGCTCATAGCTACCTCATGGCATTGGCTATAGTTCAAAGTTCCGTTATCGTCTGATGTGGCTTGAAAGACGCGGCGCATGTTAAGCGCCTTTCTCTTTGTCCGCCTGCTCGTTGGTCGTTGTGCCTTCGGTTGCAATTTCTTGTTTCGGCTGTTCGGCGCTTTGAGCATCCTGCACAGGCGCTTCAGCCGGTTGGTCCTGCGAAGTTGTGACTTCCGGCTCGTCAGCTGGAGGAATCTCCTCTACTGCCGCATCGGCGGTTGCCGGAATGGCCTGGCTCTGCTCAAGCTGTCCGAAGTAATGGCGCACGGCGAGGCTGATCTTCTCCAGGGTCTTTTCGCCGATGCCGGGAATCTCCTCGAGCTGTTCTGGGGTCATATCGGCCAGCCCCTCGACAGTGGTGATGCCGGCGGCGACCAGCTTTTGCAGAACGCCGCTGGTCAGCTCCGTCACTTGCTCGATAGGCGTGGATGGCCCACCGGTCAGATCCTGCATCTGCTGCTCGACCTCCTGGCGCTTTTCCTCTTCGCTCTTGATATCGATCTTCCACCCAAGCAGCTTGGCAGCGAGGCGTACGTTCTGGCCCTTCTTGCCGATGGCCAGGGAGAGCTGCGTGTCGTCCACGATGACTTCGAGTTGCTTGTCGGTGAGGTCGGCGATGGAGACGCGACTAACCTTGGCAGGCTGAAGGGCCTTTTCAGCGAAAGTTGTGATCTCCTCGGAGAATTCGATGATGTCAATTTTTTCTCCGCGCAGCTCGCGGATGATGGACTGCACGCGCATGCCCTTCATGCCCACGCAAGCGCCTACCGGATCCACGTCCTTATCACGGGACTGGACGGCGATCTTGGTGCGCTCGCCGGCCTCGCGGGCGATGGCGCGGATAACTACCGTGCCATCGTAAATTTCAGGAACTTCGGACTGAAAGAGATTCTGCACCAGCTCGGGCGCGGCGCGGGAGACGATCACCTGCGGCCCCTTGGCGGCGCGGTCCACCTTGAGCAGGACGACGCGGACGCGCTCGCCGACGGAGAACTGCTCCAGCCGTGACTGCTCACGCTTGGGGCATCGCGCTTCTGCCTTGCCCAGGTCGTAGATAATGTCCTGGCCCTCGATGCGCTTGACAGTGGCGTTGAGGACTTCCTTTTCGCGGTGGGCGTACTCGTTGAAGACGGTTTCGCGCTCCGCCTCGCGGACTTTTTGGAAGATAACCTGCTTGGCCAGTTGCGCGGCGATACGGCCCAGCGGACTGGTGTCGCGGTAGAGCCGGATCTCGCTGCCTACCTCGACATCCGGCGCCAGTTCCTTGGCCTGGGTGAGAATGATTTGGTTGAGTGGGTCCTCGAGGGGGTCATCGTCAGCCACCACCGTTTTATAGATGTAGGCCAGAATCTCTCCGGTTTCCTTGTTCAGCTCGCCGCGCATATTCTCCTGGGTCTTGTAGAACTTGCGCGTGGCCAGGGCGATGGCCTCCTCGACCGCGCTGACAACGATGGCGGGGTCAATACTCTTTTCCTGGCTTAGGAGCTCGATACTCTGGTACAAAACGCTGGCCATACTCTGCTTGCTCTCTCTTTGGTACTCGGCTTGGACTTTAGTTGCGGTCCAGGCTGGTTCAGTTGGTTGCGTTGAAGGGTACAGGCCTAAGGCCCGCTATCCCTTAAATCTCCGGCACCAGTTGCGCTTTCTCGATGTTCGCGAGCGCAATCTCTACCATGCTGACGCCGGCTTTCCGGCTCTTGCTGTTCTGCTTGACCGCGTTTAGGTCGAGCGTAATCGTCTCACTGGGTGCCCCAGGTCCGGATTCTCGGACCTGGAAGACTGAAGTGGGTGCCCCAGGTCCCTCGCTTTTGGGGATCTGGGAAACCAAACCCATCAGCCGCCCCTGCCAGTGGCGGTTATTGCGGACTGGCTCGAAGGTCTGCACTTTGACCAGGGAGCCCGCAAACCGTTGAAAATCCTCGGGATTGGTTAACTTGCGATCCAACCCCGGAGAGCTGGCTTCCAGCGTGTACTCGGTGCCCGGAACCAGGTCTTCCACGTCCAGCAGCACGCCGAAATCCCGGCTGAAAGCTGCGCAATCCTCGTGCGTGACGCCGGAGAGCTGCTCCACTTTGAGCTTGCCCGCCTGAGTCTCCTGAATCAGCCGCCCAGGCAGATTCCCGGCAAGGCTTTCGGCTCCAGCTTCGATGGCGGCCCTCAGCTTTGCGCGTCCCTCGGCGTTTTTCTCGAGGGTTACGCGTAGGATGCGCTCTTTGGCCGGGCCGATGAATTCAATGTCCACCACGTCCAGCCCATGCGAGGCCGCTACGCGGGTTGCTGCCGCCCGGATTGCATCCAGCTTGACTGCCATCGTTCTTACATCCCAGCGAGTAAAAATCGCTCGCCGGGGCCCTGTTCCTGCGCTGCCCGAGGCGGCCAAAACACCTAAAATTGGCCCAAATAAAAAGTGGGCTGTAAGCCCACTCATCTCTCCGCCAGCCGGTGCGGTCACGGCAACTCAGGCGGGGAAACTCGTCTGTACCCTTACAATAGCCCAAATAGCTAGGAAATTCAATGAGGAAGTGGGTCAAGGCAAGATTCCTGCGCGGTTGGAAGGCAAGTGGATTGAGATGTCTGGACCCTGACACTTGACAAACAGATATACAATATATATACGTAATGGCGATGGACCTCTATTTTCTCTACCACGGGCAGCGCTTTGTGTGGGATTCGGAAAAGGCGTCCAGCAATATCAGCAAGCATGGTGTGAGCTTTGAAGTCGCTTGTCAGGTCTTCTTCGACCGATTTATTCACGTCGAAGACGCAAGCGTCGAAGAAGAGAATCGGGATGCAGCAATCGGAATGACCGAAGATTGGATGCTGCTCCTGGTTGTGCATATTCAGCGCGAAGGTGGAACAATCCGCATCATTTCCGCGCGGCCAGCCACTGCGCAGGAACGGAGGACTTATGAAGACAGCGAGTGAACGTATGCGGGAACGATTAAGGAAGGATCGTCCAATGACGGTCATCAGCCTCCGTATGCCGGATGACGTGATCGAGGAGTTGAAAGAGATCGCGCCGTCGCTGGGCTTCGGTGGCTATCAGCCGCTGATCCGCGCCTATATCGGCCAGGGCCTGCGCAAGGATCAGGCGCGGATGGAGAATTCGCAGGTTCTGATGCTCACCGAGAGCCTGCGCAAGCATGGAATATCCGATGGAGTTATTTCGGCGGCTATTGCGGAGGCGCAACTGAAGACGGCATAGTAAGTTGCCGGGTTGTTGCCTTGGCTCTTATCTGCAATACTCTTTGCCATGAACCAAAAGGCTGTATTGCGCGTTTTAGTTTTTGCCGTGGCATGGTTTTTGGTTGCATCCATGTCTGTGTTAGCCGACGACTCGGCCGCCTCGATTGCCGTTGGAGGCCTGGTGCCGCGGCGCGAGACGCGGATCGTGATGGCCAAAGAGGTACTTCGCATCAACGTGAAGACAATCGTGGTCGAGTACGACTTCCGCAACGATACGGATCAGGATGTGACGACGGAGATGGCATTCCCGATCCCGCCATACACGAATGAGATCGACGGTCCCGAGGCCTCTGAGCAATCATTTTCCGACTTTCAGTTGGAAATCGGGGGGATACCCGTTCCGTATATGACTGAGGCGAAGGCAACCCTTAACGACAAGGATGTCACAGCCTTGCTTCTCGCAGATCACATTGATATTCCGACCTTCGGCCATTTTGTAGACACGATAAATTCGAAGCACGAAGAGGTGATTGATTCGCCCGACTTTTCCCGGCTATCACAGGCCACAAAGGATCAACTGGTAAAGGCAGGCATCTTCGAACTCGACCCCGCTCCTGTAGGCCAGTGGACTGTCCATCTGCAATACCACTGGACGCAGATCTTTCCGGCTCACTCCACGACCCGCATCAGACACGAGTATTCGCCGGTTGCCGGATTCACGCAGGTGACTCAGGCCACTGTGGAAGATGCTTTGGCGCAATTCACCAATAGCCAAAGTGCGAGCGGGAACCCAGAAGAGGGCAAACTGCTCGCCGGGTTTTGCGTGGACCAGCCTTTTTTGAGCACGCTTGCGCGCCAGCTTCAGGAGAACGCATCCCAGGCTAAGACGGGGAACGAGGGGCCCGTCACGAGTCTCGTTTTTCCGCAATGGGTGGATTTCATCCTCACCTCGGCCAACACCTGGCAGCGGCCCATCGAGGATTTCACCCTCATCATCGAGCGGCCGCAACCGGAGCAAGGCGAAAAAATTCTCATCAGCTTCTGCTCGCCGGCTGATGGCAAGGTGGAAAAGCTCGATGCAGATCACCTCCAGGTTCATCTGACCAACTTCGTTCCTGCCTCGGAACTGCACATAGGCTTCTTCGAGATTCCCCAAGCCAAGGCTGCCCCGCCAGCGGCGAAGTAGCAGGCACACAGGTTAGGGGATTTCCCTCGCAGTCTGGCTGGAATTGTTCAAAATCCGATAAAGAAAGCCCCATTTTTCCCGATGAAGAAGGGTATGCCGGTTCTTTGTGAGCGGTATTTTGGAGGGATTCCGGATAAAGCTGGATGCTGGTTCTGGTGAATGAAGCGCACCCTCAAGCAGCGCGTTCTTGTAACTATGGCTGCCACCATGGTTGCGGCGGCGTGCGGCTTGCTGGCCGGCTATTTTACGGGCCGCACGATTGCGCTCCGCTTGGCCGAGGGCCGGCTCAGCCAATTCGCGGCGAGCATCCAGATGGAGGGAGATCATTCCTCCCAGGAATCGCGCGTCATGCTGGCGACGCTGAACGCCTCGCCCTGGCTCTATTGCTCGGACGCGGAGATCGCTTGGTTCCGCAAATTGGTCTACCGTTCGGAGTATCTGCAGGACGCCGGACGAATGCGCAACGGAAGGATCGATTGCTCGGCGACCCTGGGCCGACCGGCTCATTTGATTGACAAGTTTACGGCGGATTTTTCCCAGCAGGACGGCACTCAAGTCTACCGGGATATTGCCCCGTTTCGGATTGGTGGGCTGACGGTCATCAGTCTGCAACTGGGCAACTCGTTTGTGACTTTTCGCTCTTTCCCGGCGAAACACTGGGAGTTGTCATTCATGCATTACACGGTCACGGTGACCAACTATTCCCAAGGGCAATCCGGCCAATTAGTGGGCGGGACGCCACAGGCGGGGGAGCAGATTCTCACTAGGGAAGGCGTGTGGCGACTCAATGGCAACCTCTACGCCACCCGTTGTTCGGCACAATTCTTTAACTGCATCACGGCTTACAACTCCATCCCCGAAGCGTTGCAGGTCAGCCGCGGCGAACTGAAGGCCAACATTGTGCTGGGCGGTATGACCGGCGCTCTATTCGGGTTTGTGCTTTCCATCCTCTACCGGCGCAACCGCAGCATAGAACAGCAGCTTCGCCGGGCCATCCGTAAAGACAAGCTGCGGGTGGTCTATCAGCCCATAGTGAACCTGGCCAGCGAGCGGATTGTGGGAGCCGAGGCGCTGGCGCGCTGGACCGACGAGGATGGTTTTGCCGTGGGGCCCGACATCTTCGTCAAGATTGCCGAGGAGTATGGCTTCGTAGGCTCCATCACCCGGCTGGTAGTGCGCCACGTGTTGCGCGATTTTGCCGCCATGCTCCGCGCCCGGCCCGATTTTCGTGTGAGCATCAACGTGGCTGCCACGGACCTGGCTGATCCCAAGTTTCTGCCCATGCTGGAGCACGCTCTAGAACGGGCCGGAGTAGCGGCGCGGAGCGTGGTCATTGAGATAACCGAAAGCTCCACCGCGCGGTACGAGGAGGCCATCGCGGCTATTCAGCATCTTCGCCAACAGGGCCACAGCGTCCACATCGACGATTTCGGCACAGGGTATTCAAGCCTTTCCTATCTGCATGACCTTTCCGTGGATGCTATCAAGATCGACCGGACATTCACGCAGTCCATCGGCACGGAGGCGGTGACTGCAGCCATTTTGCCGCAGATTCTTTCCATGGCCAAGGCGCTCCGCCTGCAAGTGATCGTGGAAGGGATCGAAACCAGGCAGCAGGCAGTGTATTTTGCCGCCACGGCGCAGCCCATCCTTGGGCAGGGATGGCTCTTCAGTCGCGCTGTCGCGGCCGATGCTTTCCATAGCCTGCTGGCCGAGGAGGAAAAAAGGGAACAAGCCGCAATGGCCGAGCCTGAGTGTGCGATTCAGGCGTTGTAAGCTGGTATGCATGAGATGGCTTTTCCGTAAAACGATCCAATTTCTTCTGTTCGCTGGCGTTTTATCATGCGCCAATCCTCCCGCATGGAGCCAATCGCGACAGTTTCAGTTCGAGCAGTTTCCGGCAAAGGTCTACAACGGACCACTCAAGATTCCGGAGGGAATGCACAAGGATGAATGGGGCGATTGGCGAGACGAACTCGATCATCTGATCGTGCCTCCAGGTCCAGAAGTGAACTTTGCAGGCGAATATTATCTGTCCAAGCACGGTTGTGGAACAGGTTGCTTTACTTACGAACTGACAAATCTGAAAACCGGCGTCAATGTCCCCGATATTTATATGTTTAGTGGAGGGGAGTTTCTGTTGAAGACTAAGGATGGTCATCCTTATCTGACGGAGCTTTATCACATGCCTGATAGCCGATTGTTGATCGCCGAATATCACCTTGATTTCGACGATCCGAATAAAACTGAGACCTGCCGCCAGCGATACTTTGTGCTCAAAAATGGCAAACTCCGCCCAATCTCTAGGACATTTCTGTTTTGCACTGAAGATCGCGAGCAGTGACAATAGCGGATGCGTCACAATAAGACAATTGAGGACGACATGGACCCTCGGGATGAGATGGACCCCATTCAGTTGGAGATGCTGGCGCAGGCCTTCTGCGGGCAACTGATGGCTTGCCTGGACGAGTGCGCCCGTGGCAGGCGAGGGCTGTTTTCCGAGTATGAGCACCTGAGCGGCGAGGATGAGGATTATTCCTGGCCAGAGGCGGCGCGGCTGCGCGAGTTGGCCGTTGCCTTGCAGGGGGTTCTGACCCAGCACGAACAACGGAATGCGCTGTGCGACGAGTTTCTTGACCTGTGCACGATGCATGGCGAGTACCATCCCGGTGAACGAAAGCTGGCGCGAGCGTTTTTGCAACGGATCGAACAGGGCGAGGTGGGCGCGCAGCCGGAAAAGAAGGGCAGACCGTGGTAATTCTTCACGCATTTCTGGCGCTGGCGGCAGGCTTTGCCACGATGGCCTTGCTGGTGATTGTGCTGATGGCGCTGCTGACGCGCATGGTTCCAAGCTGGACAAGCGCGGAGGGCAAGGTGCAGCCGGGGTCCCCAGAGGGCGATTTGTGTCCGATGGGGTGGGAGCCCGGCTATATTTTCGTCAACCTGGGGTACTCGTTTCTGGCGGCGGCTGCAGGCGGCTACGTAACGGCCTGGGCTGCGGCAGCCAACCCGCTGATTCATGTGCTGGCGCTGGGAATGGTGGTGCTGACGCTGGCGGCGTTGAGCGCGCTGCAATCACGGGGCAAGCAGCCCATCTGGTATGCGCTGGCGCTGGTGGCGATATCGCCGATTGGAGTGCTGGCTGGAGGACTGGTGCGGCTGCGTGTGCTGGGAATTCTGTAAGAGCGACAAATCAGCGAATTAGCTCCCGCTTCGCGGAAAAAGCAAATTAGCAAAACGGCGAGTTAACCTGAAGGGGTTGTTTCCCGCCTTTTCGTTTTGTCCCACTAGATTAATTTGTGCCACTAGAATATATTAGTGGTACCACTACTAGAGTAGTGGCATAGATGAAGAAAGGTGGGAATTATGGGAACTGTGGCACCTGCAAAGCCCGCAGAACGCACAAAGCACCGGGAACTTGCCAGACAGCCTGCGACAGCAGAACTCCGGACGCGGATTCGGATGGGGGAAAAGGGCCGGCTTGTGATTCCGGCTGCAATGCGCGAGGCTCTGGGAATGGTGGAGGGCGAAATGCTCGATCTGGTTGTGGATGACGGGGAGTTACGCATGGCAACGAGGCGAGAACGCTTGCGGCGCGCGCAGGAATGGGCGCGTAAAGTTATCCCGCCGGGAGTCTCGCTTGCCGATGAGTTGAACGCGGAGCGGCGCGAGGCGGCCAAATATGAATGAGGTCGTCTTCGATGCCTCGGCCATGCTCGCTCTGATTCAACACGAACAAGGCGAGGAGAAACTAACGGATGAGATTCTGGACCGTGCGGTCGCCAGTACGGTCAACCTCGCTGAAGTGCAATCAAAGCTCGTTAAGAAGAGTCACGACCCAGACAAATCCTGGGTGGCGGCGCTTTCTACTGTTTCGAAGGTAGAACCTTTTACCATCGAGCAAGCCAAGATCACAGGCGATCTGATCGCCGTGACGGATAAGTATGGCCTATCGCTGGGGGACCGGTCGTGCCTGGCGCTGGCGATTGCGCTCAAGGCTCCGGTTTATACCACCGAACAGCTTTGGAAAAACTTGAAGGTGGGCGTGCCGATTCATGTGATTCGGTAAGGCGTGGTGCGTTCGAGTTTATGGAAACCGCAAAGGCCGGAGCGATGCTCCGGCCTTCGTACTTTCTGCTGGTTGTGGCGATCAGCCCTGGATGTCGAACTGTTCGGGATGCAGGGTGGGGTCACTCTTGATGAGGATGTTTTTGCCGGTCAGCTCTTCATACTCGTTGATCCAACTGGCGCCGTTGGATTTGAGGACCTTGACGGTTTCGGGGTTGACGCGCAGCAGAACGTCGGCGTTCTCGAAGTGCTTCTTCATTTTGCGCAGCTCAGTGTAGATCTCGTTGCAAACCGTGGTCGGACTCTTGACCATGCCGGTGGCATGGCAGGTGGGGCAAGGGACCGAGAGCGTGCGCTCGAGGGATTGCTTGACGCGCTTGCGAGTGATGGCGACCAGGCCAAAGTCGTTGAACTGGAGAACCTTGGTGGGGGCGCGGTCGGATTTGAGGGCTTCCTCGAGTGCGGCCATGACCTTGAAGCGGTTCTTGCGCTCGTCCATGTCGATAAAGTCGATGACGATGATGCCTCCGAGGTCGCGCAGACGAATCTGGCGGACGATCTCCGGCACGGCGTCGAGGTTGGTCTTGAGGATGGTGTCCTCAAGTCGAGCCGATTTGCCGACGTACTTGCCAGTGTTGATGTCGATGGCCACGAGAGCCTCAGTCTGGTTGATGACGATGGAGCCGCCGCTCTTGAGCCAGACTTTGGAATTGAGAGCCTTGGTAATTTCTTCTTGGATGCCGAAATGCTCGAAGAGCGGGGTCTCCTTGGTATAGAGCTTGACGCGGCGGACCAGCGAGGGCGAGAAACGGTTGAGGAAGCGGACGATGCGCTCATAGTTGTCCTGGGAATCGACCCAGATGGAGGAAAAGTTGGAACTGACCTGGTCGCGCAGGATGCGCTCGACCAGCCCCAGATCGTGGTAGATGAGCGCGGGCGACTTGGAGGAGTCAGAGCGCTTTTTGATCTCCGCCCAGAGATTGAGCAGGAAGCGCAGGTCGGTGCGGAGTTCTTCTTCGGAGGCGCCCTCGGCGGCGGTGCGGACGATGAATCCGCCGGAGGCCTCGCCGCGCTCGTGGACCAGAATCCGCTTGAGGCGCTGTCTTTCTTCATCTGACGCGATCTTGCGGCTTACGCCGATGTGGGAGACGGTAGGCATGAAGACCAGGAAGCGGCCGGGAAGGGCGATGTGCGAGGTGATGCGCGCGCCCTTCTTAGCGATGGGCTCCTTGGCGATCTGGACCAAAATCTCCTGGCCGGGCTTGAGCAGGTCGCTGATGATGGGCAGGTCGGAAGTCTGCATGGAGCGTCGCGTCATACCGCGGCCTCTGCCGGCTGGCACGGGCGGAGCTGCCACGCCTCCGCGTCCGCGGCGTCCGCGGGATGAGCGATCCGGACGCTGCTGCACTGCGGCGCCGGCGGCGGATGGCGCTTCCTCCTCTTCTTCGTCGAAGCCTTCTTCACCCTTTTCGTCGAAACTCAACTGGATGCGGTGGTCGAGGTGAGCTTCCTGGAGCATCTCGCCCAGATCACCGGAGCGCAGGTGGGTGGTTTCTTCTTCGAAGTCGTCCAGGTCGTGGTCTTCGGCTTTGCCGGGGCGATGGGGATGACGGGGAGCGACGAACTCCTCTTCTTCGATGGTTTCTTCCTCGATGAGGCCTCTGCCGGGAGCGTAAGTCGAGGACGAAATGGTTTTGGCTTTCTTGGAGGTTTTTTCGTCGGGCTTTTTCTTGCTGCCCAGGCCAAAGAGGCGAAATTCGGCGGGAGGCAACGGATCAACGTTGTGCGAGGCGGTTGCATCGTCTTCCCGTTCCGCGGATTCCCAGGTCTCAGAATCAAGATCTGGTGCGCCCGGTAACAATGCAGATTCTGAGGTTTCCTCGAACTCATCTTCATCATCTTCTTCGAGGATCTCTTCTTCGAGGGGCTCATCCTCGACCAGATCGTCTTCCTTGGTTGCGAAGGCAAGCAGTTCCTTTGCGGAGGCAGTCTCAGGCAGCGGCGCAGATTCATGGCCAGACTCGGTAATCTCCTCGACGAAATTTTTCTCCTCAATAACATCAGGGGCAGAACGGACGGAATCGAGCTCATCGGCAGGGGGCGTCTGCGGCTCACTGGTTGCTCCCGGTGCGGGTTCGTCCTTGCGCTTGCGATGTTTGGAAAGCGATTCACCGGGCAACAGGCCGCTTCCGTCCCACACAATGGGCGACTCGATCATAGTGGAGGGCTTGAAGCCACTCTCCGAGCGGACCGGCAGGGCAACGTGCCTAATCGCATTTTCTGGCGGAGCGCCTTCTGCCGGAGCGCCACCGTACTTGGAGAGTGACTCGCCGGGCAGCACAATCGGGGTTGGGGAGGAGGTGGAAGAGCGGTCTTTGCGGGAGACGGACGGAGGCGCTGAAGCCGCCCCCTTCGGTGACGAAGACCTGTCCGAGGGGACCCCGGCTCCAGCATGAATCTGCGGGGCAACCTCGGGTTCGGTCACCACGATCTCCTCTATTTCAGTCGCAGGAGTTTCCCCTCTCTCCAGCTGTCCCTGAGTCGAATCTGCAGCTCCACGGCCACCTCGGCGGCGGCGGCGGCCGCGCCAGCGCTTGGCGCCGGGAGCGCCGGAATCCACTTCGCCTGCTTCAGCCTGCTCTGAAATGGACAAGGAGCCGGAAGCAGGTAAGGGCACAGTCTCAGTCTCAGGCAGTGCCTCAACCGTCAAAAGGCGATCCTTTGACGGACGTTCCTGCCGCGATTCCTGCTTTTGCTCAGGCTTTTGGCTGGGGCGAGCGCCACGCTCCTGCTGAATGGGCTCCTTGCCGCTGGCGTGCCGGACTTCGCGGGGGGGCTTATTGCCACCGATGACCGCGGCTTTTTCCAGCTCATCGGTCTCTTCCTGATCTTCTAGTTCCAGAAAGTCAGTTACATACAGGAAGGCGTCGCGCTCCAGGCCCACGTCCACAAAAGCGGACTGCATGCCAGGCAGAACACGAGTGACGCGGCCGTTGTAAATAGACCCAGCAAGGGTGTATTCGTTTTCACGTTCGTAGTAGATTTCTGCGAGCTGATCGTCTTCAAGGATTGCCAGCCGCGTTTCATGCGGTGTGCTGGATATGCATATTTCCTTTGCCATCGTACCTTTCTGCCCGGCGGCGTCAGCCTGTCGGGACCCGCGGCAAGGCGGGATGAAAACGCGCGTGGCCGGCTGGGGAAGGGATAAGCGGAGGGGAAGATCCGTGTGTTGTTCGCGTGCCGGTTGCCGCGCCAAGGCCGGCCCTGAAGGGCGGCGAACCATGGCAAACAATGCGGCGAACAAGCTGTACGATACGGTAACCCAATTGCAGAGAGTTTGTGGCCAACCGTGCCGGGGTCCCCGGCGACAGGTCTTCGTCGCTGGGGTGGAAGCTTACCGGTAATCCCGGTGGGGCCGTTCCACCGCTGGCGAATGAATAGCCGTGTTGCGCGTTGGGGTCGGGGAAAGCTATCCCGTGAAAATCTACGCGAACCGTGCAATTTGTACGCCGCCAACGGTACCGGGGCCCCCGGCGACAGGTCTCCGTCGCTGGGGTGGAGCGGTATACCCGTCTCTGCGTGCTCATGAATCCTTATCCTGCCGGGCGCGCGGTCCATCCGGACCTGGCCGGCGTTAGCGTTTTTCCAATCCCCGTAGTCCGAAACCACATCCGCTTAGTGGCTTTTTCCTCAAGGAAAAGCCACCCGGCACGATGCCAGAAAGGCCACTTAAATTGGAAAAACGCCATAAATACCTGAAAAAACATTCTCTTGCGGGCCGGAATGTACCGGGGGGACACAAGAGGTGAAGCTGCAAGATCGTTCAGTTTACGAACCGGCGCATGCGGACATTCATAGCCGCGCCCAGCGCCAGGAACGTAAACAACACCGAAGATCCGCCGTAACTCATTAACGGCAAAGGGATTCCGGTGACAGGCATAAACCCGATGACCATGCCCACGTTGACCGCAATCTGAAAGGTCAACACAGCCACCACTCCCATGATAATCAGGGAGCCAGACAGGTCTGCGGCTGTTTGAGCGTTCTGAATCAAACGCATCAATATAAAAAAGTATAGCAGCAGGACGAAGAGTGCGCCTACGAATCCGTGCTCCTCGCCAAAGGCGGCAAAGATGAAGTCGGCATGGGGAATAGGCAGGAAGTCGCCCTGGGTTTGGGACCCCTTGGCGATGCCTTTGCCCCAGACGCCGCCAGATCCGACGGCAATGAGCGACTGGCGGAGCTGGTAGCCGGTCCCCTTGGGATCGCTGTCGGGGTTGATGAAGCTGGTGAGACGAGCCTTCTGATAGGGCTCAAGGAACTTGCCGCTGGTCCAGACACCGGCGGCCAGGGCTACCCCGCAAATCACGAGGACCACCGCCTGGCGGATATTGATGCCGCCCAGAAACAGGCCGGCAGCCAGGATGGGCGTGTAAGTGAGCGCAGTTCCCAGGTCGGGTTGCTTAAGCACCAGTACCAGAGGTACGCCCACCAGTAGGAAGGACTTGAAGATGTCAAGCCATGTCAGCCGCCTCCCGCCCAGGTTGGCAAAGTAGCGGGCCACAGCAAGAATGAGGATCAACTTGACCCATTCGGAGGGCTGGAAGTGAAAGGGACCAATCCTGACCCAACGGCGAGCGTGCAGCACCGTGACCCCCACCAGCCTGACCGCCACCAGCGCTGCCAGACCGAGGCCATAGGCCCAGTAAGCCCAGTCCAGCAGCCGGTGATAGTCGATTTTGGAGAAGAGGAACATGGACGCCAGGCCGCCGATGATCCATAAAAGCTGCTTGATATGGAAGGCGGCGTACCAATGGCTTTGCAGCGTGGGCGAAAATTTGGTGTGCAGCGTGGTCGAGTAAACCTCGAAGACTGATAGGGCGCACAGCACAAGCACCATGCCCAACAGTGGCCAGTCGAAGTCGCGAAAACTGAGGAAGCGGCGCATCAGGGTCGGCCCTCCTTGAAGCGCAGTGGAGAGGAGAGCAGCCAGGCCGGCAAGGGAAACAGGGTGCTGGCTATGTTCTTGGCCGGGGTCGACGGAGCGGGATAAATATGAAAATGACCGCCGCGGAGCTGGGCGGTCTGCGCGGCTCCGCTGGCGGCGTGGCGCGGCTTGCGGCCAGCGGATACAGGCTCGGACCAGACCGCGCCCATCTCGACAGGCGAGGCTTCTTTAACCAGCGCCAAGGCGTTCCGGTCCTGGGTTCGCTTTTTGTTGACGTAGACGGTGGCTACCTGGGAGGCGAGTTTAGCCGCGTAGGAGCCCCAGTCACCGTGCTCCCAGAGGACGGCAACGACAAACTCCGGGTTTCTGCGGGGAATGACGCCGACGAACCAGCCATTGGGCAGAAATTCTTTTGCGTCCTTTCCTATTCCCAGCTGCTTGATGGCTTCGTGGCTGGCGACCTGGGCGGTTCCGGTCTTGCCGGCAAAGTCCACTCCCTCCAGGTGGGAGGCTGCAGCCGTGCCGCCCATGGCCGGATCGGTGGCCCCGGCCATGCCTTCGGTGATAATCATCCAGTTCTCCGGATCGAGGTCAATAGTGGTTTCTCCGGAGCCGGGGAAGGTGTCCTTGAGCGCCTGCCTGAATTGGTCGGGGAGCTGGGCAGTGTCCACCACGTGGGGGCGCACGAAGTGCCCGTTGGAGGCGATGCCGGCGATCATGCGAGCCAATTGGAGAGGAGTCGCGGTGACCGGGCCCTGCCCAATACCCACCGAGATGGTTTCACCCACATACCACTTTTCGTGGTAGTTTTTCAGCTTCCAATCCGAGGAGGGAACGATGCCCACAGCCTCATTGGGCAGATCGATGCCGGTACGCTGGCCAAGGCCCGCGCTTTTGGCGTAGTGGGCAATGGTGTCAATGCCCAGCTTGTCGGCCAGGGTGTAATAAAAGGTGTCGCAGGACCAGGGGATGGCGTGATCGATGTCCACCATGCCGTGGTGACGATCACAGGCGTGGAACTGGCCGTAGAAGGTAGCGCCGCCGTTGCAATAGACGTGCATTTTCTGGGCTACGCCCTCCTGAAGGCCGGCGACCGACATGAGAATCTTGAAGGTTGATCCGGGAGCCAGTTGCGCCTGGATCGCCTTGTTCATGAGCGGATGGTTGGGGTCGTTGATGAGCTGGTTCCAGTCGGCGCGGTTGATGCGCACGGCGAAGGCGTTGGGATCGTAGCTGGGGTGGGAGACCATGGCCAAAATCTCGCCGTTGCGCGGGTCCATGGCCACCACCGCGCCGCTACGGTCGCCCAGGGCAAGCTCGGCGGCGCGCTGGATATCGATGTCGATGGTCAGTGTGAGAGCCTGGCCGGGCTTGGCGTGCTGGACACCCAGGTAGCCCACCTCGCGTCCATGGCTGTCTACAATCACATCTCTGGAGCCGTCTTGGCCCCTCAGAACCTCGTCGTAGGTTTCCTCTACGCCCGCTTTACCGACCACATCGCCCGGCTCATAGGTGCCATAGCGAGATTGACCGAGTTCCTCTGCGCTCACTTCTCCCACATAGCCGATCAGGTGGGCGGCAAAGCCGTCGCGGGGATAGAGCCGCCGCTCCTCATCGATGGTTTCCAACTCTGGTAACTCGTTGCGGTGAGCCTCGATGAAGGCGTGTTCGTCGGCGGTGATGTCCTTCTTGATAGGGATGGGCTGGTAAGAGGGCGCGGCCCGGTAACGGCGCAGGGTGGCGCGCAATTGCTCCAGGTCCAGGTTCAACCCGCGGGCGATCAGGGGCAGGTCGGCATCCACGCTGCGATTCTGCTCGCGAACCAGGAAGCAGGAGACCGAAGGGTAGTTGTCCACCATCAGCCGGTTCTCCCGGTCGAAGAGCTTGCCCCGGCCAGCCATTACGGGAACCTTGCGAACGCGGTTCTGCTCGGCAAGCTGGCGGAAGTTCTCCGCGCCCAGCACTTGCAGCCGCCACAGCCCGGCCGTCAGGGCCAGCATGACCAACAAGATGGCGT
Organism: Occallatibacter sp.; assembly: GCA_050011175.1. GTDB lineage: Bacteria > Acidobacteriota > Terriglobia > Terriglobales > Acidobacteriaceae > Telmatobacter. Next base: position 42,251 of record JBEKJR010000022.1, read on the forward strand.
ACTGCACCACCGCCAGCTTGAGGGTGGGGAGTTTTTCTCCTCGGGTTGTGCCTCCGGGATACATTCTGTGTGCGCCTCAGGTATTCCTTATCCCCAGTTCCCTACTCCTTGTAATTTCAATCCCTGATCTGTGTCCGGTCCAGCAGCGGAAACAGGATCATGGCGGCCGCCGAGGTTCCTACCGCCTTCATCATTTCCTCCAGCCATCTCCACTCCTGGTCCATCCCCAGCAGGACGCGATAGATGAAAACGTAAATGGCGCTGGAGAGGAGCGAAAGTAAAAAAGTCATCATGAGCCGGATGGTGAAATTGTCCACGTCGATGCGAACTCCGACCGAGCCGGCCAGAAAGCCGGCCACCGTTTTGGCGATGCCGTTGCCGCCGATTGCGTGGTTGGTGAGCGCATCCTCAAAGATGCCCATCCCCGCGCCCATCATCGTGCCCTGAATAGGGTCGCGCCGGGCCAGGGCAAAATAGACGGTAACCGCCAGCGGTAGGTCGAACCAGGTATAGCCGCGGAGCAAATGCGGCAGCCAGGCCTGGAGCACCAGGGCTGTCAGCGGCGCTAAAGCATAGACCAGCAAGGGATAACTGTGAACCCCCAGATCGCGGCGGTAATTGGCGCCATGGACTCTCATGATTATGGATTCCTCCCTGCATGGGGTGGCGCGGATGTTGCTTCGTTCTGGGACGGCTGAGGCTTTGCTCCCGGCGTAAAGCGATCAGGCTTCAGTGGGCGGAGCAGTTTGGGAACAGATGGTGCTGGAGGCGCCAGCGCCGCCGGTGGCGCAGCCTGATCCTGCCCGGGCAAGAGCTTGGCGGGTGCCGGCACATTGGGATCGGTGAGTCCTGGCAGTCGTTCGGCCATGATCTGCGAGGCTTTCTGCTGTTCCTTATGGGCCTGAGCGATGGCCGCAGCCTCCGCTCCTTTCAACGCCTCGCTGGCGGCCATGTCCTGTTGCTGCTCAGTCGAGAAGCGCGGCTCTGTAGAGGTAATCACCAGCACTTCGTCGAGCCGGTCGAGATGAGCCGCCGGCTTCACGAGTACGTCGATGAACGAGTCGCGGTCGGGGTCCGGCATAACGTGCACAACCTCGCCCACGGGCAGCCCGCGAGGAAAGACCAGATCGCCACCGGCAGTGAGCACCTTTTCTCCCGGCTGGATGCGCTGATCGGCCAGGATGCCGATAATCTGCGGGCGGCCGGCAGCGTCACCACGCAGGATACCGCGAATCCGCGTGGTCTCCAGAATCACGCCCGCGCCGCTGGTCTGGTCGTTGATGGCCAGCACCTGGGCGGAGTGAGGAAAGACCTCGCGCACTTTGCCCACGATGCCATCCGGGGTGATCACGGCCATGTCGCGATCAAGGCCCTCCGAGGAACCTTTGTCGAGATAGAAGACCCTCGAGGAGTCGTTTCCGCTGGAACCGATGGCCTGCGCGGCCAGCGTCTTATAGATATATTTCTGCTGGAAGTCGAGGAGTGCCTGCAGCCGCTGGCCCTGGCGGGCGTCTTCCATCAGCGAAGCCTGCTCCAGGCGGAGGCGGTCGACGGTCCTTTGTAATTCCTGATTTTGTTCACGGGCGTTGCGCAGGTCAATGTAGTTCTGCCAAAGGCCCACCAAGCCCCTCGTGGTGGCGTGGAAAATCTGCTCCGGGGGAGTGACGATGGCATCGGCCCACAGCCGGATGAGCCGCACGCCGGTTGGATCCCGCGGGTCGAGGGTGTTGCGCCCGCTATCAGTGCGGCGCACCTGCACGGCCAGCCCGATGATCTGCGCCAGCACGACAGCCAGCATCACCAGGAGATTCCGATAGCGGGCGAAGAACGAATCCATGGCAGTCAGTGGTCAGTGGGCAGTGAACAGTGAACAGTGAACAGTGGTTGAAGGCGGTACCTATCGTCTGGACGATTCCGGGTCTCGATTTGATGTCTCGATTCAGGCGCGGAGCAACTCAATCTGTAAACCCGCCCCAATCTGTCCACTGTTCACTGACCACTGTTCACTGCCTAATCGATCTTAATCTTGCGTAGCAGCCGGAAGTCGGAGAGCATCTTGCCGGTTCCCAATACCACCGATGCGAGCGGATCGTCGGCCACGGAAACAGGCAGTCCTGTCTCCTCGCGGATGCGCTTGTCCAGGTTCTTGAGCAGCGCGCCTCCGCCGGTGAGCACGATGCCGCGGTCGCTGATATCGGCGGAAAGCTCGGGCGGCGTGCGCTCCAGGGCGACGCGGATGGCGTTCATGATGACGGCGATGCACTCGCCCAGCGCCTCGCGGATCTCGCTGTCGTCGATGGTGATGGTTTTGGGAATGCCCTCGATGAGGTTGCGGCCCTTGATCTCCATACTGAGCGGCTTTTCCATGGGGAAGGCGGAGCCGATCTCCATTTTCACGAACTCGGCCGTCCGCTCGCCGATCAGCAGGTTGTACTTGCGCTTCAGATAATTGGTGATTGCCTCGTCCATCTGGTTGCCGGCCATGCGCACCGAACGCGAATAGACGATGCCGGAAAGCGAGATGACGGCGATGTCGGTGGTTCCTCCGCCGATGTCCACCACCATGTTGCCGCTGGGCTCGGTGATGGGCAGTCCGGCTCCGATGGCGGCCACCATGGCCTGCTCGACGAGGTACACCTCGCTGGCCTTGGCGCGGTAGGCGGAGTCTTCGACGGCGCGCTTTTCCACCTGCGTAATCTCCGAAGGCACGCCGATGACGATGCGCGGATGCACCAGCATCTTGCGGTTGTGCGCCTTCTGGATGAAGTAGTTCAACATCTTTTCGGTGATTTTGAAGTCGGCGATGACGCCGTCCTTCATCGGCTTAATAGCCACGATGTTGCCGGGGGTGCGGCCCAGCATCTCCTTGGCCTCTTTGCCCACGGCCTCCACTTCCCCGGTGTTCTTGTTGATGGCCACGATGGAAGGCTCGTTGACAACAATGCCCTTGCCGGCCGCGAAAACCAAGGTGTTGGCGGTTCCGAGATCGATGGCCAGGTCGCTGGAAAACATGCTGAACAGCGAACGAAAACCGTGCGACCGCGTGGAGCGCGATGGGTAACTAGTGGACATGGAAAGACCGGTATTGCCTCAACGTTTATTGTACGGCAGCGGGCTGAATCCGCATTGGGGCCCGGCGCCGGGAAGCCAAACAACGTGCCAGTCCGGGAAGCCGTGCGGTAAACTCATTTGTCTACGGAATCGGCGGGATTTAATGTTCCTTTTCGGACACTGACCCCTGGTTTCCGACCCCGATCCTGTTTTACGAGGTTTTATGTCGTACCCCACGTTTCATAACCTGATTGGCGGCCAATGGCAGCCCGCGCTGAGCGGTAAAACCATCCTCAACCTGAACCCAGCCGACCACGCGGATGTGGTGGGGGCGTTTCCCTCCTCGCATGCCGAGGATGTGGCGCTGGCCGTGGCAGCCGCCAAACAGGCCTTTGCGGCGTGGCGGCTGGTTCCGGCGCCCAAGAGGGCGGAAATTCTGGTCCGCGCCGGCCTGCTGCTCCAGCAACGCAAAGAGCAGTACGCCCGGGATATGACCCGGGAGATGGGCAAAGTCCTCACCGAGACCCGCGGGGACGTGCAGGAAGCCATTGACGAGGCCTTTTACGTGGCCGGCGAGGGACGGAGGCTCTTCGGGCAGACAACGCCGTCAGAACTGCAAAATAAGTTCGCCATGAGCGTGCGCATGCCGCTGGGCGTGGCAGGGCTGATTACCCCATGGAACTTCCCCATGGCGATTCCGTCGTGGAAGCTCTTTCCAGCGCTGGTTGCGGGCAACACCTGCGTGATTAAACCGGCTACCGACACGCCTCTTTCGGTTTACAACCTGGTGCAGACGCTGGTGGATGCGGGCCTGCCTCCGGGCGTGGTCAACATCGTCAGCGGCTCGGGCACGGCGGTTGGCATGCCGCTGGTGGAGCATCCCGACGTGCGCGCCATCAGTTTCACGGGGTCATGCGAAGTGGGTTCGCTCGTCGCACAGCGCGCCGCAGCCAATTTCAAGCAGGTTTCGCTGGAGATGGGCGGCAAAAACGCGCAGATCGTGTTGGATGATGCCAACCTGGAGCTGGCGCTGGACGGCGCTTTGTGGGGCGCTTTCGGCACCACCGGCCAGCGCTGCACGGCCACCAGCCGCATCCTGCTGCAAAAGGGGATTGCCGCCAGGTTTACCGCCGAGTTTGTGGCGCGAACAAAGAAGCTCAAGGTCGGCAACGGCCTGGATGAGACGGTCGAAGTGGGTCCGCAGGTGAACGGCAGCCAGATAGAGATCTCGAAGAAATACGTGGCCATAGCCCTGGCCGAGGGAACAAAGCTGCTGACCGGCGGCCATGCGCTGACCGAGGGTGCTTATGCCAAGGGCGCCTTCTTTGAGCCGACGGTGCTGGGCGGAGTGACTTCGGGGATGAGGATCGCGCGGGAAGAGGTCTTCGGGCCGGTGGTTTCGCTGATTGAGTTTGCCACCTTTGAGGAAGCAATCGAGATCGCCAACTCCATTGACTACGGGCTCTCGACCGCGCTCTACACCAAGGACGTAAACCGCGCCTTCACGGCGATGCGCGATCTGGAGTCGGGGATTACCTACATCAACGCGCCGACGATTGGCGCGGAGGTTCACCTGCCCTTTGGCGGCGTGAAGCATACCGGCAATGGCCACCGCGAGGGCAATGGAGCCATCGACTTCTTTACCACGTGGAAAGCGGTATACGTCGATTACTCGGATAAGTTGCAGCGGGCGCAGATTGACAACGCGGAGTAAATGAGGGAGATATTTAACAGCCTTCCCTGCTGTGGATGGCTTCACCACGGAAAGGAGCGTGGAATCGTCATGCGAATGATTGCAACCGTTCTTTCAATGGTTTTCGTTTGTTCTGCGGCTCTCGCGGAGACACCGCGGATTACCCGCGTGGATGTGACCGATTTCGGAGAGTACACGCTGGATGTGCAGGCGGCCGGTGGAACCACCGGCCAGGGAATTGCACAAAGGACCGTCGGCAACATTAAACTGCTGCAGCAGACGCGCGTCATTCCCCTGCACAAGGGCGTGCATTTCGGCTTCCACTTCACCCTCGTGGGGTCTCCGGATGGCGCGACCGTCAAACTGCGCAGCGTGACGCATTATCCGCCTCCGGGGCTGCAGAAACCCGGCGCGTCTCCCATTATGAGCGATGAATCGAAGCGGAAGCTGACCATCGGCGAGAGCACGTATCACGGATTTACAATCGTGGAAGACTGGATGATGATGCCCGGCGAGTGGGCCATCGAACTCTGGTGCGGCCGCCAGTTGCTGACCACACAGACCTTTACGCTGGTGCAGTGACGAAGATGAAAACGCATCGGCGGCGGCCCGCGCCAAATGCGGCTCAGAGGCCAGTGGTGTATGTCGATTACTCGGATAAGTTGCAGAGGGCGCAGATCGATAACGCGGAGTGAGGCGCAGTCAGCACCGCGCAAAAGGTTGAATCAAGGTGCGGGTTCCCACCCCCATGATTTGAGCCGTTGACGGAGACTGCCTCGCTCTGATAATGTTCGCTCGATTTAATTTTCATACGAAACCTGCAAGTGAAAGGTGTGAGGAGAATGCCGTTGACACCGCAATGCCCGTTTTGTGGCCATGAGGGATTACCCTTTTTTGTAAAAAACCGGTTATCGACCGGCGGGTGGGTACTCTTCGCCGTATTGCTGGTTAGCTGCTTTCCGCTTTGCTGGCTGCCCTTCGTCATCGACGGGTGCAAAGAAGAGGAGTGGAAGTGCCCTTCATGCGGTATAAGGAGAGCTTGATACACCGCATCGTCCGCTATGCCGCGCTGGGCGCATTCATCTTTTATTTGGCATGGAATGCAGCGTGGATCGCGCATGGAAGAATTCCTCCTTCCATCCTGAGGGCCGTTGCCGGCGTACCCAGTCCCACGACAGGCGGGTATAGAAGTTTTTTCGCGCTATGCCGGGGCGAGCTTGTTCAGTCCTTCTTCTATAACCCGCTGATGCTGGTTTATATATTGCTTTTCATCTATTCCATGGCAGTTCTTTTCCGCCAGTGGATACGCCGAGAGCGGCTTGTGCTTCGTCCTGCAATTGCATGGATGTGGTGCGCAGTGCTGCTGATCGGCTGGGCGGCGAAGTTTGCTCTGGGAAGGCAATACTGGTGAGCTCAGTGGCCGGACGCCGGGCAGCCAGGGATTTATCTTTGATGCCTGGGTGGTGACACTATCTTCGGCTGACTGAGTACATGGAGTAAGCGCGGCCTCCATTCGTTGTCCTAATCTTCCGTATTATGGTATATTTCAGACATATACAGGTGCCTCCCATGCTTTACACCGGGTTCGACTGGGACGTAGGCAACGCGCGAAAGAACGAGAAGCATGGCGTCACCAGTGCGGAAGTGGAGCAGGTTTTTCTCAACACGCCGCTGCTTCTTGCCGATGATGTAAAGCACAGCCAGCGGGAGCCGCGATTTCATGCGCTGGGCAGGACCGACCAAGATCGCTGGTTGCAGGTAACATTTACCGAGCGCGGAAATGGAACGTTGATTCGTCCCATCTCGGCGCGTGGGATGAGCCGGAAGGAGAGAGCCGTCTATGAGCAAGCAGTTAAAACCCATTCCTAAGTTTGCCAGCGAAGCCGAGGAGCGCGCTTTCTGGGAGTCGCCAAAAAACGACAGCACGGAGTACGTGGACTGGAGTAAGGCCAAGCTGGTGACCTTTCCCAAGCTGCGCCCATCCACGGAGACGATCTCTCTGCGCATGCCGGAAGATGTCCTGAATACCATCCGGAGTCATGCGCGCAAGCTTGATGTGCCTTACCAGTCGCTTATCAAACTATGGTGTGCTGAGAAAGTTGCTGAACTGGTTCGCTCACGGCGTTCCGCCCACAGCGCGAGCAAATAACACAAACTCAATCTGAGGTGACTATTACGCGCCGGAATGCGTGGCTGTAGAAGCAATTTGGCGAAGCGAGCAGCTCGCGTACCCTCTCGCCAGCCTGTTACGCCGCTATAAAATAGGAGGCGAGGAATTCCTGGTCTTAAATCGAGAGTGGGGAATCCATTTTTCGACACTTCAGCCCCCCCCTGCCTTCTCCAAGGAATGGGACATGAGCATACAGATAAAAGATCTCGGTGCGGCGGTGCTGGCGACGGAATACGCGGTGCGCGGCCCCATAGTAGAGCGGGCGCAGGAGCTGGAAAAGCAGGGCCGGGAGATCATCTATTGCAACATCGGCAATCCACAGGCGCTGGGACAAAAGCCCATCACCTGGCTGCGCCAGCTTCTTGCCCTTTGCGAGTATCCGGCGCTAATGGAGATAGCGGGCGGCGTCTTTCCCTCCGATGCCATTGATACTGCCAGGGCGATCCTTAAAGGAAGCCAGCACGGGCTGGGAGCGTACAGCGAGAGCAAGGGCGTACACTTCATCCGCGAGGCGGTGGCTGAATTCATCCGCCAGCGGGACGGCACAGACGCCGATCCGGAGGCCATTTTCCTCACGGATGGCGCCAGCAAGGGCGTGCAGATGATTCTGAAGCTGCTGATTGCCTCGCACGCTGACGGCATCATGATTCCCATTCCGCAGTATCCGCTCTACAGCGCCACCATCACGCTTTACGAGGGACGGATTGTCCCCTACTACCTGGACGAGGCCGATCGCTGGAAGCTGAACCGCTCCATGCTCGACGATTCGCTGCGCGCGGCCCGCGCCAAGGGAACAAGGGTCAAAGCCATCTGCATCATCAATCCGGGCAATCCCACCGGGGCAGTTCTGGACGAAAAAAACATCGCCATGGTGCTGGAGTTTGCGCGCCAGCATGGGCTGGCCGTGCTGGCTGACGAAGTCTACCAGGAGAACATTTACCTGCCCGGCGATATATTCGTTTCCTTCGCGCGAGTGCTCGAAGCCAGGGGGATCAAAGACGTATCGCTTTTCAGTTTTCATTCCTGCTCGAAGGGTTTTTGGGGTGAGTGCGGGATGCGCGGCGGTTACTTCGAGTACCGCAACGTGCCTGCGGATGTGGCCGCGCAGATTCTCAAACTGCAATCGGTGAGCCTTTGCTCCAACCTTGCCGGACAGGTGGCCACGTATGCCATGGTTCATCCTCCAAAGCCAGGTGGTCCCTCTTACGATCTGTACCACCGCGAGAAGACGGCCATTCTGGAAGAGTTGAAGAAGCGGGCATTTCTTCTGGCGGAGGGATTGAACAAGATCGATGGGATCTCATGCAATGCAATCGCCGGAGCGATGTACGCCTTTCCGCGCATCCAGCTACCTAAGGGCATGAGCGACGAAGAATACTGCATGACGCTGCTGGAAGAGACCGGCATCTGCGTAGTGCCGGGATCGGGCTTCGGCCAAGTGGAAGGAACGGCCCACTTCCGCACCACCATCCTTCCCCCCACGGAGAAGATTCGCCAGGTGGTGGAAAAGCTTGGCGCGTTTCACCAGGCGTATGCGCGGGTGAAGAAATAAACCTTGATTGCCAGCCATGAACTCTTGACAACAGACCACTGCCCCTTGACGGTTCTATAATCGCCCCATAATGTTCGGCGGCGAATCCCGGTGGCGAAAGGTTGCTCTGTATGCAGGCGGAGTTCTGTTGATCCTCTTCGTGCTGGGCGCGCTGCAGGCGTTCAATATCCGCATTCTTACTCCAGAGACCGCCGGCGAGACGCTGATCTTTACCGGCCTAACGGTGTTGGCGTTTCTAGTGCTGCTGCTGTCGCTGGTGCTGCTGCTGCGCAACATTCTCAAGATCTACGCCGGACAAGACGGCAGCGGGCTGGGCGTGCGGCTACGCTCGCGCATGGTTCTGGGCGCGGTATTGATTGCGCTGGCGCCCGCGGTCTTTATGTTTCTGTTCAGCTTTCTGCTCATGAACCGGTCGCTGGATCGCTGGTTTTCGCCGGATATCTCGAAACTGCGCGAGGATTCGACGCGAGTTGTGCTGGAGTTGGCGCAATACGTAACTAGCAATGCGCGGGGCGAGGCGGAGTCGATTGTCGCCTCCGGCGCTCCGGAACGCAGCCCGGCCATGCTGCAGCAGGTGCTGGCCTCGCATCGCGTCACGCTGGACGGCGGTTTTGTCATTGTTTACGGCAAGGATTTGCGGGCAATGACAAGTTTTCAGGCGCCGCCGGAGTCAAGCCCGGTCACTCTGGTTCCGTGGCTGGAAGAAGGAGAGCGGGGGAGCGCGATCTCTCTCAAGGGGCCGCTCTCGGCAAGCCTTCTGACCTCAGCGCAGCGCAGCGACCAACCGGTGATCAAGGTCGCGGATAAGGAGTACGCGCTGGGCATAGCAACTGCTCCCTCAGGCAAGGTAGTCGTGACAGCGCTGCCCATGCCACAGGGACTCGGCCAGACCGTCATGCGCATCCGCTCCGGCGCGGCCACTTACCGGGAGCTGTTCCGCACCCGCAATCAGATCCGGACTACATTCTTCGAGGCGCTGCTGCTGATTACGGTGCTGTGCTTCTTTTTTAGCGTATGGTTGGCGCGTTTTCTCTCCAGACAGATCACCGGTCCAGTGGAGGCTCTGGCTGTGGCGATGGCCGAGATTGCGAAGGGCAAGTACGACCATCGCGTATTGCAGCCCGCCTCCGGCGAGATGGACGAACTGGTGCGGGCCTTCAACCATATGGCGGCCGATCTGGACGCCAGCCGGAAGTTGGCAGAAACCTCAACCGCGCAACTGAACGCAGCCAACCTGGCCATTGAAGAGCGTCGCCGCGAGTTGGAGACCATTATCGAGACGATTCCGTCGGGAGTGGTGACTCTGGATGGTGCAGGCACGGTCCTGCAATCCAATCGCGCCTTTGCCGCGCTGCTGGGCCGGCGCGTGGACGTAAGCCTGGGCGGGGAAAAGATTGAATCGCTCTTCCCCGCCGAGTGCGCCGAGGATCTGGCAGGCGTGATTCGCCGCGGCCACCGCATGGGTGCCGCCTTCACGGAGATTGAGTTACGCGGCCGGGGACGCATTTTGCATCTAGCCATCACCAGCGCGCGGTTTGATCTGACGCAGGGAAAACCAGGCACGGTATTGGTGGTGGAGGACACGACTGAACTATTACGGGCGCAGCGTCAACTGGCATGGAAAGAGGTGGCGCAGCGCGTGGCCCACGAGATCAAGAACCCGTTGACCCCCATCGCTCTCTCCGCCGAGCGGATCAGCAGACATCTGGACCGCGCTCAGACGGACTCTCCGGTTGTCATCCGCAAGTGCAGCGAAGTGATTCTAGGCTGCGTGGGTACGCTACGCACGCTGGTAGACCAGTTCTCTGCGCTGGCCGAGTTTCCCGCGCCGCAGCCGCGCGCCTGCAATATAAATCAAGTGGCAGAAGAAGCGCTGGCGCTGTTTGCCGGCCGGCTGGATGGCATCACGGTAGAGTGCAACCTGGAGCCGGGTTTGCCACATGTGCTGGCCGATCCGGAAGCCATCCGCCGCGCGCTGGCCAACCTGATCGACAACGCTGCCGAGGCCATGCAGGGCAGCCTGCTGCGCGTGCTCGGTGTAAAAAGCTCACTCAGCGAGGACGGCGGATCGGTGGAGGTTGTGGTTTCCGATACCGGCCATGGGTTGACCGAAGAAATCCGCGAGCGGCTGTTTCTGCCTTTCCATTCGACTAAGCAACGCGGCACGGGGCTGGGGTTGTCCATCGCGGCCAAGATCGTGCAGGAGCACGGCGGCAGCCTGCGCGCTGAGGCCAACAGCCCCAAAGGCGCGCGCTTCCTGCTGCGGCTGCCGCTGATGGAACCTATGCAAGAAACGACTGTGCAATCTATATCGGAACCATCGGCAGAGTAGCAAGAAGCGTCAGGGCACGACTTTACAGCTTGCGGAAAAATTCATTCGGAGTTGCAAGAAGCGTCAGGGCACGACTTCAGAGGCTGCGGAAAAACTCTTTGTCTGACGACGGTCACAGCTTTTTACCGGGACTTGATTTATCCAATCAGTATGCGTGGAAACGATCAGAAGCAGGCGGCGATGTACAGTTAC
>JBEKJR010000023.1:0-52758 GCA_050011175.1 Occallatibacter sp.
AGCGCAAAACAGCGCAACAAAGTACGAAATTTGGCCTCGGAAATCTTCGAAAAACGAAAATACCGGTTTACTCCAGCCATTGCAGCATCTTAGCCCATCCGGCAATGGCCTTTTCTTCCTAAGCCCCTTCTGGATTATCCGTATTTATGGATTGTGCCAGGCGAGGAATTGGAGCTGGAGATCGCGATCAAGAGCCGGTTGGGAAGGATCACGGCTGATCTCAAGCGGACGGCACAACGCATCGGTTCACAGAGCTGCCGGTTACAGCACGACATGCGGCGCTGGTGGCGAGCCTGCCGCCGCTTCACAGCGATCCATTTGACCGAATTCTGATTGCGCAGGCGATGAGCGAGCCACTGCATTTGGTGACGACGGATGCGCAGTTGAAGCAATATAGTGAGTTGGTGGTGTTGGTGTGAGGGTGGCGGCTGTTGAGTTATCCCAGGTCCGAAAATCCGGACCTGGGATAACTATTTTCGTATCCCGGACCTGCAATACCAGACTCACGGAGAAGAGAACAGCGACGGGTACATATCAGTCAGGAATGCGAAAATTCCAGACTGCGGGAGTACTCGATCAACTAAAAACGAATCGACTGCGCCAGCGGTGGGTCCCAGCACAAGGCCAGCCACCGGAATATTGCCGATCAGAGTGGTTGCGGCTAGCCGTACAACCTTACCACCGGAACTACCTGTGAGAGACGCAAGCTTGTTCCTCATTCCCCCCGCCTGGGCGCGTATTTCATCATCACTGATATCCTCCGCAGTAGAGAGCCACCTCCGAAAATCACGACACTCCGAACTATCACGAATTTTCATCAGCTTCTCAACATCTATTCTCTGGCCGGGTTTGAAGTCTGGCACCTCGGCGACTTCTATTACTCGCTTGAACTGCTCTTCAGCAAGCGTCGGATTTTGAGGCGAAATTATTCCTGCAAGCTTGCCGAACAGTAGGGCCGCTTCACATTCTAGAAATCCTGTCAACGCGGAATATGCCTGCATCTCGGCCAACCTATGGTTCAGGTTTACAACTGCGGTTACAGATCGTTGAAGCAAGAGATGCGTTTCCTCAGGAGACAACCCAAAATCCTTGGCGATCCGAGTCTTGATATGGAAAACCCGCTCCCGTGGCTCGTCTACATGTATCTCCAGCGGACTGATCACCGAGCCAACCTGACCTCGCTCTCTGCTAAGTTGATCCAGAATCCCTGCCTTCAACGAAGGCGAATTCGTTCGCAAGTCGACGTCGACTTGTCGCAATAGATCCGTACCGAAGGTATCTGGTGGACGAACCAACGAGTTCCACGTCGCTTGTTCTATGGCGTTCCGTTCGATATTTTTGAGTCCCGTGACACTCTGTAGCCTTAGCAATTCTTTTCGTAAATCTCCGTCACGATTTACTGCAGAGACTATGCCAAATGTGAAATGCTCCGCAGGCTCAGATCGAACCCCGTTCAAATGGATGTCTGTAATGATGCTCGTGAACTCACAGCTTAGCTGCAGGACTCCCGAGGCCAACAATTCTTGGATTCCAGTTTTCCCGAAGGCCCGAACGAGCAGCGGAAGTTCACGCAGGCGAAATGATTTCACAATGACACGATCAAAAAGTATCAACCGACGGATGAGCACGCCAAGGTCAATTGAAGCCAGCTCTTGGCCAGAACGAATTGCGATTTCACCGAGGACTGTCTGCCGAATGTCCACGTCCACCCCTCAAAACACTACGAATCTGAAACCAATTCTATCGCCGATTACCGAGAACCAAGTCCATATTGATCAATGAGCGGATTTAAGCGCGACTTTGTCGCGCTGGTTGATTTCTAAAAACTTAATGTTACATTCCCAGGGTTTCACCCTGGGCTATTTTCACGTTCTCCCTACGGGAGAATCGGTAACAACGCCGATGTCGCGAGAAACGATTTCCGGTTGATGCGAATCGTCTTTGTATTCGTCCTGGCGTTATGGGGTGGGGCACACGAGATTTCAAGCGCCCCTACGGGGCTGGAGATTCTGTTGCGGATAGATTCCCAGGGTTAAAAACCCTGGGCTAATTTACGTTCTCCCTACGGGAGAGCTATAAATATCCCACCTTAATCAATGCGCAAAGTGCACGCATTGGCGAAGGTGGGGCACCCGGTCTATATCCCACCCTAGTCACAAAAACAAAGACGTACCGAGGGTGGGGCACCCGTACTCGATCCCATGAGATTCATCCTTTCCCACCCATTCGCAAAGAACGTGTTCAGTTCCATGACATCCTTTACACGTTGTTCCGGGACATTCTGTTAACCATGTTGTGGAACTTGACAGCAGAAAAAAGCGGAAAGGATGGGGCACGGAGCTTCTGTTCGCTGGTCTGCGAAACGCAGGTCCTTCGACTACGCTCAGGATGACAGGCAAAAGATAAGCGCGGTAAGGATGGGGCAGCCAGCCTTATACTAGCGTCATTGACCTCCAGCCGAATGGAGTACGCCATGAGCGACACGATGGAAGCAGCGCGGCGATTTTATGCGGAGGAGTTGCGGCGGCTGGGGCACATCTCGTCGGCCGCGCTGCTGGCCGCTTTTGCGAGTGTGCCGCGCGAGCGCTTTGTGGGGCCGGGATCGTGGCGGGTGAAGGGGAGGGGGAGCAGCTGGACGACCGAAGACGCCGATTTGAGACACGTGTATCAGGACGTGCTCATTGAGCTGGATGGGACAAAAGGCATCAACAACGGGCAGCCCAGTTTGTGGGCGCTGAGTTTCGACCGGATGGGCGCGCAGGCCGGCGACCGGGTGCTGCACCTGGGATGCGGCACGGGGTATTACACGGCGATCCTGGCGGAGATGGTTGGCGCGGAGGGAAGAATCACCGCGGTTGAGATTGAAGAGACGCTGGCGGAGAGGGCGCGCGAGGCTCTGGCGCCGTGGCCGCAGGTGGCCGTGGTGCATGGCGATGGTTCGCGAGGGCCGTTTGAAGCCGCTGATGAAATTGTGGTGAGCGCGGGGGCAACGCATCCGCTACGAGCGTGGCTGGAGGCCGTGAAGCCCGGAGGAAGGCTGCTGTTTCCCATGACCGCGAGCGAGGGGCCGGGAGTGATGACGTTGCTGACGCGCAAAAGCGAGGAGAGCTTTGCGGCGCGATTCTTGTGCGGGGTGGGGTTTATCGATTTCAGCGGAGCGCGCGACCCGGAGGTGAGCGGGCAACTGGCGAAGGCGCTCAGGCGCGATCAGGGCGCGGCGGTCAGATGGCTGCGCCGCGACGAGCATGAACAAGAGGTGAGTTGCTGGCTGCATGGCGCGGGGTGGTGCTTTTCAGCGCGCGAGGCGGAAGGTGGGTAGCGGAGTTAGCGGGGTTAGCGGAGTTAGCGGGGTTAGCGGGGTTAGCGGGGTTAGCGAAAGACGATTCGTTCAATCAACATTTCCTCAGGGGCTAAAGCCCTCAAATATTTTGTTGCATGTACGGCACAACTAAAGTCGTGCCCTTTCAAAGCAGAGTGTTTTTCCGCAGCCTTTGAATTTATTCACTTTCAATACATCGACTTATACTGGGGTTCCTTCATGCTTTCAGCGAAGGCCCAGTTGTGTCCCAGACAGAAGTTGAGGATGGAGCAGCAGAGGATGGCGATGGTGTTGGAGACGAGCAGGGGCAGGTGCGCGACACCGACGAGAAGGCGCATGAGGGCGAGATTGCCGAGCATGGAGACCAGGCCATTGGAGAGATGGAAACGGAGGAGTTGGGCGAACAGGGCGGAGCTGTCGCGACGGTCACGCCAGGTGTAGTGCAGGTGAGCGACGAAGTTGTGCAGGAGGGTGAGCTCGAGGGCCGCGGCCGAGGCAGCAAGATAGTGGCCGGCGAAGCAGCGGTTGAAGAAAGCGAGAGAGGCGAGTTGGACAGCCATGCCTGCGGCGCCGACGAGATTGAACTTGCACCAGCGGATGAGCGGGTTCATGGCATCGGCTCCTGGCGGTAGAGTTGGGCGGTGTGGCGCAGGGTGGTGTGAATCGCCATGGCGAACATGCTGAGGGCGGCGATGGCGCCTCCAAGATCGAAGAGCAGAATTTTGTAGCCGAAGAGGTGGGCGTAGGGATTGCGCAGCAGGGCGAGGTTGCCGATGACAAGTAGGATGCGAATCTCCGTGGGACCGAAGATGCCCTGCGAGAGCTGGAAGCGGGAGAGCGAATAGGTGGCCAGGAAGCTTTCGCCGGAGAGGATGAGAAATGCGATCAGCATGGCGATAGCGGTTTGCCAGTGGAGAAAGCCGGAGAAGGCGAGGCCGCACATGAGGGCGACGGAGCCGAAGATGTCTGCCATGTGATCGACGTAGAAGCCGTAGCGCGGACGCTCGTGATGACGGACGCGGGCCAGGGTTCCGTCGAGCGAGTCGCCCAGCCAGTTGAGCGCGAGGCAGAGGATGACGAGAAGGAGGGCAAAGCGGTTGTAACGCGAGAGTGCGTAGAAGAGGCCGGCGGCGAGCTGCGCGGCGAGGCCGAGGAGGGTGAGCTGGTCGGAGGTGAGCCAGCGGGGGGCGCGTGAGGCCATATATTGAAGGGCGCGCTTTTCGAGGGGGGCGGTGAGGGATTGGTTGATGCGGCGCGCGGATTGGAAGAGCGCGAGATTGTTGGCGAGTGCGGATTGGGTGGACATGATCGTTTCCTTTCCAAAAGCAGCAAGTTAGCGAGCCAGCGGGGTTAGCGGAGTTAGCGGATTTAGTGAAAAAGTGAATTAGTGAAATAGTGAATGAGTGAATGAGTGAGTTCGTGAGTTATGGTTCATTCGTACTATCTACGCAGCGCGTTGCAGGTGGAGCGCAAGGTGAATTCGAGCGATTCGCGCGGGACGCTGGAGACGAAGGGGCCAATTGCCCAGCCGAGGCCGGTGGGAATGGAACGCGTGAGGGAGACGGACTCGATCTGCATGTAGAGGCCGCCATCGCGCTCCTCGTAGCTCCAGTAGGTGTACAAGCGCCAGAGGTAGCCGTGCTGCTGGCTTGCGGAAAGCGCGCGCTCATGGTCAGTGCCGGGCGAGTCGATCTCGGAAATCTGCGTACTGCGCGAGATGCTGTATCCGTGTTGCGCGTCAAGTTGTGCAAAAGTGACGTCGTAGGATGTATCCATCACCACGGTTAGGATGTGGCGCTGGCGCACGCGCATGACGACCTGGAAATGATCGCCCTGTTGAGAGAGGATTTTTGACTGGAGGACCTGGGGAGAATAGTGCTGCGGATAGGCGTTGAAATTTTTCATCAGGCGCTCGAAGTCCGAGGCTGAGGCGCCCGGGGCAAAGGCCGTGCCGCGCCAATGATGGAGCATGGCTCCGGGCAGATCCACTGGGGTGGAAGGTGTGATCTGCTCGATGATCGACTCTCCCTGGCGAAGGCGTGTCTCGCTCTGCCCGGCTGGGGATACGGAAGCGAGGAAGCCATTTTGCGAGTTATGCTGCTGAACCATGCGTGACTCAACCGTGCTGATATAGGAGTTGAAGGCTGAAAGAGCGGCGGGCGAGGGTTCAGCCGCAACGCATGCGGGAGCGGCTGCAAGGAACAGGAAGCCGCAGAGAACGGATAATCGTCGCGAATTTGTTGTGTGTAGCGTCATGAACAGACCTTACCGTGGAACCAGCGGGCGAGGCAATGCAAGGAATCTCACTTGTTGTAGATTGTTTCTCACGGCGCAAGTGGTTGATGTGGGCTGGGTTGCGGGAAGTTGTACATTGGGCGGCGGAGCGGAATTCCATGCGGAATCGGTTACACTGGCATGAGCATGACGGACGCAAGGCCAGCACGGCGCTATCGCTTTGGGGTATATGAGGCGGATGTCGGCACGGGAGAGCTGCGCAGGCATGGACTCCGCGTCAAGTTGCATGCGCAGCCGTTTCAGATGCTCGTCATGCTGCTGGAGCGGCCGGGAGAACTGCTGACGAGAGAGGAGATCTGCCGGGAGTTGTGGCCCGACGGAACTTTTGTCGATTACGAGCATGGCGTGAACTCGGCGGTCAATCGCATTCGCGAGGCGCTGGGAGATACGGCGGGGAATCCGAGATTCGTGGAGACGCTGGCGCGGCGCGGCTATCGCTTCGTGGCTCCGGTGGAGTGGATCGGCACAGGGGAGGATGCGGGGCGGCGAGCGGCTGAGTTCCCTGCCCCGGCGGCGATGAAGCAGAAGGAGGTTTCGGCGGAGATGGATACGGGACCTGAGACGGAGGCCGGTTTTCGGATTC
Source organism: Occallatibacter sp. (assembly GCA_050011175.1). Taxonomy (GTDB): domain Bacteria; phylum Acidobacteriota; class Terriglobia; order Terriglobales; family Acidobacteriaceae; genus Telmatobacter. The sequence continues at coordinate 6,198 of JBEKJR010000023.1, forward strand.
TGGCCACGCCGGAGGAGCTTCCGAAGGTGTCGCATCGCGTGGTGAAGACGCTCTTTGTCCTGTTGCAGATCATGTACCTGGGATTTTATGTTGGGGCGCTGGCAAATCTGGCGGAGATTGAAGAACTGTTTTCTCCACTGCCGAGGACAACGGAGGCGTTCGCTGTTTTGATTGTGACTGCGGCGATCCTGATTCCCGTCCGCCTGTTTTTGCTGACCGCTACGATGTTTCATGCGCCGGGGTTGCGCGGGAAGTTTCTGAAGCTGTGGCCGCTTTTATTGGTGTTCGATGAGCTGTGGGCCTTATCGCCCTTCCTTCTGCTGCACCACATCAACTTTGGGCTGGCGCTGGCGTGTGTGACGCCTCTGGTCTATTCGCCCTTTGCGCAGCGGTCGCTGGTGTTGATGGGGGCGGGGGAGAAGGCGGCGAGTTAGCGGGGCTAGCACTCGCTACGCGGAGATAGCAAGTTAGCGAGTTAGCGAAATTATGCGCAGGATGACAGGCGAGTGTGTGGCTGTCAGCGCTTGCCAGCCGAAGCCGTTAAGTCGCACATCTTGGCCTTTCTGTATCCCAATGCGATCATCTCGGCTGCCCGGTCGAACTCCAACGTCTTACACGCGTTGCTGGCGATTTCAATGACCGTGTCCGGTGGATAGGCGGCCAGCTTCTGCCGGGCTATGGTGCTTTGCATGGCTTCGAAGCCCTGAATGGCGATTTCGTACGGTCCCCAATCCCGGCTGCCGCCACCTGGCATGGATGGTTGGAGGCGGCCGATGAATCGATTGATCTTCTCACGGAACGGGGACGAAGCGGACTGCGGGGCGGCACTTACGACAGCCGGCTCTATCGGACTTTCAGCGGGTCCGTTCAGATTCACGGCGATGGTCATGTCGGTTTCATCGCCAAACGTCGGCGCGATGGGCACGGGATTCAGAACCCCGCCATCGACGAGATCGACCCCCTTGTACTTGAACGGAGTGAAGAAGAGAGGAATAGCGAAAGAGGCGCGCATGGCATCGAAGAGACTGCCGGAGCGAATCCAAACCTCCTTCTGTCCTCTGAGGTCAGCAGCGACAGCGGTAAATGCAATGGGGAGGTCTTCGATCAATTTCTCGCCCACCAGGCCGATCAGGGTGTTGACGAGTTTCTCACCTCTCACCAGTCCACTCTTATCCCAGGAAAGATCGAGCAGGGTGAAGATGTCGACTTTGGTCAAGCAACGCACCCATTGCTCATACACATCCAGTTTTCCGGCAGCGTAGATGCCGCCGATGACAGCGCCGATGGAGCAGCCGACTATCGACTTGATCTTGAAATCATTTTCTTCGAGCCAATGAATGACGCCAATGTGCGCCAAACCTCGAGCACCGCCGCTTCCGAGAACCAAGGATACGGTCTTGCTGTTCGCCGTCGACATCTTCTCACCTCATGCCTTTCACTATAGAGCACCATACCATGTCACCGACTAGGCCACCGGCTGGCGAGGCTTAGCAAGCGCGCTGAATTGTGCGCGGCTAGAGGACGCGGGCGAGCCATTTGCCGGTGTGGGAGTGGAGATTAGCGGCGATCTCTTCGGGGGTGCCTTCGCAGACTATCTTGCCGCCGGCATCGCCACCTTCGGGACCGAGGTCGATGACCCAATCGGCGGACTTGATGACGTCGAGATTGTGCTCGATGACGATGAGGGAGCCGCCGCCATCGATGAGCTTGCGGAAGGCGGTGAGGAGCTTGGAGACGTCGTCGAAGTGGAGGCCGGTGGTGGGCTCGTCGAGGATGTAGAGGACGCGGCTGGCCTGGGAGGGCATGGCGACAGCGTTGACGGCGCGGACCTGGGCGAGATGGGCGGCCAGCTTGACGCGCTGCGCCTCGCCGCCGGAGAGAGTGGTGGCGGACTGGCCGAGGCGGAGGTATCCGAGTCCGATCTCGTCGAGGATGGCTAGTTTTTCGAGCAAGCGGGTTTGGCCGGAGAAGAAGCGCAGAGCTTCCCTGACGGTCATCTGCAGGACTTCGTGAATGTTCTTGCCCTTGTAAGGGACGTTGAGGATGCGGGCCTGATAACGGGCGCCGTTGCAGTCCTCGCAGGGCAGCTCGACGTCGGCGAGGAATTGCATTTCGACGGTGACGGTGCCGTCGCCCTCGCAGGTGTTGCAGCGGCCACCGGGGACGTTGAAGGAAAAATGGCCGGGGGTGAGGGAGAGGCGCCGGGCCTCGGGCTGCGCGGCGAAGAGCTCGCGGACCAGGTCGAAGCCCTTGATGTAGGTGATGGGGTTGGAGCGGGGGGTGCGGCCGATGGGAGTTTGATCGACGAGGACCACGTCGTTGAGGCGCTCGACGCCGGTGAGGGATTTGTAGACGCTGGAGGGGTCGGCGCCTTCAGATTGGCCGAGGGCGCGGGCGACGGCGCGATAGAGGACCTGATGGACGAGCGTGGATTTGCCGGAGCCGGAGACGCCGGTGATGGCGACGAGCAGGCCGAGGGGGATTTCGACATTGAGCGAGTGGAGGTTGTTGGCCGTGGCACCGCGGAGGATGAGGCGCTCGCGGCCAGGCGGACGGCGGCGCGCGGGGATGGGGATGGAGAGCTGGCCGGAGAGATAGCGGCCGGTGAGCGAAGCAGGATTGGCTTCAATTTCCGCAAGCAGGCCCTCGGCAAGAAGCTTGCCGCCCAGTTCGCCGGCGCCGGGGCCGAGGTCAAGGAGGTGGTCAGCGGCGCGAAGAATGTCAGCATCGTGCTCGACGACGATGATGGTGTTGCCCAGGTCGCGCAGCTCTTTGAGAATACGAATGAGGCGGGCGGTGTCGCGGGAGTGGAGGCCGATGGAAGGCTCGTCGAGGACATAGAGCGCACCGACGAGTTGCGAGCCGAGCGAGGTGGCGAGTTGAATGCGCTGCGCCTCGCCGCCGGAGAGCGTGGAGGCAAGACGGTCGAGGGTGATGTAATCCAGGCCGACGGCGTCGAGAAAATTGAGGCGCTGACGTACCTCCTGGAGGATGGGTCCGGCGATCTCCTCCTGCATGGGCGAGAGACGGAGCGCGGCGAAGAATGCTTTTGCTTCCGCGATGGTGAGCGAGGCAGCCTGGCAGATGCTTTGGCCGTTGAGGCGGACGCTGCGGGCTTCGGCGCGGAGTCGCTGACCGCGGCAGTCGGGGCACTCGGCGTAGCCGCGATACTTGCTGAGCATGACGCGCACGTGCAGCTTGTACTTTTTGCGCTCCATCTGCGCGAAGAAGCCGAGGACGCCGACGAATGTGCCTTTGCCGCGCAGGACGATCTCGAGCGCGGCTTCGGGCATATCGCGCCAGGGCACGTCGAGGGGCACGCCGAGTTCCGGGGCCTGACGGCGAAACTCCATAAACCAGGGGCGGTACTTGGGGCGGTTCCATGGATCGATGGCGCCGCCGTTGAGGGTGAGCGATTTGTCGGGGATGACCAGATTCAGGTCGAAATCCATGGTGTTGCCAAAGCCCTGGCAGCGGGGACAGGCACCGAAGGGATTGTTGAAGCTGAAGAGGCGCGGCTCGGGCTCGCGGCCGGGGCGATGGCAGCTCTTGCACTCGTATGCAGCGCTGAAGCGGTGGCGCGGACGCGGAGCGGATTCTGTGCTCGGGAGTTCCTCGAAGATGACCTCGCCCGACTCGCGATAGGCGATCTCGGCGGCGTCGACGATGCGGGCGCGATTCTCGGCGCTGACGACGATGCGGTCGAGAAGGACAAAGACAGGCAACGTGAAGTCGAGGTCGAGGAGCGACTCGGGAGTGGAAAATTCGAAGATGCTTCCCTGCTGGTAGAGGCGGTTAAAGCCGGTGGCGCGCAGCTCGATGAGGCGGGCTTTGAGGGCCTCGGTGAGCGGGGATTCGGGGGTGGGCTTGGCGGCGGATTTGGCGGCGGATTTGACGGCGCGACGGGCGGGCCTGGCGTCGGATTCGGGCGCGGGCTCGGCATGGCGCACCGGGAAGAGCACGTTGAGGCGAGTTCCCTCACCCAGCGCCAGCGCGGCCTCGGCAATTTCGTCGATGGAGTCTCGCTTGACCAGGCCATCGCAGTGGACGCAGTGAACCGTGCCGCAGCGTGCGTAGAGCAGGCGCAGGTAATCGTAAACCTCGGTGGCGGTGGCAACGGTAGAGCGGGGGTTGCGCGTGGTGTTCTTCTGCTTGATGGCGATGGCCGGGGCGAGGCCGTCGATCTCGTCCACGTCGGGCTTTTCGATACGCTCGAGAAACTGGCGGGCGTAGGCGGAGAGCGACTCAACGTAGCGGCGCTGACCCTCGGCGTAGATGGTGTCGAATGCCAGCGAGGACTTGCCCGAACCGGAGACGCCGCTGATGACCGTCAGCCTGCCGTGGGGAATCTCGCAGGAGATGTTCTTCAGGTTATGGGTCCGCGCACCGCGGATGATGATGGCGTCGTTCAAAGGGAAGTCACCGGGCGAGAAATGTGGCAACCGCATCCCAGAAGCCTCAGAAAGGCTCGGGGCGCAGACGGCCATTTTCATTATAGAACCCGGCGCAAGAGGGGAGGACGGTGCGAGCCGAGTCAAATGAGCCCGGGCGGCTGCGCCCAACGACTTACATCATGCAACACGCTGGAACTGCACCGGCTGTAGCTGCGACCGCCAGGTGGGAAACTCGGTGGCACGGGTACGATTCCTCGACCTCTTCTCCTGCTTGCGGTCCAGCACGTTTGCCAGCCCCATCAGAACACCCGAGGCGCAGGCAGGACACTGATGCGGGCTGTTGCCGACAACGCTACAGTCCTGACACAGGAATGCCGAGGAAAGTGGAATGAGCTGCATGGAAAGAAGTTTCACAGATTAACCTCCGATTTTGGTTTGGGCATGGGCTCGCAGAGTCGCGCTACTGCTTGCTTTCCCGATTTTGGGTTTTGGTGTTTGGTTTTTCCCTATTTGGATAGATTCAGTCTACATTAAAAAGTTGACATTTTTTGCTCGAATCTCTGGAAAACGAGGTCTGAATTCAATGAATTGCCCGGAAACTACTATTTTTCAAATAGATGCGTTTCAGGTAAAAAAATGATGTAAGTCAACATAATTTCAAAAAAACAGCTTGAGATTCATTCCTTTCGTACTGTGACTTTGTAGTCCGACTTTAACTGTGGTTTCGGGATACAACAATAGCCGCTGTGCATGAGGGATAAGGCTAAGGCTAGCAGTCCATCTCTTCCTCCGACCAATCATCATTCCTCATTTCATAGCTTGAGATGTCCCGAGAATAGTGTTCGATATCGGGAATGTATGCAATATGGGAAACGGCACACGATCCAAATGACTGAGGTGTCTTGAATGAGGAGGACGATCCCCAAGCAGACGATATTCTGGCTAGACGCTGCAATCTTTCCCCGTACACAACAACGACATGTAGCAGCCACTTCAGCCGAGGTCCTAACAACTGCTGTTGACCAGCAGAGGAGGTATTTGATGCGTAAGATGATCGGATTGTTCTTTGTTTTGGCGTGTTGCGTGGCTGTTTCATCGGCTCAGCAACCGACACCAGCGGCGCTAGCCAAGTGGGATGTATTCGCCGGGTACTCATTTTCGCGATTGTATCTTGCGAATGCAGCTCCCTTCCCCATGAATCTGAATGGCGGGCAAGGCGCCGTTACCCATAACTTCACCCGGCATCTTGGCGCGACCGCCGAATTCTCCGGCTATACCAATGATGTGGATGGCCTCACGATCAGCTCGCAAAGCTATTTGTTTGGCCCGGTAGCGCGTTTTGGATTCAAGAACGGGAAAAATCCGCGGGTGAGCTTCTTTGCCCAGCAACTGTTTGGCGTCACTCATTTCTCGGCCACAGAAGACGATGGCTCAGGTTGCATAAGCAGCTCGCCAACCTGCAAAACAAATCCGTTTACCATGGCATCCGGGGGCGGCGTCGATATAAAGTTGAACAAGCATTTTTCGGTTCGGCCGCTGCAAATGGAGTACTACAACGAACGGATCTCAATGGATAGTATTGGCGGCTTATTTTTTGCCATCCCGGTCTCTCCCGGCCCGCGTTTGTTGGCCCATCCGTATGGTAGCGGCTCTACAGGCATAAAACTGCTCGCGGATGGATTCCGGTATACCGGCGGCGCGGTCTACCGTTTCTAAGCGAAGTTTGAAGGACAGCAAATTGTCCTGAGTGCCCCGGCATGGTTCTTTCGCGCTGGGGCACATGTTTTTGGAGTTCGCAGTTATTGGCGCAATTCAGTTACTGCGGTCAGCGATATTCTGGCTATCTGAGAAATAATTATTGCAACTTTTCCATTATAGACTGAATCTACCCATAAAGATGACTCAAACCCGGAAGCCTAAATTGTGAATGCAAATGGTTTGAGGATCTTTGAATGATGAGGATTATCCTCAGGCCGACACTATGCTGCTAAGTGCGGCCATCAATCCTCATAAACAACAACGACATGCGGTGGCCACTCTAGCCGAGGTCCTAAACAACTGCTGTTGCTCAGCAGAGGAGGTAATTGATGCGTAAGCTAATCGGAGTGATGTTTGTGTTGACGTGTTGTTTGTCTATAACGCCGGCTCAACAGCCAAAGCCGGCCGCGCTGGACAAGTGGGATATATTCGCCGGCTACTCTTTTTCGAGGGCCAGTGTAGTAAGTGAATATCCTTTCCCACTGATTCTGAATGGCGGACAAGCCTCGGCAACCTACTTCTTCAACAAGCATCTTGGCTTGACAGGCGAATTGGCCGGCTACACCAACGATAGCGATGGTGCAACCTTCAAAACGGAGGGTTATCTTTTTGGTCCCACCGTGCGTTACAGGATTAAGAATTCGCGGTACAGCTTGTTTGCTCATCAACTTTTTGGCGTTACACATATCGGGATCACGGCGGACAGCGGTGAGCCCTGTGGTAACAGGACTGCTGCAGGCGCAGCCTGCACCGCTAATCCGTTTACGATTGCCTCCGGTGGGGGCTTTGATGTGAAGGTGAGCAAACACCTCTCGGTTCGTCCAATGCAAGTGGAGTATTTCAACCAGTTGGTCTCGGTTGGCGCTCTGGAAAACGAATATGTGGGAAATGAGAAAATCGGCGTGGAAGGATTCCGGTACTCCGGTGGCGCCGTCATCCGTTTCTAAGCGGAGTTTGAAGGACAACAAATTGCTCTGTGCGCCCCGGCATGGTTTTTTTGCACCGGGGCACACTTTTTTGTAGCTTAATGCCGAGCTACTCCGGCGGACCGACGGAGACAACAAAGTATGAGGCAGGCTCGGTTTTGCTGGCGTTGGTAATGTAATGATCGTCTCCGGCGATGCACAGGCCCATTTCGCCGGCCTTGAGGGTACGCGTGACGCCGGCGGTCATCAGCGCAACCGTACCTTGGCGGACGAACCACATCTCCGTGTGCTTGTGATGCTCGACGGGCTCGGCCGGCGCACCGGGGGCAAGAACCGTGACATGAGACTCCAGCCGGATATTATCCGGCAACATGCCGCGGAGAAAGCTGCGCGATACGCGCGGCGATTGTGGGTGTTGCGGTTCGCCCGGGAGGTATTGGCCCGAGGCCAGCTTGGGCAGCGCGGGCGGGTTGGCAGCGGCTGGCGACCCAGACGTTTGAGCTTCGGCTGTGGCCGCCAGGGCCGGAGCGGCAAAGAGCATGGGCAGCAGTGCGGAAAAGGCGCGACGATCCATGAATCCTCCTGTTCGCAGGCAATACTAACCAGAGCCAGCGACAAGCTGCAAACGAACCGGATAGAACGGCCAGGATCGAAGCAGCATTCTTTATGAGCCGTCGTGGCAACAGCGCGCCGATTTCCGCGCTGCTGCCTCGATTGGGTTGGAGCGGCTGCTTACAGGAACTGCGTCAGGGTCAGCAGCGCCTTATCGATGTGCTCAAGGCTGTGTTCACGCAGCCCTTTGTTCTCGGGCAGATCGCGGCCGTGCTCAATGTCGGTACGCGCCTCCTTCAGCAGCTTGACCGCGGAGTGAATCGGCCAATTCGCGTTGCCTCCTCCGCCCTGCGGCGGCGGCACGACTTCGGGGTTCTTGCCATCACTGCTGGCGGCCTGTGCAATATCATTAATGGCGCGGCTGATCTCCTTGGCAGCATGTTTGCAGGCGTTTTTCGCTTCCGGCTTGACGGGCATTTGCAAGTAGGCGCGCGCCGTGCGCAGGTCGGAGAGAGCATGAAGATAGGCGGGGAATTGGGCATGCGCCGGCTTCGCCGGCATCAGGAAGAGGAAGGTCGACAGCGCGAAAGCCGCGACGATGAAAGATTTCAAGCTGCGCATTTCAGTAGTTCCTTTCTATGGAAAATAACTGCGACTGCTCTGCGGAGAGGATACACCGTTCAGCCGGTCTGGTGTCACTGCCTGGCAATGATTTTTCCTTCAATCAAAGATTTTGTCTGCGGGGCGGTCTGCAAATGCAGCCGATGAACATTTTCTATTTGCAAGCCAACATACCCTCCGGGGCTGAAGCCCTTAATGGTTCTGTTAACATTTTGCGGGGGATAAAACCCCCGCCTCCCTCCGTTTCATTGACGAGTTTTGCGCTTAGGCGCGTCCAACATACAAGCTGCTCGCAGGATTGAGGCAGATTTCTCCCGGTAAACTGTTGAGTGAGGTATTTTGTGCATCGATTTGCTGTTTTTATCCTGCTGTTGGCATCGGTTTCCGGCTTGGGCCAGAGTTCCGCGCAAAATCCCGAGCAGCGGGCGCCAGAGGCCGCGCCTGCGACTGCCGCGGCCCAGCCTGTTTCCGACGAAGCGGCTGCCGCGGAGGAATCAATTACCAAATCCGATTGGGAGGCGGCAGAGGCCAGGCTCGACACCTGGCTGCGCCCACGCTAACTTCATGCAGCAATTTGGATCTGCGACCGCCATTTGGGAAACTCGGAATGGGCTCTATTCCTCGATCTCTTCGCTTGTCTGCGGTTCAGCACGCCTTCCAGCGACATGAGGACATCTGAGGCGCAGGCAGGACAATGCATTGAGTTGTTGCCAATGGAGGCACAGTCCTGGCACAGATAGGCATTGGTTAGTGGAAAGTGTTGCCGGACATCTGTAGTCATATTCACACACTCAATTCCTGGCACGCACCGGTTCCTTCATTGCCCCTCTAACAGGACTGAAGGCCCCGAGATACCAAGTACTTTGAGAAGAGCTTGTTGTAGCTCATGCCGGAATGCTGTCCGGCTTCAGTGGATTTCTCCGCAGTCTTTTCGGCTACGCAGACCATCCTCATTTGCGGTGAGGCATTCGAGACTGTCTCTTCATCCAGTTTCGCTGCTTCGGGGTTTTCAAATAGCGCTTTCATTGTGATTTCCTAATTACCAATGTACTTATCCAATGACTTTAGGGCTGGTCTGTTCTGCTCCACTCGTGATTATGGTCTGTATTGCTCTTTACCCCGATCATTGTTGGATTTCCTCCTTCGCTTCCACACGTCGAACTCTCAGCAGCCCCGGTAAAGGTCTGCCCCGGTAAACTACAAGTGAGGTATTCCGTGTTTCGTTTCACTACGTTTGTTTTGCTGTTCTCATCGGCTGTTGGTTTTGGCCAGAGTTCCGCGCAGAATCCAGAGCAACCGGCGCCGGAGGCCGCGCCTGCGACTGCCGCGGCACAGCTTGTTTCCGACGAAGTGGCTGCTGCGGAGGGAGCCATTACAAAATCCGACTGGAAGGCGGCGGAGGCCAGGCTCGACAACTGGCTGGCAGCGCATCCGTCCGATGCGCGGGCACTGTTTGACGCAGGCTACGTGGCGGATGCGCAAAATCGTCTGGAGGCCGCGGCAGGATTCTACCGGCGGGCGGTGGAGGCAAATCCGCAATCGTTTGAGGCGCACGTGGAGCTGGGGATGCTGCTGGCCCGGCAAAACAAGTACACGGACGCGCGGATGGAGCTGGCGGCGGCCACGCGGCTGGACCCCGGCGAGGCCGGCCCCAGCGCCAAGGCGCGCGCGTGGCGGGCGCTGGCGGAGATTGACCGAAGGGACGATCCGGCCAAGGCGTCTGAGGATTTGTTAGAGGCGCTGAAGCTCTCGCCGGAGAGCCCGGCTGACACGCTGCTGGCGGCCGAACTAGCCGAGCAGACAGGCCAGGTTGACGCCGCGGAGAAAGCCTATCGCCGCATGCTGACCTTGGATCCGAAGTCCGCGGCGGCCAACGCCGGCCTGGCCCATATATTGATTGCGCACAAGCAGTATCCCGAGGCGGAGAACCTGCTGCGGGCGGCGCTGGAGCAAGCACCCGGGGACACGACGCTGACCGCGCAACTGGCCACCGTGCTGGCCGCAGAGGACAAGGCCGAGGCGCTGCCGCTGCTACAAAAGCTGCACGAGGCTCACCCCAAGGACTTGACCATTACGCGCATGCTGGCCGCAGTGCTGGATGACGCCGGAGACGCGGCGGGTTCGGATAAGCTGTACGTTTCGCTGCTCATGGCCAGCCCCGACGACCCGGCGCTGCTGGTGGCGCATGGACAGAATTTGATTCGGCAGCTCAAGTACGCCGAGGCCTTTGCCGCCTTTGACAAAGCGACCCGTCTGGATGCAGCCAATGCCGACGGCTGGAGCGGGCTGGCCTTTGCGGCATCGAGGACCGGTCAGCACGCGATCACGATTCATGCGCTGACCATGCGGTCGAAATTTCTTGCGGAGAACCCGTCCACCTACTTCCTTTGGGCGATTAGCTACGATGCGCTCCACGATAAGGCGCAGGCAGCGGCCTACTACCATCATTTTCTGGAGTCGTCGGCGGGCAAGTTTCCGGACCAGGAGTGGCAGGCGCGGCAGAGGCTGATGGTGCTGGAGAGAAAACAGTGAACAGTGATCAGTGAACAGTGGACAGTAAACAACTGTCAGCTTTTAGCATTTAGCTTGCAGTTGCTATCAACCGTCAAACCGGGTGGTGTCCTAATCAGTATGTTGTTGGGGTTTGCGAAGATTCTGGCCCTTTGGCTTTTTGCCTAGTTGTCGACAGGGTCTCAACGCTAGCAGCTCCTCCACTACATACGCGCCTGACGTCCCGTCTGAGAACGCCACAATCAAGCCGTCTTCGCCATCCTTTTCGACACTTAATATTCGTATGTCATCAAGCATGTAAACGAATGTACCCTCCAGTCAAGCTGCCAACTGTCTAATTCTGCACACTTTTATCGGGAAAATTAGCAACGCACTCTGAGGACAACCTCTCAAACTGTAAGCTGACGGCTGTAAGCTGTACACAGTGGCTGCCGATCTTGTTTCCATTTTTCAGGAGGAGTACCGGGCGCTGCGCCCGCGTGCGCCGATGCCGCCCATGGTGGTCCGTTTCCGGCGGTTTACCTCGCTGAATACGCGGATACGGTTGCGCGATGGGCAGATTGCTGTGAGCCTTTCCGATCTGCTGGAGGGCGCGCCGGAGCCGGTGCTCCATGCCATCGCGCACATTCTTCTGGCCAAACTCTACAAGAAGCCTATCGACCCCGCGCACAACCTGCGCTACAAGCGGTTTTCGTCGAGCGCAGCGGTCAGCCGGCAGACGGAGCTGATCCGCGGCGCACGCGGCAGCAAGCGGTTCTCCGGTCCGGAGGGGCGCTTCTACCATCTGGAAGAAGTTTTCGACACGCTGAACGCGAAGTTTTTCGGCAGGATGCTGGGCCGGCCGGAGCTGACCTGGAGCGAGGGAATGGCCAAGCGGGCGCTGGGGCACTACGACTCCGCCCACAACACCATCGTGGTGAGCCGCGTCTTCGACCGGCCATCGAGCCCACGCTACGCCCTTGAATACCTTTTGTTCCATGAGATGCTGCACCTGAAACACCCGGTGAAGATGCGCGGGGTGCGGCGATGCGTGCATTCGCGGGAGTTCAAGGCCGAGGAGAGGTTGTTCCCGCATCTGAAAGAGGCGCAGGCGTTTATCAAGCGGCTGTAGCAGCTATGGAAAACTCGGAAGCTTCCCACTGGGGCTAAAGCCCGCGTTGATTATGTTGGCATTATGCGGGGGTTGAAACTCCCGCCTCCCTCCGAACCAAATTATTCCTCAGACTGTTTGGCGGCTAGGGATTCGCGAGCGGAATGCGCACCAGGATGGCTTTGTCCACGCGCACAATCAGGCGGGAGTATTTCTCCTTGCCCGCGTGTTGCATTGCCTGGTAGCGCGGGTTGAGGGAGTCCACGTCGACGCGCAACGGGGCCTTGGGATCCTTGGGCACGTCGAAGCTGACGCGGACGTCGGGCTGGCCATCGCCATCGATGTCTACCGCGTCGGATACGTGCTGCGGCAGGGCGCTCACGGGAGTCCAATCGAGCTGCACAAAGGGTTTTTCGGTTTGCAGCATGTGCGGATAGACGGGGCGATGAATGTCGATGGAGTAAGCGCCCATGGGAATAGTGCGCTCCTTGGGTCCTCCGGTGTACATATCATCCACGTGAAAGCCGAGGGCGACGAAGCCATTGCTAAAGAGCCCCATCAGCAGAAATGGAGTCAGCAGCGCGGCAAGAAGCGTCATGGCAGCCGCGGTGTAACCGAGAATAGGACGGAGTTTCATTAGCGCCCTCCTAAACAATGAAGTGCAGTATGGTGGCAATGCCCTGGGCTATGATGCTGCCGCCGAACATGATGGCCATGGCCCATGCGCCATAAAGGAACATGAGCCGCGCGCGCTCCGGATTGGGTGCGTTGATAAGCCCCCGAACGATGAGTATGCCGCCGAATATGACGGCCACGCCACAGGCGGCAAGGAGAAATCTCAGCGCGCGCGCTGGATTGGATGCTTCGAAAAGCCCCCGGGCGATGAAGATGTAGACGCAGCCGATGAGGACGGACACGGCACAGATGATATAGGGAAATCTCCGCCACGCGGGCTCCGATTTGGCCTGGATACCGGTTCCCTTGATGTGCCAGACGACAGCTTGCCGCGGGCAGATGTCTACGCAGGCCCCGCACTTCATGCAGGAGAGCAGTGTCTCGCCGCGGGCGACGGATTCCTTCGACAAGGAGAGATTTGGGCAGGCATTCTGGCAGAGCAGGCATGGCTTGCAGCGGGCCTGATCGATCTTTATTTCAAAGATGCTGATCTTGTTGAAGATGGATTGGAATGCGCCAAAGGGGCAGAACCAGGAACACTGGGTTCGCTTCTTCGTCAGGAATGGCAGCACGATGACCAGTCCTGCAAAGAGCAGGACAAAGATTACGTTCTGCACCAGGCCGATGGTATTGCGGGCGGCGACGTATTCCGTGACGGCCTTGAAGGGGCATAGCCACATGCAGTAAGCCGGCTCATAAATGGCCAGCGAGAGCAGCACCATGGCCAGCAGTACGGCCCAGGGGAGATAGCGTAAGCGCGGGTTGAGCTTGCGGATCTTGGCGCGGGGAGGGATGGCGGCCACGCCTTCTTCAATGCCGCCAAAGAAGCAGGCGTAGCTGCACCAACCCTTGCCCATGACCAGCGTAAGAGCCAGCCAGAGGGCGACCATGGCGGCAATGCCGTGGCTGTTGCCGGCGATGGAGCCGGGGAAGATCAGCGTCCGCGTGAAGGCTGCCGGCAGAATGAGGAGCGGGATGGGCATGAAACAGAATGGGGTGCGGCCGGCAATCATCTCTTCGATGGGAATGCCCATGGAGCCGCGCATGACGAAGAGATTGTGGATAAAGCCAATAGGAAAGAGGATGCCCAGGCTTACGAAGAAGATGCGGCGCCAGCGATAGGTGCTATGGGTGCGCATCATCATGAAAAACAGCACGGTCATGAAGAGCGCGGTGATAGCGCCAGAGATGTGCGATAGCCGGTCCGCGTGCGAGTTCGGGTTGCCGAACATGAGCAGCGACCAGAGAAGAATGGGCAAGGTGAGCAGCAGAGAGCGTAGGATGCCGCGCGGCGCCGGGCGGGCGAGCGGCAAGATGCGAGCGTCAGTAGCCATAGGCTTTTTTCCCCAAGAGCATGGCGATTCCCATAGAAAGGTAATAGAGGGCGATGAGCACCATCGCCATCCGCGCGACGGTCATCACGGCCTGGTTGCGCACGATGCAACCCAGGCTGATAAACGGAACAAACCAAATGGAGGTTCCTAGAAAGAATACAGCAAAGAAGAGCAGTGCGGCGGCGAGGCTGCCCAGTTGGGCTGCCCTGATACCGGCAACCACAAATGGAGGGCAGAGATTCAAACCGGTGAGGAGGCCCAACACCGCCGCTCCGGCAACACCGCGATTTTTGTTTTCGTCGATTTGGACCAGCTGTGAATCCGCGCAGGGTTGAGCGCAACTGCGCCGGGCCGAGTATGCGTACCAAAGCAACACGCAGGCGAGCAGCAGATAAACCACGCCCATCATCAGCAGGCGCGGGGCAGGCAACATCGACGCCAGCGCGCCAAGTTCCCAGGCCACGATGGCAAAGAGCATGTATCCCAGAAGGCGCGCCGCCAGAAAAGCGGAGAGATAGCGTGCATGGGGCCGGAAGCCCGCGCGCTCGGTGAGTAATGAGGGAACCAATACGGGTCCGCAAGCTGCCAGGCAGGCAGGTCCCGAGGCCAGCCCCAGAGCCAGGGCCTCGCCGTATGATGCAAAGACAGCCATAGCCACCTATGCCGCTTTTTCCAGGGCCTGGGCGGCTTCATCCGGGCCGGTGACGGGGCGTGTGGCGGCCCACCAGATGAGAATAATGCCCACAACGACGCAACCGGCGCTGGCCAGTTGAGCGTTGGTTAAGCCCCACAACACCTTGGGGTTGCGGCGGATAAATTCAACCAAAAAGCGAGCTATTCCGCAGAGCAGCAGGTACTGGCCGACGATGGAGCCTGGAGTTTTCTGCTTTCCGAGCCGCCACCACAGCCAGCCGCCGATGAGCATATAAGCGGCCATCTCATAGAGCGGGGTGGGATAGACGGGGACCAAGACCCTCTCAATACCGTTGGGGAAGCTCATGCCCCAGGGGCGAAATGTGAAGGAGAACAGGTGCACCGGCTTGATCTCAATGCCGTAGCAGCCGTCGCCGGAGAGAAAGCAGCCGATGCGGCCGATGCCCTGACCGATGGCGGCAGCCGAAGCGGCCAGATCGAGAGTGCGCAGCATACCGATCTTCGCCCACCAGCCCTGGAAGAGCAGCGCGCCGATGCCAAAGAGAAGCCCGCCATACCAGGCGTACCCATCCCTGGCCCACAAAACCGGCCAGCCGAATTCACGAAATTCGTTGGGGGTGTCGATGACGTGCCAGAGCTTGGCGCCGACGATGCCGATGACCACGGTGATAGCGACCATGCTGAGGGCGTCGGCGGTGACGTGCGCGCGGCGGAAACTGCGGTCCATGACAAAAGCGGCAGTCACGGCGGCCACCCAAAGCATCAGCCCGAAGGTGGGCAGATTAAAACTCCACAGGTGCAAATAGGGAATCATCGCTTCTCAAGTATAGACGGACGAGGGTGGAAGGAGCATCCAACAACTTGCCTGCAACGAAATGACCCGGATTTACACAGGCGCGCTTGCCATGCGGCGCAGGGTTCAGGCGATACTGGGTGCATGGCTACCAATTCCCAGGGCCTTGAGGTTCTCTTTACCCGGCAACAGATTGCCGAGCGCGTGGCCGAGATGGGCGCCCAGATTACCCATGATATAAACGGCGAGAAGCTGGTGATGGTGGGCATACTGAAGGGCGCGGCGCCTTTTTTGGCCGATCTGTCAAGGGCCGTACAGGCCGATGCCACGTTTGACTTTGTTGCCACCTCAAGCTACGGCCAGGGGCAGAGGTCTTCCGGGGCGGTGAAGCTGATCAAGGATCTGGATCACCCGATCGAGGGCAAGAATGTTCTGATGGTGGAGGACATTCTGGACACCGGGCTGACGCTCTCTTACCTGCGCAAGCTGTTCATGCAGCAGAAGCCCAAGTCGCTGCGCATCGCCGTGCTGCTGGACAAGCCATCGCGGCGCATCGAAAAAATCGAGGCGGACTATGTGGGCTTTTCCATTCCCAACCTGTTTGTGATCGGCTACGGAATGGATTATGCGGAGCGCTACCGGAACCTGCCCGACATCTGCGTGATGTCGCCCGACCATCCGGAGTAGGGAGCGGAGGATTTTTTCCTCAGGGGCTAAAGCCCGCGATAATTTTTACGATCTTTTCGGCACGACTAAAGCCACCCCAGCGACAAAGACCTGTCGCTGGGGACCCCGGCAAAGTCGTGCCCTGATACAAAGCAGAGCTATTCCACAACCTGTTAAACTAATACTCTTCAAACTGACCCACTACCGTTTTCTTCCTTCATTTTGTTCCGTGAACCGTCAGACACTATACTTACTCCTGTAGAGCGCGTTTTGCCGCCGGCTGAGAGCGGCATTCCGCTTCAAGGAGCATGGCCTCATGAGTGCAACCACCCCCCATCAGGACGCACGTCCAGAGTTGAACAAGTTGAACAAGCGGAGTTATGACGCCGCCGCATTTGCCGCGGCTACACTCAAGAACTGGCAGTCGCTGGCCGCGGTGATCGACCACACGCTGCTGAAGCCCGACGCCACCCGCGCGCAGGTGGAGACGCTGTGCGAGGAGGCGATTCGCTACCGTTTTGCCTGCGCCATGGTGAACCCGGTGTGGGTTTCGACGGCGGCCGGCGTGCTAAACGGCACGGGCGTTCCGGTGGGCGTGGTGATCGGCTTTCCGCTGGGGGCGTACCTGGTGTCTACGCTGCACCAGGAGGCGGAGGCGCTGAGCAGGCTGGGAGCGCGCGAGCTGGACATGGTGATTCCCATCGGCCTGCTGAAGAGCGGCGACAACCAGGCCGTGCAGAACGCCATCCTCACCGCAGTGAACGTGGCTCACCATCACGGCGCGCTGCTCAAGGTGATTCTGGAGACGGCGTTGTTGACGATGGAAGAAAAGCTGCGCGGATCGGAGCTGGCCATATTGGCGGGAGCGGACTTTATCAAGACGTCTACTGGATTTTCTTCCGGCGGCGCAACCGCGGCTGACGTGGCGCTGATGCGCGGTGTGGCCGGCACGCGCTGCGGCGTGAAGGCGGCGGGCGGCATTCGCACCCTGGCCAACGTGAAAGAGTTGCTGGAAGCAGGAGCTAACCGCATCGGAGCTTCCGCCTCGGTGGCGATTGTGCGGGAGTTGGGAGCGGAGTGAAACGAGGGAATAGGGAATAGGGAATAGGGAATAGTGAATAGGTAATAGGGAGCGGCTTGCAGCGTGGAATTTTCCGTTTCATCCAGAAACGCGCTCTCCATTGAGGGACGAACCGTGCGGTCCATCGACATCGAGGTACTGCTACCCGTTCATAACGAGGGCGAGAGCATCGAAGCAACCATACGCAGTATTTACGGGGAACTCTCCTCGGTCGTGAATCCCGGCTTCATTGTCTGCGAAGACGGGAGCAGGGACAATACCAAAGATGTTCTTCGGCAGCTGGCTCTGGAGTTACCAATACGCCTGAATCTGAGCGATACGCGCAAGGGCTATTCCAAAGCCGTGCGCGAGGGTATGGACCTGCTCGAAGCCGAATATCTGCTCTGTCTTGACTCCGACGGCCAATGCGACCCCAAGGATTTTACGAAGTTCTGGAAGTTACGCGAGACAGCCGACATCCTGATCGGCTGGCGCGTGCATCGGGCCGATTCATTTCTGCGCCGGAGCTTTTCAAAGTTATTTTATGTGCTCTATCAGGCTGTATTCCGGACGCCAGTCCATGATCCCAGTTGTCCCTATGTGCTTTTTCCCAAGGCCGTTGCCCGGAGGCTGGCTGGGGAACTGGGGGAAATGAAAGAAGGCTTCTGGTGGGAGTTCGTGGCTCGCGCGCATCGCCGCGGATTTACCATCCGAGAGTTGCCTATAAACCATCAACTACGCTCGACAGGCGTCACTCAAGTGTACAAGTGGAGCAAGATGCCCAGCATTTTTTTTCGTCATGTGGCAGCCTTGTTGAAGATATGGCGGGATACACGGCAAACGTTATGAGCGCTAAGGCAACGAGAACACCCTTTCATTTTTCCACTTCGCTGGTTGCTCTTGGCGTTCGTTCCGAGCAGTCAATTGCACGTCATGAACGCAAGTATCTACTGTTCGCACTTGCGGTGTTTACGCTATTTGCTCTGTATCATGCGCTCATAACACCTCTCTGGTTCGACGAATTATTCACGCTCTTTATCTCCAGGCTCTCCTCGCTTCAGGAGATGCTGCGGGCCATGCCATCCGACGGCCAACCGCCCCTGCAGTATCTGCTAACCCATATTTCTCTGCGGCTATTGGGCGAATCGGCATTCGCCCTGCGTGTTCCCGAGATCATCGCGACTATCACTGCCGGCTGGATGACCTATAAAATCGTTCGCCGACACGGTACAGCGATTCAGGCGCTGTTTGCACTGGTGATGATGCTGGGCGCCATCCTCATCATGTACCAAGCCTATACGGCAAGACCCTACGGACTACTACTCGCCTTCACGGCCCTGACGTTCTACAGCTGGCAGACTGCATCTCTCAGACAGCATCACCGGCTCCTGCCTTTGTGCGGCGTCGCGATGGGCATTGCGGGAGCCATTTTGAGTCATCACTTCGGCCTAGTCCATGTTGGGTTGTTCCTGGCCGCAGGGGAAGGCGCACGATTCATCCAAAGGCACCGCCTAGACGTGTGGTTGCTCTCGGCCATGGTAACGGGGTTAGCTCCACTTGCCCTCACCCTGCCATTAGCGCATATATCTCACACGGTACTCGGTGAAGCCGTGCTCCATTCGACAAACTTTTGGGCAAAGCCGTCTGCAATTGATTTGCTATGGTATTCAGGAATGATTTCCCTTCCCCTGTTATACCTATTTGCAATCTTCGCGTTCCTACCCTGGCCAAAGAGACCTGATGATGGCAAGATAAGCTCTCTCCTTCAAGTCCCTTTTCACGAGTGGACCGCAATGTACGCACTGTGCCTTCTGCTTCCTGTTGTGATCTTGCTGACGGTATTCAAGACAGGCAACTTTCAACCCAAATACGCCATCAGCACGTCCCTTGGACTGGCACTGTTCAGTGGCTGGGCATTGCCGCGCTTTGCGCCCCGGCAGATCAATATTCAGCCACTTCTTGCTCTCAGCAGTGTTTGCTGTCTTCTGCTTATGGCAATGACGTTATTCCTTGAGAATATGCATCTACCCATCTGGAAAGCTCAGCCGGGCACAATAGCCGTCTCCCCTGTCCTGCTCAATGCGTCCGCCGGATTTCCCATCGTGGTTGCCAACGCCTATGACTACGCTCCGGAGTGGTGGTACGCGCCGCCTTCCGTTCAACAGCGGCTCATTTATCTGTCTGACGTTGCATATGCTGAGCGGCAACCTGACTTTTTGCCGGAGCTGTCACTGGCTACCAGTCAGGACTACATCCCGCTACGCGTCACGGCCTACGCTCCGTTTGTGTCCAGCCATGCAACGTTTCTGCTTCTTGATAGCGGACTGCCACGCCTCACCTGGGTTGTGCCGCGGCTGGCAAACGCCGGCTGGCGCCTGACCCCGATAGCCAAATCCGGCAAGGATGTTCTGTACCGGGTTGACCGGCCGTAGCACAGACGGTTGATGCGCTATGATTTTCATCAAGCGTCATGACTCCCATTCCTCCATCGCCACGCGAAGAACCCGAGCTTGAGGGCGACTCCCGCCCTGCCGATCCGGCATACTCTGGGGTGCATCCTGACCTACAGAATATCCACGCGGACGCGGCGTATTATGCCTACCTGCACGAGTTCGGCGAAGCGCTGAACACCACCTTGGACCTGGAAACCTTGCTGAAACGCACCGCGGAGCTGGTGAAAGCCATCATCCCGTACCGGATCTTCGCCATTTTGCTGGTGAATGACCGCACGCGAGAACTGCGGGTAAGGTTCCAGATCGGCCACACCACGCAGGTGGAGCGGCTGCACATCCCCATGGGCAGAGGAGTGGTGGGGCAGGTGGCGCTGACTCGCCAGCCGGTGCTGCTGAATGACGTGACCACGGCGGATTACTACGTCGAGGTAAATCCCGAGGTGCGCTCCGAGCTGGCGGTACCTCTGATCGCCAAGAACCGTTTGATCGGCGTGCTAGACATCGAGAGCGAGCAGGCCGGCTACTTTCGCCCGGAGCATTTACGGCTGCTGACGCTGACCGCCTCGCGCATCGCGCAGGCAATTGAAAACGCGCGTCTCTACGCGCGCGTCTCCCGCCAAGCACAGACGCTGACGGTGCTGAACGAGATCGCTGTGGAGTTGACCTCGATTCTGGATCTGGATCCGCTTCTGGAAAAGGTTGGCCAACTGCTGCGCCGGCTGATTGACTACCAGATGTTCACCATTCTGCTGCTGGACGAGAAGGGCGAGACTCTGATCACGCGCTACGCCTGGCGGTTTGGACATGCGCATGCGCCGCTACGCAACATCCCCATCACCAGCGGGCTGGTGGGAGTGGCGGTGCGCGAGTGGCGGATGGTGAACGTGCCCGACGTGAGCAAGGACGCGCGCTACCTGGAAACAAATGCGGAGACTCGCTCGGAACTGATTGTTCCCTTGTTTCACAAGGGTCGCATTATCGGCGTGCTGGACCTGGAACACACGCGGGTGGGCTTTTTCAACGAAGATCATGAACGTGTGCTGACCACGCTGGCCGCGCAGGTGGCCATCGCCATTGAGAATGCGCGGCTCTACCAGGCGGTGCGCCGTCAGGAGGCGCAACTGGAGCGGGACATTGCCATGGCGCGCGAGGTGCAACTGCGGCTGCTGCCGGCGGCGGCGCCGGAGATGATGAATGCCGAAATGGCGGTGCGTTTTCTGCCCGCGCGCACCATCGGCGGCGACCTCTACGACTTTATTGATTACGAACCGGGACGAACCGCGATCGTGCTGGGCGACGTGAGCGGCAAGGCGGCGCCGGCGGCACTGTTTGCGGCACTGGTGAGCGGCATCATGCACTCAGCGGCGCAGCAGCGGCCGGAACCGGCCGAGATGCTGGCCCTGCTGAACGACGCGCTGCAGGAACGCAAACTGGAATCGCAGTATGTGACTATGTTATTTGCCCTGTGGAACGATGAGAGCCGCACCTTGCAGGTAGCCAACTCGGGCGCGGTGCAGCCCATTTTCTGCCGCGCCTGCGAGCCGGTGCCGGTGCGCGCCGAGGGCTTCCCGCTGGGGATGTTTTCCAACGTGACTTATGACGAACTGACCGTGGCCGCTGAGCCAGGAGATGTAATTATCTTTATCTCGGACGGGATTCTGGACGCGGAGAACGCGCAGGGCGAGATGTACGGCCAGGAGCGGCTGGCGGGATTGCTGTGCAGCCACCGCGACCATCCCGCGCAGGAGATCGCCGACGCCGTTCTGGCCGACGTGAGCCGCTTTCAGGGCGAGCAAGAGCGGTTCGATGATGAGACGATTATTGTGCTGAAAGTGCGATAAGACAGTGAACAGTGGACAGTGAACAGTGGACAGTGGTCAGAAATCAGGGGTCAGGATTAAAACCCTGAACTCATGACTTTTCAGAAATCCCGCACCCTCCGCCCTGATTGCTTTGTAAACCACTTCAGATTAGAGTGCTCAAGAACGTTAAGCCACAGGTAGATAAAACCGAAAACCACGACAGAAACGAACAAAGCGCCCAGGTAGTAGTTTGTGGAATGCTTCGATTTATGGACTTCTTCTACGATTCCCCATATACACCCAGCCGCAATCGTTAAAAAGAACAATCGAAATACAACCCTCACTGGCTTCGTGTACGGCCCTGGTCTGAGAATAAAGAACTTGATGAGCCTGTCACAATCGATAATCGCCCAGACATATACAGCGGCTATGGCAGCTGTACTACCTAAAACCGTGCCTCCTGATGCGGTGTCAATCATAGTAGTTTGATTATGTACCATTCGTTTGTAGAATGAACAGGTTTTCGCCATGTAATCAGGAATTCCCTGTCTCTTGTCTATCCATTGGTAAACTATGATATATCCCATTCCTCGGAGATCCCTTGACTGAAGAACGCATTATCCGCCCGGCTAAGAACGTCTACGGCAGCCTGCATCTGCCGGGAGACAAGTCCATCAGCCACCGCTACGGAATGCTGGGGGCGTTTGCGGAAGGCACCTCGCGGTTCACCAACTTTTCTACGGGGGCCGATTGCGCTTCAACGCTGGCCTGCATGGAGGCGCTGGGCGCAAAGGTGCGGCGGCGGGAAGACGGTTCGGTAGAGGTGACGGGCGTGGGCGGTCGCGTGACGCCGCCTGAGACGCCGCTGGATTGCGGCAACTCGGGCTCGACAATGCGCATGATCGCGGGCCTGCTGGCGCCGCAGGAGGGACGCTTTACGCTGATGGGCGATGCATCGCTCTCGCGGCGGCCGATGGAGCGGATTCGCAAGCCTCTGGAAGCGATGGGTGCGCGGATTACGCTGACCGATGGCCATGCGCCGCTGACGATTGAGGGCGGCGCGCTGAAGGCCATCGACTACACCACGCCGGTTCCCAGCGCGCAGGTGAAGAGCTGTATTCTACTGGCCGGATTGCAAACGGCGGGCGTGACCACGGTGCGCGAGGCTGTGCGGACGCGCGACCACAGCGAGCTGGCCTTGCGGGCCTTTGGCGCGAAGGTCGAGCGGACGGTGGATTCGGTGACGATCAATGGACCACAGAAATTGCACGCCATCGAGGCCGCTGTGCCGGGCGATATTTCTTCGGCGGCGTTTTTTCTGTGCGCGGCGGCGTTGTTTCCCGGGTCGAACTTGGTGCTGGGCGAGTTGGGCCTGAATCCAACGCGGGCCACTCTGCTGGATGTGCTGACGACGCTGGGGATGCGCGTATCTGTTTTGAATTTAGAGGAGAAGAATGCCGAGCTGGTGGGCACGGTGCAGGTGACGGCGCCGGCCGAAGGGCTGGGATCGGCAGAGATCTCCGGAGCGCTGGCCGCGCAACTGATCGACGAGCTGCCGGTGCTGGCGGCGATTGGGCCTTATACCCGCGGCGGCATCCGCATTCGCGACGCAAAAGAATTGCGCGTGAAGGAGTCGGACCGCATCGCGCTGGTGGCTAAGAATCTGCGCGCCATGGGGGCGGAGGTCGCGGAGTTTGAGGACGGCCTGTATGTGCCCGGCGGGCAGATGCTGCACGGGGCGACGATTGACTCCGGCGGCGACCACCGCATCGCCATGGCCTTCAGCGTGGCCGCATTGCGCGCCGAAGGGGAGACGGTGATTCAGGGAGCCGAATCGGCCGCCATCAGCTTTCCGGAGTTTTTCGATTTGCTGGACCTTGTGGCGGAGAGGTAAGAAGCGAGTCAGCGGATGAAGACGAAAAAGCCCGGCAGATGGCCGGGCTCTTTCGTTGCTAAATATTCAATGCGACTACTGATTGGCAGGAGGGTTTGCCGGCGGGTTGGCCGGGGGTTCTTGATTCTCCTTTGCAGGCGAAACTCCGGGAACGACGGGCGTGGTCTTCACTTCGCCTGAGGCCGCCTCAATGAGGTTGATGCCGTAGTGCTGCAAGGTGGTGGAGAGCGTCTGGTAGAGGCCGGCGCGGTCCTTGGCATAGGCGGCATGGGCGGCGATGAGTGCGTCCTCCGCTGTAGCCAGGCTGCGTTCCTGGAGCAGGACATTGGCGGTGGTGGAAGCGCCGTAGCGCAGCTTGGTATGCTCGGCGTCGACATTCTGCCGGTTGTAGTCCCTGGTTGCGATGGCAGCCTTGACCAGCGCGCGGTCGTTGATGAGCGCGGATTGCGCGTTGACCACCTGCATGCGAATCTGGGTGTAGAGCTGCTCCAGCCGCAACTCGGCCTGGCGATACTCCATCAAGGAGCGCGCCTGCACCGACTGCGCATACTTGTTGCCCAGGGGAATGGACAGGCTGAAGGTTACTCCCTTGTCGGATGAGCTGCCATTCACCAGATTGTTCAGCACAGTTCCGTAGGTCACAGTGGGGTACGCATTGGCTGGACAGGCGGTGTTACTGAAAATATTGAAGCAGTGCGGACTTTGCGAACCGCCTGCGGCGGAACCGCTATAAAAGCCGGAAACGTCCAGCGTCGGCATTAGGCCTCTGCGCGCGCCCTTCAGGGTAATCTCATCGTTGCGCAGCGCAAGCACAGCCTCTTCCAACTCCGGCCTCTGCTGAAAGGCCTCCTGTACCAGCTCCTCGACCGGCTGTTTCTCCTCGGGAAGCTCCTCGACGGTCACGCGGTCGGTGGGAATCACCGGGGCGGTGGAAAGCGCTGGATCATTCAGATTACGCGCCAAGGCCTGCTTGATGATCTGTTGCTGATAGTTCAGGGAGCTTTGCGCGGCGATGAGCGCCTGCCTGTCGCTGGCTACGCTGGCGTCGTCCTGCACCACTTGCAACGGGGCAACTGAACCGATCTCCAACTGCTTGCGGTCGTTTTCAGCCAGCAGAGTGCTCTGCTTGAGGGCGTGCTGCTTGGACTGCACATCCTCATAAGCCTGCACCAGTCCCCAGTAGATGGTCTCAACCTGGTTGACGGTGTAGATAATCTGCTGGCGGAAGGAGGCATCTGTAATGCGGCGATTGTTGCGCGCCTGATAGATGTAACGCTTATTGACCCAGATGCCGGCGCCCTGCAACAGGTGCTGTGTCACCGTGGCCTTGAAGTTCGAACTAAGCTCCGGGCTATAGGCATTGAATGGACTAGTGGTTGTGATGCGGGAGTTGTTAAAGGCCACCGCCAGCGACGTGCCGGTAATAAAACCCTGGTTATAGGTGAAATTGTATTGGTCGGTATTGGTGAATGCGCGGGGAATGAGCGTGCTGGTCTGCGGCGACTTGGCACGCTCCAACTGAACCGTGCTGGTAAAGGAAGGCTCCAGCGCCTCCGTGGTTGGGCCGGCGCCCTGGGTGGTCAGCACCAATCCGGCAGCGCCGGAACCCGCGCCACCCGAACCGACCGAGGTTCCGCCAGGACCTCCACCCGTGGTCAGAATTGTGGGAGAGCCGCCCAGTGTTCCGGTAATCAGCCCGGAGGGCGCACCCAACGGCTCCCGGCCGGTGCGCGTGCGCAGAAGATCGGTATCCGCGATGTCCAGGTCGTAGCGGGCAATGGCGATGTCGAAGTTGTTTTCAAGAGCCAGGGCGAGAGCATCGGAGAGGCTGAGGTAGATCTTGCCATCCTTCACGAGATCAGTAAGCCGCACCGAGTTTGCAAAGCTGGCTTTGCCGATGCTGGTGGGCCGGTAGATATTGATAGGATTGCCCAGAAACCTGCCCGCGGGCTTGGAAAAATCTCGCAAGGACGGACGCATATTGACCGGTTGCGTCAGTACCACCGAGGGAGCTGAGGGCAACTCGGAGGCAGCCTTTTCCGGAGCCTTTTCTCCCGCTCCTGGAGCTTGCTGGGCATATCCGCATGAGCTACCCGCCATCCACGCCAACAGGATCGCAGCCACTGCGCACAGCCGTTTCCCTGCCTGACGGCGTCCTGCCAATTCATTACGGCTGACCGCGATCTTCTCCTGTTGCTCAAACATACATAGACCGAACAAATGCATGGTTCCTCTCCGCGACATGGTTTCTCTTAGTAATTGCTGAGGCATGTGGGGCGCTATTCTCAAAGACGCCCGGAGCACCTCTCCGGACGCAGGCTAGTGAGTTCCCATCACCATTCTAACTTGCAGCCCGGCACATGGCATTCCGCCTGATAGTCCTTACGCGCGCAACGCCTGTTTGGTTCCAGCCACCTGCGGTGGGGGAACTAGCCGTCCAGGCGGACGGCGCTTACGCGCCACTGTCATTTAGGCTACTGTCAGTGCGTTGTGATATGAGCGATGCCCTCCAACCCGCGCCCGTGCTCCAGACCTGGAAGCTGACCCTGGCTTACGACGGCACCGATTTCCGCGGCTGGCAGGTGCAGCCGGGGGAGCGAACCATCCAGGGCGAACTGCAGGCGGCGCTGGGACGGATCTGCGGTGAATCGCCCCTGCCGCAGGGCTCGGGACGCACCGACGCCGGGGTTCATGCGCTGAGCCAGGTGGCCAGTTTTGCGTTGGCGGCGCCCATCCCGGCAGATAACCTGCAACGAGCCCTGAACCGGACGCTACCCGTGGCGATTCGCATCCTGGAGGCGAGAACCGTGCCAGATACATTTCATGCGCGGCACTCGGCAGTGGCCAAAACCTACGAGTACAGGGTCTTCCGGGGCGCGATTTGCCCGCCTTTTTTGGCTCCCTACGTCTATGCCTGCTCCTGGCCGATGGATGTGGAGGCGTTGCAAAGGGCTGCACGGATTTTTGAGGGCAGGCACGATTTCCTGAGCTTTGCGGCTACAGATCCCGACCTGGCCAGCCGCGACCTGGATGAGGATGCCGAGCCGGACGAGCGGCCTCTTCCCAGGGCGGGTTTTCAGGCGGAGCCGCCGACGCCGGCGACGGTAAAGACCATATTTTCTTCGGCTTGGGAGACGCGTTCGAGTCCGGAGGGCGAATTGCTGGTCTACCGCGTCCGAGGCAGCGGCTTTCTGCACCACATGGTGCGCAACCTGGTGGGAACCATGCTGGACGTGGGGCGGGGACGGACCAAAGCTGACGAGATTCCGGGGATTTTGGCCGCGCGAAGCCGGGCCGTAGCCGGACCGACTGCCCCGGCGCAGGGGCTTTTTCTTCATTCGGTGGAGTATGAGGAGGGAGAATCGACCCATAAAACCGAATAAGAGCTTTATTTTATCCGATGAAAGGACTATATTTAGTTCGATAAAGGACTTTTGGAGGCAAATATGCGTTTTTCAACCCAAATCAAGCCCATCAGCTACGTAAAAGCTCACGCCGCCGAGCTTTTGAACCGCATCACTGAGGAGCGGGAGCCGATCATCATCACCCAGAATGGCGAGGCGAGGGCGGTACTCGTGGATGTTCACTCTTATGAGAAATCACAAGAAACCATGGCGCTCTTGCAAATTCTGGCCATCGGTAAGAAGCAGGTCGAGGCAGGCCAGACCTATCCTCTCGCTGAGGCCATCGAAAAGATTCGCGGCCGCCAATCCGCCAAGATTGAGCCGCTTGGAGATGGGGTCAGCCGGGAACCGGAGACAAATGAGGCTTCTCTATCCAGATGATCTATTCTCTGCGAATTACAAGCGCGGCCTTGTGGGATCTCGTAGAGATTCACGACTGGATAGCGGAAAACGACTCGATGGAGAACGCCGATCATGTATTGGACCGGCTGAGCGAGACGGCCGAATCCATCGCGGCTATGCCTCACCGCGGCTCACGGCCTTCTGAACTGCCTCACAACATGGAGGGTGAATTTCGGCAAGTTTTCTTCAAGCCGTATCGCGTGATCTACGAAGTCATAAAGAACGAAGTAGTGATCCATCTAGTCGCTGATGGCCGCCTTAATCTACAGACGCTCCTGTTGCGGAGGCTCAGCGGGGGTTGATGCCGCAAGGTTGCCGGATATTGCTTTGCGGATTATCACATACAGTCTTTGCTACCCTGTAGCCAACCGCATGGCGCCATTTTCCAACAATTCGGCCTTCTCACTGGTGACGGCGCTCGCCGAGCAGAGGCCGGTTCACACGGCGTTTGCGTGGCTGCACGGCAATCCCAAGACCATCATGGACTGGCAGGCGGAGATGGTGGCTATTCCCGCGCCGCCCTTTGGCGAGCAGGCGCGGGCGGAGTGGTTGACGGCCCGCTTTGCCGAAATTGGCCTTAGCCAAGTGGAAACCGACGATGCTGGGAATGTGTTTGGCTGGCTGCCGGCTGCCAAGCTGTCGCCGGAGAGCACTGGGCCGGTGGTGGTGATCTCGGCACACCTGGACACAGTCTTTCCGGCTGGATCGCCGCTGAAGCCGGTGGTGGACGGCGACCGCCTCACGGCTCCCGGAGCCTGCGACAACGGCGCCGGGGTGGCGGGAATGCTGGCCATCGCACAGGCGCTGGTCAAGGCCAAGGTCGAGTTGGCCGGGGCACTAATTTTTATGGGCAATGTGGGCGAGGAGGGCGAGGGCGACCTGCGCGGCGTACGGCACCTCTATCAGCAGAGCGCGCTGGCCGGACGGATTGCGGCGCACATTGTGCTGGACGGCGCGGGGGCGGATTCGGCGGTGACGCAGGCGCTGGGCAGCCGCCGCTATCGTGTCACCATCACCGGACCGGGCGGGCACAGCTTTACCGACGCGGGAACACCTAATCCGATTGCCGCGCTGGTCTCGGCGCTGGCTATCGTGGCCAAGATGCAACTGCCGGAGGAGCCGCGGACGACGCTGAACCTGGGAACGGTCAGCGGCGGCACCAGCGTGAACTCCATTCCGGAGAGCGCTCAAGCTACGGTCGAGTTCCGCTCCACCAGCACGGACGAGTTGGTGCGGCTGGAGGTCGAGCTGCATTGCGCCGTGGAAGATGCCGTGGAGCATTGCAATGCGCAGGCAAAAACGGCTGGCGCGCAGGCGCGAGGACTGCTGGAATTTAAGATTGATAAGATTGGCGACCGGCCCGCCGCGCAATTGCCTGACGGCTCGCCGCTGCTGGAGGCGCTCAACGCCGTGGACCGCCATCTGGGGCTGAAATCTGAGCTGCGGCTAGGCTCGACCGACGCCAACATTCCGCTCTCATTGGGGATTCCGGCGTTGTCGATAGGCGCGGGCGGTGAGGGCGGCGGCGCGCACACGCTGGCAGAGTGGTATTCGGCCAGGGACCGCGAAACGGGGCTGAAGCGAGTGCTGCTACTGACGCTGACGATGGTGGAGTGGGCCGCGGAGCAGTAGTCAGGCCCGGCCGCGGAAGTGGATGATGCGGCGGCGTTCGCGCTTGGTGGGGCGGTGCGTGGGCAAGGGCGCGAACTGCTGCATGGCCTTGCGCTCGGCGGCTGCTTTGGTTCGCGCCTCTTTGCTGGCCTCGCTCTCGCGATAAAGCGTCTGCGCCACCGCGGCGGGGCCGCGCATCTGGCTCAGAGCGAGAACCTCAATCTGAAAGTCGCCGCCTTCGTTCTTTACGACGAGATGGTCGCCAACGCGGACCTCGCGGGAGGGCTTGGCTTCATGCCCGTTTGAAAGGATGCGGCCCATGTCGCAGGCCTTGGAGGCCAGAGCGCGCGTCTTGAAGAAACGCGCCGCCCAGAGCCACTTGTCTATGCGGAGGGAGTCCATGAGGCTATTGTCGTACAGGACGGTGCTGGATGGGTAGGTCCGGGCTTCAGCCCGGACAATCGCGGAAACCACGCCGATGAAATCCCTTGACATCCGGCGCGCTTTGCGCGCCGGATGTCGTAAATGAAGGCGATTATCCCTCATGGCTCTCGGTCGGCGCTGGTCCGCTTTCTGAGTTGTTTACATTTATGCGGAATGCAAAAGCCTGGGTTTTGCCCCACTTGAGAAGAGAAAACTCTGAATCCGAAAACTTGAGTCGACTGACGATCCAAGTATATGTATTTCGCATCTGCTCCAAAACCGCGTCAAGGTCGATTATTGTATTCTTCACTTGATATTGATGTTTGGCAACCCAGCATCCATTGCGTGCATCGTAAACCATTGAGTAGGCATTTGTCTTTGTGGGCTGACTCAGAAATATTGTGTAGCTCATGTCACCATTGCTCCACATCAGAGTACCTAGCAATGGATAATCGATCTCTTCGTTGGATGAAAGATCAGTACGCATATGCTGTAGATGATTTCTCGCAGCCACAACAGTAACGAGCGCATTCGTAAGTTGGCGGATTTCTGGTGCCTTCTTGCTTATAAGCGGGAGGGCGTCAACAACCGTCCCGAAACGATGTGCGAAATCGATGAAAGTAACAGCGGCAAGAAGTGGCGGAGCCGCACGATCTTCGATATTTATACCGTCATTTATATCCTTCTCTAAACGCGACAAATCGTCAGTCAGGCGATTCAGCAGTACCTCTGCTGCCAGCATTGAGCGCTTTGCAGTTTCGAACAACAAAGTAGCCTTTTCTTCTGGTGTTCGGTTCATCTGGTTTACTCATTACGACTATAGGACTGCATGATACCCTCAAGTCCACTGGTCCATGGAGCCAGTCATCCCGAGCCTGTTGGCCAAACGCGGACGACGCCGGAGAGGCTCAATCAGCGGGCGTTGCTTTTGCCCGAAAACGGTCCGTTGTAGGACTGTTTTCGGGCAAAACGCTCAGGCGCTTACTTGTCCGCGATATTCAAGATGGTAATCTTCCCGGCTGTCGAGGCGACATTTGCCGCCCATTGGTCGGCCGCATCGCAGCTGTCTTTCATACCGCTGACGTGCAGATCAAAGGTGACGCCGCCGACCATCCCGAAGTAGACGCAAGTGTAATCCACGTATTCCTTCGATTGCGGCGGGTGGTGCTTTATTCGGCGAGTGATCCCGCTTCCCCAGCCGTAAGGCGTCAATTTAGGAGCATCGGCCTCGGCATTGGAGGGCGGGTCGCTGTGCATCTCCTTCGCGATCTTCTGATCCACCTGCTGCTTGTACATCGGTCCCTGTATCCTCCAGATGGGGGAATTGGCGTTATAGACGTTCATGTCAAAGTCGTAAGTGAGATGGTGGTATTCCGGAAGATCCTTTTCGGTCGAAAACGTGGCCCCCGCCATGGAGGGTGGCGCATAAGTAAACCTCTGCTGGACCACCCGCATTCCTGGCGGAACCAGGGCGGCGATCCTGGGAGGCAGTTCGGTTGTGGTCTTGACGGCCGGCGGCTGTGCAAAAACAGCGGCGGCAGGCAGCAGAATGAGAGCAGCAACTTGAGCAGTTGTCATCTTGCGAGTTCCTCTCTTGTTGAAAGATACGAACAGCATACGCCTGGATCATGGATCGCGCCAGATATTTGCTGTTTCTGCCAAGGGCCAATACGCGAACGACGCTGGAGTAGATCAAGTGAGAGCACTCAATCTTCTCCAGCGTCGTTTGACTTTACGGCAGGCCTGATGGCCGGCACGCGTGCCTTATCTTCACTAGCGGCAATGAATGGTGAATGGAATCTTCTTCTCGAGTGGATTTGGAGATTCGATGATGATGTTCACCCAGCCGTGAAAATCGGCGAATTTCGGTGTATTCGCGCCTAACTGCCAATCATAATAGACCGGCACAGATTGGTTGGCCCGCGGTATATCAACTCTCTCAGTCTTGGTCGTATGTCCGCCGTCGCTGCGGTCAAAGCGGTAAGTGACCTCAGTGCGCCTGGTGCTGATCAAACCCCAGCCAAATTTCAGATCGACGGGGCATGAACCCGTGTAGCGAAAGCCCTGGGCAAGCTGGCCATTGGCACGCAACGACTCTCCTCCCACCCGAACGCTCTGCGCCATCAGGCTGACAGATCCCAGGCAGATAAGAATTCCAAACACACTTGCAATCTTGATGATTTTCATTTGTCCTCCTTTGGACTAACTTCCGTTTTGTTCTTCCTGCACGAGTCAATATACCTCACTAGCCCTATCACTGTAATTATTTTCTTGCGCTTATCTTCAAGTAGACTAGACCATGGGAGCCGATCATGCCGAGCCTGTGGGCCAGGACGCGGACAACGCTGGAGATGATCAAGTGGGAGCACTCCGTGTTTGCGCTGCCGTTTGCGCTGACGGCGGTGCTGCTGGCGTCGAACGGACGGCCGGGCTGGCGGACGCTGGGGTGGATTCTGGCGGCCATGGTGGGTGCGCGCTCGTCGGCAATGGCGTTTAATCGCTGGGCCGATGCGGAGTTGGACGCGGCCAATCCGCGCACCAAGACGCGCGCGATCCCTGCCGGATTGCTGACGCGGGAGTTTGTTCTGGGATTTACCGTGTTGGCGGCGGCGTTGTTTGTGCTGGCGGCGGCGGAGCTGAACCGGCTTGCGCTGGAGCTGGCGCCGCTGGTGCTGGCGGTGCTGTGGGGCTACAGCTATCTGAAGCGCGTGACGCGCTGGTCGCACCTGGGGCTCGGCCTCGCGCTGGGGCTGGCGCCGGCAGCGGCGTGGATTGCGGTGCGGGGCGAGCTGGATGCGCGGATTCTTGTGCTGACCGCGGCGGTGACGCTGTGGGCGGGCGGCTTTGATGTGCTTTACGCCTGCCAGGATTTCGAGCACGACCGCGCAGCGGGGCTGCATAGCCTGCCGCAGGCGGTGGGGATTCCGGCGGCATTTTGGACAGCGCGGACGATGCATTTGGCGATGCTGGGGCTGCTTGTATGGTTGGGAGAACTCTTTCATTTTCGGAGAATCGGCTGGATGGGGATCGTGGTCGTGGGGCTGCTGCTGGCCTATGAGCACTCGCTGGTCTCTCCGCGCGACCTGCGCCAGCTGAATGCGGCTTTTTTCACCATGAACGGCGTGATTGCCATGGTTTTTCTGGGATTTGTGGCGGGGGATTTGTGGTGGCGGTAAACCGCCAGGGACTATGGGACTAGGGACTAAGGGTCTAGGCCGATTGAGATTTGTGGTATCCCACCCTTTTCGCAAAGTACGCGAAATGGATGGGGCACCCAGCGATGGTGTGGCACCCGGCAAATACAAGAACGCGGCGAGGATAGGGCACGGTGAAATTGTGCAGAGATAGAAATGCAGGTCCTTCGACTTCGCAGGTCGCCCAACCACCCCAGCGACGAGGACCTGTCGCTGGGGACCCCGGTCACGCGCCCTGCTCCGCTCAGGATGACAAACTATAAATGACAGATAATTGAGGAACGGAGAATGCGATGAAGATTGCAATCCAGGGCGAGCCCGGCTCCTTCAGCCACGAAGCGGCGATGAAACTGGCGCCCGATGGGGAGATCGTTTCTTGTCCGCTGTCAACCGATGTTTTTGCGGCGGTGAAAAGCAGAGTTGCGGAGGCCGCGGTGATTCCCATCGAGAACAGCCTGGCGGGCTCGGTGGCGGAACACTTCGACCTGCTGCTGACCCACGATGTGCGGGTGGTGCGGGAAACGCTGTTGCGCATCCGGCACAATCTGATTGGGCTGGCCGGCGTGGCTACGAGCGAGATCGAGCGGGTTTTTTCGCACCCGGTGGCGCTGGCGCAGTGCAGGAGTTTTTTTATCGCGCATCCGCGCATGGAGGCGGTTCCCTTCTATGACACGGCAGGCAGCGTGATGCAGCTAATGAAATTGCAGAACCGGCGTGTTGCGGGAATCGCCAGCGCGGCAGCGGCCGAGTATTACGGCGCGCAGATTTTGGAGGCCGGCATCGAGGACAACCCGGAAAACTTTACCCGCTTCTTTCTGGTGCGGCGCGCGGCGGAGGCCGTGACCGATCCGCAGGCCAACAAGATCAGCCTGTCGTTTTCCGTGGAGAACCGCCCCGGATCGCTGGTGGCGGCGCTGAACGAGCTGGCAAAGATGGGCACCAATATGACCAAGATCGAGTCGCGGCCGGTGCATGGCAAGCCATGGGAGTACATCTTTTTTGTGGATTGCCAGATTCACTCGGCTGAAGAGGCGACGCGCGCGGTGAAGGCGCTCAGGCCGCATTGCGCGATGGTCAAGGAGTTGGGGCGCTATCGGGAGGCAGCGGACTGAAAAGACGAACGGCCGGGAGCGCAGACCATGCCCTTGCCGCGCCCCAGCCGTTCGAGGAGGACCCACACACTTTGTCTCTGTGATTGCCTTATTTCCAATGTTGCATAAAAGGCATTAATTATACGCAAAGATATTCAATTTATTTTTCGAAATTATTCAGGCTCAATTTCACGCTACAAAATACTTGGCCTGGGGATGGTGGACGATGATGGCGTTGGTGCTTTGCTCGGGCACGAGGTGGAAGCCCTCGGTGAGGCGCACGCCGATGTTCTCCTCGGGCTTGAGCAGACGGAAGATTTTCGCCTGGTCCTCCAGATTGGGGCAGGCGGGATAACCGAAGGAGTAACGCGAGCCGCGATATTTCTGGTGGAAGAGATCGGCGATGCGCGGGGAGTCTTCGCCGGCAATGCCCAGCAGTTCGCGCGCTTGTTTGTGGACCAGCTCGGCCAGGGCCTCGGCTGTTTCCACCGAGAGGCCGTGCAGATAAAGATACTTTGTAAAGTCGCCGGCCTCGAATAACTTTGCGGTCTGGCGGCTGGCCTCGTCGCCGATGGTGACAATGGAGAAGCCGACAACGTCAAGCTGCGATGCATTCATCGGCTCGAAGAAATCGGCGATGGAGAGGCGGCGACCCTGCGCCTGGCGCGGGAAGGTGATGCGCTCCAGCTCGTGGGCATGATCGCCAGGATCAAAGACGATCAGGTTATCGCCGTCGCTCAGGCAGGGATAGAAGCCAATGACGGACTTAGGCTCAAACCAGCCTGCTTCAATAACTTCTTTCTGAAGGTCGAGCAGGATGGGGCGGTATTTTTCATCGACCTGGCGCAAGTAATCCGCCTGCGCGGCGGTTTTGAGTTGCCACTGATTTTTGAAGAGCGCGGTCTCGTTGAGATAGGGGAAGATTTCGTCGAGCTTGTAGTTTTTGAAGACACGCGCGCCCCAGAAGTCGGGCCGGGGAATTTTTGTAAACCGCTCGACGGCGGGAGAGCGGCCCTCAGGAGTCAGCTTGACGAGGGTTAGTTCCGGAGTAGCCGCGCTGCCTTTGACGAAGACCTTTACCGTCTTGCCTTCCACTTCCCTGCCCTCGCGTATGGCGGCGTCGGCAGAGGTGAGGTCGGCTATGGCGTGCAATCCCGCAAAAGCGTCCTCGGCATAAAAGACCGGGCCAGCGTACTCCTTGCGCAAATCTTCCTCGACGTATTTACGCGTGAGCGCCGCGCCGCCGCAGATGACGGGGATGGCGAGGCCTTGGAGTTCGAGGTCCTGCACGACGTACTTCATTTCGAGGGTGGATTTGACCAGCAGTCCGCTGAGGCCGATGGCGTCGGCGTTATTTTCGCGCGCGGCTACAATGATGGCATCCGATGGCTGCTTGATGCCCAGGTTGACGACCCGATAGCCGTTGTTGGAGAGAATGATGTCCACAAGATTCTTGCCAATGTCGTGCACGTCGCCCTTGACCGTGGCCAACACCATGGTCCCTTTACCGCCGCCGCCGGATTTTTCCATCTTTGGTTCGAGATACGCAACAGCAGCCTTCATCACCGTGGCGGAGTCGAGCACCGAAGGCAGTTGCATCTTGCGCGCGCCGAAGAGATCGCCGACGGTTTTCATGCCGTCGAGCAGGACGGTGTTAATCAGATCGAGAGGAGAGTGAGTTAGGAGAGCCGCTTCCAGAGTTGCTTCCAAAATTTGTTTGTGCTCATCAAGGCCTATGGAGCGCTCGCCGCGAATAATCATCTGCTTTAGCTTTTCGTCCGTGGTGAGGCTTTCGACGGCTAACTCCTCCTCCACAACGGAAGATTTGCCGAGACCGGCGAAGTAAGTCATGTAGGCCTGCAACGGGTCGCCACCGCTACGGTCCTGAAAGATGAGCTTGCGGGCTAGATCGACTTCTTTTTCGGGAATCTTATAAAGCGGATAAATTTTGGCGTAGTTAACGATGGCTGCGTCGAGGCCGCAGTCAACAGCCTCCTTGAGGAAGACCGAGTTGAGCACGCGGCGCGCATAGGCGTTCAGGCCAAAAGAAATATTCGAGACGCCGAGCAAGGTGCGGGAGCGCGGCAGCTCGAGCTTGATGCGGCGCACCGCTTCGAGAGTCTCGATGGCCGCGGAACGATAGTCCTCCTGGCCGGTGGAGATGGGCAGGGTAAGCGCGTCGAAGATGAGGTCCTCGGAGCGCAAGCCGTATTTGTTGACGGCCAGATCGTGAATGCGATGGGCGATGGCCACCTTGCGGTCTGCGGTGAGCGCCATGCCCTGCTCGTCGATGGTGAGGGCGATGACCGCGGCGCCGTAACGGCGGGCCATGGGCAAAACCAGGCTGGTGCGCTTTTCGCCGTCCTCCAGGTTGATGGAGTTGATGATGGGCTTGCCGGGAATGCGCTTGAGCGCCTCTTCGATGACAGCAGCCTCGGTGGAGTCAACCAGGATGGGCGCGGGAACGCGGGTGGCGATTTTTTCGAGGACGGCGTTCATGTAGGCCTGCTCGTCCTCGCCCACAATGGCGCAGCAGAGATCGAGCAACTGCGAGCCTTCGGCGGCCAGCCGCTTGGCGAGGGCGAGAATTCCGTCGTAGTCGCCGGCGCGCACCATGCTGCGAAAGGTTTCGAGGCGGGTGGTGGTATTCATCTCCTCGGCGATGATGATGGGCTGGGCATCGGCTTCGAGCGGCACGGCACTGAAGGCGCTGGCCGCGACCGATTGCTGGATGACGGAGCGCGGGGCGGGCGTTAAGCCGTGAACTGTCTCGGCGACCGCGCGCAGATGCTCGGGCGTGGTTCCGCAGCAGCCGCCGACTATCTGCACACCGTACTCGGTAACGAAGCGCCGGAGCCAAGAGGCCAGCTCGGCTGGGGGGAGCTTGTAGACCGCGCGGCCGCCCTCGTTGTGCGGCAGGCCGGCGTTGGGCAGAACGCTGATGGGCGCGGTGGAGTTCTGGCAGAGGAAGCGGACCGCGTCGTTCATCTCCGCTGGGCCGGTGGCGCAGTTGAGGCCGATCACATCGGACTGGAAGACTTCAAGGACGGCGAGAGCCGCGCCGATCTCCGAACCGAGCAGCATGGTTCCGCTGGCCTCGAGGGTGATCTGAACCTGGAGGGCGACATTGTGGCCAGCCGATGGGATGCGGCCTTCGCGGGCGTCGCGCATGGCATCCTGACAGGCGGCGAGAGCGATCTTGGCTTGCAACAGGTCCTGGCAGGTTTCGATGAGCAGCACGTCCACGCCGCCTTCGATGAGGGCTTCGGCCTGTTCGCGATAGGCGGCGGCCATAGCGTCGTAGCCGATGTGGCCCAGTGATGGCAGCTTGGTGGTGGGACCAATGGAGCCGGCGACGAAGCGTGGCTTGGCCGGAGTGGAATAGGCGTCGGCCACCTCGCGTGCCAGTCGCGCAGCGGCAAGATTCAGCTCGCGTGTGCGGTTTTCAAGGCCGTACTCGGCGAGGACGATGCTGGTGGAGCCGAAGCTGTCGGTCTCGATGACATCGCAGCCGGCTTCAAGAAATGAGGCGTGTAGGCCGCGGATGACATCGGGGCGCGAGAGGACCAAAAGCTCGTTGCACCCCTCCTTGTCCCAGAAATCTTTTGCGGAGAGGTTGCGATTTTGCAGATTGGTGCCCATCGCGCCGTCGTAGACCAGCACGCGCCGCTTCAATTCTGAAAGAAAATCCGCCAAAGTTGCTCCTGACGTTATGGGCTGCCGGGAAAAAGAGAGAAAACGGTCTACCTTCTAGCATATATGGTTCCGCATTTATCATTCCTTCTTCTCTGGTGGCATTTCTCTTGCAGTTTCCGGAAAAATGAGGTCCGGATCGACTGGCGACCCGGACCTCTAAGTTCAACGAGAAATCAAATCCTGCTATGAGTGCTTGGGTGCGGCTCCGGTGTCAGGTTGGGTTGTGCCCTGCGATGAACCGCCGGAACAGCACTTCTTCCCGCTGCCCTTGCGGCAACACCGCATCGCGCCACCGTCCCTGCTGCACATTTTTGCGCCTTTATCGTTACAGCACGTCTTGTCGCAGCCGCCCTTGCAGCACTTTTCTCCGCTGCATGCGCCATGCTTGGCCATCGGGCAGCTTGCGCCCATTGGAGTTTGTGGAGCCTGGGCGATAGTCAGCGCAGTGAAGACGAGTAGCAACGATAGAAAACTGAATAATCTCTTCATGAGAATCTCCTTGTCGTTAAAATGCGAATCACAAATCGAGCCTCAGGTACAAAAACCCTGGGACTGCTTCATTTGCGTGAAGGCAAGGAGTGGTCTAGATCCGAAAGACCTGGAAGAGAATGTATCTGGCGGGAGCGGCTGCAAAAGTGTTGCCGGGCGGCGCAGCTACGAAGGGCGCATTTGCCTCCGAGGCAATTTGGGGCGCCACTGCAAAGAAATCCGTTCTGCCAGCTTTTGGTTTGACTCCTGCCGCCAACTCAGCAACACCCAGCGGCAAAGCGTCGTGACAGCAACTCTGGCCGCAACCCGAAGCGGTGACCTGATGATGCATGGGACAGTCCATGCCCATCCGGCTCATGGCCTTGTGGCAACAAGGAGCGCAGTGTCCGCTGGCGGAAGTTCCCATCTCGCATGGCAGACCGGCGAGGGCCGGCTGGGCGGCGAGCAGCGCAACAGCAATGAAGGCGGCGAATTGGATGAACCTCTTCATCTGATTCAATTGAATACTAGCACAAATATGCCCAAGTATGTGAGCCAAATCACAAGTGAAGTAATCTTAGAATAGCGGCATGTCGTATGTAAATGAAAGTAAAGGCCTTATTTTGTCGCCGTCAGCGTCGAGACCGGCACCAGCATGTCTTCCTTGCGCATGACCAGGTTGGTGGCGTTTAGAGTAGCCAACTCGAAGCCGTGGCCGTGGGTGATGGCGTCGGTAGGGCAGGCTTCAACGCAGTAGCCGCAGAAGATGCATCGGTTGTAGTCGATGTTGTAGACCTTGGCGTAACGCTCGGCAGAGGAGATGCGAACGGCCTCGGTGTTTTCGGCGGCCTCAATATAGATGCAATTGGCGGGGCAGGCGGCGGCGCAGAGGAAGCAGGCTACGCACTTTTCCAGGCCGTTCTCGTCGCGCTCGAGGACATGTGCGCCGCGATAACGCGGCTCGAGGACCGCTCCGCGCAGAGGGCCTTTTCCGTCGGGGTAGTTTTCCACCTGCGTGGGCGCGAAGATTTCCCCAAAGGTGATGCTCATGCCCTTGGCGATGCCGCGGATGTTGCCCACGATCGACATGAGGGTAGTATACGACGGCTGTCCTCAGTGACGGGCACGCGGCGGCGCGGATTGGCCGTGGTTATTGGCGGGCGGAGTGGTGACGGGCTTGCGCTCCGGGTGCTGCTTCTGGAGCTGTTGGCAGAGCGGGGAGTCCTGGCCGCGCGCGAGGCCGGGGATGGGATTTTGCGCGGAGCAGATGCGCAGCTTGATGGGTTGGGCCGGTGTGCGAGTGAAGGTCTGCATACGCTCCTGGCCGGTGCGCGGGTCGAGGTCGTAGCAGGCGACGATTTCTTCGGGCTTCTGCGCGCCGTGGTCGATGTGATTCCAGGTGCAGATCATGGAGCGGCCATTGGGCTGGGTGAGCAGAGCGTAGAGCTGGGTGAGGGCGACGCCCTGGGGAATGTTCGCGCTCCAGACGAGGATGGTTTGGTTGCCGCGCAACCAGCGAGTGGTCCAGGCGTGATGCTCCATGTCGTAGTGGAAGGCCGTGAAGTAAGTGGAGGGCTGGCAGTCGGCGCAGTCGTCGTAGAGAGCGGCCAGCTCGCGCGGATGGCCGTCGTCCAAGAGCAACCAGTCGAGCAGGCGGAGGTTGACTCCCTTGAGCAGAGGCACGTAGCTGTGGTTGGTGAGGGAGAGGCTCCAGACGGTGAAGGTGTCCGCAGCGGGCAACGTTTGCGGCGAGGAGCGCGTGGTGGTGACGACGAGCGCCGCGTCGTACTCCACGCCGATCTCGCGAATGGCCGACCAGTTTTCGACGGTGAGGGAGCGCGTGACCCATGTGACTGTTCCTTGGTCGCTGGCGGAGTGGAAGTCGATCCAGCGAAAGGCTTCGGGGGCGGGCTGGGCAAAGAGGGAGATGGGGAGGGGTGCGGAGAGCAGGGCCGCGAGCAAAACGTGATGGCGAAAAGAAGAGACGAAGCGCATGGTTTAGATATAGCAGAGTGGCGTTGGGGGTTGACTTTTTGGAGCTGTTTGGAGGGAGAACTGTGCACAAATGGTTAAACGAGAATCTGTGTTTATGGTCGCGAAAAAGTGGATTTTGGGGTTGCAGGCGGGCGAATTTGCTAAAATTGTTTCACGTGGAACATATTCATTCTGTTGAGTTTAGATGCCTGTTTACCATTTAATTATCTGCAAAATATCTGGACTTTTTTGTAAGAGATTTTGGGCGGCAAAAAGACGGGTTTGAAAAGCAAAAAAGTGGGTAGGAAAAGGAAAATCGTGGTTTGAAAAACCACCTGCGGTGGGGCCAGCGGCCTTCGGCGTGATGGGTTGAGGTTTGTGGTATCCCACATCTGGCGCGATGAGACTGCGCCAGATGTGGGATACCTATCGCTGAATGGTCAGACGTGCGCCACCCGCCCAAGGCGCAGTACTCGACAGGACACGATTCGGGTGTATCCTGAATGGAAGCCTCGAATCCAATTGGACATTCTGGGGGAATGGTCGTGGTTTGACCTAACAATCATTATGGACACCAGTACAGGCCGCCTCGCTCGCTCCCGGGCTCTTCTGCTCGCCGAGATAGATGAGTTGTTCGAGGAACTTCAGGCCAGTGCCGAGCGCACCCAACTCATTGCGGAGATTGACCAAGCCATCCTCAGGTCGACATTCTCCCCGAATGAGGTCTTTGATCTCATTGTTCAAAAGTGCCTGGAAAAGACCGGCTGCCGACATGGTCAAGTCGTCGAGTACAGACGCAACCGGTTAGTCGTCACAGCCAGTTCTGAACGCGCGCGAGTAAGCCAGGAGCTATCTCTGGACCAGTCCCTCTGCGGCACGGCCATCCGAGAACGGGCCACGCAGCACTGCCCAGATGTTGCCAAACTGCCTGTGGACTCTTACGTGCGATTTCACGACAACACCGCCAGCGAACTGGTCGTCCTCATCAGGCCGGAGCATACAACTAGAATCTTGGGCGTTCTCGATCTTGAACGGGAGGTTCTCGGCGAATTCAGCCCCAGCGCTATCGTATTTGCTGAACTTCTCGCGCGGCAAGCAGCCATCGCAATCACTCATACTCGCACTTGGTCGGGGGCAAAGATACTCTACGCGATTAGCACATCTCTGCTTTCCGGGTCATTGACCCTCGAAGAGAGCTACCAGAGGATTCTCGACTCTATCCTCGACGAGTTCGATTTTGAACACGGCCAAATACTGCGGCTGATCGGCGATGAATTTGTCATACTTGCAAGCAGCCACAAAGAGGATGTCGGGCTGCGTCCTGGGCGGCACAACTCTGTGTGCGGCCGATACCTAATTGAAGAGCATGGCCGGGATCTATTGCTTCTGAACAACATAGAGGAGTCTCGATACCACGAGTATTACCTCGGTCTTCTTCACGCAGAAGGCCAACCTATGCGCAGTGAGATGATAGTCCCGCTTTTTCACAATGATTGCCTCGTGGGTGCGTTGAATATAGAGAGCCCACAAATCGATATTTTCTCCGACCTCGATAAATACCTACTCGGCATCGTCGGCGGCCTAATGGCAGCCGCCATTTCCGCGACTTTCTCACGGCGCAGAGCAGTGAGCCGGAGCAAAACAGAGGCTGCAAACGTCGCGCTAACGCAGTTGGGCCATGTTGCGCAATCATTTTTGCACAAGTTCGGCAGCGACATCGGCGACTCGAGAGGACGCCTCTTGGAGTTGATGCCGCTGCTACCCAGTGAGCCTGCGCCCGGTCTGCGTCAGGGCTCAATTCCCGTTTCCTCGTTTGTGGCAGGCATTGCCGATACGTTGGATGAAGCTACCAAAACCTTGTACAAATTCAGTGACCGCTTTAACCCAACTCACCCGCATTTCCAACTCAAGGAAATGGATCTCGAGCTGGTTGCCGAGTTCGCCCTGGATCAGGCAAAAGCTCGGTACGCTACGCACTCTGTCTCCTTTGAATTCATCAGTCGGGTGCCCTCCGGCATAGGACGGTCAGCCGAGGATGTGCGCGGCAAACCTATCTGTATGCTGAGCGAGCAGATTTTCGAGATTATCGAAAACCTGCTCAACAACGCTATCGAGGCCATCCAGGAGAAAGGTCCGGATTTCTCGGCTGGCCAGGTTTCCATGCTAGTCGAGCTTCAGGACGCTTTTCACGCGCGTCTCGAGATCCGGGACAATGGAGTTGGTATAGCCGTTGGCGATCAAGATCACGTGTACGATTTTGGCTTTACAACGAAGAAGAATAGGCAGTCGCTGGGTGGTATAGGATTGTGGTTCTGCGATTTGTATATCCGGCAAAGAGGTGGAGCGATTAGCTTTGTATCAAGGGTTGGCGAGGGCACGACATTCAAGATTGTTTTACCGACAGTGCTGGCAGATGCAGAAATTTAGGTTTTAAGTGAGATCGAGGTGCGCGATGAAACATCGGATTCTGGCGATCGATGATGATGTTGTTCGATGGCAGGAGAATTTCAGGGCGTGGATTCCAAACGAGCTTGCAGATCTGGACGGCGCGACAACAACAGAACAAGCTGTGAAACTGCTCCGAAGATGGCGCTACGACGTCGTGCTCCTGGACTTTTCAATGGACATCAGCGACCCGTTCAACCGGAGCAACCGAGGAATCCAGGAATATCTTGCGTCAAAGCCGGAAGGGACGCAATACATTATTGTATCCGCGGTCATTGAGAAGACAGAGGTGAGGGACTCTGCACTGCATCTAAATGCATTCGACATTATTTTCAAAGCAGAAATTGACCCTGCCGTTCTCAGAGAGAAACTAGCGGGCGCGATCGAGGAATCACAGAGACACCAAACCAGCCTGGTGGCGGATGCGAAGGAGAGACTAACGCAAGGGGGAAAGCTGGATGGACCCATACTGGAGTCGCTTCACCCGAAGGAAGGCGTCGCCAGTCTCTATCGTCTCATGGATGGGCTCCTAAAGCGAATAGCGCCTGTCGTAGGGCACAGAGATAGACCATCGTTTGTGGTGCGGGGACAACATGTTCTGGGTCTCGTCTGGAGTCGCCAACTCGGGACTGCGGTTTCGCTCGCGATGTCCAGCACCAAGGCTTCGGAAGAGGAGTCTACTCGCGAGTTGGCGGAGTGGCTAGGCTACGAAAAGCGTGGAACCCCCGTATTCAGCCGGGAAACAAGTCGAGTTCGGCTGCTGATCTTTGAGGAGCCTAACGTTTCTGATGTACACTTCGACCTACCCAACATCCATGTCTAAACGCCATGATGCGTTGCATCCCAAGTCGCACATGAATTTGCCAGCGGAATTACTGGACGCATTCGACGCTGAGGGGGGACAGGGCGTGGTCGCCTTTGTCGGCTCCGGTCCATCGTGCGATGCCGGCTTGCCCAACTGGGCTAACCTGCTGGAACACGTTGCTATGGATGTCGGCTTGTATGAGGAAGTCAAACCACACATCAGATCCGGTAGGTTAATCGAAGTTGCTCAGTTCCTCTCTATGGAGCGCTCTGAGCGGGCTATACAAGAACGGGTTGCGAATGAGATTAAACGTGCATCTGCTGGACCTGGGCGGTTGCATCGGTTGATTGTAGGCCTCCCTTTCGATGGGATCATTACGACAAACTACGATTTGCTGCTTATAGAGGCCGATGCGGCTCGTCGGTTTCAGATTCCAATTA
Organism: Occallatibacter sp.; assembly: GCA_050011175.1. Lineage (GTDB taxonomy): Bacteria > Acidobacteriota > Terriglobia > Terriglobales > Acidobacteriaceae > Telmatobacter. The sequence continues at coordinate 49,334 of JBEKJR010000023.1, forward strand.
CCTATAAGACGAGCGGATTGAGCGAGCATATTCATCAGCGGTTCGTACTTCACTTGCACGGTCATATAAACGATACTGAGACTATTATTCTCTCCCGCCAAAGCTATGACCACATTCTCCTGGATAACGACCGGGTGCGACATTTTGTTAATGCTGTTTTCCAGACACGAAGAGTTCTGTTTATTGGGTTTGGATTTATTGACCCAAATGTCGACACAATCCTCCGCGATCTAAGTCACTTGAAGGTTATAGGCGCGTCGAGCGTGTTCGCTTTGGTACCTTGTGGTAAGACTGTTGACAGGGTGGTGGACGCGAGTCTGCGGTATCGCTCGATCAATCCGATCTACGTCCGCGACCGCGGCGACCATGGGACAGGGGAACTTTGCGAGTGGCTCGGGCACCTGGCGGGCACACTCCATCGGATCGCCGAGTCCAAAGCCAATTCGGCGCGGAAGCTTCGCTCTGATGATGTAACAAACCAAATCGGTGACTTGTTGGTGTCCGATGAGTGGTTACCATTGTTTGGCGAGGCCGTATTGATGCTTCGTGACCGGCCTGACCTCACGAGATTGACGCGTCCAGGACTGCGCAGGCAGGATGTCGACAGAATCTTTGCTCGACTTTCTCTGGATGAGATGCGATCTATTCTCGTTTTCGTATGCAACAAACGTCGGCACGCTGTGTTGGAGGACGCACTATCGTGTTTCCCTCCCTTTTAGGTCAGTGGTTGACGGACAAACCGTAGGTTTTCTCATTACCCAGGCCGATAAAGTCCATGATCCGGAGGCCTTCGCTCCATCCCCCTGTCACAGCCCCAGCTTCTCCCACAAGGCATCCACTTTGGCTTTGGTGGCGCGGTCCATCTCGATCATTGCGGGCCAGGGGCGGTTGAAGCCTTCGGCTTGCCATTTTCTTGTGGCGTCGATGCCCATCTTGGAGCCGTAGTTGGGCAGGCGAGAGGCATGGTCGAGCGAGTCGACGGGGCCGAGGGTGAATTGGATGTCGCGCTCAGGGTCGATGTTGTTGGCCACGCGCAGGACGACCTCGGGGATATTTTGGACGTCGCAGTCCTCGTCGACGACGATGATGATTTTGGTGAACATGGCCTGGCCGAGGGACCAGATGGCGTTCATGACCTTGCGCGCGTGGCCGGGATAACTTTTGCGGATGGAGACCAGCATGAGGTTGTGGAAGACGGCTTCGACGGGGAGGTTAATGTCAACGATTTCAGGGACCTGCAGGCGCATGGCGGGGAGGAAGATGCGCTCGACGGCCTTGCCCATCCATGCGTCCTCCATGGGCGGGGCGCCGACGATGGTGGCGGCGTAGATGGGGTTGCGGCGATGGGTGACGCAGGTGAGATGGAAGACTGGGTATTGGTCGGCGAGGGTGTAGAAGCCGGTGTGGTCGCCGAAGGGGCCCTCGGGGCGCAGCTCGCCCAACTCGACGTAGCCTTCGAGGACGATTTCGGCGCGGGCGGGGACCTGGAGATCGACGGTTTCGCATTGGACGATTTCTACGGGTGCGCCGCGCAGGAAGCCGGCGATGAGGTACTCCTCGATTTCGGGCGGTGCGGGGACGATGGCGGCGAAGGTGGTGGCGGGATCGGTTCCGATGGCTACGGCGACTTCGAAACGCGAGCCGCGGAGATTGCCGAGAGCGATTTGGGGAAGGCCGCCGATGGGTGAATCGGGGATAACGTAGGCACCGCCGGCGGACTCGGCCATGGCGGCGACGCTTGCGGTTAGAGGGTTGGCGGTGGATGCGGCAGAGGCAGCATTGCGAATCGCTTCGCGATAGTGCTCGGCGGCGACCTTTTGGCGCTGCCAATGCATGCCGGTGGTTTGGCCGTCGTAAACCTGCATACGATACATGCCGATGTTGCGCTTGCCGGAGCGCGGGTCGCGGGTGACGACGCAAGGAAGGGTGATGAAGCGGCCGCCGTCGTGGGGCCAGCATTTGAGGATGGGAAAGTAGTTGAGGTTGAAGTGGTCGCTACGAATGACTTCCTTGCAGGGGGCGTTTTTGGGGCTGACGGTTTTGGGGAAGGCGCTGGAGAGCTCGCCGAGCTGCGGGAGCATTTTGAGCTTGTCGAGGAGGCCTTCGGGAGCTTTGAGGTTGAGCAGTGCGGAGATGCGATCAGCGATTTCGTCGAGGCGCTCGACGCCGAGGGCCATGGCCATGCGCCGCTGGCTGCCGAACTGGTTGATGAAGACCTGGTGCGAGGGATGGCCCTTGACGTTTTCGAAGAGGAGAGCGGGACCGCCGGATTTGGAGACGCGGTCGGTGATCTCGGTGATTTCCAGCTCGGGGGAGACTTCCTCGCGGATGCGCTTCAGCTCGCCGTGATCTTCGAGGGTTTTGATCCAGTCGCGCAGATCGTCGTAGGCCATGGGGTGTGACTCCAGGGGAATAGAGACACTTCCCCAACCTCATACTAAGCCCTAGCGGCACTGAAATGAAGTCCAGCATTGAGCCGAGATTATGTGTATATAATTTGAGTGGGTTGGGATAGCGAAGATGGAAATCCCGGGAAGGATAGGGGTGCAATGTGAAGAAAATCAGCCTGTTGGTAATGATAACCCTTGTTACCCTGCTCTCCGCCCGAGCCGACTCTTATACGTCGCCTGGTTTAACACCAGACTTTGGACAGGAATATCTCCCTGCGTGGGGTGGCGGTTGGTGTGCTCCAACAGCTGCTGCTGACGGCATCTACTGGTTGAGCGCGCAAGGTAACCCGAGTCTTTTGCAGGGGTATCTTCCCGGCAACAATATTGGCGCAAGCACGATCATCAGCGAGCTCGGCGCCTACATGGGGACTACTCCAAGCGGGGGGACATCAGCCGCTGGTATGGTTACGGGCCTTGATACTTATTTGGGCCTGTACGGCGGTGGTCAGGCTTACAGCGTATCGCTTACCTATGCGGATCAAGTAGGCGGAGGGTTCAACCTGCTCGAGGACATGGAGAATGATTTAATGGCAGGGCAGGATGTCTTGGCATTGATCGCTTGGGATTATAGCAACACAGGTCATGCTGTGGAGATGACCGGGTGGAACGCCGGAGGCATTACCATCAACGACCCGGCCACAGCCGCGAACCAACTTAACTGGTCTAATGAAAACCTGACAGCTACGACCACGGGGTACGGAGCTGACGGAATAGGGATAAGCTATGTTTCGGGTACCGGCGTCATCGAGGGATTCGTAGACATCAGCCCAACCCCGGAACCGGGAACACTTCTTTTGGTTGGGCTTGGGGTGACCGTTCTCTCGCATCGAGTGCGGAGGGCAAAGGGTTAACCCGCATTTCTCACATGCTCGTTATAGATTGCGGTGACGGTGGCTAGAAAAGTCTTGGAAAGGCCGTCTTTTCATGGCATAACTGCGTTATCGAAGCGTAGTTATTGCCGTGCGGAGGCGGCCT
>JBEKJR010000024.1:0-48251 GCA_050011175.1 Occallatibacter sp.
GCACGGCAATAACTACGCTTCGATAACGCAGTTATGCCATGAAAAGACGGCCTTTCCAAGACTTTTCTAGCCACCGTCACCGCAATCTATAACGAGCATGTGAGAAATGCGGGTTAATTGTTCGGGGGATCAGTTTTCCGCCGAGTGCAGCCCGCCCGCGCCAGCGCGGAACTCAATGTTGGAGTGCTCGCCGTCGGGAGATTGGCCGCAGTTCCACAGGCATGCGCCGCAGTGGACGCACTTTTCGCGCTCGAAGGCGGGCGCACCGTCCTCGCCCTGCGTGATGGCCTGGCCGGAGCACATGGCGACGCAGGTTTTTTCGCCGCACGCGATGCAGAGTTCGGGATTGCGGAAGACCACGTGGTCGGCGAAGCCGGGCATGGCCTGCACCTTGCCGCCGAGTAGCAACGCATCCTGCTGCGTGACCAGCAGGCGGCCATCGAAGGGAATCTCCGGCCAGCCGCGCGCCGTGAGCAGCGCATCGTGGAAGGAGCGGTTCTCGGTTCGGGCCAGCTCGACGGCCTTGATGAGTTGACGGCCTTCGAGCGATTCCGAGGCGAAGGAACGAATCTGCATGTACGCCGGGGGGATGTGCGCTTTGAGCGAAAGTCTTCCATGCGACAGTCCGGCGAGAGCCATGCCGATCATGCCCTTGACGATTCCATCCTGAAAGCCGTTGCGGGCGTTCTCGGCTTCACGAGCGCCGCGCTCGACCCAGCTTGCGCGGCGGCGTTTTTCGTACGTATAGGCCAGGTTCTCCTGCGTAAAGGGCTTGCCCGCTCGCAGCAATTCGATGACCGCTTCGCCCAATTGCGTGCCGGTGGCCCAGGCCTCGTCCACACCGGAGCCGGTGAGCATATTGGTTGAGCCGGAGCCTTCGCCTATCCGTGCGTAGCCATCGCCGCAGAGATACGGCTCGCCGTGCTTGCCACTCTCTTCCAGCGACTTTGCGCCCCAGGAGCGCAGCGTTCCATCCTTTAGAACCTTCCACAGCGCGGGGTGCTGGATGTAGTGCTGCAGGTAGCGATAGGCGGTGCGCGAGGGGTCGTGCATCCAGGAAGGAACGAAGATGCCCACCGAGACCAGCCGCTCCGGATGCACATAGAGGAAGCCGAAGATCTCCGGCTCCGGAAAACCAAAGGTATGCCAGACGGTTCCGGGCTTCAATGGAGAGTCTTCCGGCAGCTCAATGACGAACTTCATGCCCAGGGCCCACTCGCGATGTGCGTGACCGGGCGGCAGGCCAAGCTTGTTGTCGATAGCCTGACCGACTGCTCCGACTGGGCCGTCGCCAATGACGGTAAGCTGAGCGCGCACGTCCATTCCGGCCATGAAGCCGTCGGTTGGAGCGCAGGATCTGTCCACACCCTGATCGGCGAGGCGCAAACCCTCGACTTTCATGCCATTGAAGAGCGGCGCGGAGACCGGGCTTCCGGGCCAGATCTGAACGAGGCCAGAGGCCATCAGTTGCGAGCCGACCCACTGGTTGAACTGGCCGATGCCGAGCACCAGGCCGCCGTGCTTGTTGAGAAAGGCTGGCGTCCAGGGCAGCGTGAAGGCATGGTCGCGGACGCCGATGAGCCGTCCGGCAGTGCGGAGAAGAGCGTCAGCCGCGCGCAGGGTGAGCGAGCGCCGGCTGGCACCGATGGGGTCCAGCAGGTACATGACCCGCTCGCTGGTGACCGGAACAGCCATGGGAATCTCAGCCGGATTGAGGGCAGGGAAGCTGGAACGGATCGCCTGGGCGCGCGTGACCACGCCGCTGACACCGGAGCTGATGTCATCAGCTCGCTCATAGCAAAGGACTTGCAGGGGCATTCCCGGCGTGACGCGGCTCTCGAAGGCCGGATCGGTGGGGTTGGCGCTCCAGGCCTTGGTGAGCGTGGTGAGAAAGCCGCCCGTGGCCGGACCGAAGCCGACGCAGGCGATGTCCACTTCCATGGAGGGACGGTTGATCTGCGGGGATTCGGTTGCGTTATCTTCTGCGCTCAAGCGGGCCTCCTGATAAAAAGGCTGGTTGAGTTTATGTAGCCTCCCACCCTTTCGCCAGAACAAAAGCGAAAGGATGGGGCACGGAGAGTTTGTTTGGCGCTCAAGCGGGGTAATCCAGCGCCTCGGGAATCATCACCTTGCTGACGGTTTCGGCGGCACGGTCCTTAGCCAGGCGCGAGCCGGTCAGGCAAGCAGTCAATCTGTTCTGCATGCGCAGAAAGTCGGCAGAGCCGGCGCAACCGGCGCAGGGGCCGGCCTTGTGCGGATGCGTGCCGTCTGCCCCCAGCACATCGAAGGCCATGGCGCTGATGCCCGGCATGGTCTCCTCGAACTCCTCCAACTCGCTGGCCAGGAAGCAACTGCGATGCTCTTCCTCGTCCCACGATGGGTGGCAGTTATAGCCGAAGACCAGCTCAGCGCAGATGCGGGAGACCTCGCCGGCCGCCTGCGCCGCCTGCGTGTGGCAGAGATCGCTGAGGAATTGGACTGTGCCTTCCAGGCCTTCGCTGGCCACCGGATCGTTGGGACCCTTGGCTTCCAGTTCGAGCACGTCGAGAATCTGCGCGCGCGAGGCGACCAGCCAGCAGAGCGCATCCGCTAACGCAAAGGTCACACCCTGGCGCTGGCCGTGGTAGAGCTTGCCGCCGCTGGGATCGGTGGCCTTTTGCAGGTGGTTCAACGTCCACAGCCACATCTGCATAGCCGAGGCCAGGGTGCATGCGCCGGTACCGGGTTTGCCGGAGGCGATGCGGCGCATCTCGGCGGTCCAGGCGCGGAACTGGGCGAGAAAAACTTCAGAGGTCATGGTGACGGTCAACTGGCGGCGTTGCACGGCTTCCGGGCCTTCGTAGGTAGCTTCAAGCTGTGCGTCCATCCATTTATTGCCGAGGAAGCCGGGGCAGTCCTCGGTGATGCCGTAGCCGCCCATGAGGCTGACGGCCTCGCGCAACAGATTGGCGCCGTGGCCGGTGTTCCATAGCTTGGTGGCCGGGCAAAGCACGTTGGCCTCGGCATCCTTCAGGACAAATTGCACCAGCGGGTCAGCCTCCAACTCGCGGCGGCGCGGTGTATCGGTGTCCTGCGCCTTGAGCGACGCAAGCTCGATGGCGCGCTGTTCACTTTCCTTGAGCGCCTTCAGTTCGGCGCGCCCGCCCTGGATGCCGCGCTCCTTCAGAATGGCGGTCTTATGCTTCTCGATGGGGTCCAGCTCGTCGAAGAGGCGCGCAGTGGCAAAGCCCAGCGATGTGGCCGCTTCGCCGGTGGCCCAGACGTCCACCAGCCGGTGCAATGCATCCTCGCGCTGTTGAATGCCCTGCTCGTAGCGCACCGAGCCGGGGGTTGTGCCCTCGGCTCCGCGGAAGCGCCCGCGCTGGTAGCGGATGACCGGCTCGACGGCTGACAGCAGCTTGGCCGCCGTCATGATGCCGACCGGCACGCGGGTGCGCTTGAAGACCGCCTCGATCACCTCGCCGTGGTTGTAGTTGGGGACAATGACGCCGTCCTTGACCGTGTATCCGCCGATGATACGGCTGGCGGGAACCTTCATGTTGAAGATGGGATCGCCGGTGGAAGAGAGTTGGTGAACCAGCTTTTTGGTGGGCGTGCCGTGGTCGAAGACGCCCTCGTCGGTCTCTTCCAGAATCACCATGCAACTGCCCTTGATGCGCGGGTCGTCAGAGGCGACGGCGGCGGTGACGAAGTTGGCAAAGGCGATGTTGGTGATGAAGCGGCCGCGCTTATCCACCTGTAGCCAGGGCTCCTCGCCTTTCTTCCACTCGGCTATGCGCACCTTGCCGCTCAACATGCCGGTATCGACGCCGACGTAAGGAATCGGCTCGGTGAGCGCAAAAGCGCCGCGCCATGGAATGCGGTTCTCGCCCGGCTGCGGAGGCGCAGCGAGCTTCTTGTAGCGGTTCACCTGCTCCGGCGTGCCGCGCTCGTGAATGGGCGAGAGAGCCAGAAAGCCGGCCAGGCTGGCCGTGGCCGCGCCGCCGTCTACCCAGGCCAGCTCGAAGGCCGCCAGTGACAGGGCCAGGTTCTTGGGTCCGGTGATGAAGCCGCCCTCTTCCGGCTCCATGAAGGCTGCGGTGACGCCGGCACGGTCAAAGGCATCCATCATGCTGTTCTTACCGGGGGTCCACTCATGGGTATTGCGTTCTCCGGCCGCTACCAGGCGCGCCACCGTTCCTCGCGCCACGCCGCGCGCCGACTGAATCAGCATCTGCAAATCGAAACGGTCCGCAAACCGCCATTGAATCTGGCGCACCGCGTCCCCAGGGAGAGTAAGCATGATTTTTGAATCGGATACAGCAACCGTGCCCATATTTTTTCCTCGAGTAGAGGCCCTATTGTGCCTGAAAAGAGAGGTCGCAGCAAGTGACATGTATCACTTTGGCGTGTAGGCTGCCGGACTCGCTGAAAACGGAAGAAGCAGCGAATCCTCTGTAAAGAATACGCTAATGAATTGGCCTGGGCGCGGATACGGGTTCTTCAATGTGTGACCGGCGTCACTTCCGACCGCGTAACAGAACCTATATGACAGGTAGTTGACCGGGAAGCCTGAAAACGACCGGCCTAGGAGCAATACTATGACTCATGGAATCAAAGCGGCTGCCGTGATCCTGATGGCCGCGTTTATTGCGGGGCCTGCCTTTGCGCAGTCGCCCGGTGCCGACATCTACAAAGCCAAGTGCGCCATCTGCCACGGCGCTAAGGGGCTGGCCGACACAACGATGGGCAAGAACATGAAGGTTCTCTCCTTCAAGGACCCGAAGATGCTTGCGGCCTCCGATCACCAGTTCTTTATCTCTACCAAGGAAGGCAAAGGCAAGATGCCTGCCTACAAGGACAAGCTGACCGACGCACAGATCAGGGAAGTAATCGAGTATATTCGCAAACTGCAGAAATAGCAGTGCCCAAGGCAAACAACGGCTGCAAGGCGTACATCGGGAGAGACGGGCCGCATGCCTTTCTCTCCCGCGCCTGTGCCGGGGCCGGCTTTTTTTGCGTTAGACCTGAAAGCGTAAGGATCGATCGGAGCCAAGATGAAGACTGCTTCCTCCATTGCGCTCGCACTTGGAACGCTTCTGGTTTTCGCGACGCCGCGCGTCGCTATGGCGGAGGCCGATTGCCTCGAATGCCATGGGGACAAAGTGGATGCCAGTACCTTTGGCGCCAGCCTGCACGGCAGCCTGAAGTGCGGCGATTGCCACAGCACCATCAAGGATTATCCCCATCCGGATCAGGTGACGCCGGTCAAGTGCGAGAGCTGCCATACCGGCGAGGCGGAGGGGCTGGTGGGAAGCGTGCATGCCAACCGGGCCGAACATCCCTGCACCAGTTGCCACGGTGACGCTCACGCCATCTTTCCCAAAGGCGATCCCCGGTCGGCGGTCTACCCGCTCAACATTCCGCACACCTGCGGCGCCTGCCACGGCAACGATGATCTGGCCAAAAAGCATGGCCTGCCCAACGTCTATCCGCTGTATATCGATTCCATCCACGGGTTCGCGCTCAGCAAAGAGGGGCTGCTGGTGGCGGCCAATTGCCAGAGCTGCCACGGATCGCATCACATTCTGAGCCACAAGGATACGCAAAGCCCCACATACAAGGCCAATGTTCCCAAGACCTGCGGCAACTGCCACGCGGGCATCACTGCCGACTATATGGGCGGAGTGCACGGAAAGGCGGTCGCGGCCGGCCATCTGGATGCGCCGGTATGCTCGGATTGCCACACAGCGCACGCCATCGAGCAGCCAACGGCGGCGGCCTTCCGCATGCAATCCACGCCCATTTGCGGTAATTGCCACAAGGATAAGTTTTCTACCTACCGGGATACTTTCCACTCACAGTTGGGCTCGCTGGGCGGTTACGTGGAGACGGCCCGTTGCTGGGACTGCCACGGAGCGCATAATGTATTGCCCGCAAACGATCCCCGATCTCCGATTGCCCCGGCCAACCTGATCAAAACCTGCGGACGTTGCCATGAGGGCGCCAACGCCAGCTTCGTGCAGTATCAGCCTCATGCCAACGCGCGCAATCGCAAGCTGAATCCGGCCCTCTACTATATCCGCTTGTTTATGAATCTGCTGCTGGCAGGCGTACTGACGTTCTTCGTGATTCACACCATCCTGTGGCTGATCCGCTCGCGATACCAACAGGTTAAAACACGGTCGGCAAAGGGAGGCAAGAATGGCTGATCTCAAACAAGATACAAGTAGAGCGCCAAGCCACGCCGGGGAGCGGTATTTCATGCGCTTTACGCGCGCGCAGAGATACATGCATGCCGTCCTGTTTACCACCTTTCTGGGACTGGCGGCCACCGGGCTGCCCATGCGCTTCAGCGAGAGCTTCTGGGCGAGGAAATTTGCCAGCGGTGTGGGCGGATTCGGAACCATTATCTTCTTTCACAAGTTCTTCGCCTTGGTCCTGACCGTGGCCTTTCTCATCCACTTGAAAGAAGTCTTCACCCGCGCGTTTGTTCGCCGGGAAAAGGGCATCTTCTGGGGAAAGACTTCCATGGTGGCCAACTGGAAGGATGTGAAGGATCTCTTCGGCCACATTCGCTGGTTTTTAGGACTGGGACCCAAGCCGCAGTTCGAGCGTTATGCCTATTGGGAGAAGTTCGATTACTGGGCGGTCTTCTGGGGCATGATCGTCATCGGCTTTTCAGGATATGCCATGTGGTTTGCTCCCTTCTTTGCCCGCTTCCTGCCCGGTTGGGCGTTGAACGCCGTGCTGGTAATTCACAGCGAGGAAGGTCTGCTGGCCATTCTGTTCATCTTTTCCATCCACTTCGTTAACACCCATCTGCGCCCCGACAGTTTTCCCATGGACATGGTGATTTTTACCGGCGTGGAGAGCGAGGAAGAGTTCAAGAACAAGCGCCCGGAGGAGTACCAACGAGTTGCAGCCCAGAGAAAGCTGGAGACCAGGCTCGGGGTCCAGCCGCCGCTCTGGCTGCTCAATTTCTCCAAAGCGGTCGGTTACACGGCGATCTTCATCGGTCTGCTGCTGCTGGTGCTGACCCTGAGCGCATATTTCGGGGGTTGAACGAGCATTCCGTTTACCTGGTTTCTGCAAAGGGAGGCCAGGGCTCTCGAAGTACTGGTCGAGTAGGCGACTGATTATTCCCTTGACTATATATGTAAAGAACTACATAATTAGTGCATGAGCTGGCAAGTCGAGTTCACGGACGAATTCGGTGACTGGTGGGACGGGTTGACGGTCGAAGAACAGGACAGCATTGATTCCGCCGTGTACATGCTAGAGGATGCGGGTCCGGCGCTTACCAGGCCCTATGCTGACACGGTTCATGGCTCGAATTTTCCCAATATGCGCGAACTGCGAATTCAGCATGAAGGACGTCCTTACCGTGTCCTATACGCATTCGATCCGCGCCGTACGGGGATTCTATTGATTGGCGGCGACAAGACAGGCAATCCCCGCTGGTATCGGGAGTTTGTGCCGAAAGCGGATGCAATCTATACGCAGCACCTGCGTGAAATTGGAGAGGAGTAGAGATGGCGAGAAATTTTGAAGAGTTGCGGGCGAAGATGTCTCCGGAACGCCGGGCGCGGAATATTGCTCGAGCCAAAGAGGAGCTTACCAAGATGCCGCTGCACCAGCTTCGCAACGCCCGCGAAATGACGCAGACCCGTCTGGCGGAGGTGCTGGAGATGGACCAGGGCAACATTTCCAAACTGGAAAAGCGCACCGATATGTACCTCAGCACCCTGCGCAGCTACGTCGAAGCGATGGGCGGGGCTCTGGAGATTCGCGCCATATTCCCCGACGGAGAAGTTAAGATCGACCTGCTGAACCAACTGTCGGCCTGAGCACCTGCGTTGGGTTAGCCATCCATTCGGCTCCGCTGGCGGTTGGCGATGTGACTCCAGTCACTGCGAGTTAGAGCGCCTAGGCGTCTCCTCAAAGGCGTGAACACTTCCAGAAGCATCCTCGCCTCAACACTTGCTTTGTCCCTGTTTTGTTGCACATGTGCGGCTCACGCCGAACAGAAGCCCAAGGACAAGGACTGCCTTGCCTGCCACTCCGATGTGGTGGATGAAGGCAAGCTGAGGCAATCCATTCACGGCGGTAAGTTTGCCTGCGTGGATTGCCACAAGGATGTGAAGGGCCTGGCCCATGAGACCACGCCCAAGAAGGTCACCTGCGCCGAGTGCCATGCCGATGCACAGCAGGCTTACGCGCACAGTCTGCACTTCACCGCGAAGCCGGGCGCGGCCGCGGCGGCAAACTGCCAGGATTGCCATGGAGGCGCGCACGAGATTCTGGCCGCCAGCGATGCCAAGTCGCCGGTCAATCATGACAACATCCCCGCCACCTGCGGCCGGTGCCACGGGCAGAAGTTTCTGATGGAGTCGAACGGGGAGAGCGGCCAGCCGTTTATCTCCTACCAACAGAGCGTGCATGGGCTGGCCATCGAGAAGGGGTCGAAAAAGGCCGCAGTATGCACCGATTGCCACGGCTCGCACGAGATTCTCCCGGCGAACGACGCCAAGTCGCCGATTTATAAATTTAATGTTCCCAGCACCTGCGGCAAGTGCCACGGCACAATCCAGCAGACATTCGTAGAGAGCATTCACGGTCAGGCCATCGCGCGCGGAAACGGGCTGGCTCCGGTTTGCACGGATTGTCATGGAATCCACTCCATCAAGGCGCACATCGATCCCAATTCGTCGGTTTCAGAGCAGAACATTGCGCGCGCCACCTGCGCGCGCTGCCATGAGGGAGTACGCCTCTCGCAGGAGTTCGGACTGGCTGGAAACCGCGTGACCAGTTACCTGGACAGTTACCACGGGCTGGCCTCCGAGGGCGGCTCGGCGGTAGTGGCAAACTGCGCCAGTTGCCACGGCGTGCATAACATTTACCCTTCCAGCGATCCACGCTCCACCATCAATAAAGTCAACCTTGACACTACCTGCGGCCAGTGTCACAAGGGAGTTACGCAGAAGTTCACCCTGACTAAGGTCCACATGGATCAAGGCGTATCGAAGGACATCGGTTCAATTGCCGTGCGTTGGGTGAGATGGATTTACCTGGCATTGATTCTTGTCGTGATCGGCGTTATGTTCCTGCACAACGCGATCATCTGGCAAAGCAAGGCCAGGGCACTGCGGGCCATGCAGAATCCCAAGATGATGCGCATGAGCACCAACCAGCGCTGGCAGCACCTGATTCTACTTACCAGCTTTATTGTTCTGGTGATTACCGGATTTGCCCTCAAGTTCCCCAACTCGTGGCTGGCCGATGTGCTGGCCATGGGCGAGAGGCTGCGTAGCATCACGCATCGCGTGGCGGGAGTAATCCTGATCGGCGCCGGCATTTATCACATCTTTTATCTGGCGATCACCAAAGAAGGACGGCGGCTGATCCGCGACGTTGCTCCGCGGCCCAGGGATGCCTTCGATGCCTGGGCGACGATGCGCTATTACCTCGGCCTGGGCGGCGAAAAGCCCAAGTTCGGCCGCTTCAACTATGCGGAGAAGGCCGAGTACTGGGCGCTGGTCTGGGGCACGGCGCTGATGGCGGTTACCGGCGTGATGATGTGGGCCAACGTGTCGACGGGAAATCTATTGGCGCGCTGGTGGGTTGACGTGGCCACCGCCATACACTTTTACGAGGCGATTCTGGCCACGCTGGCGATTGTGGTGTGGCACTTCTACCAGGTCTTCCTTGATCCGGATATCTATCCGATGAACTGGGCCTGGTGGGATGGCAAGATGCCGGTCGAGCACTATCGCCACGAGCATGAATTGGATGCGGAAGCATTGGCCGGGTCCGAGGCGGAGGCGCACGCGGACGGAGGCTCTGGAACAAAGGCCAAAACAGAACAGCCAAAGAGGTAAGCTTGGCGGTAAAGATGAATTGATGGATTCTCCGAAGCGGTGGCGTCGCGGTGGCGCCAGTCGCTCCGTCTGACCGGAGAACCGAGGCCTTCATAGCTTATTGAAAACCATATTTTGAAATGTGCGAAACATTCGGATAAACGCGGTGTTTGTGATAGTAAGTGGTTGATGGAACGCGATTTCGAACGATTATCTTGACAGTGCCGGGGCCGTGATTTACGTTTTAGGGGCTTGAAGATTGCTTTCCCAAATCATCATGAGAGGTAAAAGGTATATGGCTCAGGTGCGGAGGTCTAGCGCATTGGCATTCGCTGTAGCTGGGGTGTTTTTGTGCATTGAGCTGGGTGCCCAGTCAGGCGATCCGGCGACGCTCATCCAGCAGAAGCTGGTCTCGCAAATCAATCTGACAAAGGCCACAGCCGACCGCTCGGACATTGTAACGGCAGGCGACGTTGTGGTTTTGCAGAAGGATGGGCTGATGATGTGCAGTACGGCCTCCTCTTATGCATTTTCAAACACTTATAGCAACGGGGTATTAACTGCCAATTATAAGAATCAAGCCAGGGACGCGGGGAAATCGTACATGAAGTCCTTTGGCTTAAGTAAATTGGGGTTGGGGGGCGGGGCTAGCCCAACCGATGCAGCCAACAACGCTTGCCCGTCGCGAAAGTTTGTTGCTGGAGAGAAGTTCTGGGTGACCGGGATTGTGGCTCAAAGGGACGGGATTCTCGTCAGCACCTTCAGCGATCCCTACCCAGATCCGTCGGGAAATCAGGTTCGCTACTATGGGGAGATCAAGTTCCCGTTTGCTAAGGGGTCCGTACCGCAGGTAGACGATTTTGTGAAGACAGTTTCCGAGGTCATCACGGTTCAGCCTGCGGAGGATCAGGGAAATCAGGGCGATCAGGGCAGTCAACCGGCAGCGGCTCCTGAAGCTGCGGCTCCGACGCCGGATATTGCTCCTCCGCCTCCGCCGGCCGATACCCCACCGCCAACCATCGCCCTTGGCCAGACCAAGGATGAGGTGATTGCCGGCTTCGGGCAGCCAATGAGAATAGCCAAGCTGGGAGCGAAGGAAATCTTCTATTACAAGGATATGAAGGTGACTTTTACGAATGGAAAAGTCAGCAATGTTGAGTAGAACGTTTGCACTACCGGGATGGAGCAAGGCTCCAAAGGGGGCAAGTTAAAGATGGCGTGTACGGCCCTTCATCAACCCGACTGGACAACGCCTGGACGGAGATTTAAACTCTGTGCGCTGGTTGAATGTTCCCTCCCACAACCCATGAAAGGTAGGAGGCATATGGCTCAGGTGCGGAGGTTTAGCGCATTGGCATTCGCCGTGGCAACGGCGTTTTTGTGTGTAGGGCTGGCAGCCCAGGCAGGCGATCCGGCCGCGATTCAGCAACAGCTCAACGCGCAGTTCAGACTAACGACCACGACCGCCGATCGTTCGGATATTGTGACCGCCGGGGATGTGGTTACCATTCACAAGCCGGGGCTGGTTATGTTTTCCGGTACATTGGTGCCGCCAACAAATAACTACAGGGATGGAAGAATCACGCCGGGTTTTGCAACAGCGTTAATTACTGCCAACCCGAATACCGTGCAGCGCACGTTTATGCCGGAGGAACAATGCTGGGTTACGGGGATTAAAGTTCAGAGGGATGGGGTGATTTTCTCGCTTTTGAGCGACCCCTTCGATAACATCCGCTATTACGGCGATCTAAAGGTCGTCTTCCCAAACAAGAGGGTAGTTCCTCCCGTCGATAGCATGATGCAAACCATTGCCGAGGTGCTAACGGTAGTGCCGCAGGATAATCAGGGTGGACTAGCTGCGCCGGAAGCTCAACCGGCACCTATCACCGGGCAGTACTTCTTGAAACAGACCGGAGCTCACCTCGTTCTTCAGCCTGATGGGTCCTTTATCTTTACAGCCGTGAATGGCGTTCAAAGCACTGGTCAATACACAGTCAATGAAGATACGTTAGCTTTGACGTATAGTGCAACTGGGCGCGTCGCATACTTCAAGATTCAGGGAGACACGTTAGTGGCCAACTCCGGCATGGCCTGGGTCAGGACGGGAGATGTGCAGGGCTCAGATGCCGAGCCTGCTCCGGCATCCGATACAGAGGCTGCACCATATTCCTCTCCGCCGCCTCCACCGGACATCGCTCCGCCGCCTACGCCGGCCGATACTCCCCCGCCGACTATCGCATTGGGCCAGACCAAGGATACGGTGATTGCCGCCTTCGGGCAGCCGATGAGAATTGCCAAACTGGGAGTGAAAGAAATCTTCTATTACAAGGATATGAAGGTAACTTTCACAAATGGGAAAGTCAGCAATGTTGAGTAGAGCGTTTGCGCGGTCTCTGGCCTAAGCCAGGCTCGCGCTGCAATGTTCGTACAGCAGGTTGGCGCTTCGTGACTGGGGCGCCGGACCAGAACAATGAAAGGGAAAAGAGGATCCGATGACGAGACAACTTCTTCGCAGGGTTATTCGCAAAGGCTCTGCAGTACTGATTCTTGCAGGACTTCTGGTATTCGGCGCGGTGGGCAAAGCAGCCGCAGGAAACAAGCCCACCGGCGGCGGTGCCTCGCATGGGCCGACTGGCGGCGGCGCTTCGCACGGGCCGACCGGCGGCGGCGCGTCACATGGACCGACCGGCGGCGGGGCATCGCACGGACCGACCGGCGGCGGGGCATCGCATGGACCGACTGGCGGTGGGGCATCGCATGGGCCGACGACTGGCGGGGCGTCGCATGGGCCGACGACTGGCGGAATTTTTAGCGGCGGCGGGGGAGTACGCGGATCAAGCAATTTGCCTGCCACGCATGGACCCACCACCGGCGGAACAGCCACGCACGGACCAACCACTGGCGGGACAGCCACGCATGGCCCGACCACCGGCGGAACCACTGCCACGCATGGGCCGACGACCGGCGGAGCCACTATTTCGCATGGACCAACCACTGGCGGAGCCACCAACATGAATACCGGCGGGGGCGGGACCACCACGCACGGACCGACCACTGGCGGAGCCACCACGCATGGGCCAACGACCGGCGGGTCCACCTTTAGCACGACCGGCGGGGGCGGGACTACCACACATGGACCAACCACTGGCGGGTCCACCACACATGGACCGACGACCGGCGGAACCACAACATCGCATGGACCGACCACTGGCGGGGCCACCAACATGAATACTGGCGGGGGCGGGACCACCACGCACGGGCCAACGACCGGCGGGGCTACCACGTCGCACGGACCGACGACCGGCGGAACCACAACATCGCATGGACCGACGACCGGCGGGGCCACCAACATGACTAATGGCGGCGGCGGGACCACCACGCACGGGGCATCTATCGGCGGCACACATGCCACGGATGGCGGAATCACGCACGGACCGACGACCGGTGGAACGACGCATGGTCTCGAAATTGATGGCGTCAAAGGCGGCCGCAACGCGAACAACGGCGGCACTCATGCCACGGATGGCGGAATCACACACGGAGCCACCACCGGGGGCACGACCGGGGGCCACAACCTGAACACCGGCGGCAATACCGGTGGCCACAACCCGAACACCGGAGGTAATACCGGTGGCCACAACCTGAGCAACACCGGGGGCAATACAGGCGGGCACAACCTGAACACCGGGGGCAATACAGGCGGCCACAATCTGAACACCGGCGGGCACAACGCGAACTTCGGCAGCCACTCGAACATCGGGAATGGTCACACGCCCAGGGGCGGCCATGAGAACGTCACACACGGCGGCAGCGCCATTCGCTACCGGCCTAACGGCAGACCCAGCGACGTACACAACGTCAGTCGCGGTATGGACATCCATCACGGTCTAAACGGCAACCGCGCAATCCATGTGGAGCGCCCAGATCACAGCCGTGTCTTTGGCGAGCGTGGACGTCCGGGCTATGTGCAACGCCCGTACAGTTACCATGGCCACGATTACGGGCGCCGCAACTATGTCTACCACGGTCACACGTACAGCCGCTATTACCACGGCTATGACTATCACGGGAGGCATATGGACGTGTATGCCCCGGGCTACTACTATCACTCCGGATTTTATGGATGGGCGTATAACCCGTGGAGAAGTCCAGTCCATTATGGCTGGGGTTGGGGAGGCGCTCCCTGGTACGGATACTACGGCGGCTACTTTGCGCCGTATCCGGTGTACTACGGCGCTCCCTTCTGGCTAACGGACTATCTCATCTCTCAGGACTTGCAGGAAGCTTATACAGCCCATCAGGAGGCCGGCGAAGCGGCGCCAACACCTGCTGAGGGCGGCGGAGGGCCGATGCTTACGCCCGACGTGAAGCAGGAGATCGCCGATGAGGTAAAGGCCCAATTGGCGCTGGAGAACCAGGAAGCGCAGCAGAACGCGCAAAATCAGGACATCGACCCCGGTTCAAGTGGCGTTGCGCGCATGTTGTCTGATGGCCATAAGCACGTGTTTGTGGTTGGCAGCGCGCTGGATGTGGTGGATTCCAACCAGAACGAGTGCGCGCTGAGCGATGGCGATGTGCTTGGCCTGATGAGCCCGCCTCCGCCCGACGCGGCAGCGGCAGACCTGGTGGTGCTGGCCAGCAAGGGAGGCAATGAGTGCCCGAAATCCAGCACGGTGACAGTGCAGGTGACCGACTTGCAGGAGATGCAGAACCACATGCGCGAGCAGATCGACCAGGGACTCCAGGAGCTACAGAACAAGCAGGGCCAGGGAGGATTGCCGCAGGCTCCGCCAGCGGCGCAGGGCCCTCCAGTTCAGGCGCAGTATGCAGATGTAGCGCCTCCTGCGGACCCCAATGCCGGGGCTGAAATTCAGCAGCAGACCCAGCAGGCCGATCAGGCAGAAACGGATGTGACCAACGAAGCGGCACAGGGCGGCACACAGCCTCAATAGAACCAGGCCAAAGGAAGGCGGCTCATGATGCGCTGCAAGTGTGGTGCGTTATGAGCCGAAGGCCAACTACAACTCCGGCACATAATCGGGCTGTCTGCAAAGACAGCAGGGTGGTTGATGTGCCGTGATGAACGAACTTCAGGTGCGGGAGGGAATCAGCGATTCTCTCCCGCCTATTTTCATGCGAACATAGCAAACCCCGTTTTTTCGGTGCATGGCTATGCAAACAGGACAGGAGAGGGAAGTATGAATTTGTTCGGGATTCTTGATCCATTTTTTCACGCGTTGAGCGACGCGAAAATCATTCGCCAAACAATTTCATGGGTGATGAGGATTCAGGCGGTCATCATAGCGCTGGTAGGGTTGTATGGCTGTTACTCCATCATCAGACTGGGATTCAGGGCACGCGTTACGATTATTAATCTTGAAGGCGAGCAGGTAACCCGCTCGATAAGCATTCTCATTGGATGCATTCTACTGGCGCTTTTTGTCCTGGTCTGGGGATATTTGACGGCCGGCATTCTCGCCAAACGCGCATGTACGGTGCAGGAGATGGGGGATAGCCATTTCACCGCGCTCTCGATTTTATCTTTGATATTGCGCGCCAACGGCGAACTGGCGTTTGTTACCTATTCCCTGTTTGGTGTAGGCGGCTGCGTGTTTATCTGGATTACCAGTGAAAACCCATTTGCTGAGATGGGATTTTTGGGAGAAGTACTGCCTTTTACAGGACGCGGAGGCCCCGGCTTCCTGGGCGGAATCGAGCTGTGCATCTTCTTTCTGTTGATCGCTTTCTCCCTTATCGTCTTCTTCTATGCGCTGGCAGAATATATCGCGGCGCAGGCGGAGATTGCCGTGAATACGCGGGGATTGCGCAAGTAAGCAGTCAATAGAGTTGAAGCAATAAAAACCCGCCATCAGACAACGATGATGCTGTCTGATGGCGGGTTTTTTCGTTCTGGAATATTTTGCGCCCGGATTCTAAGCGTAATTGATGGGATGCCTGGCCAGCCACTGCTCATCGCGCACTTTGCTGATGTTTCTCAGTGCTCCGCTGGCGACACTGGCGCCGAGATGGCGGCTTTTCCATGCAACGCCCGTGGTGAGACCGATGGCGCAACCCAGCAAACCATATGCCCATGTAACAGCCGGAGATTTCCGCCGGCAGATGGGATAACCGACTAGTACGCCGACGCACGCGCCTACCACGGCGGGCAGCAGCGCGCCTTTGACCGACTCGCCAAGATAGGGAGCGAGAGGTTCTCCGTTGAGGAATTCATCCTGGCCGGAACGCGCTCCCTCAATTCCGGAGCCCACCAGCCGCCGGCCATAATTGACATTGGACTTCACCCACTCGCCCAGGGCCATATAATCTCCTCACATTCCTTGAATGCTCTTCTTAGTTTACCAGATCATCAAGCGCCGCTGAGACGCGTATTTTTCTTCTTTCTCATAATCTGGTATACAAAATGGCACTAGGGCAACGTATGGTCCAAAGAGGGAGGCAGCCAAAGCCAGACCACGCGCGTTATCATCGTCCCACTTGATTGTTGGAAGGGGGTGAGTGTGATGCGGATTGCATATGTGCTCACCACGTTGGGTATCGGCGGAGCGGAACGGCAGGCAGTGGCGCTGGCGGAGCGCATGTCGGCGCGCGGCCATGCTGTCGCACTCCTCGTCCTGCGTGGCCGCCAGCCCCAGGAGTGGACCACCACTCTCGCCTCGATTCACCTTGATATGAGCAAGAATCCGGTCAGGATCCTGTTTGGCCTGTGGAAAGCTCGTCACTTATTACGCGACTTTCAACCCGATCTGATCCACAGCCACACCTATCCAGCCAATATGACAGCCCGCCTGCTCAGGGTTTTTCTTCCGAGGACGACTGTTCTCTCCACGGTTCACAACGTCTACGAAGGCTCCCTGCTGCGCATGCTGGCCTATCGTCTTACCGACCCCCTCAGCCGCCATACCACCGCCGTGAGCCATGCCGCCGCTGCTCGCTATGTGCGCCTCAAGGCAGTGCCGGCGCACAAATGTTCGGTTCTCTCCAATGGGATCGACATCATGGAATTCACGTCCAGCCCCGAGCGCCGCATGCGTATCCGTGCCGGGATGGGAGTAAGTGAAGAGTTTGTCTGGCTGACTGCGGGACGCATCACCCCCGCCAAGGATTATCCCAACCTGCTGCGCGCCTTTGCCCGCGTCTGCTCTACCTTGCCGAGAGCTTGTCTTTGGGTCGCCGGAGAGGCGGTTGACGCTGGCTCCGCGGCAGTTCAGGCCCTGGCGGCTGATTCTGGAGCCTTTGTCCGCTGGCTGGGTTTGCGCCGCGACATGCCCGCCTTGCTGGACGCCGCCGACGGCTTTGTGCTGGCCTCGGCCTGGGAGGGAATGCCGCTGGCCCTAGGCGAGGCGATGGCCATGGAGAAGCCGATTGTGGCCACCGATGTGGGCGGCGTGCGCGAGCTGGTGGGGGAGACAGGATTCATCGTTCCCGCCAAGAGCCCGGAGGGCTTGGCCGGAGCGATGTTGGAAGCGATGCGAAGGACGCCTCAGGCCCGTGACTCCCTCGGCCGCGCGGCGCGAGAACGCGTCTTAGCCCATTTCAGCATGGACGCCAAAGCAGGAGAGTGGGAAGCGCTTTACCGGGCGGTGCTGGCACACAAGAATAGAGCGGCGCTCATTCCTGGTTAATAAACAGATGAGTTGCCCTGCCAGCCCTGCATGATACCCTTATCACCGTTTGATATATTGTCTCTTCTGCCGCTCAATCGGTTTGGTGGAAGATATGGAGAAAGTTGAATGCGAGCAGCAATTATCTTTCTTGTGATGTACTGCGTATTTTTAGGCGCGGTTGTTGGCACGGGAGGAGAGATGGCGCGGGCGCAGGACAATGCGGCGCAGAATCAGGAACAAAATGTCGTTTTAGCACTCGATAAAGGCTGGCAGTTCCGGCAGATCACAACTGGCGCCGAGCAGGGAGAGAATCGCTGGCTTCCCGCTACCGTGCCGGGTGACGTGCATTTGGACCTGCTGGCCAACAAGAAGATTACGGACCCTTTCTATCGCGACAACGAGGTCAAGTTGCAATGGATTGAGCAGGAGAGCTGGGAGTACCAGTTTAGCTTCGAGGTTACGCCGGAATTGCTGGCCCGGTCTAATGTGGACCTGGTCTTCGACGGCCTCGATGGAGCTGCCGAGGTTTTCGTGAACGGCGCCAAGCTGCTCAGCGCCGGTAATAGCTTTCGTGTCTGGAGAGTGCCCGCCAAGAGCCATCTGCATGCCGGTAAGAACCTGCTGAGCATTGTTTTTCCATCGCCGATCAAGGCCGCCGCCGAGGCTGCCGCCAGCGATCCCTGGCAGCCAAAGACGAAGACCGAGGCCAAGACCTACCTTCGCAAGCCGGCCTACGAATACGGCTGGGATTGGGGCCCGCGGTTCGTGACCAGCGGCATCTGGAAGCCGGTGCGGCTGGAGGCGTGGGACAAGGCTCGCATTGTTGACTTTGCGATTCGCCAGCGCGATGTGAGCAAGGATGTTGCACATCTGGACGCGGAGATGGAGATTGAGGCTGCCAGCGCCGGCAATGCAAAAGTCAGCGTCAAGTACTCCAGCGACGACAAGCCTGTTACCCGCGTTAGCAAAGCCAGCCTCCATGCCGGGCGCAACGTAATCGATCTGCCCATCGAGATTCGCCAACCAAAGCTCTGGTACCCAGCCGGCTACGGTGAGCAGCCGCTCTATGAGTTCACCGCGCAGGTGACCACGGCCGGGCAAGAGATCGATGAGCATAAAGTCAAGACCGGTCTGCGCTCCATCGTGCTCCATCGCGTGCCGGACAAGTGGGGCCGCAGTTTTGAATTTCTAGTCAACGGCATCCCCGTCTTTGCCAAGGGCGCGGATGTGATTCCCTTCGACAGCTTTCCCAATCGCGTCACTACGGCCAACTATCGTCGCATTCTTCAGTCGGCGCGCGACGCCAACATGAACATGATTCGCCACTGGGGCGGCGGCTACTACGAGAGCGACGAGTTTTATGCGATCTGCGACGAGCTGGGCATCATGGTTTGGCAAGACTTCATGTTCGGCAACGACTGGCAGCCGGGAACCTACGCCTTCAAGCTGAACATTGAGGCCGAGGCCGAGGACCAAGTACGGCGGCTGCGCAACCACCCAAGCATTGTGATCTGGTGCGGCAACAACGAGACCGAAAGCGCCTTCGTCTGGGGGGCAAGGAATGCATTGCCCGCGGATGTAAGGTTGCAGATGTGGCAGGATTACCTTACCGAGTTCAGCGGCATTCTAGCCCGCATGGTGGCGCGGCTCACCCCGGAGACGCCTTACTGGCCCAGTTCGCCCAGCGCCGACTACGAACCCCTCAGCAACCACTACCAAAGTGGCGATCAGCATGACTGGAGCGTGTGGCACGGCCGCGTGCCCTTCAGCGAGTACGAGAAGCATCACTGGCGTTTTGTCACCGAGTTTGGCTTCCAGTCCTTCCCGGAGATGCGCACCGTGGAGAGCTTCACCCAGCCTGGAGACCGTATCGGCATATTCACGCCGGTGATGCTGGCTCACCAGAAGAACAACGAAGGCAACTCAATCATTCAAAACTACACGGCCAAGGATTATCCCGCGCCGAAGGATTTTGCCAGCTTCCTCTATGTCAGCCAAGTGGTGCAGGCCGAGGGGATCAAGATCGGCGCGGAGCATTGGCGTCGTTCGCGGCCGGAGACCATGGGCTCCATCTTCTGGCAGCTGAACGATTGCTGGCCGGTGGCATCCTGGTCGTCAATTGATTACTATGGCCGCTGGAAGGCGCTGCAATACTATGCGCGGCGCTTTTATGCGCCCATTCTGGTTTCGCCGCACGTCGAGGACTCACTCAAGGTCTACATCGTCAGTGACAAAGTGAAGGCCGAGCCGGCCACGCTGCGCGTGCGCCTGATGGACTTTGATGGCAAGGTGCTGTTGGAGGAATCGAGCGCGGTGAGTGTGGCGCCGCTCACCAGCAAGGTCTATCTTGACTGGCCACTCAAGAAATTAACCGATGCGGGTGCGCAAGACACTTCGCGAGTTTTTGTTGTGGCAGAACTGACAGCGGGCGGCTCGCAGATTTCGCGCAACATTGTTTATCTGGCGCCAACCAAGGGAGTGCATCTGAAGCCGGCGCAACTGAAGATAGAAACCACAGGCGAGAATGGCAGATATAAGATTTGCATTACATCCCCGGTGCTGGCGCGCAGAGTCTATCTCTCCTTCGGAGATCTCGACGTGCAGGTTTCCGATAACTACTTTGACCTGTTGCCGGGCGAGACGGCGGAGATCAAGGCAACCAGCACGGCTTCCATTGACGCACTGAAGGCGCAACTGAAAGTTATCTCGCTCACCGATGCCTTTGCAGCCGATATCCAGCCTGCGGCGGTGACGGCGGCAAAGCCCTAGGAACATCTCTCTCGTAAAAAATAGAAGGCCGGAGCGGCGAACTCCGGCCTTCTTGCTGTTGGTCTGCTCTCCGCGGATTAGAAGGAGAATGCGGCCTGGAAGAAGATGCGCCGCGCGGCGGAACTCGTAGGCGACGCGCCCAAGCCCCTGGCAAGACTTGTCGATTGACCAAATCTGCTGCCCGGACCGTAGAGCCCAGGGCTGATGAGGGTCGGAATCAGGTTCCCCGACGGTTGCCCGTAGTCGATGTCGTTGAACAAGTTCAACGCCTGTGCGCTGAAGGTGAGAGAGTATTTATGTCCGGTGCTGGCAGTGCTCGCGCCGCCTCGACCTCCACCACCGCCACCACCTCGGGCTCCTCCTCCTCCTCCGAATCCACCCGGACCAAAGCCTCCACCCATTCCACCGCCGGGTCCACCTCCGCCCGGGCCACCGGGTCCACCTCCGCCCGGGCCACCGGGGCCACCAGGGCCACCCGGGCCACCTGGGCCACCAGGACCACCGCCCGGAGGCGGCCCACCGGCATTGTTCTGGCCTGCCGCCGATGCCAGCTTTGGCCCAATGCCGATGGAGCGGCTGATGCGCAGATTCACGGCCACCGCGGCCGGCCCGTTCGTCATATTGATTGGAATGATGGTCTCGCCTGTCTGCGGTACTGTATCAAAGGCTCCGAAACTGGTCTGGACTACGTCGATTGGATTGGATGACGTGGTAGCGTAAGCGGGCCGGTTATTGAAAAAGCTGTCGCCGGTCAGGTCGTTGTTAGTAACGATGTTGTAGGGCCTGCCTGACTGGGCACTCAGCATGGGGTTGAAGCTGATGCCCCACGGACCGGTGTAGTTGCCCATCAAGAAGACCATGTTGCGCGAGACAAAGCCGGCGCGGCCGTAATCCTGCTTCAGGTTGTAGGAGTTCGAAGCTGTTCCCGTATCCGAGTTAGCGTATGCCAGGACATAGAAGCCCGTGACGTTGAATTTGGGCGAGAGCCGGGCGTTGATGTTCACGATCAACTGGTTCTGCTTGAAGACCGCCTCGGGGTAGAACTCTTTGACGATGCCAAGATTGGGATTTGGCCGTGGTCCTGTAGTGCTGTTATAGAAGAAGGTTCCGGGCAGAGGCTCATACGCATTGGAGTCGCGCGTGGCCATTTGGTGTACGCCGTAAGAGTGCAGATAGGTAAGGGTTAAAGATGTTGTTTTGGTTAACTGACGTTCCAGGCTGGTTCCAAGTTGCTCGGTGTAAGGGGCGTGGTAGTTGGGCGCGATCTGGTAGATCACTGGGGTGGCGGCGGTTCCCGTGCCGCACGAGGCCACGCCGCCGCTGATGCTGCTCAGGCTGGCGGCGTTGAAACATTGCGGGTTGGCGATGCTGATCTGCGTCTGGCTATTGCCGCTGTTGTTGAAGCGTTCGAGAGACATCAGATTGTTGGGTTGGAAGCGGTCATAAAAAAAGCCGTAGCCACCGCGCAGAACCGTCTTTGTTTGAGTCTTAGCCTTGTGGCCATCCAAGGCATATGCAAAGGCTGCGCGCGGAGCC
Source organism: Occallatibacter sp. (assembly GCA_050011175.1). Taxonomy (GTDB): domain Bacteria; phylum Acidobacteriota; class Terriglobia; order Terriglobales; family Acidobacteriaceae; genus Telmatobacter. The sequence continues at coordinate 21,770 of JBEKJR010000024.1, forward strand.
CAGTCGTTGTGATCCGCGGTGTGATTTTGTGTCTCCCAGCGCAGGCCGCCGGAGAGAGTGAAAAACCGGTTTACCTTCCAGTCGTCCTGAAAATAGAGCGCCCCGTCAAAGACGTTGCCCACGAACGCCTGCCGGCCCGTGGTGTAGGTCAGATTGTTAGGGATACACCCGCCGGTTTGCGATGCCGGGCAGGCCGCTTTGATCTGGGCAATGGACTGCCCCTGGGCAAGCCCGTTCAGCGTGGCTACATAGGCTTGCAAAGAGGGGAAGCTGAAGCTGCCGTTAAAATTCGCGTTGGTTGCATTAGCATCGCGGTTGTCACGCAGCCACGTTCCGAATTTGATGGCATGAGCGCCCGCCGACAGGGTGGTCATGTTCTGCAATTCGAGATGATCGGTATGGTCTGTATTGAATTGTCCATTGGAACCGCCGCCGGAAAAATCACCCGATACGCTAATTGATGGCGTTGTGCTGACCGGCGTTGTGGACGAGAATGCGCGCCGATACTGAAAATGAGTTTCGTTGACCATGTGTTCGTTGATGACGTGGGAATCCGTAAACTGGATGGCGTGTTCCGAGGAGGTGCCAGAAGTCGCCGTCGTAGGCAGAGCTGTCGAACCGCCCAGATTTCCGCTCTGGCTGCCGCGCTCGTACTGATAGCGCAGGGTCAGCGTGTCTTTCTGTCCCAGTTGCAGATCGATGCGCGGCGAAACCTCAATGCGTGTCGATGGGTTGAAGACGGAGCCGGTCTGGGGGATAATGTTGCCGCTCGAGTCCGTGGGAATGGAATAAAGGCCGGTGGTAGTATTCAGAACTGCCGTGCTGGCGATGTAGATGCTCTCGTCCTGAATGTTGCGTCCTTCCACACTGAGGGTATACGAGGCCTTCTTGTTGAACGAGCCGCTGATGTTGCCGTTGTATTGAATGCTGTGATAGTCGGGGACCGGCTTCAAGAACGGGTTGCCGGTGTTGAAGAGACTATCGTTTCCCATCACGAAGGCTCTGCCATGCAACGTATTGGTTCCCGGCTTGGTGAGAATCTCGATGCGCCCGTAGCCCAGCCGGTCATACTCCGCTGAAAACGGGTTCTGGTTGATGCGGATTTCGCGAATGGCTGACTTGGGCGGCAGCGTCCCGCCGGTAAATCCGTCAATGTAAATCTGCCCGCCGTTCGGACCGGCCGAGGGTCCGGCCAGCGCCGTCAGTTCACTGGAAAGCTCGTCAGGATCGTCGGAGAGAGCATCCAGGTCCGCGCCCTTGAGAACAATGGCGTTGGCGTTGCCGCCGGCCTCAACGTTGACCTGGGGCGACTCGTCGGTGACTACCACGTTCTGCTGCTCGACCTCCATAGCCATGGAGATATCTACGCGCTTCACCTGTCCAACCGCAAGCGGTATGGCTGGTGATGTAAAGGGAGCGAAGCCCTCAACATAGCTCTGCACAATGTAGCTGCCAGGAGCCAGGTCGTTCACCACATATTGGCCGGTCGCGTCCGCCGTCGTTGTGGTCACAACCGCCCCAGACGACTTTGTGATGGTGATCGATGCGCCTGGAATCAGCGCGCCCGATGGGTCGACGATATGTCCGCGCATCGTTCCCATTGCAGCCGTAGCTGCCGGCGCGCCGGTAACCGCCGTAGCCGCGGGAGGTGTGGCAGGAGCTTGAGCATGTGCCGCAAAAAATCCTGCCACACCGAACGCCAATATAACCCATAGATGAGTGTAGCAACGTGATTTAAAAAGCATTATGACCTCGCTTGTTTTCGCTGCTGTGAGTAACCCTTCTCAGCAACGCCAGACTTGCCGCCTATGCCTTTGCCGCAGAGGACAGTCCTGTCATGTTGACGGTGGAATACATCAGAAAGTCTCTGAAAATGAAGAAGGCCGGAACAGAACGTGCCGGCCTCCACCCAATATAGATTCCGTTTCGTTAGACGATTTATCGCGACGATAGCTTACATCCCTCAATCTGTCATTAGAACGAAAATATTGCTTGCACAAAGATACGCCGTGCCGCGGAGCCCTGGGAGAACATTCCATAAGCCAGGCTGTTGGATACTCCAAACTGGCTTCCTGGGCCGGTTAGCCCGGTGCTGGTGTTTAACGTGGGTATGATGGTTCCGTTCGGCTGTCCTCTGCTGATGTCGTTGAGCAGATTCAATGCCTGGGCGCTGAAGGTCAGCGTGTATTTGTGGCCGGAGCTGATGCCGCCACCCATCCCGCCACCCATGCCAAAGCCGAGACCGCCACCACGAAAACCGCCCCCGCCGCCGGGTCCGCCACCAGGCCCGCCACGACCACTAGGGCCAGGACCGCCGCCAGGAGGTGGCCCTCCTGGAGGCGGTCCGCCTGCATTGTCCTGACTAGGAGTGGTTGAGGCAAGCTTGGGACCGATGCCGAATCCGCGGCTGATGCGCAGGTTGACGGCCAGCGCCGCCGGACCCATGCCCAGATTCACCGGGATCAGCGTCTCGCTGGAGTTAGGAATCGTGTCGAGACAGCCAAATGAAGTCTGCACATATTCGCTTACGGTCGCCGAGGGGGTGGTGCAGGCCGACGTCGAGGAGGCGTAGGCCGGGCGCTGATTAAAAAAGTTGTTCAATGGATCAGTTGATAGCGTGATGTTGTAGGGGCGTCCGGACTGCGCAATCACGAATGGATTGAAACGAATCTTCCAGGGACCGTTGTAAGTACTCATCATGAAGAGCGAGTTACGCGCGACAAAGCCGGCGCGTCCGTAGTTATTATTCAGATAATAGGCATTGGATGCATTGCCGTTGTTGTTGCCGTTGGCATATGAAAGAGTGTAAAAGGCCGTAAGACTAAGGTTCTTGCTGACCACGGAGTTCACGCTGGCGATAAGCTGATTTTCTTTGAAGACTGCTTCGGGAAAATACTCATACAGGTATCCGCCGGAATTCGTTTGCGGAGTGCCGCCAGTAGCCTGGTTGGCGTTACGAAAAATCTGCTGATGTACTCCGAAGGTATGCATATAGTTCAGCGTCATGCTGGTGCCTGATGTCAGTTGCCGCTCCAGACTGACGCTGGCCTGCTCGGTATTGGGAGTGCGATAGGTAGGAGACACCTCGTACTTCGTCGGCACTGAAGTGCCGCATGTCTTCATGTCGATGTCATCCAGCGTGGTTGCAGTATCAGTGCAGGTTGGTTTGTTTAGTACAATCTGTCGTTGAACATTCGCGATATTGATCGTCCTTAGATTGCGGACGTCAAATCGGTCATAGAAGAATCCGTATCCGGCGCGCAGCACGGTCTTGGCCTTCTTGTCTTTGCCGCCATCCAGCGCATAGGCAATCGCAACGCGTGGCGCCCAGTCGTTGTGGTCAGAGACGTGATTCTGCGCCTCCCAGCGAATGCCGCCGGAGAGCGTAAGCCGGGCGTTAAACTTCCAGTCATCCTGCGCGAAGAGTGCGAGATCGAATGCATTGGCAAGTGTCGATTGCTGGCCGGTGGTGTAGCTGGCGGAAGTAGGGCCATAGCCCGCAGTCACCAGTGTGGCGAATGTGTTAGGCGCAGTAGGACTCAAAAGCCCGTTAGCCATTGCCTCGTAACTCGCGGGAGAATCAAAGGTGAACGTGCCGTTGAAATTGGCATTGGTATAGATCGCGTCCCGCGTGTCTCTCATGCGGGTACCCAGCTTGATGGCGTGTGCCCCATGAGTAAGTGTCGTAATGTTCTGAAACTCGAGGCGCGTGGCATGATCGCGGCTTTGCTGGCCATTAAAGCCTCCACCGACGAAATCTCCCGTGACGCTTATGGTGCGATCCGCAGAATCGGGATAATGATTTTCGTTTTGCCGCTCGTATTGAAAGCGGGTTTCGTTGGCGGCGTGATCGCTGATTAATATTGCGTCGCTGATCTGCACGGTATGATCTGTGTTCGACTCATGCCAGGAACCGCTGGACAGCCAGTTCTGGTTCAAATCGCCGTGCTCGGATTCGGACCAGAAGCCATAGCGCGCAGTTAAAGTGTTCTTTGCACCGAGTTGCCAGTCGATGCGTGCCGAGGCATTGTCACGAATGCGCTGGTTCAATAGATTGACGCCGTAGTTCAGGTTATCCATGTAAACGCCGGAACTGTTGACAAGCACAGCGTCTGGGATACTCCATGTATTGATGTTCTCCGTGTGGCGCTGTTCGGCGCTGACGGAGAAAGAAGCATTCTTGGAGAGAGCGCCGCTCATCGTGCCGTTGAACTGGTAGCTGTAGTAAGGGGGGATATTCTGCGTGAAAGGATTGCCGGTATTGAAGGACTTGTCGTTGCCCTGGATGAAGAACTGGCCGTGCAACTTGTCGGTACCGGGCTTGATGAGAATTTCGATGCGCCCGTAACCAATGTGGTCGAACTCGGCGGAAAAGGGATTTTGATTGATGCGAATCTCCCGAATGGCCGACTTGGGAGGAAGTTGTCCGCCGCTGAAACCATCGATATAAATTTGGCCACCGTTTGGTCCCGCGGAGGGACCAGCCAAGGCAGTTAACTCATTGGAAAGCTCATCGGGATCGTCCGACAGCGCATCCAGATCCTTGCCCTTGAGCGTGACGGCATCGGTGTTGCTGCCCGCCTCCACGCTTACCTGGGGCGTATCATCCGTGACCGTAACGCTTTGCTGCTCAACCTCCAGGGCCATGGAAATATCTACGCGCTTCACCTGCCCGGCGGTGAGTTGGATGGCTTGTGAAGCAAAGGGGGCAAAGCCCGCGCAGGAGGCCCGCACGATGTAGCTTCCGGAAGCCAGACCGCTCACCGCATAATGGCCGCCGGCGTCCGACGTCGTTGTGGTCACGGCCGTGCCTGCCGAAGTTGTGATGGAGATCGATACGCCTGGAATGAGCGCGCCCGAGGGGTCGGCTATTTGCCCGCGCAGGCTTGCAGAAGCAGCCGGAGCTTTGGTTATCGAAGTGGGCGCTGCCACTGTTGTGGAAGTCTGCCCATGCGCAGCAGCCATTCCTGAAATACCCAGGGCCAAAGAAATCAAAAAAAGAGTGAGGCAATGCAATCTTGAATACACGAATTCCTCGATGGTTTACGCTTGTTCCTGTGTGGCCTACTGAACGGCTTCCGGAGCGCCGGTATTCATACTCCAGTTTGCAAGCAGATTCTGGGTGGCCGCGGGAGCTTCAAGCAACGGCTCAACGCCGGCCAGCAGCGTGATGGCCGTGACCTCGGTTGTCCCGTCAGTTGATACCAGCATTACCGCATCACCCTTCTTCAAATCGCCCAGCTGAATGGCCGGGGCCCGGTTCAGTACCTGCTGCGGATCAGAAAAACCGCCGCCCTGTCCGCCACTCCGGCCAGCCCATTGTCCGCTGCCACCCTGGCTGCCGCCGCGTTGCCCGCCTGCCGAGCCGTTACCGCCCGCTGCAGCCGTGCCAGGATTTCCTTTCAGCCGCGCCGCCAGAAACTGCGCCATCATCTCAGGTAAGCGCCGCATCTGTGCGTCCGCAGTGATGTGAATCGTAACCGGCTTTTTGGTCGCCAGATCCTTGACCACTAGCGTTGCGCCTGCTACATCCAGCGATGAAATAGTTCCTGCGATGTTGCGGAAGCTGCCCGAGACCACATCTTCGGCGGTAATCTCCGTGCCATCCGCATTCTTTGTACCGCGCGCACGCAACTGGTCGCCCACGTGAATTGCATCAATCGGCGCAGGCTTAGCATCATCAAAGCGCACTGAGGCTGGAGCATAGCGTTTGAGTGTAGTCGCCTTGGTGGTATGCACGGTGATGGTTTTAGCCGTGATTCCCGAACCGCTGCTCAGCGCGATATCGCCCGTTGCCGCATCGACGCTCTTCACCAGTCCGCCCACTCCGCGCAGTTGCCAGTCCTCGCGATCCTTCTGCTGCTTCAACGCCAGGTCCATTTGCTTAATGGCGATTATCTGCAATGCCGCTTCAGTGCCGGCTGGCGCGTTGGGATCGAGCTTCACCAGCGCGCGGTCGCCAACTGCCAGGTCGCTGAACTGGATTGTCTCCGCAGTGCTCAGGTCTTTTTGGCCGGGTGCAATGCGTTTGATTGGCGCTCCGGATGGAACATACACCTGGTGAATTCCGTCCGCGTCGGATTTTACCGTAAGCGTGCTGCCGCTGATAGCCGTAACCGTGCCCAAAAACCGCACGGGCGCCTGAGCGCAGGCTACGTAGGTCAACAAGGTCATGCCTACGACCATCAGTGTCATCAGAAATGGAAACCGTATCTTCATTTCGCTATTCATCCTCACACTCCGCCAGTCATACCACAAGTCGTCTGGAATGGGAAACTTGTGTCCTTTATTGATAGACGAACCAGGTCGCCAAAAAGTTGAAAAGTCTTCTCACAGTTTGGCCGGTTGCCGTGAAACCTCATAATGTCAGCGCGCTGGAGGCTAATTCGCCTGCAATCTTCTATATAATTGATTGACTCTCGATCAAGGCTGTCTCAAAGGAGTGATGTGTTATGAATTACCCAATGACGTTCTTTCTATCGGCGGTTTGGATGCTTTGTGCGCCATTTTGTAATATAGTTTTCGCTCAGAGTCACAGTTGCACTGCGGCTCATGCTATGGGCCAAATGGCGAGAGCCACTTCTGTGGATGGCTTAAATGCATGGAAAAAAGCGGCTGGTGACAGCCATCTCGCACGTGGCGTGTATTTCCTTCGGTTCTTCGAACTTAAACCTTCAAATCTCACAGCAGCTCGCGCCGTACTGACTTTTACTCCACGCACAGAAGCCGAAGAGGAAGGATGGTTCAATCTAGGAGCTGATAAACCCCTCGGCTGCCCAAATAAGGTAATTGCTGACGATCTGGCATTGGTGGATTTGGATGCGCGTAGACCGCACGACATGGCACTGGCGGTCATCCTCGTTCCAGAGAAGATGTTCGACTATGTTTCCTATGCTGAGATAGCTGTATCAAATATGCATAGCGACTTTGCAGAGCAGATGGAGATGGTTTGTCGCGTGAAAAACAATGAATTCCTGGAGGCCATCAACCGCCTCCCTCCTGCCAGTAAGGATTGGTTTTTAATGAAGATATTCAATCCAGACGGATGCCATGCACTCTCTCACCCGGAAGCGGATGATTAAACGCTAATGTATGTTACCTGTCCCAGGATTGCCGGCCGCTTCGCTCCGGTTGCCCGAGGCACATTTCCCGGCAGATGATGCCACGTTTGCCAGGCCAGCAGCGCAAAGGCCGCGGCTTCCTTGGCTTCCGCAGGCAGGCCGAACGCCTCGCTGGCGGCCAGCTCGCACCCCATCGGCTCCAGCCTTGCGGCCAGCATGGACATCAGTATTGCATTTCGCGCACCGCCGCCGGAGACTATGTAGTCCACCGCACAACATCTCATCCCGCGCCGGGCAAAACTCTTGTAACTCTGCGCAATCGTCTCAGCTGTCAACGCGGTCACCGTGGCCAGCGCATCCTCGGGGCGGTTGCTGTGCCGCCGGCATGTGGCGAGAAACTGCGCCGCATACTCGCGCCCAAACTGTTCACGTCCTGCCGTGCGCGGCGGCTTCAGCTTGAAGTAAGGATTGGCAAGCGCCTCGGTCAACACCGGCGCCAGCACCGTACCCCGCGCCGCAAATCTTCCATTGCGGTCGAATTTCTTATTGAAAAGCTCCTGCGCCAACGCGTCGATCACCATGTTTCCCGGTCCGGTGTCAAAGGCCACCACCGCATCGGGCTTGGCTCCGGGGGGAATAGCGGTCAGGTTGGCGATGCCGCCGATGTTTTGCAACACGCGCCCACGTTTGCTGTCGGCAAAGAGCACATAGTCCAGCAGCGGAACCAGCGGCGCCCCCTGTCCCCCAGCCATCATATCCGCGGGCCGGAAATTCGAGACCACGGGCACTCCAGCCGCTGCGGCAATCACCGCCGCCTCGCCCAGTTGCCAGGTGCAGCCGAAGCGCCGTCCCGCATAGCTCTGCGCGCGCGGCTGATGATAGAGCGTTTGTCCGTGACAGCCAATCAGATCGAGTTTTACCTTATGCCGCTTCACCGTCGCGCTGACTGCCTCGGCGTAGGCCATGCCAAGTCTCCAATGGAGCCGCGCCAGCTCTGCCGTCGAGATCGCAGCGGCATTCATTGCTGCCAGTACAGCGCTCCGTAGTGGGGCAGGGAACGCAAACCCTTCATGCGCCAACAGCTTCAGCCCAGACCGCAGTTTTCCCGGCGCAATCCGCACCACAGCCACATCGATTCCATCGGCCGAAGTTCCGCTCATGATGCCGGCCACCGTCATGGTCTTCGCGCTCATGCTGTTTGTGCCTCCGAAGTTAACTACAATCAGACGCTCCACCGCATTTTCTGTCTCAACTCCTATTTTTTCAATGGTGGGATTTCGAAGGGCTCCGATACAACAGTGTGCGGAGGAGGATGGCCCGATGAGAAATAGTTCTTCTCGTTCGTTCTTGCTTCTTTTTCACTCAAAAAATAATTCACTAGAAACCGAAATTTGCCTTCAATCTGAATATATCTCTCTCTACAAATCGAATTTAAGGGGTTTATCAGCACGCTCTCCTGAGCAATGGAATCTCTCTGTTTCAGTTTGTAGATGCCACTAGGCGAAGTATCCAGGCAAGGTGCGATAGTATGCCAGCCTTTGTCTGCACTCCACTGTTGAATCCATATATCTTCCAGTATCCGCGTGTCAAAAGGGTGTGCTTCAATAAACACTGGGCTTATTGATCCATTTACCACCTTTAGCCAGAAATGAGCCTCGTCACTGCTAACTTTCTCGACCTTTTCAACAACAACCTTGACGTCAGATGATTCATTTTGCAGCGGCTGAGACGTAGATGATCGAACGCACACAAAGGCAATTAAACTACAAGTCAAAAAGATTGGCACGTTGTGGATGCGCATTTGATATTCCTCTTAAATCCTAGCTGTTTTTTATTCCTTCGTTCCCTTCAACTCCTGCTGAAGTTCCTCCAGCAGATTCAGCGCCTGCAACGGCGTCAGCGAGTTCACGTCTGCCGCCTCGATCCGGTCCACAATGCGTTGCGAGAGCGGCGTGAAGATCGTCAACTGCACCGGATCAACCTGCGTCTCCACCTGCACGCTCTGCCGTTCCTGTCTCTCATGCTGGCGGAGCAGGTGCCTGGCGCGCTCAATCACCGCCGCCGGCAACCCCGCCAGCCGCGCCACCTCGATGCCATAGCTCTTGTTTGCCGCGCCGGGCTCGATGTTGTGCAGAAAGACAATCCCGTCCGCGGCTTCTTTAACGCCCACGCGTAGATTCCTGACGCGCGGCAACTTCTCAGCCAGCATGGTCAGCTCGCGATAATGCGTGGCAAAGAGCGTCCGCGCGCGGGTTTCCGCATGAAGAAACTCCACCGTCGCCCAAGCCAGTGAAAGCCCGTCAAAGGTTGCAGTTCCGCGCCCCATCTCGTCCAGCAGGATCAGCGATTTGCTAGTTGCAGTATTCAGAATCGTCGCCGTCTCCGTCATCTCCACCATGAATGTGGAGCGGCCCCGCGCCACGTTGTCGCTGGCCCCGATGCGTGTGTAGATCCGGTCTACCAGCCCAAACCGCAAGCTCTCCGCCGGCACAAAGCTGCCCATTTGTGCCATCAGCACTAGCATCGCCGCCTGGCGCAGATAGGTGCTCTTGCCGCCCATGTTCGGGCCGGTGATTAACAGAAGGCTGGGCCCATCTCCCGCCGCGTTCAGATAGATGTCGTTGGGAATAAATCTTCCCTCGCGTGTCTCCTCCATCCACTGCTCGATGACCGGATGGCGCGCAGCCTTGGCCTCTATCACCGGCTCATCAGAAATTGTGGGCCGCACATACTTGCGTCCCGCCGCCAGATGCGCAAAGCAAGCCAGCAGGTCCGCCTCCGCCACGGCAGCCGACGTTCGCTTAATGCGTCCCGCCGCTTCCAGCACAGCCTTTCGCAACTCGGCAAAGATTCGCTTTTCAATCTCGATGCATCGCTCGTGCGCGGAGAGAATTTTGCGCTCATATTCTTTCAACTCGGGCGTAGTAAACCGCTCCGCATTCACCAAAGTCTGTTTGCGCTCATAATCGGCTGGCGCTAGCGATAAGTTGGCTTTGGTAATTTCGATGTAATAACCAAAGACGGAGTTATAGCGCACTTTAAGAGAAGCGATTCCCGTCCGCTGGCGCTCCCGCTCCTCGATGGCCGCAATCTGCTGCTTGCCGGTTTTAGAAATTGTTCGCAGTTCATCCAGTTCCGCGTCCAACCCCGCGGCAATCGCTCCACCATCAACCAGCGTTAACGGCGGCTCCTCGACCAACGTCGCCTGAATCCGCGCCGTCACGTCTTCCAGCGTGTCCAGCCGTTCCGCCAAATCCAGCCAACGCGCCGCCTGCATCGCATCGAGCGCATTCTTCAGACCTGGCAACCGGCTGGTACTCGCGGCGAGCGCCCGCACGTCGCGCGCTCCGGCCGAGTCCAAAGAAAGCCGTGCCAGCAACCGCTCCAAATCCAAAAGCCCCGCAAATGCGCGCCGAATCTCCTCGCGCTTCACCAGATCGGCCTGAGCCTCGCCTACCGCCTCATAGCGCGCCTCCAAAACTACGGCGTCCACCAGCGGCCGCAGAATCGTGGCCCGCAGCAGCCGCTTGCCCATCGGCGTCTGGCATGCATCCAGAGTGTGAAACAGCGTCGCCCGGTCGTCCTGCCCAACAAAGAGCGGTTCCACCAGCTCCAGGTTCCGCACCGTAACAGGGTCCAACTCCAGCGCCGTCGAGTGCTCCTCAAATTTCAGGCTGTCAATGTGCAGCGCCTCATTCTTCTGCGTTGTCCGCACATAATGCAGAACAACTCCGGCCGCAATCGCCGCTGCCGGATGTCCGGTGAGCCCAAATCCCTCCAACGAACGCACATTCAATTGCCGCTCCACCAGCGGCACGGCAAACTCCCGCGTCCAGACCCAGTCCTCAACCCGCGTCCGCGCGGGAATCCGCTCCAGTTGCGCCGGCAACTCCGTGCTGGCGGCCACCAGCACCTCGCTCGATCCAGCTTTTACAATCTCGTCCACCGCCTGTTGCTGCGCCGTGGCGCCATGAAACTCCGCCGTGCGAAACTCGCCCGTGGAGACGTCCAGCAACGCCACAGCGCATACCGTTTCGGCCTGGGCTTTAACCTTATGCGCAACTCCAACCTCGAAATACGCAGCCAGAAAATTGTTCTGCTCCTGCGCCAGCCCGGCATCCAGCGCGGTCCCCGGCGAGAGCACACGGGTCACCTCGCGCCGGACGATTTTTTTCGTCAGCTTGGGATCCTCCATCTGGTCGCAGAGGGCGACGCGGTAGCCCTTGCGCAACAGCCGCATCAAGTAACTTTCCACGGCGTGATATGGAACCCCGCACATAGGCTGGTTCCGCTCACGGTCGCGCGCCGTCAACGTCAACTGCAACTCTCGGCTCACCGTAACCGCATCGTCGTAGAACAGCTCGTAGAAATCTCCCATGCGGAAAAACAGCAGCGCATCCGGATTCTCCCGCTTGGCCGCCGTCCATTGGCGCATAAAGGGCGTCAGGTCGGCGGGAATCTTGTCCAAAGGAGAGGGCTGCCGAGCCGCACCGGGTTGTTTATCATCCCTGATCACGCTTGTTTAAGAGTATCGCGGCGGGAAGGATGCGGGGTATAACCTGGCAAGCCATGGCAGTAGCCGCTAATATGTGTTTTCTAAATCTCTGGCACTGCGCGAGGGAGAACGATTACACTCTAACAAGTGAGCAACAGGAATCTCACACTTCATGTTTCAGTCAAGAGAGCCTGTAAATCATTGATGCCAAACGAGAAGGAGCCGATGGAAACGTTTCCCCAGAACTTTTCCAATCCCCATCAGGCTGCTGCGCCTGAGACAGAATTGAGCCCGGCGCCACCAGCCCCTGCACCCACGCCACGCCGTAGAGCTGGCGGTTTGAAGCTCTGGCTGCGCGACATCCTGATCTCCGTCGCCATAGCAGTCCTCATCGTTGTCTTTCTTTACCAGCCGGTGCGTGTGGAAGGCACCAGCATGTTGCCGCGGCTGGATGACCAGGACCGCCTATTCGTCAACAAATTCGTCTACCGCTTCACGGCCATCGAACGGGGCGACGTGGTGGTCTTTCACTACCCGCGCGACCCGGAGAAGAGCTACATCAAGCGCGTCATCGCCCTGCCTGGCGACCGGCTGCGCATTGACCACGGCACGGTCTGGCTTAACGGCCAGCCGCAATCTGAGCCGTATATCCCGGACGAGTACCGTGATGCGAAATCCATGCCGGAGATCGTGGTTCCCGAAGGCAGCTATTTTATGATGGGCGACCACCGGTCTATTTCTTCCGATAGCCGCGAATTCGGCTCTGTGGAGCGCTCCTTCATCTACGGCAAGGCTGCTTTCGTTTACTGGCCGGCCAGCGATGCGGGTACGGTACGATAGGCTACTCAAAACCGTCCAATTTCTGACACCAAATTCACCGCAAACCCTGTTAGAATCGGTTGAATTCAACCCCTCGGAGAGGCGATGCAGGCAACTCTGGCGCTCGAAGATGGGCGCATCTTTCGCGGTCACGGTTATGGCGCTCCTGGCGAATGTGGGGGCGAAGTTGTCTTCAATACTTCGCTGACCGGCTACCAGGAAATCTTTACCGACCCCTCCTATGCCGGCCAGATCGTAGTTCTCACCAATCCACAGATCGGCAACTACGGTACCAACCAGGCGGATAACGAGTCGGCCCGGCCGTATATCGAGGGCCTGATTGTCCGCGAGTTCTCGCCGGTCAGCTCCAACTGGCGCTCCGAACAGGTCACTGACGAGTACATGGAGCGCTATTCGGTTCCCGTACTGGCCGAGATCGACACCCGCGCCTTGGTCCGCCACCTGCGTGACTACGGCGTGATGCGCGGCGTAATTTCGACTGTTGAAACAAACACGGACATCCTTGTTCAGAAGGCGAGAAGCATCCGCAAGATGGACGGAACCGATCTGGCGCGCGTGGTCTCGACGAAATCGAGCTACACCTTCGACTCCTCCGACATCCGCAGCCAGACGGGCGATCCTTTCTTGGCCAAGGCGCTAGTCCATGATGCGGGAGTGCGGAAGCACCATGTGGTGGCTTATGATTTCGGCATCAAGTTCAACATTCTAAGGATGTTAGTGCGTCAGGGCTGCCGTGTGACGGTGGTTCCTGCTGAGACCACGGCCGAGGATGTTTTTGACTTGAAACCCGACGGCGTCTTCCTCTCCAACGGTCCCGGCGACCCCGAGCCGGTCGATTACGCCGTCCGCGCCATTCGCAAGTTCATGGGCCGCGTGCCGGTTTTTGGAATTTGTTTAGGCCATCAACTCACTGGCCTTGCCTTGGGAGGCAAGACATACAAGCTCAAATTCGGCCATCACGGCGGCAACCACCCGGTGCAAAACAAGATCACCGGCAAGGTGGAGATCACCGCTCACAACCACAACTTCGCCGTCGATCCGGATTCGATCAACGCCAACGAGGTGGAGCTGACCCACGTGGACCTGAACGACCAGACACTCGAGGGCCTGCGCCACCGGACGCTGCCCTTGTTCAGCGTGCAGTACCACCCCGAAGCCGCCCCCGGTCCGCACGACTCAAATTACCTCTTCCGCGACTTCCGGCGCATGATGGAGGAGTGGAAGGGATGAGGCACTGGCTCTCAGTTCTGGCGTTGTTGGCGGGGCTGGGGAGTTCTATTTCATTCACACAGAATCCAGATAATATATCACCCTTTGACAGGTACATAGAAGTCACGAGAGCAGGCCGATTTGAGCCGGCTCTTAAGCGGGTAGCTGACCAGTGCGGGGTCAGGCTTAAGCAGGCTACGGCTCGATTTGCGGAACGTCCTGACGAAGTCTGGAAGCCTGTTCAGAGATTTCCGTCTGCACGAAGAGATCAGACAACAGGCTTTTTCTCGACTGCTGCAGTCTGGCGATCCGGAAATAAGGCTGTAGTTGAACTCTGGTGGATGGATTCTGAGGCAGGAGAACAAACTCGAATTCTGTTCTGCTTGCAGAATAGGGAAATGCTGGCGGGAGAAGAGATTCAGTGGACTTCCAAGAAACAATATGATGATGGATCAACAGATCCGAAGTGGGCATACGAAGTGCGCTGGAATGTCGTGCAAAAGAAATTCTTCAAAGCCATACTTGAGGGATTTGTTGACGACATGGAAAAGCCAGTGCCAAAGCCAATACTTAGTAAAAATGCTCCAAAGACATTCGGATTGATTCCTCAAATACTTCAATGGAGTGATCTGAAAATGCCAGAATCGTTGTTGCAATGAAGTTTTGAAAGGGCATGGCTGGGTCGTGCTACGACGGATGAAATCGACTTGATAAGGGTAAAAGAGACAAATGCCACGCAGAAATGACATACAGAAGATTTTGGTGATTGGCTCAGGGCCCATCGTGATTGGGCAGTCGGCGGAGTTCGACTACTCCGGCACGCAGGCCTGCAAATCTCTCAAGCAGGAGGGCTACGAGGTGGTTCTGGTGAACTCCAATCCGGCCACCATCATGACCGATCCGGATCTTGCCGACCGCACCTACATTGAGCCGTTGACCCGCGAGTATGTCGAGGAGATTATCCGCATTGAGGCGGAGATGCTCTCCACTGGCCGCGAAGGCAAGCCGGCTGGCAAATTTGCTCTGCTGCCTACCGTCGGCGGGCAGACGGCGCTCAATCTGGCTGTCGATCTGGCCGATGCGGGCATCCTCGACCGATACAACGTTGAGCTGATCGGCGCCAAACTCGAAGCCATCAAGAAGGCCGAGGACCGTCTGCTCTTCAAGGACGCGATGCTGCGCGCCGGTCTCGAAGTTCTGAAGTCTGCGTTGGTCAACAACCTGCGCGACGGACTGGAGTTTGCCGGTAGGCTTGGTTTTCCGGTGCTGATTCGTCCCAGCTTCACGCTGGGCGGCACGGGCGGCGGCATCGCCTACAACCGCGAAGAGTTGATGGAGATTCTGGCGCGCGGACTGGACCTTTCGCCGGTTCACGAGTGTCTCATCGAGGAGAACGTGCTCGGCTGGAAGGAGTACGAGCTAGAGGTGATGCGCGACCTCGCCGATAACGTCATCATCATTTGCTCGATTGAGAATTTCGATCCCATGGGAGTGCATACCGGCGATTCCATCACTGTGGCCCCGGCGCAAACGCTTACCGACCGCGAGTACCAGAAGATGCGTGACGCGGCCATCGCCGTGATGCGCGAGATCGGCGTCGAGACTGGCGGCTCCAATGTGCAGTTTGCCGTCAATCCCGTCGATGGCCGCATGACGGTGATCGAGATGAACCCGCGCGTTTCGCGCTCCTCGGCGCTGGCTTCAAAGGCCACCGGCTTTCCCATCGCCAAGATCGCCGCCAAGCTGGCAGTGGGCTACACGCTCGACGAGATTCCCAACGACATCACACGCAAGACTCCGGCCTGCTTTGAACCGACGATTGACTACGTCGTCGTCAAGATTCCCAAGTGGCAGTTTGAAAAGTTTCCCGGCTCCGATGAAACGTTGGGCCCGCAGATGAAGTCGGTAGGCGAGGTGATGTGCATTGGCCGCACCTTCAAGGAAGCGCTGATGAAGGCCTGGCGAGCGCTTGAGACCGGCAAAAAGACCGGCACGGAGGTTCTGGACCCACGGCGGCTTACGCAGATGCTGGTTACTCCGCGGCCGGAGCGGCTGGGCTACATCCGCTTCGCCTTCGAGCGCGGCATGAGCGTGCGCGAGGTGGCGCGGCTCACCTGCATCGATTCCTGGTTTCTGCATCAGATTCGCGAGATCACATTGGCGCAGATGGCTATCGCGCAAACCACTCCGAAAAAAATCGGCACGGAAGAACTGCGCCAACTCAAGCGCCTCGGGCTGAGCGACGAACGCATCGCCACAGAGTGGACGCTGGAAGGTCACGCCGGCACGCAGCAGGTGAGGGAACTGCGCGAGAGCAAGAACATCAGGCCGGTCTTCAAGCTAGTGGATACCTGCGCGGCCGAGTTCGAGTCCATGACGCCCTACTTATATTCGACTTATGACGAAGAAGACGAAGCGCCGCCGACTTCGACGCCCAAGATCATCATTCTCGGCTCGGGGCCGAATCGCATCGGCCAGGGCATCGAGTTCGATTACTGCTGCTGCCACGCGGCCTTCGCGCTCAAGGATGACGGCTACGAAACCATCATGGTCAACTGCAACCCAGAGACCGTCTCCACCGACTACGACACTAGCGACCGGCTCTACTTTGAGCCACTGGTGCTGGAAGACGTGCTGGCGATTTACAACCACGAGGCTCAATCCGGCGCCAAGATAGGCATGATTGTCCAATTCGGCGGGCAGACCCCTCTCAATCTGGCGCAGCGGCTGCGCGCGGCCGGAGTGCCCATCATCGGCACCTCGCCTGAGTCGATTGATCTGGCCGAGGATCGCAAACGTTTCGGCAAGATGCTCAATGAGCTGAAGATTCCCCAGCCCGATGGCGGCACGGCCACCAGCGTGGAAGAAGCTCTTGTCATCGGCGAGCGCATCGGCTACCCGGTGCTGGTCAGGCCCAGTTACGTGCTCGGCGGCCGGGCCATGGTCATCGCCTATGACGCAGAAGCGGTAACGCGCTACATGCGTGAGGCTGTTGAATATTCGCAGGAGCGGCCGGTGCTGGTCGATCACTTTCTGGAAAACGCCATCGAAGTGGACGTGGACGCTCTATGCGACTCCACGGATGTGATCATTGCCGGCATCATGCAGCACATCGAGGAGGCTGGAATACACTCCGGCGACTCCTCCTGCGTGCTGCCCGCCGTGGACATCCGCGAAGAGACGCTGGAAGTACTGCGCACCTATACGCGCAAGCTGGCCCTGGCGCTTAAAGTTGTCGGCCTGGTCAATTTGCAGTTTGCCATTCAGCGCGACGCCCAGTGCCAGGACCATGTCTATGTCATCGAAGTAAACCCACGCGCCTCGCGCACCGTGCCTTATGTCTCCAAGGCCACCGGAATTCCGCTGGCCAAGATCGCCTCGCGGCTGATGACCGGCCGCACGCTGCGCGAGTTGCTCCCCGCCCAGCTCGTCTCGGGCAAGGACCTAGAAACTGGGGCGTATTTCTACGTGAAATCTCCGGTATTTCCCTGGAGCAAATTCGCCGGCGCGGATGTGGTGCTGGGTCCGGAGATGCGCTCTACCGGCGAGGTGATGGGCGTAGCCGCAACCTTTGGCGAGGCCTTTGCCAAGGCACAGCTTGCCGCCGGGCAGGTTTTGCCCACCGGCGGCACGGTCTTTTTCAGCGTCAACGACGCCGACAAACCGGCAGCCATTGAGCCGGCTCGCCGCTTCGTTCAGATGGGTTTCAGAATCGTTGCTACCCAGGGCACGGCCGATGTGCTGGAGAAAGCAGGGCTCACGGTGGAGCGTGTCTTCAAGGTCAAAGAGGGCCGGCCCAACGTCGTGGACCTGATCAAGGGCGACCGCATTCAGCTCATCATCAACACCTCTAACGGCCAGGAAACATTTTTCGACGAGAAGGCGATTCGCCGTGCAGCCGTACTGGCGCGCATTCCCATTATCACCACCCTCGCTGCCGTGCAAGCCGCCGCCGAGGGCATCCATGCCATGCAGCTTCGCCAAACCACGGTCTACGCATTGCAACAACTGCACGCTGTAACCGGTGGTTGAGGCTGCTCCATTACACAGCGCCGACCGATCTGACCACCACTTTTCACGACAGATCGGGCAGTTGGAACCCCGGCTAACCCTAGTTAATTATGTTTTTCTAAAGCTTCGTGAATATCGTCAAGAGATTTCAAGACTAGCTCGCTGGAGATGCCGAAGACCTTCACAATTTCCTCGTAGAAATAGAACGCTGAACAACATGCAAGCAGCAGAGAATCACTTGAAACCATTATGGGGGTAGATTTCTCCCGGTTGCGATCAAATAGCAATCGCCCCGACCTGCTTCTGGACATGAATCCTGTCGGATTTCCATTGCAAGTCTGAACCGCAGAGCGATAGAGCGGAAGGAGTTTGTTCATGCCCACAGCGAATGCAAGTCCATCGATTGTGTGGCCGTGCCATGATGCTCTATTTCCGTAGTTTGGGCGTAATTTTTCACATATCTTCTCCATGTCTCTTTGAATTTCATTTAGTACTTCGAGACGGAACTTCTCTTTGCCCTCAACTTTGGGTATACAGTTTGCCTCATACCAACTAAATGTGACAAACTCATCCAAGAACATCGGATTTTTTGCAAGGTAAACACCTTCCAACGCAATGCGGAAAATTGCTGAAGCAATCGCAGGAATGGCAATTTAAGTTGCGGATCTGGAAAGCAAAAGTAGACCTTCCATCTGACCTCGGAGCAGAAAATGCTGTACTCCAAGTGCCTTTTGCAGACGGTTCTCGCGTTTCTCTAGACCGAGATCAACAAGTCCTAAGAATCGCGCATAGAGTTGTAAGTCGTTGACAAGCTCTGGATACCACTGACTGACTTTACCCCAATCGGTCTTATTCATCCGTAAATTGTAAACCATGAGATTTTGCTCCTGGCTTAAGACGGGTTCTGAAATGCAAAGTGCTGATCATGGGGCGCAGCTTTGAATACTGTTCTGATGCCTCTACAATGAATTCATGTTGTTAGAAGGCATCTTAGCCGCCATTCCCACGCCGTTTTACTCCGACGAGCGAGTCTATTTTCGCAAGCTGGAAGCCAACATCGCTCGCTATTCCCGCACGCTGCTCTCCGGGATGCTGCTTTTGGGCACCAATGGCGAGGCTGCAATGCTGGACGACGACGAGACCCGCGAGGTATTGCGCGTGGCCGCCGAGGCCGCTGCGCCGGAAAAAGTGCTCATCGCCGGCATTGGCCGCGAGAACGTGAAGGCCACGGTCGCGCTGGCGGAGGCTGCGGCCCAGTTCCGCTATGACGCCGTTCTGGTTCGCACCCCCACGTACTACGCCAGGCAAATGACAGCCGCAGCCGTGCTGCACTACTTCCGCAGCGTGGCTGACCGCTCGTCCCTGCCGCTTGTAATCTACAACATACCCCAGTGCGTGCCCTACAACATCCCCGTCGAGCTGGTGGCCGAACTGGCCCAGCATCCCAACATCCTCGGCATCAAAGACTCCTCGGGCAGCGTCGAGCGGATTCGCTCCCTGGTCGAGGGAACAAGTGGTGCGCCCCGGCGCACTGTGACCGTGACGCCCGTTTTCGAGGCGATCACCGGGCGGATGCTACTGCCCGGAGCCGGAACCGCCGATGCGCATATCTCTGCCTGCGATCTGACCGGCGGCGCGGCCGTAAAAGTGGTTACGCCAATCAAGACGCGAACCAAAGAGGTTGGCTTTCAGGTGCTTACCGGCTCGGCCGCTACGCTGCTGGAGTCGCTTGAGGCCGGCGCGTCAGGCGCCATCCTCGGATTTGCCGCGTGCGCTCCCCAGGCCTGCCAGGAGGTTTATTTAGCCTGGAAGGACCACGACCTTCAGCTTGCCAAAGAGAAACAGGAGCGCATCGCGGCCGTGAGCCAACGCGTCGTTGGCCAGTTGGGCATTGCGGGCGTCAAGCACGCCTGCGACTTCAACGGCTACTACGGAGGCCGTGCCCGCGCGCCGCTGCTGCCGATCACTGCCGCGGAAAAGGCGGAAATCGAAGGGCTGCTGGCCGGGATTCGTAACTAGGAATCGGACTTTGATTTGACCGGCCATTCGAGATTTTTCGGTCCCAGCAGGTTCTTTTCGACAACTGCCCCCAGCACCACCGAGGTGGATGTGGTTCCGTAGGGCGTAAGGTGGTCAATCACGTCGTTCAGATGCTCGACCGAGATGACGTGGACTTTCATAATGAACGAATCCACTCCCGTCCCGCGGTAGCACTCGACGATCTCCGTCATGGAGCGGAGTTGGGCGGTCAGCCTGGGCAGTACGTCGCCCACAATGCTCATGCGAATAAAGGCCGTGATGGGCAATCCCACCTGCAATGGGCTGATCTCTGCGCGGTAGGCGAGGATGATGCCCTCGTCTTCCATGCGGCGAACGCGCAGCGCCACGGCCGGCGTAGAGAGCCCCACACGGCGGCCCAGTTCGGCAAAAGAGATGCGGGCGTCTTTTTGCAGCTCCATGAGCATCTTCCATCCCAGGGCATCCAGGTGTATTTCCTTGGCCGAATCGGACATGCCATGCCTCCTTTCGTACAGGCTTACGTTCGTAAAGTATATACGCGAGAAATCTAATATTCCATCAGCGTATTCAAGAAAAAACAGTGAAATGGCCTTCAAGAACCCTCATCTACTGCCGTATTCTCTGATAGTGCAATGCCCTTGCTCAGGGAAGTCAGGGGTGCAACGCACCCAAGGAGTGGTGGAGAAATGGCAGTCAACAAGCGTACATGGGCAGAACCATTCAAGATCAAAGTGGTGGAACAGGTCAGGATTCCCAGTCATGCAGAGCTGGAAAAGGCGATTGTCGAGGCTGGCTATAATACCTTCCTTCTGCGCAGTGAGGATGTCTACATCGATCTGTTGACCGATTCCGGCACCACAGCCATGAGCGACCGCCAATGGGCCTCCTTGATGATGGGCGACGAGGCCTACGCCGGCAGCCGCAGCTTCTACCGGCTGGAAGAGGCGGTGCAGAACTTCTACGGCTACAAGTACGTGGTCCCCACGCACCAGGGCCGGGGCGCAGAAAACCTGCTCTCCAAGTCCCTCATCAAGCCGGGCGACATCGTTCCCGGCAATATGTACTTCACCACCACGCGGCTTCATCAGGAACTGGCCGGCGGCACGTTTGTGGACATCATCATTCCCGAGGCACACGAGCCCCAGAACCTGCATCCCTTCAAGGGCAATGTGGATCTGGAAAAAATGAAGCAGGTCATAAAGACTTATGGCGCCGCGCGCATCCCCTACATCAGCATCGCCGCCACGGTGAACCTGGCCGGCGGCCAGCCGATTGCGCTGGCCAACGTGAAAGCGGTATGCGAACTGGCCCACAAGCACGAAATTCGCGTGATTCTGGATGCCGCGCGCGTGGTGGAAAATGCCTACTTCATCCAACAGCGCGAGCATGGCTGCAAAGGCCGCACCATAGCCTCCATCGTCAAGGAACTCTGTTCCTACACCGACGGTTGCACCATGAGCGCCAAGAAGGATCCGCTGGTCAACATCGGCGGCTTTTTGGCGGTAAATGACCATGCTATCTACGAAGACGCCGCCAATCTGGCGGTCATTTATGAAGGACTACATACTTACGGCGGCATGGCAGGCCGCGACATGGAGGCCCTGGCTACGGGTATCGAAGAGTCCCTGCACGAGGACCACATCCGCGCGCGGGTTGGGCAGGTTCTGTACCTGGGGCAGAAACTGATCGACGCCGGCGTGCCCATCGTGCTGCCGGTGGGCGGACATGGCGTATTCCTTGACGCGCGAGCCTTTCTGCCGCACATTCACCAGGAGCAATATCCGGCGCAAGCGCTGGCGGCGGCGCTGTATCTCGATTCCGGCGTCCGCTCCATGGAGCGCGGCATCGTTTCGGCAGGTAGAAACAAGGAGACCGGCGAAGAAAACAAACCCAGGCTGGAGTTGGTTCGCCTCACCATTCCACGGCGCGTCTACACTCAGGCCCACATGGATGTGGTGGCCGAGTCGGTAGAATCTGTGTTTGCCGAAAGAGCCGCCATCCGCGGGCTGAAGATGATTTACGAGCCCAAGTACCTGCGCTTCTTCCAGGCGCGGTTCAAGCCGCTGACCTGACATACAACTCAGCAACCCAGGCTTGGTTAGACTCATTCCTGGCCCGAATCGATTTGCAATTCGGGCATTTGCGCCGGCGCGCTTCCTGAATACGTGTACTACTTCAGGCGGGCTTTTTGATCTCCGCCGGGTGATTTGCGTCACAGTATACTGTTACTTGCACCAGTAAGGTGAGAATCGAAATGGATCTTCTTTGGCTCCGAGTTGCGGCAATCCTCTATGCGGCGGCTGCTGTAGCCGTTTTTCCGGCAGTGCTCTACGGAATTGTGTGCTGGCGCAAAACTTGCGTCCACCTGGCCGGCATGGCCTTCTTCTTCCACTTCGTCTCGTGCGTTGAAATGCTCTTCCAGGCCGGTCATTTGATGCCCGTAGGCGTCCGCGAGGTCGAATCGCTGCTGGGCTTTGCCATGGCCGGCCTGTTTTTGCTCGTCTGGTGGCTCTACGACGCCATCTCCCTTGGAATCTTCGTCTTACCGCTCACATTCTTCGCAGTTTTTGTCCCCTGCCTGGGGCCCGACCGCTACACTTTCCCCTCACAAGGGGTGCACATCAGTTGGCTTGTGGCACATATCTCAGCGCTGATGGCGGCCTATGTCGCCCTCAGTTTCAGCCTGCTGGCATCGGTGCTTTACCTTGTCCAGGAGCGCCACCTGAAAAGCAAACAAAAGCCCGGCCAGGACTCCTGGTGGTTCCCCCTGGACTGGCTGCCGCCCCTCGATACCCTGGAGCGCATCGCCCACGCGACGCTTGAATTTGGCTTTCCCTGCATGACAGTCGGCCTGGTCATTGGTTCGGTTCTGGCCGAGACGACTCGCGGCGCCACTTACTTTTACGATCCCAAGGTCATTGCCTCCTTTGCGATGTGGGCGGTTTACGTCACCCTGCTCTTTGTTCGCCGAAGCGCCGGCCTGCGCGGCCGCCGGGCCGCCTTTCTCTCCGGCGTCGTCTTCCTCATCATGCTGGTTGTGTTGGCGGCCAATGTCGTCAGCCGACTCCACAGGTACGGTCCGCAATGACCCTGGCTCTCATAGGCGTCAATCACAAAACCGCGCCCATCGAGCTGCGCGAGCGCATCGCCATCTCTCGCGAGGAGTTGACGGAGACCACCCGCGCCCTGGCAGCCGTGCCCGGTGTTGCGGAGTGCATGATTGTCTCCACCTGCAACCGCGTGGAGATTCTAACCGCCCTCGAGTCGCCTGCCATTGATGTAACCAGCTTTCTGTACCGGCATTTTGGTCTTGATCCCGCGCTGCTGGCTCCGCATCTTTACGAACACCGCGATCAGGAGGCAGTCCATCACCTCTTTCGTGTGGCCGCCAGCCTGGACTCGATGGTGGTGGGCGAGCCGCAGATTCTCGGCCAGGTGAAAGAGGCGTTTGCCGTGGCGCGCGCCGCGGGCACCGTGGGCGGGCAGCTCGAACATCTGTTGCAGAGTACCTTTGCTGTCGCAAAAAGAGTCCGCACCGAGACGGAGATCGGCTCAAACTCCGTTTCCATCGCTTCTGTGGCTGTGGATCTGGCTCGCAAAATCTTCGGATCGCTCCAGGGCCGAACGGTTTTCCTAGTCGGCGCGGGAAAGATGAGCGAATTGGCCGCTCGTCATCTGGTGCAGCAGGGAGCCGGCGTAATTCTGGTTACCAACCGAACCCAGGAGCGCGCGCGGCGCATGGCGGAGGCTTTTTCCGGCCAGGTCATCCCATTTGAAGAGCTTTACGAGGCGGCCAGCCAGGCCGATATTATCATCAGCTCCACTGGCGCGCCCCATCCCATCTTCCATCGCGAGCACGGCCAGGCCTTTCTGCATCGCCGCCGCAACCGGCCCATGTTCTTCATCGATATCGCCGTACCACGCGACGTAGACCCCTTGATGGGCGAGCTGGAGGGTATCTTTGTTTACGACATCGACGACCTGCAACAGGTGGCCGTGACGCACCTCTCCGAACGCAGCCGCGAAGCTGCAGCAGCCGAGGCGTTGATTGCCGCTGAGGTCGAGCGATTCCACCAGCGGCAGCTTACCGTCAACGTTGCTCCGGCGATTGTCGCCTTGCAGCGCCAGGCCGAGGAGATTCGTCAGGCGGAGCTCAAACGGGCGCAGGCCCGCATGGGTCCGTTGAGCGCGGAGCAGATTGCGGCCGTCGAGGCGCTCACTCGCGGGTTGGTCAACAAGTTTCTTCACCCGCCCATGCAGGCGCTCAAACAGGCTGCCCGCGAGAACGATGCCACGCGCCTGGAAGCTCTCTGCGAGACCTGGTCGCTGCCCGCCAACGCCGAGAATTCTGCAACTGAGAAATCACAAGTCAGCGAGAGCAGCGAGGCGGATCGCAAATGAACCTGCGCATCGGAAGCCGAGGCTCACAACTGGCCATCTGGCAGGCCAACCACATCGCTGCCTTGCTTCGCAACGAGGGCCACTCTGTCGATATCAAGATCATTAAAACTACCGGCGACCGGCTGCAATTAGTTACCTTCGCACAGGTCGGCACCAAAGGCATGTTCACCAAGGAGATTGAGGAGGCTCTGGCCGACAGAAGCGTGGACCTGGCCGTTCACTCGCTCAAGGACTTGCCCACCGAGTTGCCGGAGCCGTTCACGCTGGCGGCTACGCCCGAGCGTGTTGATCCGAGGGACGTCTTCGTTTCGGTGAACCATGAGAATCTGGCGGCGTTGCCCCATAGTGCGCGCGTAGGCACCAGCAGCCAGCGCCGCCGCGCGCAATTGAAGGCTGTGAGGCCCGATATCGAAGCCGTCGAATATCGCGGCAACGTGGAAACGCGGCTGCGCAAGCTGGCCGAGGGCCAGGTGGACGCGATTCTGTTGGCCGCAGCCGGCCTTGAACGCCTGGAAAAAACCGAGTGGATCCGTGAACGGCTGGAGCCCGCGGTGTTTTGTCCCGCTGCCGGACAAGGTGCACTGGGCATTGAGACTCGCAAGAACGATGATGTCACCATTACAGCCGTTGCCTTTCTCAACCATGCGGCCACGCGCTTTGCCGTCACCGTGGAGCGGGCTGCGCTTGCGGCTCTCGGCGGAGGCTGCCAGGTTCCCATCGGCGTTCACTGCCGCGCTGCTCTGCGGGAAGGAGCGGAGCTGTGGGACGAAATTTTTGCCGTTGTAGCCGATCCGGAGACCGGAAAAGTTGTGCGCGTCCATTATCGCGCTCCACATGCAGGAGCGGACCCGATCGCGCTGGGCCGTCTTGTGGCGCAAAAGCTGATCGAAGCAGGAGCAGGGCCGCTGCTTCATATTCCAGCCGGAGGCGCGCGGTGAGTGCGCTGCCGTTGGCCGGTCGCCGGGTTCTTGTAACCCGCGCCGCGCATCAGGCCGGCAAGCTCAACGAAGGCTTGCGCGCTTTGGGCGCCGAGCCGGTCGAGGTTCCGGTGCTGGAGATTCGTGCGCCAGCCAGCTTTGAGCCGCTGGACGCGGCATTGCGCCAGTTTGGCAGCTACGACTGGCTGATTCTGACCAGCGCCAATGCGGTGCATGCGCTCACGGAGCGAGCTGCGGCGTTGGAGATTACACTGGCGCAGCCCTCACGGTTGAAAGTGGCTGCTGTCGGCGAAGCAACGGCTACATCGGCGCGCAAGGCTGGATTGAAAATCACCTTCATCCCGGAAGCTTACGTAGCCGAAAGCCTGGTCGATGGACTGCTGCAAACATTGCATAACCAACCTTCGAGTCAACGGATTTTGCTGGCTCGCGTTGCAGTTGCCCGAGACGTGATTCCCGACGCATTGCGTGCCGCAGGCGCAACTGTCGATGTAGTGGACGCATACCGCAACATTCTGCCCGATGCTGCTCCTGAGCAATTGCGCCAAGCTCTTCAGAATGGAATTGCCGTGGTCACCTTCACCAGCTCATCCAGCGCAACGCATCTGGCCGAGGCCGCGTACGCGGCTGGAGTTGGCTGGCCGCTTGCAGACATTCCAGCGGTTTCGATTGGTCCGATTACCAGCCAGACGCTGCGCGAACTTGGTTGGCCGCCTGCCGCAGAAGCCAATCCATCTGATATTACCGGCTTGATTGCCGCGCTCGTCGAATTGTTCAACTGCTAAACCAAATTATCGTGGCGAACGGCGATTCTGCTGCCGAGCCAGACGCAAAAAATATGGTCAATTTGCAGATAATATATTTTCCACATCGATGTACTTTGCAAAGCATTGATTTCAGACAGGATTAAATTATCTGCAAATTTTTACGTCAAATCAAAAATATTGGAGGGGGGGAGGGGGGCTAAAAACAGGTATAGACCGGGCGGAAGTCCGACATATTAGACCGGGATCATCTCCGACACTGCGACGAGGAGCGATGGCGGTAAAAACGTCATCATGGCCTGGAAATCGAGCAGTGTGATGGAAGAGAAGCTGCGCTTTGTCTTTGAGTATGAGCGCGATGAGCAGACCATGGCGGACCTGTGTGCTTGCTATGGCATATGCCGCGACACGGGCTACGTGTGGCTGCGGCGCTACCGGCAGTATGGCGTCGATGGTCTGATGGAAGTGAACCGGGCAGCGAGGCGACACCCCAACCAGACGTGCGCCCAGATGGAGCGGGCGGTGGTTGAGCTTCGTCAGGCGCACATGCGCTGGGGACCACGGAAGCTGAAGCGGATTCTGGAGCGTGATCAGCCTGGACGCAGGTGGCCGGCGAGCAGCACGATGGGCGAGATCGTCAAGCGCGCGGGTCTTGTGGTGGAGCGCAAGAAACGGCGGCGGACCGAACCCTATAGCGAACCACTGGCTCATGCGGTGGAGTCGAACCGGGTGTGGTGCGCCGAC
>JBEKJR010000025.1:0-42417 GCA_050011175.1 Occallatibacter sp.
GCGGCCTCAAGAGACAAAACTATCACCGCCAACCGGCCGCTAAGCCGACAAAATGGCGCTCGAACCGCCCTGCGGAGAGCAACAGCGAACAAATACGTGAGTTTTTCCGCAGCCTCTGAAGTCGTGCCCTGACACAAAGCGGGTTTATGAAACACGCTGTAGGGTTGTCCTTTATCCGTCCGCGGTCTGCGGCAGGCGAAGAGCGGTGGCGATGAGGGCCGCGAGCAGAAAGGCTGCCGAGGTGATGCACAGCGCGGAACCCAGCCCGCCGTGTTCCGAAAAACGGCCGATGACGTAAGGCGCGGCGGCGCTGGCAACGCGGCCGATGTTATAGACGAATCCCATGGCGGTGCCGCGCAGGGAAGTGGGGAACAGCTCGCTGGCGATGACGCTGAAGCCGCTGAAGTAGCCGGTGCCGAAGAAGCCGACCAGCGGGCCGATGAGCAGCAGCGCAACGGGATTACGGACCGAGGCAAAGAGCGGCACTAGCGCGGCGGCCATAAGAAGAAAACCAATGTAGGTGTATTTGCGGCTGAAGCGGTCGGCCAGAAAGCCGAAGGTGACGTAGCCTAAAAAGGTGCCCACTTGCATGACGATGGTCCACATCGAAGTCTGGACGATGCTCAGGCCGCGCCCTCCCTGGATGAGAGGCATAGAGAGATAGCGCGGCACCCAGGTAAAGAGCCCCCACCAGGCAAATAGCGTGGCGGCATTCATGGTGGCGCAGATGAGCACTGACCGGCCAAGCGAGCCGTGGAAGAGCTGGGCAAACGGGAGCTTGTGCGTGCGTTCCTGTTTCCAGGCTTCCGGCTCGCGCAGGTTGCGCTGCAACCAGAGAGCGACGAGCGCCGGAGCGATGCCTACAAAGAAGACGGCGCGCCAACCGAAGTAGGGCATGACCACGGCGACGATGCCGGCACCCAGCGCATAGCCCACTGCCCAGGAGCTTTGCACCAGGGCGAGCGCTTTGCCGCGATGGCGGGCGGGCCAGGTTTCGGCCACCAGAGCTGCGCCAGAGGCCCATTCACCGCCCATGCCCAGCCCCAGCAGCATCTGGCAGAGCATGAGCTGCCAGGCCGAATGCGTAAAGCCGCACAAGGCGGTCGAAACCGAGTAGACGCAGATGCTGAGAGTAAGCGCGCGGACGCGGCCAAAGCGGTCGGCAATGCGCCCGAATACCATGCCGCCGACTGCTGCCGAAACCAGCACGGCCGACATCATTGCCCCACTGACCGCCGCGGAGAGATGCATCTCGCGCTGCACCTGGCCAAGCACCAGCGCGTAGAGCATTACGTCCATGCTGTCGAGCATCCAGCCGAGGGAAGCGGCCAGTAGAGTGCGCTTCTGCTCCGTCGAGGCTTCAGCCAGCCAACTGATGATTCCGTTCAAAAACGCCCCCTGATGCAGTAGAGTTTTAGGATACGAGAGAGGGGCGGCTTGCGCGTAGCGATCGATACCGGCGGCACTTTTACCGACTGCGTCTACCTGGCAGAGGGGCGGCTCCAGGTACTGAAGCTGTTTACCACCCCTGCCGATCCATCGCAGGCGGTGCTCGACGGATTGACGCGCATTGGGGCCGGGCAAAAACTCGATGTGCGCCATGGAACCACGCTGGGAACCAACACCATGCTGGAGCGGACGGGCGCGCGCGTGGCCTTTGTGACCACGGCGGGATTCGAGGACACCATCGCCATCGGCCGCCAGGCACGCAACCGACTCTATGATTGGTTCGCGCCGCTGCCGGTATGCCTGGTGCCGAGGGAACTGCGTTTCGGCGTGCCGGAGCGAGTGAGCGCGGAAGGCGAGATTCTTCGCGCGCCGAGTGACGAAGAACTGGCGGCGCTGGCCGAGCAGGTGCGCGCGAGCGGCGCTGAGGCCATTGCGATTTCGCTGCTTTTTTCTTTTGCCAATCCGGAGACAGAACAGCGCGTGGAGGCAGCCTTGTGCGGACTGGGCGTGCCCGTCTCCACCTCGCACAGGATTCTGCCCGAGTTCCGCGAGTATGAGAGGGCATCGACGACTGTCGTCAATGCGTATCTTGCGCCGCGCATCGAGCGCTACCTGGATCATCTGGCGCAGTGTGTGACTGCCAATCACAACGCACTGGGCGTAGACGTGATGCAGTCTTCGGGCGGCATTATCCCAGCGCGCCTGGCGGCAGAGCAACCGGTGCGCACGGTGTTGTCGGGACCGGCGGGCGGAGTGGTGGGGGCATGCCAGATGGCGCGGTGGGCGGGCTTCGAGCGCATCATCGGCTTCGACATGGGAGGCACATCGACCGATGTTTTTCTCGCCGATACGCAGGCAGGCGACGCGCACCTCTCGCACGAATCGGTGGTGGCGGGAGTGCCCATCGGCGTGCCCATGCTGGACATTCATACCGCCGGGGCGGGGGGCGGGTCGATTGCCCGCTTCGATGCCGGCGGCATGTTGCGCGTGGGGCCGGAGTCGGCAGGCGCGGAGCCGGGACCAATTTGCTTTGGGCGCGGAGGCAGGCCGACGGTGACGGACGCCAACTACTTGCTGGGACGGTTGGACGCGGAGAGCTTCCTGGGCGGAGGCGTGCGGCTGGACCGGGAACGAACGGAGCGGCTCATGCACGCCGAGAAGGGCTCGCTGGCCACGGTGGAGGAGTTTGCCGCGGGGATTCTGCGCGTGGTGGAGACGCAGATGGAAAAAGCCATCCGGGTGATTTCCATCGAGCGCGGTCACGATCCGCGACAATGCACGCTGGTGGCCTTTGGCGGTGGAGGGCCGTTGCATGCCTGCTCGCTGGCGCGGGCGCTGCGCATTCCGCGAGTGCTGGTTCCGCCCATGCCCGGCGCGCTATCGGCGGTGGGCATACTGCTGGCCGATGCGGTGCGGGATTATTCCCGCACGGTGATGCTGCCGGGCGAGGCGATTGAAAATCTGGAAGACGGCTTCCGCGAGTTAGAGCAGCAAGGCGCGGCGGATTTTACCGCCATGGGGTTGAAGGGCACGGCGCATCGCAGCCTGGACCTGCGCTATCGCCGGCAGGGATACGAATTGAATGTGGCGTTCGACAAGCAAGCGCCAGGACAGGCCGTGGAGGCTTTTCATCAGCTGCACAGGCAGCGCTATGGCTTTTGCGATGTGGAGCGGCCGGTGGAGATTGTGAACCTGCGGCTGCGCATGATCACCGCCGCCGAGCCGTACGCGCCCGTGCGCAGGGAGCTGGCGCACGGAGACGGCAGCGCCGCACGAGTCGCGGATCGCGAGGTCTTCTTCGACGGCAAATTCCTGGCGACTCGTCTTTACCGAAGGGAACGGCTGGTTCCCGGTGATCGGATTGAAGGTCCGGCGATGATTACTGAGTACACCTCGGCCACGGTTCTGCCGCCGGGCTGCAACGCCGAGGTGGATGGCTTTGAAAATCTCATTATGACCATCGGGGAAGAGGAGCGCGCATGAGAGCTCGAGCAGCCGATCCGGTGGAGCTGGCGATCTTTCAGAGCGCCATGCACTCCATTGCCGAGGAGATGGGCGCGGCGCTGCGGCGCACCGCACTCTCGCCCAACATCAAGGAGCGCCGCGATTATTCGTGCGCGGTTTTCGATGGCAAGGGCAGGGTTATCGCCATGGGCGATCATATGCCGGTGCACTTGGGCTCCATGCCCATGAGCGTGCAGGCGGCGATTGCGGCCGTTGATTTTGCGCCCGGCGACATCGCGATTCTCAACGATCCCTACGCCGGGGGAACGCATTTGCCGGATATCACCATGGTGCTTCCGGTATTTGTTGACGATGGCCGGAAGCCGGCCTTCTATGTTTGCAGTCGCGCCCACCATGCCGACGTGGGAGGCAGGTTTGCGGGATCGATGGGGCCGGCGAACGAGATTTTCCAGGAGGGCATTCGCATTCCTCCGGTGCGCATAGTGCGCGGCGGAAAAATTGACCGCGAAATGCTCGACCTGATTCTGCTGAACGTGCGAACTCCAAAGGAGCGCGAAGGCGACCTGGACGCGCAGATGGGCGCATGCCGCGTAGGCGAAGAGCGCATCCGGCAGATGGCCGCGAAGCATGGAGTTCCCCGGCTGGAGGCGCTGGTGGAGGAGTTGCTGGATTATTCCGAGCGGCTGGTGCGCGCGGAACTGCACAAGATGCCGGCGGGCGAATTCGTCGCCGAGGATTGGCTGGACAGCGATGGCGTGACAGAGACGCCGGTGAAAATCTGCGCGCGACTGCGCTTCGACCCGAAGGCAGGCGATGTGCGCGTGGATTTTTCCGGCTCCTCGCCGCAGGTGGCGGGCAGCATCAACGCGGTCCGCTCCATCACGCTCTCCGCGTGCTTTTATGTATTGCGCTGCCTGCTGCAGGAGGATGCGCCGGCCACGGAAGGGATTCTGCGGCCGCTGACACTGGTGACGCCGGAGGGAACCATCGTGAATGCGCTGCCTCCTGCGCCGGTGGCCGGGGGAAACGTGGAGACCTCGCAGCGCATCGTGGATGTGCTGCTGCGGGCGCTTGCAAAGGCGATTCCGGAGCGAGTGCCGGCGGCCAGCTCCGGCACCATGAGCAATCTCACCATTGGCGGCATCGATCCGCGCACGGGTGAGCCCTTTGCGTATTACGAGACGATGGCGGGCGGCATGGGTGCGCGCCCGGGGATGGATGGCATCTCCGGCGTGCATACGCACATGACGAATTCGCTGAACACCCCCATCGAAGCACTGGAATATGCCTACCCTTTCCGCCTGCGTGGTTATGGATACCGTGTGGGATCGGGTGGCGCCGGAAAATTTCGCGGAGGCGACGGGCTGATTCGCGAGGCGGAGCTGCTGACCGATGCCGAGGTGACGCTGCTGGCCGACCGCAGAAAATTTCGGCCCTATGGATTGCAAGGCGGGGAAGAGGGAGCTGCCGGAAGCGCGCGGGTTATACGGGCCGGAACCGCCGAGGAGATTGAGCTTCCCGGAAAATGCAGCCGGCAACTCGCAAAGGGAGATATTCTGCGCATCGAGACGCCGGGCGGCGGCGGATGGGGCAAAGACTGATGAAGTTGAATTGAACGCAGGTTTACTTGTCGTCCCGCACAACAATTACAACCAAAATGCGCGGTCCATGCACGCCCTTGATGCGCGTCATTTCAATGTCGGCCGTGGCGCTGGGCCCGGAGATGTAAGTGGCGAGCGCGGGCGGCTGCTGGCAGCGGCTGAAGTACTCAGGCAGCGTTTCCACGATTTGGCTGGCGCACAGGATGCAGAGATACCAATCAGGCAGGAGGGACAGCACGCGGCGGCCCTCGGTGGCGGAGTGGTGCAGCACGATGGTGCCCGAATCCGCGATACCGCATGTGGCGGCGGTGACGACGCCCTCGGCCTGCTCGATCTCGTCGATGGGGAGGTCGTGGTCGAGGGTCCATTCCAATCCGGTGATCTTCCACGCGGACGTGACCATCCATTCGGGTGGAGCTCCGGACGGCGCAACAATTCTAAGCCGGCCGCTGGCGGCAAGCTGGGCGGTAATCGCGTCGGCGAGTTCGGCGGGCGTACATTCGACCACCTCGGCGTCGTACTCGCGCAGGCGCTGAATCATCAGCTCGACGCGTGCCTGAGCGGAAAGCGAGCCGCGACGGGTATAGGTGCGGGGCAGAGCCGCATAGGCAGAGGCGAGCTGGAAGGCGTCTTTAGCGGCGGAGGGAGTAGCCGCGCGGATGCGGTCGAGAATCCGTTGCCGGGATGGTACGGGCTGCTTCATTTTCCCTCCTTGGCGCGCGTGGCCCACCATCGGTGGAAGGTTAGTTTGGGCAGTCCGCGCAGATCGCGGGTCTGGGTCCACTTGGCGCCCAGGCTGGGCAGCGCGTGAATCCAACCATCCTTTCGGGTGAAGAAGCGCAGGCCGATGCGTCCCATGCGCTGCGCCGCATGGAAGCCCCAGGCGGTGGCGAAAATGAGATTGGCGATACGCAGGCCGAGATACATGAGATCGAAGAAACGGCCTACCTGGCGGCGCTCCTGGTTGACCACCTGGGCGCGAAGTTCGAGCAACACCTCGGGAATGTTGATCTTGACGGGGCAGACCTCGTAACATGCGCCGCAGAGCGAAGAGGCATAGGGCAGCGTCTGGGCGTACTTCATATGCATAAGCTGCGGGGTGAGGATGGCGCCGATGGGACCGGGATAGACCGAGCCGTAAGCGTGACCGCCGGTTTGACGATAGACCGGGCAGGTGTTCATGCAGGCCGCGCAGCGAATGCACTTCAGCGTCTGCCGTTCCTTGGTTTTGGCGAGGATCGACAAGCGCCCGTTGTCGAGCAACACGACATGGAAGCGCTGCGGGCCGTCGCCGGGCGTGACGCCGGACCACAGCGAGGTGTAGGGGTTCATGCGCTCGCCGGTGGCGGAGCGAGCCAGGAGTTGAAGCATGACTTCGAGATCCTGGAAGCGCGGCAAAACCTTCTCGATGCCCACCAGGCTGATCATGGTGCGCGGCAGCGTAAGGCACATGCGGCCGTTGCCCTCGGACTCCACTATCGCGACCGTGCCGGTTTCCGCAACAAGGAAGTTAGCGCCGCTGATGGCCGTGGGGACGGTCAAAAACTTTTTGCGGAGATAGGTGCGGGCGGCGTTGGTCAGCTCCTTGGGATCGCTGGAGAGGTTCTTGAGGCCCATGGTGCGGGCGAAAATCTCGCGCACCTGGCTGCGATTGATGTGCAGCGCGGGGACGACGATGTGGGAGGGGTCCTCTTCACCCAGTTGCAGGATGATCTCCGCCAGGTCGGTTTCAAAGACGCTGACACCTGCGGCCTGGAGAAAGGGGTTCAACTGAATCTCGGCCGAGGTCATGGTCTTGATCTTGATGACCTCGGAGGCGTTTTCCTGGCGGAGCAGGTCAAGGATAATCTGGCGCGCTTCAGCGGCATCGGCGGCCCAGTGGACGTGGCCCCCGGCAGCGGTGCAGCGGGCTTCGAACTGCTCGAGGTAAACGCCCAGGTTGTCGAGCACATGGAAGCGGATGGCAGAGGCTGCCGAGCGCAGCTCCTGCCAATCAGCCTTCTCAGCGACCAGTTTGCCGCGCTTGGCCTGGATAACGTCGATGGCGTGGGCCACGTTCTTGCGCAGTTGCGGATTGCGCAGCATTTGCAATGCGGCCTGAGGAAAGGGCGGCGCGAATCGCGGGTCGAGACTGACGTGTCCAGGGGCGGCGTGGCTCATAGCGTGGCCTCCGTCCGGTTGTCTTCGCTGTCGGTTTCGGTGCTGGCCAGGATGCGCGCCAGGTGAATGGTCTTCATGCCGGCATATTGCCGGTGCATGGCCCCGCCTAGATGCATGAGGCAACTGTTGTCGAGGGCGGTGCAGTACTCGGCGCGGGTGGAGAGCACATCCTGGAGCTTGACGGTCAGCATGGCCGAGGAGACTTCGGCGTTTTTCACCGAGAAAGTTCCGCCGAAGCCGCAGCAGCGGTCCACGTTGGGCAGGGTGGCCAGATCGAGGCCGCGCACCTTGGCCATCAGCTTGTAAGGCCGGTCGCCCAGTTGCAGCGCGCGGACTCCGTGACAACTGGCGTGGTAGACAACGCGATGGGTAAAAGTAGCTCCCACATCTTCCACACCCAGCCGGTCGATGAGAAACTCGCTCAACTCGTAGACCCGGGGCACGAGAGCCTCGAAGTCCTTGCGGAGGGATTCATTTCCCAGCTCGGCGAAGAGGCCGGGATACTGATCGCGCATCATGGCCACGCAAGAAGAGGAGGGAATGACGACGTTTTCGGCGTCCTGGTAGAGGCGGACAAAACGCTTGGCCTGGGAAAAGGCCTCGCCACGAAAGCCCGTATTGGCGTGCATCTGGCCGCAGCAGGTCTGTTTGGGGTGGAAGTCGAGATCCACGCCCAGCCGCTCGAGCAGACGGACCACGGCGCGGCCGGTCTCCGGAAAGAGCGTGTCGTTATAGCACGTGATAAAAAGCGAAGCGCGCATGATTGCCTCAACGTCAGCAGGACAGCAATAAAAGCATCCCCATCCTATTCGATAGAGAGACGAACTGTCTATTGTGACAGAACGCCGGACAATTTCTTCATTTCATCTTGCGGATTTCGCTTCCCGCCAGCAAGAACGCGCCCACACCGTAGGTATAGCTGGCGCTGGCACGGAAGTGCGCGGGCTCGGGGCCGGTCTGCTGGATGCAGCCCAATCGCCCGTCGGCATACACATGATGGATCATCCCTGCCCAGGCTTTCTTAATCACTGGACGGTAAGTCTTCTTGTCCAGGATTCCCTGATTAACGCCGGCCGCCAGAGCAAAGGTGATAAAGGCTGAACCGGACATCTCCGGCAGATCATAGTTCGCGGGGTCGAGCATGCCGGCTCTCCAAAGCCCATCCGGGCCTTGAATCGCGGCTACGCGCGCCGCCATCTCTTGTAGCTGCTTAATGTACTTCTCACGCGCCGGATCGTCCTGGGGAAGGTATGGGAGAATTCGCACGATTCCTGCCATAACCCATCCATTTCCGCGCGACCAGAAGATCTTCTTTCCGTTGGCCTCGGTTTTTGTAATATAAGTGGAATCGCGCGCATAGATGTGCTCTTTGGTGTCGTAGAGGCGGTCTGAAGTCTTGGCCCATTCCTCATCCAGATAGGTGATGTATTTTTTGTCGCCGGTGGCGGCATACATGCGCGCCCAGACGGGAGGGGCCATGAAGAGCGCATCGCTCCACCACCAGGTAATCTCCTTGCCGGGGATGGTGGAAGTTCGCGGAGCCGCCAGAATCGCATCCAATTCGGTTTGCGTTGGCCGCATCATCGCAGGGTCATTCCTGAGCAGATAAAGCTCCAAATAGGTTTGCGCCACACACATATTGTCGGCGTCGCCCAGATTATATTTTAGCTTCCAATCGAACTTCTGCCCTACGGCCATCATGGCGTCGCGATACTTGGAGTCGCCGAGTGAATCGGATGCGGCCATGAAACCTGTGTAAAGCGCGCCCCATGTCCAGATGCGATCGAAATAAGGTTGAGCAACTTTGAGCTGCCAGTCGGCCACCTTGCGCATGGCCTGGGCCACGGCTTTGGGCCTGGTCGAGGTGGAAAGATCGGTGGCCAGCGGGCCGGGGTTCTCCGGGGCGTCGCCGAAGTGGCGCATCTCGTTATTGGCAATGGTCGCCTGCTCGCGCTCGGTCAGCAGACGCTGCGCGTAGGCGCACTGTAGTTGGATCGCAAACAAAAAAATACCCGCCGCGATGGCGAGCAAGCGATTCAATCCTCGAAATGACATGAACCTACCTCAACTTGAAAAAGCCGGGAGTTGGATGAAAGAAAAATGGCGGTATCCAGCGGCGGGAGATCTGGTTGTTCCGGATCTCCCGCCGTCTGGGGTGAGTAAGGCGTCAGGTTAGAAGACGAACTTCATGGAGAACTGCGCAATGCGCGGCGAGCTGGCTCCCGTGATGGTTCCGAAGGCAGCGTTGGTAGTAGAGAGTTGCGGGTTGGAGAGTAAGGTGTGGTTGAGCACATCAAAGTACTCCGCCCTGAACTCAAAACTGGACCCACGGTATACAGGGAACGCACGAATAGCGGCAACATCCCAGTTGGTGTAGCCGGGGCCGCGGAGCGAACCCTTGACCACGTTGCCATAGCCGGTTCCCGCGCCGGTATTGGCAGGCGTCGAAAACGCCTGGTTGTTGAACCAGTTGACGCACAGCTTGCCGGCCCCGCAAAGGCCCGTACCGCTCTGCCTGGAGTAAGCAGGCTTGGTATAGTCCCGCTGCCCGCGATCCTGGCCCAGGCCCGTCGCAGAGGTATCCGATCCCGTCCATACGGTGAGGGAATCTCCGGAGTGGTGCTGAAACAGTCCGCTGGTGCGCCAATTGCTGACTACGTATCTGAGGATGTGATTTCCGTTGTTCATCTTGGGCAGATCGTACACGTAGGAAACCGAGAGGGCATGAGGCTTATCGATGTCCGAACGGCCGCGGTCCAACGCCTTGTAATCTGTTGGTATCCACCCTGCATTCGGGGCGTTAGTAAGGATAGAAGAGGGGATGGTCAGGTTCTTTGGATACACCGGATACACATACGACTCGCCAGCATTCAGGTCCTCGGTGTTTGAGACCCTGGTTGCCTGCGGCATATCGTCCATCGACTTCGACCAGGTGTAGTTGAGAAGCAGGGACAGGCCATGGGACATCTTCTTTTCCAGCGTGGTCTGCAGGGAGTTGAACTTCGACGAGCCGCTCATGCTGGCATTGATGATGTCGGTGTAGGACTGGTTGCAGTTTGAATTTGCCACAACGCAGGGTCCGACGGCGGGAGCGGTGTTATACGGCCTCCGGGTATTCGCGGCCGCAGTGCTGGTGGCGCCAGAATTGCCGCCGGGGTAGGTTAACGTGCTACCCACCATGTAAGCGGTGTTCACGGCTGGATTGAGTTCGAGGTTAACAAACTGATGGCGCGAGCTGGAACCGACATAGGCGGCACGCACTGACCAGCCGGGAGCGAGCTCATGCTCGACGGTCAAGTTGTAGCTATAGGTGACCGGCACCTGGAAGTTCCCGGAAGGATCGTACTCCACGAGGGTAATCGGGGTTGGGAAGACCTTGGAGGACGGGAAGGGCAGTGTGAACGGGAAGGGATTGGTATACGCGCTCCCGAGATTGGCTCCCAAAGTTCCGGGAGGAGTAGGACTATATCCCGCTCCATATGGCAAGCATCCGCCGGTGCAATAAGGATTGCTCAACGGCCCACCGGGGCTGCCGGATGTGCCCAGCGAGTTGGTGAAGTTAACGGCGATGGTATTGGGCACAAAGCTGGCCTGACTGAGGTTGAAGAAGCCCGGCATACGATCCTGGTAGAACATGCCGCCGCCGCCACGCACCACGGTCTTGCCATCCCCCTTGATGTCATAGGCGAAGCCGGCGCGAGGCATGAACTGCGTGTACTTGTTGTTCAGGCCCCATTGCGGAATGCCGGGGTCGCCAGTGAGCATCATGCCGGCGGGCAGGGCGCTGAATTGGGCGGTATGCGTGTTGGCCACGTAGTTGGCAGGGAAGAATTCCTGCTCGACTGAGTCGCGGTTCGACCAGGGAGCGAAATCCTCCCAGCGCACGCCGTAGTTCAGCGTAAATTTGTGGCTGATCTTCCAGCTATCCTGGGCATAGATGCCGGGGAAGTGGTTGCGGTCGTTCACCTGCTCAAAGTTACCCTGAGTAAATGCACTCAGGAAGCCAACCTGGAAGTTGGCCATGGCATTGACATTGGCTACTGCGAGAGAGGTTCCGGCCTTAGCTGAAGTGAAGCCGCCGTACGATTGGTAAACGTTAGTTACGTCGTACTTGCTGAGCTCAAAGTGACCGCCGACTGCAAAGTTATGCTTGCCTTTTACCCAGTGCAGATCGTCGTTGAAGGTGTAGTTGTTGCGTCCCCAGGCGGCAAACGCCGAGCCCGATGCACCGAAGAATCCGGTTATGCCGAACGACATATAGGGGCCGGTATTCGGTTGCCATATGTTATTCACGCCATAGTGTGTGATGTCATAACTTCCCGGAGGTCCACCGCGCAGAGCGACTTCACGCTGATAGTTAGCGATCAGGTTGTTGAGCAGGTTGCTGGTGAAGGAGTGCGTCTCCGCCAACAGGG
Organism: Occallatibacter sp.; assembly: GCA_050011175.1. Taxonomy (GTDB): domain Bacteria; phylum Acidobacteriota; class Terriglobia; order Terriglobales; family Acidobacteriaceae; genus Telmatobacter. Next base: position 11,591 of record JBEKJR010000025.1, read on the forward strand.
CGTTCTGGTAACGGGTGTTGAAGTACGACGCATAACTGGCCAGCATGGTGGGGTTAAAAACGCCTGCCTGCTGGTAATAGTTGTAATAGTAGTGGCCAAAGAGATGGTCCTTTTCTCCGAACTGATGGTCCACGCGGGCCACATATTCGTCGAAGGACTGGATCGTTGGCTTGAAGTAATTGACCGGGCCGCCGATCGATCCGACGGTCGCATCCGCTGAGGATGTGGGGAAATCCTGCTCCAAAATCACAGCAGCTGGATCGAAGTCGGAAGAGGGAATGTGGTTATTTGGGTATGCCACCCCGTTAAATGGATTGTAAATCTGCTGGGTTGTGGAAACAGCTCCAGAGCCGCCCGAAGCCGCGCATAGTCCGCTTCCACTCCACCCGTTGGGCGAGACGCAGAGGCTGCTGAAATCGGCATAATTTACGCCGGCAACGCGTCCCTCTTCTGCTAGGGTCGGAACGGTCGTCTGAGTGGCGTTCGAATTCGCGTGATAGAGAGTGTGCTGATAGCCAAAGAAGAACTGCGTGCTCTTCCCGCTGGAGAAGTGAGGGATGATGACCGGTCCGCCGATGACGCCGCCGTACTGATGGCGGTGAACGTTATCGGCCACGGTGGCGAAGTACGGCTTGGCGTTGAAGTAGCCGTTACGCACGAACTCAAATGCGTCGCCATGGAACTTGCTGGCGCCGGACTTGATGATGATGTTGACCACTCCGCCGGCGCTCTGGCCGAATGCAGAATCGTAGTTGCTGGTCTGAACGCTGAACTCCTGCAAGGCGTCGGGGAATGGAAACGGCCCATTGACGTTGGTCATTTCATCCACGTTGTTGCCGCCGTCGAGGAGGTAATTCTGCTGGGCGGGCAGGGTTCCGTTGGTGCTGGAGACTACGGCAGCAGGAAAGGTCTTGCCGTTGCCCTGGTTGGTTCCGTTGCCCTCATTGGTGGCGTCGACCACACCGGCAACCAGGTTTATCAGAGCGGCCGCGTTTCTGCCGTTCAAAGGCAGATCGACGACGCGAGACTCGTCGATGACCTGAGACAAGGTGCCCGAGGTGGTGTCGATTGCCGGGGCATCGCCGACGACACTGATGGTGACCGCGGACGAACCGACCACAAGCTTGATATTGATGGTTGCCGATTGGTTGGCTTCGAGCACGATACCGGACTGGGTGTACTTCTCAAATCCGGTCGCAACAACCGTTATCGAATAGTTAGTAGGCAGGAGCGCGGGAAATACATAGGCGCCGTCGCCTCCTGTTTTCACCGTGGTAGCAACGCCGGTCTTGGTTGCAGTCGCCGTAACCGTTGCGGACGGTATGACCGCTCCGCTTGGATCCGTGACGGTTCCGACAATCTTTGCGTAGCCTTGTGCGTTTAGGCGCGCCGTGGATGAAACGGCAATCACGAAAGCGATTACCGTGATCCAGGCAAGACGATTCCAGAGAGATGTAGCAGTCGTCATCATTTCCTCCGATAAAATTCAGCTCCCAAAATCAGGAGAGAGCCTGCAAAGATGCAAAAATGCTCCATGCAGGTATTTGAGACACGCTAACGGTGGCCGGAAAGGTAAATTCCACCACGCTAGACAGTAAAATCCTTATGAGGCGCAAATGTCAATAGAAAAATTATTTATGTTCCGGCAAAGGCAATCTCCCATTTTACAGAACTGTCGAATTGTTGAGAGGGCCTTGGGGCGACCAGGGAGAGATCGTCTTATGCGTCTCATATCAATGAAGTTAAGTGGAAATATTCTGGAATAGTTCTGGCTAGTTTATCTCTTGAGGGAGGGTTGGCATAGCCGATCATACTTCTCGCTGGACGGATACGATCCTTGCCTGCCAGGCCCATCCAGGGAAGATAAAAAAACTGGAGCCGGATGCGCTGTAATCCGCGCACCCGGCTCCGAGAATTGAGAAACGATCGAACGGTTAGAACTTCAAATGGCCGGCGAACTGGAAGTCACGCGGTAACGGACTGCTGGAGACTCCGGAGATGGTGCCGAAGGCAGACGGTCCATAGGTGCCGCTAGGACCACCGAAGGTCACGTGGTTAAAGATGTTGCTAACGTTGGCTTCAAACTGGAAGGCCAGGTCCTTGTGAATCGTGAAGGTACGGCGCAAACCTGCGTCGATGCCATTCCAGGTGTTTGGATTGCGCAGCCACAACGGTCTCGAGCGTGGGGCGTTGCCAATCAGGTACTGTTTGGTGCCGTTTACGGTGGAATACTGGGGAGGCGTGAAAGCATTGCTGTCCCAGTATGCGACCGCGGTGCAGCCGGTTTGACCGAGTGCATTGATGCCTAAATTGCACATGTTGTACCCGCTGGCCGATCTTCCGTATGGCCCATTGATGCGGGCAGTTTTGTTGGCGTACCCAGGGGCCAGGTCCGGCATGCACGTGCTCTGTCCCGGATAGACAGAGGCACTGCATCCGTTCCAGGTGACTGTCGCGGGCGTTCCTGACGCGTAAGTGTAGATGCCCGAAAACTTCCAGTCACCCAACGCCCACCGAACCAGGGTCGAATCGTTGCCGATATGCCCTTTTCCGAAGGGCAGGTCATAGGTGCCATAGGCGTGAATGCTGTTGGGAATCGAGACGACCGTCCAGGAACGATCGTAGCGGTCAACTGGCCATGACTGGGTTGAGCGTGACATTGCGGCTGCCGGAATCGCGAATCCGCTACGGAAGGTGCCGTCATCGCCGATGTTCTTGGAGAAGGTGTAATTCACGTTGAAGGTCAAGCCATTGCTGACGCGCTGGTTAACCGTCAACTGAATCGAATGGTAGCTGAAGTTGCCCACGTTCGTTCCCCAGGTATCGGAGACACCGGAGTATTGCGGGAACGCACCCAGCATCTGCACAATGGTGGCTGCAGAGTTCACGTTCGCGGCGTTTTGGAAGAACACGGGAGCCGGAGCGCTGGGGAAATACGACTGGAGGATCGCCACATTGGACGGGTACGCTGGCGAAGTGAGCAGCGGCGCGTTCGGAACGGTGGCGGAGGTGGAGCCGTAGCCGGCAACGGATGACAGAACGGCAAGATACTTGGGATCCAGTTGGTTGACCCAGTATCCGCGCGGGTTGGACCCGTTGGTTCCGGAGTTGATGATGAAATGGCTCTCGTTGCCCATGTAGTCAACGGCGACGGTCATGTTTGGGGTGATCGCGCGCTGGAAGCCGGCGTTAAACATCACGATCGTCGGAGCGCGCCCGGAGATATAGGGATCAGCATAGGAGACAGTACTCGCTGACACCATCTTGCCCGGGGTGCAGGCATTGCCGCCGGGGCCGACTCCCGACACGGGACACAGGAAGAAGCCGGTGTTCAGCGTCTGAGCGGAAGCGCCCGGGGTTGGGGCTGAGGGATAGGTGAAACCCGGTCCGAAGAGCGAGGTGTTGCCAATATTGGTTCCATACCAGGGGCCAGCGTAGGGGGGTGGCGTAGCAGAACCAGCATAACCACCTGCCTGGAAGTAGGCGGTGTTGTTCAGCCAGAAGGATGGCGCTGCTGATACGCCGGTGGTAACCTCGGTAGGCCCGATGGCGGTCATGTTAAAGCCGGTTCCACCGGTGCCATTGGCTGCGCCGCCGCGTCCGCCAACGCCACCGCCCTGGCTGAAGACCTGAGCAAAGCCGGCACGGATAACCGTTTTGGAATCCATCTCATAAGCCAACGCTATTCGTGGTCCCCAGTTGCCCATGTAGGTCTGCACCGGGGTCTTGCAGTTACAGCTTACGCCTGCTCCGCCCCAGTTGCCGGCGAATTGCAACATGCCCGGCGTCCCGGTAAACGGATTGGTGAGCTTCGGATTCAGGAATGTCCAGCGATCCTTGACCTCGTGGAATGGCGGCAGGTAGTCCCAGCGGATTCCGATATTCAAGGTCAGCTTGCGCGTCACTTTGAAGACGTCTTCAGCATAGGGCGACAACGGCTTATAGCGTCCGCCGGTTTCGCTGAGTGGCTGCAGACCGAGGGATGGCGAACCCCCCACCGCGCCCAGCAGATAGCTGGCATATGCGAATCCGGTTGTGCTCGTGGCAAGCGTATTCGACCCTGAAGTGAAATTGGCTGTCGAGTTGGCGTTGTAGGACAGGTCAAGTACGCCGGAATAGGTGGCCGGGTTGGCGTTATTGATCTCCTGGAACTGATAGGTGAAGCCGAAGGTGAACGAATGTTTTCCTTTCAACCACTTGAGATTGTCCGTAAATGCGTAGTTGTTGGGCGTGGTGAGCTGTGTGGAGATAGAGTTGCCGTTTTGGGTCCATCCGGTTAATTGCGCGCCGAGGCCTGGCGTTGCAAATTGCGCACCGGGAAATTCCTGGCCAGCCTGACCCGGAGGAAGGTTGGTGATTCCGGCGGCGGTTAGACCCCATGGCGTCACACCCTGCGTGTAATCGTGAATGTTCTGGAAGAACCGGGTGAAGGAAGCCTTCAACTGATTCACCACGTTCGGCGAAATGGTATACGTATCCCCCATCACAAAGTTCTTGGGGTAGATGTTTGCCAGGTCGCCGCCCATGTACGGTCCGGGGATATATCCATAGGTTGTCGGAGCCGTTCCACCAGACCCGAAGTTGTTGAGGTAATTCTGTGTCCCCATCATGCCCTCGGAAAAGAGCCGATGTTTGGAGTTCATATCGTAGTCAACACGCCAGTTGATCACCCAGTTGTCAAAGCCTCCCGGAGCGCTCCCCAGGTAGTTATTGGTGAGCGTGGCCGTGTTGGTGGGCGCCGGCAGGAAACTTTGCATGTACTTGGCGATGGGAGAGAGGTAGGCGGGGGGGATGACATTGTTGGTGTCAACACTGCCGCTGCCCTTAGGGGCATGAAACGGCTGCCGGGAGCAGGAACTGCCTGAGCAGTAATTGCTGGTGGGATCGAACAGGACAGCGGGATTGCCGGTGTTTCCGGTATAACCGGTGCCGGGATTGCCGTTCAGCTCGGTAAAGTCGCCCGCCTGCATCAGTGTGGTCGGAATGGTGTACAGCGTGGGGGTCTTTACATTCCGATAGTGGTATTTGAGGTAAGCGCCATAGAAGAACAGCTTGTGCGCCGTGTGAGGCACAACGCCGCCCGCGGACGCGGACAACTCATTCTGATGTTCAATGGGCTTGGGAGGCGCAACATACACACCCAGATAATTTTTTATCGGCGCTTTGCAAGTAAAGCACCAGGAATCGAAGACCGTGTTGCGCACAAAATCCGATACCTGCCCGTGATACTTGAGGCCGCCGGACTTCATAGTGTAGTTTTCAGCGCCGGCGCCAATGTACTCCGCCGGAGGCGTACTGGTGACAATTTGAAACTGATCGACAGAGTCCATGCTCATGGTTAAGGAAACCAGCCGGTTGTCACCCTGTTGGGAGACGGTCTCGGCCGGCATGCCTTCTACATAGAGCTGGCCCAGGTAACTTCCGGTTCCACCGACGATGGGCAAACGTCCGCCGTTATTGGCTCCCTGTGCCGCCGGAGCGAGAAGACCGAATTGCGTCGGATCGCGCTGTGAGCCGTTCATCAGAATCGGCAGGTTGGCATAGTTCTCGTTCTCCATCACCATGCCCAGAGTGGCATTCTCTGTCTCCAAAGGAGGAGGCGCCGTGGTCACGGTGATAGTTTGCGTCTCGGTGCCGACGCTCAACACGGCATTGATGGTCACCGTCTGCAGGGCGTCCACAACAATATTCTCTTGCAAGAGCGTCTTGAAGCCGGACGCTGTTACCTCGACGGTGTACCTGCCTACCGGCAGAGGGGCGACGCTGAAGTAACCAGCGGACGACGAATAACGCGTCGTGGTTATTTTGGTGGCAGCATTGACTGCCGTGATTTTGGCCTTCGGGATGACCGCGCCGGTCGTATCCGTAACAATACCGGAGATGGTGCCTTCACCAGCGGTTTGTGCCGCTGCCCGATGAGCCGGCCAACCCAGGCAAATCAACAGCCCGAGTACGAGCGTAAAGACGCTTGCCCAGAGTCCGCGGTGCATGCGCCGCGTCTCAATGATGTCAGAGATTTTGTTCATATATCCTCTTGGATAGCCTCCTCGAAAGTGGGGCTGTGCGTTGCTGCCTTTTCAGCAACACAAAACCCTGGTTGATAGAATTCACCGCAAACGTACTCCACCGACGGGCAGAATGTCAATAGGAGAATTATTTTCTTAGTTTTACGAAACGTGCGGTTTGTTCAGGCAGTTTTTCATTCACCCTGTTTTGGCCGCATGCGGAAAGATAATGGCCTTGACAGCCCAGAACGAGGTCTGTTTATCACAGCCTAAGTACTTGATATAAAAAGAGCTCCTTAATCAGCTTGCGCCAGGCGTTGCGGGCCTGCCACCCCTATGCTGGCTTCGGAGGTGATAGCCCCCGGGATGGCGAGTGCTCTGAGTTGCATTGGTTCAAGGCCTAACCCAACACTCATCCCGGGCCGCAGCATAGACGGAAGAGAGAAATCATGGTTCTGCCCTGTAGATCTTGGCCTCCGAGATGGTCAGAACGGTTTTAACCGGCGGCAGTGCCGGCCTTGGCGGGGTGGCAGCATTGAGTTCCCTGATCCGATCAAACTCCCGCACAGGTGTGCCGGTAAGAGCAAGACGCAGATGCGTGCCCGATGTGGGCTTCAGCGACAGCGTGCAATAGCCGAAATTGATGGGCGTCATCCCTGCCCAGACCGTCTTGCAGTCCAGCGTAATCCGCAGAGGATAGCGCAGGATGCGGAAGTCGGCGAGCTTGAGGTCGAGCTGGCCGGGAGAATGTCCTCGAACTCGATGAATATCTTTTTACCTGCGCTGGAGGCAGGCAACCGGAAGTGCTTGCGATACCAAGCCACGCCGGTCGGCAGATCGTGAATGCTTACACAAAAGGCAGAGTCTTCATTCCAGGCGTAAGGCGTCGTGACCCGCTTCCACCCTGAGTTGTCGAAGCCGGGCTGGTCAGCCCCTTGCGGGTCGCCCACCAGAAACTTCTAGTCGGTGTTGTTTTTCACGCAGCTCGCCCCGGACTGGGCATGGCTGAGAGCGGTCAGGAGAAACAGGCTGGAGAGAACAAGGAGAGGTAAACGGTAACGCATTCTGTCACACCCTATCATAAAACTTGCTGAATCTAAACCCGTTACGCCAAGACAACAGGACTACTACGCACAGGCGAGGAGGCCAAATCACAGCCCTCCATTGGTCCATTTTGGGCCGTCCGGGAGCATTTTATTACGGCCCGCCTGAAGAGAAACCCATCGTAAAATAAATTCTATAGGAAAAGCAATTCTATACAGAAATATGGTTTAGGCTGTATTGTATCTGCATCTGGATTTTCGGGTTTGCGGCAGATTCCTTGTCTTATCCCGAGGAATCCGGATTGCAGCAATCCGGCTGATCGCCTGAGCGCATTCTCACTCCGCTATTCAGGAGTGCCCGAGCAGCGGCTTGCCTATCACATGGGCAGCGTCGCCGGTCAGGTTGGCACAGAATTGCACGTTGAAGAAGGATTTCTATGCGTATTTGCTTTTTGCTCCAAGTTCGCCCTGAAAAGTTGCAGGAGTACAAACAGCGCCATGCCCAGGTGTGGCCAGAGATGCTGCAAGCGCTGCGCAAAACCGGCTGGCGCAACTACTCGTTGTTTTTGAAGCCGGATGGGCTTCTGGTCGGCTATCTGGAGACGGATAACTTTGAAAAAGCCTGCGCCGATATGCAGAAATACCCGGTCAATGCCCGTTGGCAGGCGGAGATGTCTCAATTTTTCGTGCCGATGCCGGGCGCGGCGGACAAAAATATGTTTCCTCTGGAGGAGGTCTTCCACCTCGACTGAAAGGGAGGATCTGTTTCAGAGCCGCTCGTCAAGCTTCGCGTAGCCTTGCGCTAGTCGATCAGGCAAGCAGCGGCGCGTACGGCCGCGACGAGTGTACTAACTGCAAAGTAGTCTTTGACAAATCCACATGCGCCTGTTTACTTTACTTCAGATCGATACGAAATCAATTCTTGTTTGAAACGCGCGGCGCATAGCCGTGCGTATCCATTGGGAATACAGAGGCAGGATGATGAGCGCAAATCCGTTGTTGGGAGTTTTTCTTTGCTGGCTGGGCGGCGTGGCTTCGGCCAGCTTTTACGTTCCATTTCGCAAGGTGCGCGGCTGGTCATGGGAGACCTATTGGCTTGTCGGTGGCGTAATGAGCTGGATCATCGCGCCGTGGGCCGGGGCTATGTTGCTGACCCATGATCTGCTGGGCGTTCTGCATGGCGTCTCGCCGTCGGTCTTTTTCTGGACCTACTTTTTCGGTGTCTTGTGGGGAATCGGCGGCCTAACCTTCGGACTGGCCGTGCGCTACCTGGGCATGTCGCTGGGCATGGCCTTGTGCATGGGCAACTGCGCGGTCTTTGGCACGCTGATTCCGCCCATCTTTCACGGCAAGTTCGGTGAACTGCTCACGCAACGCTCGGGCATCGTGACGCTGGTGGGCATCGCCGTCTGCGTCGTGGGCATCGTCTTTGCCGGAATGGCAGGCATCTCCAAGGAAAACGAACTCTCCGCCGAAGCCAAACAGGCCAGCGTAAAAGAGTTCAACCTCAAGCTGGGTCTCTCCCTGGGTGTGTTTGCCGGCGTAATGAGCGCCTGCCTTGCCTTTGGACTGGATGCGGGCAAGCCCATCAAGGACCTGGTCGTGGCGCACGGCAGCAGCGCCCTGTGGCAGGGATTGCCGGTGCTGGTGGTGGCGCTGGCCGGCGGCTTTACCACCAACTTCATCTGGTGCGCCATCCTCAACGCGCGCAACCGCAGTTATGGCGAGTACCTGAAGGCGACCGCAGACGGAGCGAAGGTTGGAAGCAAGCCGCCGTCGATGATCGGTAACTACTTCTTCTCCTTTTTGGCCGGCGGCATCTGGTACATGCAGTTTTTCTTTTACACCATGGGCGAGTCGCAAATGGGCGACTACAAGTTCTCCAGTTGGACGCTGCTGATGGCCAGCATCATCATCTTCAGCACGTTGTGGGGCATTGCGCTGAAGGAGTGGCACGGAGTCAGCCTGCGGACCAAGGTGCTGGTGACTCTGACGCTGATCACTTTGGTCGGCTCCACAATGATTGTGGGCTATGGAAATTATCTGAAAATGTAGTAAGAGAAGCAGATCAGAGCGCCAGCAGCGGGCGAGGCCTCGCAGACTGCTGGCGCTTTTGTTTATTTTGGCTCGCCGTAGGGAATGTCGCTGGAATTGTTCTCCGCAGAGTCCGTGAAAACTACCTGGCTTCCATCGGCTGTCTTGATCTGATTCTCCGAGAGCTTCCAGTTTTTGGCGTTGGCAACTGTGCCTGCCGTGGCCGCCTCGATGTCCAGGTGGTCGATGCGGAAGTCGTCCAGCGTGGCATTGGGATAGGCGCTCACGTTGAATGCGCTACGTGCGCCGGTGGCCTTGATATTCCAGATGTGAACATCGCTGAAGTGGGGAAGTCCTTTCTGCTCATCCACCTTCGTCGTAAGCACCATCCAGTACGGTGGAATATCTTTTACTCCCTGCGGCAGCGTTGCGTAGCTATAACTCGGATTCCAGTTCAAGGTGATGTGAATCGGGATGGCAACGCCTGTCAGCGTCAGATCGTGAATGCGAATGTCTTTCGCCGTTCCGCCCCGCGTGCGCGCCGACTTGAAGAGCACGCCGGATGGAACGCCGCTGAGCGCGGTGAGGTTATAGGCTTCGATATTGCGGAAGCCTCCCGAGGTCTCGCTGCCTATGGTGACCGCAGCCGCACCGTGGCGAATAATCGTGTCGCGCAGCACCACGTCCTCCGTGGGCCTGTTCACCCGCAACCCATCGGAGTCGCGGCCGGCTTTGAGGCAAAGGGCATCGTCGTTGACGTCAATATCGGCGTGTTCCACCAGGATTTTGCGTGAGGAGTCGATATCGATGCCGTCGGTGCTCGGCCCCCTGCCGCCCTCATTGTTGCGGATGGTGACGCCATCGACGTGCACATCGTGCGAGTAGAGAATCTGCACCGTCCAGAATCCCGACCGCTTGAGCAGAATGCCGCCTCCGAGCAGAACATCGGATGAGTTCTGAATCAGGATCAGGCGCGGCCTGCGTGCATCATAATCCGAGGCCCAGCGCAGACCCTTGGGCTCGTAGGTTGCGCGCAGATCCCAATAGGATTTCCACCAGATCGGGCCGTCGCCATCGATGGTTCCCTTGCCGGTAATGGTGACGTTGTGCTGGTCGCGCACGTTGATGAGCGCCGCAGGCCAGTTCATCTCGATTCCCGCAATCCGGGTGGGAAGCAGGGGATAGTCTTCCAGCTTCTGCGAGCCAATCAGAGTAGCGCCCTCCGGCAAATCGAGCGTCACGCCGGATTTGAGAAAAATTGAGCCGATGAGGTAGATCCCGGGCTTGACGGTGACCGTGCCGCCCTTTTTCGCGGCCTTGTCAATCGCTCTCTGCAGCGCGGCGGTTTCGGGTTGCTTGCCATCTCCTATGGCGCCGAATTTATTGGCCACGAAGGTCTTGGGTCCGCACCAGGCTGTTGTGCTCACGCTGAGCGCCGTCAGCAGCAGGGCGCAAGCGCTACGGTTTGCATGGTATTTCATTGAGGTCTCTCTTCCAAGAGGCGAATCGGCCCCATCAGCCCGGAAGGAACCGGTTGCAGATGGTCCATATCCTGCATCTCAAAGCGCTTGCCATAGAGGGCATTCAGCGCGGTGTAATCGCGCGGCGGCTGGCCGGCCATCTCGTTGATCGCGGTGTTGTAGACAGTGACTTCGATCCGGTTTTCTCCGCTCTTGAGGAAAGAAGTAATGTCGATTCGGTAGGGCGGATGCCAGAGCGATCCAGCGCGCTGCCCGTTGATGGAGACAATGGCAGCCTCGCGGATGGGAGGATCGAGGAGCGCGCGCATTCCTGAGGCGCGGGGTGGCCGGTTGTCGATGGTTGCAATGCCCTCGCCAAAGTCCAGCAGTACGCGAGTCTTGGCAGCGGGCGCGTTCTGCAAGGTGAACGCCCGCGTGTAGACGGCTCCGCCGGAATAGAACTGCTTGCCCGGAATCTCGGTCCACGAAGCCAGATGATCGACGGCTTGGAAGGCAGCTTCATCTCCGAAGCGAATCTGCCAGCCGGTGCTCAGGTCCTGAAGGAGACTCGCTTCCTGATATTGTGTGTTCACGCTCTTCTGCGTTGGAGCCTCCCCCAACACAAAAATGCGCGACTCGTAGGGCGCAAGCTGGATCGCAATGCCTGCGCTGGTATCGTACTTGGCGCTTGCAAGAACGGCGCCACCATCCGGGTTCCAGGATTCGATGATGGCGTGCGCGGCGCGGAACTTGAGGCTTCCATTTACCGGCTGATTGGAGGAATTGACGGCGTAGTAGAGATCCAGGGCGGGCAGCTTGCGATGAATAAAGCCGAGGCCTGCAACCTGTCCGGTTGTTTCCACATCGGGCAGCAGCGCATGGTGAAGGGCATCGGTAAGATCGCCAGTGGACTCCAGCACCGCGCCCTTGTGGCCGGAGCTTTGGAAGAGACGGCCGGAGATCGTGGCAATCTCAGCGGAAGCGTCCTGTTCCTTGAGTCCGGGGGCAAGCGACGGCGTCTTGCCGATGGCAATCACCTGGCCGCCTGCCGCGGCGTAGGCTTCAATCTTCTGGTAAGCGCTGAGCGGCATCCGCGTAACTTCGGGAAGAACGATCACCGGGTAAGGAACTCCGTTCAGCTTGTCGATCATTGCGGCGTCGATGTAATCGATGTTGTAACCCGCGTCGAGAATCGCCGTCATCAGCTCGGGAGAGATGCGCCTTCTCATCTCGTCTGTCACGGAGACATGTCCCGGCACGAATGCGGCCTGCGCGTCGTCTTCCGGCAGCAGTATGGCTATATCGTTGGCCGGCTTGCCCTGACGGAGCAGCCAACTCATGCGCTGCAAATAGCACATGACATCCGGCATCACCGGGAACCACGGATTATGCGCATTGAAGGCCGCGGCGGCATACAGAGACCATCCCGGCTCTCCGGCTGCGGCGGGCGAATACGGATAGCCGTGGCCGACAATCTGATTCACACCCAGCAGGAACATACGGTCGGTTTCAGCCTTCATGTCCAGCGGCGTGGCGCGGAAGGCGGGCGAGTGGAGCCACGTCCATGTCTCGGCCGAGGTTACATTGTTGCCATAGAGATGGTTGGCGGAGCTGGCCCAGCGGGTAAATGAGAAGGTACGCCACTGCGGACCTTCGCCTTCCGGAAGCTGAGGAACCACCTCATCGGCGAGCGTGACCGCGGGTTCTCCATAGGTCTGCGCGCGGAAGCGGGAGTGATACTCCGCGGCAAAGCTGGTGACCGGCGCAAGGTAATTTTCGCGGACCAGATCGGAGAGCGTTACGCCCCAATCGTGGCGCACCGCTTCAGCCAGCGGCGCGCTGCCGGCGACGAGTTCCGGCAGATGCGGAATCAGATCGTAGCCGCGCCGCGCAAGAAACTCCGCGGGAAGATTCGCGGTCCAGTCGGAACCGTAAACCTCCAGCGAGTCGGAGAAGACGGCATACGGCGGCTGGTCGCCAAAGGCCTTTAGCAGCGGGGTAGCCACGCCGGTAAGATGCGTATCGATGGCGGCGCGGGAGAAATGATCCAGCACGTAACCCTCGGCGCCAAATGCAGCCCGCTTCACCATCTGTCTTGTGTGGCTGGCAATAAAGATCAACGCCGTGCGCGTTCCCGTGCCGTCAGGAATCGCCCAGGTATTTATGTCGATGCGTTGCGCCGAGGCGGGATCGAAAGATTTATCGGTTCCTGTGACGACGAATGCGGCAACGAGCTTTTCTCCCTCGTCCAGCTTAGGCGTAGCAAGAGTGGTTCCTGTGACAGGAACGGTTACGATGCGCAAACGGCCAGCCGCCAGCCCCAGCGTCGTTTTGGGACCTCCATACGGCCAACCGCTGCCCATCGTCAAATCGACGCGCATCCCCAGCGAGCGCGCGGTCACATTGGCGAAGCGCACAGCGTCAAGAAACTCCGGCGACAGGTAGGCCAGATTCTTGATGCCCTTGCTCTCATCGTCGAGCATCAACGGATAGACGGGCTGAATCTCCACGCCGCCAATGCCCACCGAACGCATGGTTTCAAGCTCCTTCTGCAACTCCGGCTTGGTGACGGCGGGACCGAACCACCACCAGCGCATCATCGGCCGGGCATCATCGGGCGGAGCCTGAAACTGGCGATAGAGCGTGCGGATCGAACCCGGAGAAGAAGAGGCCGCAGCCGGTTGCACCGCTTCAGACGGGGTTGCGCCGGGTTGACCGCTCACGAAGCTTTGAGCGTGGGCTGCAAGCGCCCCGCCGGCAAGAATCAATGCAAAGAGACGTTGCATGATTGCCCTCGATTCAAATTGATTGTCGTACTTCAAACAAATTCAAATGGCGTTTACCGCACGCCCGATACCTCAAAGCTATACGTGCCTGCCGCAAGCTCATAACCTGTTTTCCCATCCTTTGCAGAGGGCTTTCCTAGAGGCTTTCCGTTCAGCGTGTAGCTCGCGGCCTCGGCTTCAGAGAGGCTAAGCCAGCCGTTGGCGTTGGGCGGAATGGTCACCGTCCAATGCGCCGTGTCGCCGTCCACTTTCCAGTTTGAATGAATCTCGCCGTAAGCGGACTGGTAGCGCAAATCCAGGCTGCCGAGCCTGCGATTAAAAACCGGATGCAGAATGACCGTGTGGAAACCGGCATCGGGCGGCGTGGCATCGATGCCCGCGGCATAGCGGTAAATCCAATCGGCAACCGCGCCATAGGCATAGTGGTTAAAGGAGTTCATGCCGGGGTCGGCCAGCATCTGGTCGCCGTTCCAGCGCTCCCACATGGTTGTTGCGCCGTGCTTCACCATGTAGCCCCACGACGGATAGTCGGTGTTGAGCAGCAGCGTGTAGGCAAGATCGGGATAACCGGCCTTGGTCAGCTCCTCCAGCAGGTACGGCGTGCCGAGGAAGCCTGTTGCCAGCAGATCGTGATTAGCATGGATTTTGTCCGCCAGCCTCTTTGCCGCCGCGGCGCGCAGCTCCTGCGGAAGCAGGTTCATGTGCAGCGCCAGCACGTAGCCGGTCTGCGTGTCTCCTCCGCTGCTTTTCGCGTTTGGATTATTAAGAGCGCCAAAGGTAGACGCGCTGTTGTCTGCCCCGGCCACAAAGCCGTCGTCATGCACAAACTGCTTTTCAAAGGCGGCGCGAATCTTCTCGAAGAGCTGTTTGTACTTTTCCTCGGCTTGAGAGCGGCCCGTGGCATGGGCCATCTCGCGCATCAGAGTCACGTCGTAAGCCCAGTAAGCAGTGGCGATGAGCACGATGTCGGTCTTGCCCTCCGGCGAGAGCCAGTCGCCATAGGGAGTTCCGGATTCGTTGCGCCACAGCCCATCGGGATTGGCGGCCGCAATGGCGTCCAGATACTTTTCCATCGCAGCCCAGTTTTCCTCGATGATGCTTTTATCGCCGGTCTGCAGCCACGAGGTCCAGGGAATGATCACGCCCGCATCACTCCAGCCCGGTCCTTTCCCGCTTGATACACGAGACGGATTCGGCGCATAGACGCCATAGAACGGCGTTCCCACCTGCGTGCCGCGCATATCCGTGGCGAATTTGCGCGAGAAAGCCGCCAGATCCATGTTGTAACTGGCCGCGCGCCAAAAGACCTGCGCATCAGCCATCCATCCCAGCCGCTCATCGCGCTGCGGGCAATCCGTGGGTACACCCACAAAGTTCGATCGCTGGCCCCACAGAATATTGCTCCACAGCTGGTTGATCATCGCGCTGCCGGTTATGAGCTGAATCGTGAACGGCGCGTCGGTATGAAAGACTCCGCTGGTGACCGCGTACTTAGAGTCAGAGATTCGCTTTAACTCCGCATCCAAGGCAGGTGGCGTAGGCAGTCCGGTCAACTCGGCATAGCGGAAGCCGTGGAAGGTGAAAAACGGCTCAAGCCCATAGATGGCATTCGGGACGTCAATGGAGCTATATAGCGTAAAGGAGTCGGTCGCTTTCGCTGTGCGCAAATTGTCCGTGTAGATCGTGCCGTCCGGATTCAGGACCTCGGCATACCGGAGTTTCACCTTCGTCCCAGCCGGATTGTGCAATAGCACACGCACCACGCCCGAGAAGTTCTGCCCGAAGTCGTAGACGAAGACGCCGGGCTTAGGTTCGGTGACGGCTTTTGCCTCAAGTGCGTGCTCCACGCGGATGGGTGGAAAATCCTGAGCGACGATCTCGGTTGGCATGGGGTCGATGATTTCGACGGCCTTCCAACCGCTTTGATCGAACTTTGGAGAACCGCTTTCCGGGAGCAATTGGCGCACATCCTGGCTCTCGCCGTCATAAATTTCGGAGTGGAGAATGTACGACAGGCTCGCCTTCCAGCTCGCATCCGTCGCCACCCACTCCACGCTGCCGTCGGTGTGCTCAATGCGCAACTGCGCCAACAGCGCGGGAGGCGTATCGCCGAAGTTGTTCGGTTCCTGCGCCCACTTCAGCGAAGTCGCATACCAGCCCGGCGCCAGCAGCGCGCTGATTGCGTTCTCCCCTTGCGCAATCAAGCCGGTCACGTCGTAGGCCTGGTAGACGACCCGCTGCCGATAGTCCGTCCAGCCCGGCGCCAGCACCTGATTGCCCACACGCCGGCCATTGAGAATCACATAGTACGCACCGAGCGCCGTGGCATAGAGCCGCGCCGACTTCACCGGGGACTTTACCTCAAATGTCCGCCGAAATCTTTTCACCGAGTCGGGAATCCAGGGATGGCCCGGAGTTTCATCAACCGGACCCGTCGAAGGCTTCCATGTCATCGCGTTTTTCCAACCCGCATCGTCAAAGTTCTTCTGCTGCCAGCCAGAAGCGGTCTCAAGAGAGCTCTTCCAGCTCGTTCCGCTCGCAAAAACTTCCGTGCTACCGTCCGCGTACTCCACAAACAGTGTCGCAATCATGGGCGGCGCATTGGCCTTATCGTTGGGCCAGGCGGCGTAATGCACCTGCTCAATGGCGATGATGTTGGCGCCTGTTATCAAAGAACCCGTCGCATCGGCGCTCACAAACTTCTTCCACGGCAACTGCCTCCAAGGCGGATAAGGACTGGCCGTCAATACCTGCGCGCCATTGATCCATGCGGAAACAGTCTCCTGCGCGGTGGCGTAGAGCGTAGCGTGCCGCACGGGCTTGGTCACGTTCACCGTTTGACGGAAGGCTACATGCTGCTCTGTGGGTTTTCCGTTGGTCCTGGCTTGTGTGTTCGGCGTTGTGATCCAGTCCGGAGAAATGATCCACGCCGCCGGCGCGTGGCGCACCGCGGCCTCTTCAGGCGTTTCATAGCCAATCCACTGTGCGCGCCAGGGTTGCGTCAGCAGTCCCGACTCCCACCAACTGACGGGACTTTCAGGCGCAAGCTCGCCCGCTTGATCCCATACCAGGACCTTCCAGTAGTAGCGCGTCGAAGGAGCAACTGCGGGTCCGGCATACTGAACCCCGACCGACTGCTCACTGGCAACGCATCCGTTATCCCACACGTCCGCATGGCCCACGGCGAGCAACTCCGGCTGGGAGGCTACGAGCAACCGGTAAGCCGTCTGGCGCGCGCCATGGCGGCTGTCACGCAACTGCCAGGAGAAGCGCGGCTGAGTGTCGTCGATGCCCAGCGGCGTGGTCATTTCGTCCACGCGCAAGGCGGCCGGACTCGACGCTTGCGCCCCTGCCGCGGGGGTGTTCAATACACCCAACACAACGAAGCAAACTGCGATTTCCGCAAGCCGCACGCACGCGCGGCAGGTTTTCATATTGATCATTGCGCCTGAACCTCAACCTCTGAATATTGCGGCGTTGTGCCGATTCTTCAACAAGCCTAAGGTACAACGGCGCATTGATACTCTGCTCAGCTCGTCTTTCCACGCTTAGAGAGCGTGTTCTTTTCGTAGCCGCGTACCGTCTCCAGCCATCCGATCCCTTCGGGAACCCCATGACTGGCGCAGTAATACTCCCACACCGCGGACCAGGGCATCGATTTCGACTCCTCGAAGATGGCCATGCGGGCGGTGCCGTCCCATTTCTTTTCCGCGGCCAGCTGCTTATCTGCCGGTTCCAGCAGCGCCAGCAGCAATGCCTTGCGCATATTGCGCGCGCCAATCACCCAGGCCGCGATGCGGTTGATGCTGGCGTCGAAAAAGTCAAGGCCGATGTTTACCCGCGAGATGGTTCCGCTGCGCACGATCTCCTGCGCAATAGCCAGCGTGGGATCGTCCAGCAGCACCACGTGATCGGAATCCCAGCGCACTGGCCGCGAGACATGAAGCAGTATCTCGTCCAGAAAGCACAGGGCCGTGGAAATCTTGTCGGCGACGCTCTCGGTGGGATGGAAGTGTCCTGCGTCCAGGCAGAGCAGCGTCTTGCGCGTGGCCGCATAGGCCAGATAGAAGTCGTTGGAGCCTGCCGTATAGCTCTCCGAGCCGATGCCGAAGAGCTTGCCCTCGACGGAAATTTTATGGTTCCGGCCAAGAGGCGCGGCAATGATTTCGTCAAGGGCCTCGATCAATCTTTTCCGCGGCCCAATGCGATCCGCGGGCAGATCCTTGTCCCCATCCGGAATCCAGATATTCATCACCGAGGGGGTGCCCAGTTCTTTTCCGAAATATTCGCTGATGCGGCGGCACGCCAGGCAGTGATTGATCCAGAACCTGCGCACCTTTGCGTCCGGATGGCTCAGGGTGGCCTTTTCGCTGAGCGGATGCGAGAAGCAGGTGGGATTGAAGTCCAGGCCCAGGTCTTGCGCCTTGGCCCACTTCACCCATTTCTCGAAATGCTTCGGCTCAATGGCATCCCGCTCCACGGGCTTGTCCGTTTCAAGATAAATCGCATGAAGATTGAGCCGCTTTTTGCCCGGAATCTGCGCCAAGGCAACTTCCAGGTCTGAGCGCAGCTCGTCGGCAGTCCGGGCCCGTCCGGGATAGTTGCCGCTGGTCTGAATGCCGCCGGTCAAATCGCCCTCGGGATTTTCAAAGCCGCGAACGTCGTCTCCCTGCCAGCATTGAATGGAAATCGGAATCTGCTCCAGTTGGGGAAGAACCTTCTCGGTATCCACTCCAATCTCCGCGTAACGTTCCTTGGCCAGATCGTAGGCTGCTTGAACCTTCTTCGTCACATTCATTCCTGAACATCCTTTCTTATTTTTGGTGCTGATATTGTTGAAATTTGCCCCATACGGAATCCGGTATCGGCTCCTGGGGACGATACTCGTCGATCTCGAAGGACCGCCGGATCAAGGCGCGCGCTGCATCGAGGCTGGGAATTTCGCCCAGGGCGATCATCTGCGAGCAAATGTTGCCCAGCGCGGATGCCTCCACCGGGCCGGCGCTCACCGGCAGTTGGCAGGCGTTGGCGCACAGTTGATTGAGCAGGCGATTTTTCGTGCCGCCCCCAACAATGCGGATTCTGGTCAGGCTTTGGCCGCGCAAAGATTCCAGTTGCTCCTTGACCAGCCTATAGCAAAGCGCCAGGCTCTCCAAGGCGCAGCGCCCAAATTGCGCGAGCGTCTCGGGCGCCGGCTGCTTGGTTTCCACGCAATACTCCTGGATTGCCTGCTTCATGGAATCCGGGTTCAGAAATCGCGCATCGTCTGGATTTACAATCGACCGCCAAGGAGTGGCCTCCGCCACGGCGCTCAACAGGGCATCGTCGATGGGAACCTGGAACTCCTGAGTTATACGCTGCAGGAGCCACAATCCCATGATGTTCTTCAGAACGCGGTAACGGCGTCCGAAACCACCCTCATTGGCAAAGTTCCATCGCAGGGCATGCTCGGAGGCATACGGAACCACGCTTTCCACGCCCATTAAAGACCATGTCCCCGAACTGAGGAAGGCTTCTGTTCCGGCCTCGAAGGGAGTTCCAACTACCGCCGAAGCGGTGTCATGGGTTGTCCCCGCTACCACCTTGGCGATCTTGTTGCCGAAGCGCGCCTCTCCCAGAACCGTGCCCGCCTGCACCGGAGGTTGCATCCATATCTGTTTCACGCCCACGGCTTCAAACAAATCCTGATCCCACGCTCCATTCAGGTTCAGAAGCTGCGTGGTCGTGGCGTCTGTATATTCGTTGGCTATCACTCCGCACAGCCGGAAATGAAAGTAGTCCGGGATCATCAACAGGTGGCGCGTTTTGGCAACCCACTCCGGTTCCCGCGCAGCCACTGCCGCTAACTGAAACATAGTATTGAACGGTTGAAACTGAATGCCGGTTCGCCGGTAGATTTCAGCCCGCGGCATTCGGGCCGTCACCTGCTCGATCATCCCTTTTGTCCGGTCGTCGCGATAGCAGACCGCCTGGCCCACGCGCCGCAACTGGGCATCAAGCAGAACATAATCTACGCCCCAACTGTCCACGCCGATGCTGGCAATGGGCGCCAGCAGAGAAGCATCTTCGATCCCCTTACGGACACTTCCTTCGATCGCGTCAATTCCCCAGCATAAATATCCGCTGTTCTTATCCTTGGCAAAGGCGATTGAAAAACGGCTCACTTCGCGCAGGCGTAAAAATCCTTCGCGGATTTGCGCGCCGATCACGCGTCCACTGCTCGCGCCCAGATCGGCCGCTACAAAACAGGGGTACTGCATCTCAATTCTGTCTGCTGCGTGCATCTTTCTGTCCTGACTCGTAATCTCCGACTTGTCCTGAAAAAAAGAATCGCGAACTATCCCAACTACGCTGCTTGCTCCAGCTCAACATGCAATGATCTAACCACGTTTCAAACCGGCGGTTCTCATATGAAACATTGTACCTGTAGAAACAATCTATGCCTCAACCTACTGCATTGTCAAAGGTTGTGTTTTCCTTGTCTGGGAGGCACAAATTTCCTTGCCGATAGGCGCAAGATCGCTAACGTTCCGCTCGATTCCGCGAAGTTCTTCGATCGCCTTCCATGAATTTTAACAAGATAATTATGCAGGCGCAGTATGGCTTTGACGGTTTGCTGAAGATGCTGCCTGCTCCACACCCAGGGTTTCCGGAGTGACCACGCGATGGTGCACGTAGTTGTAAGGGGGGACCGTGTACCCCCGCATCAGCGAGATGCCGAGCTGAATAAGGCGGGGGCCGTAACTTTCGACTTCATGCGAAACAGATCCGATAATAGCGCTCTTACCCGAGCGCATCTCATCGAGCACTTCGGGGATGCAGTCCTGTGAGGCGATGGCTATGTCTGCCTCGGCGCCCTGTTGGCGGGCTGCGTCCAGAATGCCGAGCGCGCTGGAATCGGTGGCGGTGGCTATAAGAATGCGTTCTCCCTTGTGGTGGTGGCTGGTGAGAAACTTGGTCATCGTAAGCTGGCTGGGCTCGCGCATGCCCCGCCCTTCGATCTGTACGAAGCGCTCAGGGGGAATGTAGTTGATCCGTTCGCGAACGCCGTCGAAGGCTCCAGAGATGCGGCTCTGCACAAAGCTGCCTGCTTCGGCGAAACCCACTCCCAGCACCCAATCGACTTTTTCCTTCCACCTGACCAGGGCGTGCTGGGCGAGCAGGACGCCGGCTTCATAGCCCGATTCAAAGTTATCCACCCCAAAGTAGGTTGCGTTGGGATGGGGTATGTCGATGGCGACAAGGGGAATGCCGGCCTTCTTGAAGATATGGGCCACGCGCGGGGCGACAGCCTCCTCCACCTGGTACTCAAGTACCAGATCCACCCGCTTGGTCACAAATTCTTCTGCATTCTGGATGGCAACGTCGGGATCGTAGCGGTTATCGAGCACGATCAACTCAACACCCGATGCCGCCGCGGCAGCAACAACGCTTTGCGTCACGGCTACCGGAAAGGGCATCTCGCCGCTCAAAGTTGCGAAGCCGAAGCGCAGCCGTCGCGGCCGGGAAACCAGTCGATACTGGCCATCCTGCGACTGGGCGACATAACCCCGATGCACCAATGTCTTGAGGATGCGATAGACGCTGGTCTTGGATATCTGGGCCTTCTGATAGACGTCTTCTAGGGTGACGGGAGCATTATTCTGCTCCAACTGCTCGATTACGTCGAGAGCCTTGGAGAGAATTGGGATCAGATACAGCCTTTTGATCTTAGCCTTAGGCAATCTTTCGCCTCCCTGTCTTCAATCCCCGTCTAGCAGTTACTCCACCGTGCGGCTTGACCTTGCGAAAAGCGTGCCGTTGCCGCAGGTGTGAAACAATCTCCGCATCGTAAACGCCAGATTCCAGTGAGCGGAGCCAGAAGCTGGCCAGGAAAGCCCCATAGTATTCCATAGAGACAGTATTTGTCTATTGCAATTCCATCTCATAATTTTAGTGGTGTTGCCGCCTGCTGGCAGATAGGCAAAAAAGCCCAAACACCCTTACGGTGTAAATAAGCTCAACCGGACATGCCAGTTGGTGCTCTCTCCCGGCTTCAGCGTCACCATGGCGGTATCCATCCCGCCCCACTCCTTGCCGAAGGGGTCGGCGAAGTTGTACTGGTGCTCGATAGCCACAAAGCTCTTGGCGGGGGGCGCGTACATCTGGATGGTCTTGATCGTCGGCGACAGACCCTCAACGTTGATCCCATAGTGCGCGGCCGGGTCTGCGATCTTGACGGTCACGGCGCCATTCTCCCAATCCAGGTGGCTCCAGTTATCGTCGAAGTAGTTTTTAGCCAGGGCCGCGCCACCGGGAGCGTTCAAGTCAAACCTAGTTCCCTTGACAGGCAAGATTTTACCAGTGGGAAAGACGTTGTCGTAGTTGTCTACCTCGGCCATGGTGGAGGCTGGAATGCGCACCCTGGCCTGCTCGCGGTTGCCGGAGGGCAGGTTGAAATAGGGGTGCCATGCAATGGCTATGGGCTCGGCCTCGCTGCCCACATTGCGAGCCGTAATCGAGGCATCGATATACTCGGCCGAGAGCGAGATGGTGATAACCAGGTCGGTCTTGGAAAACCAGTGGCCGCCGAAGTTGCCCGCATGAATCACGCCG
This sequence comes from Occallatibacter sp., assembly GCA_050011175.1. Lineage (GTDB taxonomy): Bacteria > Acidobacteriota > Terriglobia > Terriglobales > Acidobacteriaceae > Telmatobacter. Next base: position 33,514 of record JBEKJR010000025.1, read on the forward strand.
ATAACCTGCTCGCCGCCAGGAAGCTTTTTGATGCGGATTTTGTCGGTCTTGGCCTTAAGAATAAGCCCGTGCATGGCGTGGCGTTCTGCCGTAGGCAACTTGCCGATATTGTTGGCCGGCAGGGTGAGCGCGTGACCCTGCCACTCGGTGGTTAGGGTCTTACCGTCAGCCGAGAGCTTGCCGCGAATCCGGTTGGGATAAGGTACCAGGAAGCACGACCCCAGCCGGTAGGCGAGGTTGCCGTACTCGTCGTCGTCCACGTCGAGCATCTTCTTTGAGCCGGCCAGGTCGGGCGAGGCCAGCACGTCCACATTGCCTTTGCCGGGGAGGTTGGCCGTAATCTGCAAAATTTCCATGCCGCGGCCGGGCGCGACGGTGATGCTGGTGAACTCCGGCTGCGTGGTGCTGACGGCCGTGCGGCTGAGAAGGATGACCTTCTGGCCGCCGATTTCGGGGAGCGCCTGTGCGTGGCTATTGGAAACGAGAGGGTCAGTCATCGAAATCATAAGAGTAAAAAACAGCAGAGCAAATACGCGAACCAGAGTTTTCATCTCCATCCATCCTAGAGCATCTTCATTGTTTCTGTAATGCCCCGTGCCCCATCCTTTCCGTTTTTTTCTGCGGAAAGGGTGGGAAACGAGAAAGCTGACTAACATAACACTATCTCTAAAAATGCAATTCTACGCCAACCGCCCGCAGGCAACAGATCGATCTTCCACATGCTGTGTTCTATTTGAGTAGTACGCCTGCTGAACAGTAGCTTTGGCCGCCAACCACAGTTTCAACAACCGGAAACACTGTTGTTTCCGTCAAATACTCGATCGCGCCCTCTTGCAGCACGACGGTGTCTTCCACCTTGCCGCCTCGCGCCGAGGGGTTCCACGCAAAAGCCTGCCGGTTCAATACGATCTCCGCGCCATTCGGCGTCGCCACCCACTCTCTCTCCCCATAACCAGTAGCTCCGCCCTGGTGATGCAAATCTTCTTCTCCCGGGAAGCCTGCCGCGGCATAGGCGTCTTTGGCAACCTTGTATAATTGCCGCGCTGTCGCACCGGCGCGCGTGGCGTGCAGCAATGCGGCATTGACCTTTGCAGCCGCATCAAATCCTTTGGCAAGATTCTGCGGCATCGGGCCAAAATGGACAAAACGCGTCATGGAGATAACCAGTCCCCACTTGCGCGCGCACAAATTCACCATTCCGAAACGCTCCAGCCGCTTGCCCCTCGGCAGAGCGTGCTTGTACTTGAGAATGCGATCGTCCACCGCCATCAGCAGCACGGAAGGAAGAATGGCCTTCTGAATGAGAAGCGAAGCGGCCATGGCGCTCATCTCCTCTTCCGTCATGCCCGGCTCAAGATGCAGAGCCGCCTCCTCGACGGCGCGCGACGTTATGCCTCCCAGCAATCGATACCGCTCAATCTCGGTTGGCTGTAGCCGGTAGCGCAGTCCGGCAAGATTGACGAATTCGCAATTTGCCGCGTGAGTGTCGGCGCCGATAGAGCCCTTCCCCGCCACCCCGCGCGCCGCTTGGCCAAAGTCCGCCTCCTGCCAGGGCACAACGACCGGCTCAAAGGGCAACTTGCCGAACTCCTCATCATGCATCCGGGGCGCTTCATTCTTAGTTGTGATGTAAAAGCCGCTCCCATCCCTGCGCACAAACACGGCGGCGGCGCCCGTGGCCGCGGGAATGGCGACACGCATATCCACCTGGCCGCCCGTGGCCCACGCAACATTCTCATGCAGGCTCAACAAGAGACCGGCAAGGTTGTGTTGGGTCATGAACTCGATCAGTTGCTGCTTCTTGATCCTGATCTCTTCCTGAAGGGCTGCTGTGCTCATCTCTCTTCTCCACTCTGCCGCCGGGGCAGAACCGGCTGTCTACTTGATCTGCTTAAGCGCCGGGTAAATCGCGCGATAGAGCTTGTATTGCTGCTGAAGTTTATCCGAGGATTGCTTCGCTGGGTTGACAACCGACGCGATGCGCACGATTTGCGCGCAGGCCTCATCGACCGATGGCCAAATGCCCGCGCCGACCCCGGCAAGCACCGCGGAGCCATACGCGCAGCCCTCTTCTGCGGCAAGCAGCGAGACGGGCTTGGCGTAAACATCAGCCTGAATCTGGCGCCAGAGAGGCGAGCGTGCGCCGCCTCCGCCCAGGCGAATATCGTTCACCGGAACGCCAATCTCCGCAAAGATGGTCAACGAGTCTTTCAGGCTGAAGGCAACTCCTTCGAGGATGGCGCGGATGATATGTCCGCGCCCGTGGCTGGCCGCCAGTCCAATCAGCGCGCCGCGCACATCTGAGTCGAGATGCGGCGTCCGCTCTCCCATCAGGTAAGGCGCCCACAGCACGCCGTCGGCTCCAGCGGGAATGGCGGCGGCTTCTTGCGAAAGGCTGTCGTAGGGATCGCCGGCCGTTTTGCCGGTGGTTCCAAAAGTGTCGCGGAACCAGCGCAGAGAAAGGCCCGCCGCCTGGGTCACGCCCATCACATGCCAGCGGTTGGGAATGGCATGGCAGAAGGTGTGCAGGCGCCCCTTGGGATCGAGGAACGGCTGATCCGTGGCGGCGAAGACCACACCCGAGGTCCCAATCGTCGCGCTTACGCAGCCGGCCTTGACGATGCCCATGCCGATCGCGCCCCCGGCCTGATCTCCGGCTCCGGCAACCACCGGCGTGCCTTCGGCCAGGCCTGTCGCTTGAGCCGCGCGCGCCGTAATCTTGCCCACGATCTCCGGCGATTCGAAGACTTCCGGCAGGCAGCGTTCATCCAGCCCCGTCGCCTTCACCATCTCCTTCGACCAGCGGCGATGAACAACATCCAGCAGCAGCGTGCCGGATGCATCCGAGACGTCGATCGCCCGCACGCCCGTCAACTGCAGGCGGACGTAATCCTTGGGTAAAAGGAAGGAGCGGAACTTTTTCCAAATCTCCGGCTCATGGGTGCGCACCCACATCAGCTTGGTCAAGGTGAAGTTGGGGAGCGCCGGATTGGAGGTCAGCTCCACCAGCCGCTGCTCGCCGATGGTCTCGTTGAGCACGCGGCACTCCTCCGCCGTGCGCTGATCGCACCAGATCAGCGCGGGCCGCAGGACTTCTTCCTTCTCGTCGAGCAGGACCGCGCCGTGCATCTGCCCAGCCAGGCCTACCGCGACGATTTCGTTTTTGGAGACGCCGGTCTCCCGCAGCAGCTTGCCGATCGCTTTCTGGCCTGCGTTCCACCAGTCGCGCGGGTCCTGCTCCGCCCATCCATTCTGCGGCGAGGCAAACGGCACGTGCTCATGCGTCGCCGACCCGAGCAGGGCGCCCTTTTCGTCCACCATGAGCGCGCGCGTGCCGCCCGTTCCTACATCGATGCCAATTGTGTAACGATTCATTGCCGTTCACTCTTTCTGCCGGTTGAGGCTTTCATGGCAGCGTTCTTAGTCTTCGGTTTGCCCGTGGAGGTACGACTCCCATCCCAGGTAGCGCGTGGCAGCCTCGTGGACGGCCTTGGAAACATCGCTGAAGTTGGCCGCCACGTGGTGCTCGAAGCCCTCGCGGCAGATGTACTTCAGCAGCTTCTGCAACTGCGGAATCTCCGCCACGCCCGCGCCGCCAAATGTCTCCAGCGGATCGTCGGTGAATTTGCCCGCGCCGGTGTAGCCGCGAATCACGCCGCGCCGGTCGTCGGTCGAGTAGCGGGCGAAGCTCATCCCGCCGGCCTTTACGCGGCCTACGCAGGTGCCGAAGGTATTGAGCTTGCCTACCGTGCCTGCGATAATCTCCTGGTAGTCCATGCGGACATCCTTGAAGAAGTGCTTGGGCAGATTGGAGCAGTGGAAGCAGACGCATTTGTCGGGATGGTTGCCGTAATTATTATTCCAGTCCAGCAGCGCCGAGGGCGTGCCCGAGGCCAGCGCCAGCATATACATGCTCAGGGCGCCCGGCACGTCCACCTCGCAAGCCGAGGGAATGAGGTTGTTGCTCATCATGCTCATGACGGTGCAGGGCACTACGCCGAAGAACTCCTCCATCGAAGTCCAGCACTGCACGGCGCTGATGGTGACGTTGGTCTGCTTCATCCAGCCGTCGATCACCGCTCCCAGCTTGGCCATCTTGAGCAGCGCTTCGTCCGAAATTCCCTTGGTTGAAACATAACTCTTGATGGCGGCCAGCTTGGCCTGCGCGGCCTCGTCCGAGTCCTTCATTTTTTGGATGCGCCCGAAGATCTCCGAAAGATCAATCGTCTCGACGGAGATGCCCGCCGTCTCAAAGAGCCGCTCTGAGTAGCGCACCGTGTTGAAGGCCGTGGGACGCGCGCCGATAGCGCCGATGCGCAGATTCTTGAGTCCCTTCACAATGCGGCAGATCGCCGAGAACCATTCCAGGTCAGCCTTAAACTCCGGCGAATTGAGCGCTTCAGTGTGCAGCGTGGTCAGCGAGTAGGGAATGCCGTACTGCATCATATTATTGCAGCAGCTCATCTTGCCGCAGAAGCTGTCGCGACGGACGGCGATAGACATCGCGTCGGAGCGGTCGGGAGTGGCCTGCACCAGCACCGGAACCTTCAACCCGCTGAGCCGGATGGCATCGACGATGCCGCGCTCTTCGCCGAAGTTGGGCAGTGTGACGATGATGCCGTCGATCTCTTCGGCGTGCTTCTTGAACAACTCCGCGCAACGCTGCGATTCTGCGTAGGTTTCCACTGCGCCGTGCTTCGACTCCTCCGGGCTTAGCACCACGGCCCGCGCCCCGGCTGCCTCAAGAACGGCAATCATCTCCAGGCGGCCGGTCTTGGCCAGTTGATCGGGGAAAAACCCGCGGTTGCCCACCACCACGCCAAACGTCATTTTCTTTTCTGCGGCCATCTCTCTGCTCCTTCAATCTTTGCCGTTTCCGGCAGCGGTAATCGTTTGTTGTAACCACCAAATTCCGGGTGCCCCATCTTCGGCACGTTCTTGTTGTTGTGCCTAAGATGGGAGTCTATCAACTACCAACTACTTGCTGGCGCGCGCCGGACGGAACTTCACCACGTAAAACAGCCCCAAAGCCGCCAGCAATCCGCCCCACCAAACCGGGGTATGCAGATTGGTCAACTCTACTCCTGCCGGATAGCTGGCGGTCTGCCATTCATAAACGCCATAGCCGAGAATCATCGCTCCATAGATGACCAGCAGCACTCCAATAAAAAACCAAATCGGAATTCCGGAACCGTGCATATTTCTCTACCTTTCTTCTCTCGTTCTCAAGCAAAGATCTCTTTCGTTACGGAACAAAATCGATTCCGCTACCAGAACAGAATGTTGAGCGCGGCAAAAATGCACACCGCCAGGATCGCCCACAGCCACACGTTCTTATAGAACGGAACCGGCTCTTCTTTGGGCAGAACGGTCGCGCCATATACCAGCCCATCCAGCTCCGCCACCGGTTTGGGCTTGGTCAACAGGCTCACTACAGTAATCACGATGGCGGTGAATATGAATGCCCACAACGCGCGAAAGACATTTTCGGCCATGGGCTTGGCGTCCGGAGAAAGCGCCACGCTGGCCAGCGCGGAGGGAACCAGCTTGACCCACATAAACAGGCTCGCCGAAAAGATAATGCCGGTGAGCAGTCCCAGGAAACCGGCCAGCGCGGTGGCGCGCTTCCAGAACATGCCAAAAAGAATGGTGGCTAAAAGCGGCGCGACAAAAATACTGAACAGGGCCTGTACATAATCCATAATGCCGTGGAACTGCATCACCAGGTACGCCGCGCCGATCGATACAAGCACGCCAAACACAATCGACAGTCGGCCCACCAGCACATAGTGGCTGTCGGAGCCTTTCTTGTTGATCATCGGCTTGTAAATGTCGTAGGTCCACACGGTGGAGAATGCGCTCACGTTGCCCGCCATCCCGCTCATGAAGCCGGCAATCAGCGCGGTGATGCCCAGGCCCAGAAGGCCGGGACCCAGGTAGCGAACCATCATCAGCGGTAGCGCCTGGTTGTATGTGTGCAGCTCCGAATCTGGCGCCGCGCTCAATACCTTTTTCTGCGCGTCGGCGGTGAGATTGGTCTTGGCCATGGCGGCCGAACAGGCCTGTGCATTATCCAGAGCTCCGCTCGTAGCCGAGCAAGCGGCCACCACGTCCTCGCCCACCAGTTGCCGCCGGCTGCCGTCGGGATTCTGCAGCAGAACGAGTCCCAGCAATCCGGGCAGGATGACGATAAACGGAACCGCCATCTTGAAGAACGTCCCGATGATGGGAGCCATGCGCGCGGCTCTCAGGTTGTGTGCCGCCAGCACGCGCTGGACGACAAGAAAATCCGTGGTCCAGTATCCAAAACTGATTACGAAGCCCAATCCCAACACGATGCCCGTCCAATGAACGCCCATGGGATTGGCGGCAAAACTGCCCGTGTCGCGCCACAGATGGAAATAACTGTCTCCGTGCACGCTGGTCATCGATTGCATATTTGCCATGATCTTGGTCTTCAGGCCGCTTACTCCGCCAGCCTGATAGAGGCCCAGGATGGGCACCAGCAACGCCCCGCCCCAGATGAGCACGAATTGCAGCACCTCGTTGAAGATGGCTGAACGCAGCCCGCCCAACCCCACATAGATGGCCACTGCGATCGACGAAACGAAGATGCTGAAGGTGATATCCCAGCCCAGCACCACCTTCATCACTACGGCCATGGCGAACATGTTCACGCCGCTCATCAGGATCATCTCCGTGGCAAAGGAGATGGCGGCCACGCTGCGGGCCTGACCACCATAGCGCAGGTTCAGGTAGCCGGGCACGGAGTGGGTCTTGCAGACGTAATAAAAGGGCATCATCACCAGGCCGAGGAAGAGCATGGCGGGGATGGCGCCCACCCAGTACCAGTGAGTGGCCAGGATGCCGTATTGGTAGGCCGAACCGGCCCAGCCCATCAGCTCCAGCGAACCCAGGTTGGCTGAGACGAAGCTCAAACCCGCGATCCAGGCGGTCATCTCGCGGCCGGCCATGAAGAACTCTTCGCCGGTGTTCGCCCTGCCCTTGAGGTAGAAGCCGATCCAGATCACCATGGCGAAGTAGATGGCGATAACAGTGATATCCAGCGGGCGCAGATGCGCCAAAGGCGCGGCGCTGAAAGCCAGCAGGGTGGGCGATGCTGGCGCCTTAAAGATGCTCAAGCAGTTTTCGATCACGATAATGTCCCTCGACGCTGTTGGGCGGCGTTTTCATTATATGTCATTCGTTGCGGCGGGCAATTTAATCAATAATCTACTGATTTTGCTAAAAAGCCTCTTTCGCCGCCGGTTAAGTTTCATTGTGGATTTTTGTTCCTTGCGGGAGCGAACTCACAATATCGTATAGATCACCGGAACGCAAATCTATCGTTTTTTATCGTTTGGGCCCGAAAAAGGCCACCAGGCCAACCGTCAGCGTTGATTGATTCTTCATGGCAAACGGCGTGTTTCCCTTGGCAAAATAATTGATACTGGACCAGTCGCGGCGGTACTCAAGCCTCGCCAGCAGATCCTTGGGCCATTTGTATTCGCCGGTTGCGGTGAACTCATTTACCTGCTGACCGGCGCCCGTTGTGAGGCCTTGCGGGTCGCTGTAGTACTCATACCTGCCGGCTATGGCGCTCCTGGCCGTTACCTGCTGGCGAGCGGCAATGGCCACGCCCTGCCAGTGCTTCAGCAGGTTGTCGCCGGCATGGTTTACGATTTCGTCCCGATTCTGGCCGTAATCGTAATTGAAGTAAGCATTGAATTTCGCGTTCGGCGTCAGCAGTAACGTGGTGTCAATCAGGTTGCGATAGCCCTGCTGAGTATCCGGATTCTCCGGTCCGGTATAGACGTTTACATTCCAGGCGTACCTGGGCTTCACATATGCGCTGGTCAGCCCCACCGTAACGCCGCCGTTGGACCCGGTCACGTTGTTCCAGCCGTTCACCACCTGTACGCCGATAGTTTCGGTCTTCGAAACGGGCAGAGAAGAGCGCAGGCCAAAGTGAAAGTAAGGAACGGCGTATACGAACAGCAGCGAGCGAGAGTAGTTCCAGTTGTCCTTCGCATCGACGACCTCCGCGCCCGCCGAGCTGACAAACTTACCCAGGTCCAGTTCCATCCCTTTAGCCCTGGGCGGCTTAAGGCTGATGAATGCTTGCTCAATGTATTTCAGGTTGTCCGCGCCTGCCGGCCCATTCATAATCTCGTCGGTGCGGCCGTATAGCAGGTCAATATGCGCGCCCACGGGATCGGGATCGTGGTTTAGCGTAAGCTTGGCCGCGCTCAGGTTGAACTGGTCTGTCTTGTCGTTGAAGGCATAGAGGCCGTTGATCTGATTGTTGGCTGCTTTGCTGGGGTGGTTTGTGTTGTAACTGTAATAGCCGTCGATGAATCCGCTGATCTGCATGGGCCCAATGTGCCAGGTAGGCGCCGCTGCCGGCGCCGGGGCAGGTGTATCCGATATTTGCGCGCCAGACGCCAGGGCGATTGTCAGTATCGCTCCGGCCATCGTTTGCAGTATGCGATTCGGGCTCAGAGGCATCGGCACATTCTCTCCCGGAAGATAAAGCTGACCGGCTGGCATGGCCAGGAATGAATTCCGCCAAAAAGAAGGCAAAATACGGCACACCACGTCGTGAAATCCGCAACTCGACCAAACCCTTATGACCACACGCACAAAGCAGTTGTGTGGATTCAATCAGGGAGAATCGAATCACGTTTGGCGTGTCCCCCGAGGTGGTCTGGTAGTAACGGATTAGTAGTTATTATGCAGACAGGCCATAAAGAACTAATGAGGATTGCAATAGATATTGGGGCTGTCCTAGATAACTATCGCATGAATGTTTTAACCCATTGATTCAATAGGGTTAATTGTGTTTTTGGATCGGGGTTGTTGAACCGCCACTCACACTCCTTCAAAAAGAGCGGAAACGTGGCT
>JBEKJR010000026.1:0-20439 GCA_050011175.1 Occallatibacter sp.
GCGCATATACTCGCTTGCACTGCTGTAGTCCCTGACCGTAACCTGCTCCTCCACATACTGCTTCAAGGGGTCGGGAAGCGAGATGTTCATGGTTTGCATCAAGAAATCCTTTAATGTCAACGTAACATTGATGGCAATTCTTGTCAATTTATGGCCGACTGCTATCCTTTCGCGTACTTTGCGAAGGGTAGGAGACTACGAACCTCGACCGTCCGTCTTCCGCTAGAAAACTTCGCTGTGAGAACCGATGCGCACCAGCCGCCCACCTGCCTGTGTTTGGCGTTCTAACGGTCAGTCGAGGGAGTCTTCCGGGCGCGGCGCCTCGCCCCCGTCGCGGTTGAGAATACGCAGAAAAGCCGCATCATCAGCTCGCTCGCGGCGCTCTGCAAAGAAGTGCTCGGTCTGCATCGCAGCGATCTTCTCAGCGGCGGCGATAACCAGAAACTGGTTCATGCTGGACTTGTCGCGCTTGCTGACCTTCTCCACCTCAGCCTTCAGCGAGACGGGTAGCCGCAAGGGAAATGTAGAAACTCGAGTGGTCATGGTATTAACCTCTTCAGGACTTCGCCGGGACGAAGAACTTCAATTCCAAAACTGCTGCGCGCCGCGCGCAGATCCTTCTCATTGAAGGTCACAATCGCGCCGGCCTGACCATTCACCGCGGCTTCCAGCACCATTTCGTCGCCGGGATCGCGCAGTTGAGGCCGCCAGCGGTAATAGGTCTGCACCGGCTCGGCCAATGAAATGAGGCGGTCCAGAAAGATCGCGATCTCCGCCAAGCTCAAACCGGAGGCAAGGCGATGCTCGGCGGTCGTGCATTTGGCCTCGTACTCCAGCGCCAGCGGCACATTCAGCAGCATGGCGGCCTGCCCCAGCCGTATCCGCCGCAGAAGCTCGGCTGATCCGCCGCTTGGGCTGCGCATGGCCGCCACAACGACGTCGGTGTCGAGCACGAGTCTCACATCGCATATAATACCACATCATATAGGATGTGATGCGCTTTGCCGCTTTGCATGAATCCCACTTCTCGATTTTGAGATGGGTGAGACGACCACTGACCACTGACCACTGACTCCTGTTTTGCAGATTATTTCCCCCTCCCGGCGCACAATCAAAGCAATCAATAGGCAATACCGCTCCCGATCTTTGATAACTGACCGCTGATCCCTGATCTCTAATCTCTGACCCCTGACCTCTGTCCACTGACATCTGATAACCGCATCTTTTCGCCTCTGCCGCTTGCGCAACTAACTCAAAAACCATGGGTTAGCTCGACCGCAGACGCAAAATGCAACAAAAGTTTACCCCATTTTCGCCTTTTAAGCCGAAAGCTGAATCTGGTAACCTGCATTAAATCAACAATATAGCCATTTTACAGTGGCCAAAAAAGGCGAAACCCAAGCGCGGGAATTGCACCGGCGATGGTGCAGTTCCCATGAGTCACAATGGAGCGTACCATGGGTCCCTCGCGGTTGGGAACCCGGGATTCCACGAACCCGCTTAGAATGAGAGTGAACAGGAGTCACGCCTCCGCGCACCATGATCCTCCTCGACCCAGACTTGGAACCCCACCCCGCGCCGGGCACAACTTCGACGACGAAGAAGTCGGTTTACGCCTCCAACAAAAATCTCCGCCTGCCCTCCATCCGTACTCTCGCCCGCTTTCTCGCCGAGGCGCAATCCGCCGTCCGCCTTCGCGGCCAGGTTACCGTCCTGCTCTCCACCGACGCGTATCTTCGCAAGCTCAACCGTCAGTTCCGCCACAAAGACAAGCCCACCGACGTGATCTCATTTCCCGCTGAAGGCTCTTTTCCCGCCGAAGGAATTGGCGCCGAAAAGCTCGCCGGCGACCTGGCCATCAGCGTCCCCGCCGCGCTGCGCCAAGCCATAGAGCAAGGTCATTCGCTCTCAACCGAAATCAAAGTCCTCATCCTTCACGGTCTGCTTCATCTCGCCGGACACGACCACGAATCCGGCGCCGGCCAAATGGCTCGCCGAGAGCGCCAGCTCCGCGCCCGACTCAATCTCCCGCAAGGCCTCATCGAACGCGCTGAATAAGCCCGATGCAAAAAAGCCCCGTGACCCATCCTTTCGCGTTCTGTGCGAAAGGGTGGGAAACCACAAACTCCGCCATCCAAAAATGCCGTAGACTGAGTCAGGAGCACCACCCTTTGAAATCCGGATTTGTCGCCATTCTCGGCCGGCCCAACGTCGGTAAAAGCACGCTGCTCAACGCTCTCACCGGCGAAAAGGTCGCCATCGTCTCTGCCAAACCGCAGACCACCCGCAACCGCATCGTCGGAGTCGTTGAAGTCCCGGCGCGCAAGGGCGTCCACCCGGCGGCGCAGATCGTCTTTGTCGATACTCCCGGAGTTCACAAGCCCGGCTCACACCTCGACCGCCGCATGTTGCAGGAGATCTACGAGGCGCTGGAAACCCGCGACCTCGTCCTCGTGCTGATGGACGCCACGCGCCGCGTGCAACTCGAAGCCGCCGCGGAGCCCGGCGCCGTCCCCAAACACGCCCGCGCCAATTGGGCCAGCGAAGACGAATTCCTCTTCGGCCTCATCAGCAAGCTCGATTGCCCGGTCTTTCTTGTCCTCACCAAGATCGATCTCGTCGCCAAGGATCAGCTCCTCCCGCTCATCGACTCGCTCACCCGTCACTTCGGCTTCGCCCAGGTCATCCCGGTCAGCGCGCGCAAGCGTGACGGGCTCGATCTGCTGATCCGCAAGATCGTCGAGGCGCTACCCGCCGGCGAGCGCTACTACCCCGCGGACCAGTACACCGACCAGCCGCAGCGCTTCATGGTCGCCGAGTTGGTTCGCGAGCGCATCCTGGCTGAGACCGGCGAAGAGGTTCCCTACGCTTCTGCGGTAGTCATTGAGCGCTTTGAAGAAGCCGAGCCGTCCGCGCCGCCGCGCAAGAAAGGCCAGGCTCCCGCCCGCCTCCCGCTCACCCGCATTTCAGCGGTGATTTACTGCGAGCGCGAAGGGCAAAAAGCAATTCTGATTGGCAAAGGTGGTTCCAAATTGAAGGAGATCGGCACCGGCGCCCGCAAGCAGATCGAGTCGCTGCTCGGCACGCGCGTCTATCTGGAACTGCATGTCATCGTCGAACCCGGATGGCGCGAGTCGCGCAGCTTCGTCGAATCGCTCAACTGGCGCAACCAACTTGAGCGTCTCGCCGAGGAGCAGATCACGGAGAAGTGAAGGGCGAAGACAAAAGCCAGGAGTAGAACTCCAAAGAACCTACCCGCCTTTTACCGCTCCACGCCCATTGGCCTTAACCCAGTACATGCGGAGGTCGGCCACGCCGATCACGGCATGTACGCTCGCGCCGTCGTCGGGCGCGGTGGCCACGCCCACGCTGGCGTTGACGCGCAACTTCAGGCCGTTTTTCATCTGGAATTCGGTCTCCTTCAGCGCGCGGTTCATTGCGGCAGCCTGCGTCAGCGCGGCTGCCGCGCCGATCTCCGGCATCAGGATCACGAACTCGTCGCCGCCGTAGCGAAAACACCAATCGTGTTTGCTGCTCAATTCCTGGAGCCGCTCGCCGACCCGGGCCAGCAGTTCGCTGCCCACCAGGTGGCCGTACTCGTCGTTCACCAGCTTGAAATGATCCAGGTCGAGGAAGGCCAGGCTCACCGGCAACTCCTGCTGGCCGCATCGCTTCATCTCCCGGCCCAGAACTTCGTAGAGATGGCGGACGTTGTAAAGTTTGGTGCAGTCATCGGTGATGGTCAACTGCTGGATGCGGGCAACGTCATGCGCATTCTCGATGGCAATGGCCGCATGATCGGCCAGGATGTGCAAAAAAGCGATGGTGTAGTCGGTGAGCTGGTCGGCGCGCGGGTTGAAAATCTCGATGACGCCTTGCGTGCCCTTGCGCCCGCGCAAAGGCAGAGCGATGACCGAGCGGACAGTATTGGGCTTGGCGCCGTGCTCTTCCTCAACACGAGGATCGTTCTGGGCCTCGGGAACCAGCAGCGTCTCGCCGTGTTCCACCACCCAGCCGGCTATGCCCTCGCCTACCTTCACGCGCAGGCCGCGTAGCGACGCCTCTTCCCGGCCCGCGGCAATCGCATAGTAGAGCTCCTGGCGCGCTTCGTCCAGCATCAGAAGCGTCCACAGCTCCGCCTCGACAAACCGCTCCATGTGCTCCATGATGGTGCGCAGAATCGTGTCCAGGTCGAAACTCGATGTGAGCGAGCGCGCCACCTGGTGGAATACGAGAAGATCGTCGAGCGGGATGCGGCTTGCCGTCTTTTTGGTCATTCTGGGGCCTGGTGTCAGGAGTATTTTTGCAATTCTTACACGCGGCGGTTTTCACATGATTGTACGAAAAACAGATGCGGCCAGTTCCGCGTTGCCGGCTCCGGCGGCATGCCAGGAAAAGAGCTTTGGGCCCCGGGAGCTGCTCAGGCTCGTACTCAGTCGATTCGCGGTGTGCCACGGCGGAGAAAATAACCGATGACGCCGCAGACAACAATGATACCCAGCACAATGGCGAAGTAGTAGGCCATGGGATGCGCCCAGCCCGGCGACCAGGTCAGATCCTGACCCACCCATAACAACAAAATAATTGCAATTACCGCAAACTGCCCTGCAATAACCAGCAGAGTGTGGCCCAGTTCGCGCCGTTTGTCGAGTGCCTCCACCTGGTCGGGGGTCAAGTGGCGCTCTTCGGGGGGAAGCAAGGAATTTACCATGCTTGTGACTCCTGGCGGGCCTCGCTGCAGCCTCCGGTCCGCTCACTCTTCCGATTGAATCACAGGTTGCGAAACCGTGCCAGTGGCCATGCCGAGTGCCGACTCGGTTTCCTAAATCAGGCATTTGGATATGAATTGCGTTGAGCCCACCCCCTTTTCGAACAGTCGGGAAACATAGAGTAATATTCAGCCTGTGAGCATGAACAGCGGCATAATCGTGCGTAGTGAACACCCCGAAGATCGCGACGCGATCCGCCACGTCAATGAAGAGGCTTTTGGTGGCCGGGACGAGGCTGACCTGGTGGATGCTCTGCGTATTGAAGGCGCCGCGCTGGCTTCCTTTGTTGCCGAGATTGAGAAACGGATCGTAGGGCATATCCTCTTCAGCCGGATGTCGATTGAGACCGCCGTCAACCCTCTTCCGGCGGTGGCATTGGCGCCCATGGCTGTGTTGCAGGAACAACAGGGCCAGGGTATCGGCGGAATGCTGATTCGGCACGGCCTGGATTGGCTGCGCGGCGAGGGCGAGCAAATCGTCATCGTCGTCGGCCACCCGAAGTACTATCCCCGCTTCGGCTTCTCCACGGATAAGGCCTGCTCTCTCGTGAGTCCATTTCCTCCGGAAGCCTTCATGGCGCTTGAACTTATCCCCGGCGCTTTGAATTGCGTTCAAGGCAAGGTCAGATACCATGCGGCCTTCGGACTCAGAGAAACAGAGCCGTTTCCTCTCAGCGGAGGGATTTGACTTTTTTTCTTCGGTCTCGAATGAACAGGCGGGCCGCGCGCTTGTTGTAGAGTCTCCGCACCCGGCCGCCGCCGGCAGCCGAGTCAAGCCCGTTGCAGCGTCGCGCTACTTCGGCGGATAACCCACCGATTGCCCATACAGCGGGCTTTTCCCTTCAGGCAGCTTCAGCGCCGCGCCCACGGCCGTTGCGTCCTGCTGCCCGTGCAAAGCATAGATCCATGCGTTCAGCCCCTCGGAGGCCGCAAACAGGTAGACGTTCTGGCCGATGAAGCCTGTATCCACCTGCGCATAGTTGAACTTAGGATCAGCCACATAAACCAGTGTGACGGCCGCCTGTCCGGCAGGAGGCGCGCCCATCTTGGCGCGCAAGTCGCCGGCCACCACGGGACGCAGAAGGTTGGTTTCGGCCTCATAAACATAGACGCCCTGGGCTAAAACCACGTAAAGCTCAACCTCTTGCTTGTTCATGGCCGAAGGCGCCGTACGGCCCAGCCCAGGCTTCACTGTGCGCGGCCGGTTGACGCCGAAGGCTGCCCACAAGAGGTTGGAGAGGGTTTGCGGCGGGAGAGGTTTGTCCACAAAGGCACGCGTGGTCTTGCGCTCGGCCAGGGCCTGCATCAGCGGCATTCCGCCGGTGATTTGCGGCTTGGGCAACTGGATGGGCTTGAGCTCCTGCGCGCCCAGGATAGGCACGGTCCACAGCAAGGCTGCAAGGCCGGACAGCACGGCCAGCCGCCTGTAAACGAAAAGTGCGGAAGTGTTCATGGTTCCTCCTTGAAAAATGCGGTTCAGGTCGTGGGTTGCTGCAGGCCGAACTCAATCCACCAGAAATGCCACCGACTGCAACGTGCTGATCTCGAAGGCCTTGCGGCAGCGGATGTTGGCGCAGGCCAGCTTTTCGTCGCGCCGGACCATGTAAGACTGCGCCTTGGCAAACTTGGCGCGGTCCCGCTCGTCGGCGCCCCGGGGCAGTTGCGTCCGCTTGCGCCGAACCACCCAGGCGACCTGGTACTCGCCTGATTGCCCGCACTTGGGACAGGTCAGCGTATGGGTGCGTTGTTCGGTCGTTTCGTTGAAAAAATCGCGCTCTTCCATGGTCTTCCTGCTCTCCATCCCGGCGAAAAATCTGCGGCCAGGAACCCAGCTCTTTTCTGTCTCAGCGACCAAAACCTGAAAGCCCGGAGGGCCTTCCACTCCGGCAGGACTTCCTTCATACTCATACTTGCCATGACGAAACGCAAGCCAGGGAAATTTTCCGCCACTAAGGCAGTCAAAGCCAACGCCCGGGAACGGGTGGGTCAGCCCAAACCCGTGCGGGTGATCTCCACCGAGCAGCGCACCGGCCGCCAAGCCAAACACAAACCCAAACTCGAAGAGATTATCCAGCAGGCAGAATCCTGAGCGCGCGCGGCGCGAGCCGAAGACCGTACGGCAGCGGAATCGATGGATAGCTGGTGTGTGAGCCGCCTTGTTTATTGCTGTCTTACGCGCGTCTTACGGCTGCCGGGTGGGCGTAAGACTGGCGTAAGACATTGGAGGCTCTTAAGGCCGGGGAACGCTGTAAGGTCCCGGCAACACCGGCTCGGCGGGCTTATCGGCCGGTTCCGGCGGGGTATGCACATTGGTCATCTTGGAAAAAATGCGGAAGGGCACGTTCAGGTCGAGTATCACCGCAACCGGCTTACCGTCTTTGATCGCCGGCTGGAATTGAGCTTTTCTGATTGCTGCAACGGCGCTCTCGTCCAACCCGAAGCCAATGGGCCGGCTGATGACGACTTCGCTCACCTTGCCATCCGGGCCGACGACTGCGTGATATTGGGCCATGCCGGCTACGCCTTTGGACTGCGCAAATTCATTGGAGTCCGGCTCGAATTGGATTAAAAGGCGCGCCTTTTGGTCCACCCTGCTCTGGCGGAAAATGGACGGGTCTTTGGGCCGGTAGTCGGCCTTGGCGGCCACGGCTTGGTAGTAGAGCTTCCAGAAATCGGGCAGGCTGGCCATCATGCGCTCGTCGAGTCCCTGGGCAAAGACGTTATCAAGTGCGTCCTTGAGCACCCGCGTGGCGTGCGCTGGCGAGATAGTGGTGGTTACGCTTTTCGGGTCGGCCGGGCGCTCTTCTTCGGGCGTGGCGGCGATAGAAGCCTTGAGCTGGTCGGCCTCGCTCATCTCTTCGGGCTCGGGCGACGCCTTCGGCGCGGCAGCCTGCGGCGGAGCCGGCTGCGCCTGCTCGGCGGCTGTAGCAGCGCCCGGCTTTACGTGCCAGAATTTCCAACTCTTTTCGTTGCCGGTCGTGGGTTCTTTGCCGCTATTGGATCCTTTTTCCTTCTTGGGCTTCACTACCATCTCGCGGTCGATGGTAATTTTGACTACTTTCTTATTGGGAGTGATGCGGACCCGGTCATACGCGCTCGAGGTATCCTCGGAGGCCAGCTGGCCCAGAAAGTGCAGCCCATAGCGCGCGCCTTCCAGCGTGACCTTATGCTTGCTGATGCGCACCTTGTCGATCTGGATGGCGTTGAGCGTATAGGAGCCCTGCGGCGAGTGCCCGATCAGGCTCCCGTGCTCGCTGAAGCTCAGAGTGTTATCCAGGTAGCCGCCTCGCAGATAGAGCTCCTTGCCCACCAGTAATTGCTTGAGTTCTGCTTCCGTAATACCGCCGGTCTCTTGCGGTGGGGTCTCCTGCGGCGGTGCCTGTTGCGCCTGCGGGGTGTCACCGGATAGCGATGCTGTTGCTGTCGGCTGCTGAACCGTGTCGGGCTGAGTCGGCTGCTGTGCCGGAGAGGAAAAAGCCAGCGCCAGGACAGCGCAGCAGACTGCGGCGACAGGTCGGGGCAAAGACATGGAATTAGGCCGAATGTGAGCTGTGAGCATGGGTGAACCTTTGAGCGACACTTTAACAGGATTCTGTTCCCATAGTCGAACAGAAACGCGTTAATGCTCTAAGTGGTTGAGCCGCCATAGGATGCGGCGGAAGAGGCCAAGGATGCGGCGTGTGTCGTGCGCGGTGAGCGAGAGCCGCCGCAGCAGCAGGCGGAGGTCGTGGCGGTTGGCCGGCTGCATGGCGCGCGGTGAGTAGCCAGCCGCTCGCATGGCCTCTTCGATCACCCCGGCCAGCAGATCAAGACGGCCGGAGGAGGCGACGGAAGTGACTGAAGGGACAGGAGTTGCTGGCGTGGATTCGGGCACGGAAACAGCACAGCGGGTGAGCTCGTAGAGGCAGACGGCGACGGCCTGGCCGAGGTTCATGGAGGGTTGGAGGGGGTCGGTGGGGATTTCGACGAGGAGGTGGCAGTAGGAGAGGTCTTCGCGCGTAAGTCCATGTTTTTCAGGGCCGAAGACCAGGGCTACGCGGCCTGCGTGAGCGAGTTCGCGGCTGACCAGAGGGGCCAGCTCGGGAAGCGGGACGACGGGTTGCTCGGGCTTGCGGCGGGTGAGGGTTCCGGTGCCGACGACCAGGGTGCAATCGGCCACGGCTTCGGCCAGAGTCGCCGATTCCGCGGCGTTTACCAGCAGAGCCGGCGCACCCACCGCCGAGCGGGCCTCGCGCCAGGTGGGGTCGAATGGCGCGACCACCGAGAGGCGCCGAAAGCCGAAGTTGGCCATGGCGCGGGCAGCCGCTCCGATGTTGAGGGGGTTGCGCGGCGAGACCAGCACCACTTCAAGGCGGTCGCGTTGGGATTCAGGAAGCAAGAAATCATTGTAGGGCCGGCGGGGGAAACAGTGGACAGTGAACAGTGGTCAGTGGCCAGGAATCAGGGGTTAAAACGCGCCCAAAAGGGTTCACTTATAAGTGAACTCTTTTGAGCGCAAAATTGGGTTATTTGGGAAGCGAATTGGCAGCTTTTCGCTGCAAGTGGGAGCCGAGGCGGGAGATTTCGCGGCAGTTGCCAGGGAAGAAAGATCGAAGATTGGGTAAAATCTGGTCTGGTCTAGTCGATGTGGAACACGGAACAGGGGTCAGGAATCAGAGATCAGAAAACAGAGATCAGAGATCAGAGAACAGGGAACAGAGAATAGAAAAACCTGACCGTGGGATATCCCAGTTCTCAAAGTGCGAGAACTGGGATATCCGGTTCCGGGTGAGCGCGGTGAGTGCCATGGGATATTGGCAACATGTGAGCAGGTGAGTTCGAATCTACAAAAATTACGGAGAAACTCTCTTCGACTTCGCCTTCTTTCTGAATTCCTGTTGGAGCTTATCAAGTAGAACCTCATGCCGGAGAGCGGATTGTTCGTAGAATTGTGCCATGCTCGCAATCCGCGTGTTCCCTATCGCCGAACCCAGCATATGATGTATAGCAAGAGCCCCTAGAATTGCTTCACGGGTCAGATCATGCACGAGCCCAGCATTAATAAGAAGATGTTCATCATCTTGAGATCGCGATCCATGCATCACATCGGATCGCAAATTGTACGCCATTCTGGCGTCTCTGTAAGCCCTTTCGACGTGCCCCGTCCCCAATCCACTTGCGAGAAGCGCGACCCGTTTACAGAAGCGATGTGTTATGCCGCTATCGATCCGCTCCGTTGCGGTGAGACGCTCTAGTGCTGCAATCCACTTCACAATCTGTACACCTCCCGATTCCTCAAAAGAGGCATCTCCAAACCATTTGAGAGCGTCAAGAAGCCTGTTCGTCGTCTCATCTCGATTTCCGCTTAAGCCTTTATTCAGAAAGTTAGACGCATAATCTTGGAAGCACGGTGGAACACTTGCCATTAAATTCCCTGCAACAAGCGCGCCCTCCAAACTGCGTCCCTGCCATGTCCATTCGACGCTGGTGTCTATTTCCCTAAGGACACAAGTTTCGCGGTTTCGTGTCGGGGCTGTATGCGGAAGCCTCATCGATCTTCCATAGCGAAGGCCGATGAAGACCTTCAGCAAGTTAATCGATGCCTCAATGATCTCCTCGGCCCTCCGGCGAGATACATCCGGAGCGCATCGAGGGATGCTAACAGATGCTACCCAGCCATATATCTTTCCTTTCTCGGAGAATATGTCTATCGCCTTCTCCTGCGCACGTTTGCTGCCATTTTGAATAGCTTCATTGAAGTTCCTCAAGAATGCTTCAAAGCGCTGGAAGGTCACAGGGCCAAGCGCGAATTGATCTGGAGGAGGGGGCGCGAAATCTGGGTGATTTGGACCGCAATGCAATAGAACGCACGGAAAGCTGTAAGAGGCCTCAACGTGCTCAGTCTCTGAAATGCCGACGTAGTATTTTAGGATCCGAACCAGTTCTTCGTCATCCGTAACCTGATCAATTGCAACTTGGAGAACCCTCTCAGAAATGATTTCCGCTATCCGTTTCACGCTCAGGTCACAAGCGTTCGGTGCCTCGGTGACTAATCTGAGTGCCATTCGATGTATCGCATCAATCCCAGATCTGCGACAGAGAATCATTTCACGAGTCCCAGGCCGATATATATCGCATAACTTGTCCTCGGGATTCTGCTCGTAGTGGCGACGAATAGCTTCGATATTCCCTTGCTTTACTATCTCCTGTTCAAGCCCTAGGAAGTACACGACCCCCTCCATCAGGCATTCGAAATCCTGGACGTATGCAGCAACAGATTCTGGACTCAGCGTACTCATCAGGCTCTCGTGGCGAAAAACGGTTAAACAAGGTCGGGGGATGATTTCAGCCGTAGGCTCCCTTCTACAAGAACTGTTTAGAGGCTTTTTCCAGCAGTGCTTATTATCTCGCAATCCGAAACGACTGAATTGGGTTGAATGTGCATAATTGCCTTATCATTCGTTGATACACAAGGTGTTGCGCCCAAGATGACGGCATGTGTGAGTGCGCGGGATTTGAGCGCGACTTCGTCGCGCTGGTTGATTTCTAAAAACTTGGGGATGCGTTGGTGGCACGACTGAAGTCGTGCCCTTTCAAAACACGAAAAGCAAAAGCAGAAACAAAAGCAAGTCCTTCGACTCGCTACACTCGCTCTGGATAACAAATATTAATAAGTGTTGTGCTATCCCACCCATTCCGCAAAAAACGCGGAATGGATGGGGCACGGAGGATTAGCGACCTAATTCGGAATAATGCAGAAGCAAACTAACACATCAACTTCGATCAGCTCTCCAGCTTTTTGATGTAGAGCCAGAGGCCGACGAGCATGAAGGCGATGGCGAGGAGGCAGATGCCAAGGCCGATGCGGCGATGGTTGCGCTCGACCATGGCGTCGCGGCCGGCTTTGAGGTTGGCGGCGGCGATCGTGGCCCCGGACTGAATATCCGCGTCGACCAGAGCGGTCTGGAAGGTGTGGATGGTAACGCGGGCCTTGGTAAGCGAATCCTGCGCCTGATCCTGCGCGAGACGGGCCTCGCTGACCTCCATGCCGGAGGACTCGGCGAGTCGCAGAGATTGGTCGGCGTCCTTGATGGACTGATCGAGTTGCGTAAGGTTGCCGAGGATGGAGGCGCGCGCCTTGTCGCAACGGTCGCCGGGGGCGTGGCACTTCATGCAGACGCCGGAGGGGCCTGTGCCGAGCATGGCGTCGGATGGCATGTGGATGGCGTGATTGCTGTGGCAGACGACGCAGCCGGGAAGACCCTTATCCTGAAATGCCTTGAAGTGCGAGCTCTTGCCGTACATCTGCGCCTGGAAGACGTGGCAATTGGAACAGACGTTCTGCACCTTGTCGACGCCGGGTGGCAGAGCGCCGTGGTTTCCGTGGCAGGTGGTGCAGGTGGGCGCGCTGAGATCGCCGCGCACCGCCATGGCGTCGTGGTGAACGCTGGTGGAGTAGTTGGCAAACTGATCGGTGGGGATGCCGTAGGGCTTCATGAGCGCCGCGTCGGAGTGGCAGCGCGAGCAGGTCCTGGCCACGTTGACGGGATTGACGGTGGAGCGGGGATCGCTGGGCGGACGGAGATCGTGGACGCTGTGGCAATCGACGCAGACGGCCACCTTGGTGTCACCGGAGGCGAGGCGCTTGCCGTGCATGCTGGTGTGGTACTGGTCGAGCTGGTCGGTGCGCAGGCTGGGATTGTATTGGCGCATGTAGGCGGGATTGGAGTGGCAACTGCCGCACAACTGCGGAATCTGACGGCGCTCGATCTTGCCCTTCCATCCGGCCTTGCGGCTCATGGACTGGCCGGGATCGTAGCTGGAGGCGTCGCCGCCGTGGCAACTGACGCAGGTGAGGCCCCTTTGCGCGTGGATGTCCTGGCTGAATTTTTCCGGTGTGACTTGCAGGGGGCCGTCCTGGGCGGAGTGGCAATCCAGGCAGGAGTTCACCGCCTGCGCGTATATGGAAGGCGCGAGCAGGAGGGACGCGGCCAGCAACAGGGCCGAGCTGGCGGCGGGCAACGAATTATTGCGCAAGGAAGCCATAGACAGTCATACCTATTACGTACACAAGGGCAAAGATGGAGATGCCGGTAACCCAGACTCGGGCGCGGGAGGATTTTTCTCTCTCAAAGAAGGGCAGCAGCAGCCACAGCAATCCGGCCAGGCTGCAACCCAGCACGCCCAGCACCTCGCCGTCGATGATCCAGACTTTGGAGGGGATGAGCTTGAGGGTCTGGAACATGAAGAGGAAGTACCACTCGGGCTTGATGCCGGCCGGGGCGGAGATGAAAGGGTCGGCCTTGACGCCGAGGTTCCAGGGAAAGAGAGCGGCCAGCGCGGCGAGAACGCCCATGGCCACGTACCAGGCCATCAGCTCGCGCAGCGCGAAGTTGGGAAAGAACTTCATCTCGCGGTGGGCGGAGGGGTTCGCGGCCCACTCCGCTTCAACCTTGGGAGGGACACTCATGCCTTGACGCTGAACGAAAAAGAGGTGAATGGCGATGAGCACAACGACGATGCCGGGGAGTACGGCGACATGGAATCCGAAAAAGCGAGTGAGCGTTGCGCCGGTGACCTCTTCGCCGCCGCGCAGGAAGATCATCAGCGGCTTGCCGATAAGCGGAACCTGGCCGGCAATCTCCGTGCCCACCTTGGTGGCGAAGAAGGCCAGCGTGTTCCAGGGAAGCAGGTAGCCGCTGAAACCGAATCCCATGACCAGCAAGAGAAGAATCACGCCGGTGACCCAGGTGAGCTCGCGCGGCTTGCGGTAGGCCTTAAGAAAGACCACGCTGAACATGTGGACAAAAGCGGTAAAGATCATCAAGTTGGCGGACCAGGAGTGAATGGAGCGAATCAGCCAGCCAAACTGCACGCGCGTCATGATGTACTGCACGCTCTCAAAGGCCTCGTTGGCGCCGGGGCGGTAGTAGAGCAGCAGCAGGATGCCGGTGAGCACCTGAATCATGAAGAGGAAAAGCGTGATGCCGCCGAAGAAATACCAATATGAGAGGCGATGGCGGGGGACGGTCTTGTGCTTGAACGGAGCGATGAGCTCGTCCAGGTGAAGCCGTTCATCGAGCCAGCGAATGAGAGCGGCGAACACGGTCAGGCCTCCCGCTTGCGGCTAACGACAATCTCGTCGCCGCGCTGGTGGACATCAAAGACGGTGAGCGGCCGGGGCGGAGGGCCGGAGACGTTGCGGCCGTTCAGGTCGTAGGCGCCGTTGTGGCAGGCGCACCAGATTTCGCGCAGGTCGGCGCGATACTGCACGATGCAGCCGAGGTGGGTGCAGGTGGCGGAGAGCGCACGGAAGGCGCCGTCGGTGTTCAGGATGAGCAGGCCCGGCTTGCTGCCGAAGCGGAAGATTTTGCCGGAGTTGGGCTT
This sequence comes from Occallatibacter sp., assembly GCA_050011175.1. Taxonomy (GTDB): domain Bacteria; phylum Acidobacteriota; class Terriglobia; order Terriglobales; family Acidobacteriaceae; genus Telmatobacter. The sequence continues at coordinate 14,135 of JBEKJR010000026.1, forward strand.
CAGTTCGCCGAGCTTGGCGGCGATCACCTCGTCTCCGCCGAGGTCCGTGACCGCCGGAGGGACCAGGAAACGCAGCACGGGGTAGAGGAAGGAAGCAAGAGTAGCCAGCAAACCGCCGCCTAGAAAAATCTCAATGGCGCGACGGCGCGAGTCATCGGGTGGGGAAGCCTGGTTAGCGCACATGGCTCGCACCCCCTGCCGCAAACGTCCCGCCAAGGACTCTGAACTTATTGATAATTCCGGACAAACGCCTTGACCTCCCGCGCTGGAAACCAAAATGCAAGCCTATTGCGAGCATTCCATGGGGGAAACGCTCCGGCAGCATGGGTTGAGGGAAAGGTAGAGATTTTCGAGGATTTGGGTCTGTGATGTGCATCACATATTGCGCGGGTGAAGGTGGGGAAATACGCTTCTTGGAGGGAGAAACGGCGCGGCGGCCCAAAACCGGAGAACGGGGAAAAAACTGCGGCGGACGCGCTGTTGCACGTCCGCCTGATTGGTGGGGTGCAATCCAAAATCAGAGTGTTCCTTGCTACTTCTGCAGCGTGCGGATGTAGGCCAGGACGGCCTTGATCTGGTCGTCGGTCAGCTTGGCGCCATAAGCGGGCATCTTGTTCTTGCCGCTCTTGATGATAGCGATCAGCGCGGCATCGGGAGTCTTGATGACCGCCGGATCCTTGAAGGACACGGTTTTCATGGCCTTGCCCGCGGGGGTGGCGCCCATGCCGTCTAAGCCGTGGCACATGAGGCACTTTGATTTGTAGATGTCCGGGCCGCTTTGGGCAAACGCGGGAATGGCGACGGTGGCGGCGAGGAAGATGGCCGCCACATTATTGCGATTCAATTTCACAGGGAAGCTCCTTTGCGCCGGGATTTCGATTTTGGTGTTCCCGGCTCCAAATTAGTATACGCCTGGGCGGGGGACGGGCTCACAGGTCAAGAGGGCGAGAGAGAGGGCTTCCGTTTTTCGTTGAAGACACTGGCGGTTGTGCTGTAGAGTGGACGGCGATGAACACTAACCAATCTGGCAGTCTTGAAGAGCAGGTCGGCGAACTCCGTTCACGGGTGCGCCGGCTTGAAGAGGCGTTTATTCACCAAGGCATCCTTACACAAGAGCCCCAACATCAGCCTCCGGCGCAGCAGGTGAGCGCGCAGGCGGCTTCGCCGCCGGGTGGGATGGAGCAAAGGGCAGTGCCGTGGACATCCGCGCTGCCGGCGGTGCCGCCGACCTTTGGCTCCTACTCGCCAGCCACTCCGGGAGACGCGCGCTCCCTGGAGAGCCGAATCGGCTCGCATTGGTTCAACCGCATCGGCATTCTGGCGGTGCTGGTGGGCATGGCGTGGTTTCTGAAGTTGGCCATGGACAACCATTGGATCGGCCCGCTGGGACGGGTGCTGATCGGGCTGGTAGCGGGCGCGGGGCTCATCGCCTGGTCGGAGCGCTTTCGCAACCGCGGGTATAACTTTTTCTCCTATTCGCTGAAGGCGGTGGGCAGCGGCACGCTCTACCTGTCGCTGTGGGCGGCGTTTTCGCTCTACCATCTCATGCCGGCCTGGGCGGCTTTTGCGGCGATGATTGTGGTGACCGCGTTCAACGGATTCATGGCCTGGGTTCAGGATGCGGAGTTGCTGGGCCTCTATGCCATTGCCGGCGCCCTGAGCACCCCCATTCTGGTTTCTACAGGGGAAAACCACGAAGTTACTCTCTTCACTTATCTACTGGTGCTGAATGTTGCGACGCTGGTGCTGGTGGCGCTGCGTCCGTGGTCGCGGCTGCTCTTCGGGTCTTTTGTAGGCACCGCGCTGCTGTTTGCCGGCTGGTGGGCCGAATACTATACGGACGCTCAGTTTGGAAGGACGACAATCTTTTTGACGGGGTTCTTTTTGCTGTTCGCATTTGCGCCACGGCTGGTTCGGGTGGATCTGGAAGACGGCTCGCCTCACTCCGCATGGGACAGCCTGGCGCTGGTTGTATTGCCAGTCGCCAATGCGACCCTGGGATTTTTCACCTATTACGCGCTGTTTGATTGGTTCAAGAATGAATGGGCCGGAGCCTGGCTGGCGGTGGGCTTTGCCGCCTTCTATTTGTTGCTGCTGCGGCTGCCCGCGTTGGGAGGGTTGCAGGAAAGCACGGCTTTGCTGTCGGCGCTGCATCTGACCGCGTCGGTGGTGTTTTTAACGATGGCGATTCCGCTCAAGGCGCATGGCCGCTGGCTGACGCTTGGCTGGCTGGTGGAGGGCGCGGCGCTGCTTTGGGTGGCGTACCGTGTGCGGCTGCTACTGCTGCGCGTGCTGGCGCTGCTGTGTCTTGCGCTGGGATTCATTGCATTGCTGACGGTGAATCCCACGGCTTTGACAACGCCGATCTTCAACGAGCGGTTTGGAAGTTACTGCGTGGGGATTGCGGTTTTTGCCTTTGCCGCCTGGATAGCGATGAAGGCGAAGGTTGAGAGGGAAGCGGAGGAGTCAGGGACGGGCGCAGGTACATGGCCGGCGATTGCGGCAGTGGCGGTGATTACCGTGAATTTTCTGATTCTGCTGGCAGTAGGGCTGGAGATCGACAGCTACTGGTGGACACTGCGCTGGCGCGGAGATTGGCACCTGCTTCACGACTATGAGATGTACGCGCAGTTTACCTACTCAGTGTGGTTCATGGTCTACGGCGCGATACTGCTGGGCGTGGGGTTTTGGAGGCGCTCGGCATTTCTGCGCTGGCAGTCGTTGGCGTTGATGTCGGCCACCATCATCAAGGTCTTTCTCCTGGATATGAGCGCACTCAGCCAGGGTTACCGAATCCTGAGCTTCCTTGGCCTGGGCGCGCTGCTGTTTGCTGTCAGCTACGTCTATCAGCGCGACTGGCTCAAGCTGCGCGCCGGGAAGGGAGAAAAAGATGAAAATTAGCGCGGGTATTTTACTGCTTGCCTTAGTGGCGGCGTCTCCGGAGATCAAATATTTCCAATATGAGCGGCCTATGCAGAAATCCTCCGGGCAAAGCTGCCTGGTGCTTGATGCCGGAGTCTTTGCGCACGCCGCGCCGCAGCTCGCCGACCTTCGCCTTTACCGCAATGGCGCGGAATCGCCGTTTGTGATTCGCACGGATGCCGTGGCGGAGAGCGCGGAGAAGTCCCTTGCGCCGCTGAACCTGGGCAGTCGCAATGGCCAGACCGTCTTCGACGTTAGCCTGCCGAATGGACATTACAGCGATTTGCAGCTTGACGTGACCGGGCAGAACTTTATCGCCACGGTGACGGTGAGCGGCAGCCAGACGGAGACCGGGGGCGCCGAAACCAGGATCGGGTCGTATACGATTTTCGATTTGACCGGCCAGAAGCTGGGGCGCAGCACGGTTCTTCATCTGCCGGAGTCGGATTTCCGGTACCTGCATTTCAGCATCAAGGGCCCGCTTACGCCGGAGAGCGTTACGGGACTCAAGGTGTTGCACATGCCGGCGCAGCAACCGAAGTATGAAACCGTTGCGGAGAGCGCGAGCGTCAAGCAGAAGGGCCACGACTCGGTTTTGGAATTCACTGTGCCCACTCATGTTCCGGTTGACCGGATCCTCTTCACGCCGGGCGCGTCCCCTGCTCAGTTCAGCCGCGATGTGGGCGTTCTAGTAGAGCCGGTGGGTGAATCGCCGGCCGCCGATCGATCAAAATCGCGGCTAACAACTGTTTCCGCTGGGGACGTTCTGCGCGTTCACGGCGTGCAGAACGGCCAGCGGCTCGACGAAGAACGCCTGGCCATCGATGCGCCGTGGGTGGATTCCAGTACGCCGACAAAATGGACGATCAGCATCGAGAACGGAGACGATGCGCCGATCCAAATGAAATCCGTTCAACTGCAAATGCTGCAGCGGAGTCTTTGCTTCGAGGCTGACGGCAGCGGAAGCTATGTGCTCTATTATGGCGATGCGGCGCTGGCGGCTCCGAGTTACGATTACGCCAAACTCTTCACGCTGCAAGCCAATGCAAGCCGGATTACAGCGAGCCCGGAGGAGCCGAATCCCGCGTATCAGCCACGCCCCGACTCGCGCCCCTTCACGGAGAAGCATCCGGCCTTGTTATGGGTGACATTGGCCGCTGTGATTGCCCTGCTGGGAGCCGTTGCGTTGAGAAGCGCGAAGCCAGCCAAGCTGCCTCCAAAATAGGAGGAAGGCGCGTGATGGGATTGTTGCCGGTGACGCTGGCGATGACGGCGGTCAGCAAGACAATGGAGCAGGGGAAGCAAGGCAGCGAGGCAGGGAATCGGCGAATCCGCAGGTTGGTCGAGGCGCTTCGGGAGAAGATCATCGAGGAGGGGGCGGCGCGGTGAGTGGTAGGTGGTTGGGTATCCCAGGTTTCAAAAGCGAAACTTTGGATACCCGATTGTGTGGAGGTGTGATATATTGTTATACCAAGTTGAAATTTGTTTGCGGCTGCGCAATGGATTTTGTTGGTTCCAGAGCTAGTGGCTGGGTGCAGACCAAATAACACAGGATGGCCTAAATTGGACTTCCGCTAATTGAAAACGAAAGGACAAGAACATCATGCACACATTTGTCAAGAACGCAGTTTCAGGTCTTATGCTCTCGGCGCTGTTTCTCCTCGTCTTGTCGGTTACAGTTCGGGCGCAGGTTCTGGCCCACTCAGCTGAAGTTGCAGGCACCATCGGTTATGACCACACGAGCATAACCAGTAACCCTCCCGCGTCCCCCTATCCCACCAGCCAATACTTTTATGGCGGCTCGGGCGGCTACAACGTGACTCCCTACGTCACAGTTCTGGGCGAGTACAAATTCGATCCCCTGGTCTCTCCCACCGGTAATACGTTTAAGTGGCACTCTCAACTTGCCGGCGCCGCGGCTCGCATCAACTTTACGCCCTCGAAAAAGATCGTTCCTTACGCGATTGTAGGCGCCGGCTATGACCGGTTAACCGCGACTACAACCGGCATTGACGAGTATACCGGCGGCTATTACGTGAACTTTGGCGGCGGCGCCAGTGTCTATTGTGGCAAGCACTGGGGCATTCGGCCTGAGCTTCGCTATGAGCGGCAACATACCACGTACGGTCCCATCAACGAAATCATCACCGCAAATGTAGTGGATTTATCGGGTTCGGTCTTCTATCAGTTTGGCGGAACAGGAAAGAAAAAGAAGTAGTCATCGACGGTTAAGAGCACGGACAATTGCGGCCAGGTCAGCCCATGGGTTGATTTGGCCGCTTGCCGTTGCACTTCGTTGTTGAATCCGCCGAGAGAAATAGCCCCAATGAGAAGCGGGCCGCCGCACAGGATGAAAAGCCACCGTTGATTTCATCGGCATTATGCCGGGGTAAACCCCCGGCCTACCAGATCGTCCCCTTCAAGCTGATCCGCCACTATTTATCGTTAATGGATTGATGGACTTAGGGCTGATTGAGCGGCCTGTGGGGCGGGTTTCCCACAAAAGCGGCGGTTTCCCACAGGGGGCGCGTTTGCAATTGCGCAGGCTGGTTGCTAGTCTTAGACAGTTGCAACTAGGCGGCAACGGCAATATTGGTGTGTCGCTTGCATACAGGAGTGGTGTGTGCTACTCTTAGATAGTTGCAAATGAGAAGGATAGCCTCCCGGTGGCCGATGGGCCTGCCCGTTGAGGGAAGTGGGAAGCAAGTTGTGATGCTGGTTCGTTGGGTCAGGTGAGGCAGAAGCCCCTGAAACCCCTGTAGGGAAACCACAGAGAACAAGCTATTGCAAAACCCAGGAGGAAACTCCTGTGAGCCTGAGCGGCTCGAGCGCGGTTTGCGCCGGTAGATGTTTGATATTTTGCGCTGCGCGGGCTTTTGAAGGGGAGTTGCCCCGGACGGGCTGATCGGAATCGCAAAAGAGGAGCGCCAACGACGAGTTGGACGGCCTTCGGCGAATGGGATCAGGCTTGACTGACGAGCAATTTTTTGATACATTCGATTGGTTCGCGCAAAATCAGCCGGAAGGTGTTGTCTAACGCTCCGGCAAGCGCAAAAAGTTCGAGGACAAGCCGGCCGAAAGGCCGGACCTCGATCCAAAAGGGCTCCGCTCAGGCGGAAGTCTCAAGGATCTTTGACAACTAGGTTGAACATGCCAGTCGTGAGAACAGATCAGGTTTGGCTTGATCATTCTCACAAGTAGTGCATCGCGAGTTTTCGAGCGCGCGATGCAGCCGAAGCCAATCGACCTCCGTCGATTTGGTGGAAGCATCAGGTTTCAAACGAGAGTTTGATCCTGGCTCAGAATCAACGCTGGCGGCGTGCCTAACACATGCAAGTCGAACGAGAAAGTGGTAGCAATACCATGAGTAAAGTGGCGCACGG
>JBEKJR010000027.1:0-16567 GCA_050011175.1 Occallatibacter sp.
GAGAACCTGCGCATTTACGGTCATGCTTCCGAAACAAATCGCGAGAAGCGCAACCACCAGCAGGGCTACCAACGCACCTGCTTTGAAGCGATGATTCATATCTGGCCTTCCTGACATGATTTCCTCCTGAAAGCTGTGAATTGACTACGTTTCTGCCAAACTCCACGAAGCTTCTCGCGGGGGTTGACCCTAGAATCCGCCTTAATCCTTTGATTCCATATAACCTGGAGATCGACTTTGGCCGGAAAACCGCCCGCAACTGAAATTGGACACAGTTACAATAGCGGTTTATTTGGCGTCTCGAACTATAGGAGCGAACATGCAATATTGTCAAGCAGAAAATCAGTGTATTTCTTTGCCGGGATCTTGGATTGGTCAATTGTGAACAGGGAATATACCCGTCTCAACCTCAGAAAGACCCCTCCGGACAGGATAAAGGCCCGCATTGGGATTGTATCCTCCATGTTTTGTTAGGCTTCCAAATTTTATCCAGGAGCATGAGAAATGCTTTGGCGCCGTTTGCGGAGCGTGGAAAAGTCTATCGCGGCTATGATTTTTGGAATATAGAAAGTTAACAGAGAACTGTGAGCCCTCCCCGCCATTCGACCGTGGCCTACACCGTCTCCTCTGCCACCGTCAAGATCAACGCTTTGATGTTTTCCGTGGATGCATGAGGCGGCATTCCTCCCCCACACGAAATAATCAAGCGCGACCTGTCATCAAGAGCATGCAACATCCCTCTGACCGAGCGCTTTACGTCTGCCGGCGTTCCATCAGCCAGCACGTCGCGCGGAGGGATGTTTCCCATCAGGGCAATCCGGTTGTTCGTCCATGCCTTCATTTCCGCCAGATTGTGTTGCATGCCGAAATTGAGTAAATTGATTCCCGCCGTCTCCAGCAAAGACGCGCTCGCCTTCGACGGCGCATCGTTGTGGAAGAACTTTACGCTCACGTCCGCGTCGAATGCTCGCTTCAAATAAGGCAGACCGAACATTTCGAAGTCGCGGCGGCTCACAAATCCAACAATATCGTCGAGCAAAAAGATGCCGTCAATCGATGTGAATGCTTGGCGCTGAACCGCTATCCAATCCACTAAAAAGTCCGTGATGATATCGAGCAGGCGATGCATCAGCTCCGGTTCCGTCTTCAGCGCTTCCATAAATTCCGAAGCGCCCATTAGGAATGAGGCTATATTGAGCGGTCCGCGGGCCACCGCGAAGCGGATTTTGTGGCCGGCCTTTTCGATCTCCGGCTGTGCGTGCTTGAGCCGCTTGATCACAAAGGGCAGCAAGCCATGTTTGCGCGGGTCGGGCAGTTCCAGACGCTCGACCTCAGACGCCGAGTGCAGCACTTTCCTGGCGAAGGGAAATTCGTTCTCGCCCCAGATAGAGACAGAGCCGAAGGCCGAGGGTTCCGTGCACATCCCGAATTCGGACCAGAAACCCGGCAACAGAATCGCTTCCGGAAAGGTACGAATGGCCTTGAGGTTATCGTCCAGAAAAATGCGTTCGTCGGTGAAGTAATCCAGAATCGTGTGTCCCGCCCAATTGGGGAGCCAGGGACTATCGATGATGAAAGCTGTCGGGAGAGGACGGATCGCTTCTCCGCGAACGATAGAGACGAGGGTCTTCCATTGTTGGTCGGTCATGGCTTGCCTTCACCTCGCACAACTTTTGATTCTAAGCTCACGATTTTATACTCCTGTCAAACAATACGCCATATTTTTTGCCGCCGCAGCGTTTTCAAAGCGCCCGCCTCTGTTGATATTCATAGCTGTCAGATTATTATGTTCAAGCTATCTGCTTGATAAATAATGCTTTGCGGCGCAGGCTATGCCGCTAAGTTCCACGGGGTGGGAAGCTTGGCGTCTATTATTTAAAGTCAAAATAAAATGCTGCAAGCCACGTTAAGCGCTTGGGGGATGCACCGTTTTGGCTCGAGTTACTTTTGACGCGGAACGCTGATAGCCCGAATGGCGCTGCAGGACAACCGCGGCGGCGCCACGCAGCCTGGCGAATTCGCCATCGTTAGTGGTTCCCAACTGCGGCGCATTCCCGGCCAGCATGGTGGCTTCCAATTCGGCTTGAATCGTGGGGCCGAAGCGAGCCCATGACGTGGTTATGTCGCCCGCGATGAGAATCACTTCCGGGGAGAGTGCCGCGGTAACCAGACGCAGGCCGCGGCCCAGGCAGGCAGCCTGACGGGTCAGGGCTGCTATCGCGGCAGGATCTTCTTCTTCGGCCATGTGAAGCAGTTCATGAATGTTGACTGGCGCATGATCAGGGCGTTTCTCCGCATAGTACCTAAGCGCCGCACTTGAAGATGCAAAGACCTCCCAGCATCCGTGCTGTCCGCAGCCGCACATGGGGCCGGTCGGGTCAATAGGGCTGTGGCCAAACTCGCCGGCCAAGCCGCTGCGACTAGTGACAATCTGCCCGTTTGCCAGGATGGCCGCGCCAACCCCCTCTGAAACCGTAATTAATACCGCGTTGCGGATGCCGTCGAGCTTGCCTGACCATAGTTCAGCAAGCAGGGCGGCATTGGCAGCATTGGTCAGCTCAACCTGCAGCCGCATCTCTTTTTCGATGGCGCTCTTGATGTCGTAGCTGCCCCACTTCAGGTTGGGAGCAAGAATAAGGCGCTGCGACTCCGGATCAATGCGTCCCGGCATACTAATGCCGATTCCCTCAAAGGAGCGGTTAGAGTGGCCTTCGCGCATCACATTCATGCAGGAAATGATTTTGCTAATCGAGCCCTCGGGTTCCGAGACAAGAGGCACAACTTCGCGCGCAAGAAATCGCCCGTTCAGATCGAGAAGCGCAACAATGGCCTGTTTCGGATGTACATCGGCGGTCAAAATCACTAACCTGTCGTTGAGCGCAAGAAGCGTAGGGTGTCTGCCGCGAGGCCGCCGTTCAATAGCGCCTTCCTTTACCCATTTTTCGGCGATCAGTTGCTCGACGATCGCGGAGACTGTGCTGGGTTGCAAACCTGAGGCCCGCGCAAGATCCGCACGGGATACCGGCTGCCGGGAGCGGACGATCTCCAAAACCACGTCGCGATTGATATCCCGCGCGCTTTCGCTGGACGCCAACTGAACATAGGCCAAGTCAATGCGCTTGATTCCGCGAGTTGTAGGCGCCGACCCTATGGTTGTCATTCTTGCCGGTTGACTCCGTCTGGGGGAAAAACTACTTTTCAGAATAGCAGGTTGTCTGGCCGCTCGCACATTTTCGCCAGGCTCTACTGGCTCATCACATAGGGAAAACGCTGCGGACGCGATAGCATGCTGTTTGCCTCATCATCGTTATGGAAGCGCTCTCTCACCGGATCCCAGTGCAACTTGCGCCCCGTCTTCATGGCAATATGGTGCAGCAGGCAGGTTGAGCAAGCGCGGTGACCAATCTCGGCGGGCGCGATGGGGGCCTTCCGGCTGCGAATGCATTCCAGCCAGTTCCCATGCTGATCATCGCTTTGATAAAGATGTACCTCGTCCGGTCCGATTACGCAGTCGAGAATCTTGGGGTCGCTGGCCATCAGCGGCTGCAGTGTTACCGGTTTGCCGCCAGGATCCGATGCCGTCACCTCAACATCCCGGGTTACAAAGATCCATCCCTCGCTACCGTAGAACTTGATGCCATTGGGAAAGTCCCCGCTGATGTCCATGGTGACGCCGTTGGCATAGAGGCCATGTGTCAGGAACTTGCCGTGAACATTCCACAATCCATGTTTCGGAAACTCCGCCGTGCCCCATATCTCTACAGGCCCGGTGTATTCCGTATTCATGCCCCAGTGGGCCGTGTCCACATGGTGCGCGCCCCAGCCAGTGATCATGCCGGCACCGAACTGCTCACAGCGCAGCCAGCCGGGACGATCAAAACTTTGCTGCGGATGCACGCGCATCTCGGTGTAATAGACCTCGGGAGTGGACCCCAGCCATGCGTCGTAATCGAGGTTGGGAGGAAGCGGCATGGGCGGCGCGTCAGGCCCGCTGGGGTCGCCCGGCAGGCCGATTTCCACATGCTTGATTTGGCCGATGCGGCCATTGCGCACCAGCTCGCAAGCCCGGTGAAACTGCTTCCACGACCGTTGTTGCGATCCGATCTGAAAAATCTGTCCCGACGCCGTTACCGCATTGCTAAGGGCGCGTCCCTCGGCAATGGTCAGCGAAGCCGGCTTCTGCAGGTACACGTCCTTGCCGGCACGCACCGCATCCACCGCCAGAATCGCGTGCTGATGATCGGGCGTGCTGATCACCACCGCATCAATGTCCTTGTTGGCCAGCAGATCGTGGTAGTCATGGTAGCCGGTTACGCCGTCATACCCTTTGCCGGCATTTGCGGCATAGTAGCCGTTGACCAGTTCCTTGCCCTTTTCCACCCGCTTGGAGTCGAGATCGCAGACGGCCACAATGCGCGCCTGGTCGTATTTCCAGATTCCCGGCAAATCGTGGCCGCGGGAGATGCGCCCCACTCCGATAGCTCCGATGTTGATGCGGTTGCTGGGAGCCTTCTCGCCAATCACGCTCGCCGGCACAATCGCCGGAAAGCCAGCCGCTGCAACCGCGCCCGCCGACATTTTCAGAAACGTCCTGCGTGCGTACTCCGTACTCGTGCTGATGGCTCTCATGGTTCTCTCCTGCTCGACTTCAGTGTGTCCCCTGCTGCGCCGGCCTACGCGGTAAAACTGAGTCGCTTGGCGTTTTTCTGCGCCTTCAACACCAGTTCAGCAGCCAGAAGCGCCTGCTGCTGATTCTGCGCTGTGTGGGTGCGGTTCACAATATCGGCGACAAACTGCGGCCCGAAGGGCAGCACCACATTGCTGCAATCCATGTAGCGGGTCTGCTTTTTATCCACGATAAACAGATGGTTGCCGCCCGGCCGGCCCGCGATATCGAGATACTTGCGCAGTTCGATATAACCCTCGGTTCCCAGAATGAACAGCCGCCCATCGCCCCACATGCCCAAACCATCCGGAGTAAACCAATCCACCCGCACATATCCCGCGCCGCCGTTGCCCTGGAGCATCATATCGCCGAAGTCCTGAAACTCCGGATGGTCGGGATGATTCACATTCGCGATCTGCGATGCCGTCACGGCAGCCGTGGTCGAGCCGGTGTAGTAGACAAACTGGTCCGCCTGATGCGATCCGATGTCGCATAGGATGCCGCCGTACTGCGCCGGGTCCCAGAACCAATCGGGACGGCTGGGGGCATTCACCTGGTGGGGCGCGATATTGAGCGTTTGCACTACCTTGCCGATCGCCCCGGCCATGACCAGATAACCGGCCTCGACGGCAGCGCGCACTTCCAGCCGCTCGCTGTACATAATGGCAAACATTCTTCCGGTCGCGGCAGAGACTTTGCGCACCTCGGCCAATTGTTGCAGCGTTGTGATGGCCGGCTTGTCGCTGAGATAGTCCTTGCCGTGCTTCATGACGCGGATGCCGAGCGGCGCGCGCAGATTGGGAATGGATGCGCTGGCCACAAGCTGGATCGATGGATCATTCAGGATCTCTTCCTCGCTCTTCGCCAAACGCGCCTGGGGATAAATTTTCTGAAAGCCGGCAATCTCCCGAGGAAGCGTCGAATAGAATGCGGCCAGCTCCCCGCCGCCGCGAATCACGGCTGCCGTGATGCCCATGATGTGAGCATGGTCGAGGCCGATCACGGCAAACTTGATGGAGTATTTCGGCTTCGCGTCCTCATCGGCGCCAGGTGCAACGACCTCATGCGCAATATGCCCGCCATTCGCGTGCAACCCCAAGGCCGCTTCCGGCAATGTCGAAAACATACCCGCTGCTCCCATGGTCTTCAGAAAGTTACGCCGGCCAATATTCTTAAATTGCATCAGTCTCACTCCTTTTTGCCGGAGCATTTTCTCATGCGCTTAATAGGACAGCAGGAGTCCGTGCCCGGCTGCATATTCTGTGCTGCTCAAACGCCATGTCTGCTCAGCGTTGCCGCGCTTCGGGCGTTACGGCGGATTTCCAATTGATGACATGATAGACAGCCTCGCCGGCGCCCACGTTTCTCAACCCGTGCAGTTGGTTCGAGGCGTTAAAGATCACCGAGCCGGGCCCAACCCGCTTCCACTCGCCGTTCGACAATGTTTCCACCGTGCCCTGCATCACGATGATCAATTCCTCGTTCGGATGCCGGTGCGGTGGATGCGAGGTCTTGCCGGGTTCCAGCGTGGTTACATGCATCTCCAGTTCGTCCAATGTGGCTGTGCGCGCCCTGAAGAACGAACGCACCGAGCCAACCTCCGTCGGCTTGGCGGGAATCGAATTCCAATCAAAGACAGAGGAGCCCATCACCGGCGCCTGATTGGCAAGAGCGAAAGCCCCGGCAGTGCAGGCGATGGCAATCAGCGCAACCAATAAATCCCGGCGAGTAATCATCATTTCTCCTTGTCAGTCCGGCATCGCTCTCATTGTGTCAGCGAGTCTGCTGCTTTCGCTGTTTGATGGCATTCCAAGGGACAACTCCCGAGGATACCCCATTACTGTATCAGCAGTGCTTAAGTCCGTCGATATTCTTAAAGTCGACATGATGAGTCGTGTCACCTGCCAGCGTGATCTCCGCTCCGAGGACGGAACCAGAAGGAGTCACCTCCATAATCCGGATAGCTTTCACCGGATCCAATTCTTCCGTTGTCCATGGGGTGTCATCGGTCTTGTGCAGCATTGCCGTAATCATCAATTCCATCGCCGGGTTCTTGGCGGTGCGCTTGCGATGGACGAATAGCACAGTACTCTCCTCCGTTTCCGCATTGAAGCCGCGGTGAACCTGACTCTGAATCGTGTCCCAGCCGTTGTAAGCTATCATCGCTACCGATCTGCCCGAAATCGAGGCCGTGATCCCCCGCTTCATCTCGTCCTCGAACGTGTGCAACGCGGCGGTCTTCCCACCGAAATGCGGCAGGCCGAAATGGCCGAAAGTGAGTTCATGCTCGAAGGCCAGCCGGCAGCGGTCGACGCGGATGACGCCTCCAGGAACCGTGATCTCCGCGAGGTCGATGATGTATCCAACCCCGTTGCTCGGCGGTTTCCGCATGATCAACTGGCGGTAGAGCACGCCGTCGCGCATGCCGTTGAAGAGAATGCTTTGCGAGGTTACGTAGGCGGCGCTCTTCGATGCGGCGTTATCGACCGCGCGTCCTGTGAGGTAGAAATTAATGTCCACACCTCTCAGATCGCGAGGATCCAGGCTGCGGAAACTATATTCCTGCGATGTGCCGCCGTTGGGATTGTGGTCTTCCCATGGGAAATGGGTGTTGAACACCAGTTTGGAGTAGTTGTGATCGTCGTCGTACACCTTGCCGGAGACGATCTCGGAAGCGCCGCTGCTGCCGTGGTTGACCAGAACGATGCCAGGCATTTCGAGTACCGTCCGCTTTGAGCGCTTTCCTAATCCCTCCCACATTCCGTCGTTCTCTTTCGCCGTCCAGAACGGAGAATCTTCCGGCAGCGCCAAGCTGATGAACGGCAGGAACATGATGAATGGGCTGGCCGAACAACTGTAGTGTTGAATCGCAAATTCCCGGTGAGGGTAGAAGCCGAGGCTGGGAATGTCGTTCTCGTAAAAGTCTTCCCGCCCCGTGAATTGCAGAATCGATCCGGAACAGAGCCGCCTCGCCCAGCCGGGATCAATCGGCGGTTCCGAGGCGAGCAGGAACGACGCCGGGAAGCCGCCCGAAATCCAGAGGCGGTAGCAGATGCTTCTGGCCCACATGTTGATAAAGCCGTTCCGGCCGAAGAAGCTGGTATACGTTTTGAACAGTTCCTGGAAACTATTTTCGAGCACGCCGGCGATTTCCGGATAGTGCTCGCGGCCGAAGGCGCGGCTCCAGATGGTGCCGTAAACGACAAAGAGGCTGATGGTGTAGTAGTTGTAGCTCTGCTCCAGATACCAGCCGTTGCCCGCGTGATATGATGCGATCCACTGCAGGTGACTTTTCAGCAGATTGTCATCGATGTCATATCCATGTTTCTTAAGGAGCGAGAGCGCGCAGATGTTGAATAGCCGCCAATTGTTCTGCGTGGTGCGGTGATGGGCCCACTTGGAAATCGTAACGGCCATTTCATCGCGCTGCTTTTCGGTCAGGTACGGCCACAATACATCGGGCATCAGCAATAGCGTCTTCGCCAAGCCGCCAAACTCGCAAGTGAATTGATATGTAGCGCCCGGCAGGTCCTCGGGCATGGGCAAGCTGTTCACATGCCCCGGCGTCATCGCATTGTAGAACTGATTGGTGTAATAATCGCGCAGCTTGATGCCGCCGATACTGACCTCTGGGTCCACGTGGATTAGCGGGGCCGCCAGATTGAAGGTCCTCTCCAGCGCCTCGAACTCGTTGGAGCGATGGCGCCATTCCGGTGCATTCGGATGCGGATACGATTTGCCCGGGACCTTCGGAAACACAATTGGCGAGTCAAACGACTTCACGTGCCGGAACGCCCGTTGGAGCACATACTGGGCGCATTCGATGTAGTGTTTCCTGGTCATCCCGGTCAGCGGGCTCAGATTCCAATCGGGATTCTTAACCTCAAAAGCATTTTTCATAGATAGTCCCGACTGGTTTGCATTCCTGGTTCCCTCGCGCCCTCGGTTACTACTGCGACTTTACGCTCAAATCAGATATATTTCTGCATATGAATGAAATCTCCTAAAAGGTGATGTTCTCTTGCCGTTTTCTGGAAAACCATTGGCCCAAAAGGTTGAGTAATTATTTTAACACCTTACGCGTTCCCCAGAAAATATATAAAATTGTGCGACCTTAAGCTCGCTGGGCGACCCGTAAAGACCGCCCAGGAGGAACTCCATTTAATATCTTCAACGATCAAACAATATCGGCTCCCTGGCATGAGAAGGCTATTCAGGCAACTCCAATGTTCCTGTGACGGTGAAACTGGCTTCGGATTTGGTTGCGGTGTCCTGGGGTTGAGCGCCGCCCAGGCTCAGAGTGTATTTGCCCGGCAGGATGGTGCGGATACCTTTGTCGTTGACGCTCGACAGCGCGCGAGGCTCGATGGAGAGGTTGACTTCGCGGCTAGTTCCCGCAGCAATGTGAACCCGCTGAAATCCCACCAGAGAGTGAATGGGGCCATCTGATTGTGGGGTCTTGAGGTAGGCTTCGACGATTTCGTCGCCGGAAACTACGCTGCTGTTGGTGACGGTAACAGTTGCGGTAATGGGGTTGCCGGCCTTGAGCGTTTCGGCTGACAGCTTCACCAGTCCGTATTTGAAGGTGGAATAACTGAGGCCGTAGCCAAAGCCCCACAGCGGCTTGCCGGTGAAATAGCGGTAGGTGCGAGTTCCCGATGAGTTGTGAAAGGCGTAGTCGGTGAAGGCGGGCAGGCCGTCGAGCGAGGCGTAGAAGGTGACAGGCAGACGGCCAGCGGGGTTGTTCAGGCCGGCGAGTGTGCGGGCGATCGCTGTGCCGCCCTCAACACCGGGATACCAGGCTTCGAGAATGGCGTCGGCGTGTTGGTTAGCCCAATTAAGCGCCACGGCGCTGCCGCTCTGCAGAACCACGATGAGTGGCTTGCCGGTGGCGGCCACGGCTTCAAGCAGCTTCTGCTGGGGCGCGGGCAGGTCGAGGCTGGTGCGGTCACCGCCGTCGAAGCCGTCGATCTTGATGCGCATTTCCTCGCCTTCCAACTGCGGCGAAAGGCCTACAAAGACGATCACCACATCGGACTCTTTGGCACGGGCCACGGCTTCATCGAGCTGTGCCTGGACGGGGGCTTGCCACAGGAGAGTGATGCCGCCGCCGGCTTGATCACCGGCATGGGAGTACTCCAGACGGAAATCATGCGGCTTGGTATCGGTGAAGTCGACCGCAATAGAGGGAATCTTGGGGAAATGCTCGACTGGCGGAGCAGCCGGCGAAGCGCCGGGAACGACCTGGAAGTTGCCCATCACCGAAAGGTCGTTACCCTGGCGCAGGCTGCCTTCGCCAAGCACTTTGCCGTCAAGGACAAAGCGATAGTTCTCTACCGGCGAGTAGGGGAAGCTGCCTCCCGGCTCGATGGAGAAGACGTAGTGGCCGGGCGCGGGCGCGGTGAGCGTACCACTCCAGCGGACGGAGTAGTCATGCGTGGCTAATTGGGGCGCCGGCAGCGCGTTCTCCCAGTCGGTTTGCACGGCGTGTTCAGTTTCTGTGACCACAGGCCTGCCGGTCCAGTCGGAGGTGGCGAAAAACTCGGTCTTCAGGCCTTTGCTGAGGCCGAAGGCTGTCCTCGGGACAGGCACGCTTATGCCAGCAGCCAGCGTAGAGCCCTGCGCATAAAGAATGGGTGAGCTGCGGAATTGGTTGATGATCCCGTCCAGCGGCGTGACCGGATTGACCGGCGTGCCGACGTAGTTGCCGAGGATGGACGGCAGCAGGTCGGCGGTGGGGCCGATGACCGCGATGTGGCCGGGAGCGGTTTTCAACGGAAGAACGCCATGATTCTTCAGCAGGATGATGCTCTCTTCGGCCGCCTTCAGCGCAATCCGGCGATGCTGGGGCGATGCATTCTCGGAGACGGGAACTCGATCGCGCCAATCGGCGCCTTGCGGGTCGAAGAGGCCAAGCTGAAAGCGCGCAGTGTAGAGGCGCTCGGCTGCCTGGGTGACCAGCTCTTCGCTGACCAGCCCCTGATGGACCGCATCGGCAAGGGTGTTGAAACCGGGGGTCCAGATGCTGCACGAGAGATCGGCGCCAGCCTGCAATGCAAGCGCGGCGGAGTGGGTAATGTCCGCGGTCTTCTTGTGGCCCTGATTCACGTCGATAATGGCGCCGCAATCGGAGACGACAAAGCCTTTGAAGCCCCAGGCATCACGCAGATGCTCCTTGAGGAGCATCTTGTTGGTACAAGCCGGCCAATCGTCGATGGAACTGTAGGCGCACATCACCGACTGCACGTGTCCCTCGACGACGGTGGCGCGAAAGGCGGGCAGGTAAGTTTCTTCCAGGTCGCGCGGCGAGGGGTTGACGTTGAATCCATGGCGCAGTGTCTCGGGCCCGCTGTGCACGGCAAAGTGCTTGCTGGTGGCCACGGCGCGCAGGTGATTGAGGTCGTCGCCCTGCACACCGGTCACAAAGGCCACGCCCATTTTGCCGGTGAGAAATGGGTCTTCGCCGTAGGTTTCCTGGCCGCGCCCCCAGCGGGGATCGCGGAAGATGTTGATGTTGGGCGACCAGAAGGTCAATCCATAAAAAATGCGGTGGTTTCCCTCCCTCTGGGCCTGGTTGTATTTCGCTCGGCCCTCGGTGGAGATGGTTGTTCCCATCTCGTGGACTATGCCGGGATCCCAGGTGGCGGCCATGCCGATAGCCTGGGGAAAAACGGTGGCATAACCCGCACGGGCCACGCCGTGCAGGGCCTCGTTCCAGGTTTGGTAGTCGGGTATGCCGAGACGGGGAATTGGCGTGGCCCAGTCTTCAAGTTGGGAGACCTTTTCATCCAGGGTCATGCGGCCAATGAGGTCATGGGCGCGTTCCGCCGGAGAGAGTCTGGTGTTCATCCAGGCATCCTGTTGTGCGGACGCGTGCAGGGCGAAGAGAATAAAAACGGCAACTACAACAAAAAACCAGCGGCGAGACAGCATGAGTTGATTTCCTCCCGGATTTTGCTCATCTTTCCGGCATCTTCTGTGAGCCGGGTATTCGTTTGGAACTCTACTAGCGCAAGGGTGCTGTTGGCCAGCCTTACAGGGGCAAGCCTTCGGGCACAACTTCAATGTAATCGAGCGCGGCGGGATCGTCTTTGTCCGGTGTTCCTTCCACGCGCAACACGTCACCGGGTTTGAGTTCTATTTCATGAACGGTGTGGCGCGTGGAGTTGTCGCCGTTGGGGTGGTGGGAGAGCAGAACGGCATCGGCGGCCCAGGAGTCTACCGGCTGGCCATTGAGCAGCAGCGTGAACTTCGCTGTGCCGCCTTGCAAATCGAAGTGCTGTACTGCGATATTGAAGCGACCGCTTTGGCCCGTGTAGTTCCATTCCGCCGAGCAGCTTTTCTCCGCACAGGAGACAGCCTTGCCGCCGGAGGCATCCTCCCACGGAGTCACGTCGATCACCTTGTAGCCGTCGAGGCGCGCATCCTCGGCTTCCATGCGTCCGGGGTAGTGGCCGGCACGGCCCTTTTCATCGGGGATTCCGCTCATTTTTAAAAAATACTGCACAATGGCGTCGCGCCAGACAATAGCGTGACCAGCCTGATATTCCAAGCGGGCGCGCACGTCTTCGTAGAGTGCGTGATCGATGCTCCCCTTGATGGAGGCCCACTCGTCCATCAGCCCCGCCGCTTGCGACGCGCCCTCGTAATGGCTGTCGTAGATGTACTGAATCACGGTCTGGCCCGTATGCAGCTTGTACGTGTAGGGCACGTGGTGGAAGAAGAGCAGAAGGTTGTCGGGGCAGGTCTTCGGCGACTCATAGACGCGCGCCATTTTGCGCGGATACTGCCCCGCGAAGCCGGTACCGGTTTTCACGCTGCGGTCCATGCCCACGCCCATGTGGTCGGCGCGGTGCCATTGGCCCCAGCCGTTATTCTCGCTGGCCTCGATGTTGGGGCCGTAGTGGCTGCCGGTGATGTCCGTGAGTGTCTGCATTCCCAGCGGCCCAGTGTAGTTCACATAGGCCGGCAAGGATTGCATCAGCATCTTTGTCACCGTACTGACCACGGCGGGATCGTTGCTGATGCTCTGGCGCGTCCACTCGGCGGCTATCTGCTCGGGGGTGAGATTGGGGTTCCACGCAAGCCGGCCAAAGGCATAGAGGTTGGCCAGAGCCAGCGGCGAACTAAGCCAGCCATCACGCCCAACTCCAACGACAGCGACCATGCCGCCCAGGGGCCGGTGAAAGGTCTTGCCCGCGATGATTTCGTTCACCGGCGTGGATCTGCCATTGGCGCGTAGGTTGAAATCGAGACCCCACTTCCACATGGGAGCGAGATAGACCAGATGGCGCTGCTGACCGGTGTACTCCTGCGTGACTTGGATCTCCATCGCCTGACTGGTCTGGCGAAGGCCGGCGAAGAGCGGCGAGACCGGCTCCTGCGCCTGAAAATCGATAGGTCCTTCCTTGGTTTGGATTACGACGTTGGGCGCAAACGCACCGTTGAGCGGATGGAAAACATCAAAAGCGGCGCGGGCGCGGTCGGCCTTCGGGTCGAGCCAGTTGAGATGGTGGTTATAGACAAAGGCGCGGTAGATAACCACGCCGCCGTGGGGTGCAAGCGCCGCGGCCAGGGCGTTGGCGGCGTCGGCGGGGGTGCGGCCGAAGCTGGCTGGACCGGGCTGACCCTCTGAATCGGCCTTCACGGTGAAGCCGGCGAAATCGGGGATCAGGGAGTAAATTTCGTCGGCTTTGGCTGCCCACCAGGCTTTGACTGCCGGATCGGCCGGATCGTAGGTCGTTAGGCCGCCGATCTTCTGCGGGCTGGCGAGGGCAATACTCATCGCAATGCGGACGCCCCAGGGACGCATCGCGTCCGCGATGCGTGCGACTTGCTTGAGGTGGTCGGAGTCGATGAGCTGAGGCGTAGCATTGACGTTGTTCACGTTGCAGCCGTTGATGCCGACCGAGGCCAGCAGCCGCGCGTACTCGCGTACCGCCGTCAGATCTTCGCGAACGTTGCCGTCTTCAAAAAAAATGGACCGGCCGGCGTATCCGCGCTCGACTGTGCCGTCGGGATTGTCCCACTCATCGACCCAGCGGATGGGCATGGCCGGATGCTCGCGCAACGGGTGGTCGTGGAGATTGAAGGCTTCGCCTCTGGCGGGAATGCGGAGTAGAGCGAACGCGCCATAGAGAACGCCGGGCTGATCAGCGCCGGCGACAATCAGGGTTTGGTCGGCGTTGGCGCCACTCCAGTAGATCCAATAGCCCTCGGGTTCGAGATCAGCCGGAACGGGCAGGTCCGGATACGCTTTTCGCACCTCCTGCACGGTGCCGACAATGGTTTGGCCCCTGAAAACAAACTTTGCGCGCGCAGTTAGCCCCGCATGAGGGAGGTCAGCAACACTGCGTTGGAGTTCCTGGACTGCGGACTGCTCGAGTGTTCCACTTCCCAGAGCGCGCACCTGGAGGGGAATGAAGATTCGGCCGTGCGAATTATCGTATCGCAACCATGCCTGCGCTGCTGTTTGCGCGAAGGCGGTCAGCCCGCCCGACAGAACGAACACGGCCGCAAGGCTCGCAAACAAATCGATTCTCTTCTTTGGCATGCCTGTCCCTCCGGCCCGCTCTTCGGCTACCACACCGTTCTATCACCTTGACATGGAAAAGGTCATCGGCTCGAGCTCAATCATGTCCGCCGATTACCTCCACGACTATATACAGAGCGAGCCATCCAACCCGAAAGTTGGTGCGACGGCTTGCACCCTGTATAGATATTGGTGATTATCTATATTTCTACATTCTGCATCGGCAAGTAGCTAAAGGCGACACGTCACTCCACGGTCAGCACCAGCTTGCCGAAGTGCGCGGCCTGTTCCATGCGGGTCATTACTTCACGGGCCTGGGACCAAGGGAAGAACTCGGCGACGGGACGCAGCCCGGTCAGGATGATTGCCTTGTTCATCTCCTCGAAATCCTTGCGTGAGCCAACATAGATTCCCTGTATGCGGGCCTGTTTGTGGAGGACGAGAGCGAGCGGCAGAGGTTCGGCTTTGCCGGTCAGCACGCCGATTTGGGCGATGACGCCGCCCATGCGGATGGCGCCAAGCGAGCGAGGCAGCGTACCCACTCCGCCGACTTCGACCACCAGGTCCACACCCTCGCCGCCGGTTTGATCGAGCACCCAGCGGTCCCATGCGGGAGTTTCGCGGTAGTTGAGGCCCGCATCCAGCCCCAGCGAGCGGGCGCGCTCCAGCTTGGCTGAAGAGCTGCTGATGCCCAGCACGCGCACACCCATTATGCGCGCCAGTTGCAGGGCAAAGATGGAGACGCCGCCGGTGCCGAGAATCAAAACTGTTGCTCCCGGCTTCAGACGGCCCGCAGCCAATGCGTTCCAGGCGGTGACGGCGGCGCAAGGCAGCGTGGCGGCCTCCGGGAAGCTGAGGTGCTCAGGCATCCGCACCAGGCCAATATCCCTCAGGACAACATACTCGGCTAACATGCCGTCGATATCGCCGCCCAAAGCGCCTTTGGCTTTGGCTGGGGTGAGCGGGCCGTCCAGCCAGTTCTGCATGAAGATGCCGGCAACGCGGTCGCCTGGCTTCCAACGGATCACGCCTTCGCCGACAGCGACAACTTCGCCCGCGCCGTCTGAGCAGGGGATGCGCGGCAGCTTCAATTTGGGGTTGTAGAGCCCCTTCACCATCAGCAGATCGCGATAGTTGAGGGAAACCGCATGGACGCGGACCAGAACTTCACCGGGCCCCGGCTGTGGAGTGGGACGCTCTACAAATTCCAGTGAATCAATTCCAAACGATGAAAACTGCCATACATGCATGGGAAATCCTCCTGCACATGCTGCTAAGCCGTGCGGTGAAAGAGCAGGGAGTTGGCCTGATGCACCGTGGTCAGCACCACGCGCGCAATATTAACATGCTCGGGTCGGCTCGCGGCCCAGACGATAGCATCGGCGACATCTTCAGGGGTGAGCGGCTTGATGTTCTGGTAGACCCTGGAGGCGCGCTCCGCGTCGCCATGGAAGCGCACCAGGCTAAATTCTGTCTCCACCATGCCGGGGTCCACACTGGTGACGCGAATCGGCGTTCCCAGCAGGTCCATGCGCAGGCCGTCGTTGATGGAGCGCTCGGCGGCCTTGCTGGCGCAATAAACCGCACCGTCGGGATAGGTCATCTCACCGGCCACCGAGCCCAGATTGATGACGTGTCCGCGGCCACGCTCCACCATGCCCGGCGCCACGGCGCGGGTCACGTAGAGCAGGCCCTTCACGTTGGTGTCGATCATCTCTTCCCAATCGTCGATGTTGCCCTGGTGGAGTTTTTCCCTTCCTCGGCTAAGGCCGGCGTTATTGACCAGCACGTCGATGGCGGCCCATTCGGCAGGCAGCTTCTCGATGGCCTGCTTGACGGCGTTGCGGTCGCGCACATCGAGGCTGAAGGTGTGCACGGCTTCTGCGCCGTGCTTCAGAGCAGCGGCAGCGACGGCGGCCAGCTTGTCGGCACGGCGGGCAGCAATCAGGAGGCGCGCGCCCTCGTCGGCAAAAGCGAGAGCGGTGGCCGCGCCAATGCCCGACGAGGCTCCGGTAACGAAAACAATCTTTCCCTTGAGCGTCATGGCTCTATCCTAGCCAACCGGTGTTGAAGTTAGCACGCCTCGCCTTCGAGGCCGGAAGCTGAACACGCCGGATTTGTAATTATCTGCAAAGGCATTTTTTGTGTTTTTGCGGGGATCTCTTTGGAAGTTGTTGATTCTAGGAAGATTAATAATTATCTGCAAAGGTAATTTCTGCATTTTTACGCGAGTGTTCTTCGGAAGTTGTTGATTCCACGGATGTTCATAATTATCTGCAAGGTTTCAACAACTTTATTTATTTTTTTAGGGGGGGTGGGGGGTATCCCAGCAGGTATAGACCGGGCGGAAGTCCGACATATTAGACCGG
>JBEKJR010000028.1:0-13219 GCA_050011175.1 Occallatibacter sp.
CGACTGCATCTGCTCCCGCCTCCACCATCGCCTCGGCCACGGCCTCGGGCGTCGCGCCCATCATGGTGCGGTCCTTGTTCTTGCCGGAATCGAATGCGAAGGAAGCGATAACCGGAAGCCCGGTGCGACGGGCAGCTTCAACTGCCAGGCGCGCCTCCTCGATGTCGCTCATCGTCTCCACCAGCAGCGTGTCCGCTCCCGCCGCGGCAAGCGAACGAGCCTGAGCGGCAAAGGCTGCGGAAACCTGCTCGCTGTCGATCTCGCCCGAGAGCAGCATCTTGCCCGTCGGACCGATGGAGGCAAAGACCAGCGCCTCGCCCGCCGCCTGGCGCGAGAGCGCTACACCGGCGCGATTGATTGCGTCCAGATCGTCCTCAGCGCAATCATGCATGGCAATGGCGTTGGCGCGAAAGGTGTTGGTAAGGATGATTTGGCTGCCCGCTTCCACATAGGCGCGCGCTACTGCTTCCACGCGTTCGGGATGAGCCAGGTTCCAGGTGTCCGGTATCGTGCCGGGGGGCAGGCCGCGCGCCTGTAACTCCGTTCCCCAGGCGCCATCGGTGATAAGCAGGCCGTCCGCCAGCCACTCGCTCAAACGGCTCATGCTATCCTCCGTTTGCGCGCCGGAGGCAGCACAGAATTCCCGCCTTCCTCGATCGCGGGTTCATTCAGTTTGCGCAGATTAAGCATACGAATCTCCGTTGCATTCGTGGACGGCGACCAGCAGGGCAAAATATTTTCCACTGCTCTGAACGGCCGCGATACCTCAGGAGCCCGGAAATTCCATCTTGCTCCGCTGAGGCTTTGCGCCAGTATACCGCCAGTTGCGCCTCAGTGCATCGACAGTGCGGCGGCTGATGCCCCCTTGGGCTGATCGACGTGAATGAACAGGGTGAGGACGGCGGCCGAGTAGTAAAGGACACCGTAGACCATCACCACGCCGGCGATTCCCCAGAAAGGAAGAATGAGCGCGGCCAGCACGGGACCGCCGAAGTTGGCCAGGCCGCCACCAAGGTTTTGGACGGAGACTGCCGCGCCTTTGTGCTCCGGTTCCATCATGGGGAAGATAGCGCCCATGGGCACAAACGACGTGACGGTGAAGGCGAACAACAGCGCAGCTACCGTGGCCGCCAGCGTGTTGTGCGGGAAATGGAGCGGCAACCAGTAGAACAGCAGTGACGCGGTGCCGCAGCCCACAAAACCGAACCAGCGCATCTGGCGCATCCACCCGATCCGGTCGCCGATCAGGCCCCAAACCACATTGGTGACTGGCTGCACGAGAAAGAACGTTCCCCAGATGCGCGCCCACTCCGGAATGCTGAAGCCAATCTGCGCCGAGGTATAGAACAACGGCATGATCACCGGGAAGCCGAAGAGCGAGAGGTTGCAGATGATGCGCGTTATCAACGCTAGTGCGATGTTGCGATTGTGGAAGATCAGCGTGACGCACTTGCTGATCTCCTCGAATTTGCTGGTTTCGCCGCGTTGAAGATCGGCGCGAGGCGCAGTTGGGACGCCGCCGGTGAAGAAGAGGATCAGCAGCCCGCCGGCAAGCACCCAGGCCATCGACATCCACAGGGTGCCCATGTAGCCGATCCATGGGATGGTGAAGCTGGGTAGGTAGGAGCCGACAATGCCGTAGCCGATGGTGAACATGCTCCAGGTCCAGCCGATGGCCGAAGCCAGCTCATGGGGCCGGCTCTTCTGCACCACCCAAACAAAAAATCCATAGAAGAACATCGGATAGGCAAAGCCGCGGATGCCATAAAAGAGCAGCGTCAGGGGCAGGTTGGGATGGGTAAGGCCCAGCCAGAGAAAGAGCACATGGAAAACCAGCCACCAGACGACGCCAATGAGCATGATGCGGCGCGGCGTAAAAACCTCGGCCAGCACGCCGGAGAGCCAACTGGAGAGCGCGGCGGTGGCGCCGTAGACAGTGAAGACCAGCGCGGCATCGGCTGCGCTGAAGCCCAGGTTGACCAGGTACTTCGACAGAAAGGCTTGCTCGATGCCATCGCCCGTCATGCAGAAGACAATGGCGATGAAGCCGCCCAGCAAAGCCAAGGGCATGCCCAGGATAAAGCGATCGTGCCGGGCAGTCTTGCCTGCCGGATCTTCGAGGTTGAGATCGCTCACCGGGCGGATTCCTCAATGACAATCTGCAGCTTGATGTCGGCGGGGCGGCCTTCAGCGGCCCGTTCGAAAGCGGCAATGCTCTGCTCAAAGGGAAAGCTGGCGGAGATGAGCGGCTTCAGGTCAACCTTGCCAGAAGCCAGCAACGCGACGGCCTTTGAGTAGACATTGGCGTAGCGGAAGATGGTCTCGATGCGTGCTTCCTTGGCCTGCGCGGCCACCACGTTAAAAGAAACAGCGCCGGGCGGCATGCCCACCAGTACCAGCGTTCCGGCCGGCGCCAAAAGATCGAAGATATTCTCGAAGGCGCGGGGGCTGCCGCTGGCTTCGAAAACGACGTCAGCGCCCCAGCCGCCGGTCAGCTCAGCCACGTGCGCAGCCAGCGAGCCGCCGCGGATATCGAAGGGATGAATGCCGGGATACTTTCCGGCGATGGCTAGTTTCTCCGCGGATAAGTCAGAGATAACCACCTGGCCCGCGCCGGCGGCCAAAGCTGATAGTGCCACCATGATGCCGATCGGTCCGGCGCCGATGACCACCGCCGTTGCGCCCGGCTTGATGTTGGCTTTGGTGGCTGCGTACAAGCCTACAGCGAAAGGCTCGACCATGGCGCCCTCCGCAAGCGAGACCTGTGCGGGTAGCTTGAACGTAAAAGCCGCAGGATGGACAACCTCGCTGGTCAGGCAGCCGTGAATCGGCGGTGTAGCCCAAAATCGCACCGCAGGATCAAGGTTATAGTGGCCCTCCCGGCTCGGCCGCGAAGTCAGGTCGGGAATACCAGGCTCCATGCACACCCGGTCACCTGGAGCGAGCTCCCGTACTTCGTTCCCCACGGCGACCACCACGCCGGAAGCTTCGTGGCCCAGCACCATCGGTTCTTTCACCACGAACGGACCTATGCTGCCATGCTGGTAATAATGCATATCGCTGCCGCAGATGCCGACACGCGCAATGCGGATGCGCACATCGCGCGGCCCCATCTTCAGTGGAAGCTCAATTTCGCGCAACGACAAACGGAGTTTCTCTTCCAGTACGAGAGCTTTCATTTCGTATCTCTTCTTTCGCTCTAAGGTTCAACTCCGAGTAAAATCTAATAGTTAGAGGGTGCTTGTGTCTAGTTGAAAGTTGCGAGCGGCGATTGTGTTCATGTTATACGCTACCAATTGAAGCATCCACACGATCGGCCTGATGGCTAAGGGGGAAAGAGATGGGTACTCTGGCGGAAAAGACAGCAAGGCGCGAGCGGCTTGCCACCACGTTAAGCCACAAAGAGCCGGACCGCATCCCGATCGATTTTGGCGGAAGCCCGGTTTCCGGCATCCATGTCAGTTGCCTGGCGGCTCTGCGAGAGCATTACGGGCTGGAGAAGCGCCCCGTGCGCATTCACGAGCCGTTCCAAATGCTCGGGCTTATCGAGGCTGACCTGAAGGATGCCATGGGGATTGATGTGACCGGCGTCACTTCGCGAAACACCATGTTCGGCTTTTCGGAGGAGGAATGGAAGCCTTGGCAGTTGAACGGACTGGAAGTACTCGTTGCCAGGGATTTCAACACCACGATAGACGCCAATGGCGACACGTTGATCTACCCCCAGGGTGACACCACGGTCCCGCCCAGCGGACGGATGCCGCGCGGGGGCTATTTCTTCGACAGCATTATCCGCCAGGGGCCGATTGACGAAGAGAAGCTGAATCCCGAAGATAACATGGAAGAGTTTGTCCCCATCACGCAGGAACATCTCGACCATTTGGCGCGCTCAGCCGAAAAGGCATGGGCGACAGGGCGCGGCGTGATGGCCAGTTTTGGAGGAACAGCATTCGGCGATATTGCGCTGGTCCCGGCGCCATTCCTCAAGCATCCCAAGGGGATACGTGACGTTACGGAATGGTATGTGTCCACAGTCAGCCGTCAGGATTACATTCATAAAGTTTTTACGCGCCAATGCGAAGTTGCCCTCAGGAATCTTGAGCGCATCCACGCCGTGGTCGGCGACCGTGTACATGTGGTGTACATTTGCGGCACGGATTTTGGGACGCAGACCTCCTCCTTCTGCTCGGTGAATACCTTCCGCAACTTGTACTTCCCATACTACAAACAAGTCAACGACTGGATTCATGCTCACACCTCCTGGAAAACCTTCAAACATTGCTGCGGTGCGATCTTCAAGTTTCTTCCCTCCTTTATCGAGGCGGGATTTGACATCATCAATCCGGTGCAGTGCTCCGCTGCCGGAATGGAGCCGGAGAAGTTGAAAGCTGAATTCGGCGATCGACTCGTTTTTTGGGGTGGAGGGGTGGACACGCAGAGGGTTCTGCCCTTCGGCACGGCGGCTGAAGTCAGGGAGCAGGTTCTGCGCAGGTGCGAGATCTTCGCGCCGGGCGGGGGATTTGTCTTCAACAGCATTCACAATGTTCAGGCGGGAACGCCGGTCAAGAATATCGTCGCCATGATCGACGCGGTGCATGAGTTTAATGGCGCGAGACAGATAGCAATTGGGCCGCCTCGAAGCGGACGAAGTTAGCTTGAACGATGAAGACTCATGCCGGAAAGGCGATGCAGTTGGCGAACTCATCCTGGAAGCCCGGGTCGGCGGCAAGGCTCACATGCTCGATCTTGGGCAGTGCGGGCTCGTCAGCGGATAGAAGCAGAATCTTGGCGCCGTGCAGCGCCGTGTTGCCGCTGGCGTGGATGCGTTCTATGGGTGCCTCCAAGAGCCCAATGCGGATGGCGCTTTCGGCCTGCACATAATTACCGAATGCGCCGGCAAGATAAATATTTCTGAGACTGCCGGCGCTCGCGCCTACCCGCTTCAGCAACAGTCTGAAACCGGAGGCGATTGCGGCCTTCGCTAATTGCAATTCGCGAATATCAGCCTGATAAAGAACGACCGGGGCCATTACGGGAAAGAGTTTTGTGCTATCGGCGATGCGCCCGGAAGGAAGAATCACTCCGTTTTTCAGGCCTGCAGCCACTGCATCCACAAGGCCGCTGCCGCAGATTCCCCGGGCCTCCACGTCTCCGATCACGGTGGCGCACATTTTGCCATGAGAGAGCGATACGCGCGAGATGGCGCCCGTGACAGCCCTCATTCCCATGCGAATGGAGCCGGCTTCAAAGGCTGGTCCCGCTGCTGTCGAGGCGCAGACAATTCCATCACGGTTGCCGATGGCAATCTCGCCATTTGTGCCCAGGTCCACTAGGGCAAGCAGATCTTTGCCGCGCGAGATGCCGGCGGCAAGGATTCCGGCGAGAATGTCCGACCCCACAAAACCGCCCAGGCAACGCTCAAAGCGAATGCTACAGCCAGAAGACAGCGGCCAGCCCAGTTCCTGCGGCTGGAAAGACTGCGCGCCCAGATGAGGGGAGTGGAATGGTGCGTGCGAAAGCGGTTCCACATCGAGCGAGCAAAACAGGTGATGCATCACCGTGTTGCCGACCAGGACCACTTCGACCATCTCCTCTTCGCGGCCGCCGGCTAGCTTTGCGATCATCTGCCGCAGAGCAGTGCGCACAATCGTGGTCAGATCTGCTCCCTGCAATGCCGCGTGAATCCTGCTCATCACATCCGATCCGTACGATGCCTGCGGGTTGAGAGCGGTATCGACACTGAGAACGTTGCCCGTAGCTAAATCGATCATCTGCACGGCGATGGTGGTTGTGCCCAGATCGATGGCAATCCCCAGGCCGGATTTACCAGCGCCGGAGAGGCTGGAGTTGTCCGTGAGCACGTCCATGCGCCATTGGCTGCACTCAAGAATCAGTGGCGCCTCCGCATGAGCCTGACAGGCGAGACGCCATCCATCAGCGAGTTCTTTCGCGGAGAAGATCGAACGGTCTGATTCTGTAATCGAGAGCGATCCTTCGAGTACGCGCACACGGCAAGCGCCGCAGAGCGCTGTTCCGCCGCAAGGGAACTCGACGCCCATCTCCGGCAGCACCGATGCGAGCGCGGCGCCGCGAGGCGCTTCGACCACCGCCGATGATGGCTCCAGTTGAACTCGCACTCTATCGCTGTTCATATCGCTTCCACAATGGATTCGCCCAGGGTGCCTTGCACGGCCGCGCCTGGGGGCAAAATCAGAAACTCCGCCGCATCCCACTCTCCATTGACGAGGCGCTCCAGCAGCTTGAGTGAACCCTGAATCACTTCAAAGCGCCACCCCTCCTTTTCGGCTTCGGCGCGAGCCTGAACGCGAAAGGAATCCTCGGATTCAACCCCAGTGGAGATATAAGTCAGCCCGGAGTAATTGCGGCGAAAGGCTCGGAATTGCTCGAAGAGATAGTTTCCGTTCTCCTCTCCATACTGGGCGATAAGTTCCTCGCGGCTGCGCCGTTCGCCAATTTTGTTTTTTACAGAGGCGTAGGCCGGTTGTAGAGCCTGCTCTGGCATCGAAAACTCGACCCAGCCGGGAGAGCGGAAATAGACGCCGGGATGGGCGTCGAAATATGCCTGATAACGATGGCGGTCGCCCATCAACAGGCCAATGCAGTCGTGCGCGCGCGGCAGAACGAGTTGCGTTTTTCCCGCTCGCAGGCCTTCGCTCCCACTGCCGCAGAGCGCATATCCCAAAAGGATGGCGTCATACCCATCCCCGTCTGCCGCATCGATCCGCTCCTGCAAGTGCGGGCGCATCGCGGCGCCCAGATCGTGCAGGCCCATCGGCAATATCTCCAGCTCGACCGGGTGTGAAGATCGGGAGATCGCGCTGTTCATCTCTCGCGTGAGAACCTGACAACAGATCGCCTTCAAGCGCATGGCTCACCTCGAGGAAATCTCCGATGCCGCGTACGGCGCAAAAACTCGCAACAGCGCGAATTCAAGATAGACCATAGCTCGCTTTATTGTAGAGGCTTCCATACTGAACTTCTAGATTACGCATCAGTACCATTTCGTCAACTGGAAAAACGTTCAGCGCATCGCAAACGCGCGTCAGCCGCGGCTGCTCCGGCCTTTAGCCGTGATATACAGCACGGCAAGACTGCCTAAGAAAGTCCAATGACGCGTCCAGACTGGGTATCAATGTCGATTTCGTAGAAGTTGGGACGACTCGACAGGCCGGGCATCGTGCTCATCTTGCCCAGAAGCGGATAAACGAAACCGGAGCCGGCGCTGACGTGAACGTCCATGATAGGCACGATAAAGCCCGTCGGCACACCCTTCAGTTCAGGGTCGTGGCTGAGGCTGTATTGGGTCTTGGCCATGCAAACGGGGAGTTTGTCGAATCCCTGCCGCGTGTAGATTTCAATCTTCTTCTCCGCTTCGGAAGAGTACTCAACGCCCGCGCCGCCGTAAAGTTCACGCACAATGCACTCGATCTTATTTTTGATCGAAGCCTCCGCCGGGTAGAGGAAACGGAAGTTGTTCGGCTTGTTACAAGTGCGAACCACGGCCTCGGCGAGCGCCTCGGCGCCGGCCCCTCCCTCGGCCCAACTGTCCGCCGTGATCGCGTCCTCGGCGCCGGCTTCGCAAGCGATGCGGCGCACCAACGCAAGCTCTGCCTCGGTGTCGGAGATGAAGCGGTTCACTGCCACCACCACCGGTACGCCAAACTTGTGTGCGTTATCGATGTGCTTTACAAGATTCCCGCATCCCTTTTCCAGCAACTCGAGATTTTCCTCCATGTAAGCGCTGGCAATGAGCTTGCCGGCGACAATTTTGGGACCGCCGCCATGCATCTTCAAGGAGCGAATGGTGGCCACCAGCACGGCGACGTTCGGAATCAGCCCGCTTACACGGCACTTAATGTTGCAGAACTTCTCAAAGCCCATCTCGGTGCCGAATCCAGCCTCGGTAATCACAATGCCTTCCCGCCCGACAAGCTTCAAGGCGATCATGTCGGCCAGAATGGAGGAATTGCCATGTGCGATGTTGCCGAACGGACCTGCGTGCACAAATACCGGCGTACCCTCCAGCGTCTGCATGAGGGTAGGCATGATGGCGTCCTTCATCAGAACCGCCAGCGCGCCTCCCACGCCAAGATCGTCGGCGGTCACGGGGCGTTCCTGCCGGTCATTGCCGATGACGATGCGTCCCAGGCGTTCACGCATGTCCGCGAGGCTCGTTGTCAAGGCAAGGACGGCCATAATCTCGCTAGCCACGGCAATGTCGAAACCCGTCGCGCGCGTCATGCCCTTTTCTTCCGGCCCCTGCCCAATGGTAATGCCACGAAGCAGGCGGTCGTTGGTGTCTGTTACGCGGTGCCATGTAATCGTGTCGGGATCGATGTCGAGGCGGGCGAAGCGGGAGCGCTCTTCTGGGGTGAGTTCGTTGGGGTCGTCCTTGTCAATGCCGAGCTTGCTCAAGCGGCGGCGCATGACCGGTGTGAAGCTGCGAGAGCCGCTCTTTGAGGGAGGGCAGAGCCGGTCAAACAATACATCGTCATCTGTGGTTTCGCGCTCGTGCAGGATGCGGGCGTCGATCGCCGCCGCCAGCAGATTATTGGCTGCTGTGATGGCATGAATGTCGCCAGTGAGGTGGAGGTTGAAATCCTCCATGGGGATGATCTGGCTGTATCCGCCGCCTGCCGCGCCCCCTTTAATTCCAAAGGTCGGCCCCATACTCGGCTGGCGCACGCAGGCAAACACTTTCTTACCCAGATGCGCCCCAAGCGCCTGGCTGAGGCCGACGGTCGTGGTCGTTTTCCCTTCTCCTAAAGGAGTGGGCGTGATTGCGGTCACCACCACGTACTTGCCGCTCGGCAGGCGCTTCAGGCGATTCAGAATCGAAAGGCGGACCTTGGCCTTGGTATCTCCGTACAGTTCCATTTCATGCGCAAGAATGCCGGCCTGGTGAGCAACGCGGCTAATAGGAATGGGAGACGCGGCTTGCGCGATTTCAATGTCACTGGGAACAACCATATTCTTTGGCTCCCGAATTTGAAGAACTTCAGCCGCCCCGATCGACGATAATGTGTCCATAGGCACGCTCACTAGCTCCGCAGCTGTTTTATGCCCCCTCTGGCATAGGGCGTGGAGATCAAGAGACCCTCAAGAAAGAAGCTTAAAACGATTTACTCCATACTATATACTATATACAGAAAAAATACTATTTAAATACTATTTAATACATGCAGAATATAATATATATTATAATCAGAAATACGCGTTGAGCGCATGAATCTCTTTCCTAAAGCCGGCCTCAGGATGGATAATTCGAAAGTCAAACCAATGGAAGTCGCGCAATTCGGCAGGTACGAGTTCTCGCTCCACGACGCAAACACGTTCAGCGTCACCTGGGAACTCGTGCCCGGACGAGGAGCCTTCGAGAAGGCGCAGCTGGACATGATCGACGCCGCGGCTAAAGCTGCTGCCAGCGGCCGGATTCATGCGCTAACCATTACAGACAATCCCGGCGGCAACCCCGCGATCTCAGCCGAGATGCTTGGCGCCGAGATCCGCCGCCTCGGCATTGAGCCGCTCGTTCACCTGACCTGTAAAGACAAAAATCGCAACCAGTTGGAAAGTTTGCTCTATGGATTGGAGCGGGCTGACGTTCGCAATCTATTAGTAATGAGCGGCGATTACCCCAAGGCCGGATATGGCGGCGCCCCCAAGCCGGTCTTCGACCTGGACCCGATCACTCTGCTTGGTCTTATCTCCGAACTCAATAAGGGAAGAGAGGTCCCGAAGCCGGGAGGCAAGACGACACTCAAGACGGCGAGATTCTTTGCCGGAGTGGCGGCAAGTCCCTTCAAAGCGCTGGAAGCAGAGCAAATGGGGCAATACTACAAACTGAGGAAGAAGCTTACTGCGGGCGCGAGGTTCGTAGTTTCTCAGTTGGGCTTCGACGCGCGCAAGTTTCACGAACTGCTCCAGGTAGTGAAGCTGCTTGGTTTTGGGAATATACCCGTTGTAGGCAATGTCTACCTGCTTCCTCTGGGCGCGGCAAAGCTGATGAATAGTAACGGCTTGCCTGGCTGTGTGGTTTCTGACAAACTGCTGAGGAATGTGCAGGCGGAAGCGGCAGGCCCGGATAAGGGAAGAGCGAAACGCCTTGAACGCGCCGCAAAGCTGTACGCCATCCTCAAGGGAATGGGATATGCCGGCGCGCACATCAGCGGACACGCCATGACTGTTCCCGACCTGCTGGAAGTGATTGAACATGGCGAAGAACTATCACAGCGCTGGCCGGATTTTGTTCATGAATTCGACTATCCCCAGGAGAACGGTTGGTATTTCTTCGAGCGCGACGAAAAGACCGGATTGAACACCATGACGCCGGTCTCGCGAGAAGCGCGTTCTTCCGCCGGTATTGGTTATTCCACATTCCGTATGCTTCATCATCTCGCTTTCACCAAGGAAGGCGCGCTCTTTAAGCCGATGCGCGCGTTAGCCGGGATCGTGGACGGATCCGCACTCGAGAGCGCATATACGAAATGCGAACAGATCATCAAAGGCCTGACTAACGATTGCCGGCACTGCGGCGATTGCGCCATGCTGGATCTGGCCTATCTGTGCCCCATGAGCCAGTGCGCCAAGAATCAGCGCAATGGCCCGTGCGGCGGAAGCTTCGAGGGCTGGTGCGAAGCATATCCCAGCCAGCGCAAATGCGTATACGTACTCGCCTACGAGAGACTCAAAGCGCACGGCGCGGATCAATCGCTTGGGGAGGACCTGGTCCCGCCGGTAAACTACGATCTGAACGAAACCTCCTCCTGGATTAACTTTTACCTCGGACGCGATCATTCAGCGCAGAAACTCAAGATCGAGACGGTTGCCCGAAAGAAGAATCCGAAGTAGTGGCGCGAAGCTTGAAAGGACTCATTGATGCTGATTATCGGAGAAAAGATCAACGGTACTCGCAAGCTGGTCAATAAGGCCGTGCTGGAGCGTGACGCCGCCCATATTCGCCATCTTGCCCTTTCGCAGGTTGAAGCTGGCGCCGACGCGCTGGACATCAACGCCGGCACCTTGCCTGACCGCGAGCCGGATGACATCGTTTGGCTGATCAATACGGTGCAGGAAGTCGTGGACAAGCCGCTTTGCCTCGACAGCCCTAACCCCCAGGCGCTGCTTGCGGGTATCTCCGCCACCAGGCAAGTGCCCATCATCAATTCCATCAGCATGGAAGAGCAACGCATACGCGAAGTTCTGCCTATCGTCGCTAAGCATGGATGCTGCGTTTTGGCTCTGGCTCTGGATGGAAGCGCCATTTCGCAAAGCTGCGAGGGCCGCATGGCAGTCATTCGCCGTCTTATCGAAGAGACCAGAAAAGCCGGCGTGAAGGACGAGAACGTATTCGTGGACGCGCTTACCATGTCGGTGGGTACAGAGAGCGACGCATGTCTGACTACCCTGGCGACTATGCGAGCGATTCGGGCCGAATATCCCCAGGCCCACCTTACCGGTGGCCTGAGCAACGTTTCCTTCGGGTTACCCGCACGCACGCTTCTCAACCGCGCGTTCCTTACTTTAGCGATAGAAGCCGGCCTCGACTCCGCGATCCTGGACCCCACCGATCGCGGATTGATGGAAACCTTGTATGCAACCAATGCGGTACTTGGACTCGATCTCTATTGCGCGCAGTACAACCGTGCGTTCCGCGCGGGCAAGATCGGGCCCAAGCTGGAAGAAAGAAAGACTGAAAAGAAGAAGTCGGGCGCTGCCGCAGCCGCGTCCTTTAGCCGATAGAAGAGAGCGATATTCGAAACGCGGCTGTGCAGGCTAGACGGTACGGCGTTGCAAGCAACGAGTTGCTTTAGCAGGATGAAGCCGCGAGGCTTAGGCCCCCAGCAGGCTTTTCACCAGGCCTACGGCGCCGCTGGCATTCTCGCTGTAGCCGTCTGCGCCGATCTCTTTGGCGTACTGCATGGTGACGGGAGCGCCGCCGATCAGCACCTTCACCCGAGTGCGCAGCCCTGCGGTCTTCAATGCGTCGATGGTTGTCTTCATGGCCGGCATGGTCACCGTCAGCAACGCCGACAAACAGACAAACTGAGGCTTTTGTTCCTCGACCGCGGCCACAAACTTCTCCGGTGAAACATCGGTGCCCAGATCGATTACCTCAAATCCGCCGCCTTCCAGCATGGAACCCACAATATTTTTGCCGATGTCGTGCAAGTCGCCCTTCACCGTCCCGATCACCACTCGCGTGGACAACTTTTCGCCGGAGGCTGCCATCAGCGGGCGAAGCAGTTCCAGAGCGCTTCTCATGGCGCGTCCCGCCAGCAGAAGCTCGGGGACGAAGTATTCTTCGGCTTCAAACAGTCGGCCGACTTCGTCCATCGCCGGCACCATGGACTCGGAAATCAGTTGCAGCGGCGCGGTGCCGGCAGCCAGCGCGGCCTGCGTGGCGGCGTGTGCTTTTTTTACATCACCGTTAAGAATTGCATCGTAGAGGTCGTTCGATTGCGCCATGTTTCTTCACCTCTGATCGTCATTAAACCGAGAGCCGGCATCCTGCCTGCGCCTGGCAGGCCTTAAAAAACGCCGGCGATCACACAACTCGTCGAACGGAGCGCGCTCCAGTTTGCGCAGCCTGTTTTCCTGCCGATATGCGGAATCGGCCGTCTTGCAGAAAGCGCCGAACATACCCATAATAGTGGTATTTTCTTTCAGCTCTAAAACACCCTAATTATACTGCTTTTCAGCAGTTTACGAAGGCTTTCAGACCGGAATAATGATGCCGTCAGCCGTGCCTGAATATCGATGCGGCCCTACGCTTTTCACCTGGATATTTCTCTCGACTACGACCCTACGAAGAGCTTGGTTTTCCAACAACGGATGTCCCAGCAATTGAGACACAAGATATGCTGTAAGCTGTTCAATTAAAATGGCTTACTCCGACTCGTGTTCAACATAATTCCACGAGGGGTTTAGGAAGAATAAACCGTTAATTGTGGCGATAAACTGCTGATATGGCAAGAGTAAGCCAATATTTTCCTGATTTCAAGTTTTCTGATGCCTAACGCTGGAACTACGAAAGTGCCAAGGTGTTGATCGCGTGATCCGCAGCTAGGTCACCGGCGCTTCTTGAATGTCGTATACGACGA
The DNA here is from genome assembly GCA_050011175.1 of Occallatibacter sp. Taxonomy (GTDB): domain Bacteria; phylum Acidobacteriota; class Terriglobia; order Terriglobales; family Acidobacteriaceae; genus Telmatobacter. The sequence goes on from JBEKJR010000028.1 coordinate 13,125, forward strand.
GCTTGTGGCCCGCCTTGAGGAGGTTTTTCGCCATGGGCTTGCCCATGATGCCCAGTCCGATGAATCCGATCTTCATTTCCTTCTCCCTCGCAAAA
>JBEKJR010000029.1:0-7481 GCA_050011175.1 Occallatibacter sp.
AAAGAGAAGAACAACTCGAATACTGGCTGCACGACTACAACTTCCACCGCCCGCATGCTAGCCTCAAACTACAGACACCCGCTTCCCGCGCAGGTCTGAATCGGAACAACCTCTTGAGCCTCCACATTTAGAGCATTTTCACAGTTCCTGTAATGCCCCGTGCCCCATCCTTTCCGTTTTGTTCTGCGGAAAGGGTGGGAAACGAGAAAGTTGACTAACATTACACGATCTCTGAAAATGCTCTGGTTGCCGGCGAATGCAACTCAGCTCAACCCCGCCACTTCCCTTGCCCGCTTGAATATTTTCAGAAACATCGTCCTGGTCAGCTTCCCGGTGTTGGTGTTTTGCTGCGAGGGATGATAGCTGGCCATCACCGCCACCCCATTCGGCAGCATGTACTCCGCGCCGTGCGCGAAAGTCATGCCGGAGCGCGAAGGCAACTGCCCTGTTCGCCGCGCGTGCGCCAAAAAACCGTCAAAGGCAATCTTGCCCAAACAAACCACCATGCGCAAATTTTCGAGTAAAGAAATCTCCTCATCAAGAAAAGGAGCGCAGTTGCGCAGCTCCTCCGGCGTGGGCTTGTTGCCCGGAGGAGCGCAGCGCACCACTGCGCTGATCCACAAATCCGTGAGCTTCATGCCGTCGTCGCGGCTCTCCGCCCTGGCCTGCGAGGCAAAACCGGCCTCATGCAGCACCGGGTAGAGAAAATATCCCGACCCGTCGCCGGTAAACATCCTCCCCGTCCGATTTGACCCGTGCGCGCCTGGCGCCAGTCCCAGCGCCAGCACCCGCGCCCGCGGGTCGCCGAAGGAAGGCACCGGCTTGCCCCAGTATTCGCAATCGGCATAGGCGCGCTTGCGCACCCGCGCCACCTCGGCACAGTACGTGCGCAGACGCTTGCAGCGCTTGCAGGCAACGATGCGGGCATTTAAATCTTCCAAGGTACAGCGGGCAGGAGCCATAGCGAAATTCTAGGCTATTACCAGAGAGAGCGGCATTCCGTTCCCTGTTCCCTAGTCCCTGATCTCTGATCTCTATCCCATCTATGTGCTATATTTTTACTTTCGCCTTCCAAGCAATCCTGGAGTATATCAGCGATGCCGTCACCGGCAAATCCCGAGTTTCTGCGCCGCGCCATCGCGCTAGCCACAGAGAATGTGCTGCGTGGCGCTGGCGGACCCTTTGGCGCCGTCGTTGTGCGCGACGGCCGCATTGTGGGCGAGGGCGTGAACACTGTGACCGCCGCGCTCGACCCCTCGGCGCACGCTGAGGTGAACGCCATTCGCGTAGCCTGCCAGGCTCTGGGAACCTTTTCGCTGGCCGGATGCCAGCTCTACACCAGTTGCGAGCCCTGCCCCATGTGCCTGGCTGCCGCCTATTGGGCTCGGATTGACGGCCTCTACTACGGGGCCAGCGCCTCCGATGCCGCCCGCGCCGGTTTCGACGACGCCTTCATTTACCAGGAACTGCGCAAAAACTCCGCCATCCGCAAGCTCCCCGCCACTCAACTGCTCAGCGAAGAAGCCTGGGCCAGCTTTGCCGCCTGGATCGCCTCTCCCAACAAGACCGCGTACTGAAGCGGAACGCTCCTGCTCAATCTTTCAGCTCTCTGGCCCGCGCCAGCAATTGCTCCATTGTGGATGGAGGATCGCCCGCTTCGAGCAGGCCGCGGAAGACGTGATACGGGTCCGTCTTGGAACCGGACTTACGCAGTGTCCGTTCATCGCTCATCCATGCGTAAACGATGACTTTTTCTTTGCTGGAAAAGCGATAGAAAAGCCTGTATCGCTGATGAAATTTTGCTCGAAACCAGTGGCGATGGGCCGCGCCGAGGGTTTTACCTTGCCGGAATTCTGGAGCATTGGGATCGCGCGGAATCACCTCGAAGATAAGGCGCTGGATCGCGGCCAACAGCTTCACCACTGGCCGTTCAGTGCAGCCAATAGGGTCTTTTGCGGCGAAGACTTCAACTTGATCCTCCAGCAATTGCAATTGCTCATTGAATCGTTGGGACACATACAGCCGCCAGCCATTGACGATCATTTAGAGAAGCGCCTCATCGCCGAGGTCTTCATCTAAATCGACAACAACTCCCTTGGTTAATTCCGCGATTCGCTTTGCGCGCGATGCGCTCAGCGGCTTGATATTCTCAGGATGGTCTTCCATGTCCTTCGCCAGGAATGCAAGAAAGGCCTCCATCACCGGATCCGCTTTTTCGCGGCTCTCCGTCTCTGCCGTCACCAGCATCCGGCCGGGAGCGATGATGTGAGCCCTCACCTCGCCATTGAACTCCGGATGGCTTTTGAACAATGCGCCCTCGAACCGGAACCCCAGCGAATTCCCCGTCCTGGTCTGCTTTCCCCGGTATTCCACCCCAACGGTCTGGACGCGGCCGCCAGCCAGTGATCTGCCGCTCTTCAGCATTGCCATAATTGTGCCTCGAAATCATGTTAGCACAATAGTATGCACATTGAAACGGGTACGCCTCAATTTCCTGAGATTCTTCAGCGGGGGCCTGTAGGTCTCCCGGCGATTCTCGGCAGGGGAATGGCGTTACCGCAGAGCGTGCGTCTATACTGCCTGCCATGCGAGTGATGCGCCTCATTCTGCTTCTCTCTCTTTCCACCTTCGCCGTCGCCCAACCCCCCGCGCCAGCCTCCACACCTACGCCCTGGCAGATGCAGGACTCGGGCGCCACCGCCGGCCTGCGCGGAATACATTCGGTGGACGGCACCGTCGCCTGGGCCAGCGGCGCCAGCGGAACGGTGCTCAAGACCATCGACGGCGGCGCACACTGGCAGAAGTGCGCCATTCCCGACGTAGCCACCGACGGCGCAACCCTCGACTTTCGCGGCGTGCAAGCCTTCGATGCGCAAACCGCCATCGTCATGTCCAGCGGCAAAGGAAATTTATCCCGCCTCTATAAAACCACCGACGGCTGCAAGTCGTGGAAGCTCATTCTGAAAAACCGGGACAAAGACGGCTTCTGGGATGCGCTTTACTTTGATCGAGGTCAGTGGGGATGGTTGCTGGGTGATCCGGTCAAGGGACAATTCACTCTCTTCTCAAGCGATGACAAGGGCAAAACATGGACGCGCCAGATCAACAAGGGCCTTCAAGTCCGAACTGGCACGCAGGGAGCATTTGCAGCCAGCAATTCGTCGTTGATCGCTTTGAGTGGATTTCCGGTATTCGGTTCGGGTGGCTCCGGTGGTGCATTCGTATTCTCGATTACAGAGACGACGATATGCCTCGATGATTGTCCTCCGGAAGATCTGAATCTCGACGGAAGAAGAGATAAATGGATTCGAGAGCTGGTTCCGCTCGGGCAGAATATGGATTCATCGGGCGTCTTTTCGATTGGGACGCGACCCACCAATCCGTCAGGTTTACCCATTGGCAGCAATGTAATGGTCATCGTCGGAGGTGACTATTCCAGCCCGAATGAAGCGCGCAATACTGCTGCATACAAACTCTCCTATGATCAGCCTTGGACCGCCTCCGCCATCCCGCCCCACGGCTTTCGCTCCGCCGTCCAATGGTCCGAGGCCCTCAAGCTCTGGATCACCGTCGGCGCCAGTGGATCGGATGTGAGCCGAGATGACGGTAAAACCTGGCAGCCCCTCGACTACGGCAACTGGAATGCTCTCTCGCTGCCCTTCGTTGTTGGCCCCAACGGCCGCATAGCCCGCCTCAACCCCGCCGTCCTGCCGCCCTCAACGCCATGAATACACACTGATTACGTGCCTCGCGGTCCCCGTTTCCCGATTTCCCCTCTCTGAAAATTGCTTGTCGCGGCCTTTTTAGCCCAATTTTTTGACATAAAACGGTCGCTTCTATGCGCACCTTTTTGGGCGCGCCTTGTCCCCGTAAATTCCGCCATTACCAACGGAACTCCACCCGGCGCGGAATCCGTCCCCAGCACGATAAAATAAGGCTAGTCGGATGATAAAAACTTCTCCAACGATTGCCGGCAAGCGCGCCCGCACTGCGCGGGAGACAAAGCCGCGTGCAAAAGCCGGCAAAACTCCCATCATCCCCCCCATCATTCAGGTCCGGAATCTGGAGAAGACCTACACCACCGCGCGCGGCTCGCTCACCCTCTTTCAGGGACTTAGCCTCGATGTCAAGGCCGGCGAGATGGTGGCCATTGTGGGCCAGTCGGGCGCGGGAAAGAGCACTCTGTTGCATATTCTGGGCGCGCTGGATGCCCCCACTGCGGGAACGGTCACCTGCGCTTCGGTCAACGTGGCCCAGCTCTCGCCGCAGGAGGCCGCGGCCTTTCGCAATCGCGAGATCGGCTACGTCTGGCAGTTTCATTACTTGCTGCCGGAGTTCACCGCTCTCGAAAACGTCGCCATGCCGCTGCTGGCTCGCGGCGTGAACAGGCGCGCCGCGATGGACGAGGCGGCCAACTGGCTCCGGGAAGTGGATCTCGCGGATCGCGGCAGCCATCGCCCTGGCGAACTCTCCGGCGGCGAGCAGCAGCGCGTGGCGCTGGCCCGCGCCCTGGTCAACAACCCCCGGCTGCTGCTGGCCGACGAGCCTACCGGCGATCTGGACGCCATCACCGCTGGCCGCGTCTTCGATCTGATCGAGCGGCTGCACAAAACTCATGGCCTCACCTCGATCGTGGTGACGCACAACATGGAGCTGGCCGCGCGCGCCAAGCGTGTCTTGCGCCTGGAATCGGGAATACTGGCCAATGGCCGGTTGGCGCCGCCGGCGGCGTATACTCCTCAAACGGGACCCCGCGCCGCAAAGAAGCGAGCAAAATTGCGCCGTGCAGGGTGGTTTTGAGTCTAATACATCGGGCAGTAAGTTTTGCGCAAGTTTAAGTAAGTTGAACGAAGTTGAACAATGGAGGTCCAGATGTTCGAACGCTATACAGAAAAAGCGCGGCGCGTGATTTTCTTTGCGCGGTATGAGGCCAGCCAGTTCGGCTCGCCGTATATCGAGACCGAGCACCTGCTGCTCGGCTTGCTGCGCGAAGACAAGGCGTTGACCAGCCGCTTCCTGCGCTCGCACGCCTCGGTGGAGTCGATTCGCAAGCAGATTGAGGCGCATACCACCATCCGCGAAAAAGTCTCCACCTCCGTCGACCTGCCGCTCTCCAACGAGTGCAAACGGGTGCTGGCCTATGCCGCCGAGGAGGCCGAGCGCCTGGGCCACAAACACATCGGCACCGAGCATTTGCTCCTCGGCCTGTTACGCGAGGAAAAGTGCTTCGCCTCGGAGATTTTGATGGAGCGCGGCCTCAAGCTGGCGCAGATTCGCGAAGAGCTGGGCCGCGTTACCCAGGAAAAAATTCAGCCGCAGCAACGCCAGCGCGATACCAGCTTGCTCTCCGAGTTCAGCCGCGACCTCACCCAGGCCGCCCTGGAAGGCCAGCTTGATCCCCTCGTTGGCCGCGAGGGCGAACTGGAGCGCGTCGTCCAGATCCTCTGCCGCCGCACCAAAAATAATCCCGTGCTCATCGGCGAGCCCGGCGTCGGCAAGACGGCCATCGTCGAAGGCCTCGCCCAGCGCATCGCCGATGGCGAAGTGCCCAGCTTCCTCTCCGATAAGCGCATCCTCGGCCTCGATCTCTCGCTCATCGTCGCCGGCACCAAGTACCGCGGCCAGTTCGAGGAGCGCCTAAAGACCATCATGAAAGAGCTGATGGATAACCAGAACTCCATCATCTTCATCGACGAGCTACACACGCTGGTGGGCGCGGGCTCCGCCGAGGGCTCGCTGGACGCGGCCAACATTCTCAAGCCCGCCCTCAGCCGCGGAGATATTCAGTGCATCGGTGCCACCACTCCCGCCGAGTTCCGCAAATCCATTGAGAAGGATCGCTCCCTCGAGCGCCGCTTCCAGGCCGTCAAGGTCCCTCCGCCTAACGAAGCCGAAGCCGTCAAGATCATCCACGGCATCAAGGACCGCTACGAAAAATTCCACGCCGTCAGCTACACCGATGCCGCCGTCGAATTTGCCGTCGCCCATTCCAGCCGCTACATCCCCGACCGCTTCCTGCCTGACAAGGCCATCGATCTCATCGACGAGGCCGGCGCGCGCGTCAAGCTCCGCCAGACCTCGCTGCCCGAGGAGATCACCGAAGTCCAGAAGCGCATCAAGTTCATCGTGCACCGCATGGATTCGGCCATCGCCAATCACGAATTCGAAAAAGCTCGCTTTTACTCCGACGAGGAGCGCAAGGAACGCGAGACCCTGCGCGCCCTGCGCGACAAGTACCACCTTGACGACTCGGCCAGCGGCATCGTCGCCCGCGAGGACATTGAAGACGTGGTCAGCCGCTGGACCGGCGTGCCCATCACCAGCATCAAGGAAGAAGAAACCCAAAAGCTGTTGCGCGTTGAGGAAGAGCTGCACAAGCGCGTCATCTCCCAGGAGAAGGCCATCAACGCACTGGCCCGCGCCATTCGCCGCTCCCGCGCCGGACTCAAGTCGCCCAACCGCCCCATCGGCAGCTTCCTCTTCCTCGGCCCCACCGGCGTCGGCAAAACCGAGATGGCCCGCACCCTCGCTCACTTCCTCTTCGGCTCCGACAAGGCTCTCATCCGCTTCGACATGTCGGAGTTCATGGAGAAGCACTCCGTCTCCAAGCTCATCGGCTCGCCTCCGGGCTACGTGGGCTACGAGGAGGGCGGCCAGATGACCGAGCGCGTCAAGCGCTCGCCCTACTCCGTCGTCCTGCTCGACGAAATCGAGAAGGCCCACCCCGATGTCTTCAACATTTTGTTGCAGGTCTTTGAGGACGGCCAGTTGACCGACGGCCTGGGCAACACCGTCGATTTCAAAAACGTCATCGTCATCATGACCTCCAACATCGGCGCGCGCCACCTGCAAAAGAAGCAGGGCATGGGCTTTGCCAGCGAACGCGACGACATGGTCAGCGACAAGGTCGAGGAGCTGGTCAAGGCCGAGGTCAAAAAGACCTTCAACCCCGAGTTCCTCAACCGCCTCGACGAAACCATCATCTTCCAGGCGCTCAACGATGCCGACCTCATCCAGATCGTCGAGTTGATGGTTCAGCAGCTCAACGCCAATCTCGCCCAGAAGTCCATCACCATCTCCGTCACCGAGGAAGCCAAGAAGTGGATTCTCGATAAAACTCTGGTGGACCGCAGCTACGGCGCCCGCCCCCTGCGCCGCGCCCTGCAACGCTACGTCGAGGACCCCTTGAGCGAAGCCATGATCGCCGGCCAGATCACCGAGCGCCCCGCCTTCCTCGAGGTCTACCTCGACCAGAACCAGCTCTTCTATCGCCCCATCACCGCCGACGAGACCGCCAGCGAAGAAAAACCCGCCGGCGTCCTCCTCTTCAGCGCCTGAAGCTGACGCTCACTCCACACTTCGGGTGCCCCAGGTCCCTCGCTGTCAAGTTCCATGACATAGTTTACAGAGTGTTCCGTGACATCCTTTACACTCTTAGGGTTCTTGTTAGTTCTCGCAGAAGCGTTCGACGATCGTCGAAC
>JBEKJR010000030.1:0-5718 GCA_050011175.1 Occallatibacter sp.
GTCAGGGATGTGCCCGGTCTAAAATGTCGGGGATGTGCCCGGCCGTTCAAACAGGGAACAGGGAATAGGGAGTAGGGAATAGAAAACATCGCGGCTCTGGACCTTGTTCATGCTTTGATTGTGCGCCGACGGCAGGTAATTATCTGCAAGCCACCTGTGTGGTGCTGACTGTCCTTTGGACACGTCCAATAGGAATGGCTGATGAGATCGTGGTTCTCTCCCTTGAATCAATAGCGATTCAAGGATTGGGCACACGGCTAACTATCATCCGGCTCGGCGGACTGAGCTTGTGACTTTAAGAAGATTTCGACGCGGCTTGTAGTCCAGACAGCGATACCAGTTCCAAAGAAGTCCGCATCTTCGGTCCATATCGGATAGGACAATGCCAACGCTGTCGCGAGTACCGGCCAGTCATCCTCGTCACGACTGCGCAAACGTTGTCTTGCTTCCTGTTCGAATGCACTATAGGATTCCCGATCAACCGGCTCAACCAGGTGTTGCAAATATCTGAGCGAGGATGAAACATCAGCATCAGGCTTGCCTCTCTTCTTGAGCAGAGGAGGCAAATATTTCCTGGCATCGTCGTAGGCGACATCGGGCGCATAAAATCGCACGTTGAGACCTGCGTATTCTTCAAGAAGTTGCCGGACACGCCTGCCCATGACCGCGCGAATCAATATATTGGCGTCGAGGACGATCATCTCAGAGAGCAGCTACCTTCCACGACGGCGCAGTTGTTTGAACTCCGCGACCAATTCGTCTTCGTCCACTTCGGCCAGCGTTGCGGCGAGCCGGTCAGCGGCGGCACGGAGTTCTCCCAGATCAGCCGACTTGATGCGCTTTCTGGGCGTGGGAACGTAGACGCCCAGAGTTTCACCTCGGCGCGTGACGGCTACTGGGGTATTGGACTCCAGGTACCTCGAAATCTGTTCGCGAAACTCACGCACTCCAACTTTGATTGCCAGCATTGTCTTCTCCATGCGTACACCTAAGTGTACACGATTAGGAGTTCAATTGCAAGTTATTCGTTGGCGGTGGAGGCGATTTTGTGGCGCTAGCCGGGGGCTTTGAGGAGTTCGCGGGGGCGTGGGCCGTCGGCGGGACCAACTAATCCGTCGCTCTCCATCATGTCGATGAGGTGAGCGGCGCGGCCGTAGCCGATGCGCAGGCGGCGTTGCAACAGCGAGGTGGAGGCCTTGCGGAATTCAAAGACCAGGCGGACAGCATCGTCGAAGAGGGGGTCTTCTTCGTCCGATTCGGGATTGGAACCGTCTGCGCCGGCGCGATCGTCCTTAGGCGCTTCGAGGAAGTCGTTCACGTATTCGGCATCTCCCTGCGCCTTCCAGAAATCGACAACCGCGGCAACTTCTTTTTCCGTGACCAGGGGCGCGTGGAGCCGCAGGAGGCGGCTGGTGCCGGGCGGGAGGAAGAGCATATCGCCGCGGCCCAGGAGCGCCTCTGCCCCGTTGGCGTCGAGGATGGTGCGCGAATCGACCTTGGTGGCCAGGCGGAAGCTGATGCGGGATGAGATGTTGGCCTTGATGAGGCCGGTGATGATGTCCACGCTGGGGCGCTGCGTGGCGAGGATGAGATGAATGCCGGCGGCGCGGCCCGTCTGCGCGAGGCGGGTGATGGAGTACTCGACGTTGGCGCGGTCGATCATCATCAGGTCGGCGAGCTCGTCGATGATGATGACGATGTAAGGGAGCGGCTGCTCTTCCTCATCGGAGTCGAAGAGCGAGGGCATGGCGCTCTCGAAGAGCTTGTTGTACTGGTCAATGTGGCGCACGCTGCGCGAGGCCAGCAGCTTGAGGCGGCGCGTCATCTCGCTGACGGCGTTGCGCAGCGCATTGGCGGCCAGCTTGGGCTCGGTGATGATGGGCGTGAAGAGATGGGGAATGCCCTCGTACATGCCCAGTTCGACGCGCTTGGGGTCAACGAGGATGAAGCGGACCTGCGCGGGGGTGGTGCGATAGAGCAGGCTCACAATCATGGCGTTGATGGCCACGGATTTGCCGCTGCCGGTGGAACCGGCGATGAGCACGTGGGGCATAGCGCCCAGGTCGGCGGTGCGGATGCGGCCATTGATGTCTTTGCCCATGGCGATGGTGAGGCGCGATTTGGCCTTGCGGTAATCTTCTGACTCGATGCAGTCGCGCAGGTGAATGGTCTCGCGGCGATGGTTAGGCACCTGAATGCCGACAGTGTTCTTGCCGGCCATGCGCTCGATGAGGATGCTTTCGGCACTCATGGCGAGGCAGAGATCGTCGTCCAGTCCGGAGACGCGCGAGAACCGGACGCCAGCCTCGGGCTTGAACTCGTAGGTGGTGACCATGGGCCCGGGATTGATCTGGACGATCTGGCCACGGACGTCGAACTCCTCGCATTTCTCGACCAGAACGCGAGCCTCTTCTCGCAGCTCGTCCTCGCGGACGGCCAGGGGCTCCTCGCCGGGGTTGAGCAGCGTGCTGGGCGGCAGCTTGAAGCCGCTGATATTTTTAGGCACGACGGCGGCCAGGTGCATATCGGCATCAGCGCGTTCGTGGATGGCGATTTCCTCGGCGGGCAGCGGCGCGGCCGGCACAAAAACAGGACGGGCGGCGGCAGGCTCAAAGCGGTTGGCCGCGGAGCGCGAGTTTCCGGAACGCGGAGTTTCGGGTTGCGCTGGCGCGGGCTGTGTGGTTTCCGCGCTGGGAGTAAGCGGAATAACCTCAGCCTGCGTGGGAGCAGGTTCCCACCCCATCGACGAAGACCTGTCGCTGGGGACCCCGGGTTGCTCAACTGCGCTCTCCCAGATGCTGGGCCTGCGCAACAGACGCGAACCGGCGTCTTCGTCTTCCTCCGGCTGGAGCGCGACACGCTGATAGGCAGGAATATCCTCGGGGTCGATTTCGGCGGCTTGGCGGCGACGGAAGAGGCGGGCAAAGAGGCCGGGGCGTACGTCGAGCGATGTTTCACGCGTCTCCGTGATTGGGATTGGGATCGGGACCGGCACGGGATCTGGGACGAGCTGCGGACCCATTTCCGGGTGGCTCTCCCGCTCGCGCCGGAACTCGCGCTCGGCGATCCGTGCTTCCCTGCGTTCCGCGCGCTCTTCGCGCCAGTTGCGCCAACGGTCATGCAGGGAAACGAGATTGCGCCAGCGAGCCTGGATCATCTCGGCAATGTTGGAGAAGAAGACGGCCGAGGCAAAGCAGATTCCCGCCGCGGCCAGCACACCGGCCACCAGCAGGGCGCCCTTGAAATTTAAGTAGCGCACCAGCAGATCGGCCATGAGCAGACCCGTTACACCCACGACGGGCCTTCCCTGCCAGAGCAATCGCCAGGGCAGCAGCGCCAGGACGGCAGGCGTAAAGGCCAGCGCCAGCAGAGCGCCCATCCAGCGCAGCCAGGCCAGGCCGCCGGGACGCGAACGCATCCAGGTCCACCCCAGCCCGCACAGCCAGAGAGGAATGAAGAAGGCGGCAACTCCGAGAGACTGGAGCAACAGGTCGCTGAGTGATGCGCCGAAGATGCCGATCCAGTTGCGGATGGCGTCTGGTCCGGCAGCTCCGGAGGCGGTATTCCACGAGGGATCAGTCGCATGATAGGAGGCCAGCGCGAGCAGGACGAGCACCGCAACCAGCACCAGCACCAGCCCCAGAAAAATATTCAAAGGCCGGTTGCGTGTCGGCGTTAAAACAATGCGAAGGGATGTCATGACAAGGGCGCTCCGTCTCGATGGACCCTCTGGAAATCTGCCGCGAACGAACGGATGGAGCGGACAAAGACTCCCAGAGCAATCTCTATTATCCGCGCCGGAAGAGTGGGCTTTGTGCAAAACAAGGCCGGGGGAACCACGGTGTGGACCCCCGGCAAAGATGGGATATTCGCACGTCTTTCCAAGTCATTCGCAGTAACATTCCCGCTGATGCGCGAGAAAATACGTTCCATTTACAAGCGCCAGATGGTTCAGACTATGAATAGCCTGCCCGCCCAATGTTGCATGGCAAATTCTGTTTGTCCGCGGGAGACAAGACAAGAGGCTCAAGCTGAGTTCCAGCAGCCATCACCGCGTTGGGCACGTAAATACACTTTGGGCCTGGATCCACTGATCGAAAAACTTTCACCAGCGTATACCCTTTGGCAACTTCGTTCCGCTCGGCTGGAAACCACAGCAGATTACTATCGCTGACGACAACGGCCGAGTACTTGCCCGCGCGAATCCCGTCCATGAGAGCATCGTTTCTCCAAACGCCACGCGCTGACCATTCGGCAAGAATGAACGGATCGTCCGAGACCGGGTTCTGACCGAGCGCCAGGGAGATGCCCGCATCATCGGACAAGATCTGTCCATTGGGACTTGCATGGGATGACAACCAAGCGATCATCCTTGAGTAATCCTCATCGCCGGCCGAACTCACCAGCCATTGGAGATCGTTGATTGACATCGCCAGAATCGTGATTGCGAGCGCAGCTCCCTTTAGCAAAGGGCGACGCATTTGAGGCAAGCTGATTACAATTCCGGCAGCCATGATGGCCAGAGCCGCACTGGTGTCGAAGAAATACATCATATCCGCGCCGCGCTTGGCTACGGCATACAAGCCGAAGGCCAGGCTGGTCACGAACCAGATGCTTGTGGCAGACTTCCGGAGCCCTCCAAGCAGCGCGACTACGAGAATCAAGAGCCAAAACGACTTCAGTCTCAACGTAACCATGAGCCACCAGGCAGCCGTGGCCCGAACAAGATTCCCTGCGATCACGTTTTGAGAAAAGCCGCCATGGGTGGACCACTGCAAATAAATAAAGATGGGCAAGAGAACGGCCCCGCAGAACAGAAAGCGCCAATAGATACGCGACCGGTCCCGCGTCAAAAAGAAGTCGTAGCCGAACAATGCCGGCGCCAGCACAACAGCGGCGGTTTGTTTCGAGAGTACCGCCAAGGCCCAGAAAACTCCGACCGCCACTTCGCGGCGAAATGATGATGGCAAAGTTACCAGTGCCGTTATAGCCAAGAGAGAGAACAGGCAGGCCAAAGCGTCGGTGCAACGCGCCACTTGCGACCAGAAAAAGACTGGCGTGCAAACCAGAAACAGGCTGGCGGCAAACCATCCGGCAACTCTGTGATCGGGATTTTCAAAACGCGCCAGTTTGGCTACCAGCAGGGCGCAGCACAGCGTGAGAACGATATTAAGCAGCCGCAGCGGCCACAAGGCTGGAATCACCGAATAGATTGCATAATCGAGGAGATACGAAAGTGGCGTGTGGGTCAGAACCGAATACGGCTGGGTGTGTAGGGCATCCAGCTGATATAGCCGCCCCAGACGGATGGTATTGATAAAGCCGAGGACTGGTCCCTCATACCAGATTGGCCCTTTGACCAAAAGCGCGCGGACACAGTTCAAAACAAAAAATGCGAATAGGCCTGAGGATGCGGCCAGCAAGAAGAATGTGACGATCTGCTTTCTATGCATATACCAGTAAAGACTAAGAAGTATGGCAGGAAATTACAAGCCATCTGCGGATAATAACCTTTAGTTGTGGAGGCTCAAGAGGTTGTTCCGATTCAGGCTTGCGCGGGAAGCGGGTGTCTGTAGTTTGAGGCTAGCACGGGGCGGTGGAAGTTGTAGTCGTGCAGCCAGTATTCGAGTTGTTCTTCTCTTTCTGTTGAGTTCTGATAGCTTCGCGCGTAGGCCCATTCGCGCAGGGCGGTTTGGATAAAGCGCTCGGCCTTGCCAT
>JBEKJR010000031.1:0-3254 GCA_050011175.1 Occallatibacter sp.
AAGACCGGCTACAAAATCTTCGATCGCTATCAGGAATGTGGGGTGGACGGACTGACCGATAGAAGCCGGCGTCCCTATCGCTACGCCAACCAACTTCCCTTCCAGGTCGAAGACTCATGGACCCTGACAATTCGTGTCAGTCTGGAACAACCAATCAATAGGCTCCAGAACACGCACCGTGGTGAAAGTGTGAATAAATGCTAAGCAGCAGAAGCCGCTTAACTGGCGAAAAAGCCCCATTATACTCACTGACCCTGACGGCCAATTCTCAATGACTCCAAATGCCTGTTTTCCTCAACAATAGTCTACAATCTCGGCTCTACCGAGGAGTCGGTATCTGCCATGAAGAAAAGTGTCTGGAGAGCGCTGATTGAGGTAGGTTTTATCATCTTCCTGTTTTACTCCAATCTTTTGATGGGAGAATTTGAGCGCTCAGGCATGGGGCAGAAGAGGGGCATAGCTTGGGCAATTGTGGATGTCTTTACGGCTGCCAATTTTGAAATCGCCACCGTAGCGGCACTCCTAGGCTATCTGCTTTTTGAATTTCTTCGAGAGAGATTCTAGGCAAACGTGGCTCTGATTTTGGGCTGCAAGAGAAACAGCAATAATGCACCGGCGATGATGACGCCAATTCCGCCGCGCAGCCAGTCGCCTCTGACGCAGTTAACGACATCCCCTAGAACCTGTATCGCAATGATCGCAACTGCCAGTCTCCATCCCCAAAGGCTGCGTCGGAACCACCCGATTCCTGCCGTGATGAGGGTCGCACCGAGCAACAGGAAGAGAATCCCAACCGTAACGCCCAGAGGCGCGAGCTGCTTGTACGCCATCGGATTGAGAGCCCAGACGCGATCGAGAGGCGTGCCTCGCCAGAGCAAAGTAGTTGCTGCGAGACTAGCCATGACGGCACCAAAGAACAGGAAAACACCTATCGCCGTGAATCCTAGCGGCTTAGGTCCGATAGCGTCCCGCATCTGCTGAATATAAGCCAATGCCGCAGCTTAGGAGCGAATTGTTGGTGTAACATCTCGATTTCACTCAATGACTCGAATCGGGGGGTATGAGTGCTAACGCGGGTTATCGAAAGGCATGCCGATCATCGACCGACGTTGAACCAGGAACTTTGAACCAGCAAACAGGTACCCGGACGCCTAGTCCCAGAAAATGCGCCAGAAACTTGCCCATCGCGACGCGTAAGTTGCGATCAGCACGGAGTAGATGACTTTGCCGGATGAATCTGGACCGAGAGAGCAAACGCCGACGCCGAAGCGGGCCACGACCTGGTAGCCAACGGACGAAGTCGCCAGTCGCCGTGCCGCCTCGGGGAGATGGGCAGGATCGACGGTTTCGTACCGCACATCGGTAATGAGTCCTGAGGGCATCCGATGATCGTGCTTACACACTTGCTTGCGAAACCGGTTCCTTTCAATTCGGTCCAACTTTGACAAGTGTGCTGCTTGACGGGCTTCGATAAAGGCCGACGAAACGGCGTCTGCGGCCTTATCGTCCTGTTGCGACGCGACCGCTACCAGTGGAATCATGAAGGCAAGTGATACTGCAATCGAAGCCTTCAGACGCCCATCCATGATGCAATTGTAGAAGGAAGTAATAACTGGCGTGAAATCTCTATTGCACTCGTTGACCGGGTTTTGAATGCTGTCGCCTGCCCACGTAAACTATCGGCGGATCTACAGCACAATTTGGGGGTAAAGGGGCAGTGGAAAACGCCGCTTCGTGGAAAAGTCCAAAGGCGGGACTTTTCCACTGCGCTTGGAAATCCCACAACGGCAGCGGGATTTCCACTTTTTCCACCGCCCCGGCTACGACGGGTTAACTTTCCGATTCCACCCCGACAAGAAGAGAAAAGAAAGAGAAGAGAAGAAGAATAGCTGAACTCCAGCCGGCTGACTTAGTCTTTTGTTTGTGAAGACAAAAACCGAGCCGCCGGGGAGGTTCAGCTATTCAACTACAGGTTAAGACCATCTTGAATCGAGTTCAACGTTTTGTGGGGTTCGTGTACGGAGAAGTGCGGATGCGTACGCGGAAGGGGCGGCCGGAATGGATCGAGATCAAGCTGGAGCCGCATGCGGGTATGCGGGGGCGCTGTTCGCAGTGCCGGCGACCGGCGCCAGGCTATGATCGCTTGCCGGAACGGCGCTGGCAGTCTGTGCCGCTGTGGGGAATCCCCACGTATTTCTACTACGCGCCGCGGCGTGTGGAATGTGGCGAGCACGGCGTGCTCATCGAACACATTCCGTGGAGCGAGGGCAAGCGCCGGGTGACGTGCGCCATGATGGTGTTCTTGGCGCGCTGGGCACGGCGGCTGAGCTGGCGGGAGACGGCGCAGGTGTTTGGAACCAGTTGGGAGGCAGTGTATCGCTCGGTGGAATGGTTGGTGCAATGGGGCTTGGCCCACCGGGAGTTGCAGGGGGTGGAGTCGATTGGGGTGGACGAGATTCATTGGGGCCAGGGTTTGCGAGCGAACAACTTCCTGACTGTGATCTACCAGATCGACGCGCATTGCCGGCGCCTGCTGTGGGTAGGGAAACGGCGGTCGCAAGCGACGCTGCGGCAGGGGCTGAAAGCGCTGGGGCCGGAGGTAGTGAAAGGGCTGCGCTTTGTATGCAGCGACATGTGGACACCCTATCTGAAAGTCCTCGCGGCGGAAGCGGGGCAAGTGTTGCATGTATTGGATCGTTTCCACATCACGACGCATTTGAATCAGGCGGTGGATCAGGTGCGGCGCGCCGAAAGCACACGCTTGCGGGCAGTGAGCCAGCGGAAGGCGCAGCGCCTCAAGCACATGCGCTGGCCGCTGCTGCGCCGGGGCAGCCGAGTACGGGGGCGGGCGCGACAAAAGCTCCACGCCCTGCTGACCAGCAAACTGGCCACGGCCCGGGCCTGGGAGCTGAAGGAGACCTTCTCCCACTTCTGGAGCTACAAATCCGTGACCTGGGCGGGAGCCTTTCTTGACTATTGGTGCTATCGGGCTCTGCGCAGCCGACTGGAGCCGATGCAGAAAGTCGCCCGCATGCTCCGCGCCCATGAGGAGCTACTGCTGAATTGGTTTCGCGCCAGAGGAGAGATATCCAACGGTGCCGTCGAGGGCCTCAACAACAAACTTCGTGTGGTAACCAGACGTTCCTACGGATTTCGCACCTACGATGCCATGGAAATCGCGCTTTATCACACATTGGGCCGGCTTCCGGAACCGGAATCGACCCACAGTTTCTGCTAGGCAAGGACCGCATGAT